>CAVZNB010000016.1:0-46107 GCA_963776535.1 uncultured Acidobacteriaceae bacterium | reverse complement strand
CAGCCGGCGGACGGCATCGGGATGGAAAGCGCGCTCGATTCTTGTGAACGCGCTGCGCGGTTCGGCGAGGGTCTTCGAATAAACGATTTTCTCCGCTGCCTGCCACTGCCTCGCAAAGTCGAGCACAAACTGTGGTTGACCGGGAACCGTGTGCGCGGTCTCCCAGTAGAGCATGGTCTCGTACACTCTTCGCCCGTAGAGACACGTGCGGAATGACGACACATGCGCGAAAACCCAGGTGTGCACCTCATCGTCTTTGGGAGCGGTCCAGTCAAAGCGGCCATGCTTGTCTTGCGTGTAGCCATCGAGGGAAGTGTTCATCATGTAGATCAGCTTTGCCATGCGAGTACCTTCCATGAACATCGATCATGTGATCATGCGTTCAACGCTCCGGGCAAGCCCAATTGATGGTTCGCGATTGTTCCGATAGCCGCCACCTGGCACGAATCAGGGCAAAGCACATTCTGACCCTTGATTCGGCTGGGTCGCGGGGGGGCGGTTGGATCGTCGACGATTTGGAAACTTGTTTCCGCGCAGCGCATTTCGTGGGGTTTACGGTCCCATCAGTTGAGCATGCTCTGGGATGCGCTTCAAGCGGGCGGGGACTCGACTGCGCGGTGGAGGGCGGCGCGGGCGAGGAGGCGGGTGGAGTCGAGGGTGGGGAGGGGGGAGTTGGCGTCGGAGAGGATGAGGGGGATTTCTGTGCAGCCGAGGATGACGGCGTCGCAGCCTTCCTGTTTCATGCGCTGGATGATTTGCTGGAAGGCGGCGATGGACTGGGGGCGAAAGACGCCGTAGACCAGCTCGTCCATGATGATGCGGTTGATTTGGTCGCGCTCTTCGGGAGTGGGGCGGAGGTATTCAAGACCGAGGGCGGAGAGTTTCTGCGGATAGACCTGGCTGTCGACGAGCCAGCGGGTTCCGGTGATGGCGAGGCGGAGGAAGCCGCGGGCGGAGGCCTCATTGGCGACGACTTCCGCGATGTGCAGCCAGGGAAGCGGGGAGCGCGGCAGGACGTAGGGGAGGGCCTGGTGGATGGTGTTGTCGGGGCAGATGAGGAAGTCCGCACCGATGGCGGCGAGCTTGTGGGCGGAGGAGCGCATGAGATGGGCGACGGCCTGCCAGTCGCCGCGGTAGATGGACTGCATGTAATCGGCGAGCGGGTGGGAGTGCATGGAGATTTCCGGGTGATTGTGGGGGCCCATCAAGGCCGCACCTTCAAGACAGATGGTGCGGTAGCAGAGGGATGCGCCCTCGGCGGAGCAGGCGACGATTCCGATGTGGGCAGGCATGGGTTGATTTTACAGAGCGACGGAAATTCCCTGCTTCGGGAGGCGGCCATTCTCAGGTATGCTGGCTAGAAAGCGACTCTTCTGCGGGCGCATTTATCCTGAAACTTTTCCTGATCGTTCGATGGAGGGACCCGGCATGACGTTGAAACGATTGTGGACCAAACCCGTGCAGGCTTGCCTGCTATCGGCATGCACGCTGGCGATGATTGTGGCCCTGACGTTTGCTCATCCTGCGGGCTGGGCGGTGACAGCGGCGGACAAACCGGGCGAGGCAACGGCGGCGGGATGGGACCGGCAGGGGGCTGCGCGGTACCTGGACGCGCGCGAGCTTTACTGGCAAGGGTGGGACCACGCGCAGAAGGACCACGGCACGATGTGCATAAGCTGCCACACGCAGGCGACGTATGGGCTGGCGCGGCCGGAGTTGCGACGCGAACTGGGTGAGCAGGAACCGTCGGCCGCGGAGACGGCGATGCTGGCGAGCATTGAGAAGCGCGTGAAGTTGTGGGACGAGATGGCTCCGTTCTACAGTGACGCGACTGCGGGCGCGGGCAAGGAAGTGGAGTCGCGCAATGCGGAGTCGGTGCTGAACGCGATGATTCTGTCGAGCTACGACGAACACGCGGGGCACCTGAGCGCGCTGACGCGGACGGCGTTCGATCATGCGTGGGCGCTGCAATCGACGAGCGGTCCGACTGCGGGGGCGTGGGTTTGGCAGAACTTCCAATACGCGCCGTGGGAGTCGCCGGAGAGTGAGTATCATGGTGCGGCGCTGATGGCGGTGGCGGTGGGGAAGGCTCCGGATGACTACCGGCACGATGCGAAGATTGCGGCGAACCTGGCCGCGCTGGAAGGCTACCTGAGCAGCCACTACGAGGCGCAGCCGCTGTTGAACAAGGTGGTGGCGCTGTGGGCCTCCAACTGGTTTCCCGGCGTGATGACGGCGGCTCAGCGCACCAAACTGCTCGACGACCTCTATGCCCGCCAGCGCGCTGAAGGTGGATGGAGCCTGACCGACCTCGGTACCTGGCATCGCGTAGACGGCACGCCGCTTGAGACGCGCCCTGACGGCTATGCGACGGGGCTGGTGGTGCTGGTGCTTGAAGAAACGACGGCGGCCGAGCTGCGGCTGAGCTCGCGGGCCGAGAAGCCCATTGAGATGGGCGTTGCGTGGCTGCAAGCCAACCAGGACAAGACAACCGGGGCCTGGCCGGCGTGGTCACTCAACAAGAACCGGGACCTGCGAACGAACGTGGGCAAGTTCATGAGCGATGCCGCGACGAGCTACGCGGTGCTGGCGCTGGAAGAAAGACGATGATGCCGCTACTGTGCGCCATGCGGCGGATAACCTGCAAAATGCTCCTCCCCCATCGGTTGTAACTCCAAAGTGCAATGGACCGGAGCGAGGCAACGGTGGGATCATCGCGGCAACAAAAAATTACCGCGCCCTGCGAAGACGAGGAAGATTTTAGCTTCGCAAGGGATTAGGGTTGGACCGCATGAAGTCAGTTATCTTCCTGGTTTGCGCCGGTATTGGATATCTTGCTGGCCACTTTTTTGGAGACGGTCCGTGGGTGACCTTCGTCTCCATGCTGGTGACCTACCACCTGTTCCTTGGATTTCTGCTGATTACCGCGGAGCATGAGGCTGGATTTTCAATGCCCGTGGGGCAGACGATTGTGAGCCATGCAGCCTGCCTGGCTCTGATCATCGGACTGGGCATGGGACGGCATACGATTCCCTTCTTCGGGCTGATTCGCATCTTCATTCCCGGCCTTGCGCCGTTCGAGGTGAACTGGCTGTTCAGCGGCGAAAAGAAGAGAGAGGCAGCACAGAACGCTGCTGTTGCGGCGATGGCGGTGGGCAGAGCTCCGGCGGCAACGGCAGCGCCAGTAGCCACCACGACGGCGGCTGACTACGAGGCGTTCCTGAAGCTTCTGCACGAGGGCGGAAAACGGCCGTTCCGGAAGCCGGGCGTGACGGTGAAGCAGGAGTTTGAGCTGTGGGCCGCGGCACAGGCCAAGGCGCGAGCGGCGGCGGAGCTGGCGGCGGCGAAAGCAGCGGCGGTTGCGGCGTCCAGGGCTGCGCACGTGACGCAGAAGGTTCAGGCTTAGTACAGCCATCGCCGAGCCCTGGAGAATACAAGAAGGGCACGAAAAACATACTGAAGCCCACGTTGATTTTGAGACGCTTGCCGCACGAGTCAACTCGTGCCCTGACACTTGTTGCCGCTCCCGTTGAGTTTTCCCGCAGCTTGTAAAGCCCTTGCTGGAATGAATTGCAGGGCGGGATTCACAGTTTCACATTTTCACTGTCTCACGGGATTGCAGGGGGGGTACCCCCAAACTGTTGGTTCGGGCAGGGTCACCGCTTCTATTGCAATGGAACGCAGGGTGCGCATGGGATTATTCTGCGCTCAACGAGTGAAATGATCGGCAAATCCGAGAGGATTTTTTTTGCGATCACCGTCAGGATCCCTCAGAACCTGTCCAGGAGCTCCGAGCTTGCGCCAATCCATGGCAGCAATTCATCCCTCAGGGGCTAAAGCCCAATTCACTCTTGGCCATTTGCGGCACGGCTAAAGCCGTGCCCTTTCAAAACGAGTGCTTCGATTGAGTTTTTCCGCGGCGTTTAAAGCCCGGGCGTTGTTTTGTGGCATTTACGGCACGGGTGAACTTGCGCCCTTACGCCGCCTCTCCAAGCCATTTGCGGCACGGCTAAAGCCGTGCCCTTTCAAAACGAGTGCATCGATTGAGTTTTTCCGCAGCGTTTAAAGCCCGGGCGTTGTTTTGTGGCATTTACGGCACGGGTGAACTTGCGCCCTTACGCCGCCTCTCCAAGCCATTTGCGGCACGGCTAAAGAGGCTGCGGAAAAAGGCCCGGGACGAGGGTAGTTCGACTATTGGCTTTCGCAGGGGCTGAAGCCCGACGTCAATTTGATGGGCTTTATCGGCCTGACTAAAGTCATGCCCTTTTACAAAGCCCAGGGGAATTGCGGCTGCAATGAGTTTTTCCGCGGCCTGTAAAGTCGTGCCCGTACACAACCTTTCCAAGAATTGGCTTCCCGGCGAGTTTTCCGCGGCCCGTAAATCCCCTGCCCCTTGCGAGGCTTTCGATTCACGACCGGGCATCCGCGGCGGGGCTCATGGCGCTGGTGCGGCAATGAGTTCAGGACGGTTCCGGCAGGTCGGCGGGGATTTCGATGGAGACGAGCGTGCCGCGGCCGGGGTTGCTGACGACCTGGAAGTGCGCCTGATTTCCGTAGAGGACTTCGAGGCGCTCCTGCACGTTCTTCATGCCGATGCCGGCTCCGGTTCGGCGCAGGGCTGAGGCCGGGCGGTTGCCCATGCCGACTCCGT
Organism: uncultured Acidobacteriaceae bacterium; assembly: GCA_963776535.1. Classification (GTDB taxonomy): domain Bacteria; phylum Acidobacteriota; class Terriglobia; order Terriglobales; family Acidobacteriaceae; genus Telmatobacter. The sequence goes on along the minus strand of CAVZNB010000016.1, from coordinate 41,456 downwards.
CGTCGGCGACTTCAATGAGCACACGTTTGCCTTCAAGGCGGCTGCGCAGCGTGACGGTGCCGCCGTTGAGGCGCGGCTCGAGGCCGTGCTTGATGCTGTTCTCGATGAGCGGCTGGAGCAGGATGCTGGGCACGAGGACGTCGAGCGTGCGGGGATCGATCTGCTTTTCCACTTTCAATTTTTCAGCTCCAAAGCGGACGACTTCGATGTCGAGATAGTCGTCAGTGAAGCTGAGCTCGTCGCGGAGGGGCACGTAGGTGTCGTGGTCCTTGAGCAGGGCGCGGAGGATGTTGGCGAGCTTGACGGTCATCTCGCGCGCCTTCTCGGGTTTGACGCGGACGAGCGAAGCGATGGAGTTGAGGGTATTGAAGAGGAAGTGCGGGTTGATCTGGCGCTGAAGGGCGTCGAGGCGTGCTTCAAGGAGCAGGCGCTTCTGTTCTTCGAGCTTCATTTCAAGGCGCAGTGTGCTCCAGACCTTGAGGGCGATGCCGACGTCGATGGGCGCGGAGAGCCAGACGAAGACCTGGACCCAGGGCTGCGAGGCGAGCAGTGCAAAAAGGCGATGGGGGTAGGCGTGAGCGACCCAGTCGCGGATCATCTCCATGACGGCGATGAGGAAGAGCAGGAGGATCTGGCGGTCGACGCGGGGCTGGCGCAGGTTGCGGCGCACCCAGCGGTAGAGGCTGAGATCAATGAATGGGGTGAAGGACCAGATCTCTTCCGGCTCGACGAAGCGGCCGAGTACGCCGGCGGCGAGGCCGAGAGCGACGTTGAAGGGCAGGGCGAGGTACTCGTGGTGATAGACGGCGGGACCGGCAAGCACGACGCCACCGAGCATGGCCCAGTTGGGGCCAAGCAGAAGGCCGAGCAGGATAACGGTCGCAAAAGAGATGTCGGCGGCGAGGAAGTTGGGCACCCAGAAGCGGACCCAGACGCCGAGCGTGAGGGGAACGAGAAAAAAGGCGAGCAGGGCAAGGGTCTGGCGGGAGGTGCGGTGCTCGGCGAAGAAGAGGCGGCGGAAAGTGACGACGCGCGCCAGGATGCTGGCGACGGAGGCAACGACGCCGAGCTTGACGAGCAACGTAATCCAGATGAGGCGGTCGGTCACTGCTTCACTGTATCGCAAGCAGGGATCAGGGGTCAGGATCAGTGACTCAGGGATCCGCAGAGAGCTGGCGAACGAGGGAGGCTGGAATCGACCGCAACGGGACTGATGCGATGAGTCTCTGACCCCTGTCTCTGTAGAATGGGAGCATGGGATTTGAAAGCGTGAAGAAGGTTGCCGAGGCGGATTTTCCTACGCGCTGGGGGGTATTTCGCATCCTGGGCTTTGAGGGCGGGTTGCCGGAGCCGATGCCCGATTGCGAGGCCGCGCGCGCGGGCAAGCTGCGGCGTGGAGGGGCTGGTGGCGCTGGTGATGGGCGATATTCACGCCGCGCCGCCGCTGGTGCGGATCCACTCGCAATGCCTGACGGGCGATGTGTTTGGCTCGCTGCGCTGCGACTGCCGACTGCAGCTGGAGCTGGCGCTGGGCAAGATTGCCGAAGAAGGCGCGGGGATTCTGCTGTACGAGCAGCAGGAGGGCCGCGGGATTGGCCTGATGGCCAAGCTGAAGGCCTACGAACTGCAGGACCAGGGCATGGATACGGTGGAGGCGAACGTGGAGCTGGGCTTTGCCGCCGACTGCCGGGGGTATGAGATGCCTGCCGAGGTGCTGAAGCTGCTGGGCGTGACGCAAGTGCGGCTGATGACGAATAACCCGGAGAAGGTGGCGGCGCTGGAGTCGGGCGGGATTGCGGTGGTGGAACGGGTTTCCGCCGAGGTTGAGCCGCAGGACACGTTTGCCGGGTACCTGAAGACCAAGCAGGAGAAGATGGGGCACATCTCAGATTTGGTTGTAAATGAATGACTTATTATTAGCGACGGCCGTTCTGCTGAAGGTTTGCAGAAGTGTAAATGATGCTGAGATGGAAAACGAGTCGAGTCCGTTCAAGTTACGGTAATCGACAGGCACCCGGAGGCCAGGTCAGCGCCGGTAGGTGCCCATCCATTCCGCCTGGGACACGATGTGTCCCTTCATGGCGCGCTCCAGTTCCTTTCTTCCGGCTCCTGCCTTGAGGTCGAGTGCGCAGTTGAGCGCATGCAGTTTGAAGAAGTAGCGATGTGCTTTGCCGGGCGGCGGGCATGGACCGCCATAGCCGATGCGCTGGAAATCGTTGCTGCCCTGGCGGGCGCCATTCTCGAGTACTTCCTGCGCAGGCACTCCCTCCGGCAAGGCCGTAAGATGAGCGGGCAGGTTCCAGATGAGCCAGTGTGTCCACGTACCTCTGGGCGCATCTGGATCGTCCACGATAAGCACCAACGAGCGCGCCGCGGGAGAGACGCCATTCCAACTGAGGGCGGGCGACAAGTTGGCACCGCCGCACGTGTATTTCTTTGGAATCTCACCGCCGTTTGCGAATGCGGTTATTTTGATTGCCAGAGACATGGCAGCACCTCTCTTTGGTTGGCAGGAGCTGGAAGTCCGTCATCGCCCCGGGGACAAAACTTCTCTCCACCCAGATGACGCGGCTACCGTTCAACGTGACAACCCTGCGAACTACGCTGCTTGATCCCAATGCCCCGCGGCGAAACGGATCATTTTGGGTTCGACCAGCCGCTTGAAATCCGCCCAGGCCATGCGAATCAGTTCTTGATGCGTCCCTGCATTGAACGCGATCTCCTTGTCCTTCTCCAGACTGTCATCAGCAAAGACCTCAAGTCCGAAGAGATTTCCAAAGGGCGGCATCGCGCCGGTTTCGCACTCAGGGAATCGATCTTTGAAGTCATCTTCAGAGGCCAGCAGGGCCGATCTTGCATGGGCCGCCCTTCTGAGCTGCATCAGGTCGATGTGGAATTTTGCAGGGATGACCGCCATCGCCAGCTTGCCGTCAAGCTCGACGATCACAGTCTTGGCCAGTTCCTTTCCTGAAATGTGCGTCAGCCCGGCAATGCCTTGTGCCGTGTATGCGGGCGAGTGGGCAATCACAAGGTACGGGACCTTGTGTGTATCGAGATACTCGGTCAAGATTGCGTTTGCCATAACCACCTCCTTGTTCCTGCGAGTTTCCTGCGCGGATTGAGACGAGCGCGATGGTTGCAATCACGCGTTTCCGGTCCATGGGCGCATTTGGCGACAGCCGGCGAGGCCTGTTCCGTTCAGGCTAGCGCTTGTAACCGATCTTGCGCAGCAGATCGTGCCGCCACGCCACATCCTCCTCTCCCTCGACTCCCCTGGGCGAACTTCCGTCGATCACGCCCAGCACGCCCTGCCCTTGTTCGCTCTTTGCCAGAACGACCTGGACCGGGTTGGCTGTTGCGCAGAAGATGGAGCAAACCTCCGGAACATTGCGCAGGGCATTGAGCAGATTAATGGGAAATGCGTTTTGAAGCATCAATACGAAGACATGACCGGCAGCCAGCGTTCTGGCGTTCCGGATCGCGGTTTCGCGAAGAACCTCATCGTTTCCGTCGGAGCGAATCAGGCAGGCTCCAGAGCTCTCATTGAAGGCCAGGCCAAATTTGGCTTGCGGCGCGGTTGATACTACGGCCTCGTAGATGTCCTCCACAGTTTTAATGAAGTGGGACTGGCCGATGATGATGTTGGATTCAGCCGGAATCTCCATGGGCACTGCAAGCAGATCGATCATGGTCTCTCCTCCGCTTCGGGAGCTCTTTAGACGCCTTTCTTGTGTTGCGTTCGAACCCGTTCAACGTAGCGCCCACTCCTGAAGTCGATACTGACAAGTTCGCCGGGAGCGACGAACAAAGGGACCTGTATGAGGAGGCCGTTCTCCAGCGTGGCTTCTTTTCGGCCCGAATCCTGCTGTGAGCGCGCGGGAGGCGCGGTGGTTGCCACGCGAGCTTCAACCGTGTCAGGTAAAACCAGGCTGATTGGTTCTCCCTCAAAAAACTCCGCGGTTACTTCGGTCCCGGCCTGGAGAAGCTTCTCTGCCAAACCGAGGCTGGCCGAGGGGAACTCAACCTGTTCAAAGGTATCCAGCCGCTGGAAGATGCAGTTGGCGCCATCGCTGTAGAGATACTCCACTTTGCGTTTCTCCAACTCCACATTTTCCAGCCGCTCGAGGGGGCGAAAGTGCTGATCCCAAATGCGGCGGCTGCGCACATTTGAGAGCATGGCTCGTACCGTGCCTCCCATTTTGGCGGTGCCGGCTTTGGACTCAACTTCGAGGACTCTGTAGACCTGATGGTCAATCCGGAGGGCCATCCCTTCCCGCAATTCGGATGCAATCACCATGGGTTTCTCCAGACTTGCCAGCGGGTTTTCTGCAGGCCGCGCGCTGGATCTCCCATTCCGAGGGAAGAGAAGATGCCCTGGACTGAAACCACTCCCCGGAACGGCAGCGGGACGACGCGAAGAGGGAACTCCGCGGCTGCCTCTCTGAAGCTGACACCAACATTCTGCGCGAGAGAATTGTCTTTCAGTGATACCCATCACTGGCCAGTGGCGAACTGGTCCTGGCTGAGCGAGATGGGAAGGTGGCCGCCCTGCCGAAGGCTGCGGCGGCGCGGGTGGCCCCGGGAAGCGGTGGACCCAAAAGGACCAATCGATAGCCAGGAAGTATCATTGACCGGATCAATAGGTGATTTTAGGGTTATTAAGTGCAGATGTACTGGATCCTAGTTGGTGCGAAGAGAGCAGCAAGAACCGACCTGGGTTGCCTTGAAGTTTCGAAGGGCTGCCGTTTGTCGGTCTAAGAGGCATCAATGATCGTGCTCGTGGTCCAATTCGCCGTAGTTTCCCCCGTGGCTCTTTATTTGTGCCGTTGGATGTTCGGCTTACAGTGCCGGAACAGTCAGTCGTGGGAGGCTCTCATTGCACGGCTGGGGTCTGGCTGGAGCGGACACGAGTTGAGCGAGCATTTCCTTTGGAAAGAGGGACTCAACGCCACACCTGCAGAGAGTTGGAAGCGCATTCAAGGCGCACGCGGCTTGCGTGCGATTTACCGGAACGCCGGGGTCATGCTGGAGATGGCGGATTTTGCAGCCCGGCATAGCGACTCGATCGACCCCCTGCTTCTTGAGACTCTGCGCAGCGATGCTACGCAAATCCGGGCGCGCGTGTTGATGTCGCTCATACAATACCCAGTGAGCCAGGCCAGGGCACAAATGAATGCATTCCGCGTCGCATCGATGTACATGGGCATGGCCGCACGGATGACGCAGATGTTGCAGGATCATGCCGGGATGGCCCTTCCCGCCTTTGTCGCCGCAATGTAAGCGAGTTCTCTCTTCTCGATAAACAGGCTATCCGTTCACAACCAGGTTTCCCGGTTGCTGTCCGACCGTCTCCGTCGGGCTGCGACAGGGCTGGAGACGGATTGGCGATCAACTGCCCGGCGCCCGCATTTCGCATCGCTTTCACATCCGGGAACGTATGCTGGCTCGTTGCCGACAACTGACAGACGCAACATAGAGAACGCCGATGATATCCGCTGCGTCCGCGAGGTCTGCGAGGGATCAACCTCTGTGATGGGGGAAACGGTTCGTGTGGCTGGATAGACGAGTTCCGCCGGGGGCCATCGGGCCCAAATCATCTATTGGTGTGCTTCAGCCCATTGAACTCTGTTGCGCTTTGGGCGGCGAGACAAGGACAGGCAGCAACACGGACAAGGCCATAATGCCGGCGACGACGTGCAGGCCGCTGACAAACGAGCCACTGGATTGGCGCAGGTGTGCGATAAGCAGCGGGCCGAATGCGCTCGCTGTGCCCCAGGCGGTGAGCATGAGCCCATAGATTGGACCAACATTTTTCGAGCCGAAGTAGTCGGCTGCAAATGCCGGCATGGTGCCGAATCCGCCGCCGTAGCACATGAGAATGATGAAGGAAACGGTGGTGAGAACCGGCACGGAACCAATCCCCGGCAGGAGCCAGAAGAGACCAACCTGCAGCAGGAACATGACAGTAAATGTCCATCTGCGCGTGAGTGCATCGGAGGTCCACGCCCAGAAGATGCGGCCCACCGCGTTACCGACGCTGACGACGCCGACCATGCCGGCGGCAACGATGGCGCTCACTTTGGCGATCTCCTGGAACATGGGCGACTCTTGCGAGATGAGTGAGATTCCAGCCGAGGTATTCAGAAACAGCAGCAGCCAGAGTGCCCACCATTGCCAGGTCTTCAGTGCATCTGCAAGCGAGTAGTCCCTTGCCGCGCGCTGTTTGGATTGAGTGGCGCTGGGAGACCAGCCTGCCGGCTTCCATCCATCCGGTGGATTCTTCATGAAGAAACCGGTGGCCATGGTCACGATCAGATACGCGATGCCCAGATAAGCGAAGGTCTGCAGCACGCCCACACTTTGAATGAGCCGCGTGGCTACAGGAGCTGTGACCAGAGCGCCCGCGCCGAAGCCACCGACGGCAATGCCGGTGATGAGGCCTCGCCTGTCAGGAAACCACTTGACCAGCACCGCGACGGGAACAATGTAGCCGAATCCGAGACCGATGCCGCCGATCAATCCATAACTGAGATAAAGCCACCATAGCTTGTCAGCGGAGAAGCTGGCCAGAAACACGCCCAGCCCGTAGAGAAACCCGCCCGTGAGCGCGACGATGCGCGGCCCTTTCCTGTTGAGCCACAGGCCGCCAAAGAACGCGGCGACGCCAAGGACAAAAACGCAGATGGTGAAGGTCAGCGTGACGTCCGAGATGGACCAGTGAAACTGTTTGGCGAGGGGAGTGCGAAAGACACTCCACGCATAGACAGCGCCCAGCGCCATCTGCATCAGGAAGCCGGCTGCCGCGAGCCCCCAGCGATTTGTGTTCGACATGCATTCCCCCAGGGCTGTTGGTTGCAGTGAGCCGGCTCTTATTTGCAACTGCCGCGCAATTTAATCTGGTTTCCAAGAGTTTCAAGAAAGCGGTTGATGAGCGCCATGCTTCTGCGTAGTTCCTTATGGCGGAATTGGCTGAGGAGCGAGAAAAGCCCCGGCGGCTCGATGATGGGCTTCTGGTAACAGCCGAGCGTTTCAGTGGTGGCCGCGGCGAAGCATTGCAGCACCTCCGGATTGATGGAGGCAAGCATCTTGCCGAGGATCAGGGCGTTGCGTATCGCGCGAACCGAGTCGTCCGACCTGGCCGCGTCCACAGCGGTCTCGATCAGCTTGTCACTCGCGCCCAGCGCGCCGCGCAGGAGTTCAAGAACGCCATGATCGTGCAACTGCTGCAGCAACTGCCATGAGTCGAGCAGCGCTTCGGCGTGTTCAATGGGTGCTTCGTCGAGACGCTTGCGCAGCTCCTGGCGCGGGTCGCGGGGCGGTAACTCCAGAGAGATTGGCCGAGCCATCGTTGATTCTCCTTGCTGTGGATTGCAGCTAACGCGTTTGAATTTGAACCAGTTCACTCCCCGGCTGGCGATAGTCCCCGCGCTTCCACTTGCGCTCCACTTCAACGCCGTTCTGCGGCGTTGGATGGCCAAACCGGGAGTTGGTCTTCGGAAGGGGATTCTCGCCGACTGCGCCAAGCACTTTGAGTTGCACGGAGGTTTCCTTGTAGGCGGGCGTGTGGGTCGCCGCGTCGGTGTAGCTGCTGGTCAGGCGGTTCACCGGTTCCTCGACCGAGTTCATCGGCATATACAGTTCCTTGCCCTGCACGCGGCTGGTAACGACCGCCTGCGCGCGCACCTTGCCGTAACGCGATGCAAGCTGCACCCAACTTCCGGTTTCGATGCCGCGATCGCTGGCGAGCTCCGGCGAAACCTCGACGAATGTGCATGGAGTCCTGGCGCGAATGCCCTGGGTGCGATACGTCATGTTGCCTTCGTGGAAGTGCTCCAGCAGGCGGCCATTGTTCAGATGCAGATCATATTCCGCGTCCTGCTGTTCCGAAGGCTCATGCCAGGTGAGCGGATAGAAGTTCGCCTTGCCGTCAGGGAAATTGAACTGCTTCGTGTAGAGCAGTGGCTGGTCGCTGCCGTCTTCGGCTACGGGCCATTGCAAAGTTTTATAACCCTCCAGCCTTTCATAGGTGACGCCGGCCATGAGCGGCGTGAGCGGAGCGATCTCTTCATAGATCTGCGACGGATGTTCGTATTTCCAGCCAGCGCCCAGGCGATTGGCAATGTCCTGAATAATCTCCCAGTCGGGACGGCTCTCGCCGAGCGGCTCCATTGCCCGGTAGAGCCTCTGAATGCGCCTCTCCGTGCTGGTGAACGTCCCTTCCTTTTCCAGGCTCGGGCTTGCGGGAAGAATCACGTCGGCAAAGCGGCATGTCTCGGTGAAGAAGATCTCCTGCATCACAAAGAACTCCAGCTTCGACAGTGCAGCCGCGACATAGTTTGCATTCGAGTCCACCATGCTCATCTCTTCGCCGAAGACGTACATCGACTTCAGACGGCCATCGTGAATGGCGTCGATCATGAGGTGGTTATCGAGGCCGGGCTTCGACGGCAGGGTCACATTCCACGCCTTTTCAAACTTCGCGCGAACCTCGGGGTCGTCGACTTTCTGGTAGCCGGGAAAGAAGTTCGGCATGGCCCCATGATCGCTCGCCCCCTGCACATTGTTATGCCCGCGCAGTGGATACGCGCCCGAGCCGGGCCGCATGTAGTTGCCGGTTGCAAGCAACAGATTCGAGATGGCCGTCGATGTGTCAGAGCCCATGGTGTGCTGCGTGACGCCCATGGCCCACAGCACGCACACGCCATCGGCTTCCGCAATCATGTGGGCAACCCTGGTGAGTGTTTCGACGGGGATTCCGCATCGCCGGCTCGCCATTTCGAGCGTGAAAGGCTCAAGGCTCTTGATGTATTCGGCCGAACCATTCACCCACTTGTCAATGAAGGCCTGCCTGGCAAGGCCGTTCTCCACGATGTAGCGCGTCACTGCCGAGAGCCAGATGAGGTCGGTGCCCGGCCGCGGATGCAGAAACACGTCCGCGCGGCGCGCCATTTCGTTCTCGCGCAGATCGCTGACGATGAGCTTTTGCCCGCGCAGTTTGTGCGATCGCTTCACGCGCGTTGCCAGCACCGGATGGCTCTCCGCCGTATTGCTGCCGATGATCAGCACCAGCCCGGCCTGCTCGATGTCAGAGATTGAACCGGAGTCGCCGCCATAGCCAACCGTGCGGAAGAGCCCTGTGGTGGCAGGCGCCTGGCAGTAGCGCGAGCAGTTATCCATGTTGTTGGTGCCGATGACGGCGCGAGCCAGCTTCTGCATCAGATAGCTCTCTTCGTTGGTGCACTTCGACGAAGAGATGAATGCCAGGGCGTCCGGCCCGTTTTGCCGCTTTGATCTCGGCGAACCTGCGCGCCACCAGGCCCAGAGCTTCGTCCCACGTGGCCTCGCGAAAGCCATCGCCCTCGCGGATCAGCGGCTTGGTAAGCCGGTCCGGACTGTTCACGTAGTCCCAGCCAAACTTGCCCTTGATGCAGGTGGAGACGCCATTGGCCGGACCATGCGCCGGTTCCACTTTGAGGATGTGCCGGTCCCTGGTCCAGATATCGAAGCTGCAACCCACGCCGCAATACGTGCAGACTGTCTTCGTCTGCTTGATCTGCGACTCGCGCATCGCGGCTTCCATTTCAGAAAGCTGCAAGATCGCGCCATAGCCAAGCTCCGGCTCAATGCCCTTGACCACGTCGATCATTCCATTCAGCGCCGGACTTGGGCAGCGCGGTAAAGTATCCGGCCTCACCCAGCATCGATTTTTCCATCAGCGCGTTGCAGGGGCAAACCGTGACGCAGTGGCCGCATGAAACGCAGCTCGATTCCCCAATGGGCGCGCCGCCATCCCACAACACGCGGGGATGCGGATCCTCCCAGCGAATGCTCAGCGTCTCGTTGACTTGAAGGTTTTGGCAAGCCTCGACGCAGCGCCCGCAAAGGATGCATTGGTCGGGATCGTAGCGATAGAAGGGATTCGACATGTCCACTTCATACGGCTTCGCCCTATAAGGAATCTCCTGATGCTCGACTGCGAGCAGCTTCGTCGTGTTGTGCACCGTGCAGTTGCCGTTGTTGTTATCGCAGACCGTGCAGTAGAGCAGATGATTGCCCAGGATCCGGTCAAAGGCCTCGCGCTGCGCTGCGTCCGCGCGCGGCGAGGAAGCAAGCACTTCCATTCCATCCGCGGCGAGCGTGGCACAGGCTCTCACCAGTTTGCCGTCCACCTCCACCATGCAGGTGTCGCAGGTCTGGATCGGCCCGAGTTGGGGGTGGTAGCAAACCTGCGGAATCTCCACGCCGCAGCGGTTGATTACGTCGATGAGGCGCTCTCCAGGCTGGCTTGCCCGGGGAATGCCATTCATAATAATGACCGACATGGGGAATCGACCTTCCGTGACTCAGTTGGATATTAGTATGGCAATCGCAGCCCGGTAAACTGCTTTCATTTGATGTTGTGAATGCCCTGGTTAATTCTCTGTTAAATTGCTGGCTCATCCGGGAGACACTTCCGTATCAAGGCAGGATTCAGACACCGGAAGGATTCACCGACGGCGCAGCAAGGCAACGAATCTCACCCGAATAGATGACAAAGCGGCGCCCGCGCAAGAAACCGACCAAGGTCAATCCCAACTCGCGAGCGAGCTTGACGGCCAGGGTGGACGGAGCCGACACCGAGGCAAGAATCGGGATTCCCGCGGCCAGCGCCTTCTGGACAATCTCAAATCCGCCCCTGCCGCTGACCAGCATCACATGCCGGGATAGCGGCAGTTGCTGGTGCAACAGCGCCCATCCGACGATCTTGTCGACGGCGTTGTGTCTGCCAATGTCTTCGCGCAGGGCCATCAACTGTCCGCTGGCGTCAAACAGCGCCGCGGCATGCAAGCCGCCGGTCCGGCTGAAGACCGCCTGCTCCGAACGGAGCGTCGCGGGTAACCTGCATAGAACCTCAGGATCGAGGCGGAAACCGCTATCGGGCTGCTGCAGGCCGCGGACGCGGATTGCATGGATGGAGGCCTTGCCGCAGATTCCACAACTGGATGCTGCAAAGAAGTTGCGCTGCACGACGCCGGAGTCGAAATCTGTATCCTTCAACTCCACTTCAACTACGTTGCTTCTCAACCCATTTTCAGGCGTCCTGGCGCGGATGGCGGCAATTTGACCTGAAGATTGAATGATCCCTTCGGTCAGCAGAAATCCAGCCGCAAGCTCGATATCATGCCCTGGTGTCCGCATGGTTACCGTAAGCGGTACGCCGCCAATCCGAATCTCAAAAGGCTCTTCGGCAGCGAGTGAGTCTTGCAGCGAACGAACGCGCCCGTCTTCCCATTCCGTAACCTGCGTCAGCTCGAGGCTTCGCTCCGGTGCGCGCATCCGGCCCCCTTACTGCCTTACCAGCTCGACGTTGAATTACTCCGATGAATCTGTCAAGCCGTTGATGGACTATCCCCGCAGCGCTTTCAACACCTTGGCAGTGGTGACGACCTGGCCGACGTGGCGCTGGGTGTGGTCAGCTACGTGGACGAGCGCGCCACCGATGGAGGTGGGGAGCTGCTTGCGGCCGACGCCGCGAAAGGTTTCCAGATTGGCGGTGGCGAGGACGCGAACGCGGTCTGCGCCGTTACTGAAAGCGACTTCGACCTCGGAGAGCAGAGCGGCCAGAGACTCATCCCCGCTTTGTTCGGCTTTGAGGGCGGTCAACTGCTCGATGGAGAGCTGGTTGCCCTCGGCGTAGCTGAGCAGGCGACCGGTGGAGCGGGCGATGTGGCGGAGATGGAAGGCCACGGAGGGAAGTTCGAGGGGGTGCGCGTGCACTTCGGCGTCAGTGAGGCCATCGGTCCACCGGGTGAGGTCGTCGAGGGCAAGGTCGAAGGCGTGGAGGACGGCGCGGCCGACGGCGGGGACGTCGGCATGGGTGCCGCGGAGCCAGGGCTCGGTGTAGGGGGTGGGGACTGGGGAAGTGCTCATAGAGATGGCCTCGGATTGGCATTTTTAGCAAGTTAGCTCCGCTTGCGCGGAGTTAGCAAGTTAGCGAGTTAGCTGGACCCGTGGGAATGATAGGGGTGGCGAGTCAGCGGGCTGGAGTGGTTGACATAGATTCAGGCTTCCAGGGCTTCCAGCAGGGCTTCGGGGTCGGTGATGGGCGGGAGGCAAGTGCGGCCTTTGCAGACCAATGCCCAGGCTGCCGCGCCTTTGGGCGGGGGGACGTGGGGCAATGTCTCTGCCAGGGCTTCAGGGAGCGAATCGGCGACGAGGCGCTGCGGGGCGATGCGCATGACGGTTTTGTTGACAGCGAAGCGGGCTTCGGCGGTTGCCTGCAGGCGCGAGGCATCTGGGCCGGCGCCTACAACGATGACCTGCACGGGGTCGAGAAGAAAACGCTCGAGGGCGAGGCCGTAGCTGCCGGCGTAGAGACCGAAGTGCTCAACCATGCCGGCGAAGGAAAGGAGCGTGTCTTCGGCAATTTCGCGGTAGCCGGCGCGGCCGCTCAGGGATTCAAGGCGAAGCAGTGCGGAGACAGCGGTGGGATTGCCGGCGGGGGTGGGTGAGTCCTGCAAGGGCTTGCGGCGGGCGCTGAGGACGCCGAGAGGAAGCTCACCCTCTGCCGTTGCTGCCGTGTCGTAGAATGCGCCGGAGGTGCGGTCGTAGAAGCGGGCGATCATGGCGTCGGCGATCTTGACGGCGACGCGGTAAAAGCTGATGAGGCCGGAGGCCTGCCAGGCGTCGACGGCGGCGTGGATAGTAAAGGCGTAGTCGTCAAGGGTGGCGGGAACGCGGGTGGTTGCTGCATCCGCGGGTTGCCCTTCGCCGTAGGCAATGACGTGATAGAGGGTGTCGCGGCCGTCCCAGGCTTCCTCGAGGAGGCGGTTGAGGGTGCGGAGGGCGAACTCCTGCACGCCATCGAGGCGGAGGATGCGGGCGGTTTCAAGATAGGCCGTGACGGCCATGGCATTCCAGCCGGTGTAGAGGGTGCGATCAATGAACGGCGTGGGGCGCGCGACGCGGGCGGCGAGCAGCTTCTGCTTCGCGGAAGAGCAGAGTGCGCGAAGGGATTCAAGATTGCCGCCTTCGACAACCATCTCGTCCAGCGACTGCTTGACGTGGAGGACGTTTTTGGCGGGGTTGTGGTGCATGTCGCCGAGGACGCCGATGTCCCAGTATGTGGCGGCGAACTCGAACTCGGCGGGGTCGAGGACGGCGCTGGCTTCGTTCGCGGTCCAGGTGAAGTAGTCGCCGTCGTCGTCGAGGTTGATGTCGGCGTCCTGCGAGGCATAGAAGCCGCCGCGGTCGCGGTCGGTCATGGTGGAGTCGAGCCAGGCGACGATCTGGCGGGCGGTTTCAAAGAAGTCGGCGCGGACATAGGCTCTGGAAGCCGTGCACGTAGTTGCGCAGGAGCTCGGTGTTGTCGTAGAGCATCTTCTCGAAGTGGGGGACGACCCAGTGCTCGTCGACGGAGTAGCGATGGAAGCCGCCGGCGAGCTGGTCGTAGACGCCGCCGCGGGCCATCTTCTCAAGCGTGATGGCAAAGGCGACGGCGGCCTCGCCGTTGTCGCGGTTCACGGCAACTTCAAGGAGCAGATCGAGGGCGGAGGGATGGGGGAACTTGGGCTGCGAGCCGAAGCCGCCGTTGCGGGGGTCGAATTGTTTGAGAGCGGAGGCGGCGATCTTGTCGACGAGGGCGAAGGTCAGCTCGCCGCCGCGGCCGGAGAAGCTCTCGTTGTGTTCGATGGCGGCCATGACGCTGGCGGCCGACTCGAGGGCTTCGTCGCGGCGGTCGTGCCAGACCTGGGCCATGGTGAGCAGGACGCGGCCGAAGCCGGGGCGGCCATAGCGGTCGTCGGGGGGGAAATAGGTGCCGCCGAAGTAGGGGCGGCCGTCGGGGGTGAGGATGGCGGTGAGCGGCCAACCGCCCTGGCCGCTGATGGCGGAGACCGCGGCCTGGTAGCGGGCGTCGACGTCGGGGCGCTCGTCGCGATCGACCTTGACGGCGACGAAGTGCTGGTTGATGAGCGCGGCGATTTCAGGATTCTCGTAGGACTCGCGGTCCATGACGTGGCACCAGTGGCACCAGACCGCGCCGATGTCGAGGAGGATGGGCTTGTCTTCAGCCTGGGCGCGCGCGAAGGCAGCTTCGCCCCAGGCATGCCAGTGGACCGGCTGATGCCGGGCCGAGCGCAGATAGGAGGAAGGAGCCTGTGAAAGCGAATTGCCCGCTGGAGCCGAGGAACTGTCGTTCGGGACCATGGCCAGAGAATACATGGGTTATGCCCGGAAGGACCAGAGGGTTCCGGGCATAACGGGTTGCGGGGTGCAGAGAGCTTTGAGCCGCGCAAGGGCCGGGAGAGCTAGCTTTTGGCGAGCTCGGCTTCGATGGCGGCGATGAGTTCGGGGGCGTCGGGCTGGGTGTTGGGTGCGAAGCGCTTGACGACTTCTCCGCTGCGGCTGACAAGGAACTTCTCGAAGTTCCAGAGGATCTCCGGCTCGGGGTTGCCCTCGATGCCGTAGCCCTTGAGTTTGTCGCGCCAGGAGACTTCGCCGAGGCTGATGGCCTTGGGCTGGGCAGCGATGAGTGCGGCGTAGAGGGGGTGCTTTTCCGGACCGACGACGGGGATTTTGTCGAAGAGCGGGAACTTGACGCCGAAGTTGGTGGTGCAGAAGGTGACGATCTCGTCGTTGGTGCCGGGCTCCTGCTGCTTGAAGTCGTTTGCCGGGAAGCCGGCGACGACCAGGCCCTGGCCTTTGAACTGCTCGTAGATTTTTTCCAAGCCTTCGTACTGCGGGGTAAGGCCGCACTTGGAGGCGACATTGACGACCAGCAGGACGTGGCCTTTGAACTCGGCCAGGGTGGTGGGTTCGCCGGTGATTTTCTTGACGGGGATGTCGAGGACGGATGTGCTCATGATGATGGAATCTCCTGACTACTTTTCCATTCTAAAGCGCCACGGGTTCGAGCTGTCACACCTGGCACAGGGTTAATGTGAAATCCAATGGAAGAACAATACAGGTCCTTCGACTCCCTGCGGTCGCTCAGGATGACAAGCTTAGGGGAGGGTCGCTCAGCAAGAGCAAAAGCAAATGCAGGTCCTTCGACTCGCTGCGCTCGCTCAGGATGACAACTTAGGGGGTCGCTCAGGATGACAGCTCATTTTGGGATGAACCGTTGAGGAGTCCCGCTATGCGAGCAGTTGTTTGGCGACCTGGATGTAGAGGTCCACGGAGTCGCGGAGCTCCTTCTTGGAGAGTTTTTCGTAGGGAGTGTGGGCGACGTGGATGGAGCCGGGGCCGAGGAGCAGCGGCTCGCCCCAGTTGCTGAGCTGGGGGATGTCGGTGGTGAACTTGGCGACCATGGTGGGCAGGCCGGGGACAGCGCGGAGGCGGACGAAAGGGATTTCGAGGGTGAAGTCGACTTCTGCGAGGCCTGCGGCGGCTTCGATGACGGCAGCGCGGATGGGGGCGGAGTCACCGACGAGGCGGATGAGGACCTGAGCTTCGGCCTTGTCGGCGATGACGTTGGGAGCGTGGCCGCCGTGGATCTGGCCGATATTGAGGGTGCTGGGGCCGACATCTTCGACGGAGGGCAGGGGCAGGGCGAGGAGTTTGGCGAGGGCTTCAACGAGCTTGTGGACAGCACTTTCACCGAGCTCGGGATAGGCGGAGTGGGCCATCTTGCCCGAAGACTTGAGGACGGCGCGGAGGGAGCCTTTGGAGGCGAGGGCGAGGCGGTTATCGGTGGGTTCGCCGTTGATGAGGAAGCGGCTGCCCTTGGGGCTGAGGTTTGCGACTTTGGCGCCGGCGGAGTCGCGCTCTTCGCCGGAAACGAAGAGGAGGCCGATCTTAAAGCCCTGCACGCGGAGAGCTTCGGCGGCGGCTACCTGGGCGGCTACGATTCCTTTGGCGTCTGAAACGCCTCGGCCGTAGAGGAAGTCCGCATCCTCGGTGGGCGGGATGTAGGGAGGGACGGTGTCGAGGTGAGTGGAAAAGACCAGGTCGGGAGTCTCGCCAGGCGCGCCGGCATAGACATTCCAGCGGGCTGCGGCGGTGGCGCTTTCGACGGGCTGCTCGACGGGAGTCTTCTCGACGGCCCAGCCGCGCGCGGCGAGAAAATCGGCCAGGAAATTCGCCGACGGCGCCCTCGTTGTAGGTGGTGGACTCGATCTGACAGAGGGCGATGGTAAGGCGGACGGGATCAAGGACCTGGGCAGAAATTAGATCGGACATGATGCTGCCAGAATACCTTACAGAGGGTTGGCGAACTCCCGTGGAGCAGTGCTTCGGAGCCAGTTAAACGATTTGTCCGATCAAAACGGCAGCGCGACCGGGAGGGCGAAAACCGGGGCTGGAGACTGAAAAATGGACGGCGGAAGCGTAGAATGTTGAGTGGAATGATCCCAACAACCGCACTTCCCCGCAGCACCCGGAGTTCCAGGCCAGCCATGCTGCGCAGCGTGGAACTGGCGGGGCCCGCAGGCAGGCTGGAGGCGGTGGTGAACGAGGGTGCAGCCGATGCGCCGTTTGCCGCGCTGGTTTGTCATCCACACCCCAACGCCGGTGGCACAATGCACAACAAGGTTGTGTACCACGCCATGAAAGTGCTGAACGATGCTGCTTGGGGGCTGGCGCTGCCGGTGCTACGCTTCAACTTTCGCGGGACGGGGCTGAGCCAGGGAACGCACGATGGCAGGCTGGAAGCGGAGGATGTGCGGGCGGCGATGGCCTGGCTTGAAAACGAATACAAACGCCCGCTGGTGGTTGCCGGCTTCAGCTTTGGCGCAGCGATGGCGCTGAAAGCCTGTTGCGGGAGCGATGCCGATGTTCGCGCAGTGGCGGCGCTGGGGCTGCCCACCGAAGCCGAAGGACACCACTACAGGTATCGCTTTCTGAGCGATTGCAGCCTGCCCAAACTTTTCTTGAGTGGAGACAACGACACCTACGCGCCGGCCGCACAACTGGCCCAGGTGGCCGCCTCTGCCGCACCTCCCACGCAACTGCTGCTCATCCCCGGCGGCGATCACTTCTTCCAAAGTCAATTGGAGCCCATGCAACAGGCACTCTCCGGTTGGCTCAAGGAGCAATTGCGATGACCCCGGTCAGCGACCTTACCATGGAAACACTGCACAGCACAGCGACAAAGATTTTTACAGGCGCGATTGCGGCCTGCAACATTGCTTCGGCCTTTGACAGACGCCTGCGCTTCGAAGGCAACATATTGCACCGGCTGCTGCCGGACGGGAGTGGTCCGGCGACGATCAACCTGGGGGCCTACAAGCGGGTTTTCGTGATTGCGCTGGGCAAGGCGGCGGGGCCGATGCTGGACACACTGCTGGAGCGCATGAAGCGGCGCAAAGGGGTGCGCGGCATTTGCTGTTCGAACCAGCTACCGAAGCACCGCAACTGGCGTTTCCGCTACTTTGAAGGCGGACATCCGCTGCCGAACGAAGACACATTCGATGCGGCACGCGCGACGCTGGCGCTGCTGCGCAAGGCGAAGAAAGACACGCTGATATTCTTCCTGATCTCCGGTGGGGGATCGGCGATGTTCGACCTGCCGCTGGACCCCCAGATCACGCTGGAAGAGACGATCGAATTCCACCGGCTGCTGCTGGGTTCTGGCGCGCCGATCAACGAGATCAACACGCTGCGCAAGCATTTTTCCGCGGTGAAGGGGGGGAGGCTGGCGATGGCTGCGCCGGAGGCGGCAAAGGTGAGCCTGCTGCTGCCGGACGTGCCGCTGCGGACGCTGGATGCGCTGAGCTCCGGACCGACATCTCCGGACCACTCGACGGTGGCCGAGGTGCGGGAGCTGCTGGAGAAGTACAAGCTGAACGCGCGTCTGCCGGAGTCGATTCGCAGCTTCTTCGAGCGGGAAGATCTGCCGGAGTCGCCGGGCAACAAGGTCTGGCGGCCACCGTTCTTTCCGCGCGCTGCCAAAAACGAACCGCCGGTGCCGCGGCGGGTAACGGCTGCGGCAGCGATGAGCGGCGAGGATCCGGCTTTTCGCGATTCAGTGTTCGAGCTGCTGCTCTCAAGCCATGACCTGGTGGAGAACGCGCGGGCGCTGGCCGAGAAGGCCGGGTATTATGCGGCCGTGGACAACAGCTGCGACGACTGGGATTACGCGGATGCGGCGCGGTACCTGCTGGAACTGTTTCACACATTGCGCGCGAAGCACAAGAAGCTGTGCCTGATCAGCGTGGGCGAAGTGACGGTGACACTGAACAGGACACCGGGCGCGGGCGGGCGCAACCAGCAGTTTGTGATGGCCTGCGCGCTGGAGTTGGAGAAGTACCAGGGAGAGCGGCTGACGGTGTTCAGCGCGGGGTCTGACGGCATTGACGGGAACACGCAGTCTGCCGGGGCAATTGCAGACCCGACCACGGTGGCGCGCGCGCATGCGTTTGGATTTCATCTGAAGGAATCGCTGGCCAACTTCGACGCCTGTCCGATGTTTACCGCACTGGGCGACGCGGTTGTGACAGGCCCAACCGGCCATAATCTGCGCGATCTGCGGCTGCTGATTGCGGAGCGAGACTAGGGCCAGTTCCCTGCCCAGCCGTCAGGGTCAGTTTCATCCGGCTGCCAGGGTGGATTTCCTCAGGAGCACGCGGGAGAAGCTGAAAGACAACGCGAGATTTTGCGGATGAAGCTTCCCGTTCGGCGCGGTGAAGCGCCATAATGCTTTAACATTGTTTTTTTGATATGGATGAGGATTGATTCGTGGCTCGAAAAAGTACGCCCAAGCCAGTTTTAAAAACGCCGGACATCCGGACCGTAGCCGCCCTGGCGAAGGTTTCGATTGCGACCGTTTCGCGAACGATCAATAACTCTCCCGCGGTGAGCGAACGGCTGGCAAAGCGGGTGTGGGCGGCGATTGAACAGCTGAATTATTTTCCCAACACCCATGCGCGGAGCCTGGTTTCAGGGCGGAGCCGGATTCTTGGAATCATTGTTGAAAACATTACCAACCCGTTCTTCCCGGAACTGATCCAGAACTTTGAAGAGATTGCGGTGGCGCACGGGTACGAACTGCTGGTGAGCTCATCGAACAGCGATCCGGTGGTTCTGGCGACCTGCGTGCGGCGAATGCTGGAACGCAAGGTGGAGGGAGTGGCGGTTCTGAGCTTCGGCGCTGAAGAGCCGGTGCTGGATCAACTTGTGCACCGGGATATTCCGATGGTGCTGGCGGAGTTCCGGCTGGACGATCCGAAGGTAAGCACGATTCTGCTGGACTATTCAACGGGCATCCACGAGGCGGTAAACCACCTGGTAGCGCTGGGGCATCATAAGATTGCCTTCCTGGCAGGGCCGCATAAGCTGCACTCTGCAATCACGCGTGAAAACGATTACCGTTCGGCGATGCAGGATGCGGGCCTGCCTGTTGAAACGAAGTGGGTGATTGAGTGCGACCACACACTGAAGGGCGGCGTGGCCGGGTTTGCGCAGTTGCGGTCACTCTCTACTCTGCCGAGCGCGATCCTTTGCTCGAACGATATGACGGCGATCGGCGTGCTGCGCGCGGCATACATGGATGGATTGCGCGTGCCGGACGACATTTCGGTGGTGGGACTGGACGACATTGATTTTGCCGAGTTCACGCTGCCGCCGCTGACGACGATACGGCTGTCGCGGGCGGACCTGGCCCGGGCCGCATTTGAGGCGCTGCGGCAGCAGGCCGAGGACCCGACCAATCCGAAGATCCAGCGGGAGTTTCTGGTATCGACCAACCTGGTGGTTCGGGGATCGACGGGTAAGCCCCTGCCGCCGACTAGTGTGGTGAGTCCGAAACCCATAACAGAAGCCGGGAAAGCAAAAGCGATTCTTCGCTGACCACCTCCAATCGAACGACGTTTGGGGCCCGGCAATCAGGATGACATCGTCAATCTGTTGAGAGTTTCTGATTCGTGACACGAGAAAACTCTCTTCAGAGTTCTCTTCAGACAACGGCTGGCGATTCTGGTGCGCATGGCCTCTACTTCGGCTTGCGTGGCGTCGGCGGCGGTGCGGCGGTCGGGGTAGATGCGCGGCTCGCCGAAGCGGACTTCGGTATGAAAGCCGGCAGAGCCGAGGACCTTCCACAAGTGAGGCAGGAAGGTGGCGTCGCCATACCAGCAGAGCTCGCGCTCCGGTGTGCCGTCGGAGAGGACGTAGCGGATGGAGGCGGCGGTGATGGGCGCACCGGTTGTGGTGGCCGGATCGAAGAGGCGGGAGCGGAAGCGCAGGATCTGGCTGCCGTCAGTGGTGGTGCCTTCCGGGAAGAAGAGGACCGGGACACTGAGCGGGAGCCGGCGGCCGATCTCCCTTGCCACCGACGTGGCGCTATGGTGGCTGCCGCGGTCGAGGAAGATGGTTCCACCACTGCGCGCGGCCTTGCCAAAGAAGGGCCAGCCATCGATCTCCGCCTTGGCGACGAAGAAGCAGGGCGTGGCGGCGGAGAGAATGACGATGTCGAGGTAGCTGAGATGGTTGGCGACGATAAGGCCGCGGGTGGGGCGGTTGCCTTCGACGCGCCATTCGATTCCCATGCTGGCCATGAGCAGTCGGGCGGAGCGCTGGAGCCACAGGGCGCGGCGCTCCAGGGTGTACGGGCCGCGCAGGCGGCCAAGCCAGAAACGGGCGACACAAACAGACAAGGTGAAGGCCAGCGCCACAGCGCGCCGGACAGCGCGCAGGCTCACTGGGTGAGCGGGGCGAGGAAGCGGTTGCGCGCCGAGGCAGAGAGCAACCGAAGATCGAGCAGAGTAAGGAAATCGATAGTGCCGAACTCGCGGTCCCAGGCCGGCGGCGCAGCGATGCGCGCACCGATGGCGAGATAGGTCTTCAAGAGCTTGGGAACCTTGCAGGGAGTTGGAGCGGGAGATTGCGACGGCAATTCCGCTTTTGGTATCGATTGATCGCTGAAGAAGGGCGACGGCTGTGCATGTGCGCCCTCGGGCTCGATGGGGCAGGCATACGCGACGGTGGGCTCGGTTTCAAACTCGGGAGAAACCCGGTAGTGCTCAAGCTGGGTGTACATCTGCCAGCCTTCAGCGGGATTCTGGGAGTTGATGGAGGAGCAACCGACAAGATAGCGAAGTCCCATGTCACAAGCATACTGCGCGATACCTCTCCAGAGCAGCATGAGCACCTCCGGAGTGCGATGCGAACGGTCGATGCAGGCGCGGCCGAGCTCGAGAATGCCAGGGCGGAGCGGCTCGTAGGGCAAGAAGCTGAATTCCTGCTCGGAGTAATAGCCGTGATGGCGTGCGGCGGTGAGTCCGGCCTGCATGCGATAGGTGCCGACGATGCGGCGGGATGGGTTTTCTTCGAGCTTGTCTTCGACCAGAAGGTGCTCGCAGCAGATGATCGAAGCGGTCGGTGTCGAGGCCGGTCTGGTAAGAGCTTTCGAGTCCTTCGCCGAGCTCGATGTTGAAGACGCGGAAGCGAAGACGGCAGATGGCTTCGCGATCTTCAGCAGAGACGGCGAGGCGCAGAAGATAGCGGCCTACCTCGGCATGGATGCGCGGCGCGGGCGGAGTTATGGATGGAAGATAAGTGGGAAGGGCGATTTCCACCATGGAGGTGGAAGCAAGGTCAAGCCTGAGCGGAACTTTGTGCCGCATGGATGGGATCACGCAGCCAGTATGGGCCGGAAGATATCAAAGGACCGTCAATGTGGCGCGAAAATGGTGCAAAAATGCGATGGGCCAAGTTACAAGGCTGTAACATCAAAGGCTCTCCGCGGAGGGAGAGCCATTAATGTTAGCTACGACGAAGACGGCCGTGAGTTAGCTGCAGCCGCCGGCGATGGAGGGGATCACCAAGACCTCGTCATCGTCTTTGAAGTTATATTTCTCGTTGCCGAGGAAGCGGATGTCTTCTTCGTTGACATAGAAGTTGATGAAGCGGCGGATCTGGCCGTCTTCGCCGCGCAGGTGCTGGCGGAGCGCCGGGAACTTGTTCTCGATCTCGGTGACCAGTTCAGGAAGATTGGCGGCCGTGGAAGAGATTTCGCGCACGTTGTTGGTGTGCTTCTGAAATGCGTTGGGCAACAGGACTCTAACGGACATAACTTTCTCCCAGCAGGCTCAGAGCCTGATTGACGGCGTTGCGTTCTTCCACAAAGTTTTCAAAGTCGGTGAGGCGCGGACGGATGGCCTGGCTCTGGCTCATAGGCGTCCTGCAGGCAGTCAGTGGTTTTGAGGCCGTTGCCGGTGATGCAGGTGACGGTGAGCTCGTCGGGCTGGATGCGGCCATGGGCGTAAAGGCGCGCGGTGACGGCAGTGGTGACGCCGCCGGCAGTCTCAGTGAAGATGCCTTCGGTCTCGGCGAGTTCCTGAATGGCGGAGACGATTTCGACGTCGGAGACATCCTCGGCCCAGCCGCCGGAGGCGCGAATGGCGCGCGAGGCGTAAGGTCCGTCGGCAGGGTTGCCGATGGCCAGTGAGCGGGCGATGGTGTTGGGGCGCTGCGGCTCAATGAGGTCCGATGCCGTTCTTGACGGCGGTGGAGATGGGCGAGCAGCCGGTGGCCTGCGCGCCGAAGAAGCTTGACCGGCTTGTCTTCGACGAGGCCGAGGGCGACCAGCTCGCTGAAGGCCTTGCGGATTTTGGTGATGAGCGAACCGCCGGCCATGGGGCAGACGATGTTGTCAGGCAGGCGCCAGCCGAGTTGCTCGGCGATTTCGAAGCCGACGGTCTTCGAGCCCTCGGCGTAGTAGGGGCGGAGGTTGACGTTGACGAAGCCCCAGTTGTAGCGGTCGGCGATCTGCGAGCAGAGGCGGTTGACGTGGTCGTAGTTGCCGTCGACGCGGACGAGCGTTGCGCCGTAGACCTGGGTGTTGAGAATCTTGGCCGGCTCGAGATCGGCGGGGACGAGGATGTAGGTCTTGAGGCCCAGGCGCGCGGCCTGTGCGGCGACGGCGTTGGCCAGGTTGCCGGTGGAGGAGCAGCCGACGGTGTCGAAGCCAAAGGCCTGCGCGTTGGCCAGGGCAACGGCGACCACGCGATCTTTGAAGCTGAGGGTGGGCAGGCAGACGGCGTCGTTCTTGATGTAGAGATTGCGTGGCGCCGATGCGCGCGCCGAGGCGCGGAGCCTTCATGAGCGGCGTGAGGCCGGCCGGGGTCTGCGGGACGTAGTTGTCGGGAACGGGCAGCAGGGCGCGATAACGCCACATGTTCAGCGGGCCCTGGGAGATGGCTTCGCGGGTGAAGCGGGTGCGGGCGTAGTCGAGGTCGAAGGCTGACCTCAAGCGGGGAAAAACACTCGTCACAGATGGAAAGCGGCTGGATCCCATAGGACTTGCCGCATTCCCGACATCGCAACTCGTAAGCAGTCGTCACAGAGTCCCTCGCAGTGATGCAAGGTGACTGAAGGTCTACGAGCGCGTGACCTGGCTCAAGAATGAGCGAACGTGAAAGGACTCGAAGTACCTAGCGAGCCGCTTCGGCGAAGAGTGCTGAAGCGACCCCCGAATCTCATGTTCCCCGTCTACCGGGCAAGAGTTGACACCATACTCCCGTTTTGCGCGGGCAGGTTGTCGTGGCGTCACAGGGCTCGTCCCTCAGCCACTCTGCATGAAACTCAGGCTTGCCCTTTGGGGGCAAACTTGAATGATTTGGTTTTATCACAGGGGTGGGGACGGTGCAAGCGGGAATGCAGCGAATGGGGCGGAAAGGGGTGCAAATGGCGAATGCTTGCAACGAATGTGGCAGAGCGGGACGGGCTGCTGTGGCCGGAAACGGCCGACCTGGGTCAGTTGGCGTAGATGCGGACGTAATCCACCAGCATGGTCGACGGAAAGACGGTGGTTGAGTTGGGTGAGCCGGGCCAGTCGCCGCCGACGGCGAGATTCAGCAGGATATATTCCGGGCCCTGATCGAAGGGCCAGGTTCCCTGCTGAGTGGCGGCGGTGAAGGTGGCGTACACGTTGGACGGGTTGTCAACGTAGTACTGGATCTGGCCCCTGATCCAGATCATGCCGTAGGTGTGCCAGCCAGTCGCGGAGAAGCCGGACGGGTGATATTGAATGCCGCCGTTCAGGCCGGTTCCGTGGATGGATCCCTGCACCCAGTCAAAACCTTCGTTCCCGGGGTTGGATCCGTCGATGTGCTCCATAATGTCGAGTTCGCCGCAGGCCGGCCAGTTGACGGTGGCGATGTTGTTGCCGAGCAGCCAGAAGGCGGGCCATAGGCCCTGGCCCTCCGGCAGCATCATGCGGGCCTCGATGCGCCCGTACTGGAAGCTGAAGAGGCCGGCGGTTATGAGGCGGGCGGAGGTGTAGCGGCCGGGCACGGGCTGGCGGGCGACGATGTGTAAAGAGCCATGGGCGCCTACAAAGGCGTTGGGGGCGGCGGTGGAGCAGGGTGCGACATCGGAGCCCCAGGCGCAGTAGTCTTCGATTTCCCTGTTGCCGAAGCCCCCCTGGCCTGTTTCGTAGGTCCAGACGTGGGGGTCGGGCTGAGCAGCGGAGTTGGTGGGGTTGGGAAACTCATCGCTCCAAACCAGGGTTCCGGGAGGAATGTTGGGAGTGAAGGTGCGAGCGGCTACCGGGCTGGCGTCGCCGGTGGGAGCGGTGATGACGGCCTTGACGGTGAGGTTGGCAGCAACAAGAAACGGCGACTGGTACTGCTGCGACGCGGTGGTGGGGGTGGAGCCGTCGAGCGTGTAATGGATGGGCGCGTTGGGGACGGTGGAAGACAGGGTGACAAGGAGCGCGCCGTGCAGAGCAGACGAGGTGGCGATGGTGGGAGCGTCGAGGCCGGGTGGGACTGCTGCATCTGCGTTCGATGCGCATGCACACAACAGAGCACCCGACAAAACGAACGCTGCCAGCATTCGCGAACCTGCTCCCATTGAAGATTTTCCGGACCAGGTCCAGAGGCGCGGAGGACGCCGTTTTCATAAAAGCATTGCAGGATTACCGGCGTCAAACGTGGGCGGGTGGTGGCAGAACGGGATTCACAGGAAAAACGAACGGCCGGAAGAGCGCCCGCGAGGGGATTGCACGCCGGCCGTTCGAAGGAGGACACACATGATCTCAACTGCCTGGGTCCACTGTGGCACAGACCCGCGTAATTCTATGCAAATGATCTCCGGGGAAAAAATTGCGCAGCCCGATTTGAGAAGACTGCCCTATTCGGGAATGGGCGGCAAGTGCTGGCGCAGGGCCTGGCGGAGGCGGAGGCTGTCGGCCTGCTCGACGGCTTGCTCGATGCGGATGCGGAGCTCGGGGGTGGGAGCGCTGCGGGCGAGGGCCTCGATGGCGGCGGGAGCTTCGCGGGAGTCGCGGGCGATGGCGTCGATGAGAAAGTCCAAGGCCTGGGGCAGGCGGGTGAGGGCGATGGCGCTGAGGAGGACTCCGACGAACCAGTCGTCGGCGCCGGCGCGGAAACGGGCAAGGAGCGGTGCGAGAGCTTCAGGGGTGCGTGAGCCGGCGAGGGCGAAGGCGGCTTCGGCGGCGGTGTCGTCGCCGGTTTCGAGTGCGGCGGCGACGAGAGGGATGGCCTGGGAGCCTTCGAGGTCGAGGAGCGCGGCGAAGACTGCGCCGAGGACTTCGGGTTCGCCGTCCTGCTGGATCTGGGAGCCGAGAAGGGCGCGGAGGCGGAGGATGAGCGCGGCGCTGACGCCGCCAACCTGGCCGATGGCGCGGGCGGCTTCCATGCGGACGGTTTTGTCGGGGTCGGTGAGGGGCTCGAGGAGCGCGGTGAGCAGGTCGGCGTCGGAGATGCCGGGACAATCGACGAGGGCGTGGGTGCATGTGGAACGGAGTGCTCCGGCGGTGTCGACGGGCGGACCCCAGCTGGCTTCCATCTGGTGATGGCGCATGCCGCGCAGGTAGGCGTCCTTGCTGCGATGGCCGAGCTTGACGAGGGCCTTGGCGAGGGCTTCCTTGGCCCAGCATTTGGGGTCGGACTTGGCGGGGTCGAGGAAGAAGCGGTCGTAGGCGGCGAGGACGTTGGGGAGCAGAGCGGCTAGTTCGGCTTCGGAGACGAGTTTCGCGGCTTTGGAGACGAGGAAGTTGTTGCGGTGGGCTAGGGAGATTCGGAGGTAATTCGTGCCGTCCTCGTCGAGGGATTTGCCGGATTTCAGGGATGCGGAGAAGGACTCGAGTTGGGCTAGTTCCTGATCGAAGGCGCGAGAGGAGGAGGCCGAAGAGGAGGTGCGGGATTTGGGCTTGGGGGGCATGGGCTGACGCAAGAAGAATAACGCAGGGGCGGAAGGGCGGTATGGCACCCGGTCCGCTGGAGCGAGCGGTCTCCGGTTATTTGTGCTTCGCCAAGCGACCTGGGTCAGCAACGTCGGCTACGCGCCTGGCCTCAACATCCGCAAGCAGCTCCTGCAGCCACTTCCTGTCGAGATGACGTTGCCTGTCAAGATGTCGCAACAGGTGGTTACCTCCCGTGGAAAGCACAGGAGCGAGATCCTTTCGCAGGGCTCTGAGCTTGGCGATCAATTCATTTTGCCGCTTGATCCGGGAGCGCAGGAGCTCGGCGACGGCCGGCAGATTACACAGGTGTAGAAACAGCATGGGTGCATAGAGAGTGTCGGCCACGGAGCCTTCCGCAGCAAACTGCTCAAGCAGCAGTTCCTGAAAATGTCGCCGGCCTTTGGCCGTGATGCTGTAGATGGTGCGCAGGCCTCCGCGAGCGACACGTTCCCGGCTGACAGGAGAGATCATCTTGTCATTCACCAGCTGCCGGACAGCGTAGTAGAGTGTCCCGACGTCCACGTCTGTGTAGCACTCGACCATGGCGTTGTTCAGGCGTCGCTTGATCTCGTAGGGATGAAAGTTGCCACGGTGGAGGACGCCAAGAATGAGAAGGCTTGCCTTCATAGTCTAATTATTATAGTCTAATTCAACTATTGAGGAGGTCCGGATGAAACAATCTGTTCTCGCCTTTTTCGCGGGGCTTATTGGCTGGGTGCTGGTGGTTTCGCTTCTCAATCGCGGGCTGCGGCTGTGGCTTTCCGGCTATGCGGCGGCTGAACCGAGCATGCACTTCACGTTGCCGATGATGCTGGCACGGCTGACCATCGCAGTAATCACGACTCTGGCGGCAGGGGCTATTGTTCACGCCGTGGCTCCCGCAAGCAGACGAACGCCCTGGGTGCTTGGATTGGTGATGCTGGCTGCTTTTGTGCCGGAGCACGTGGCGATGTGGAGGCTTTTCCCTGTCTGGTATCACCTGTTCTTCCTGATCACGCTTGTCCCGCTGTTTGTGCTCGGCGCCCGGCTTGCACCACATAGGCAGGTTAAAGAAGGCAACACCTAGCGCCATCGAAGATGAACGCGGAATCTCGGCCGCACAGGATTGTGCGTGGAACGCATGAGTGGGGCGGGTCTGGGGAAATGAAGCGCCTGCGCTTTGGCCAGAACCTCAATTACGCTGGGTCGTAGTTGAGATTCGGCCCTAGCCAGCGCTCGACTTCGGCGACACTCATGCCTTTGCGCTGGGCGTAGTCGGCGACCTGGTCGCGGTCGATTTTGCCGAGAGAGAAATATTTCGACTCGGGGTGGGCGAAGTAGAGGCCGCTGACGCTCGATCCGGGCCACATGGCAAAAGATTCCGTGATCTTCATGCCGGTCGAGGCTTCGACGTTGAGCAGGCGCCAGAGAGTTCCCTTCTCGGTGTGGTCGGGGCAGGCGGGGTAACCGGCGGCGGGGCGGATGCCGCGGTATTTCTCGTGGATGAGGTCGTCGATGGCGAGGCCTTCGGCGCGGCCGTAGCCCCACTCATCGCGCACGCGCTTGTGGAGACATTCGGCGAAGGCTTCGGCGAGGCGATCGGCAATGGCCTCGGCCATGATGGCGTTGTAGTCGTCGTGTCGAGCGCGGAAGCCGTCGCAGAGCTCTTTGAGACCGATGCCGGTGGTGACGGCGAAGGCGCCGATGTGGTCGGACAACTGCGTCTCGCGCGGGGCGATGAAGTCGGCGAGGGAGCGGCTGGGCTGGGTGCTGGCCAGTTCCGGCTGCTGGCGGAGGAAGTGGAATTTCTCCTGCGATCGCGCTGCGCGCCGAGTCCTCGGTGTAGAGCTCGATGTCGTCGCCGATGGCGCTGGCGGGGAAGAAGCCGTAGACGCCGCGCGCGGTGAGAAGATTTTTCTCGACGATCTGATCGAGAAGCGCGTTGGCTTCGGTGAAGAGTTGCCGCGCCTGCGCGCCCTGGCGTTCGTCGTCGAGGATGCGCGGGTAAACGCCCTTCAGCTCCCAGGTGTGGAAGAAGGGCGTCCAGTCAATGAACTCGCGCAGTGTGGCGAGGGGGAAGTTGTGGAGCACGCGGACGCCGGTGAACTCCGGGGTGGGGAGATCTTCCGCGCGCCACTCGATGGGAGTGCGACGCGCACGGGCTTCGGCGAGCGAGACGAGCTTGGGGCGCGGCGAGGCGTGGGCTTTGCGGAGGCGGTCGTAGTCGGCGCGATGCTCGGCGACGAAGGCGGCCTTGCCGTCGTCGCTGAGCAGGCTGGTGGTGACGGGGACGGCGCGGCTGGCGTCGAGGACGTGGACGACGGGCTGCGAGTAGTGGGGCGCGATTTTGACGGCGGTGTGGGCGCGGCTGGTGGTTGCGCCGCCGATGAGCAGCGGGAGGGTGAAGCCCTGGCGCTCCATCTCGCGGGCGACGTGGACCATCTCGTCGAGCGAGGGGGTGATGAGGCCGCTGAGGCCGATGATGTCAGCCTTTTCGGCTTTGGCGCGCTCCAGAATTTTTTCGCAGTGGACCATGACGCCGAGGTCGATGACGTCGTAGTTGTTGCAGGCCAGGACGACGCCGACGATGTTCTTGCCGATGTCGTGGACGTCGCCTTTGACGGTGGCGAGGACGATTTTTCCCTGCGCCTTGACCACTTCGCCGGCAGCGACCGAGGCTGCCTTCTCGGCTTCCATGAAGGGCGTGAGATGGGCGACGGCCTTCTTCATGACGCGGGCGGATTTTACGACCTGGGGGAGAAACATTTTGCCCGCGCCGAAGAGATCGCCGACGACGCTCATGCCGTCCATGAGCGGGCCTTCAATGACGGAGAGCGGGCGGCCGAGCTTGACGCGGGCTTCTTCGGTGTCGATTTCGATGTAGGCGTCGATGCCCTTGACGAGTGCGTGGGTGAGGCGCTCCTCGACAGTGCCATTGCGCCACTCTTCGACTTTCTTTTCGGTCACCGTGACGCCGGCGTGCTTGAGGGTTTCGCCGTAATCGACGAGGCGTTCGGTGGCATCGGGGCGGCGGTTGAGAAGCACGTCTTCGACGAGAGTCTTGAGCTCGGGCTCGATCTCCTCGTAGACCTCGAGCATGCCGGCGTTGACGATGCCCATGTCGAGGCCGGCGGCGATGGCGTGATAGAGGAAGGCGGAGTGCATGGCTTCGCGGACCTTGTTGTTGCCGCGGAAGCTGAAGGAAATGTTGGAGACGCCGCCGGAGACCTTGGCGTGGGGCAGGTTGGCCTTGATCCAGCGCGTGGCGCGGATGAAGTCGACGGCGTAGTTGTTGTGCTCCTCAATGCCCGTGCCGACGGTGAGGATGTTGGGGTCGAAGATGATGTCTTCGGGCGGGAAACCGACTTCGTCGACGAGGATGCGGTAGGCGCGCTCGCAGATGCGGATCTTTTCCTCGTACGTTGCGGCCTGGCCCTGCTCGTCGAAGGCCATGACGACGACGGCGGCGCCGTACTTGAGGACGGCGGCGGCGTTCTGGCGGAATTTTTCTTCGCCTTCCTTGAGCGAGATGGAGTTGACGATGCCCTTGCCCTGAAGGCACTTGAGGCCGGCCTCGATGACCTCCCACTTGGAGGAATCGACCATGAAGGGAACCTTGGCGACTTCTGGCTCGCTGGCGAGCAGCTCAAGGAAGCGGGTCATGGCGGCGACGCCGTCGATCATGCCTTCGTCCATGCAGATGTCGATGACGTTGGCGCCGTTTTCGACCTGCTGGCGGGCGACGCTGACGGCTTCTTCGAACTTGCCTTCCTTGACGAGCTTTGCGAATTTGGGCGAACCGGCGACGTTGGTGCGCTCGCCGATCATGATGAAGACGCCGGGCTGCTGGGTGAAGGGCTGGGAGCCGGATAGGCGGAGGGGGCGTGTCTCTTGAGGGGATTGTTCAGGGGCTAAAGCCCCGCCTTGTTGTGGTGCGATTTCGGCACGACTAAAGTCGTGCCCTTTCAAGACGGATGCGGCAGAGGGTATTTCCGGAGCCTGTTTTTGAGGGCTGGCGGGCCAGAAGTGGCGGGGGGGCTTGCCGTCGAGGGCCTGGGCGATGGCGGCGATGTGCTCGGGCGTGTTGCCGCAGCAGCCGCCGGCGATGTTGATGAGGCCGCCGCGCGCGAACTCGCCGAGGTAGCGTGCCATGTCGGCGGGGCCGAGATCGAAGCCGGTGGGCGAGAGCGGATTGGGCAGGCCGGCATTGGGATAACAGGAGATGGCGGCGCTGGATTTCTGCGAGAGCTCTTCGAGGAACGGATACATGAGATCGGGGCCGAGCGAGCAGTTGAGGCCGACCGAGAGCGGCTTGATGTGCTCGACAGCGTTCCAGAAGGCCTCGACGGTTTGGGCGGAGATCATGGTCTCGCCGCCGCGGCCGACGGCAGCCGAGATCATGACGGGCAGTTCCCTGTTTTGCGCGGTGAGGCCGTCCTGGTCGAAGACTTCGCGGATGGCGACGAGGGCGGCCTTGGCGTTGAGCGAGTCGAAGATGGTTTCGACGAGGAGCAGATCAGAGCCGCCGGCGATGAGAGCGCGGATTTGCTGCGCGTAGGCGGCCTTGACCTGGTCGAAGGTGACGACGCGGAAGCCGGCATCGTCGGCGTCGGGCGAGTTGGAGAGCGAGACGGTGAGCGGCCCGATGGCGCCGGCGACGAAGCGCTGACGGCCGGTCGAGTTGGCGATGCGGTCGGCCCACTCGCGGCACTGGCGGGCGGACTTGCTCGTTGATCTCCCAGGCCAGGTCGTTGAGGAAGGGATCGTCGATGATCTTCTGGTAGAAGGCGGGATCTTTGCGGCCGCCGTGCTCGCGGGGATCGTCGACGAAGAACTCGCTCTGGGCGATGGTGGTGGCGCCGAAGGTGTTGGTCTCGATGATGTCCGCGCCGGCCTCAAGAAAGCGGCGATGGATGTCGCCGATCATCTTGGGCTGGGTGAGGGAGAAGAGATCGCCGTTGTTGAGCAGGTCCTTGGTGGAGTCCTTGAAGCGCTCGCCGCGAATGTCGGCTTCCGTCATGCCGTAGGTGCGGATGGTGGTGCCCATCGCGCCGTCGATGATGGCGATGCGGCTCTCGAGAACCTGTTGCAGCGGATGCTTGTGAGCTTTTGTCACCATGGTTCGATCAAACGTTGCTGGCCAAAACTGCGGGCCTGGGGTAGGTAAGAGACGCGCCTCTCATGAATTCGATGCAATGTATATTGTATTGTAGTTCGCACCCAGCACCTGTCCCGGCCAACAAGGAACCCCCGCGTGAGTGAAGCGTTCCAGCGATTCGGTTTCGATCCGATACTCGTCGTGATGCTTCTCGCGTTCGCAACCGGAGGAGCGGGAACGCTGGTGGTCCTGTTCAACCGTTTGGGGGGGAACTTCGCGGAGGCGGCGAGACCCGCTTCGCAGAAACTTGCTTCCCTGGAGGGACTGCGCGGCGTTCTTGCCTTCTCGGTTGTGGCTCACCACGCTTACTGCTGGTATTCGTTCACGCAGGTGGGTGTCTGGACAACCGGGCGAAGCGTGATCTTCGACCGGCTGGCTGATTTCGGCGTTGCGCAGTTTTTCTATCTGAGCGGATTTCTGTTCTGGCGAAAGCTGATGCGGCGGGGCCGAATTCCAAAGGGGAAGTTCTATCTCTCGCGATTTGTGCGCATCGGTCCTGTGTACTATGTCTGCGTGGGTGCGGCACTGGTTGCCGGGCTGGCTGCGACGGGCTTCAAGTTAGCAGTTGCGCCCATGGCATTTGCAGGTTCAGTGCTGTCATGGATCCTGTTTTCAGTGGCAGACCAGCCGCAGGTCAATCACGCGGACATTGCCCGCATGACTTCCGGGGTGACATGGACGCTGGGGCTGGAGTGGTTGTTCTACCTGTCGCTTCCCTTCCTGGGCTGGTTTGCGCGCAAGGCATGGCGGCTGGCGGTTTACGCATTGGCATTTGGCTTGCTCTTTGTGCTGGGAAGGTATGCGCGGAGCTCCAGCACTGAAAGTCTGCATGCGGTTGGCTCTGTTGTGGCTGTTTATGCGAAGTTCATGCTGGCGGGTTTTGGCGGAGGAATCCTGATTGCCGCTGTCGAACACAACCTTCGCGATGGACTGCGGGGCTTGTTGCCCTGGCGCGATTGGATCGTGCTTGCGCTGTTCGTTGCCTACCTTGCGATCCCGGAGCTTCCGGCGGTGGGGCAGATTCTGTTGCTGGGCGGGTTTGCGCTGATTGTGCAGGGAGCCGATCTGTTCGGTTTCCTGAGATGGCGCAGCACGCGGTTTCTGGGTGCGATCAGCTACCCGATCTACCTGGTGCACGGGATGGTCTACTATGCGGCGATGCGGCTGCGGGGCGGGATACACCCGGTGGGTCTGGCGCTGTATATGGGAGAGACGGCTCTGTGCCTGGTTGCGATTCTGTTGGCGGCGAGCATTCTTCACATGGCGGTGGAACGGCCAACGATGAAGTGGTCAGAGGAGATTGCACGGGCGGCTTCGCTGCCACAGCGGATTGATGCGTAGCGCCATGGTTGGGGCCGGGACCGCTGCGCGGTCCCGGCCGTTGAGTTCAGATGCTGTTACGTTTTGCGCATTGCTCGAGGCCTATTTGCCCTGGCAGCACTTGGCGCAACCGTCGTGGCAGCAGGACTGGCCGCAGCTTCCACCACAGCACGCGGAGCAAGCCGCCTTGAACTGCGAGGTTTGTGCGAAGGCGGTGACGGTGAGGACGAGGGCGAGCGAAAGAAATGCGATTGTACGCTTCATGGAATTCTCCTTGACGTTGTTGTTGCGGGCTACAAACCGGGCTTCAGGGACACAGGCGTGCCTTGAAGCTGCATCGATTGCATGCACGTCAGGAGCGGTTTAGATACGAAAGACCTGAAGGAGGATGTGGCGCTCCGTCGCGAAGATGGGACGTTCGCCGGGCGGGCGGACCAAGATGCCGGCCTGAGCCTCGGCGGCCACGGGCAAGACAGCAGTAACGAACAGCGAGATGGCAAGGCGAGGCCGGTTTGGCGCAGCGGTGCGGGCTACGGCCGGTTGCATCGCGCTCTGGCAACAGTTGAGCGGGCAGCCTGTGGAGGCCATCTGGTCTGCCATTTGGCAGTCCATCCCCATCTGGCTCATGCCCATGGGACATTGAGCCATGCAGGGCGCGCCTGAGCCCGACCCCCATGCGCAATCAGCACGAAGCATCGCCGGCTGGCCTGCGAGGAGCAGGATGACGACGATGGAGACGAGTTGGAGGAGTCTCTTCATTCGGCTTACAACAATCTTAGACGGACGCTGCGCGAAGATGTGTGCGCTGAATCACGATCAAACCAAACTGGCCAACAAACTGCGTTGAGGCAACGGACGTCGTGCGTAACTTACTTGGCCGTCAGGGCGGCGACAGGGACGAGCATGTCGTTTTTGCGCATGACGAGGTTGGTGGCGTTGAGGGTGGCCAGCTCGAAGCCGTGGCCGTGGGTGATGGCGTCGGTGGGGCAGGCTTCGACGCAGTAGCCGCAGAAGATGCAGCGGTTGTAGTCGATGTTGTAGACCTTGGCGTAGCGCTCGGAGGAGGAGATGCGGGTCTCCTCGGTGTTCTCGGCGGCTTCAATAAAGATGCAGTTTGACGGGCAGGCGGCGGCGCAGAGGAAACAGGCTACGCACTTCTCGAGGCCGTTCTCGTCGCGCTGCAGGACGTGGGCGCCGCGAAAGCGCTGTTCAAAGACTGCTCCGCGCAGAGGACCTTTTCCGTCCGGGTAGTTTTCCACCTGGCTGGGTTCGAGGATCTCTCCGAAGGTGATGCTCATGCCCTTGGCAATAGCCGCGATGTTGCCTACGATCGACATGCAGCAAGTATACGATGATTTGGCGGAGGAGATGAGGATGCGGATGAGGGTTTCAGCGGCGGTTTTTCTGTTGGCGGTGAGTGTGGGGACACCGGCAGCCGGAGCGCAGGGCACGGCTGCGGCGGGCGGCGGGCAGGAGATGAAGATGGAGATGGGCAAGCCGGTGATGCCGGCGGGCCCGTTGAAGATTACGTTTGGCGACAAGTCTGCCGAGTGGACCCCGGCGACTGCTGGCGGGGCTGCCGCATAAGACCGTTACCTTGTACAACGAGCATGCCAAGGCGAGCCAGACGTATGGGGGAGTGGAACTGATTGAATTGTTGAAGCCGCTGGGGGTGGTGGAGAAGCCGCACGGCAAGGAGTTCCGGCTGTACGTGGTGGCAGAGGGCGCGGACGGGTACCAGGTGGTGTACTCGATTGGCGAGGTGACGCCGGATGTGCACGATGGGACGGTGATGGTGGCCGACAGCTTGAACGGCAAACCGATAGGTGAGATGGGGCCGCTGCAACTGGTAATGACCGGGGAGAAGAGGCCGGCGCGCTGGGTGCACAACCTGGCTGCGATCCGGGTAAAGACGGCGGAGTAGTTGCGGGGATCCCAGGTCTCAGAAGCGAGACCTGGGCGCCCGGGTTTCTTGCCGATCAAACGGGCACGAAGACTAGCGGGGGTGTTCGTCCTCGCGTTTGGGCTGCTCCGGCTTCGCCTGCGGGTGTGGGGCAGGCTTGGCGGCGGGAGCGGCGTGGGATTCCGGACGCGCTTCCGGACGAGCCTCGGGGCGGGCTTCCGGGCGGGCTTCAGGACGGGCCGCGGGGCGGGCCTCAGGACGGGCTTCGGGGCGGGCTTCCGGACGGGCAGCGGGCGTTGCCTCGGGACGGGCTTCGTTCCGAGCTGGCTCGGCGGGACGGGCTTCAGGGCGGGGCGCCTCGGCGCGGACCGGGGATGCGACCGGGTGAACGTCGCGATCGGCTTCGAGCGGGCGTTCAATAACGGCAGCGGCCGGGCGGCCGTGGTTGACATCGACGAAGTTGGCGCGGTTGGTGCTGGCGGTTTGTTCGACGCTGACCTGCGCACGCATGGGCGGCGCGTGGGGCTCACGGAGGGCTACGATTTCAGCGGGACGGGGCCGCACGTTGAGACCGCCGGGACCGCCGTTGAAGCTGACTCGGACGTTGTTGTTGACCTGGACCGGGTACTGATAGACGTTGTGAATGATGTTGATGTTGATGTTGTTGACGGCGCGGTTATAGAAGAAGTTGCCGCCGTTCCAATAGCCGCCCTGGTAGCCGACGCCGCCGTAGCCGAAGCCGTAGTTGACACCGCCATAGAAGCCGATGTGGCGGCCCCAGTAACCGCGGAAGAAGCCATAGTGGCCGCCGACCCATCCCCAGTAGCCGGGGGTCCAGAGCGCGCCAACGTAAGGAGCCTGCACCCAGACGCCGGGAACCCAGTAGTAGCCGGCGGTTGCGTAATTCCAGTAGCCGGGGGTCCAGACGTAGCCGTCTCCGGGGGCGGGAGGCTGCTGGTACTCGGGCAGGGCGGGCGGAGGCTGAGGCGCGGTGTCGACGGGCTGCTGGCCGTAGCTGGCGTCGTCGACGGGCTGGGTTGAGGCCTGGTCATAGGAACCGGAAGAAGCGCCGCTGTCTGTTGGTGCGGCGCTCTGCGAGGCGCTTGTATCGGCGGTGGAAACGGGAGCGAGGTTGGCCGATGCGGGATCGGCGGAGGAGTCCTGCGCGCCAGCCTGATTGGCGGCGTTCTGGTCAGTTTTGGACTTGCAGCCGGCGGTGGAAAGGAGGACCGCCAGTGCTAACAGAGCAAGGGGAGCAAATCGGGGAAAGCGGTTCATTTTTTTTTCTCCAGGGAATTTGGATGCCGTGCAGAGGAATCGAGTCTATCGTGGCCAGGCATCATTGGGTACTATGGCAGTCTAGACACGGTTGGACAGGAAAGGACTCTGTGGGATGTGAATTTCTCTGGTTTTTGAGGGCTGCCGTGGCGTAAGTCCTTTAGAAAGGGTGCGATTGTCGCTTTTTTGCATGTAACTTTATTGTTTTCATGAAGTTGAAAGGAAATCCGTAGTTTGATGTATGCTCTCCCCTTTTCTTGAACAATTTGGAGATGCGCTGATGGTTTTTCAGGGAAGCGCAAAAGGAGTTTGGCGGGCGTTTTCCGCTGAAGTCTCCCGACGTAAATGGCCTTCATTCTTTGATTGTGCGCCGAGGGGGCGAAATTATATGCAAAAAAACAGGGTCAGGGACTGGGACCAGGCGTGGGGGGTTCCGCAGTGCTCAGCGCTGGGCGCCATGGGGTTCGTGGTTTCCCACCCATTCCACGATGAGACTGTGGAATGGATGGGGCACATGGCATCCAGGCCGAGGGGGGGTAATCTTCCGCCCGGCCGGGGTTGGGAGCTACGGGCGGGGATGCTCCTCTGCTGGGCGGGAGGGTGCTTGCTGCCGTTGTGGAGCGGCCTGGCGTTGCGGGGCGGCCTCGCGCTGAGGAGCTTGCTGGCGTTGGGGCGCTGCTTGCCTTTCTGGGGCGGCCTGGCGCTGGGGCGAGTAAGAACGCGGCTCGGAACGGGCCGGCTCTTCCCTCGATGGTTGGTTGCGGGGTGATGCGTTTTCGCGGGCTTGCGGGGCAGTGGCTGCGCGGTCCGGCTGCGCGTTGCGGGGCTGGGCTTCATTGGGCCTTACAGTGCGATTGTCGGCAGCGGAGCGGGCGACGGCCGCATTGGCGGGCTGGCCATGGTTGACGCTGGCAAGCTGAGACCGGTCAGATTTGGCGGCGCGCTCATTCTGGACTTGGGCGCCGGTGGGTGCGGTGCGGGCGGAGTGGAGCGCGGCGAGTTCCGCGGGACGGGCACGGGTCTGCAGGCCGCCCTGCCCTCCGTTGAAGCTGACACGGGTGGTGTTGGAGTTGCCGACAACGGAACGGCTGTAGGTGTTGTGGATTTCAGAAGTGTTGATGTTGTTGACGGCGCGATTGTAGTTGAAGTGTCCGCCGCCCCAGTAACCGCCCTGGTAGCCGAAGCCGACGTAGCCGAAGCCGTAGTTGATGCCGCCGTAGAAGCCGATGTAGGGGCCCCAGGAGCCTGCATAAAAGCCATAGCGGTTGTGCCAGAAGCCCCAGTAGCCGGGTGTCCAGAGAGCGCCCACGTAGGGAGCCTGGACCCAAAGGCCGGGAACCCAGTAATAGCCAGCAGAGCCGTAGTCCCAGTTGCCAGGCGTCCAGAGATAGTCGTCGCCGGGATCCGGGGGCTGTTGATACTCAGGCAGCGGAGGCGGAGGCTGGGGCGCGTATGCCACCGGCTGAGCGCCGCTTTCCGCATCTTCCGAACCGGGAGACGAGGCCTGGGAGGGGGAGACGCAGGGAACGCCGGCCGGAGAGGATTGCTGGGCACCGGAGGCAGCCGGCATGGGCGCGCTCTGTTGAGGGGCGGGCGTGGCGGCAGCATAGCCGATACCGGAAGGAGCGGCAGCAGGAGCAGCGGCGGTGCTTGCATCGACCGCGGTTGGGGCGAGGTTTGCGGATGCCGGATCAGAGGATTGATCCTGGGTGCCGGCCTGGCTGGCGTCTGCGGCGAGCTGGGCTGCGCTTTTGTGGCATCCGTTGGTGCAAAGCAAAAGGGGTAAGGCAAAAAGGGCCGATCGGCCAAGAGCAGGAAGGACTTTCATGACACGCTCCGTTCAACTTGAGGGTATCGGGAACGGGAGGTGATTTACCGTGCTGGATTGACCGGTGCGGTGGGGGTTGCGGGGGGATAGATTTT
Source organism: uncultured Acidobacteriaceae bacterium (assembly GCA_963776535.1). Taxonomy (GTDB): domain Bacteria; phylum Acidobacteriota; class Terriglobia; order Terriglobales; family Acidobacteriaceae; genus Telmatobacter. The sequence continues at coordinate 3,770 of CAVZNB010000016.1, read as the reverse complement.
AGAGCAAAACAAAGGCAAATACAGGTCCTTCGACTTCCTTCGCTGCGCTCCGGTCGCTCAGCAAGGATGACAGGGCGTTTTTGATTGAAGCGATTGGGGCGACGGCGGAATCGGGAGGGGCTGAGGCCCGCGTCGATTCTGCTGGCCTTGTGGCGGGGATAAATCCCCGGCCTACCGTTCCGGCGAGTTTATCTGCAGCCTGTTTAGCCGTGCCGTTTCAAGATCAGGTTTATGCAACCAACTCCGGTGCTGGGTGAACGGACGTTTTGAAAAATGCTTTAGCTGAAGCGGAAGACGACGCCATTCACGGGGATATCGATCTCGAACAACAGATTCTGCGATCCGATATGCAGCGTCGATCCCTTCGGCTTCCTGAAGTACACAAACCCCTCGGCTGCGTTGCCCTGGCGCAGAGTGCTGCGGTGAAGGTAAAGCTGCTCGAGCGTCAGCGCTGTGCCGGGATAGGATTTGCTTCGCTTTTCCTCGCTTGCCGCTTGCTGCTCTCTGGCGGGCGCGTTCAGGTCCTCATTCTTCATTCGCTGCAATCTTGCCTGCCGGTCCATGTCGGCCTCCGGGCCGGTTGTGGAGGGCACTCCCTGACTGCCGGAATCTCCCTGCGAACTGGCCGGATCGATGCCCGGTTCCTGCGTCTGCTGAACCACCCGGTGCTTATCCACCTCCGCTGCCTTGTCGTAAAACCCGAAGCGCGTGTGCGCCGGATCCGAATACAACGCGAAGAACTCCTGCGGCTTCACCTGCGCCTTCCCGGGACCGGTCTGCTGGACGACGACAAATACGCGAAAGTCCAGGTCACCCACTTTGACAGGCAATCCGACGGCAACGCTGGTGCCGCCGTACACGGTCTGCAGCATCGGCTCGCCTTCGATGGTCACAACTCTGCAATGTTCCACATCGGCGCGGTCAAATTCGATCGACTTCACGTTGCCGGAGACCTGCCCAACCACGGAAATAGAAGTCAGAAGCAGGATTACAAGCCCCTTCATCTTCTTCCACCTCACACAAGCGGATGCGCCCACATTCTACGACCAAACGCGGCGTTTTGGCTGCGGATGACAGGGTGCATTTTGATTGGGGCATTTTGGAGCTCGAGGAGAGCCGGCGCGGAGCGGTGGAGGGTCCGGTTACTTGGAGGAGAGATAGGTGGGCGAGGCTCCTGTCTGGGGCTTGAGCAGAAGGACGGCGACGCGGTAGAAGGTGAAGGCGCTGTGATCGCCGTCTGTGCTGCAGCTGCCGACGGCGGCTTCGTGGTACTTGCCGGTGGCGATGCGGTCGAGCAGGGCTGCGGGGAGGCGGTCGAGCTCGGCGGCCTGCCAGCGCATGATGAACTCCGGGCGGCGGTTGTCGAGCGAGGCGGGCAGGCCGTTCTCCTGGGCGCATGCCTGGCGCGCGCCGGGCGAGTTGCCGTGGGCGGCGACGCCGGTGGCCTGGACCAGGTTGGCCACGGCGGCTTCAACCTGCGCAGGGGTGAGAACCTGCGAGGAGCGCTCGAAGTCGGCCACGGCATAAAGCATGCTGCCGCGGGCAAGGACGGCAAAGCCGACACGGTCGACGGCGGGGCTGAGCAGGTTTTGGCGGTGGGGCGGGGAGTTCATCCAGGCCTGGTGGATGGAAGCGGGCTGGTAGCCGGCGGCTACGTTTTCTTCAATGAAGTTGAAGTGAGCTCCGGCCTGGCCAGCGCGGACGCTGAGGTCGGGCTCGCCGGCGTACTGGTGGGACAAGGGGCCTTCGGCGACCATGCGGGCACAGTGGTTGAGCGCGGCTGCGGCCAGCGCGGGGTCCCATGCGAGCGGCGGGAGGCCTTGCGCGGCGCGGGCCTGGTTGCCGAGCGCAAAGAGCTGCTGCGCCTGATTGCGCAGGGACTGGGTTCTGGTGGATTGGAGATCGACAGCGAGGACGGCCGGGGAACCAGCGCCCGCACGAGGAGCCTGAGCGGGAAGCACAGGAACGGCCAGCGCGAGGATGAGGAGGAGCTTTTTATTGGAAAAAGCCATGACGATGGCAGCCCCCTTTCCCGTGCTTGAAGCTGTATTCTTTCACTGTGGTCAACGAAGTAACTCCCACTTTCGGGGCAGGGCGGGCGATCAAGAGTGTTAGGCGCCAACCGCTAGCAGCAATTGGAGTTGTGCTGCTTGCGCTGTTCGTTTTTGGCGGCCTTACGGCGCCCTGGATCGCGCCGCACCCACCGGCGGCCATCGATCTGGTTCATCGGCTGGAAGGGCCGTCGAGCGCACATGCCTTTGGTACCGACGAGCTGGGGCGGGACACGCTGTCCAGGCTGCTGTGGGGGGCAAGACTGTCGCTGGCGGTGAGTGTGAGCGTGGTGACGGTCTCGCTGCTGCTGGGGCTGGGGATTGGCGGACTGGCCGGGTACCTGGGCGGCTGGGTGGACACGGCGCTGACCACGTTTGCCATGAACACCTTTCTGGCGCTGCCGGGGATCCTGCTGGCCATTGCGTTTGCCGCGTTCCTGGGGCCGGGATTCACCAACCTGGTGCTGGCGCTGGCCATTGGGGGCTGGGCCGGCTACGCGCGGCTGGTGCGGGCGCAGGTGATGGCGGTGCGCGACCGCGAGTATGTGGATGCGGCGCGGGCGCTGGGAGCCGGCGGGATGCGGATTTTCTTCCGGCACATCTTGCCGAACATTGTGCAGCCGATCCTGGTTCAGGCGGCGATCGGAATGGCCGGGGTGATTCTGGCCGAAGCGACGCTCAGCTTCCTGGGGCTGGGCATTCCGGCGCCGGCGCCAAGCTGGGGATCGATGCTGAACGACGCGCGCAGCCACCTGTTCGACTCGCCGCACCTGGTGCTGTTTCCAGCCATGGCTGTGGCGGGGGCGGTGCTGGGATTCAACTTCCTGGGAGATGCGCTGCGCGACCGGCTGGATCCGCGCACACGGCTGGAACTGGGGTTGTAGATGAGAATCGTCTTGCACTTCTCTCTCCTGCGAGTTTGTGCATGCATGCACGATTCCAAATGCTGGATTCGCAGCAAACTTATGAAAAAAAGGCGCTTGCGTGGAGATATGGCCGCGTTGCACGAGGGGATTGCGAGGAGTTTTTTACCGGATCGGGTAAGAATTTCACCTCGGAGGACGGCCGGGATTCGCGAGGCATTTGCGCGGCATTCCGGGGCCGGCGCGGAGCGCGATGGAATGAATTGGGGCCCGGCATGAGGATTGGCGTACTCAGCGATACGCATGGGCTGCTGCGGGCGGAGGTGGCGCCGGCGCTCGAGGGCGTGGAGCACATTCTGCACCTGGGCGATGTGGGGAAGATCTCGATTCTGCGGGAGCTGGAAAAGATTGCCCCGGTAACGGCGATCAAGGGCAATGTGGACCGCGAGGGGGCTTGCGGCGCGCTGGCGGAGACAGAAGTGGTGACGTTTGCGGGGCGGTATTTTTACTTATTGCACGACCTGAACTCGCTGCGCCTGGACCCGGCTGCGGGGCGGTTTGCGGCGGTGCTGTTTGGGCACACGCACCAGCCGGTTGCTTATAAGAAAAAGGGCGTGCTGTACTTCAATCCGGGCAGCTGCGGGCCGCGGCGGTTTGAGCTGCCGGTGACGGTGGGGCTGCTGACGGTTGAGGAAAGTGGCGAACTGGCGGCGGAGATTGTGCCACTCAATACGGCTTAGTTTTCGGTTCCTTCCGGTCAGCCGGTTTTACGGCCGAGTGGCCTGTGTTTGTAAACACTGCCGGCCTGTCGGTCGAATAAGCGCGTTATCACCGATGCACCTATGGGGCTCCTCTT
>CAVZNB010000015.1:0-279910 GCA_963776535.1 uncultured Acidobacteriaceae bacterium | reverse complement strand
GCAATACATTGGAGCATTGATCTCCTCTTCTGGATTGCGCTGGTGCTTTTTCTCGTCAGTGCTTTCCATAATCGAGGCCCTGCCACGGTCCGCGCAGGCGGCAAGGTTGAGTTTGCTCCGCGATGGTTCGGGATTTTGGCGTGGATGATGTTGCGGTGCGGATCAGTTTCATCGCCTTTGGATACCTGCGTCATGGCCTGGGAGAGCCTCTCACATTCGCAACTGGAGCCATGCTTGGTCTCTCTATCGTGGCATCGACCTTCGTGCTTCCTGGTACGGTAGTGTCAACCGACGCCGGTATCGAGGAGGTGTTTTGGCTTTGGCGAAACAAAGAATCCGATGGGACGAGATTGTTGAGATCAGTACTGAAAAGAAAGGCAACGCAGTGACGGTCGTAGGTGCTGACAAAACCAGAATCATCCACTCAAGCCGTTTGCCGGATCGACCGTTATTCCTGGACGAAATCAGGCGGCATTGTGGTGAAAATCTTCCGGCAGATTTTCCTGGAAAAAACCCAAACAGCGTCGGTTCTGCGTGAGCAGGCGGAGGCACTTGGGCCGATTCCGGACCTATGACGGGCATTCCGGACATTGAGCCGAAAACCGTTCAATCTCCGGATTGCCAACAAACCTCTCGGAACGCAAACAGTGGCGAGTGGGCATCAGTTTCTTCGTCGAAAGCTGCGATTTAGATCATGCATCATTCGGGATATTGCATACTTCGAGAGAGGTCGCCCGTCGCTAAGGGGACCGCTTCGCCGATCTATGGGAGGTTTTCGATGTTTCGCAGTCTATTCCTGGCATTCCTGTCTTGCTCGCTCAGCGCCATCGGGCAATCTACGCTCCCAAATCCTCTTGGAGCCGGAACAGGTGGTGCGTTGTTTGCGTCTGGGGAGCGCCAACAGGTGATTGATGGCGTTGTTGCAAAACTCAATGATTCGTATATCGATCTTGCAGTCGCAAAGACGATGAGCGAGGCGCTCCTAGCACATCAGAAGAGGGGCGACTATGACTTGCTAGATCAATATACATTCGCCGCTCGAATTACAGAAGACATGCAAGACGTGAGCCACGACAAGCACCTCCGCGTTCGATATTCGTCTTCACATCTGCCTGCCGACGGTAGTGATCTGACGCCTGATGAACAGGCGCAGCGCCGTGCAGACCTAGAAAGCGCAAATTGCGGATTTGAACAGGTGCGGATCCTATCCGACAACATTGCTTACATCAAATTCAATTTGTTCGGACCGCCGGATTTGTGCGGTCCCACCGTTGCCGCTGCAATGGGATTCGTCGCGCATGCACGGGCGTTGATCTTCGACGTGAGCGAGAATCGAGGCGGCGCCCCTGCGATGGTGGACATGATCGCTTCGTATCTCTTCGATAAGCGCACTCACCTAAATGACCTGTATAACCGACAGACGAATGAAACAACCCAATACTGGACACTTCCTCATCTAGCGGGAACGCGACTACCTAATCTTCCCGTATTTGTCCTTACGTCCAAGATGATCTTTTCGGGCGCAGAGGAGTTTTGCTACGATCTGCAGGCGCTAAAGAGAGCCACCATTGTCGGTGAAGTGACTGCTGGAGGAGCCCATCCAATTCATGCGTATCGTATTAGCGATCATTTTTCGATTGACGTTCCTTGCGCTCGGGCGGTGAATCCGATTACGAAGACCGACTGGGAAGGGACTGGAGTAATACCTGATGTAAATGTGATTGCTTACACGGCATTAGACACGGCGAGGGACCTCGCATCCAAAATACCGCTTAGTGGGCCCGCTTCCCGGACGGCGGGCGAGGGCTTTCCTACTTGGAAACTCACGACTAAGCCGTGAGTCTCGCGACCAATGCCTTGAAAAGGCTTTATAGCCATGGGCATTTCTCCCAAGTCCCAGCCCCTCAGAACTTGGAAGAAGGCATCGCCAATCCACCATATTGGGCAATTCCGGTTGGTTGACCGCCAATTCGGAAGTTATCCGGTTCTGGCCGGGTGAATGCCAACAAACACCCCTCTCGCCTGGAGCGATTCTCGATTTACACCCAACCGCCGAAGCTTCAACCGAACCAGGCGGCCAGTATCAAGCCGGCCGGCTTTGCGTCCCGTTCGCCCACCGCCTAACCATCCCAGTCAAATCGAAAGCCGCTCAGCCAACCCTTCGAACTTTTTCCGGTCAAAAGCGTATTCCCTGCATCCCATCCCGCTCGTTCCTGCGGATTAGAGAGTAGAAGCGAATCGCATGGCTCACGACTGGCAGCCGGACTTCGAACAACTCGTGGACGAGCACCAGTCGATGGTCTTTTCGCTGGCCCTTCGCATGACTGGCGACCGCGGCCTCGCGGAAGAGATCGCGCAGGATGTGTTCATGGAACTGGATCGAAACCTCGGCCGCATCGAAAACGCATCCCACGCCTGCTTCTGGCTGAGGCGCGTCACCATCAGCCGCTCGGCAGACGCACTCCGCCGCCGCCGGGTCCGCGGCATCGATCTGTGGGTCGAGATGGAAGACGAGCACGGCGCTCCACCGGAAGAGCGGTTCTCTCCCCTGAGCACGCGCCTTGAGCAACTGCTGGCCACGCTGCCTGAGTCGCAGCGCGCGGCGCTGGTTCTTCGCTACCAGGAAGACCTCACGCCGGAAGAGATCGCCGCCACGCTGGAAGCGCCGCTGGCCACCGTAAAGAGCCACTTGCAGCGCGGCCTGAAGCTGTTGCGAGCCAAGGCGCAGTGTCATTTGAAGGAGTTTGTCCGTGGCAATTGAACCCGAAGACGAATTCGAGCGCGAGTTGCAGCAGGCCTTTGCCCGCCGCCCCGCACCCCCCGGCCTGAAGCGCCGCCTCGCGGAACAGGGCCTGCTGGGCAACGCATCGCGCGACCAGCGCCGCTTCAAGCCGCGGCCGCAGCCCCTGTTCCTCACCTGGCAGCGCCTCGCCGCCTCGCTGCTGCTCACCGCAGCCATCGCCGGCGGCATCCAGTGGCGCATTCTCGAAGAGCGCCGCAAGGAAGAAGCAGCCCGCGAGCAGGTCTTGACGGCGCTGCGCATCACCAGCCGCGCGCTCGACCAGATGAACGCGCGCCTCGCCGCCCACCGCCATGGCGCACAGGATTGACAAGCAGGATTCAAGGAGAAAGTCGAATGAGAAACCGGAAGTTCACCATCACTCTCGCGGCATTGCTTCTGGCCGCTGCCCCGCTCGCCCAGCGAGCCCGCGCGCAGGCCACGCAACTGCCCGCTCCCCCGCCCGTTGAGAAGGAGCTAGCCGCCCGCGCCTCTGACGTCACCGAGGTCACGCTCGGCAAAGACATGCTCGCCTTCGCCGCCAAAATCATGAACGGCGAAGACAAGGACGATGCCTCCACCCGCCAGCTCATTGAAGGCCTCGAAGGCATCTACGTCCGCGACTACGAGTTCGACAAGCCCGGCGAATTCTCCGCTGAAGAGGTCGAGCAGCTCCGCAAGTACTTCGAAACCAGCGAGTGGTCCTCGCTCGTCAAGGAGCGCGAGCGCAAAACCGGCGGGAGCACTGACGTCATGGTCAAACTCGTCAACGGTGAGTCGCACGGCATGTTCATTCTCGATGTCGAGCCCAAGGAACTCACTATCGTCCTCATCCTCGGCCCCATCCACATGGACGATCTGGGCAAACTCAAAGGCGTCGGCGGCCTCAGCGTCCTCGGCGACGTGGCCCGCGATGCCGACAACAAAGACAAGAGCAAAGACAAAAGCAAGGACAAGAAAGGTGGAGGCCAATGAAGCAGCTCTGGTTAATTCCCATCGCATTCGTAGCTCTGGCAATCCCTGTCGCCGTGCTGGCCGGCGGCGGCGAAGGCGGCTTTGACGGCGTCGTCAGCTCCATTGAGAGCCGCTACCACGTCCACGCCACCCGCATTCCCTTCCTCGGCCTCATCAGCCTCATCTCGAAGAAAGCCACCCACGGCGGCGTAGGCGGCCTGCACGTCGCGGAGTTCGACTCCTTCACCGAGCAGGTCGACGGCGACGAGCTCAACCGCATGGTCGAAGAGAAGCTGGGCTCCGGCTGGCAGCGCATGATCCGCGAGACCAGCAAAAAAGGCCACGATCAGTCCCTGGTCTTCACCCACCCTGAAGGCGACCGTATGGGCCTCTTCGTCGTCGATCTCGACGGCAACGAGATGGACGTGGTGCAGGTTTCCGTCGACCCCAGTCATCTCGACGACGACATCGGCCAATACCGCCATCACAAGCACGATAACGACGCCGGCAAAGACAACGACAAAGACGACGGTCCGTCCGACTAAAGCGGTTCCACAATTGCTATACCCCGGAACCACACCTCTCAAGCGCCTTCTTCCTCGAGAAAAAGGCGCCCTTCGCCGCACTACCAAGGGCATACGAGTTGTGGAACCGCTCTGATATGGAGTGACCTGTCAATCCCTGCACGGCTGTGGGGTGGTTTTTGTTTTTTCGAGGACAGGGCCAGCAGCAGCCGGGGCAGATTGGGCGACGATTGATCAGTCTGATATTCGCGGGTCGGAACCGCATGGTCATGATCCGTCGGGAGCTGCCTCGGACTAGTGTCGCGAGTCCGGCTGAGCCTGTCGCATAGAGCGGTCGAGGATTCTCCTTCGTGCTTGCTCCGGCTGCGGCTGGCGCTGTCTTCGAATTGGTTGATGCTGTTCATCGGGTTTCGAGGTTTTTGTTTTTTCCTTCTTAGGAAAGTTTTTGCTTTTGTTCTTGCTGTTGCTGTTGCTCTTCCTCTGCCGGTCATGCCGCCATTGCCTGGCTGGCGGCAGCTTCCGTCTTCACGCCGATGGCCCAGATGAAGCCCAGCAGTTCGCGCCCCACGGCGGTGACGATCTTGCGCTGGTCCTTGCCTGCCGCGGCCAGCCTGGCGTAGCGCTTGTGCAAGCGCAGTTGCGCCTTCCAGGCCATCTCCTTGATCTCTTCCGGCACGCCTTCTTGTCGCTTGCGCAACCCCGGTCCCACGGCCGGCTTGAGCCGATAGCTCCAGGCCGCTTCGATGGCGATGCGCCGCAGATGCGCGTTGCCCGTCTTGGTGATCGCGCCGCGTTGCTGCCGCTTGCCGCTGGACTCTTCGCTGGGCACCGCGCCGCTGTAGCCCATCAACTGCCGCGCGCCCTCGAAACGCGAGATGCTGCCCAGCTCGGCCACCACCGTCACCGCCGAAATCTCGGCAATGCCACGCAAGGCCTGCAAACCACGGATCACTTCCTGCATCCCGGCCGGAGCCAGCTTCACCGCTTCCCGGATCGCCTCCTCCAACCGCTTCACTCGCTCCGCCATGTGCTCGACCTCGTGCAGCAAATCCAGCCGCGTCCACTCCTGCGCCGCCTGCTCGTAGCGCAGCTGCCGCACCCAGGCCATATAGGGCTGGCTCCATGCCTTCACCCCAGCGACCGGACGCCGCCCCGTGCGCAACAGAAACTTGCTCAACCGATGCCGTGCCCGCAACTGATCCTGCTTGGCCGCCTCGCGCGTCCGCACCAGATCGCGCAACGCCTCCGCGCCCGCATCCGGCACCCACACCGCCGTCAGATCGCCCGCGCGATGGCAGCGCGCCAGCTTCGCCGCATCCCGCCGATCCGTCTTCACCCGGTCGCCGGCCTTGACCGGAACCAGCGTCGGCGCCACCACCGCGCACTCCACTCCCAACTCCGTCAACTGCCAATACAGCACGTAGCCCGTCGGACCCGCCTCGTAGCAGGCCCGCAACTGCTCCGCCGGCCCAGCTTCTTGATCAGCTTGCGCACCGACTCGGCGCGGTTGGCGATGATACCCAGGCTGCGTACTTCCCCATCCTGCTCGGCGACCGCTACCGCGATCGTCTCGGCATGGACATCCAATCCCAAAAATCGTACCTTTTCCTTCATGACCGGTTCCTCTCCGCTTGTGGCTCTGGACTGTGTTCCTCTTCGACTCACAGCCTAACCCACGACCAGCGCACTGGAACCGGTCACTCCATGATGACTAGTCGTTTGCTCCCGCACCCCGCAGGAACCAAGTTAGCCACGAGAATCAAGCTCGCCACGGAATCAAGCTGTATCTATGCGCCAACGTTGGCCCTTCCTACACTGGAACGTAGTATGGCCAGCCTTGCACCCACGCCGACCTCGAGTTATCGCGGCCGGCTCGCGCCCTCGCCCACCGGCTATCTGCATGTGGGCCACGCGCGCACCTTCTGGACGGCCTGGCAGCGCGCCCGCGACGCCGGCGGCGCGCTGGTCATGCGCATGGAAGACCTCGACCCCGAACGCAGCCACCGCTTTCGCCGAAGCCGCCTATGAAGACCTGCGCTGGCTCGGCATCCGCTGGCAGGAGGGCCCCGACAACGGCGGTCCCTTCGCGCCCTACGAGCAAAGCAGGCGCCGCTCCATCTATCTCGCCGCCTGGCGCAACCTGCTCCGCCGCGGCTTTCTCTACCCCTGCAACTGCTCGCGCAAAGATCTCGAAACCGCCCTGGGCGCGCCGCACGAAGAGTCTCATCCGCCACCCAAGGCTCCCTGGGTGGCGGCAAATGGGATCCCCACGACGACGAGCCCATCTATCCCGGCACCTGTCGCCGTCTGCTCGTCCAGCGGCACCCAGCTCCCCGGCCCCACCGCCAGCGACATCGACCAGCCCGAAGGCATCAACTGGCGCTTCCGCGTGCCCGACGGCGAGGCCATCGAATTTGACGACCGCAACCTCGGCCGCCAGCGCTTTGTCGCCGGCGTCGACTTCGGCGACTTCGTGGTCTGGCGTCGCGACGGCGTCCCCAGCTATCAGCTCGCCTGCGTCGCCGACGACGCCGCCATGGGCATCACCGAAGTGGTGCGCGGCGCCGACCTGCTCAAGTCCACCGCCCGCCAGATCCTGCTCAACCGCGCTCTGGCTACAGCGATCCCGCCTGGTTCCACTGCCGCCTGGTGGTCGACCACAACGGCCGCCGCCTGGCCAAGCGCCACGACTCGCTCAGCATCCGCGCCCTCCGCCAGCGCGGTCTCACCCCCATGAACATCCTCTCCGCGGACCTGCCCGTTGAGCGTGTAAGCCGCACCGCGGCGACCTTACTGGTGGCGGATAAACTTGCCCGTCTGCAACTCGCTCATCGCCTGCCGCAATTCCGCCTGCGTGTTCATCACGATCGGCCCGTACCACGCCACCGGCTCCTCCAGCGGCTTGCCGCTCACCAGCAGGAACCGAATCCCCTCCGGCCCCGCCTGCACCACGATCTCGTCGCCGCGATCGAACAGCACCAGCGAGTGGTTCTTCGCGTCGTAGACCGCCGGCGCGTTCGCATCCACGCCCGACTCCGTCAGCACCGCCTGCGGATCGGAAGCATCGCGAAACGTCCCCGCACCCGCAAACACATACGCAAACGCATTCCGCGTCGTCTCCACCTTGATCCGCTTCCGCTTCCCCGGCGGCACAGAAATGTCAACGTACCGCGCAGCCACATTGGACTCCGTCGCCACGCCATTCACCGGCCCTTCCTTGCCCCAGAACTCCCCGCAGATCACACGCGCCTTCGTCCCGTCGTCCTCCGTCACCTCGGGAATCGCGCTCGCCGGAATGTCCTGGTAGCGCGGATCGGTCATCTTCAGCGCCGCCGGCAAATTCGCCCACAGCTGGAACCCATGCATCCGCCCGTTCTTGTCCCCGCGCGGCATCTCCTGGTGCAGAATCCCGCTCCCCGCCGTCATCCACTGCACGTCGCCTGCGCCCATCTTGCCCTTGTTGCCCAGGCTGTCCCCGTGCTCCACCTCCCCGGCCAGCACATACGTAATCGTCTCAATCCCCCGGTGCGGATGCCACGGAAATCCCGCCAGGTAATCCGCCGGATTTTCGTTCCGAAAATCGTCCAGCAACAGGAACGGATCGAACTCCTGCGTCTTCCCAAATCCAAAGGCCCGCTGCAGCTTCACTCCGGCCCCTTCAATGGTGGGTTTGGTTTCAAGAATCTGTTTCACAGCACGCAACGACATGGTTGACCTCCTATGCGATACATCCTTTTGATGCGCGAGCAAGATATTCGTTGCAACGACTATTTCCCATGTTAGGTTGGAGGCCATTTATCCACTCCGCTTGCGTCCGTCGCCCGCCTTATCCTCTAGGGAGACCCTCCCGTGTCCGACTTCGCCCAAACCGTCAAGCAGCAGGCCGACATCGTCAAGATCGTCGAGGGCTACATCCGCCTGCGCAAAGCCGGCGCGCAGAACTACTCCGGCCTCTGCCCCTTCCACAAGGAAAAATCCCCCTCCTTCTCCGTCCACGCCGTGCGCCAGTTCTACCACTGCTTCGGCTGCCAGGCCTCCGGCGACGTCTTCAGCTTCGTCGGCAAAATCGAGAACGTCGGCTTCCCTGAGGCCGTCCGCATCGTCGCCCAGAAATGCGGCATCCCCCTGCCCAAGCGCGAGTTCTCCTCGCCGGAAGAAGCCGCCGGAGCCCGCCTGCGTACCAAGCTCCTCGAACTCCACGAAGCCGCAACCGCCTGGTTTGAAGAGCAGCTCCGCGGCCCCGAAGGCGCCGTCGCCCGCGAATACCTCGCCGGCCGCGGCCTCACCCCGGAAGGCATCAAGGCCTTCCGCATCGGCTACGCGCCCGACAGCTTCAACGCCCTCCGCGACCGCCTCAGCCCCATGGCCGACAACGAAACCCTCCGCGCCTCCGGCCTCTTCAGTTCCAAAGAGCAGGGCGACGGCACCCTCGGCCCCATCTACGACACGTTTCCGCAAGCGAGTCATGTTTCCCATCGCGAACGAGAGCGGCCGCGTCATCGCCTTCACCGGCCGCACCCTCGAAACCGGCGAAAAAGCCGGCCCCAAATACTTCAACTCCCCGGAAACGCCCCTCTACTCCAAAAGCCTGGTCCTCTTCAATCTCGACAAGGCCCGCACCGCCATCCGCCAGGCCGAGTTCGCCCTCCTCGTCGAGGGCCAGATGGACTGCATCTCCGTCTTCCTGCGCGGCATTCAGAACGTCATCGCCACCAGCGGCACCGCCTTCACCGAGCAGCAGGTGGCCCTCCTTCGCCGCCACACCTCCCAGGTCGTGGTCAACTTCGACCCCGACACCGCCGGCGCCAACGCCGCCGAAAAGTCCATCGCCCTGCTCACTGAAGAGGGTTTCACCATCAAAATCGTCACCCTCGACGGCGGCCTCGACCCCGACCGCTTCATCCGCGAACGCGGCGTCGAAGCCTACACAGCCGCCCTGCGCGGCGCTCGCCGCCAGTCCGACTACCTCATCGAGCGCGCCCGCCAGCTCTTTCCCGGAGCCAGCTCCGAGCAGAAGCTCAAGGCCATGAACTTCCTGCTGCCCCACATCCGCCGCATGCCCGAGCGCCTGGCTCGCGACCAGTTTGCCGCTGACGCCGCGCAGAAACTCGGCATCGACTCCGCCGTCCTCCGCGAAGAACTCCGCCAGGCCGCCCTCAAGCGCCGCGACCACATCGAAACCCGCCCCGCGTCCCTCACAGAAGTCGAACGAGTCCTCCTCCGTGCCCTCGCCATCACTGACCCCGAGCACGTCGAATCCCGCCGCCTCGCCGCCCACGCCATCGCCACGCAACCAGCCTGGTTTGAGCACCTTGGCACCTTCTCTGCGCTCCAGGCCCTGGCCAACCGCCAGGCCAACGACCCCATGGAGCGTCGTCGAAGACTCCGCCCAGCGCGCCCTCCTCGCCGAAGCGCTCCTCGCCGAAACCAAACCGCCCCAGGAAATCGAAGTCCTCAGCGCCATCCAAGAGCTGGAAGAGCGCGCCATCGACCGTCCGCCTGCGCGACCTCCGCGCCCTCATCGCCGAAGCCGAGCGCCGCGGCGACTTCACCGAGCTGGCCCTCCTCACCCAGCAAAAACTGGACCTGGACCGCACGCTTCGACAGCTCCACAACCGCCGCCCTCCGAACGCTGACCGCCCAACCTGATTGGCCGGCCGCAAGCTCCGATTCCCCGGCGAACCCATGCATCGAACCAGCCCCTCCGTGCGTCTAATAAACAAGAACAGGCGCGGGTGCGAGAAGCAAGCCACCCGCCCCAGCCGCCAAGCGGTTCGCATGCGCCCCGAATGCAATCAATTCTCGACTGGCGTACGCGGCAGCGGCTGTGGTAATCTATTGATCTCTGTGAGGATGCGCGCCCCTCTGCCCCACATATGAGCTTCGGCTCGCGGGCGAACCAGGTGAATCCTGAAGCGCTTGTCATCCTGTTCCGAGCAACTACCTGAAACCGCTTATTTTTTGCGGGTGACCGCAGGTCCATCTTTGCGCGTGCCCATATTTCCTCCAGAGGAAATATTTTTCGGCCCGCGGAGACAGGCCGCGCATCGCTGCGCAACCCGGTGCTGATTTTCAAGATTCGATTCAGAGAGCAGGATTATTTTGGCAATTGACGACAAATTCGAACACGACATTGACAGCCTCATCGAGGTCGGCAAGGAAAAAGGCTATCTCACCTACGGCGATGTCAACGACATCCTGCCAGATGAGATCGGCTCCGCCGACGACCTCGACGACCTCATCACCACCATTGGCACACAGGGCATTGACCTGCTCGACAGCCCCAAGTTCGGCACCGACAAGGACTTCGAACTTGAAGAGGGCGAAGATGTCGAGCTCGACCTGACGCCGGGCACGCTCGAGAAGACCAACGACCCCGTGCGCATGTATCTGCGCGAAATGGGCACCGTTCCGCTGCTCACCCGCGAAGGCGAAGTCGAAATCGCCAAGCGCATCGAGCGCGGCCAGCTCCGCGTGCTCAAGGCCATCTCCCGCTCGCCCATCGTCATCCGCGAGATCGTCGCCCTCGGCGAAGACCTCAAGCGCGGTGTGCGCAACGTAAAAGAAGTGGTCATCTTCGACGAGGAAGAGCTCACGGAAGATGTCGTGCAGGCCCGCGTCAAAGCCACCGTCGCCCGCATCGACGCGCTCGTCAAGCACCAGAAGAAGATTGCCGCGCTCGAAGAGAAGCAGGCTCCCGTGCCCGCCGGCGCTAACAAGGCCAAGCTCTCGCGCCGCGCGCCACACCCGCTGGCTCATCGCCCGCGAAAAAGTCTTCATCTCGCGCATCGTCCGCGAGCTCAAGTACACTCCCATCGAGCGCAAGCGCCTGCTCGACAAAGTCAACAAGACCGTCGACACCATGCGCACCCTCGAGCGCCAGATTCGCTCCCTCGATCAGAAGTTCGAAGCCTCCAAGAGCGAGGAGCTCAAGAAGGAATACCGCCGCCAGCAGAAGAACTGCAAGGTCGATCTCGAAAAAATCGAGACAGACGCCGGCGTCTCCATCGCTGAGCTCAAGCGCACCCAGCGCGAAATGATCCAGGGCGACATGGACGCCGAGCAGGCCAAGCGCGAGCTCATCGAGGCCAACCTCCGCCTCGTCGTCTCCATCGCCAAGAAGTACACCAACCGCGGCCTCCAGTTCCTCGACCTCATCCAGGAGGGCAACATCGGCCTCATGAAGGCCGTCGACAAGTTCGAGTACCGCCGCGGCTACAAGTTCTCCACTTACGCCACCTGGTGGATTCGTCAGGCCATCACCCGCGCCATCGCCGACCAGGCCCGCACCATCCGCATTCCTGTGCACATGATCGAGACCATCAACAAGCTCATCCGCACCAGCCGCCAGCTTGTGCAGGAGCTCGGCCGCGAGCCGTCGAGCGAAGAGATCGCCCGCCGCATGGACATCCCTGTCGCCAAGGTCCGCAAGGTCCTCAAGATCGCGCAGGAGCCCATCTCGCTCGAGACCCCCATCGGCGAAGAAGAAGACTCGCACCTCGGCGACTTCATTGAAGACCGCCAGGCCGTCTCGCCCTCTGAAGCCGTCATCAGCGTCAACCTCAAGGAGTACACCTCCCAGGTCCTGCGCACCCTCACCCCGCGCGAAGAGCGCGTCATCAAGATGCGCTTCGGCCTCGAAGACGGCTCCGAGCACACCCTGGAAGAAGTCGGCCAGAGCTTCCAGGTCACCCGCGAGCGCATCCGCCAGATCGAAGCCAAGGCCCTCCGCAAGCTGCGCCACCCCAGCCGCAGCCGCAAGCTCAAGGCCTTCGTCGAAGGCGTCAAGGAAATGTAGTTTTTTTGCATTCGAGTTCGCCTGCGCGTCAGCCCCAAAAGAGCCGCAGCTTCGCAAGAAGCTGCGGCTCTTTCCATCTGCAGCGCTCCTCGCCCCTGCGTCGCTTCTGTGCGTCCTGAACTTGCCATCCCCCGGCATGCTCTGCTAAAACGTTTTTGCTCGACTTTTTCTTCATTTTGATGCGCCCAGGAGCTCTCATGAATACCATCACCCGCCGCCAGTTTGGAGTTTCCGCAGCCGCCATGGCCACAGCCGCCATCGCCGGCGTTAGCCTGCCGGACTTTGCCTCCTCCGAGCCGCTCCCGGGCGAACGGGTATTCCCGCACGGCTTCCTCTGGGGCTGCGCCACCGCCGCCTATCAGGTCGAAGGCGGTGCCGCCGAGGACGGCCGCGGACCTTCAGTTTGGGATACCTTCTCCCACACCCCCGGCAAAACCTTCCGCGGCGAAACCGGCGACGTCGCCGACGACTCCTACCACCTCTACAAGAAAGATGTCGAGCTGCTCCACAATCTCGGCGTCAGCACCTATCGCATGTCCATCTCCTGGTCGCGCGTCTTTCCCACCGGCGTCGCGCCAGTCAATCCCAAGGGCATGGACTACTACAACCGCGTCGTCGACGAGCTGCTCGCCCACAACATCACCCCCTACGTCACGCTCTTCCACTGGGATCTCCCCCAGGCTCTGCACGGCGGCTGGCAGTCGCGCGACACCGCGAAGGCCTTCGCCGACTACGCCGGCTACGTTACCAGGCACCTCTCCGACCGCGTCTCTCACTTCATGACCACCAACGAGTTGACCTGCTTCACTGACCTCGGCTATCGCGAGGGCAGGTTCGCCCCCGGCCTCAAGCTCTCCGACCACGATGCCAACCAGGTCCGCCACCACGGCATCCTCGCCCATGGCCTCGGCGTCCAGGCCATCCGCGCCAATACCCCCAGCACCACCCAGGTCGGCCTCGCGGAAAATGCCAACATCTACGTGCCGATAATGGAAACCCCCGAACACATCGAAGCCGCCCGCCGCGCTACCCGCGTCATGAACGCGCCCTTCCTCACCGCCATCATGGAAGGTAAATACATCGAGGAATATCTGCGTCAGGAGGGCCCCAACGCGCCCCATGCCGAGCCCGGAGACTTCAAGGCCATCGGCAGCCCGCTCGACTTCGTCGGCCTCAACGTCTATACCCCCAACTACGTCCGCGCCGATAGCGGGCCGCTCGGCTTTGCCGTCGAACCTGCGCCCGCCTCCTATCCCCACATGGCCTCGTCCTGGCTCGCCATCGGCCCCGAATGCATCTACTGGGCCGTCCGCAACGTCTCCGAACTGTGGAAGGTCCCGGCCATCTATATCACTGAGAACGGCTGCTCCTCCGACGATGTCATCAACGCCCAGGGACACATTGAAGACACCGATCGCGTCATGTACCTGCGCAACCATCTCACCCAGCTGCACCGCGCCGCCGCCGAGGGCTATCCCATCAAGGGCTACTTCCTCTGGAGCCTCATGGACAACTTCGAGTGGGCCGATGGCTACAGCAAGCGCTTCGGCATTCACTACGTCGACTTCAAAACCCTCACGCGCACCCCCAAACAAAGCGCCGATTGGTACCGCCAGGTCATCGCCAGCAGCGAAGTGCTCTAGTGTCCTGTTTCTGAAGTTCGCAACATAAATAACGCTGTCATCCTGAACGAAGCTTGGCCCGATTTTGGGCCAAGTGGAGTCGAAGGACCTGCATTTCGGGGCTTCGGCTTATGCTGCGAACTTCGGGGACACCCCACTAGTTGGTGCCGGCCACACAGATTGTCGTCCATGTTTTGAAAGGGCGCGAATGTCACCATTCGCTTCAATCCCGATGAAAGCCTCTGTTTTGAAAGGCTTGGCTCCACAGCCTGGGGAAGGACTCGTTCGGGCGGTAGGCCGGGGATTTATCCCCGGCAAAAGGGCGTAAACAGCGTGGGCTTCAGCCCCTGGGGTATGCTTTTCGCGCTTTCGCCGGAAACCACGAACCTCATGCGAGCGATAAGCGAGCGTCTGCCCCACCGCAGGTGGCCGCCAGACCCATCCCGGTGGTATCCTGCCTCGCATGCCTCAATTCACCATCAACTCAGATCCCGTCGACCCCTACAAGAACTTCAACTTCCGCGTAAAGTGGGACGGCGCCTACATCCCCGGGGTCTCGCGCGTTACCGGCCTGCTCCGCACCACGGAGGTCGTCAGCCACCGCGAGGGCGGCGATCCCAGCACCAGCCGCAAATCCCCCGGCCAAACACAGTTTGACGCCATCACCCTCTCACGCGGCATAACCAACGACACGTCCTTTGAAGACTGGGCCGGCCTGGTCTGGCAGTCTGGCCCCGGCCCCGGCGCCGGAACCTCCCTCGCCGACTTCCGCAAAGACATCTCCATCGAAATCTATAACGATGCCGGCCAGTTGGTCCGCGCCTACAATGTCCTTCGCTGCTGGCCCTCCCAGTACCAGGCGCTGCCCGATCTCGATGCCGGCGCCAACGCCATCGCCATCGAGCACATCAAGCTCGAAAACGAAGGCTGGGAGCGCGACACGTCCGTAACCGAGCCAACCGAACCGACCCTCTCGGGCGTTTCGTCCTAGGAGCGGTCGTATCGATCGTGTCTTGAAAGGGCATGGCGGGGTACCCTCTGGGTCCCGTGCCTCAGAAGCTCCGTAACACTTGGGGCTTCAGCCCCTGGCGGATGTTTTGCGCCGGGCCGGCGGCACCGCCGCAACCAGTCCTAGTGTCCTGAGTCTAAAGTTCGCAACATAAATAACGCTGTCATCCTGAGCGAAGCTTGGCCCGATTTTGGGCCAAGTGGAGTCGAAGGACCTGCATTTCGGGGCTTCGACTTATGCTGCGAACTTCGGGGACACCACACTAGCTCATCGCATCCACCTCCCGCGAGTCCTCATCGGTCAGCTTCAGCAGCCCCGCCGCAAGGTTCTCCTCCAGGTGTGCCACGCTCGACGTCCCCGGAATCGGCAGCATCATCGGCGAGTGCTGCAGCAGCCACGCCAGCGAGAGCTGCGCCAGGCTGGTCTGGTGCCGCGCCGCAATCGCCGCAAGCGTCTTCGCCGCTGGGTGCTCGGGCTTGAGCAGCTTCCCCGCGCCCAGCGGATACCACGGCAAAAAACCAATGCCCCGACGCTCGCAATAGAGCAGCGTCTCTTCATGCCGCCGGTCCGCAAGACTGTATCGATTCTGGACAGTCACCACGTTCACAGTCTTCTGCGCCTGCTCAATCTGGTGCGGCAGCACTTCGCTCAGCCCAATGTACCGGATCTTTCCTTGCTCCTGCATCTGCTTCAGCGCGCCCAGCGACTCTTCCAGAGGCGTTCGCGGGTCGATGCGGTGCAGCTGGTAAAGTTCGATCCGTTCCAGCTTCAGCCGCCGCAGGCTCATCTCCACGCATTGGATCAGGTAGCCCGCCCGTCCCACGTACTCCGTCTTCGCCGGCCCCTGCCGTGTAATCCCGCCCTTCGTCGTGATCACCAGCCCCGCCGGGTAAGGGTAAAGCGCCTCCGCAATCAGCCGCTCGGCAATCTCCGGTCCGTATGCGTCCGCGGTGTCAATCAGGTTCACGCCCAGCTCAACCGCCCGCCGCAGCACGCGCCGCGCTCCCTCCGGGTCGTTCGGCTCGCCCCATGTACCCGCCCCCACCAGGCGCATCGTTCCGTAACCCATCCGGTGCACCGGCAGGTCGCCGCCAATCAGGAAAGTTCCGCTCGTTGCCGCGTTAGGCGTTGTGGGTTGCATATAGAATTTGTATTCGATGCACCGCCACTTGCGGTAAACGAAATTCAGCGAATCGCCTTCACGGGGAACAAGGCGGCGCCTCGCTGCGTATCCTCAAGGCAACAGCAGCACCAGAAGGCGTCCGGAAAAAGCACTCAATCAGCCCGCAGGAATCGAGGAGAAGACCCATGAGCAGCGCACCCTATCCCAACCCGCAAGCCATCTTCTATCAGCAGTACGAGTCCGTCCGCCGCGACGAGGTGGTGGGCATCCTGCTGGCCTTGTTTCTGGGCACCTTCGGCGTTCACCACTTCTATCTGCGCCGCACCGGCCTCGGCATCCTCTACCTGTGCTTCTTCTGGACCGGCCTGCCCGCCATCCTCGGCTTCATCGAGTGCTTCTTCATGCCCGGCCGCGTCCGCGAGTTCAACGCCATCCAGGCAGCCGGCATCGCCGCCGCTCTCGGCATCCCCATCCCCGCCTGGGGTCAGCCGGTCAATGTCACGGTCAACATGCCGCCCAACCCGGCCGCCGCCCCGTCCCAGCCCGGAACCCTGCTCGCCTGTCCCCGCTGCCAGCAGACCAACCCGCCCGGAGCCCGCTTCTGCGCCGGCTGCGGAGCTGCCCTCTAGTCCCGGAGCGATAGATCGGAAACACGGGAGGGAGCAGGGGCCTTCTGGCTCCTGAAAAGCGGCCGAAATACATGGCCCGGCTCGTCGCCATCTGAAACAAATGAAACTTTGGTATTAGCGAGCTGCGGAAGAACTCATTCCAGACCTCTGTTTTGAAAGGGCATGGCTTCAGCCATGCCACAAGCGCAAGCATATCAACGAGGCTTGAGCCGCTGAGGGATGGTTTTTCGGGTTTTGGAGCCCGAAGAGCCCTTTCCCCGCTGCCCGTCAAAATGACTGGCCAGACATCTCCAATACCAGTCTGCCCGCAGGTCGCAAAATAATCCTTCCGCGCCTTTGCATAAAATTACCTGCGGAAGGCGCAGAATGGATTCCGGAGAGCAGGGAATGAAGCAGCGCGTCGTCGACAAATCGAAAGCCCCGCAACCATCATGCCGGAGCCGCCGCCCTGCACCCCACCCCCCCACCAATCCCGTGAGACAGTGAAAATGTGAAACTGTGAGCGGCCAGGGCTCCCGGAACCTTACATGTTGGCGTGGCCCGCGCGCATCGACTCGTTGAACTGCGGCTTGGTAAAGTTCAGCGCCTCTTCCAGCTTTGCCCGGTACTCGTCGGCGCGGGCCAGCAACGCCGGCGTCGCCGCGGCAAACTCGCCGTCCAGCACCATCAACCCTTCGCCGGCTTCGTGACCGGCCATGCGCAGCAGATCGGCCTCGGTCGTGTTCAGGTATTGCGCGTCCCGCGGGTCGGCAATCCACACCGGCCTGTTCCCGCCCAGCGCGCCGGAGAGCCAGTACACCTTGCGCAGCAGGTATTCCAGCCGCTCCGCATCGTTGGTGTCCGTAAACAGAAACTTCTTTTGCCAGCGGCTGTAGTAGCGCGTGGTCACCGGAACCGGCTGCCGGTTGCCCGACTTCACAAACTCCAGTTGCCCGTAGTCCACCGTCTTGCGCACCGCGTTGTACACAAAGGTCTCCGCATAGGGCTGCTCCATCGCCGGCACAATCTCCGCAAAGGTCAGCGTCACGCTGGCCGCCAGCTTGGCATGCAGGTTGTGTTCGCCGCCGTCGGCCAGGTGCATTTCGCCGTGGACAATGTACGTGTCCGCCCCCGAAGTGGAGCGATGGAAGGGCCATTGAAACTGGCCAAAAGCAATCGGCAGCCCGGCCAGCGTCACGTAGCACTCAGGCCGCGGATTGCGCAGCCGCTTGGCCTCGCCGGAAAGGTGATTGGTCATGGCCGGCAGCAACTCGGGCTTATTGAACTCGAATCCCTCGCTCAATTCGAGTCTCAGCGTGCGGCCGGCCGCTTCCGCGGTCGCCAGACCAAGTTCAAAAACTGCCGTGGGCTGGCCGTGGAAGTCACTGCCTTCCGTGGCGGAAACCAGCATCAGGCCCGCTTGCGAAGCGGCGCCCTGGACTGAGCTGACAAGGTTCGATTTCAAAGCGGTTTTCGATTCTGGGGTCATTCGGGAAGCATCCTGCATTCAAGGTGCGTTGCATACCTATTCTATGGGAGTAGCCGGGCCGGCGTCGCATTTACAATGGAAAACGTGCCCACTCCCGCGTCTTCGCCCATCATCCTTGCCGAAAACCTGACCAAGGTTTACGCGGCAGGCCGGCTGCAGGTAACCGCGGTCCGCGGCGTCTCCCTGGCGGTTCAGCCCGGAGAGTTCGTCGCCATCGTCGGGCCCTCGGGGTCGGGCAAGTCCACGCTCTTTTACCTCCTCGGCGGACTCACCCAGGCCACCACTGGCCGCGTAGTCATCGACGGCGTCGACTTTGCCGCCCTCAGCGATGCCGAGCGCACCCGCCTGCGCAAGCACCGCATCGGCTTCGTCTTCCAGAAATTCAACCTCCTCCCAACCCTCACCGCCATGGGCAATATTGAGATCGCCCATGCCGTGAGCGGCTCTTCCAAAGACGGAAAGAAGCTGCCGCTCGACCTCAAGTATCTCGACTACCTCAGCGAGTTGCTTTCCATCCAGGGCCGCCTCGAGCATCGCCCCTCCGAGCTGAGCGGCGGCGAGCAGCAGCGTGTGGCCATTGCCCGCGCTCTCATCACCCGCCCCGCCATCGTCCTGGCCGACGAGCCAACCGGCAACCTGGACACCAAGAACTCCGATAAAGTGCTGGAAATGCTGCTGAAATCAAATCGGGAACTGGGCCAGACCACGCTGATGATTACCCACAATCCTGAGGCCGCGGCCATTGCCAGCCGCATCCTCTACATGCGCGACGGCGAAATCGTTCGGGAAGAGAGAGGTTCGCGCCCAGACTCGGCCCTGGCAGGCGCGGCCACGGCCCCCTCCGCGGTTTGACCGCCTTTGGGCCGCCCGGTATACTCAATACTGCAACAAGCGGGAGTAGCTCAGTGGTAGAGCATCGCCTTGCCAAGGCGAGGGTCGCGAGTTCAAATCTCGTCTCCCGCTCCATTCCGCCCTCCGGCGCCAGCCGGGTTGGCTACGGCGGTTTGGAGCGACTCAACAATCAGGCAGCCCTGCCAAGGCGCGGTACCCAAGTGGTAAGGGAGAGGTCTGCAAAACCTTTATGCGCCGGTTCGATCCCGGCCCGCGCCTCCAACTCCTTCAACAACCCATAGATACGTAACAACCAAACCCATGCCGGGAACTGGCTAGGCCAGAGATCGCGCTCAATCGGGACTCCCTTGCCAGGCGCCAAAGCTCCAATCCTGAAGATCTGCCCCATGCGGCGTGCTCACAGGTCGCAGTGCCAGCAGCTCTCTGTTCCCGCACAGTCTCCGCCTGACCACTCAGCCCCAGCCACGTGTCAGCACGCACACACTGTGCCAGCCCTGACACGGCCTTAACGCAAAATCCATTCCATAAACCTCTTGTTTTCAATCGCCAGCAATTGGTGATCCGGTTGCACTTTGTCTCGTCGCAGGCCATTGGACAAGGGGGATGCGACGAAGGCTCTCAGGCTCAGCAGGTTGGCGATGACGATGGGAACGGCGGTGCTTGTGGCGGCTCAAGCCCTGGCGCAAAGCACAACCGACGCAGCGGCTCAGCAGCCGGTCACAATGGCAGACACCTCGAAGCGCGTCATCGTTGTCAGCCTTGAAGACCGCAAGCTGGCCCTGCTGGAAGACGGACAGGTAAAGAAGGTCTATAGCGTCGCGGTGGGCAAGCCCTCCACACCCAGCCCCACCGGAACCTTCACCATCGAGCGCCGCGTGATGAATCCCACCTATCACCACAACGGCAAGACCGTTCTCCCCGGCCCCGGCAATCCGGTTGGCACCCGCTGGATGGGGCTCAGCAAGCATGGCTACGGAATCCACGGAACTAACGAGCCCAACTCGATTGGCAAGGCCGCCTCGCATGGCTGCATCCGCATGGCGAAGGCAGACCTGGAAGAGTTCTACACGCTGGTTGCCAAGGGCGACGCGGTGGAGCTGGTGGGTCAGCGCAACCAGGAGACGGCGCAGCTTTTCGGCAACGGCCAGAACCCTCAAACTCCGGCAGTTCAACCGAGCCAGACGCTGGTTGCTGCAACGGCTCCGGCTTCCGCGCAACCCGCCGTCACGGATGCCCCAGCCACCGAGAAGACGGCCGCCTCCACCTCCGTAGTTGCCGCTCTTGCCGCGCTGCGCGAAGGAGCAAGCCAATGAACCTGCTGATGGAAGCTACGAGGGCTTTGGGCGCGGCGCTGCTGCCAGTGGTGGCGGGCCTGTTGCTCGAGGAGTTGACGTTCGGAGGGCTGGTCCGGCTGTTGATCGCTCCATGGCCGGGAACCAGGAGAAATGCGGAGCGCAACAAGCAAAAAGGAGAAGGACAATGATCGCGTTGAAGCTGTTGTTGACGGTTGCGGGAGTCTTGCTGCTGACTGCCGCGTTGGGAACTCCACTCTACGGACTGTGGATTCGCTTGAAGCTGGCCCGGCGCAAGGCCGCCGGCGAAACAGAATCTTCCCGAGGCGGAAGAAATCCCCTGGCGCGTTCCGGCGGCGCTGGTGTTGGTGGCCTGCCTGCCCCTGCTTATTGCCTCCAGCATCGTGGTGGTGCCCAGCGGCATGGGCGGTGTCCGCGTCAGCCAGGTGCGCGGAACACTGCCGGGTACGCTCTTCCCCGGCGTGCATTTCGTTTCGCCTTTGATCGATAGCGTGCAGACATTCGACCTGCGCGACCACCTCTTCACCGCCGGAATGACAGAAACCGGCGCAAAGGCGGGCTCCGTGCAGAACGGTCTCAGCGTACAGTCGCGCGAAGGCCTCAACATCGGCTTGGCCGTCACCGTTCGCTATCGCCTTGATCCCAACAAGCTCGACAACGTGCAGGCGCATATGCCCCAACCTGTAGACAAGGAGCTTGTGCCGCCCGTGGTAGCCAGCGCCTGGCGTGAACTGGCGCCGGAGTATACCGTCCGCGAGATCTTCTCCACCAAGCGCGAAGAGGTCCGTTCCCGTGCCGCAGCCATCATCACCCGCAAGCTCGGCGCCGATGGCATCCTCGTTGAGGAAGTCATGCTCAGCGACATTCAACTCCCCGACCAGTATGCCAAGGGCCTCGAAGGCCTGCTGCTCAAGGAGCAGGAGGACGACCAGCTCGGCGTAGTGACCGACATTCAGCAGAAGCAGGTGAAGATTGCCGAGCTGCAGGCCGAGGCTGAGGCCGTGCAGAAGGTGAAAGAGGCCGAGGGAGAGGCGCAGTCCAAGGTGGTCGAAGCCAAGGGAGAGGCCGACGCCATGCAATACACCCTGCCGCTCAAGGAAAAGCAGATTGAGCAGAGCAAGCTGGAAGCCGAAGCGCGCAAGGAAGCCACCATCCAGAACGCGGAAGCGGACGCACAGGCCAAGGTCATCGACAGCAAGGCCGAACTCGAACGCCGCAACCTGCTCGCCGACGCCGAAGCCAGCCGCGTGCGCCTCATGGCCAAGGCCAACGCCGAGCGCATGACCAGCGAGGCCGAGCTGCTCAACAAGTCGCCCTTGCTGATCAACAAGATTATCGCCGAGCGGCTCTCCGACAAGATCCAGGTCGTCATGGTCCCATCCGACGGCAAGTTCTTCTTCGCCAACGACGTCTTTAAGAGCATGGCCCAATCCCCTATAGTCAAGCAGGAGATGGACAGCGAAGACGACCCTGCGCCAAAGAGCGGGCACTAGGTATCCTTGAGTTCTGGGCACGACCGTCGTCTCGAAGGGAAGCCATGTGGGCCGCGTCTCTGAGCGGCTCGCATGGCTTCGGCCCGGAAGTGTTCCATGATCGTTGAGCGGGGGTTTGAAGCAGAGGTTCTCATGTCAAAGAGAAACGTGCATTGGTCGCTTGTAGCTTTGTGCGGCAACCTTTTCTTTCTGCCGCTCTGCATGAGTCAGCAGAGCGCCGGAGGCGTGAGCTCCTCGGCGCCGCAGCAAGCCCTCACTCCTGTGCAGCAGGCGTATCGGAAATACACCGAGCGGCGCTCGAGCCTTAGGGCGAAGGGCGGAGAGGTCTTCGACGCAGAAATGGCTCGCGAGAAGGCCGGCGACTGCAAGGACGCGAAGACCCAAGCTGATTTCGACTACTGTTACGGAGAACAGTTGGCCATTACGGAGAAGAACTTGGACAGCTTCGAACAGGTCATACGAGGACTACAGGCCGGCGAGCCGAAGACGACTGAGGAATTGGCAAAGCAACCGGCCGGACCGCCCGGCCAGGAACTCTCGCCGGAACAGTTCGCCGCGGAGTTCAATGCCGTAGAGAAGGCCTGGCACAACTACCGCGACCTCGCCTGCAAGGCAGCCTTTCATCAGTTTGAAGGAGGGTCCGGCGCGCCCAGCTTCGAGATGGAGTGCGAACTGAAGCTGACCAGAGACCACATGCGCGAACTCCACATGATCTACGGAGAGGACCTGTACATGTAACGGAAGAACGCCAAGTCGCCGGGCAAGCACGGCTGCAGTGCCCCATGAACGATATAATCCGCCCAACCAGGAATTTGATGGAATGATGAAGCCAATGAGGGTTTTGGGACGAATTCCAGCATTCGCCGTTGGGTTTGCAATGCTTGCATTTGCCTTGCCGGCGCCGGCTGTAGATACCGCACCCAGCCCATGGGAACAGCCCGCTGCTGCTCTCGCCGATCAAATCTCCGCAATCCTCGGCCCCGGCCAGGCTCACCTCACCATTCGCAATCTTTCCACGATCTCCACCAGCGAAATCCCCGCCATTCGCCGCTTGCTCGAGCAGGATCTGAAGGCCCGCGGCGTACAGGCCTCCGGCACAGAAAGCGCCAACACCATTCGCGTCACCCTCAGCGAGAACCTGCGCGAGCGCCTGTGGGTCGCAGAAGTCGTCGAAGGCAGCGAGACACGTGTGGCCATGGTACATGTGGATGCAGCCGCCCGTCCGTTGCAAGCTTCAACGACTGAAGTGACGCTGCGCAATCAAGCTCTGCTGAGTCTGAGGGAGCCAGTGCTTGCAGCGCTTGAAACAGCAGATAACTTGGTCGTCATCGGGCCGGAAGTGATTGTGGCCTTTGCGCACGAGACAGTGGGTTGGCAGGAGCAGAGCCGCGTGAGTATCGGGCAGCGGAAACCCTTGCCGAGGGACCCGCGTGCCATAATCTCTCCGTCTGCGGATGGCCAGGGGTTTGATGCCTCGGTTGCGGGCACAGCTTGCAGCGGCATCCATCAACATGCGGACCCGTCTGCAGACTGGACGATTTATTGCCACGAAAGCGACGACCCCTGGCTGCTCACGCAGCCGGTTCAACCAGCCTCGGGAGGCAATGACACCCCACACGCGACTCCGATTCACGCTTTTTTCAACGCTGCCCGGGACTTCTTCACCGGGGTGGTCACGCCAAGCGTCGGTGTGGACCTGCCTCCGTTTTATTCAGCCGCGTTGCTGCCGCGACCGGATGGAGCTGGCCTGCTGATCAACGGCATCGACGGCAAGGTGCAGCTCGTCGAAACGGGCGCGCTAAAGCCTATCGCCGGCACGCGCGACTGGGGCAGCGATTTCGCGGTCCTCCACTCCGGCTGCGGCGCTGGCACTCAAATCATCGCCTCTGGCTCCGGCGAAGCATTGACTGACAGCCTGCGCGCCTATGAACTGCCCGCGCTCGAAGCCATCCCCGCCAGTGCGCCGCTCGCGATGGAAGGAACCGTCACTGCGCTATGGACCGCTCCGGATGGCAAGAGCGTCCTGGCCGTGGTTCGCAAGGCGGCAGCCGAAGGCCAGTCAGACCAATACGAGGTGGACCGTGTTACGGCGAATTGCAATTAGCTGTCTCGTTGCCGCTCTGGCCCTGCCCGCTGCTGCACGCACCCGTCCCCACTACGGCGGCACTCTCCGCGTCGAGGTCGAAGGCGACCCCTGGCAGCGCCCCGGGGGCCTCGCCCGGCAGCTGGTTCTCGATGGCCTGACGGCTATGAGCCCAGAGGGAACGGCGGCCCCTGACCTCGCGATCGAATGGAAATCCGAGAACGACAATCATCGCTGGCAATTTCGCTTGCGCTCCGGTGTCCACTTTCACGACGGCACTCCGCTCAACTCGGCCAACGTTGTCGCATCGCTAGCCGCAATCTGCGGAGCTGCCTGCCCCTGGACCGCTCTCCACGCCGTCGGTTCTTCGGTCGTTTTCACCAGCGACGCACCTTTGCCGAATCTTCCCGAGCTGCTCGCGGGCGATGAGTATCGCATCGCTCTCCCCGGCGATAGCGGCCCAGGGGTCGTACCGGGCAGCATTGGCACAGGCCCCTTCCAGCTCACAAACTCCACAAACGGCGTACTGACTCTCGCCGCGAACGACAACTGTTGGCAGGGCCGCCCCTTTCTCGACTCTGTTGAAATTCGCGCCCATCGATCCATCCACGATCAATGGCTCGACCTCAGCGTCGGGCGCGCCGACCTCGTCGAAGTGCCCGCCGAGCAGATGCGCCAGGCCCACGAGCAGCGCCTCAATGTAGTCGCATCGCCTCCTGCCTCTCTGCTTGCGCTCACCGTCTCTGACTCCGGCTCGCTCTCCGACCCCAATCTCCGCGCGGCCATTGCGCTTTCCGTCGACCGCAGCGCGCTCTTCAACGTCATCTTTCAAAAGCAGGGTGAGATCACTGCGTCTCTGCTGCCAGCCGAACTCACCGGCTACGCCTTCCTGTTCCCCGACGACCGCGACCTGAGCAAAGCCCACGAACTGCGCGGCGGCGCCACACCAGCCACGCTGACGCTTGCCGCGGATGGTGGCGCAGCCATGCAGTTAGCCGCGCAGCGCATCGCTCTCAACCTGCGGGATGCGGGCTTCAACGTGCAGGTCGCAAGCGCAACCTCGCCGCAACACATTGACCTCACCCTGCGCCGCTTCGTCCTTGAATCGAGTCAGCCGCAACCGGCGCTCGAGCTGGTCCTTCGCGCTGCCGGCATTCCAGTCCCCGTCATCGAACAAACCGCCGCAGGCCTGTACAAAAATGAGCGCGAAATCCTCGATACGCACGTGATGATTCCGCTCATCCTTCTTCCGCGCGTCTATGCCGTAAGCGGGCGCGTGCGCGAGCTGCGCTTGGGGCCCGGCGGCGCACCGCAACTAGCCGGCGTCTCGCTGGAGGACGCACCATGAGCCTGCGCCAGAAGCTGCTGTTGCTGCTCTCGCTCATGGTGGCCGTCATCGTAGCTGCCGTAGCGTGGACCGTGCTCGTCCGCATCCGCCAGGTCTTCGAACAACGCGATCAGGAAGAGACCGCGCTCTTCGTCAGCCAGTTTCAACGTGAGTTCCAGCATCGCTCCGCTGAAGTCGCCGCCGCCGTAGACCGCATCGCCGCCGGTGAGCGCGCCCGCAGCATCGCCTTTGGGCTCGCACAGTCCGGCGATGCATTGCCCTATCTCACGGAGGCGCAAACGCTCGCTCAGGACACCCAGCTCGACTTTCTCGAAATCATCGGCCCTGACGGCAACATCGTCAGCTCGGCCCAGTGGCCGGCCCGCTTCGGCTATCCCGAGCCCGCTGCCACAGCCACGCAGTCCACCTTCCTGAGAACCGAAGATCTGTCCGACGGAACCACGGCACTCGGCATCTTCGCGGTGCGCGCTGTTCGCCACTCCGACGCGACAGGCGCCCCAAACCTTCGCATCCTCGGCGGAAAACGCCTCGATCAATCCTTCCTTGCCGATCTCCCCGTAGCTTCCGGCATGCAAATATCGCTCTACAACAACGCAGACTCCAAGACAACCTCAGCATTCGAGCAACCCCGGTCCGCATTTGATCCAGTGCGCCTGGTGAGCACAGCGGGGCCAGTCTCCAACGCGGCTCGCTATCAGGCCCTCATCGACTCGGCTCGCAGGACCGGCCAACAATCAAGCGCGATCCTCTACCTCACCAGCCGCCGCGAAGACTCCGTCAGCGCCACGGTAATTCCCCTCAAGAGCGACGCCGGCGTCGTGCTCGCCGTACTCACAGTAACCCTCTCCCGCAGCGGCATGGTCGAAGCTCAACAGCACATCCGGGCCATTGCCTACGGAGTGGCCGCCGCCGGTATCCTGCTCGCCATTTTCGCCAGCCTGTGGATCGCCGCGCGCGTCTCGCGGCCCATCGAGCAGTTGGCGCATGCAGCCGGGCAAGTGGCCTCCGGCAACTGGGAAACGCATGTCCCTGAGCGCGGCCGCGACGAGATTGCCAGGCTGGCGCGCAGTTTCAATCACATGACCGGCGAACTCGTCGCGCAACGCGACCGCCTCGTGCAAACCGAACGCGTAGCCGCATGGCGCGAACTCGCCCGCCGCCTGGCCCACGAATTGAAAAACCCGCTGTTTCCGCTGCAACTGACCGTTGAGAATCTTGTGCGCGCCCGCGAGCTTCCCGCCGAGGAATTTGACGAAGTCTTCCGCGAAAGCACGCAGACGCTGGGCATGGAAATTGCCAATCTCAAAACCATCATTGGCCGCTTCAGCGACTTCAGCCGCATGCCCAAGCCGCAGTTGGAGCGCGTCGACGCCAATGACGCATTACAACGTGTCGCGCAGCTTTACTTTCCGGCAGCCGCCCGGACAACGCAGTCAAACGCGGAGGAGACAATCCCTGAATCGAAAATCCAATGCACGCTGGAACTCGCACCCAATGCACTGTTCATCGATGCCGACCCCGAACTTCTTCATCGCGCTCTCTCCAATCTTGTCCTCAACGCAATGGATGCCATGCCCGACGGTGGCACGCTCACCCTCAGCGCTCAACCAAAGGGTGAAACCGCGGAACTGCGCATCGCCGACACCGGCCAGGGCCTCACGCCGGAAGAATGCGAGCGCCTGTTCACGCCTTACTACACCACCAGGCAACACGGCACCGGGCTGGGTCTCGCCATTGTGCAGTCCGTTGTCGCCGACCACCACGGCGCCATCGCCGTTGAAAGCCATGTGGGCGGAGGTGCTACCTTTATCATCACGCTGCCCCTGGCGGACGGAACCGCATCATGACCGCAAAGGCAAACATCCTGATCGTCGATGATGAAGCCAACACGCTTGCGTCGCTCTCCCGCGCCTTTCGTCTCGCCGGCCACGAGGCTGTCGTTTGCGACAACGCCGCTCGCGCACTGGAACTGGCCCGTATCCAGCCCTTCGACCTCATTCTCAGCGACGTGGTAATGCCCCGCCGCGACGGTCTCTCTCTGCTCGAAGATCTAAAGAACGCCGGCGTAACCGCGCCCGTGGTCATGATGAGCGGGCAGGCGCACATCGAAATGGCCGTGCGTGCCACGCGTCTCGGCGCCTTGGACTTTCTCGAAAAACCGCTATCTACGGAAAAGCTGCTGGTGACGGTCGAGAATGCACTCAAGCTCACCCGGCTCGAATCGGAAAACCAGGACCTGCGCACCCGAGTAGGCAAGCACACGCTCGTCTTTGCCGGAGAAACCATGCGCCGTGTCATGGCTCAGATCGAACGCGTGGCGGCAAGTGAAGTGCGCATTTGCATCTACGGCGAAACCGGAACCGGCAAAGAACTGGTGGCGCGCACTCTGCACGAAAAAAGCCCGCGCGCCGGCGGCCCGTTTGTCACGCTCAATTGCGCAGCGGTTCCTGCGGAACTGATTGAGAGTGAACTCTTCGGCCATGAAAAAGGCTCATTTACCGGCGCTGCACAAAGGCATACTGGAAAGTTTGAGCAGGCCCATCGCGGTACGCTGTTTCTCGACGAGATTGGCGATATGCCCCCCTCGATGCAGGCCAAGCTGTTGCGCGTTCTGGAAGAGGGCGAAGTCGAGCGCATCGGGGCCGAAAAGCCCACCGCAGTTAATGTGCGCGTCGTGGTCGCCACCCATCGCAACCTCGAACAGCTCGTCGAGTCCGGCGGATTCCGGCGCGATCTCTATCATCGCGTCGTCGTGTTCCCCTTAGAATTGCCTCCACTCCGCCAGCGCACTGAAGACCTGCCTGCCCTCGTTGAACACTTCGTGCGCCAGGTCAGCGCCCAGAATGGCTGGAAGCCGATTCCCTTCACAGATCAGGCCATTGATGCGCTCAAGCAGTATGCCTGGCCCGGCAACATCCGCGAACTGCGCAATGTAGTCGAGCGCCTGTTACTGCTCGCGGGAACGGAAGTGGACGCGAGCGCCGTGGAACGTGCGCTGCCTGACGCACATGCAAAGCTTGCTCAATCCGGCTCCGCGGAAGCTTTATCCGCGGTGTCGCACAGTGGTCCACTCGCCGATCGTGTATTGAGCTTTGAACGGGCACAGGTGCTCGGCGAATTGGACCGGCACAACCGCAACATCTCACAAACCGCCCGCGCACTCGGCCTGGAAAGAAGTCATCTCTACAAGAAATGCCAGCAATTGGGCATCGATCTGAAGAGCCTCGACGAGCCAAGCTGAAGGATTGCGCAGCACGCAGGAGCTCGTTTACCCCTCCACCAGCGCGTCCGCAATACTCAAATGCTCATCCAGCGCCCCAATGCCGAGATCGAGTTCCTCTTTCGTCACAATCAGCGGCGGCGCAATCACGAAGTGGCTCACCCATGCTTGGATCGAGATGCCTTGGGCCATCATCTTGGCCGCAATCTGATCCACCACCAGCGGCTTCCCTTCCACCTTGTCGAGCATCGTGTTGAACGGCTGCCTGGTCGTCGCGGTTCTTCACAATCTCCACCGCGAAGAAGAGCCCAAGGCCGCGCACATCGCCCACAGAAACATGCTTTGCCTTCAGTGCTTCCAGCTTTTCGCGCACATAGGGCTCAAGCCCCGCTGCGCGCTCCACAAGCTTCAGCCGCTGCATCTCTTCAATTGTGGTCACCGCTGGCCCAAGCGTAATGGGATGCGCCTCGTACGTGTGGCCATGCGAGAAATAGTGATCTTCGAAATAATCCGCGATCTTGCGCGACGTAGCGCACAGTCCCAGTGGCACGTACGCTGAAGTGATCCCCTTGGCTGTCACCAGAATGTCGGGCGTTACGTTCCAGTGGTTCACGGCAAACCACTTTCCGGTTCGGCCCCAGCCGGCCATCACTTCGTCGGCAATCATCAGCACGCCGTAGCGGTCGCAAATTTCGCGCAGGCGGGGGAAGTATTCGGGCGGCGGGACAAGCACGCCGTTGGTGCCCACCACCGGCTCCAGGATGATGGCTGCGACATCGCTCTCGTTGCGGATCATGTGCTCAATGTAGTCGGCGCACGCCACGTTGCATGCTGGGATACGTGTGCTTGATGGGGCAGCTGTAACAGTTCGTCTCCGGCGCAAACACAAAGCCCGCGCCCTTGCCACCCGGCTCCATCGCCCACCGGCGAGGATCGCCCGTAGCCGCAATCGAGGCCATGGTCGAGCCATGATAGGAGCGATAGCGCGAGATGATCTTGGTCTTGCCAGTGACCATCCGGGCAATCTTGAAGGCAGCTTCGTTGGCCTCGGTGCCGCTGGTCGCGAAAAAGAACTTGTCCAGGCCGGCGGGCAGCACCTCAAGCAACTTGTTGCTCAGTCGCGCGCGGGCCTCTGTTGCATAGCCCGGCGCCACGTATGCCAGTTCGCGTGCCTGCTGGGCAATGGCCTCCACCACGCGCGGATTCTTGTGCCCCAGGTTCACGCACATCAGTTGCGAACTGAAGTCGAGGTAGCGCTTGCCTGCGCCGTCTGTGAACCAGCAACCCTCGGCATCGGCAATGTGCAGCGGCTTCCACGTCTTCTGGAATCGCCACGTGCCGTAATTTGTCTGCCGCGTGATGCTGCTGATCTCTTCCGACGTCAGTGCCTTCTCTTCGGTGATGTCACTCATGGCATGCGCTCCTCAAACAATCTTCAAAATCCTATCACCGCGGCTCCCGACTTGTATCCTGAACTCGCGCGTTCGGGCAGGACTCTGTCAAAACATCAGCGCACCTGCGGAAATCCAAGATCCACTTTGCTCGCGCCCGGATCGGGCCAGCGGCTCGTCACAACCTTCGATCGCGTGTAAAACTGCACGCCCTCGGGGCCATACATGTGCAAATCGCCAAACAGCGAGGACTTCCATCCGCCAAAGCTGTAAGTACGAGACAGGAACAGGGATGGGGACGTTGATGCCCACCATGCCCACCTCCACATCGAACTGAAACTGCCGTGCCGCGCCGCCGTTCTGCGTGAAGATCGCCGTGCCGTTGCCGTACGGGTTCTCGTTGATCAGGCGCAACCCTTCAGCATACGTGGCGACACGCACCACGCTCAGCACCGGACCAAATATCTCGCTGTCGTAGCAGCGCATGCCGGGGCTGAGCATTGTCGATGAGCGAGGGGCCGAGGAAAAATCCGCTGGTCTTAGTTGCGGGATCGTGCCGGCCATCGATGGCAAGCGTCGCGCCCTCAGCGACGGCCGTGTCCAGGTGGCCGGCAACACGATCGCGATGCTCGCGCGAAATCAGCGGCCCCATCTCGTTCCCAGGCTCGGAGCCGGGCCCAACCTTGATGCGCGCCACGCGCTCCCGAATCGCGTCAATCAGCGGGTCGGCAACCGTGCCGACTGCGAGCACCACGGAGATGGCCATGCAGCGCTCGCCGGCCGCGCCATACGCCAGCGGAGACCGCGGCATCGGCGGCCATGGCGATGTCTGCATCCGGCAACACCAGCATGTGATTCTTTGCCCCGCCCAGTGCCTGCACGCGCTTGCCGTTGCGCGTCGCGCGTTTCATAGATGTACTGGGCCACAGGCGTGGACCCCACAAAGCTGATGGCCTTGATATCGGGATGCTCAAGCAGGCGATCCACCGCCACCTTGTCCCCATGCACCAGGTTGAGGACGCCGTCAGGAACGCCTGCCTCCTTGGCCAGCTGCGCCAGAAACACGCTCGCACCGGGAACTTTTTCTGAAGGCTTGAGGATGAACGCATTGCCGCAGGCGATGGCGGTGGAGAACATCCACAAGCGGCACCATGGCGGGAAAATTGAAAGGCGTGATGCCGGCGACCACGCCGAGCGGCTGGCGAATCTGGTAGACGTCGACGCCGCGGCTGGCCTGCTCGGTATATCCGCCCTTCAGCAGGTTGGGAATGCCGCAGGCGAACTCGACATTCTCCAGGCCGCGCGCCACTTCGCCCAGCGCATCGGCCATCGTCTTGCCGTTCTCAAGGCTGATGATTTCGGCCAGGCGGCTGCGATTCTGCACAATCAAATCGCGCAGATTGAACATGACTTCGGCGCGGCGCGAAAGCGGCGTGGAGCGCCACTCCACTGCAGGCGGCTCTTGGCAGCAGCAACGGCGCGGTCCACGTCTTCGATGCTGGCAAAGCCAACCTCGGCGATCACTTCGCCCGTTGCGGGATTGGTCACAGCGCCCTTGCGGCCGGAGGTTGCCGCGTCCGGCTTGCCGTTGATCCAGTGCGAGACCGTTGCTGGTGTCAATGTCTCAAGTATACTCATCGCTCTTCCACCTCTCAAAATTCCATCAATGTCTTCGCCGCGCTCTGAGCGTGAAGCGATTCACGTGCACGAATCCATTCCATGGTCTTCGATGCCAGCTTGTCGAACGCCGTGATGGCCAGCTCCAGATGATCTTCGCGCGTGTCTTCAATCTTGTTGTGGCTGATGCCCTTGAGCGATTGCACGAACATCATCACGGTGGGAATGCCGGCGCGCGAGACCTCGGCAGCATCGTGCAGCGGCCCGGACGGCATGCGATGCGACTGCCCCGCGGTTTCGCGAATCGCTTCTTCGCAAAGCTCGATCAGCTGCGGATGAAACGGCTCCGGCGCAATGTTCCAGATGCGCGACCACTCCACCGTGCAGCCCTCTTCCGCCGCAAACTGCGCGCTCTTCTCCTGCGCCTCGCGATACATCGCGGCCAGCACGCCCGCATCCAGATCGCGCTGATCGAGCGTGGCCTCGCAGCGGCCAACCACCGCGGTCACGATGCCGGGAAATGTCTTGACGCTGCCCATGGTGCAAACCGCGTCGGGATGCCGCTTCGCGATCGGGCGAATCTCAAGAGCCAGCTTTGCCGCCGCCGCCAGCGCATCGCGCCGCGCAGTCATGGGCGTGGAGCCGGAGTGCGCCTCCTGCCCGTGAAAGGTGATGGCGTGGCGCTCGACGCCTTTGGTGCCCAGCACTGCGCCCAGCGGAAGGCCCATGCTCTCCAGCACCGGGCCCTGCTCGATGTGCAACTCAAGATAAGCCGCGGCATTGTTCCGCTCAACTGCCAGCATCGCCGATGGCATCGATGTCGACGCCGCATGCGGCGAGCGCATCTTCCAGGCGCATGCCCGCCCGCATCGGTGCGCCCGCGATCCTGCTCAATGCGTGTGCGTGCCGGCAAATGCCGAAGAGCCGAAGAGGCTGCGGCCGAAGCGCGCGCCTTCTTCATCGGCCCAGTCGACCAGCCGAACTGTGACCGGCGGCCTGCCGTCGAACTCTTCGCAATCCGGCGCAGCACGGCATAGGCGCCAATTACGCCAAGGCAGCCGTCCAGCCAGCCTCCGTTGGGAACCGAATCGAGATGGCTGCCGAGAATCAGAGCCGCTTCCGAAGCGCCGGCGAAGCGTGGTCCAGCTATTCCCGGCGGCATCGAGATGATGTTCCACGGGCAACTCGCGCAGCTTGGCCTGAAACCACGCGCGCGCCTTCAGCCACACCGGGCTCCACGCCAGCCGCTGCGCGCCGTTCTCATCCGCGGTAAGCGCGCGCAGCTCCTTGAGCATGCCAATCGCTGCCTGCAGCATCAACCGGCATCGCTTCCTCCCGCATTCACGGATTTGCGCGCGCCATACTGCGGTTCTCTGCGCAGCATGCGCCCGCGCCCCGGCTCACCCACAAACACTCCGTCGCGCACCTGCACCTTGCCGCGCACCGTCACCACCGAGGGCCGGCCTTCAATCGCAAAGCCTTCGAATCCGTTGTAGTCGTTGTTGGTGTGCTGCGTGGCCGCGGAAATGTTGCCGCGATAGTCGGTGTCGTAGATGACCAGGTCCGCATCCGATCCGACAGCGATTGTCCCCTTGCGCGGAAACAGCCCGAATAGCTTGGCGGGTCGCGTGCTCAGCGCATCCACGAAGCGGTGAATGTCGAGCCCGCCGCGCTTCACGCCGTAGGTGTACATCAGGTTCACGCGATCCTCGATGCCGGGAATTCCGTTGGGAATCTGCGTGAAGTTGCCCTCGCCGAGCAGCTTCTGTTCCGTGTCGAATGGACAATGATCGGTGCCCACAGTATCGATCAGGCCGGCTTGCAGCGCGTCCCAGAGCACAGAAAGATTGCGCTTATCGCGCAGCGGCGGCGACATCACGTGCTTCATGCCCTCCACGCCCTCGCGCTCGGCATAAGTCTTGTCGAGCAGAAAGTGCGGCAGCACCGATTCGACGTAAAGCCTGACGCCGCGCAGCTTGGCGTCCACCGCCGCGCGCAGCGCCGGCGCACAGGAAAGATGCACCACGTAGCCCGCGGCGCCGGTCTGCTCAAGGAAAGTCGCGAAGCGGCTGGTGCCTTCGGCCTCAACAGCCTCAGGACGGCTGGGCTCATGCCACTCGGGCCCGGTCTTTCCTTCAGCCAGGAGCTGCTGCTGCAACTGGCGCAACCAGTTCCGCATTTTCGCAGTGCGCTGTCGTGATCACGCCCAGTTCCGCGGCCAGCCTGAGCGTGTGAAACATCTCCTCGTCATTCACGCCGAAGAAATTCTTGTATGCCAGAAAGATCTTGAACGACGCCGTGCCATCGCGAACAATCTCGCGCAGCTGCGCCTTCAGTGTTCTCGTCGTAGCGCGTCACCGCCATGTGGAATGCATAGTCGCACGCGCTGTTGCCCTCAGCCTTCTGCTTCCATGTGTTGTATCCCTCCAGTGCATCCTCGTTGCGCGACGGGCAGCACATCTCAATAAACGTTGTAGTCCCGCCGATCAGCGCGGCCTTGCTTGCCGTCGCGTGCGTGTCCTTGGCGAAGGTGGCCATGAAGGGCAGATGAATGTGCACATGCGGATCGATGAAGCCCGGAAAGACCAGCTTGCCAGTCGCATCGATCACCTCAGTGCCCGGTGCGGCACAGAGTTCGCGGCCGATGCGGTGATGGTTTCATCTTCAATGTAGATATCGCTGCGCGAACGGCCCTCCGCCGTCACGATTTCTCCGCCCTTGATCAGCAGTCGCCATGCAACGTTCTCCCTCTTCGTTCAAGCCTGCGGCGATACAAAACATGCATCAGTGAATGTGAATTCCCACCTTCTCGCGATATTCCTTCATCGCTTCCCAGTCTTCGGTCACCGGAGTCTGCTCGTTGCGATAGCTCGCTCCATGTAACCGCGCTGCGCCCGGAAGGAACTTCGACCATCGCGATGCATTCATCCACCGGACACACGTTATAGCAGAGCCGGCAGCCCACGCAATCCGTCTTCGCGAACCACGGGCTGGGGGCGGGTTTCCACGGCGTCGTGCCTGCCATTCGACCGCACATCGTAAGACGTGCGGCGCAACCACCGTGCCCTGCGCCGAAATCAGGTCAATGCACTGATGCGCGGTGTCGTTGCAGGCCACGTAGCAGAGATTGCACTTGATGCATTTCTCCGTATCGATGCGGGCCACGGCGCGAAAGGAGAGATCGAAGTTCTTGAACTCCGAGACGCGATGCAGGCTGTGCCCGCAGACATCGGCAATGGTCTTGAATCCCTTCTCGTCCATCCAGTTCGAGAGGCCGTCGCACAGGTCCTCAATGATGCGGAAGCCGTAGTGCATCACCGCGGTGCAGACCTGCAGGCTCGATGCGCCCAGCAGCAGGAACTGCGCTGCATCCTGCCAGTTGGCAATGCCGCCCATGCCGGAGATGGGAATGCCGGATTTGGCGACAATCTCGTCCGTGCCCAGCGAAGCCAGCATATTCAGCGCGATTGGCTTCACGGCCGGACCGGCATAGCCGCCGTGGCCGCCCTTGCCGCCGATGCTGGGCGTCAGCTCCAGTGTGTCCAGGTCCACGCCCACAATCGAGTTGATCGTGTTGATGAGCGAAAGCGCGTTCGCGCCTGCGGCTACACCGGCGCGCGCGGGCAACACGATGTTGGTGATGTTGGGCGTGAGCTTCATGATCACCGGAATCGTCGCGGCCTCCATCACCCAGCGCGTGATCCGCTCGCAATACTCCGGCACCTGGCCGACGGCACGCGCCCATGCCGCGTTCGCTCATGCCGTGCGGGCAGCCGTAGTTCAAGCTCGATGCCGTCTGCGCCCGTGTCTTCAATGCGTTCGCACAATCTCGCGCCACGCCTCCGGCTTTGAGTCCACCATGGCGGAGACGATCACCGCGCGATCGGGCCAGGCGCGCTTCACCTCGGCAATCTCGCGCAGGTTGATCTCAATCGGGCGGTCGGAGATCAGCTCCACGTTGTTGATCGCCAGCATGCGCTGACGGCCGTGATGCCATGCGCCATAGCGGTTTGAGACATTCAGCACCGGCGCGCCGATCGTCTTCCACACCGCGCCGCCCCAGCCCGCTTCAAAGGCCTTGTGAATCTGCGCGCCGGAATTGGTGGGCGGCGCAGAGGCCAGCCAGAACGGGTTGGGCGATTTGATGCCGGCAAAGTTGATGCGAAGATCTGCCATGCTTAGCTCACCTCGACGCGGAGCGGCTGCGAACTTCTGGTGAATTGCCCCAGCGGCCAGTTTGCCATCTTCCACGGCCATCACCGTAGAGGCCGCACCGGAGGAGCGAATGCAATCGCCAA
The DNA here is from genome assembly GCA_963776535.1 of uncultured Acidobacteriaceae bacterium. Classification (GTDB taxonomy): domain Bacteria; phylum Acidobacteriota; class Terriglobia; order Terriglobales; family Acidobacteriaceae; genus Telmatobacter. The sequence goes on along the minus strand of CAVZNB010000015.1, from coordinate 244,389 downwards.
TGGCATAGACGCCGGCAATGCTCGTTTGAAAATCGGCGTCGACAGCAATGAAGCCCTTATTTGTTTCCAGCCCAAGCAGTGCGGCCAGCGCTGGTTTCTGCTGGCCCACGGCCTTCACGATCTGATCCGCGGAAAGCACAAACTCTGAGCCCGCTACCGGCTGCGGCGATGGACGGCCGGACGCATCCGGCGAACCCAGTTCCACGCGCAGACATTCCAGGCCAACAGCACGCCCGTCTTCAACCAGGACGCGCGCCGGCTGCGAAAGAAAGCGGAACTCGATGCCCTCCTTGCGCGCAAAGTCGTACTCGTGCTCATAGCAGGTCATCTCGCGATCGGTGCGGCGATAGACCATGGTCACGCGCTCCGCACCCAGCCGCCGTGCAATCGTGGCGCAATCCACCGCCGTGTTGCCCGCGCCAATGACAATGACGCTGCGGCCCACGTGCAAGTGCTGCAGGATCGGTCTTGCTGGCCTCAATGAACGCCAGGCCATCGACAATCACCTCTTCACCTTCGATCCCCAGGCTGGGTGTGCTGCCCAGGCCCACGCTCAGCACCACCGCATCGAACTGCTGCCGCAACTCCGCCAGCGTTACATCGCGGCCAAGCTCAACGCCTGTCTTGATCTCGACGCCGAGGCTCGCGATCATGCGTGCTTCTTCCAGGGCAATCTCGACGGGTTCGCGCAGCGCGATAATCCCGTAGGAGGAAAGTCCGCCAGGCGTCGAGCGCTTTTCAAAGACGGTGGCTGCGTGGCCGCGCAGCGCAAGCTCGCCCGCGCACGAAAGTCCCGCTGGGCCTGCGCCGATCAAAGCAATCCGTTTGCCGGTCGCCTTTGCCTTCACCACCGGATACTCTCCGTGCTGCCGTGCGTAGTCCATGGCGAAGCGCTGCAGCCGTCCAATGGCGATAGGCTTGTGATCCGAGCCCAGCACGCATGCGCCCTCGCACAGTTCCTGCACCGGGCAGACGCGCGCACAGGTTGCGCCCAGCAGGTTCGAGGCAAAGATAGTCTGCGCGGAGCCGCGTAAATTATTGCTGGCGATCTTCTTGATGAATCGGGGAATGTCGATGTGCGTGGGGCAGGCGTGCGTGCAGGGCGCATCGTAGCAATACAGGCATCGGTCCGCTTCAACGGCCGCTGCATGCGGAGTCAGAGGCGGCAATTGCTCGGCAAGCGCCTTTTCGGGATCTCTCAATGCCGAATCCATCCATCGACTCCTTGCCCGAGCATTCTCTTCCTGCATCCATTCCGATTGGGGGCAGCGGCCTCTGTCATCCGGAATCCAAAAAGGCGTCAGCCCTGTCTGAATCCGAGTTCATATTCTACGGCAACTCCGCGGAGAAGCAAGGATCATGTCGCTCCCCGAATAGGATCAACCGGCGATGATCGACGCGGCACGCACCTGCCGCAGAGGCAGCGCACTGGCGGCGGTTCGAAGCTTCTGAATCTCGGCCAGCACCGACAAGGCAATCGTTTCCGGCGTCTCCGCGCCAAGATCGAGGCCGGTCGGGGCATACAAGCGGGCAAGCCATCGCTCCACCTGCGCGGGGATCGCACTTTCCGGCAAGCCGAGCAACGTTGCCACTTCCGCAAACAGCTCTCGCGTACGCCGCTGCGGCCCCAGCACGCCAATGTATTCGGGCGGCGCGTCCAGCGCCAGCAGGCTCGCCAATATCCTGGAATCCTGCTCGAAGCTGTGAGTCATCACCACAGCAGCATCCTCCCGATGAAAATTCCCCAGCACAAATGGTGGCTCACTCGCTCCAATTCCTGGCAGTTCGTTGATCGGCAGCACACGCACCTCGTCGGCCAGAAGGAACCGCTCCCGCGTGGCAAGGTGACTGCGGCCATCGGCCACGGCCACCAGCCAGCCCAACTCTTTAGCCAGGCGTTGCAGCGGCTGCGCGTCGTCGCCCGCGCCAAAAATCCACAAGCCGGGGCGTGCCGGCCGATAATCAGCCCAGACGCGCGTTCCACCGCCGAATTCCGCAATCCGCTTTTCAAAGGATTCGCCCTGTGCCAGCGCTCGCTCAGCAAGCTCCTGCATTGGTCCATCGGCAATCAACCCCATCGCACCCAAATCGATACCAGCAACCGCGCGGCAGCCGATCCGCTCACCTTCGAGTGCCGTGGAAACAGCAATCGAGATGCGCCGCAGGTAGGCCGCATCCAGCGCGACAAGCAATGGACCCGCCGTAGCGCGCCGCTCCAGCAGCAGAAAGACCGTCCCTCCACATCCGGACCCGTAAGGGCGTTCGCCGTCATCCTCCGCCGTGGAGTAGCGCTGCACCGTTGGCCCGCCGGCGGTAAGCCACCATGCGCGGCTCGCCACCTGCGCCTCCAGGCAGCCGCCGCTCACTGAGCCCGCGCGACGGCCATCCGCGGTAAGCATCATCAACGCCCCGGGCTTGCGATAACTGGGCCCCTCCACCGTCACCACCGTGGCAAGCACAAAGTCTGCGCCACTCGGTTCCAGTTCGCGCCATAGGGAGAGAATGCGTTCCAGGTCGGTCACTCCTCCATTGTCGCTCAGGACTGGAAAACTTGCGACCGGCGGAAGCCCTAAATCCCCAATCCAACCGCAATCATCACCACTGCAAGCGGCTCAGCGAATTCGCAGTCACTGGGTCCAGCGGTCCACGCAGAATTCCCAGCCACTTCAGCTGCTCATGCATCGGCTGCCAGCCGCAAAGCGGAAAGCCATTCGCAGCAACGCCTCGTCGCAACCCCGTGCGCCGGCCGCCTGCACGCCCCCAACGGCGCATGGAATGGTCGCCACGGGCACGCCGGCCAGGCTGAAAGGCGTGGTGTAGCGCAGCAGCCTGCCGCGTGTCTTGCTGTGATCCGCACCCGCTGCCAGTCGCGCCACCGGCGCAGCAGGCAGCAGAATCAACTCGTGTTTCACCAGCAACTCATCCATGCGGGCCCGGAAGACCTCGTGCCGCTGGCGCAACGCGGCCATCTCTGCGTCGCCAATCCCCGCGCCCCACTCCAGCCGCTCGCGGATCGAAGGCTCAAACCGGTCGAAATGTCCCGCATGGATGCGTGCCGCCTCCCACGCCTGGATCGGCGCATAAATCTCAACCGATTCCGCCCACCAACTCGCATCCATCCGTGTGCCCTCCAGCCCCAGCGCCTCCAGCACTCGAGCCGTCGCATGCAGGCTGCCGACAATCTCCGGCTCGCAATCATGGAAGAAGCTGTCCTCGACGACAGCAAAACGCTTGACCTCCTTCGGCTCTGCAGCCGGCTCCGGCGCAAACAGCCCGGCCAGCAGCGGCGCATCGCCCAGGTCGCGGAAGATGCACCCCATGGTGTCGAACGACTGCGCCAGGTGCGCGCCGCCCCGCCAGTCCCCGCGGCCCAGCGAAGCGCGATACCCGGCCAGCCCGCCCAGTGCGGCCGGCACGCGAATCGACCCGCCCGTATCCGTGCCGATCGCCAACACAGCCGAGCCCTCCTGCACGCTGGCCACCGCCCCTGAGGACGATCCGCCCGTCAGCGCGCCGGCGTCGCGCGGCTGCACGCAGTCGCCGAACTCAGGATTCTCGCCCGTAATACCGTAGGCCAGCGGATGCAGGTGGGTCTTGCCGGTGATCACCGCGCCCGCCGCGCGCAGCCGCTTCACCAGCCATGAATCCCGCTCTGCCACACCGTTCAAGTCGCGATAAAATCGCACCCCGCAGCTGGTAGGCGCGCCACCCAGGTCAAAGCAATCCTTCACGGAGATGGGCAGACCCCACAGCGCGCCGCGCCCGTCGCCAAACGGTCCGCCCTCGCCGCGTGGCAATGCCTCCGCTCGCTCCGCCTCGGCAAGCGTCCACGCCGCATCCTGCCACAGGTATGTGTTGTGCCCTGCGTTCTGGTTCGAACAATCCAGGGCCTGCCGCGCAAGTGCGCAAGGCTGCACCGTTCCCTCCGCCAATGCGGTGCGCAGGCCGCGTATCGTCCATCCAGCCAGACTCATAGGGAGATTGTATTCGGTCAAATCAGGTGCGACTGGCACGCAGATTGTTCCCAGGCACAACTGCCGCCCGGCCCGCTCAATCCCGGCAAGATGATTCGCTTTCGCAAGCAGGCGGTGACGCAATGAAGACCCGGATTCCCGGCGCGCGCAACGATCATCATGGCGCGGAAAATAGCTCCCGTTCGGGAAGAATCTGCTTGCTGAGCGCTGCGCTCACCGTAAAGACCGGCTCATTCACCACCTGGCTGAGCCGCAGCTTGAGCGCCACGCTGCACAGAATATACGCGTGCACTTCGGTAAAACCCCAGCGGCTCACCAGCAGGTCGATCATGCGGCTCGTGGCAGCGCGTGCCGTGGATGCCAGATCGGTCCCTGTCTCCACTACCACCCAGGCGTTCGCCGTCGAATCGCTCGCGGCCTCCTCGCTCGCTTCCACAATCGGTCCCGCCAGTGGTTGCCGTTTGTGTAATTGAAAACGCAGCGTCACGTCCAGTGGGCACTCGATCCCGTTGATGCACACCTCGCCGTCGCCCTGCGCCGCATGCCCGTCACCGCAACTGAACAGTGCTCCGCGGTTGAAGACAGGCAGGTAAAGCCGCGAGCCCGCGCACAACTCGCGCACATCCAGGTTGCCCCCGAACGGTCCCGGCGGTCGCGTTCGGAAAGCGCCATCGTCCGCGCGCGCCACGCCCATCACACCCAGGAACGGCCGCACCGGTACCACCGCCGGAGCCAGCGAACTCGTGGATTCACCGTCAAGCTGCCAATGGAAAAGGTACGGCTCGCGGAATCGATCCTTCAGAAATCCCAACCCCTCCACCACGCTTGACCATCCCCAACCCGCGTGGCGCGTAGCCAGCACATTCACCTCCAGCACGTCGCCCGGCTCCGCCCCTTCAATCCAGACAGGCCCGGTTAACGCGTGGATGCGCGTCCGATCGATGCGCACAAACTCCTCCGTGCTCATCCCCGGATACACCTGGCCTCCACTGGCGTCGACGCATTCGAACGCCACCTCGTCTCCCGGTTCGACGTGCAGCCTGGGCGGCAGCGAGCGGTCCCAAACGGAGTGCGTTGGTTCAGCGGAGAGCGCGTGCTCGGTCATTGTTCTTTCACCCTCACCGTCATCTGAACCTCCACCAGCGCATTGCGCGGCAGCGCGTTCAGCCCAACCGCCGCACGCACATGCCGCCCCGCCTCGCCAAACACCTGCACCAGCAGGTCAGAAGCCCCATTAATCACCGCGGGCGAGTCCGGAAATCCGTCTGCGGCATTCACGTAGCCATTCAATGTCAGCACCTCTGCCACGCGATCCAGCGATCCCAGGTCGCGTTCAAGCACTGCCAACTGCACCAGCGCGCAAACTCGTGCCGCAGCGTACCCATCCTCAACGGACCTGTCCAGCCCCGCTGTTCCCGTGATGATTCCATCCGGCCCCATCGAGACCGCCCCGGAGAGATAGAGGATGGAGCCCACCTGTTTGGAGGAAACATAGTTCCCACCCGGGCCCGGTGCCGCAGGCAAAACAAGCCCAAGTGCCGCAAGATTCTGGTATGGCGAAGGAAGCGTGGTCATTTGCATTTGAATTTAGCACGCGCGGGGGGAGATTTTCTTTGGCCATCTTTCCAAATCAATTTACGATGAGGCCATGATCCGACCTCTTCTGCTCTTGCTTGCCAGCGCCGCCCTGGCTGCACTCCCTGGAGCAGACCCCCAAAGCATCTTGCATACACAGCGCTCAGGGCCGGGCGACCTCGAAGTCGGCGGTGAACTTCCGGGGCTCCCACCCGGCGCCACTCGCTACATTCGCTATGAAGACCTCCTGCGCCTGCCGCAGGAAACCTATACCGTCAGCGACGACTCCAACCTGCCCGCAAAAACAGAAATCAGCGGTGTGCCCCTCGAGTCACTGGCGCATCTGCTCGGCAAACCGCCGGCAGACTCATTGATTGTGGCCATCTGCGACGATCAGTATCGCGCCAACTTTCCACACGATTACATCTCCGCGCATCACCCCCTGCTGGTATTGCGAATCAATGGCAAGCTCCACGGCCAATGGCCGGCCATGCAGGATGGCGGTGCCGCCGCACCCTACCTCATCTCCCATCCCTTCTTCAAGCCGGCCTTCAAGGTGCTCTCGCACGAAGACGAGCCGCAGATTCCCTATGGCATCGTGCGCCTCGAGTTCCGCCGTGAGTCCGTGGTTTTCGGCGCAATTCGCCCGCCCGGGCGCTGGCCCGCAGACTCTCCGGTTGCACAGGGTTACATCATCGCCCGCCAGGACTGCTTCCGCTGCCATAACATGGGCTCTGAAGGAGGCACAAAAGCCGGCCGCACCTGGCTGCAACTGGCCGCGCGCGCCACGCACGATCCGCCCCGCTTTCGCCTCACCATGCGCAGCCCCACAGCCGTCAATCCGGCGGCCGCAATGCCCCCGCACTCGAGCTACGACGACGCAACCCTGGATGCCTTGACCGCCTATTTCAAGACATTCGATACCGCCCGGAGGAAGCGATGATCACACGCGTCGCGAAGATGCTGCTTCTGGCAGGGGTCGCCCTGTTTAACACCTTGGTCGTCTTCAACAACCTCACTGACTTCGACTCCAACTATCAGTTCGTGCGCCATGTCCTGTCCATGGACTCCACCTTCTCCGGCAATCACGGCATGGGACGGGCCATCCTCTCGCCCACCTTGCACCTCGTGTTTTACTGGGGCATCATCCTTTGGGAAATCGCCACCACCATTCTGCTCTGGTGGGGCGTCGTGTGCCTGCTGCGCGCTTTGCGTCTTGCGCCCGGCACGTTCAACACAGCCAAGCGCATACCACTCATCGCACTTACCCTCTCTCTGCTCATGTGGCTCGTCGCTTTTCTTTCCATCGGTGCGGAATGGTTCCTCATGTGGCAGTCGCATACATGGAATGGCCAGGAGGCAGCCTTTCGCATGTTTACCGTCGTCGGCGTAGTGCTGCTGATCCTGTTGCAGCCAGACACTGAGGGCCAGCCATGAATGCCGCTGTGGCCGCCATTGTGCTTGCAGCCGGTGCAAGCCGCCGCCTCGGTCAGCCCAAGCAGTTGCTCGTGTACGCCGAAGAGACCCTGCTCGCTCGTGCACTCCGCCTGGCGCGCGAATCAGGCGCATCTCCGGTGCTCGCTGTCCTTGGCGCCAACCTTGAAATGATCACTGCCTCTGTCGCGCTCAATCAGGTGATTCCCGTCGTCAACAACAATTGGGATCAGGGCATCTCCACGTCTATCCATGCCGGTCTCAATGCGCTCGCCAAGGCCGCGCCCCACGCAGCCGCAGCACTGATACTCGCCTGCGATCAGCCGCGCCTGACCGCCAACCATCTCCGCGCCCTGATCGAGACCCTCGCCGCCCAGGCGCAGCCCTCCATCGTCGCTTCATCTTATGCTGGCGTCATCGGCATTCCCGCCGTCTTTCCCCGCACCATTTTCCCCGCGCTGCTTGCGCTTCGCGGAGATAAGGGTGCGCGCGCGCTCCTCATGGATCCGCCCTGTCCGCTGCTCGCTCTGCCGTTCTCTGGCGGTGAAGTGGACATCGATGAGCCAGAAGATCTCGAACGCCTCGCCTGAATCTCAGCGTTCGATCGTCGCCTCAATGTACCCGTGCGGCTCGTCGATAGGCACAAAAATGTGGTTGGGATTGTCCTGTCCAAACGGGCTCAGGTCGGCCAGCAGATGATGCAGATTGGGCATCGTCAGCGTGATGCGCGCAATCTCCGGCGCCGCTGCCAGCGCGGCTTTTCCCATATCGAACAGTGTATGCTGCACGCTCATGCTGTCGTGTGCCGCAAACTCCTTCAGCAGCGCGGCAAGCACACGCGTTCGCACCTGCGCATACTCCGGAGAGCCCTCGCCATACTCCCAGGTAACCGTGGCGCTCGTGCCAAGGATGCGATCCGTGGCCGGCTTGAGCGTGGTCAGCTTGTCCTTGATATATCCAGTGAACGCGGATTTGGTGGTCTTCAGAATCACCAGCCCATCCACTCCGGATCTCACTGACCATTCGCGGCCCTGATCCCGCACAGCGCGCACTGTGTGCACCTCCGGGCCGCCCAGCCTGAAGGTGGTCGCCTCCGGCGCGCCTTCCACCACCATCCGCTCCCAGGCCTTCTCTTCAATCTCCACCAGGACCCCGCTTACCTGCGCGTTGTTGGTCAGCAGATAGTCGCCCAGTTCCGTAGCAAACTCTTCAATCGTAATGGCCTTGGAATTGCGCGCCACCGCGTACACAGTGTTCTTCATCGTGTCCGTCGGCAGAATCCTGCTGTTGTCCGCTTCCGTGAATGCAGTCTCGAAGTCGCCTTCAAGCAGCACCCGCACCGTCCACTCGTTGAATTCATGACGGTCGCCGATGCGCGTGATGCGCGACAAACGAACGCGTGATTTGCCGTAGCGATTCTCTCCCAGTCGTGCCATAGGTCAGCTTCCTCGATAGGTTGTGTAGCTGTTATCGCTCAATAGAAGCGGCAGATGATAATGCGCCTCTCCATCGCAATGAAAAGTGATTGAAATCTCCGGATAAATGCTGGCGCGGCCAAGGTTGCGCAGATACGCTCCCGTCTGAAACGTCAGTCGGTAAACACCCTTCGCAGCGTCACTCAGCCAAATCGCGGCAGCGTCCGTCTGCATCTGTTGCGCCTTCACCGGCCAACACCCACGCAGAGTCCTGTCGCCTCTCCAGCCGCACAGCAATATTCGCCGCCGGCTTGCCCAGCACCGCGTCCAGCACATGTGTCGTAATAGCACTCATTCCACAAGCCACTTTCCCAGACGAATCTGCGTAATCTGCCGTTGCTGCTCCGCCGCTTCCAGCAGCTCCGCTGCCCTGTCGCTCACCAGCCGGCGATTGAGAATAGCGAGCATCTCATCGGCGCTCTTTCCGGTTGCGCACACAATGTAAGTAAATCCAAATTGCTTCTCATAGAGCGCATTGCCCTCTGCAAGCTCCGCCAGCACGCGCTCGGCAGCGCTGTTCGTCGACGACTGTTCCTGCTTCGACCACGCGACCGATTTCTGCGGCGCATGCGCGGGCCTTCGCTCGCCAATGCGCGGATGGCATGCGAACGCCTCCATCCAGTCTGCTTCTCCCATCGTGCTCCACACGCGATCCGCCGCCATGCTCAACTCCAAAACGCCGCCAATGGGCCGCAGCGCCACCATCGCCTCTGCCCATCGCCGCGCGCCGCAGCAGGCCAGCATAGCGTCGAAGGCCTCTTGCGGCGTAGCGTCATTCCAGGCTGAGAGCACAGCGTTCATCGAACGGCTGCCTCCGTTCGTAGCTCGCCAAGAAACTCTTCAAGCAGGTTCGCCGCCACGCGCTTGCGGTACTCGGCAGTGGAGCGAATGTCGTCAATGGGCTTCGCCTCATGCAGCAGCGCTTCGCCCGCGGCTGCAATGTTCTGTGCACCGATCCTCTGCCCCAGCAACACAGACTCGGTTTTGTACAACCGCGCGGGAAACGGAGCCAGGCTTGCTGCCGCCAATCGGATATCGCCAATCACATCGTCATCCACCAGTGCCGTCCCCGCAAGCGCAACCTTCGAGATAGCCATCGCCCGCCGCGTTCCCACCTTGCGCAGGTACTGACGATGCTTCGCAAATCGAATCGGGACATGGATCGCGAAAAGCAGTTCATCCGGCGCCATCGCGTTGCACTTGTATCCGGTGTGAAACTGCGCGTAAGAAATCCGCCGCCGGCCATGCACGGATGCCAGTTCAATCTCTGCATCGTAGACCAGCAGTGCAGGCGAAGAGTCGGCCGCCGGCGATCCATTCACCAGGTTCCCGCCCACGGTCGCGCGGCTCTGGTTAGCGATCGATCCGATCCAGCTTGCCGCCTTGGCCAGCAGCGGCAACTGTTCCGCAATGCCCGCATGAGCCCGCAAATCGCGGAACGTCGTGCCTGCGCCAATCACAATTCGATCGGTGCGCGCATCGATGAAGCGCAGCTCCTCAATCCCCCACAGGCTCACAAGTTTCTGTGGCGACAGCCGCCCCGCCGCATATGCCACCATCAGTTCCGTACCGCCGGCAATCGGCGTCCACTCCCCCGGCGCCGTGGCAAGCAACTCCAGCACCGCGGGCAAACTCCCCGGCGCTATCATCGCGTGTGCTTCCGCATTACCGCGCATCGCCCACCTGCTCAGGCACAGTCGCGCGCCCTTCCGTAGCGGCCGCCAGCACAGACTCAAAGATGCGTATGAATCCGGTGCAGCGGCACAGGTTCCCCGCAAGTCCTTCGCGAATCTCCGCCATAGTCGGATGCGGATGAACGGAGAGCAACTGCGCTGTGGCCATCAGCATGCCCGGCGTGCAAATGCCGCACTGCGCACCGCCGCACTTGAGAAATGCCTGCTGAATTGGGTGCAGGGCTCCGTCCTCCGCAAGCCCCTCGACCGTCTGAATGCTCGCGCCTTCGGCCTGCAACACGGGCACCAGGCAACTGTTCACCAGCTCGCCATTCATCCGCACCGAGCACGACCCGCATTCACCCTCGCCACATCCTTCTTTGGTCCCCGTCAAATGCAGGTCCTCGCGCAGCACATCCAGCACCCGTTTCATTGGCGGAGTCCGCACAATGCGCAACTGGCCATTCACGGTGAAACGAATCGTGGGACAACCATCGCTCATAACGCCGCCGCCTCCGCAACCGATTCCCGCGCAGCCAGCCGCGCAAACAGGTCTTCCGGTAGTAGCGGAATGTCGTGAAACCCAACCCCCGTGGCGTCTCGTATCGCATTCAGGATCGCGGGTGCGGGCCCATCATGCGGCAACTCGCCAATGCCCTTTGCGCCAAAACCTCCATGCTGAAACGGAATCTCTTCAAAGTAAATGTGAATCGGCGGAACGTCCTCAGCCGTGGGCATGATGTAGTTCGTCATCTGGTTGTTGGCCATGCGGCCCTGCTGCCATATCACCTTTTCATAGAGCGCGTAGCCGATCCCCTGCGCAATGCCGCCCTCAATCTGTCCCCCAGCCAGCACTGGATTCAGCACCCGCCCCACTTCCTGCACCGACCAGAAATCCTCAACCTCGGCCGAGTAGGTCACAGTGTCCACGGCAACCTGCGCCACTTGAATCGACCACGCGTACGCGGGATACGCCTCGCCGCGATATTTCTGATCGTCCCAGAAAACATTCGGCGGCGCTTCGTAGCGGCACAACGACCGCACCTCCCCTTGCGCAGCGCGAAGCCGTTCGCATGCGGCAAAGAACTCCTCGCGCGTAAAGTGCTCACCCAACCCGGCCTGCTCGCGCAGCATCTCCACCAGTTGCATCCCCGCGCGCTCAATCAACCTGCCCAACCACCATCGATGTGCGCGAAGCAACCGTAGGCCCGCTGTTGGGCACAATGCCCGTGTCCGCCGGCGCCATCATCACATCGTCGTAGCCAACGCCGATCGCTTCCGCCGCAATCTGCGTGAGAATGGTGTTGGTCCCCTGCCCGAATTCGGTGTTCGACACCAGCACGCGAACCTTGCCCTCCGGTGTCACGTCCACGCCAGCCAGCGAGTTCAAATAGCGCTCGCCTGACCCGGTAAATCCCGAGCCGTGATAGAACGCCGCAATACCCATGCCGCGCTTCATCGCGTTGCCTGGATTCTCCTCTGCAAAGCGCGCCCGCCGCGCATAGTAATCGCTCTCGTGCAGCGCGCGATCCAGCAACTGGTCAAGAATCACAGGCTCGCGCATCACTTGCTCCGTTGCGGTTGTGTCCCCATCGTGAAGAAAATTTCTCCGCCGCAGCTCGATCGGGTCCATGCCGATCGCCGCTGCCACTTCATCCATGTGCCGCTCAACGGCAAACACCGCCTGCGGCGCGCCAAACCCGCGAAACGCGCCGTAAGGAACAGTGTTCGTAGCCCATGAGTGCGAACGCACACGCACGTTTGGGCACACGTAAGGCCCAGGCGAGTGCAGCGTCGCGCGCGACAGCACGGTCGAGGACAGCGTTGAATACGCGCCCCCATCCGTGGCCAGATCGATGTCCATGGCCAGCAGCTTCCCATCCTTGTCCAGCGCCGTGCGATGACGAATGCGCGCAGGATGGCGCTTGGTGGTCGCTGCCAGGTCTTCCATGCGGTCGTAGACCATCTTCACCACGTGTCCGCTTTTCATCGCCAGCAACGCCGCGTGCGCCGCCAGCGTGGAAGGATAATCCTCCTTGCCGCCAAACGCGCCGCCCGTCTCCGTCTGAATCACGCGCACCTTGTCCTCAGGCAAATCGAACACCGCGAGCAAAGACTTGTGCACATAGTAAGGGCACTGCAACGATCCCCACACGGTCACACCGTCGGCCTCGCTCCACTCTGCGATCATGCCGTTGTTTTCAATGTAGAGATGCTCCTGTGCCCCAGTGCGGTACTCGCCTTCCACAATGTGCGCCGCATGTTCCCACACAGCGTCTACATCGCCTTTCTCCAGCAGGAATTTCTTTAGTAGATTGTCCGCGCCCCACACAATCACATCCTGCCGTTCGCTCTCTTCGATACTGAACACCGCAGGCAGCGGCTCATACTCAATCTTCACCGCAGCTGCTGCAGCACGCAGCTTGTTTTTGTCCGGATGCGCCAGCAGCACGATGGCCTCGTCGCAGTGGTTCACCACTCCGTCTGCCAGGCAAGGCTGGTCCGCAAAAATAAGCTGGATATGATTTTTACCGGGAATGTCCGCCGCGGTGACAACCGTGAACTCGCTCCAGTCGATACGCCGGTCGAAGCCGATGGAGCGGATGAACCCGCGCGGAATCGTGCTGCGGACCGTGGTTCCGTGCCACATCCCCTCGCGCTCAATGTCGTCCACATAGCGTGCGCGGCCCAGCAGTTTTTCAACGCCTTCCTTGCGAGGGACGGGGGTGCCAACGATGCGTTTTTTGTCGCTCGTGCTCATGGTTGGGGAAGCCTTCAAACTCGAACGGGTTGAGGCCTAGCATACAACCTCTCGTTGCGCTTTCAAAGTCAATCGTTCACCCGGCCAGCCGCGCCAGGGTTCGTGCCAACACATCCACGCCGCCGGCAATCCACTCCGGCGACGCGTATTCATCGGGCCGGTGGCTCACACCGCCGCGGCAGGGAATGAATAACATCGCCACTGGCGCAATGCAGGCCACGAATGAGGAATCGTGATAGGCGCGCGCCACCATGCGTTTCCTCGTGCGCCCCGCATCGGCGGCTGCGGCCTCCATCACCGCGAGAATCGCCGGGTCGCATGTCGTTGGCGGATCGGCGTTCACCAGCTCCGTCGCAATGGTCACGCCGCGCCGCTTTGCAACCTCCCCGCAAGCTGCGCGCAATGCGTCAAGCACACCGTCGCGCCGCGCCCGGTCCGTGTCGCGAATGTCCGTCTCCATGCGCACCCGCGAAGGAATGCTGTTGACCGCGCCGGGAAAAACCTCGCACACGCCCACGGTGCCCACCGTGTCAATCGCTCCCGTGGATTTGGCCGCCGCCTCAAGCACAAGAATCAACTCCGCCGCCGCCGCCAGCGCATCTTTGCGTCCCGGCATCAGCTTGCCGCCCGCATGGCCGCCCTCGCCCTCAATGTTGATGCGCAAGCTGGCCGGCGCTGCAATGTGCGTCACCAAACCAATGTCGATCCCTTCCTCCTCCAGAATCGGCCCCTGCTCAATATGCAGCTCCACAAACTGGTGGAAGCGTCCCTGCTGCACCGCAACGCTCTCGCAGCGGTCCACTAAACCCGGCATGCGTGCGCAGTTCGTCCAGTCCGTTGCCTTCCTTGTCGCGCAGCGCCAGTGCCGCGGCCGGTGTCAGCACGTTCCCCATCATGCGGCTGCCCAGGCAGCCAATCCCGAACCGTGTTGGCTCCTCCGCCGTAAAAATCACCAGCTCAATCGGCCGCCTCGGACGAAACCCCGCACGCTTGAGCGCACGAATCGCCTCCAACCCGCCCAGCACGCCCACCGTGCCGTCGTAGGAGCCGGCGTTGGGAATCGCATCAATGTGCGAGCCTGTGCCAATCGGTGCAAGCTCCCGCCCCGTCCCCTCCCATCGCGCAAACGTGTTGCCAATCGCATCCACCCTGAGCGTCAGCCCCGCCTCGGCGCACAGGCCCTGCACATAGGCGCGCGCCCGCAGGTCCGAATCGGAGAAAACCACCCGCGTCACCACCGGCGGCTCGGCCTCGGAAATCTGCGCCAGCGCCGCCAGTTCCGCAGTCAGCAACTCCGCATCCACCTTGGGTTCCAGATTCGACGCTGCACTCATCGTCCAATCACCCTCCTAGCGGATGACGCCGCCAGTCCTTGTAGATCAGGTACTTGGCCGGACGCTTGCCCAGCGCGCCAAACCACTGCGGACAGTACGCGCTCATCCAGATAAAGTCCCCCGCCTGCACCGGGTACCACGCGTCGCCAAGCCGATAGATGCCACCGCCCTCCAGCATCAGCAACCCATGCTCCATGATGTGCACCTCCACCATGCTCAGCGCCGCACCCGGATCGTACGTCATCGTGTTCACGGCAAAGTCGTAAGCCGGCCCGTCGGGCATCAGCGAGCGCACGCGCAGCGCCTCATCGCCCATCAGCGCCACCGGAGCAATCGCCGTTTCCGTGCCCACCACAATCTCCGCGCCCGGGCCATCGTCGCCACTAAGGCGCTCATATGGCTTTTCAATCACCGCCGCCCGCGCGCCTGTCACCGCACGAACCGTGTGCGGCGTACCCTGCGGCAGAAATGCAAATCCTTCCCGCGCAATTCGATACTCCTTGCCGCCGGCCTGCAACTCCAGTTCGCCTTCCAGCACATACAGAAACCGTTGCGCCGGCGCTGGCCCCAGCGTACCCTCGGCCGCAAACTCCGCCGTCATCTGCGCAAACCGCGCCCCCAGTTGCGGCGCAACATGGATCACAAAATCCACGCCCACTGCCCCAGGCAATGGTGTCCGGACAAAAGTATCCGGCGTCTGCAGCAGATGATCGTGTTTCAGGCTGCTCCGCGTTAATCCAAGATGATGCAATGTCGACCTCGTTTGTGCATTCTATCCAACATCGCCTGCAAGGCGCAGCAGAAACTCGCGGCCCACGCGCAGCGCGGCTTCAACGTCCTCAACCAGAACGTCCTCCGCCGGGTGGTGGCTTATTCCACCGGGACTGCGCACAAACAGCATCGCCGTCGGCACCCGGGTGGCCATCACCATCGCATCGTGCCCCGCCCCGCTTGGCATCGCCTTAGCCGGTAGCCCGGCGGCATCTATGGCGTCCGTCATAAACGCCGTCAGCCGCTCGTCCATGGGAACGGCAGGCTGGTTCAGCCGGTCCGTCCGCTCCAGCGTAAAGCCACGCTGCGCCGCAATCGCGCCCGCCCTGGCCACCAGCTCTTCCACCGCGGACACACGCACCCCGTCGCGCGCATGGCGCACATCCAGGCTCAGCTGCACCACGCCCGGAATCACATTCCCCGCATTCGGCTCCACCACCACGCGCCCCACTGTGGCAACCAAACCATCCGTGGCTTGCGCCAAAGCCTCCACAGCCGTGATCCACTCCGCCGCAGCAGCCAAGGCATCGCGCCGCAGATGCATCGGCGTGGTACCGGCATGGTTTGCCTGTCCGCCAAAAGTCAGGTTCAGCCGCGTCTGGCCCACAATCGCCGTCACCGCGGCCGCCTGCAACCCCTCCGCTTCCAGCACCGGTCCCTGCTCGATGTGCATCTCCACAAAGCCAATCGCATCTGCGCCCATCGTCGCATCGCCAATCCGCCCCGGATCAAGGCCAAACGCGCGCATGGCCTCCGCCATCGCAACACCCTCTGCATCGGTCAGCGCAAGCAACTCTTTTTCGAACCGTCCCGCAACCGCGCGGCTGCCCAGAAACGGCGCTCCATAGCGCACGCCTTCTTCTTCTGAAAAGGCAATCACTTCCATCGCCAGCGGCAGCTTCAGCTCCTGCGCCATCGCAACCCACTCCAGCGCCAGCGTAACACCCAGTACTCCGTCAAACGCCCCCGCATCCGGCACCGTGTCAATGTGCGATCCAAGCAGCAGCCGCCTGTCGCCCGCCGCCCGCCAAAGCCCACGCAAGTTCCCCGCCGCATCCACATCCACGCTCATCCCCAGCGCCTCCATGCGAGCGCGCAGATGCGCAT
Source organism: uncultured Acidobacteriaceae bacterium (assembly GCA_963776535.1). Classification (GTDB taxonomy): domain Bacteria; phylum Acidobacteriota; class Terriglobia; order Terriglobales; family Acidobacteriaceae; genus Telmatobacter. The sequence continues at coordinate 228,285 of CAVZNB010000015.1, read as the reverse complement.
GAACCGCATGCATCGGAGCCGTCAGAAACCGCCGCGTAATCCGCCCTGGCTCTTCGCTCATGGTCGCAATCTGCCTGCATTCGGCAATCGCTCGCAGCGCGCGCTCCTTCATCGCCGCACCAGCTCTCTGCCGCGCGGCTCTCCCGCGAACCCGTCCCCGCCAAACACCCGCGCCCCGCGAAGCCACGTTTCCCGCACACGTCCCCGCAGTTCCGCCCCCAGGTACGGCGAAATCTTATGCCGAAAATGCAGCGCTTCCGGCCCAACCGTCCACGCAGCCGCTGGATCGAAGATCACAAAATCCGCATCCGCGCCTACCGTCAGCTTTCCTTTTCTGCCCGTCAGCCCCACCAGCCACGCCGGACCGGTCCCCATCCACGCGCCCACCCGCGCCATCCCTTCTTCCAATCCCATCCCGCGTTCCGCCATCGCAGTCCACAGCACCGGCAGCGCCAGCCCCAGGCTCGCAATCCCGCCCCACGCCAAATCCCAGCGGCGCTGCTCGCGCCGCTTCATCGCCGGTGGACAGGGCGAGTGGTCAGTAGCCACCAGGTCGATCAAACCCTCCTTCAGCGCCGCCCACAGCTCTTCGCGATTGGCCTTCCCCCGAATCGGCGGCGCGCATTTATACTCCGTCGCTCCGTCCGGAATCTCTTCCGCCGCAAACCACAAATACTGCACGCACGTCTCCACCGTCACCGGCACGCCGCGCCCGCGCGCCTCGGCCAGCAGCGGCAGCCCTTGCGTACTCGCCAGATGAACAATGTGAATTGGCGTCTCGAACTCCTCCGCCAGCCGGATCAGCAGCGCAATCGCCTCCACCTCCGCCGCATCCGGTCGCGACGCCAGATAGGTCGAGTACCTGCGCCAGTCCGCTCCCGCAGCATTGAGCGCCTCGGTCGCCGCATCCACCGGCCCCGCCACCTCCGCATGCGCCAGCAGTGGCAACCCGGTCCCCTTTAACCTGGCCAGGGCCAGCCGCAACTCCGCCGCATCCACCCACTGAAATCCGTCGATCCCCGAATGAATCAGAAAGCACTTGAATCCCGGAACCCCCGCCGACGCCAATCCCGTCAGCGAATCCGCATTCCCCCGAACCACCCCGCCCCACGCCGCCCAATCCACCCAGGCCTTCCCCTGTGCCGCCGCGCGCTTGGCCTCCAGAGCCTCCACATTCGTCGTCTCCGGAACGCAGTTCAACGGCATATCCACCAGCGTGGTCACCCCGCCTGCGGCAGCTGCCCGCGTCGCCGTCCAGAAGCCTTCCCACTCCGTCCGTCCCGGCTCGTTGATGTGGACATGCGAGTCCACCAGCCCCGGCAGCAGCACCGCATCGCCAAAGTCCTGCAGCGTCGCGCCGGAAGGCGCCGCATCCCAGCCCACCACGCCGGTAATCCGTTCCTTCTCCACCAGCAGGGTTGCCGCCCTCAGCCCCTCGGCAGTCAATACCCGGGTTGATCGAAACGCCTGTGACATACTGTTGTTACTTTCGCGCCTGAGGGAGGTAATCAGCAAGTTGGCCCCGCTTCCCCCACCCAATCCGGAGTTCCTGCGCCGCGCCATCGCGCTCGCCATCCACAACGTCGAATTCGGCGCTGGCGGCCCGTTTGCTGCGGTCATCGTCCGCAACGGCGCCATCGTCGGCGAAGGCGTGAATACCGTCACCGCCAGCCACGATCCAACCGCTCACGGCGAGGTCAACGCCATCCGCGCCGCCTGCAAGGCGCTGGGCGCCTTTACCCTGGCCGGGTGCGTGCTCTACACCAGTTGCGAGCCCTGCCCCATGTGTCTGGCGGCCTGCTACTGGGCGCGTCTGGACGCCATCTACTACGGCGCCAGTGCAGCCGACGCCGCTAAGGCAGGCTTTGACGATGCTTTTCTCTATGAGGAGTTTCGCAAGCAGCAGTCCAGCCGGACCCTCCCTGCCGTTCATTTGCTCGTTGATGAGGCGTGGGCGGCCTTTGCCGCCTGGCTCGCATCACCCAACCGGGTCGATTATTGACTAAAGGCCGTCTGTTTCCCGATCCCAGCCCTAATTGGCTGAGTCCTTTGGTCGCGTCGCCTTCACAGCCGACAGAATTCCGATCCCGACCATCACAATCGCGCCCGCGGCAATCCAGTGCGCCGGCATGCGCATCAGGTGTGCTGCATAAGCCAGCCCGCAGATCAAAATCGCGTACCCAGCTGCGTAAATTCCGAAGGACATGCTTTCTCCTCTTAGAGCGAACGTGCGGATCTGGCTCCCGGTTACGCGATTTTGGCTCGGCGTTTCGCGAGTGCCTTGCTCGGCGGCGGGTCCAGCAGTTCCGGCCTCGAGGCATTCTGACCCGGCAAATGATCCTGCAGCACCACGTTCAGCAGCGATTTGTTCACGCGGATCCGTCCGTTGTACTCAATATAGCCAAGCTTCCGGAAGCGATTCATGAAGAAACTCACTCGCGACCGGGTGGTGCCGATCATCTCCGCAAGCGTCTCCTGGGTGACCGGCGGAATCAGCTGCTCCGGCTCGCCGGGCTGGCCGAAATCGGCCATGAGCAGTAGCGTGCGCGCCAGTCTCCGCTCGCTGGAGTTGAACAGCTGATCGATCAGATCGGCCTGCGTGCGCATCCCCCGGAGCAGCATGAAGTTCAGGAAAAAGCGGGAGAAATCGTGCTCTTCATGCAGCACGCGCAGCATCTGCTCCCGCGCAATCTTGAGAGCCACGCAAAGCACCAGGGCGGAAGCGGTGGCAGACCGCGTACCGCTCGGCGTCGCGAGGGACTCTTCGCCCAGGAAATCTCCCGCGGCAAGCAGGGTCACGGTGGCTTCCTTGCCCTTTTTGGAGATAACTGTCAGCTTGGCCCGCCCTGACTGGAGAAAGAAGATGGAGTCGGCCGGACCGCCCTGGTGAAAGAACATCTGCTTTGACTTGAGGCGAACGAGTTTGCGGCCATCCCCCTCCTCGCGAAGATAATTTGCGGTGTCAAACGGCTTCCTGGATGCTCGATCCACTTGGGCGACCTCTTCCTGTAGACGGTTCCTGCGCCGGCAAATTGGCTCTGCGCATATGCCTGGTGGGGGAGAATTCACAGCTTAAGAAAGGTTACCCATCATCGCATACCTGTTCAGCATGTCATTGTGTCCACCACTAAACTGAGCCGTTTGGCTCAGGTTCTCAATCAATCCGCAGAATCCCCAAGAGTGTTCCCAATGGCAATCATGGAGGAAGCTCGCCATCCGCCCTCGCTTCATACTCCGCAAAACCATGCCGATGTTGTGAAGGAGAGCTCTATTCAAGGGCAGCGGAGGCATCGAGCCAGTGATGAGCCAGGTTTCCGGGCAGGGTGCCAGATGGGGAATGCGGGTGCTGGGCCTCGTAGCCCTCCTCGTGGCGTGTGCACCGGCACAGCCACAGACACCGCCCACTCCCTGCATCGCCTTGGGCGGCAGCTTTTGCGCGCAGCCGGTGGGCCAGACCTCCGGAGCGCAAAACGTCACCATCGTGGCACAGGTCGCCGGCACAGTGAGCACCGTCGAAATACTCACGCTGGGTGTGAGCGGTCTGGATTTTGCGCCCGGCCTCGGCGCCATAACCTGCGCCGGAGCAACACTGAGCGCCGGTTCCAGTTGTATGGTATCGGTGACCTTCACCCCGCTCTACCCGGGCCCGCGCGTGGGCGCCGTGATGCTTCTCGACAGCCAGGACAATCCGCTTGGCGCCACAGCCCTATCCGGCGCCGGGGAGGGCGGTTTGGCCGTCCTGGTCACAGGCAACATCGTCCCCGTGGCCGGGGATGGAACCTCGACGGGCCCGCTTCTGGACGGCAGTCCAGCCACCTCGGCTTCCCTCCATAACCCAACCGGCGTGGTTGCCGATGGCGCAGGCAACCTCACCATTGCGGATCGCGACCACAACTGCATCCGCAAAGTCACCGCCGCAACCGGCATCATCACCACGCTTGCCGGAAATGGAACGGCGGGCTACTCCGGCGACGGGCTGGCCTCAACCGATCCCGGCGTCAGCCTGAATGCCCCCTCGGGCGTCGTTCTCGATGGCGCAGGCAACCTGTACATCGCAGACACCGGCAACAACGTCATCCGCGAAATCCTCGCCGCCAACGGAACAATCCTCACCATTGCAGGCACCGGACAGCCCGGCAGCAGCGGAGACAGCGGCCCTGCAACCGCGGCCTTGCTGAATCAACCCAGCGGCATAGCGCTCGATGCGAACGGAAACAGCTACATCGCAGACACCGCCAACCATCGCATTCGCAGGGTGAACGCGGTCACCGGCATCATCACCACCGTTGCCGGGAACGGATTCACCAATCCCGTCACCGGAGCCGGAGGCTACAGCGGAGACGGCGGACCAGCGACTCAGGCCGAGCTCAACTCTCCTCGCGCCGTCGCCTTCGACCCAGCCGGGAACCTGTACATCGCAGACACCGGCAACAACGGGTTGCGCCAGGTCGCAGCCGTAAACGGGGCCATCACCGCACGCAGCACCATCGCCACTTTTGCAGGAACCGGAACGCCAGGCGACTCCGGCGACGGCGCCGCTGCTACCCTGGCCACGCTCAACGCTCCCTCCGGCATCGCTGTGGATGCGGCCGGCAACGTGCTCATTGCGGATACGGCAAACTCCGCCATCCGCAAGGTCAGCCCAGCCACTGGCTACATCTCCACCATCGCCCGGAACAACACCGGCGTCTACGTCTTCAACCACGGCGGACCCTATGCCATCAGCATCTACGGGCCAGCCGGGCTGTTTCTCGATGGTGCCGGGGATCTCTACTTTGCCGACACGCTCAACAACCGCATTCGGGAGATTCAGGGGAACTTCGGAATCCTCGATTTCACAGGCGCCCCGGTCGCCCAGGGAAAAGATTCTCAGCCGCAGCTGGTGATCCTCGAAAACGACGGAAACACTGCGCTGGACCTGTCAGCAATTACCCCTGGCCAGAACACCGCGCTCGATGCAAGTGCGACTACGTGCACAACCGCCTCCGCTCTTACGGTCGCCGCCGATTGCGCAATCGCCGCTGTGTTCGCGCCGTCTCTTGCCGGCGACCCGCTCGTGGGCGATGTCACCGTGACTGAAAACGCGCCCAACTCCCCGCTGACCATTGCCCTGGTCGGCGATGCCACGCCGGTAAGCCTCACCGCAACCGCAATCGCCTCCAGCGCCAACCCATCCGGATTTGGCCAGGCAGTCACCCTCACCGCAACCGTCGCCAGCCCCGGCGGCGCCACCGGGAGCGTTACATTCCTCGACGGCGCAACAGCCCTTGGAGCCACGGTCCCTTTGAACGCGTCAGCCCGGGCCGCGTTCACGGCAACCTCGCTTGCCGTCGGAATGCACGCCATCACAGCCTGGTATGGCGGCGATTCCACCCACGCCGCCAGCACTTCGGCCGTGCTCAACCAGGGCGTGTTAGAGGCGACGGCTACCACGCTCACCTCCAGCCCCAATCCCGCTGCTGTTGGCCAAACCGTAACCCTTACCGCAACCGTGACAGCGCAGGGAGGCGCAGGCGTCGTCCCGGACGGCACAGTCACCTTTACCGACGGCAACACCTCCCTCGCCACCGTCTCCTTGGGCGCCGCTGGCGCGGCCACCTGGAGCACCGCTGCATTGAAAAACGGCGTCCACGGGCTGCTTGCCGCCTACAGCGGAGACGCCGCGCACCAGATCTCCGCCAGCATTTCAAACCTGCTCAGTGAGCGCGTACTGCTGGCCTCGCAGGTGACGTTGACCTCGTCCCCCAACCCTTCAAATGCTGGCTCGGCAGTCACCTTCACCGCAGCGGTCCAGTCCAGCCGAACCAGCGCTCCAACCGGAACAGTCGCGATTCTGGATGCGGGCACGCAGATCGGCACAGCCAGCCTTGCGAACTCAGCGGGCACCTTCATAACCTCTTCCCTTGCCGCAGGTTCGCACACCATCACGGCAGCTTACCTTGGCGATGCCTGCAACGCGCCTTCCACGTCCGCGCCCCTCGTCCAGGTGGTGAACAGGCTGGCCTCCCCGGCCACAACAACGGTTCTGGCTGCGTCGCCCGATCCATCCCCAGCCGGGACCTCAGTCGTGTTCACGGCGACCGTGAGCGGCCCGGCAACCATGCCCACGGGCACTGTCACGTTCCTCGCCGATGGGCTCTCGATCGGCTCTGCCGCACTGAATGTGCAGGGCATCGCCGCGCTGAGCCAATCCACGCTCACGCCGGGATCGCACTCTGTCACCGCCAGCTACCCGGGCGACGCCAACCATGCGGCGAGCACCGCGCTCGCTATCGTCCAGGTGGTGGACACCATCCCAACCACCACAGCGTTGACCGCCACCGCAGGCGCGGTAACCCTGACGGCCGTGGTCGCCGGCTCCAGCGGCCCTGCGCCTGGCGGCAAGGTCACCTATACGGTTGGCACAACCGCCATCGGCTCGGCTCCGTTGAATGACGAAGGCGCGGCCACGCTCACGCCAGTCCTGGCGCCCGGAACCTACCTGGTGGTCGCATCCTATGCCGGCGATTCCTTGCACGCACCCTCCACCTCGCAGCCGCTCTCCATCGTGCAGGCCGTCACCGGGTTCGAACTCACCGTAGCGCCCACAAGCCTCACCATCGACAGCAATCAAAGCGCATTGGCTGCCGTCAGCCTCACCTCCAACGGAGCCTTCAGTGACACCGTCGCGCTCGCCTGTTCTTCCCTGCCCACGGGCGTAACCTGTCAGTTCTCAAGCCCCACCGTCAGCCTGGCGGCAAATGGAACCGTAAACGCTCAACTGACCATCAGCCTCAACAACACCACGGCGCTGGCGGGTCCAGCCAGCCATCTGCCCCCCACGCAAAAAGCCGCCCTGGCCGGATTCCTGCTGCCCGTCGGCGTCTTCTCCGTCATCCTCCTGTCCGGCGAGCGAAGACGGCCGCGTGGGATGTTGTTGCTGGCTCTCTGCGTCACCGCCCTGATGGCCAGCGGTTGCACCTCCATTCACCGCAACAGCTCCGCACCGGGCGCCTGCACCATCCAGGTCACAGGCACAGGTGTAAATACCAAACTAGCCGAGAGTCAGAGCGTGACCCTGAACATCACCCAGTGAGCGTTCAGCATCGGAGCCTATTTCTCCCCAGCCTCCGAGTTGTGAATGAAGCACTCGTGAATCGCATCCAACGGTGCACTCGGCCACTTCGATGCCACCAGGTCGGCCTCGCTGAGTTCGTGAAGCCCGAAAGCAATGGAGCCATCCGGCTGCACCGTCCCCTGCAGGTACCCGTAGATATTCGTCTTCGAGGCCTTGTCCACGTCCTTCGGCAGCTTGTACCGCCGCGCGCCGGCGCTGCCGATAATGATGCCCGGAATCACCCTGCCGCTGTGCTGCTTCCAGTACGGAGTGTTGAACACGTTGGGCGAGTAAAAGTGGGAGTGGCTGGCCAGAATGTACACATGCTTCCCGGCAGCCTGCGCTTCAAACAGCCATGTGTACACCAGCTCACCCGTGCGTGCGCCCAGTTCCCAGTCGTCCATGGCGTGGTCGGAGCTGGTCGAGTGCGGCAGCGCCTCGTGCATGCCGGCAACGATGCTTGTGATGCCGGAGTTCGGCGCCAGGTCGCGATCCAGCACAGCGCGCAGCCAGTCCATCTGGGCTTCGGAAAACTCCTCGCGGCTGGCGTTGTCCAGCGTGATGAAATCCACCCCGTCGCGCGCGAAATGGTACCAGGGCTCGATCGGGCCGTTGCTGTCGCCATCCGCCTTGCGCTGCGCCTCAATCTCCGGACGCGCCAGGAAACTGGAAAACTTGGCAATGTAGCCCGCCCGCGTCATCGGCTTCACGTTCTCGTGATTGCCGCGCGCCAGAAACACCGGAAACGAGCCGAATGCCGCCATCTGCCGCGCAAGAAAGTCGTCCCATGCCGTCCGCTGGTACTCCTCGTGCGAGAGCTTGCTCCCGGCCGGCAGCATCGCCTTCATGTCCTCGTCCTCCAGCGCGATCCAGCGGAAGTCGCCCAGGTGCCAGTAGAACGCATCTTTCTCCGCCTTCACCTTCGCCGCAATCGCTGGCATCACAAAATCCCCGCAGTTACGGCTGTCGCCGCTGACAGCAAAGGTCCACGGCAACGCGCTGGATGTGGCGTTGGTTTGGCCGCCCGCTGCAACCAGCGCGGCCAGGGAGAGCACAACAAGGGAAACCATCTGCCTCAACATGCAACCAGCATAGCCTGACAGGTGGTTGGCCATGCCCAGTTGCGCGCAGTCGCGCCCTACCGCAGCACAGTAAATCCAACAAAGCAGCGTCCCGTATTATGAAATTAAGTCTCACTCATCGTGATTGGGGTCACGGTGGAGCAATCCATGCTCCCGGTACCTTCAGAGTCAGCAGCGGGCCCCTTACCGGTCCTTCCGCAAGAGATGAGGAAAGTTTTTATGGCGTATGTAGTTACCGATGCCTGCACCAAGGATTTTGTCTGCGTGGCGGAGTGCGCGACCGCCGCCATCGCACCCACGGCCGCTGACCCGGCCGCTGGCACCGTTTCCCAGGTTTATATCAACCCCGATGAGTGCATTGACTGCGGCAACTGCGCCACCGTCTGCGCGCAGAACGCGGTCTTCGCCCTGGACGATCTGCCGGCCGGCAAGGCTCACTTCGCTGAGATGAATCGAGCCTACTTCAACTAGTTCGTCGGCGACTCAGGGTCGGGAACAGTCTTGGGCGTTGGACCATCAGGCTGCGTTGCAGCCGGAACCGTAGACGCCGGAACGCTGCTCGGCTGGACCGGTGCGGCGGCCGGCTGAGCCGGCGCCGTCCCAGCCGTTTGCGGCGCACCCGGGCTTGCAGGTGTCACGGGCATGGTCAGCGTCTGCACCGTGGCAGGGTCGTCGCGCAGCCGCAGGTAAAGCATTCCATTCGCCGGATGGGGCACGCTCACTTGCGTCCCGGTAAAGTCCTGGGGCACATCCGTGGCGTTGTTAAAGTCCGGCGAAGCCCCAATCGACGACGTCAAGAAAAGATTGCTCCCCGTCAGCGTGCATGGTTTGGCCACCGAGCGTGGGCAGCGCAATTCCTTGAATCCAGGCAGCCGCACCAGCGTGCCCAGCGGCAGCCAGTCTCCCGTAACGCCGTCTGCTGACAACACGCGCACCTGGATCGGCCCAAAAGCCGAGGCCCCAAAGCGGGCCAGCGGTTCCACCGTTCCCATCGCGGTCCTGGCGTCTTCAAGCATCAGGTTCGAGTCGGCCAGCGACAGCACCGTGTGGAAGCTCCCGTCCACCGCGGCCACCTCAACCTTCTCATTGCGCGGAAAGTTGGCAGGCACCCGCGACTTCAGGAAGAACACCAGCTTCCCATCCACCGGCAGGTCGTCCAAGCTTCCAAAGCGCACCGGCGACGGACTCGCAGCCGCCTCTTCTTCCTGCACGCCCTTGTTCAGCAGCGTCACCTGCGGCCGGGGCGGGTCCACAGTCACCGGGACCTTCAACTGCCGTCCGTCCTGCAACCGAACCTGGGCCATGTACCCCTTTCCGGGCTCCAGGTTGGCCGTGGCAATATCGGCGCTCATCGCCAGCTGATCGAAGTCCTGCACCCGGCTCAGTGCGGACGGCGTCAGGGTGATGCCTTCCAGCGTGGCCTTGGCCACTTCATCCAGCCGTCTGCCGCGCAACAGGGCAATCGGGTCGCCCGCGCTCAGCGTCAGCCGATCCAGCGACGCGGCCTCCGCATAGGCCGTCAACGGCAGCATGTCCGGCTTTTCCAGCCCGAATTGATAAATCTCCAGCGCCACCGGCCCCGGAGCTGCATCCTTCATCGGCACGGAAACCTCCAGCGACTCCGGTTTGGGCGACTTCCAGGTCAGCTTCACGGGGTTTCCGCCCTCTGCCTGTTCCTCCACCCGGTCCACGCAGAGCGAGTTTTCGTCCTCAAGGTGCAGCGTGTCTTCGCGGCCCACCACCAGGGCCGACTGGTCGCCAGGCGCCAACGATCCACTTGCCCGGCTGAGCAACGTGCAGGTGGAAGCGCGGGCCCTCCCAATCGTCAAAACCCCATTTGCCGTGCAGGACCGCGGTCACATCGCCCTCGCGCCAGCGCGGGCACGGGCTCAGCCGGCACCAGCCCACCCGCTGAAGCGTCGGCTTTCACCGGCAACTTCCAGCGACGAGTCTTCCGCATTCACCTGGGTCTCAATGCGCAGGGTCAGGTCGTAGGCCAGCTGCGTGGAAAACACCACCGGCGCACCCTCGGCCGGCAGCACCAGGCCCGGCTTCTGCGCGCAGTACTTCTCCTCCGGGTTCACCGGGTGCAGCGGCGGCGGCTTGGCCGGCCCAACCGGCGGCAGCGCCACCACCACCACCGACTTCGGATCGCGAAACGATGGCGGCACGTTTAAGCGCAGGTTAAGAGTGTCTTTGGTCGGCAGCGCCAGCGCGGGAATGTATTGGAAATGCGCCGTGTGCAGCGAGGACAGGATCCTCGCCGTATCCACAATGGCGCCCACATACGGGCTGTAGCTGCCCCCGCCGGCCATCGTCGAATAGCTCAGCTGGTTCATCAGGTCGCCGGTTGCGCCATTCGCCAGCTGGTTCACCCTCGATTGCGCGTTCGCGTCGTCCAGCACCAGTCCGTCCGTGTGCTCCACCAGGCACGGCGCCTGCTGGTCGCTCGGTTTGTCGAAGCATTCCTTGTCCAGCTTGATGCCCAGGCTCCGCGCCGCCTTTTCCGCGCGGTCTTTCAGCAGCTTCGCATCGGTCTGCGACGTCACTTTCACCTCGGCCAGGTAGGCCTCCAGGCGCATCCGGTCAAGGCTCGCCGCCTGCAGATCCTGGGTGGCGCGGACAAACGCCCCGGGCCGCCCGCGCACGGCCGCCGCGCAGCGTGCTGAAGTCTCCGCCCGTCTCCGGAGCCAGAAATATCAGCGCCTGCTGCGCCTCGGCCGGGACGGTAACAAACACGCCCTCGTTGCGCACGTCGCGGTTCCAGGTTTCCACCCGCGTAAACCATTCCGGCGGCGGTGGATTGGTCGATCCGCGCAGAAACGCGACAATCAATACATAGCGCGCAGACTGGCTCTCCGGCAGATCCGGATGAATCCACAGCCGGTCGCCAGCCAGAATGTTGGGAACCTCGCCAATGGGTAGCGTGACCGTGCCACGTTTGACGTGCACGTCCACTTTAGGTCCAAGAAGATCGAATGCCGGGCCATCGGCGTGCAGTCCGGTTGATGCCAAACACCAAAGCAACAAAAGCTGCAAACAACGACGCATATCTCTATTGTACGAAGTGAGGCGAAGGTAAAAAGTTGCCACAGCCCACAACTTTCTGCTCCAATCCGTGTTGCTGCCGGGTGACCTGCGCCACACATCTTTGGTTATCCGGCGCGCAAATCCCTGGAATCGAGTACACTGTGGCTGGTATAGCATTGAATCGGGGGATTCGATTACACTGTTTCTCAACTCCCTGTAGGGTAAAAAAAGGCACAATAAGGCTCCTATTTGTAAATGAGCCAGTAAATTGCCCGCCATTGCCTTGCAGAACATCTGGGAACCGCGGAAAAGCCTCTCCACTCTATTTTGCATTCGATGGACCCTGCCCCGCCCCCCCGGCTCGAATGCGCGCATTCGTTGACCGTAGGCAGTCAAGAATGAAAGAGATTCATTACTCGGGCTACTCTCGATCGGCCGCTGCACGCCACAGCCAGACTCCGGAACGCGACTCTGGGTCCATCTGAATCAGCGGGCGGAGGCAAGCGAAAAGGTGCGGCATACGGAGACATGAAGATGAAATCGCTAAAAGATGCCCAGAGCAGCGTAGATCTAAGTAATTTATCCATTCCCGACGCGGAAGAAATTATTGAAGAAGCGCTGAACGAACTGGCGTTTTCCTCTGATCCTGGCCTGGCGCGCGCGCTTCATTTCCTGGCGCCTCCCGGCTACCAGGCCATTGTCGAGCTCTGCAGTGAAAATGGGCGCAGCAAACGGCGCAACGCGTCCGCGGACACGTGGTCGCCGGAAGAAGACGAGGTGCGCATCTACTTCGAGCGCGTCGGCGATGCAGAAGCTGCGCCGCGCGCATCCCGCACCCCCCACGCGGTCATCGATCGCGGCGATGACGACGAGGACGACGACGGACAGGAAGCGCAAATCCCCGCCGACCTGGACGCGCGCGTCAAGGAACTCTGCGCCGCCCTGGCCGAAGCCGAGCGCGGCGGCCACGCATTCATCGCTCTCAAGTGGTTTCGCGACTCGTTTCTGCCCCGCAAGGCCTTTCGCTGGAACCAGCATCCGGAGTCGCGCCAGGCGGTATTGGCCGAGGCCATTCAGCGCGGCGTCGTCCTCACCAGCAAGATCGCCAATCCCAAAACACCCGCCTATCCCACCACCACCATCCGCCTCAACCGCGCCGAAGCCGGCATGCCCGAGGAGGCGCAGCGCTTCCATCCCGTTGCCGTGCATGGCGACTCCATTGCCGAGGCCATTGAAGAGGAACGGGGGAACATGTGAGCTGCTACTTCCTTGAGTCCACGGCCTTCGCCAAGCTCTTCGTGCAGGAGCAGGGAACCGATGCGCTGATCCGGCTCATGGAGGCCGTCGAGGACAATCGCAAGCTCATCTCCGCCTCCACGCCGCTGGAAGTTTATGCCGCCATCCGCCGCCGCGAGCGCTCCGGCGGAATCTCCGCCGAAGACGCCAGCGCCGCGCTTGATATCCTTCGCCTGGAAGCCGCGCGCATGGTGCAGGAGCCGCTGAATCCGGCGGTCCTCGAAGCCGCCCGCCAGCTCCTCGACCGCACCACCCTGCGCTGGCCTGACACGCTGCAACTGGCCGCGGCCATCGTCGCCCGCGACATGTTTCAGAGCACTGAGATCATCTTCGTCTCCGCTTCGCCGCAGCTGCTCGAAGCCGCCAAAGGCCGAAGGCTTTCACACCCTCGACCCCGCAAAGGAATCTGTGCTGGCCGTCAAGGAAGCAGAGTAGCGCGCTGTTGATCCGGCTTTGCATTGAAAGGGCACTGGGTACCGGGAAATCGGGCGCCCTCATGTTCGGGCCGCCGCGTCGCGGACCGGACAAGAATGAATGCAGCCTTTTCAGGATGCGTAAGGAGTTACCTTGAGCCGCAGGAAGTGTCAGAGCGCGGCTTCAGTCGTGCCGCAAGCGCTATAGAATCAATCTGGGCTTTAGCCAATGCGGTACGCACGACGGGCATTTTGTCTGGAATTGTGCCCTTTCCCCGCAGCCTGCTTAGACGCCGAAGCTTTCAAATGAGAGGGACTGCACAATGATCTGCAAATTGAAGAACTATTCCCTGGTTCTCCTGGTGTTCCTGATCTCCGGATCGGCAACGCTGCTCAGGGCCGAGTCCTCCGAGAAGGCCAGGACCGCCCTGGGCAAGGCGCTGCTCGGCAAGGATGTAAAGGCGCTGCTCGATATGCCCGCCTATAAGGATGGCATCGACATCTATGTCAACCCCAAGAGTGACAAGCGCCTGGACGATCGCGGCATTGACCTGAAAGAGCTCAGCAAGTACCTGAAAGACAAAGGCGTGGGCGTCGAGCGCGACGAGTGGGTCACCATCACTGACGTCAAAGTAGACAGCGACCGCGTCGAGATTCACCTCGGCGGCGGCGGCGAGGGCCGCGGCGCCAGCAAGAATGCCGAGAAGAAAGGTGCCGGCTTCAAACGCGCCGGCGGGTCGCGCATCAACTTCCGCTACGGCCGCGACCTCAGCGATAGGGACATCGGGCTCGACGCATTTCTCCCCCTCCTCGAGCGCGTGCTCGATATGGGTAAGCTCCACGAAAACATGGAAGTGCAGGGCCTTCCGCCGGAGTTTCAGGAAGCCATTCGCGCCAAGGATGTGGTGCAGGGCATGACCTACCAGATGGTCCTGCTCAGCGCCGGAGAACCCGATCAGAAGAAGGTCGAAGACACCAACGACGACAGCCTCCATGAAACTTGGTACTATCTTCGCGACGGCCATCGCTGGGTCGTCAAATTCATCAACGGCAAAGTCGCCAAGGTCCAGGTCTTCTAATCCCGGCGCTGGCTCACTGCCGCAACCCGTGAGTTGTGCGCCAAATGCTCCGTGCCCCATCCATTCGCCGGCTCTTGGGCGAATGGGTGGGAAACCACAATCCCGGTCCGGCCCGCGGAAAAAGAATGGCTAGCTACTCCCGCCGGAACCGGTTCGCCTGTTCAAACTCGTCCCGCAGCGCCGGAGTTCGCAGATTCTCCCGCAGATGCGCCAGCCTCTGCTCCAGCGCATGCAGCGCAGCCTGCACGGTTTCGGTGTTCGTATAGGCGATGTCGCGCCACATCGAGTAGGGACTCGCCCCCAGACGCGTCATCTCCCTGAGCGCCCGCCCGCCCACATCCTTCAGCTCCGGCGCATCGCCCACTTCTTCCTCAAGCAGCGCGCTCAGCGCCGTGGCCACAAACTGCGGCAGATGGCTCACCCAGCCCACCAGCTCATCGTGCCGCGCCGCATCAATGTCGATGGTCTTCGACCCCATCGCCGCAACCCACTCCCGCCAGCCTTGCGCCAGCGCCGCGGATTGCGGTGAGCGCTCCCAGGAAGGATCGTCCGTAAACAGCCACACCGCGCCACGAAACAGGTTCGCATCGCCCAGCGCCGCCCCGCCGCGCTCCTTGCCCGCCATCGGATGCCCGGGCAAAAACCCCGCCCGCTCCGGCGTGTTGTAGAGCCGCCCCGCCGCCGCCGTAATCTGCGCCTTGGTGCTGCCCACATCCGTCACCAGGTGCTCCGGCCCCAGCACGCCGGAAAGCTGCTCCATCCAATCCAGCGTGGCGTAGATGGGCACCGCCAGCACCACCACCTGGCTCTCCCGCGCCGCCTGCAAAGCATCCGCCGGCCAGCGCGTCCACAGCCCCCATCGCCAGCGCCGCCTGTCCACCCTCCGCGCCGCGGTTCCAGCCCGTGATCGTCCCGCCAAACCCCGCCGCGCGCAGCGCCAGCCCCGCCGATGTCCCCAGCAGCCCCGTCCCCAGAATAGCGATGCGCTCGATCATTTGTCTTTCACCGCTCCAACGGCTTTGAAATGTATCGGCGTGGGTGGAGTGAGCGGGGCTAGCGGAGTTGGCAAAAGCCCTTCTCACCAGCATTGCCAGGTGCTCTTAACTCCGCTAACACGCGCGAATCGCGGCTAACATCGCGAACTCCGCTACAGCGTCCGTCCCACAGCCGCCGCAATCAGCTTCAGTTCCCCCACCAGCTTCTCAAACTGATCCAGAAACAGCGTCTGCGCCGCGTCCGAAGCCGCCTTGTCCGCATTGGGATGAATCTCCACCAGGATCGCGTCCGCCCCCGCCGCCACAGCAGCCCTCGCCATCGCCGGAACCATATCGCGCCGTCCCGTCCCATGCGACGGATCGCCCACGATCGGCAGGTGCGACAGCTTCTTCACCACCGGAATCGCCGAGATGTCCATCGTGTTCCGCGTGGAAGTCTCATACGTCCGAATCCCGCGCTCGCACAGAATCACGTCGTAGTTGCCGCCGGAGAGGATGTACTCGCTCGACAGCAGCAGCTCTTCCACCGTTGCCGCAATCCCGCGCTTCAGCAGAATCGGCTTCCGCACCTGCCCCAGCTCCCGCAGCAGGTTGAAGTTCTGCATATTGCGCGCACCCACCTGGAAGCAATCCACATACGGCAGCATCGCCTCAATCTGCGCAATCTCCATTACCTCGCTCACCGTCAGCAGTCCGTGCGCCTGCGCCGCCTCGTGCATCAGTTCGAGCCCCGGAATCCCCAGCCCCTGAAACGCATACGGCGAACTGCGCGGCTTGAACGCCCCTCCGCGCAGAAACCCGCCCCCCGCCGCCTTCACGGCCGCCGCAATGGTAAAGATCTGTTCGCGATTCTCAATCGCGCACGGCCCGGCAATGATCGCCACCTGGTTGCCGCCAATCTTCGCGCCATTGGCAAATTCCACCACCGTCCCTTCCGGACGCCACGCCCGCCCCGCCAGCTTGTACGGCGCGCTGATCCGGTGCACGTGCAGAACGCCCGGAAATACTTCGAACTTGCTCAGGTCCAGGCTCGCCGTGGACCCCACGGCTGCCAGAATCGTTTGCGTTGTTCCTGTCGTCCGATGAACGTCGACTCCCGCCTCTTCCATCGCTTCGATCACGGCGTAGATCTGTTCCTCGGTGGCCTTTTCCTGCATCGCTACAATCATTGCTTATTCCCTGTCTCTGGCGTCTCATGCGCCTGTTCCGTGCCCGGCTTGTGCGCCTGGGCGTTCCTCTCCGATGCCAACTCGTCCCTCTGCAAGGCCCGCATCACGTCGATAATGCGCTCGTAGATGTGCGTCAGCTCAATGTCCGGCAGCGGTCCCTTGTTGTGCGCCCGCACGTTGGCATAAATCACCTTCTCGCGCGACGGCTCATACACCGGCAGCTGCGTCGCCGCCTTCAGGTGGCCAATCATCTGCGCGGCCCGCGCCCGCTCGCTCAACAACTCCACCAGCTGCCGGTCGAGCACATCGATCTGATTTCGCAATTCTTCCAGCGTCATTCCATCCTCGTGTTGAAAAGCTCGCTATCAGCTACTGGCTTCTAGCCTCGAGCTGCTCTTGCTTCGGCCTGTTCCAGCGGTTTTCGATGAACCTTTGCCGCGCAGAAAGAGGGCTGGAAGCTAGAGGCTAGAAGCTAGAAGCTTGTTCTTCTTACCGGGCCAGCGCCGCTGAAAGGCTCAGGCCCTTGATAAATCGAGCCACTGCCCCCGGCGCCGTCTCCGCTCCGCCTTCGCTGGTCGCCTGCTCCATCAGCTCCACAATCGCGCTGCCCACCACCGCCGCATCCGCGAATCGCCCCACCTGGGCCACGTGCTCCGCGTTGCTGATGCCGAACCCCACCGCCACCGGCAGGGTTGTCCATCGCCGGATGCGCGCCACCAGCGCCGCCGCATCGCCTGTCAAACTCTGCTGCGTTCCCGTAATCCCCACCCGCGAGATGGCGTAGATAAATCCCTTCGAGTTCGCCGCAATCGCTTCCAGCCGCTCGTCGGGACTCGTGGGCGCCGCCAGAAAAATCGGCGCCATCCCCACCCGCCCCATCGCCGCCAGGTACGCGCCCGCCTCTTCCACAATCAGGTCGGTCACCAGTACTCCGTCCGCCCCGGCCGCCGCCGCTTCGTCCGCGAACGTCTCCAGCCCGTGGCGCAAAATGGGATTGAGATAACTGAAGATCACCAGCCCGGCAGCCGGCCGCGCCGCGCGAATCTCCCCGGCCAGCGCCAGCACATCCGTGAGCCGCACGCCGCGCGCAACCGCCCGCTCCATCGCCCGCTGAATCACCGGCCCGTCCGCCAGCGGATCGCTGAACGGCACGCCCAGCTCAATCACGTCCGCGCCCGCATCAATCGCCGCAAGCGCAATCGCGCGCGTAGCATCGAGGCTCGGGTCGCCAGCCGTCAGATAAACGACCAGCCCGGGTTTGCGATGGAAGACGATCGGCATTGGAATCTATGCTCCCTGGAGTTTCAACTCCTGCGCCAGGATGCCCATATCCTTGTCGCCGCGTCCAGAAAGGTTCACCACCAGTATGTCATGCGCCGCCATCGTCGGAGCCATCTTCAGCGCCTCCGCCACCGCGTGCGCGCTCTCCAGAGCCGGCAAAATCCCCTCCGTCCGCGCCAGCCGCACCACCGCATCCAGCGCGGCCGCATCGTCCTGCCACGTGTACTCCGCCCGTCCCGAATCGTGCAGCGCCGCATGCTCCGGCCCAATCGACGCGTAATCCAACCCCGCGCTTACTGAGTGTGTCAGCGCAATCTGCCCGTCCTCATCCTGCAGCACATACGAGAAGGTTCCCTGCAACACCCCCGGCGACCCGCCCCGGAACCGCACCGCATGATCGCCCAGCGCCGTCCCGCGTCCGCCCGCCTCCACGCCGATCAGCCGGACTTGTCTCTCCGGGATGAATTCGTAGAACGCCCCAATCGCGTTCGACCCCCCGCCCACGCACGCAATCACCGCCGTCGGCAGCCGCCCTTCCTTTTCCAGAATCTGCTGCTTCATTTCAATGCTGATGCATCGATGAAAATCCCGCACCATGGTCGGATACGGATGCGCCCCCAGCGCCGAGCCCAGCAGATAATACGTGGTCCTTACATTCGTCACCCAGTCCCGCATCGCCTCGCTGATCGCGTCCTTCAGCGTCTTTGACCCCGCGGAAACCCCGCGCACCTCGGCGCCCAGCAGCCGCATCCGCAGCACGTTCAACTCCTGCCGCGCCATGTCCACATCGCCCATGTAGACCACGCACTCCAGGCCCAGCAGCGCGCACACTGTCGCCGTCGCCACTCCATGCTGCCCCGCGCCCGTCTCGGCAATCACGCGCTTCTTGCCCATCCGCTTCGCCAGCAGCCCCTGCCCCAGCGCGTTGTTGATCTTGTGCGCCCCCGTATGCAGCAGGTCTTCGCGCTTCAGGTAAACCTTCGCCCCGCCCAGCTGCTCCGTCAGCCGCTTGGCAAAATACAATGGCGTCGGCCGCCCCGCATAATCCTTCAGCAGCCCGGCCAGCTCTGCCTGAAACTCCGCGTCATTTTTTGCGACATCGTACTCGTGCTCCAGCTCCAGCAGCGCCGCCATCAGCGTCTCCGGCACATACCGCCCGCCATAAACGCCAAACCGCCCCGCCCGCGACTCCGAAGCAACTGAAGGAAGAATGACTGAAGCCATAAGGGGATCTCCTGCTCTCGCCCGCAAAAAGGGGAACTCCTCAGTGTACAAGACTATGTTTTAGAAAACGCGCAGGTGGCCCATCCTTCGTCCAGCCACAACCCCGTTGTGCCCCATCCATTTCACAGTCTCATCGTGAAATGGGTGGGAGACCACAAACCCAACCCACTCCACTCCGGAAGCTCCGCCAGCGAAAGCGAAACGCCTCTCACTCCGCCGCAACTTTGCCGCTCAGCACAGTAATGGACGCCTTCGGCAGTACCACCTTCTGCCCCGCCTTCCACTCGAACTCGCTCCGCTTCGGCGGCCCATCCGGGTCCGCGTGGCTGGCAGCGCCGGACGAATGCCACACATACTCCGCCGCCCCAAACGTCACCATCTTCACCGCCCCGGTAAACTGCATTGCCGTCGCCTTGCCGCCGTCCTCAAAAGCAAGGGCAGGTGGCCCGTCCTTCGTCCGGCCACAACCCCGTTGTGCCCCATCCATTTCACAGTCTCATCGTGAAATGGGTGGGAGACCACAAACCCAACCCACTCCGCTCCGGAAGCTCCGCCAGCGAAAGCGAAACGCCTCTCACTCCGCCGCAACTTTGCCGCTCAGCACAGTAATGGACGCCTTCGGCAGTACCACCTTCTGCCCCGCCTTCCACTCGAACTCGCTTCGCTTCGGCGGCCCATCCGGGTCCGCGTGGCTGGCAGCGCCGGACGAGTGCCACACATACTCCGCCGCCCCAAACGTCACCATCTTCACCGCCCCGGTAAACTGCATTGCCGTCGCCTTGCCGCCGTCCTCAAAAGCAAGGCTCACCGCGTGCGCATTGCTCGGGTCCTTATTCAGGATCAGCAGCGACCACGCCCCATCCGGCCGCTTCACCGCATAGGCCGTCATCAGGTTGTGGTGCGCCTCGTCCTGCAAGTCGCCCGCCGCAGGGTACAACTGGTGCACCCCGGCCCCGTGCTTCACCCAGTCCAGGTTCAGCAGCTGACCGGCAAAGTACTCCGCCGTATACCCGGTAATCTCCAGCTTCTCGTTCGCTACAAAGCTCCCAAACGTGCCCCAGCTCTGGCATCCCTTTTCCAGCGGGCTCGGATTCACAAAGAATTGGTAGTACTCGGCGCCCGGCCCCGCCTGCGTCAGGAACGAGCCCACGCTGTCCGCCAGCCATAGCCCCGCAAACACATCCTGCATCGGGTCGGTCAGCGACCAGGACACGTTGCTCTCCGTGTTGTAGAGCGGCACATCCGCCGGAACGCCGTCCCCGCGCCACGCATCCAGCGTTCCCTTCCACAGTTGCGGCTCGCGGTACAAATCCGACCAGTTGATGTTGCACGGATCCAGCGGGTAATGCTCGAACGAGACAAATGCCAGGTCGCTCATCCGGCCGTGCGCCTTCAGGTAGTCAAGAAACCGCCCCAGCCACGACGTCCGCCCCTGCGCATCCGGCCACGTCTTGATGTCTTCGTTCTCCCCCGTAAACACCGGCCCCCCCAGCTTCAACTTCGGATCAACCCTGTGCAGCGCCGCTGCCCATTGCAGATAAAACTCCGCATAGTCCTCCGGCATCATCTGCGCCCCATCGGGCTCCTCGCTCATCTCCACGCCGGCAATCGGATAGCCGCGCTTCTCGATGTAAGCAATCTCCGCCGCCGCATCTTCCGGCGTCGTGTAAAACATCGCCACCGGAATCAGCGCCGGCAGATGATTCGTATAGCCGCTGGTAAAAAACAGGTCGAACCCCGTCTGAATCCGCGAAGAAACAATCCCCGCATCCGTATGCCACGGATCCACCGAAGAAACCTGCGTCACCGTCTGCGCCTGGCTTGGCACATGCTTCACCAGGTCCACAAACTCCCCCAGCGAGGTGAAGTTCCCCACGCCGATCTCGGCAATGGCATACCCCACGCAGTTGCGCGGATCCTGCGCGCCATGCGTGTCGCACGTGTTCGACGAGGCTGTCATCAGAATGCGCAAATAGCGTGCGGACACCGGCTGATCCGCCAGCCGTATTACCGCGCTGCCGCCCGTCCCACCCGTCACCACGCCATGCGGAAACGCGACCCACTGGCCGGAGGTTGGCTTTTCCAGAGCATCGGTCTTGCCGTTCCAGTACTCCACCTCGTAATTGGTGGCGTAGGGATTCGCCCAGGAGATCTGGATCGCGTCAATCCACTGCGGCTGGGCGAAGTCGATCACCACCCACTGTGGGTGCGCGGAGTCCGGCTCGCCCGTGAACCGGCTGGTCAAGTAAGGATTGCTCTTCCAATAGGTATCCGCATCGCCGTCCGTCATCCGCGAGTACTCGTCCTGCCCGGAGTCGCTGCGCGTAGTCCCGCGATGCGCCAGCCGGTACCCATACGATTCGCGCAGAAAATCCTTCGGCTCCGCGCTGCCCACAAAGTACCCGCTCTTGTGCTCCGGGTCGCTCCACGTGCCATTCGGATTCCAGTGCCACGCGTCGTAGGTCAGCTCGGTGTTCTGCCGGTAGGTGATCGGACCCCACCCCGCCGAAAGCCCGGCCTTCACCGCCTCCGGAGTGAATATCGCGTTGAATTGCTTCGCGCCCAGAATATCCATCGACGTCCCCATCGACTTGTCCGGGTCGAACGGGATTGCCTTCCCCGCCGTGACGTCAACATGCACGGTCTGCGCCGTTGCCGCGGAACCGCCGTAGACCAGCACCGCTGTGAGAAGGATGGCGGATAGCGGAAAGGCCGGGAGAGAGGAGAAGCGCATTGAGCTGCCTCCGAGATCAACCTATTGTAACGATTGAATACCAGGAAAAAGCAAGAATTGGAAATGGAATTGTGCGCTTCGCGTGGGGCTTGCTGAGAAAAAGCGTTTCAGGGTCATCGGACCCGCCGAGTCCAGGAGCCTGCCGGTCGGCTCATGCGCCGGGCACAGCGCGCGCCCGGGCCACAAACTGGCGTACCTTGATGGGGTCCTTGCGGCCGGGTGCTGCCTCAACGCCGGAGACCACGTCCACGCCCCAGGGCCGCAGGATCGCAATGGCCGCAGCTACGTTCTCCGGGTTCAGGCCGCCGGCCGCAATCAGCTGCTTGCGCACCTCCGCGTCCTGCAGCAAAGCGTTGGCCGCAGCCCAGTCGAAGGCAACGCCCGTGCCGCCAACCGCAGTTGCTGTACACGTGTCCACCAGAACCCCATCCACATGCGGGTCGCGCGCCTGTTCCGCAATCTGCTGCGCCACCTGCGCGGCAATCGTGGCTTCAAAATGGACGACCCTCAGAATGCGCAGCCCCGGGCCGAGCCGCATGCGGAGCTTGGCCGGCAGCTCCGGCGCTGCCTGGAAATGCAACTGGACCCCCGTCAGTCCAGCCGCTCGCACCGCGGAATAAATCTCCTCCGCGGCAGTGTCGACAAAGACCCCGATCTTCTCAATCCCGGGAGGGAGCCGGCGAACGATGGCGGCCGCCTCGCCCGCCGTGATCTGCCGCGGACTGGCGGCAAAAACAAAACCCACCGCATCCGCCCCCGCTTCCACGGCAAGTTGCGCGTCCTCGAAGGACGTGTTGCCGCAGATCTTGATCCAGATGCTCATCGCGCCGCCGCAACTCCCGCCAGCAGATCCGCCAGGGCCGTCCCTGGATCTGCCTGCCGCATCAGGCTCTCGCCAATCAGAAACGCGTCAAATCCCGCCGACCGCAAGCGCACCAGATCCTCCGCTGTCGAGATTCCGCTTTCAGCCACGCGCACCGAGGTCGCTGGAATTTGTCCGGCGAGCTCCAGCGAAGTCTCCAGGCGCACGGCAAAGGTCTTCAAGTCCCGGTTGTTCACGCCGATCGCGTCAGCGCCGGATGCTCCAAGGGCATCCAGCACCCCTTTGAGCTCCTCACCCGTATGCACTTCAACCAGCACATCCAATTTCAGGCTTCGTGCCAATTCGGCAAATCGCCGCATCTCGCCGGCGGTCAGCGCGGCCGCAATCAAAAGGATAGCGTCGGCCCGATGCGCCCGCGCCTCCACCACCTGGTACTCGTCCACCATGAAATCCTTGCGCAGGCAGGGGAGCCGGGCCGCCTTTGAAGCCAGTTCCAGGTTGCGCAAGCTGCCCTGGAAGAACGGCTCATCTGTAAGAACCGACAGTGCCGCCGCGCCCCCAACCTGGTAACGGCGAGCCAGCCACTCCACGTCGAAGTCTTCGCGAATCAATCCCTTGGAGGGTGAAGCCTTCTTGATTTCGGCAATAACAGCAGGACCCGTGGCCGCGCTGCGCCGCAAGGCCGCAGTCCACCCGCGGGGCTGGTGATTCGCAGCCATGCGCTCCAGTTCGGCAGTCGGAACGCGCGCCTTTGCAGCAGCCACAGCAACCCGCGTCTTGGCAACAATGGTGTCCAGATGAGTGGTCATGCGCTCGTTTTGAGTATACGGGGAGTTCATCCAGCCGCCGATGCTGGCGCGTCCCAGATCGCCTGCCAAGGGCGGCAAAGTTCGTCACACCGGAATGTAATACCCGTCACAGACCATGCTCCGCGCTCGACGATAACTTGGCCGGGTCCGAATGAAATTGGATAGAACCGGTCCAAAATTGGCCGACCCGCAACGGAGTTGCAGAAAAGGGCGCTTAGGCAGAGCAACCAGGATGCCTTCCAGGGCGGTTGGCATCGCGCGGGCCGGGAGCGGCAGGGGCTTATGGAACTGACCTGGATTGCCATTGTGGCCAGCTTGCTTATGGGCGGCGGCGCTTTGCTCATTTTCATCTGGTCGGTTCGGAGCCATCAGTTCAAAAGCTTTGAAGACGTGAAATATCAGGTGTTCTGGTCGGACCCGCAACAACCGCCGACACCCCCCTCAAAGGAGCAGCAGCATGGGAGCAGCACCCAAGACAAATGAGCCCGGAAGCCTCCCGGCCCGGCAGGACGGGCACGAGCATCCCGGCCACGAGCACACAGACCGGCAGATTCCCCGTCGCAGTTTCCTCGCCTGGCTCAGCGGCGCGGGCATCGTGGGCTCGCTCCTTACCGGCGTCGTTGCCACCTTTGCGTTCATGAAGCCGCGCGTCACGTACGGCCAGCCGAATCGCTTCCTCATTGGGCGGCCTGAGGAGTTCCCTTCCGGAGCGCGCGTGGCCATCGACACCAAGCGCGTCTGCATTGTGCGCGAGGGCAACAAGGTGGCGGCCATCTCCACCACCTGCACACACCTGGGCTGCATCGTGGCGCCCTCCCAAACCGGCTTCCAGTGTCCCTGCCACGGCTCCCAGTTCGACGTGGACGGAAACGTGACCGGCGGACCGGCGCCCAAGGCTTTGGCCTGGTTCCAGGTGTCGATCACACCCAGCGGTGAACTGGAAGTGGACAAGGACAACGAAATCCAGACGGGAACCTACCTGAGCGTATGAGCAACCCTGAGCCTATGACCAAAGAACCGAAATCCAAAGGGTCGAGCCTGACGGACCTTCCCCGCAACGTGTGGAAATCCGTCTTCCGCAATCCCCTGCCGTCCAGCGACCGCGGGCGGGCTGCCACCAGCTTTACCAACTTCTTCCTGCACATTCAGCCGGTGCGCGTCAGCCGCCAGGCACTGCGTCCCACCTACACCATGGGCCTGGGCCTCATCAGCTTCTTCCTGTTTGTCATCCTCACGGTAACCGGCGTTCTGCTCATGTTCTACTACGTGCCCTCCACCACGCAGGCCTATGACCGCATGCTCGATCTGCGCAGCTCGGTCGCTTTCGGCGTGATCCTCAGGAACATGCACCGCTGGGCCGCCCACGCCATGGTCGCCGTGGTCTTCCTGCACATGTGCCGCGTCTTCTTCACCGGCTCCTACAAGCCCCCGCGCGAGTTCAACTGGGTCATCGGCGTAACCCTCTTTCTGCTCACACTGCTTTCCAGCTTTACCGGCTATCTGCTCCCCTGGGATCAGCTGGCCTTCTGGGCCATCACCGTGGGCACATCCATCGCCGGCTATGCCCCGCTGGTGGGCAAAACCATCAAGTTCATGCTCCTGGGCGACGCCACCGTGGGCCAGGAAGCGCTGCTGCGCTTCTACGTGCTCCATGTCGTCGTGCTGCCCGCGGTGCTCACCATCTTCGTAGCCGTCCACTTTTGGCGCATCCGCAAAGACGGCGGCCTGGCCAAGCCCGAGGAAGCGCAAGCCGCACCTAAACCTGCAGTGCAGGTTGAAGTCCTTGAAGCCGCGCCCGTTTTGGCCGGTGGTGGAGCTGCCGGCGAGGCGCCGGCCCGCACCTTCAGCATTCAGGGCCTGGTACGCGGGCCGTTTGTCAAAGTGGGCAAGCTGGAAGAAGACACCGTGTTCAGCTGGCCCAATCTGCTCATCGCAGAGCTTTTTGTCCTGCTGCTGACCATTGCGGGCGTGCTGCTTGTCTCCTGGTTCTTCAACGCGCCGCTCGAGCAGCCGGTGAATGTCATGCATCCGCCCAATCCGGCCAAGGCGCCATGGTACTTCCTGGGCCTGCAGGAGCAGGTCAGCTACTCGGCCTTCTGGGGCGGAATCGGCGTCCCGGGCATTGAGCTCCTGCTGCTGGTGCTGCTGCCGTACTTCGACCGCGGCAAGGCCGGCGTGGGCCGCTGGTTTGCCCGCCAGCGCATCCTGGCAAATTCCATCTTCCTTCTTTTTGTGATCACGAACGTGGTTCTGATCGTCATTGGCACTTTCTTCCGCGGCGCGAACTGGCAGTTCGTGAGCCCGTTCTGACGAGTTTGGTCCTGAGGAGTTTTTTCTTATGCGATTGGCGTTAGCCGTTGTAAGCCTGCTGGTATTCATCGGTGGCGGCGTGGTCGTCTACGACCAGTTCAACAGCCGCTGGCAAGACCACCAGACGGCCTACTTCCATCAGGCACTGGCCCAGGCAAAGACCGATGCGGAGCGGGTTGCTCTCGAAGGCCGTCAGCCAAAGATTGAGCAAACCATTGTGACCGCTTTCGGCAGTCCCCAAGGCGAAACACGCATCGATCGCTGCCAGAGCTGCCACATCGCCGTCGACGACCCCCGCTTCACTTCTTCCGGCCAGCCGCTGGCCACTCATCCTTATTCGCAGGCGATGGGAGACGTCTTCCGTAACGGCCGCTGGGAGCGGCGCCACAAGTTTACTGACTTTGGCTGCACCGTCTGCCACGACGGCCAGGGACGCGGTCTTGAGGTTGCCGATGCTCACGGCAAAAACGAGTACTGGCCCAACCCCATGCTTGGCTACACCACGCAAACCGGCTGGGACAAGGAAATCGCCGCGCACCTGCACGGCAAGGAATTCCTCCAGGCCAACTGCGCCCAGTGCCACACCGCCAGGGACTTTGCCGGTACGCCGCTGGTCGCGCGCGGGCGCGATCTTTTCTTCAGGACCGGATGCTTCGGCTGCCATCGCATCGAGGGCCTCTCGACGGGCACGCTGGGACCGGACCTGACCGAAGTAGGCAAGGAGCGCAAGCTCGATTACCTGTGGGGCCACCTGGTCAATCCGCGCGCCTACACACCCACCTCGATCATGCCGCAGTTCAAGCTGAGCGATGACGACAAGAAGGCGCTGGTCATCTTCCTTAAGAGCCGCAGGGGAAGCAACCTGGCCGAATCGCCGGTTGAAAGCTTCGAGGCAAATGCCGCGGTGACGTCGGCTGTGCCGGAGAGCGTGCTTCCCGCCGAGCCCGGTCCGGCTGGCTCGCAAACATCGGCGGCACGCGGCGAAAAGCTCATCCAGGAGTACGCCTGCCTCTCCTGCCACAAGCTCGACGGCAAGGATGGCGGCATCTCGCCGGATCTCTCCTATGAAGGCATGCTGCGTGACGGACCGTGGCTGATGGATCACTTCCATAATCCCCGCTCCCGCGTGCCGGACTCGAATATGCCTGCCTTTGGGTTGCCGGAGGATGATTTCCAGGCAATGACTGCGTACCTCCTCACGCGCACCGCCCAGCCACCGGCGATGACTCCGCAAGAGACCTTCAAGACACTGTGCGCTCGCTGCCATGGCGACCAGGGCGACGGTCACGGCATCACTTCCATCTATCTTGATCCGGCGCCGCGCGACCTCACCAGGTCCGAGTTCATGGTGAGCAAGCCGGAGTCGCGCTTCCTGGCTTCCATCACCCTCGGCGTGCCCGGCACTTCCATGCCCCCGTGGGGCAAGGTGCTGCCCGGCGACCAGATCAAGGGCGTGCTGGATTATGTGTTTGCGACCTACGTCCACGAGCCCATCCGGCAGATGAAGCCGCGCAAAGTGCCGGAACAGAATCCCGTGCCCATGTCCGCGGCGTCGGCGGCGCGCGGCGAGGCCATCTTCATGCAGCGCTGCACCGGATGCCACGGACGCAAGGCAGATGGACGTGGGCCCAACTCGCTCGACATCTCGCCGCGTCCGCGCAACCTGCGCAACTCCGCATTCATCCGCAACGCTCCAGACCGGCGCCTGTTTGAGTCCGTCATGTACGGCGTCGAGGGCACGGCGATGCCCTCCTGGATGGATTACGGCCTCTCGCAGAATGAGGTCGGCGACATTGTTAATTACATACGCAGTCTGAACGAACCGGGGAAGTGAGAGTCCACAACAACTCTCGGGAGGCTGAAATGGCAACACAAGTAGGCAGTGGATCCGTAGCCCAGCCGGCTGCGGTTGCCACCCAGGAAATCCATAGCGACACCACCGTGAAGTGGTTCATCCTCGGCGCGGTGGGATACTTCGCAATCGTAGGTATCATTGCCCTTATCATCGCGGCCAAATTCGTGTGGCCGGAGTTTCTTGGCACCATCTCGTATTTCACGTATGGCCGCATGCGCCCATTGCACGTCAACGGCATGCTCTTCGGCTGGCTGCTGGCTGCCGATATCGGCCTCGCCTTCTACATTGTTCCGCGCCTCTGCGGCGTCAAGCTGTGGAGCGAGAAGCTTGGCATCGCCACTTCCATCCTGTGGAACATCATCATCATCAGCGCCATCTTCAGCCTCCTCGGCGGCTACCAGAAGGGCCTTGAGTACGCTGACCTGCCCACACCCGTCGCAGTCCTGGTCGTCATCGCGTGGGTCATGTTCGGCATCAACATCTTCGCCACCATCGCTACGCGCAAATACAACCAGATGTATGTGTCCACCTGGTACTTCATGGGAACCATCCTCTGGACGGCCTTTGTCTACCTCACCGGCAACTTCGCCACCCTGCTGCCCGGCGTCACCGGCGTCAACCAGGCCAACCTGACCTGGATGTACACCCACAACGCGGTCGGCCTTATCTTTACGCCCGCCGGGCTGGCCATCGCGTACTACTTCATTCCGCGGGCCTCGAACACGCCCCTCTACAGCCACAAGCTCTCCATGATCGGCTTCTGGTCGCTGGCCTTTGTTTATGTATGGACCGGCGCGCACCACATGCTCCATGGGCCTATCTCGCAGTGGCTCCAGACCATCTCCATCGTCTTCTCGGTCATGCTGCTCATCCCGGTTTGGGCGGTGGTCTACAACTTCATCGCCACCATGAAGGGCCAGTGGCATCAGCTCAACGACAACGTCTCCCTCAAGTTCCTCATGTCGGGCACGGTGTTTTATCTGCTCACCTGCTTCCAGGGCCCCATGCACAGCCTGCGCTCCGTGAATGCCATCGTCTCCAAGACCGACTGGATTCCCGGACACGCGCACATGGCCGTCCTGGGAACCTTCTCCTTCTTCACCATGGCCGGCGTCTACTACGTCATTCCCCGCATCTTCCGTACCAAGCTGCATTCGGAGGGGTTGGCCAACTGGAGCTTCTGGCTGTTCCTCATCGGCGGCCTGGGCATGTTCACCGCGCTCTGGCTGGGTGGCTTCTGGCAGGGCCTGCAGTGGAATAACCCCTCCATTCCGTTCATCGACACGGTCGTTGCTTTGAAGCCGGTTTGGATCGTGCGATTCTTCTCCGGAATCATCATCTTCTCCGGAATCGTGCTGTTCCTCTACAACATCGTGTCCACCGCACTGGGAAGCGGAACCAAAGCCGAGCTGGCGCGCTCGTAAGCGAAGGGAGATTTTATGCTGCACAAAGCTGATTCGAATGCAATCTTGTTTGTGGGCGCCGCTCTGGGCCTTTTCTTCATCGGCGGCCTGCTCACCACCGTGGCTCCGCCGCTGCTCGACAAAAGCTGGAACAAGCCCTTCGAGAACTCCGACCCCGCCAAGGGCCCCACCGGCAAACTGGTCGCCTACACCGAGCAGGAACAGCGCGGCTACGCCATCTACATTCGCGAGGGCTGCAAGTACTGCCACACCCAGCAGACCCGGACGCTGCTCGAAGATGTAAAACGTTCCGGATGGAAGGGCGTCGACTCGCCCGTTTCAACCCCCGACGAGTTCGTCTACGACTATCGCCAGACATTCGGTACCAAGCGCACCGGCCCCGACCTGTCGCGCGTTGGCGGCAAGTACAACAAGCAGTGGCACAAGGCGCACTTCAACAATCCGCGCGACCTGGTGCCAGGATCCATCATGCCGCCCTTCCCGTGGATCGCCAACAATCCCGACGAACTCGATGCGCTGGTGGCCTACCTGCAAACCCGCGGACGCGCCAAGGACTGGCGGCCGGATAACGACTATGAGAAGTGAGGCTAAGGAATGATTGACTACACCTATCAGAGCGTGTACTTTGCCTATCTCCTGTTCGCGGTCTTCGCCGCCGGAGCGGTCTACTTCTTTGTCCGCTCCGTGAAGGATGGCTACCTGGGCCCCAATAGTGAAGAGCCCAAGTACCGCATGCTCCAGGACGATGAACAGAGCGATCAACAGCAACCCACCGGCGCCAGCGCGCCGCGGAGGCCGTGATGACACCTGAGACTCCAAAACCCGAACTGCATGAATACGCCGGCGGATGGATCACTGAACGCAAGGGAACCGGCATTCCCGGCTTCCTCAAGCTCGCCTACCCCATCATCGCCATCGCCGCCATTGCTTACCTTGTCGTATTCATGAACGGCGAGATCAACCACTCCGAACGCGGCCCGCTGGTGCGCCAGCTCAATGCTGTCACCGGCTCGGCCAACAGTTTCATGTACATCATCGTGGGCCTGGTCGTTGTGTACGCCATCATCCTGCTCACCTTCCTTTTCAAGAAGTCCGGACACGAAGAATAGTCACGAGGAATAAAAGACCAGACATGGCGCAGCAAAACGGGCAAGGCCGCGGACAATTCGAAACCATCGGCGGGGCAGGCTACTGGATGAAGATGGTCAAGTGCCAGGACGCCTGCCCTGTGCACACCGATGCCTGCGGGTACGTGAACGCAATCGCGGAAGGGCGCGACCAGGATGCTTACCGCATCGCCCGCGCCACCAATCCCTTTGCTTCCATCTGCGGGCGCGTCTGCGGTGCTCCCTGCGAGGCCAATTGCCGCCGCGGTTCGCTCGATAGTCCGGTCTCCATCCGCGCCCTCAAACGCTTCGTCACCAGCCAGTTCGGTCCCGAAACCGGCGACGATCGTATCTATCGCGAAGGCTGCAACCAGCAGATGCTCCCGCCCAATCGCGGCAGCTACGAGCCAGTTGCCGTCGTCGGCGCCGGCGTCGCCGGCCTCACCGTCGCGCACGATCTCACCTGGCTCGGCTACAAGGTCACAGTCTTCGAAGCCTACTCTTCGCCCGGCGGCATGCTCACCGCCGGCGTCCCCGTCTTCCGTCTCCCGCGCGAACTGGTGATGGCGGAGATCAACGCCATCCTCTCCCTCGGCGTCGAGCTCAAATGTAGCCAGCGCCTGGGCCGCGACTTCACCATCCAGAGCCTGCGCGACCAGGGCTTCAAAGCAATCTTCCTCGGCGTTGGTCTCCCCAAAGGCCGCAAGCTCGATCTGCCCGGCGCCGGTCTCTCCGGCGTGTACGACGGCATGGATTTCCTCCGCGCCTTCAACGAAGGCAATCCCCTTCCCGTCGGCAAAAAGATCATCGTCATCGGCGGCGGCAACGTAGCCTACGACGTCGCCCGCTCTGCCGTTCGCCCACAAGACCAGTTTGCGCCCGCCGCGCCTGTCAGCGACGTGCACAGCAGCGAAGCTACCGCCCTCGATGTCGCCCGCTCCGCCGTCCGCATGAGCGGCCACAAGGAAGTCCACGTCGTCTGCCTCGAGAGCCGTCAGCAGATGCCTGCAGACGAAATCGAAGTCTCCGAAGGTGCTGAAGAAGGCCTCGTTCTGCATAACTCCCGCGGCCCCCGCGTCATCCTCGACAACGACGGTAAAGTCGCCGGCCTGCGCACCGTCGAGTGCACCGCCGTTTTCGATGCCACCGGCCGCTTCAACCCCAGCTTCGACGAAGAGAACGTCGAAGACATCCCCGCTGACACCATCATCTTCTCCATCGGCCAGTCCTCCGATCTCTCCTTCCTCCAGCCCGGCGATGGCGTCGAATCCAATCGCGGACTCATCAAGGTCGATCCTGAAACCTACCAGACCACCGCTCCCGACGTCTTTGCCTGCGGCGACATCGCCCACGGCCCGCGCCTGTTCATCAATGCCATTCGCTCCGCGCAAATTGCCGCACGCTCCATGCACGACTACCTGCGCGGCACACACACCCAGGAGACTGTCCGCTCTTCGTGGTCGCCCGCGGAATACACCATGCGCGAAGGCTGGGACCAGCTGCGCCGCCATCATCCTCCCGTAGCGGCCGCGGCCACCCGCGCTGCCTCGCTGCAAATCGTCGAAGACACCTTTCCTGAAGACGCCGCCCGCACCCAGGCCGCGCGCTGCCTGCGCTGCAACGTCAACACCGTCTTCGATACGGAAATCTGCGTCTCCTGCACCGGTTGCGTTGACGTCTGCCCCGAGAACCTCATCCGCCTCACTGGCCTCGCCGAACTCTGCCGCAACCCGGAAGGCCGCGACTGGGTCGCCGGCGCCCTGGCCATCTCACCCGAAGAGCTAGATTCGTACAGCAAGGAGCAACTCGACGCGCTGGGCGGCGTCATGCTGAAAGACGAGACCACCTGCATCCGCTGCGGCCTTTGCGCTTCCCGCTGCCCGTCCCACGCCATCACCATGCAGCGCTTCAACTTCCAGCGCATGTGCGTAAGCGAAGCGAGCCGGAACCCAAAATTGAATTACGGTTCAAACCTGCATCAGGAGGGGAACGGCCAAGCCAGCTCGACGAGCCCGGCCCAGCAAAGGCCATGACCCCCAGCGAATTCTCTCTCGTTCTTGCATTCGGTTTTGTCAGCAGTCTCCACTGCGTGCAGATGTGCGGCCCCATCGTGCTCACCTACAGCGTAGCCGCCAACACCGGATCGGCCCGGCGCTCCCTGCTCGGCCTCCACCTGGCCTATAACTTCGGCCGCACCGTCACCTACATGCTGCTGGGCGCCATTGCCGGGCTGGCCGGCGGCACCATGAGCTTCTTCGGCCGCCTCGCCGGAATCGAAAACGTCGCCGCCATCGTTGCCGGCATCGCCATGGTTCTTGCCGGGCTGGCCCTGCTCGGCCTCACCACCATCGGCAAGGGGTGGCGCGGCCTCGCACTGCCGTCGCGCCTCTTGCGGCCGGCCGGAAAGCTGATGTCGTCCCGCTCCGTCCAGAGCAAGTTCACGCTGGGCCTGCTCATGGGCTTCCTGCCCTGCGGCCTGGTCTATGCCGCCCTCATGAAGGCCGTTGGCGCAGCCACCCCCGTGGCCGGTGCGCTCACCCTGCTGGCCTTCGGATTGGGCACCAGCGTTGCGCTCATCGCGGTCGGCCTCGGCTCGTCGGCCGCTACACAAAAACTTGCCCGCTGGGGTACGACGGTTTCCGCCGTGACCGTGCTGGTCATGGGAGCGCTCTTGATTGCACGCGGGGCCATGGCCGGTCCCTTGCACTGCAGCATGCATCACATGGGTTCGATGTGAAAGGTCGGGATCGATGGTAACCGCGCACAACAACGTCAATCATATGTCTCCCCGGGTCACTCTTCCGGGAACGAAGTTTCATCGCGTGCGCAAGACAATTCAATCCATCTGCGTGATCATTTTCATCCTGCTTCCACTCTTCGACATCATGCGCATGGACATGGTCAGGCAGCGCTTTTATTTCTTTGGCGCGGAGCTGTGGATCAGCGAATTCTCCATCATCTTTCTGAGCATGATGTTCCTCTGGATCCTTGTCGCCGCCATGGCCATGATCTACGGGCGCTTCTATTGCGGCTATCTTTGCCCGCAGATGATCTTCAGTGAGGCCGCGAATACCATCGAGATGCGCGTGACACGGATGATCAATCGCAAATGGGCTGGCGCAACTCCGCGAGCGCGCCGTTTTCTCACGCTCGGGCTGCTTTACCTCATTCTGCTGCCCGCTTCCGTGTTCTTCTCCTTCGTCTTTGTTTCATTTTTCATTCCGCCGGCAGATCTCTTTCACCGCCTGCTGTCGTTCGACATCCGCACCGCCGGCGGCATCGTGGGCGCAAGCGTCACGCTGCTTACGTTTCTTGACTTCGCCTTCCTGCGCCAGGGCTTCTGCACCGCCATCTGTCCCTACGGCTACCTGCAGAACATGCTGGCCGATAGCCACACGCTCCAGGTGTTCTTTCAAGATGACGCGGGCGAGTGTATTCACTGCGAGAAGTGCGTGCGCGCCTGCCCCATGGGCATTGACATCCGCAAATCGTCGCACCAGTTGGAGTGCACCCACTGCGCCGAATGTATCGACGCCTGCTCCGGCGTATTGGGCCGCATGGGCCGCCAATCGCTGATTCATTACGCCTGGGGCGATGCCGGACGAAACGAGGCGGCGGAGCGCCGTTGGTATCGCCGCATCGGCTTCCGCGACGGTAAGCGCATCGCCGTCCTGGTTCTGCTCACCGTCTACGCCACCGGCCTGGCCATCGTCATCAACATGCGCCAGCCGGTTCTGGTGCGCATCATGCCAAATCGAATCACGCTCTATACCAAAGGATCGGATGGCCTGATCCACAATACTTTCCGTATCGTCGCTTCGAATCGGGGCAAGACCGATGCGCGTGTCACGCTCTCGCTCGCTGATCTCCCCGCCGCACAAATCGTTGGTGTGCCAAACGGCTTCGTACTCAAGCCCGGCGATGCGCTGCAGCGGGAGTTCGATGTGGCAGCCGTCGGCGCGGCCGTCGCTCCAGGCATCAATCATCTGCGCATTCTCGTGCACGTCGATCCCGGACAAAAGGATCAGTCGCTGGCTGAAACGTTTATCGCGCCCATGGAACCGGATTTGCCCGCAGCACCTGCCGAGAAGAAAAACTGAGCTAAATGCACAAACCGAAAAGGTTGAAGGAGCATCGAAGAAAATGACAAATCCTCTGGCGGCAACCTCCTCCAAACGCAAACCCGTGGCGCCGCTCACGGTGCTGCTGGGCATCGTGTTTGTGGCTTTCTGCGGCATCCTCGTTTTTGTCTACGTAACCACCAAGCGCGTCAATCCGGTGATGCTCGATCAGCAGGGCAAACCGCTCGACCAAAGCTCCGCGGCCGCCACCCCGGGATCGCACTGATCTTATGGCACAAGGCATCCCATGTGGGCTCTGTGAGCTGCCTTGCGGACGGCAGCCCGTAGTCCGTCCACACGACGGCGGTGACCTGGCCTTCTGCTGCATGGGCTGCGCCAACGTCTACGCCATCCTGCTTGAGAGCGGCGTCATCGCCGCCGGGCAGAACATTCGCGAGACAGAAGTCTTTCGCCGCAGCCTCGAACTGGGCCTCATCTCCAACCCCGGCGCCCCATCCGCGCCCTCCATTGGCATCGATCCCAGCGCACCAACCGCCGAGATGCTCCTTCAGGTGAACGGCATGTGGTGCTCCGCCTGCGCCTGGCTCATCGAACACGCCCTGCGCGCTGTGCCCGGCGTGGTCGCAGCCGACGTCTTCTTCGCCTCCGACCTCGCCAAGGTCAGGTATTGCCCGCAAATCCTGCCGCCAGGCTCCATCTCCGCACGCATTGCCAAGCTTGGCTATCAGGCTTCAGAGTATGGCTCGGAAAATACCAACGCAAAATCGGAGGCCCACGATCTCCTCTTGCGCCTCGGCGTTGCCGCATTCCTCTGGGCCAACATCATGGCCTTCAGCACCATCCTCTACGTGGGCTACTTTGAGCAGATTGCCTTGAGCGCCAGCCGCATTCTGCCGTACGTGCTCTGGGCTCTGGCCACGCCGCTGGTCTTCTATTGCGCCTGGCCCATCCTGCGCACCGCGGCCATCGGCTTCGGCAACCGCCAAATCCGCATGGAAACCCTCCTCGCCCTGGGCATTCTCGCCGCGTATCTGCTCAGTGCCGCGCAAACATTGCGCGGACAGACGCACGTCTATTTCGACACAGCCGCGGCCATCGTCACCCTCGTGCTCGCGGGCAAGCTGATTGAACGCACAGCCAAAGACCGCGCCGCAAGGTCCATTGGCCAGCTCTATCGCTTGATGCCCCGGAAGGTCCGCATCCTGAGCATTGCCGGCGAGCGCTTCGTGGCCATCGACGCCCTCGAGCCCGGCCAGGTCTTCGTCGTTAAAGCCGGCGAGCGCATTCCCGCCGACGGCATCGTTGTCCAGGGCGAGACGCACGCCGACGAGTCGCTGCTCACCGGTGAAGCCCGCCCGGTTGCCAAGCGCCCCGGAAGCACTGTCGTCTCCGGCAGCCTCAATGCAGGCAGCGTCATTGAGGTGCGCGCCACGCGCACCGGAGATGAAAGCGCCCTCGCGCAGATCATCCGCCTTGTCGAGCGTGCGCTAAGCACGCGAGCTCCCATTGAGCGCGCCGTGGATCGCGTGGCACGCGTCTTTGTCCCGGCAGTCGTGCTGCTCGCTCTTGGTGAGTTTGCCGTTCTGCTCGTCCTCCATGGCAGCGTCGTCGCGGCCATGCTGCGCGCCACAACCATCCTGGTCATTGCATGCCCCTGCGCACTCGGCTTGGCGACACCCCTCGCCATCACCGCGGCCGTCGGTTCCGCCTCGCAGGAAGGCCTCCTGATCACAGACAGCCGTGTTCTGGAAACCATGGGCAAGATTGATGTCGTGGTGCTCGACAAAACCGGCACCGTCACCTGCGGTGATTTTCAACTCACGGAATTCGCTCTGCTTGCTTCTAAGGTTCAAACCATGGCCCTGGCTGCCTGCGGATCCTCGGCCGGCGCATGCACAGAAGTCACAAACAGTGAAGACTCCTTCGTCGCCGATTGCCTGCCCCTCCTCGCCGGCGTCGAGGCGTACTCTGAACACCTGCTCGCAATGGCCGTCCTGCAGTACGCGCGCGAGCATCGCGTCAAAGCCGCCGAAGCAACTGAAGTGCAGATCCACAAAGGCGAGGGGATCAGTGGCGTCGTTCAGGGAAAACGCATCTTCATCGGCAACCGCCAGTTGATGACTTCGAGCAGCGTTCCACTGGATGCCGAAGCACTCGGGCGCGCCGAAGAAGGTCAGCACGCAGGCCAGACCGTTGCATTCTTCGCCTGGGACGGCGCCGTGCAGGGATTGCTCGCCTTTGGCGACAAAATCAAGCCGGGCGCGGCAGAGATGGTGCAGCAACTGCGCAGGCGCGGCTGCACGCTGCAGCTTGTTTCCGGCGATGCATGGGCCACCACCGCCTTTGTTGCGGGCCAGATCGGAGTGAAAGACTTTACCGCCGAGGCCTCGCCCGCAACCAAGGCCCGCATCGTCGCCGAGTTGCAGCAGGCAGGCAAGCGCGTCGCGCTCATCGGCGATGGAGTCAACGATGCGCCCGCGCTGGCGCAGGCCGATCTCGGCATCGCGCTGGGCACAGGCGCGGACATTGCCATGGGCGCTGCTCCGGTTGTGCTCATGAGCGGTTCCTTGTCCCGGGTGGAAGACGCATTTCGCCTCGCTGCAAAAACCCGGCGCGTGGTGCGCCAAAACCTGTTCTGGGCCTTCTTCTACAACACCGCGGGCATCACGCTGGCCCTCACCGGCATCCTAACGCCCATCTTCGCTGCTGCCGCCATGCTGCTCTCCAGCACATCGGTCGTGGCCAACTCCATGCGCCTTACGCGGAAGGCAGAAGGGTAGGTACGCTCCATGGAATCGTGCAACGCATCCATGCAACTCACACGCGCCGCGGATTATGCCGTCCGCGTCATGATTCACCTGGCCACCCTGCCCATAAACCAGCGCGCCCTGCTGCCCGAGCTTGCCCTCGCCACCGGCGCGCCCAGCAGCTTCCTCTCCAAGATTCTGCAAAGCCTCTCCCGCGCGGGACTCATCGCATCGCGGCGAGGACAACTGGGCGGCTTTTCCATTCTGCCCAACGGTCAGCAGGCTTCCATGCGTGCGGTCATTGAAGCCATCGACGGGCCCATCTCTCTGAACCTCTGCCTGCAGCACGGCAAGTCCTGCAATCGCAGCTCCTGGTGCCCTGCGCATCTCGTGTGGGTACAGGCCCAGGCGGCCATGTTAGATGTTCTGGACAAGGCCATGATTGCCGACTTGGCTCGCCAGGCCTCGCGCACTGAAGTGCCCCCACTCCCTCTATCAGCTCAACGTTTGTTCAAAGCAAAAGATCGGCCCCGGCCTGAACCAGATTCCAATGGTTTCGTTCTTCCGCTGGTGCGCACCCTCGTCGAATAGGTCGTGCGCGCGCAATGCCGGCTCTTGTCCACCGTGCCGGCAAACAAAGAACAATTCTATTGAAACTTGTGTGAGTTTCCGACAGAATGGAATGCAACTTATTGCTTGGTGCGTTTCCGCTGGCCGCGCCTTTGTCGCATTTGTTGCGCTGCACTGCTCTTTCGATCCAAAAAGCAGTCCCTGCCCTGCTGAAGAAAAGCTTCTCCTGGAAATGCACAATCCATTACCAACACCACGAGGGCCGCAACCCTTTGCCATGGGCCAAGTCTGAGAGCCATCACAGATACCGCCATCAACATCTTGGGAGGAGTAGCCGTGAAGAGATTTCTTTCAGGGTGGATGCTCTTTTGCATCCTTTCCTTCGCCACCTTTGCTTTCG
Organism: uncultured Acidobacteriaceae bacterium; assembly: GCA_963776535.1. GTDB lineage: Bacteria > Acidobacteriota > Terriglobia > Terriglobales > Acidobacteriaceae > Telmatobacter. The sequence continues at coordinate 190,760 of CAVZNB010000015.1, read as the reverse complement.
CCCAGTCCGCAACCACTTCGCTCCGCGGCGTCGTCAAGGACTCCAGCGGCGCCCTCGTTCCCGGTGCAACCATTGACCTCGCCGATCAAGCCACCGGCAACGCTTATCACGCCGTCTCCAACGCGGCCGGCTACTACATCTTCCCCATCGTCTCCCCGGCACATTACCTCATCACCGTGGCCCACAGCGGATTTGCAACCCAGAACCGCACCGCCGAACTGCTCGTCGACCAGCCGGCCACCATCGACTTCGTTCTCGGTGTCAAGGGCGAGGCCGTCACGGTGGACGTCAGTTCCGCCGCCGAAACGCTCGACATGACCGACGCCACCATGGGCAATGCTGTCGGCAATCCCACCATTGAAGCTCTGCCCATGGACGGGCGCAATCCTGTTAACCTGCTCAGCCTCCAGCCCGGCGTTCTTTACGTGGGCAGCGAAATCTCTGACAGCCGCCAGGGCGCCGTCGCCGGCGGACGCTCCGACCAGGGCAACATCACTCTCGACGGTCTCGACGACAACGACCAGATCTTCGGCACGGCCTTCACCGGCGTCCTCCGCTCCACTCTTGACTCAACAGAAGAATTCCGCGTTACCACCTCCAACGGAACCGCTGCTGCCGGCCGCTCCTCCGGCGCCCAGGTCAACCTGGTCACCAAGAGCGGAACCAACAAGGAGCACGGCTCCGTTTACGAGTACTACCGCCCCACCAACACCGTGGCCAACTCCTATTTCTACAAGAACGAAGAAATCGTCTCCATGGACCCAAACATTCCCCAGAAGTATGTTCTCAACACCTTCGGAGGAACCGTAGGCGGGCCCATCCTCAAAGACAAGCTCTTCTACTTCTTCAACTACGAGGGCCAGCGCCAGGCAATCTCCGACGTTGTCGAGGCCACTGTCCCCACCCCGAGCTTCATGGCCGGCGGCCTTCAATACATTGATACGAGTGGCAATAACGATCCTCTGACACCCACGCAAGTGGCCACCATGGACGAGCCATGCACCAAGAACACCTTCCAGGGCCAGCCCGTTTGCCCCAACGGTCCCGGCGCCAATCAGGCCGTGCACAACTATCTTCTTCCCGTAACAACCTCCATCAACCCCGTCGGGGGAGACGGCGGCCTGAACAGCGCGGCCCTGTTCTTCACCTCGCCTGCCCCTTCTACGCTCAATACCAGCATTCTCAAACTCGACTACACCATGAACAGTAAGAACCGCTTTTTCGTCCGCGGCAACCTCCAGAAGGACACCACGGCCGGAGATGAAAACCTCCCTGGACAGGGTGCGGCCACGTTCTACGACGACAACACCAAGGGACTCGCCGCCGGACACACCTGGATTCCGACTGCGCACATTGTGAACGACGCGCGCTACGCCTATGTCCGCCAGGGCTGGCAGAATGGCGGCATCGCCCCCGGAACCTGGGTAGACATCTACGGCCTTACCCAGCCCACCGCGCAAACCGGCACCAGCCTGCTCCACGTCCCGGTCAACAACATCACAGACACTCTCACCTGGAACAAGGGCGACCATACGCTCGCCTTCGGCGGCAACTGGCGGGGTATCACCAACCACCACTCCGGGAATGGCGGCTCCTTCGGCGGCGGCAGCACAAACTATCAGTATGCAAACACCAGCGATCTGCCCACGCCCCCAAATCTGGCCAGCGGCTTTAATACCTCCTGGCAGCTCGCCTGGGCAAATCTCATGGGCATCGTTCCTGAAGTAAGCGAACCTTTTAACTACGCCATCACCAGCCCCACCTCGGCAGCGGCCATGCCGGAAGGAGCCCCTGTCACGCGGAACTTCCACTCCAACGAGTGGGAGGGCTACGTCCAGGATGGCTGGCACCTGCGCTCCAACATCACCGTAACCCTCGGTCTGCGCTACACCCTGCTCCAGACTCCCTATGAAACCAATGGGCAGCAAATCTCCTACACCACCGACATGGATGCCTGGTACAAGAAGCGCGAGTCCGCGGCCCAGGCCGGCCAGGTCTACGAGCCGCTTCTCGAGTTGGCTCCCTCTGGCAAAGCAAAAAATGCGCCGGGTTTCTGGCCCGAAGAGAAAAAGGCCTTCGCCCCACGCGTCGGTGTAGTCTTCTCACCCGACGCAAAAACCTCCATCCGCGCCAGCGCCGGCATTTACTTCGACCACTACGGCGAATCCATCGTGAATACCTGGGACACCAGCGGTGAGAGCGAGATCGGTCTCGCGGCTGAAATCACCAACACGGCAGACAATTTGGGCTTTGAGCAGGCACCCCGCTTCACCGGTCCCCATACCCTGCCCGATATTCCCCTGCCGTCCTTCCCAACCACGGAGACCTACCCCTTCGCTCCCGACGTAGGCAGCTACGGCATCAACTGGGGCATGGACAACCACATCAAAACTCCATACGCCGAGGCTTTCAATGTTTCCTTCCAGCACCAGCTCCCCGGCGGCTTCACTTTTGAAGAGGCCTACGTGGGCCGCCTCGGCCACCACCTGCTCCAGGATCTCGACCAGGCCGAACCCGTCGACTTCGTAGATCCCTCCGGCGGTGGCGACTACTTCAGCAACGCCGCAATCCTGTCCAAGGCCGTTGATGCTGCGCCCTTCGGCACGCAGCAGTATGGCATCTTTGCCGGAACTACACAGAAAATCAATAACAACATCCCCATGATCCCCTACTTCGAGAATGTCTTTTCATACATGAGAAACTACGACTACCTGGGTGAAAGCGCCTCCCAAGCCGTTTTCAATAATGCCTGGGCTCCGTTCCGCTACAACAACGGCGAAACCTTCTCCCTCTACTGGATGGACGTGGACCCCTATGGTTTCTTTCCCGGAAGCCCCGTACACTCCAGCGGACAACCCGATTTCTGGAGCCAGCAGTTCTCCTCCCTCTACGCACTGTCTTCCATCGGCAACAGCTCCTACAACGCGCTGCAATTCACGCTCCGTCATCCCGCCTCGCATGGATTGACCGTTGACGTCAGCTACACCTTCTCCAAGTCTCTCGACTGGGGCTCGGAGGCCGAGCGCTCCAGCATCTTCACCAACCAGGACGACGCCTATGTCAACTTCTCCATCCAGAACACCTGGAATCCCCAGCTCAACAAAGGCGTCTCGGACTTTGATACTCACAGCCTGGTCAGTGGCGACTGGGTCTACGCGCTGCCCGTAGGCCGCGGCAAGGCCCTGCTCGGGAGTTCCAACCGCGTCGCCGATGCCTTCATCGGCGGCTGGCAGTGGGCCGGCCTCGGCCGCTGGACCAGCGGGCTGCCCTTCAGTCTCCAATCCGTCGCCTATCCCACAAACTTCAACTACCAGGCCTTCGGCTTCAATGTCGGCGGCGTCCGCACCCACCGCAACATCACCAACGGAATCCCCCACGTCTTTGACTCCAACACCGCCTCTGCCATCGGCAACGGAATTTACTACGGCAATCCAATCCGCCTGCCCTATGCCGGAGAAGCCGGAAGCCGCAATAACTTCCGCGGCGACGGCTATCTCGATCTCGACTCCTCGATCTCCAAAACCTGGGGTCTCGGCGACTGGGCAAAACTCAAATTTGCCGCCGAAGCCTACAACCTCACCAACACTGTGCGCTTCGACACAAGTCCCGTCGGTCTCGTCAACGGCACCGGCAGCACCACCCTCGGCACCTACGATGCGCCGCTCTCCACCTACCGCCGCATGCAGTTCGGCCTCCGCGTCGACTTTTAAAACGGCGCCATCCCAACAACCCAAATGCGCAGCCGGCTGCCTCAACGCCTGCTGCGCATTTGCACATAATTTCGCTCTTCGGGCGCACAATGGATTTGTATGGAAGCAACGATGGGAAGAAGCTGCCTGATCCGCCCGCAAAATGCACCACAACACGGCTCGCAATCCCACCTGCCAGGTTCATTCCGTCAAGGGTCTCTTCAGTCGTAGCAAGGGTAAAAATAGCACCCCCCCCGGCTTTTCCTTTCAGCCCCATGAAAACAATCAGGTTACACGCAGAATCTCGAAAATCGACGTATTTCTAAAGGACTTACGCGATCCAAGAATGCAAAAATCACCACTTTGAGCCTTCTGGCCGTTGGTAACTTCGGTCTCCGCCCGCATCAATCACCGGCCTGAAAGTCCTCAACAATCTTCTGCGTAATCACCCTCTGCATCACCGGCGAAGACAGCACGGTCGCCGTGGAGGTGCTTCCAAAGTGCCCCAGCCTGTCAAGCAGCCGCTCCAGGTGCTCCACCGAAACCACACGCGCCTTCACAATGAACGAGTCGGAACCCGTCACGCGGTGGCACTCCAGCACCTCGTCCCACTTCTTCACCTGCAGCTGAAACGAGCGCACCAGCTGCTCCGGCCCGGCCATCGACAACCGAACGAAGATCTGGATGGGCATGCCCAGAAGCTCCAGGCTGATGTCCGCATGGAAGCCGCGAATGACGCCCAGCTTCTCCAGCCGGTACACCCGCTCGGCCACCGCAGGGGTGGTCAGTCCCACCCGGCGGCCCAGTTCGGCCCAGGAGAGCCGCCCGTCCTGCTGCAACTCTTCAATGATCCTCCAGGAAATGCGATCCAGCTCTGCTGGCTCGTAAGGATGGCTGTAACGGCTGGTGGACATGGACAGACCCCTTCAATTGAAAGGACATTAGCACTTCTTTCTTAAGAAAGTAAATCCAGAATCAACCGCCGGCAATGGAATCGGATTGTCAGCTGTTGCAGCCGAATGCGATACTGCCGGTCGTCGATTGACCACGGAGCTTCCCCAATGGCTCAGAAGCAATATCAGTCCGGCTTTGGCAACGAGTTTGCCACCGAGGCCCACCCCGGCGCGCTGCCGCAAGGGCAGAACGCCCCGCAGCACGCACCGCTTGGGCTCTATACAGAACAGCTCAGCGGCACGGCCTTCACCGCACCGCGCCTGCTGAACCGCCGCACCTGGAGCTACCGCATCCGCCCGTCGGTCATGCACGAGCCCTACAGCGAGTTCGCGCAGACCACGCTCCTGCGCAGCGGTCCGTTCAACGAAATGCCCACGCCGCCCAACCAGATGCGCTGGGATCCTCTGCCCATGCCGGCGGAGAAGACAGATTTCGTCGAAGGCATCGTGACCCTTGGCGGCAATGGCGACCCGGCAACTGCAGGATGGCGTGGGCATCCATCTCTACGCTGCCAATGCATCGATGCACGACCGCTTCTTCTATAACGCCGATGGCGAGATGCTGATCCTGCCGCAGCAGGGCCGCCTGCTGCTGCGCACCGAACTGGGCATTCTTGAGGTCGCGCCGGGCGAGTTGGCAGTGATTCCGCGCGGCATCAAGTTCCGCGCCGAACTGCCCGACGGCGCGGCCCGCGGCTACATCTGCGAGAACTACGGCCAGAGCTTCCGCCTGCCCGATCTCGGCCCTATCGGCGCCAATGGCCTGGCCAACTCGCGCGATTTCCTCACGCCGGTAGCGGCCTACGAAGACCGCGAAGGCGAGTTCGAAGTGATCGCCAGGTTCCTCGGCCGCCTGTGGCGCGCGGACATCGATCACTCCCCGCTCGACGTGGTGGCCTGGCACGGCAACTATGCGCCGTACAAGTACGACATGGCCCGCTTCAACTGCATCAACACGGTCAGCTTCGACCATCCCGATCCATCCATCTTTACCGTGCTCACCGCGCCCTCAGGACTGCCCGGCACGGCCAACGTGGACTTCGTCATCTTTCCCCCGCGCTGGATGGTAGCCGAGCATACATTCCGGCCCGCCCTGGTTCCATCGCAACATGATGAACGAGTTCATGGGACTGATTCATGGTCAGTACGACGCCAAGGCAGAGGGATTTCTGCCCGGCGGCGCCAGCCTGCACAACTGCATGAGCGGCCACGGTCCGGATGCGGAGACCTTTGAGCGAGCGAGCCATGCGGAGTTGAAACCGCACTACATCGATGGCACGCTGGCTTTCATGTTTGAAACGCGACTGCCGGTGCGGCCTACGCGCTTCGCGCTGGAGTCAAAGATTCTGCAGCACGAATACTATGAGTGCTGGCAGAGTTTGAAGAAGAACTTCCCCGGCGCTGGATAATCAAGGTGGGAGCGTCTCTGAATGCATCGTTTTTCAGCGGCCGAATGGCAGCGGACCAGTTGGATTGAAGCGGCCAACGACCCGGCTTGCGGATTCCCTCTCCAGAGCCTGCCCTACTGCGTGTTTACCGCAGACGGCGGAGGGCCACGGCTTGGCGTGGGGATCGGCGATCAGATCCTGGACCTGGGCGAATGCAGTCGAATTGGGCAACTCGAGGAATTGCCGGCTCCCATTCAAGAAGCATGCCGGGCGCTGACGCTGAATCCTCTGATGACCTGTGCGCAAGAGGCTCACTCTGCCCTGCGCGAGCGCCTGATGGACCTGCTCGGCAAGGAAGCGGACAAATCCACGCGCGACACTGTCAGCGCCGCTCTCACCCCGATGACGGCCGCAACGCTGTTGAAGCCGGTTGAATCGGCCAATTACACAGATTTCTACGCATCCATCCATCACGCAATGCGCGTGGGAAAGCTCTTCCGGCCGGATAACCCGCTGCTCCCCAACTACATGTACGTGCCAATCGGCTATCACGGACGGGCTTCCTCGATCGTGGTCAGCGGAACGCCAGTAAGGCGGCCGCGTGGCCAGAGCAAGCCGGCAGAACCAAACGGCGTTCCGGCCTTCGGCCCCTCCCGGTTTCTGGACTACGAGATCGAAGTTGGGTTGTTCATTGGCAGCGGTAATCGCCTGGGTGAGCCAATCCCAATCGGTCAAGCAGGCCGCCACATCTTTGGGATTTCGCTCGTCAACGACTGGTCGGCGCGCGACATCCAAGCCTGGGAGAATCAGCCGCTGGGACCGTTCCTCGGCAAGAGCTTTGCCACCAGCGTGTCGCCTTGGGTGGTGCCCATGGCTGCGCTGGCGCCCTTTCGCGTCCCGGCCCGGTTGCGCCCATCGGAAGGCCCCGGGCCGCTTAGCTATCTGTTCGACGCAACAGATCAGTACACCGGCGCCATTGATTTGACGGTAGAGGTGTGGCTGCTGACCCCGGCAATGCGCGCTGAGGGCGATGCGCCGCAGCGATTGAGCCAGGCCAATCTGCGCGAACTTTGGTGGACGCCGGCACAGCTGATTGCGCACCACTCCAGCAACGGCTGCAACCTGCTCCCCGGCGATCTGCTGGCCTCCGGCACGGTAAGCGGCCAGAAGGACGAGACCGCTGGTTGCCTGCTGGAACTGACCTCTGGTGGTAAGCAGCCCATTATGCTGGCCAACGGCGAGACCCGCACGCAGTTGGAAGACGGCGATGAGGTGATTTTGCGGGGTTTTTGCCATCGTGAAGGCTTCCCGGCGGTCACGCTGGGGGAGTGCCGGGGGCTGGTCATCCCAGCGCTGGCGCTTGACCTTCGATCCTAAAGCCAATGTCAAACCTGATCGAATAAAAGAAAAGTACAACCTCCTGTTTTCCTTTCAACTGCTCTTCAAAGTGGTCTGCAACAAGGCCTATGCTCTTGGGCAGAAGTGATGAGGATCACTCCCCTTCTCGATCCCTTCACCTCTCAATCGGAGGTCCCGATGGCATCCTTTGCTCCCAGCACGGTAAAAGCCGGAGCAGGATTTTCTGCCCCTCAAGGGCACCGACCACGTGGAGTTCTACGTCGGCAACGCACGCCAGTCAGCCTACTACTATCGAACCGCCTTCGGCATGAGCCTGGTCGGCTACTCGGGGCCGGAGACCGGGCAGCACGATCGCGCCTCCTACGTGGTGCAGCAGGGCAAGATTCGCTTTGTGCTCACCACCTCATTGCGGCCCGGCTGCCCCATCGCGCAACATGTGGAGCGGCATGGCGACGGCGTCCGCGTGATTGCCCTGGAAGTAGACGATGCACGCCAGGCATGGCTCGAGACCACGGCGCGCGGCGCGCGATCCGTGGCTGCACCCGTGGAGATGGCGGATGAGTTTGGCCGCATCACCACCTCTTCGATTGCCACCTACGGCGATACGATCCATACCTTCGTTGAGCGCGGCCACTACAATGGCGTCTTTTTGCCCGGCTTCCGCGCGGAACCCACGGACACCGTGGCGCGGCCCACGGGACTGAAGCATGTAGATCACATGGTGGGCAACGTAGGCTGGCACGCCATGGACGAGTGGGTGGACTTCTACTCAGACGTGATGGGCTTCCAGCTCTACCAGCACTTCGATGACAAGGACATCTCCACCGAGTATTCGGCCCTGATGTCGAAGGTGATGGCGAACGGGAACGGCTATGTGAAGTTCCCCATCAACGAGCCGGCTGAGGGACGCAGGAAGTCGCAGGTCGAAGAATACTTAGACTTCTATCAGGGGCCCGGCGTGCAGCACATTGCGCTGGCCACGGACGACATTCTCACCACCGTCTCGCGGATGCAGGCGCAGGGCGTGGAGTTTCTGACCGTGCCGCACAGCTACTACAGCGAGTTGGCGCGGCGCGTGGGGTCGATCGACGAGCCCATTGAAGAGCTGGAGCGCCTGGGTATCCTCGTTGATCGCGACGATGAGGGCTACATGCTGCAGATCTTCACGCGGCCCGTGGAAGACCGGCCAACTCTGTTCTACGAGATCATTCAGCGCAAGGGCAGCCGCAGCTTTGGCAAGGGCAATTTCAAGGCGCTGTTCGAGGCCATCGAGCGCGAGCAGGCGCTGCGGGGCAACCTCTAATGGCGGCCACTCTGGCGTACCCCAAACCCGCGCCATCGCTCCCCAAAGCAGAGCGATTCCTGATTGATCAGGATTACGCCGCCTACACCTGCGAGCAGCACGGCACGTGGGCGGAACTGGTGCGCAGACGCATGCCGCAACTTGAACACCATGCCGCACAAGAGTATCTGGACGGCTTCGACGCGCTCTGCCTGCCCTATGACCGCCTGCCCAACCTCGCCGCTGTTTCGGCCAAGCTGGAGCAGCGCACAGGCTGGAATGCCACGCCTGTCAGCGGGTTCATGCCTGGCCCGGCCTTTTTCGAGATGCTGGCGGCAAGGCGCTTCCCCACCACCACTTGGCTGCGCAGCCGTGACTCGCTCGAATACACGCCCGAACCGGACATCTTTCACGATGTCTTCGGCCATGTCCCCATGCACGCGCACCCTGTGTTTGCCGACTTTCTGGCGCACTATGGGCAGTTGTGCGCGCGCATTGAGGACAAAGCGATTCTGGAACGGATTGGCCGCGTCTTCTGGTACACGGTGGAGTTTGGGCTCATTCGACAGGATGGCAGGGTGAAGGTGTACGGCAGCGGGCTGATCAGTTCCAACGGCGAGTGCTCCAACGTGCTCCAGAACGGCTGCGCGGTGCGGCCTTTCGTATTGGATGAAGTGTTGCGCACGCCGGTGAAGGTGGACGAAATGCACCACCTGCTGTTTGCCATCGAGAGCTTCGACGAAATCTACCAGGCTATGCACACCATTGAGGCGCGCATCCATCGCGGCTCTCTCCTGGACGATTGAGATGTGCGGGTGGCACCAGGTGCATTAAGCCGGAAGGCTGTCTGCTGCAGCCGTCCAGGCCTCTTTCCAGTCGATTCGGGAATCCAACCTGATGCGGGTTTGCGCGATGAGTGAAATCCGCGGCCTGTTTCTGGGTAAGCTGCTTGGTGCGCGTTATAAAGGACGTGTTATAGTCTTGCAGTTTTTGTGGACGGTTTCATGAAGGATGAAATGAAGTTCGATAACAGGCTGCGTTCAAGCCTGGACGTGAACTCCGCGCGCTCTCGGGCCAACCGCGAGGCGCTCGGTGCTCTGTTGGCTACGGTACGCGCGGAAGAGATTTCGATCCGGCTGGGCGGCGGTGCGAAAGCTGCGGAGGCACAGCACGCCAAGGGAAGGCTGACGGTAAGAGAAAGGCTCAAACTGCTGCTGGACGATGGGACGGAGTTGCTGGAACTGGGCCTTTGGGCGGCGTATGACATGTATGGCGAGTACGGCGGCGCACCCGGCGCAGGCGTTGTCACCGGCCTCGGCAGGGTCGCCGGACGGCTTTGCATGATCATCGCCAACGACGCCACCGTGAAGGCCGGTGCATTCTTCCCCATGACGGCCAAGAAAGTGCTGCGCGCCCAGACCATTGCATTGGAGAATCACATCCCGACGCTTTACCTGGTAGATTCCTCCGGTGTGTTTCTGCCGCTGCAGGAAGATGTCTTTCCCGACACTGACGACTTTGGCCGCGTCTTCCGCAACAACGCCGTGATGAGTTCGCTGGGCATTCCCCAAATGACGGCCATCATGGGCATGTGCGTGGCCGGAGGCGCGTATCTTCCGGTGATGACCGATACCGTGCTGATGACCGAGGGGTCTGGACTTTTTCTCGCTGGGCCATCGCTGGTGCAGGCGGCCATTGGGCAGAAGACGGAGCCCGAAGAACTGGGCGGAGCCCAGATGCACGCGGAGATTTCAGGAACCGTGGACTTCAAGGAGCCTAACGATCATCTGTGCATCGCTCGCCTGCGGTCGCTTGTGGACAAGATGGGCACGCGCCACCGGCACTCCATTGAAACGGCCCGGTGGGAGACCAACCCTGAGGTCTTCAGCGCCAGGGAATTCGATGCGGAACGCGATGCACCCCGATTTGCAGCGCGAGGATCTCTACGCGCTGCTGAATCCGGCACCGGGGGCAAGCAATGTGTACGACATGCGTGAGGTGATTGCACGCATCGTGGATCGCAGCGAGTTCGATGAGTATAAGGCGGAGTTTGGGCGCACCGTGCTGTGCGGATATGCGCGTATCGGCGGCAGGGCCGTGGGCATTGTGGCCAACCAGAAGATCAACCAGAACCAGACCGTCGCCATGGGCCCGGCCGCGGGCATGCAGCGGATTGAGGTGGGCGGCGTCATCTATACCGAAGGCGCACAAAAGGCCGCGCGCTTCATCATGGATTGCAATCAGAACCTTGTGCCGCTGGTTTTTTTGCACGATGTGAACGGATTCATGGTGGGCAAGGATGCGGAGTGGTCAGGCATTATTCGCGCCGGGGCGAAGATGGTTTCGGCAGTCAGCACCAGCGTCGTGCCGAAGATTGCTGTCATCATCGGAGGCAGCTTTGGCGCAGGTCACTACGCCATGTGCGGCAAGGCGTACGATCCGCGTTTTCTGTTCGCATGGCCCACCGCGCGCTATGCGGTCATGAGCGGTGCTTCAGCCGCGAATACGCTGGCGGAGGTTCGCGCCAAGCAGATGGAGCGCGGCGGAAAAGTTTTGTCCGATGCGGAAAAGAAGGCGCTCTACGACGAGATCAAAGCCACCTACGATGCGCAAGCCGATCCACGCTACGGTGCAGCCCGGCTTTGGATTGACGCCATCATCGATCCGGCGAAGACACGGGAAGTTTTGATCACGGCGTTGGAAGCGTGCGCATTGAATCCGGATGTGCCGCGCTTCAATCCCGGAGTTCTGCAGACCTGATAGCACGCAAGATTTGGCAGCAAGATGCAAAGGAGTTCATCCATGAGTCTTCAGCTTGAGTCTTTGGAAAACCTGTATCCGTTTGTCTTGACGGAAGACCAGGAGCATCTCCGGCGCGAGATTCGCGAATTTGCGTCGCGCGAGATCGCGCCCAACGTGATGACCTGGGATGAGGCCAGCGAGTTCCCGCTGGCCGTCGTGAAGAAGCTGGGCGCGATGGGTCTGCTTGGCATCATCTTCCCCCCCGAGTATGGCGGCGCCGGCCTGGGCTATGTGGACTACGCGCTGGCCATTGAAGAGCTCTCTGCCGTCGATGGATCGCTGGGCATTACGGTGGCCGCGCACAATTCGCTCGGAACCAATCACATCTTCCTGGCCGGCAACGAGCGGCAGAAGCGAGCGTATGTGCCGCGTCTGGCCTCAGGCGAATGGCTGGCTGCATGGGGGCTGACGGAGCCGGGCTCAGGTTCAGACGCAGCCAGCGCCCGCACCACGGCGGTGAAGAAAGGCGACCGCTATGTGCTGAATGGAAACAAGACCTTCATCACCAACGGGCACTACGCGGATGTTGCCGTTGTCATCGCCGTGACCGACAGGAGCAAGGGCACGCATGGGCTGTCGGCATTTGCAGTGGAAAAGGGCACTCCGGGATTCAGGCCAGGCAAAAAGGAAAACAAGCTGGGCCTGCGCGCCAGTGATACCAGTGAGCTGATCTTCGAAGACTGCGAGATTCCGGAAGAAAATCTGTTGGGCGTTGAAGGGGAGGGTTTCATTGACGCCATGCGCGTTCTCGATGGGGGAAGAATCTCGATAGCCGCATTGGCGTTGGGCATTGCGCGCGGCGCGCTCGATGCGGCCTTGAAGTACGTGAAGGAGCGTCGTCAGTTCGGTAAAGCCATTGCTGAATTTCAGGGCATTCAGTGGAAGCTCGCCGACATGGCGACGGAGCTGGATGCGGCGCGGTTGCTCACGCAGCGAGCGGCTGTGCTGAAGGACGCGGGGCGCACAGTTACCCGCGAGTCGTCGATGGCCAAGCTCTTCGCTAGTGAAGTAGCCGTGCGCATCTGCGATGAGGCCGTGCAGTTATTTGGCGGCTATGGCTTCATCAAGGACTACCCCGCGGAGAAGTACTATCGCGATGTGAAGCTCTGTACCATCGGGGAGGGAACAAGCGAGATTCAGCGCATGGTCATTGCGCGCGAAATACTGAAAGTTCACCCTTCGCGTGGTTGAGTCACAATAAATTCAGCGCGTATTCAGGAAAGACTCATGGGGGATTCAGTCAAGATCGTGGAGTGCCCGCGGGATGCCTGGCAAGGGCTGCCGGGGCTGATTCCCGCCGAGCGCAAAGCTGAGTATCTGCGCGCACTGATTGCCGCTGGCTTCACCTCGATCGATGCGGTCAGCTTCGTGTCGCCCGCAGCTGTGCCGCAGATGGCGGACTCTGAAGCGGTGTTGCAGCTTCTCGGCCCTGTTCCTGGAGTGGAGTTGATTGGAATTGTCGTAAACCTGAAAGGTGCGGAACGCGCGATCAGAACTGGTGCAGTGCGAACGCTGGGATTCCCTTACTCCGCCTCATCTGAGTTCCTCCGGCGCAATCAACATCAGACGCCCGGGCAGTCGCTTGACGCGTTACGATCGATTGCCAACCTGTCGCACGATGCGGGTTTGAATCTGGTAGCGTATCTCTCCATGGCCTTTGGAAATCCGTACGGGGATGCATGGAGCATTGAGCTGGTTGCGGAGGCTTGCGCGCAGTTGATTGAATGTGGCGCGCGCCAAATCTCTCTCGCTGATACGGTCGGAATCGCGACTCCCTCACAGATCAGTCAAACTCTGGAAATCTTGCTCAAGAAGTACGATGGAGTCGAGATGGGCGTGCATTTGCATGCTCGCCCACAGGGCGCGACAGCGAAGATTCGCGCAGCATATGATGCAGGGTGCAGGCGCTTCGATGCAGCCATCGGCGGCCTTGGTGGATGCCCGTTTGCACAGGATTCGCTGGTGGGCAATCTGGCAACGGAAACGTTGCTTGCGGAATTGAAGGCGTTGGGCGCAGAGACGCCTCAGCTTGAGCCGCTCGCTGACTTGATGGAAGCGAGCGCACAAATTGCAGGGAGCTTTGCCGCGCCGGCTCAGTGATTGCCGTTACGTGACTGGAAAGGATTGGGATGAATCTTGGAGCGATTCTGGTTGCGGAGAACGAAGGTGTGCGGACCATCACGCTGAATCGTCCGGAGCGGCGCAATGCAATGACTCCCACGATGCAGGCGGAGTTGATTGCGGCAATGGAAGAGGCGGCTGCGAGTGGTTGCCGAGTGCTTGTCTTCAAGGGTGCGGGCGATGCGTTTTGTTCAGGACTCGACCTGGCTGCCCTCCAAGCAATGACTGGTCAATCGTCGGCCCAGCATCGCGCAGATGCAGAACGTGTTGCCCGACTGCTCCGCACCTTGTATGAACTACCTCTGCCCACCATTGCGGCCGTGCACGGCGCAGCAATCGCGGGAGGCACAGGCCTCGCCACCATCTGCGACTTCACGCTGGCCACTCCCGCTGCAAGGTTCGGGTATACAGAGGCGCGCATCGGCTTTGTCCCCGCGCTGGTTTCGGCGTTTCTTGCGTTGCAGATCGGCGACAAGCGGGCACGCGACCTGCTGCTCACCGGCCGGCTCTTCGATGCGGCCGAGGCCCATCGTCTTGGATTGGTGAATGAGGTTGTACAACCAGATGCACTTGATCAACGCCTGCAGGTGCTGGCGGAGTTGCTCAAAGCAAACAGTCCGCAGTCGCTTGCAGCAACCAAGCGATTGATGGCGGCGCAGAACAAGACCTGGCTCGATACCGCAATCGAGCAGGCGATGGAAGCCAACGCGCGCTCACGAGAGACACAGGATTTTTGCGAAGGCCTGGCTGCGTTTCTTGAAAAGAGAACGCCTCATTGGCAGGAACCGCGTTAAACCGTCACTGCACTGGTGCGCTCTGGTGCACGGGTGCATCGGTCCGCTCCTCCACTTGTTGGCGTGAAACGCCGTCAGCGAGTTCGACCAATTCGAAGCCACCAGGCGCGACATCCACAACACAGAGATCGGTGATTACACGCTTCACTACCCGTGTTCCAGTAAGCGGAAGCGTGCAGGCACGTAGAAGCTTGGCACTTCCATCCTGCGCGGTGTGTTCCATGATGACGATGACGCGTTGCACGCCGGAGACCAGGTCCATCGCTCCGCCCATCCCCTTCACGCGCTTGCCGGGAATCATCCAGTTGGCCAGATCGCCCTGCTCTGAGACCTGCATGGCGCCCAGGATCGCGAGATCAATATGTCCACCGCGAATCATCGCGAACGAGTCGGCGCTGGAGAATGTCGATGCGCCTGGAATGAATGTCACAGTCTGCTTCCCTGCGTTGATTAGGTCAGGGTCGACCTCTTCTTCGCGCGGAAAAGGGCCCATGCCGAGGAGTCCGTTCTCCGATTGCAAGGTGACAGTCATGCCTTTTGGTATGTGATTGGCCACAAGTGTTGGGATGCCTATGCCGAGGTTCACGTAGAAGCCGCTCTTCAACTCGAGGGCCGCACGCGCGGCCATTTGATGACGGGTCCAGGCCACAGGTCTATTCCTCTCGGGTCGTAACCTTCTCAATGCGCTTTACCGGATTGGGATTGTGCACAAGCCGGTGCACAAAAATTCCCGGTGTGTGGATTTCATCGGGATCCAGTTCGCCCGGCGCAACAATAATCTCCGCCTCCGCCACTGTGATTCTGCCGCAAGTGGCCGCGTTGGGATTGAAGTTGCGCGCCGTGCGGCGGTATATCAGATTACCGTGAAGATCGGCCTTCCAGGCCTTCACCAGGGCCAGATCGGCGTAAATCCCTCGCTCCAGAATGTAGGTGACCCCATCGAATTCCTTGTGTTCCTTTCCTTCGGCAACCAGGGTGCCCACGCCAGTGCGTGTATAGAAGCCGGGGATGCCGGCGCCGCCCGCGCGCATGCGTTCAGCCAGCGTGCCCTGCGGGCAAAACTCAACCTCCAGTTCACACGCCAGGAACTGGCGCTCAAACTCGTTGTTCTCGCCCACATAGCTTGAGATCATTTTTTTGATTTGTCGTGTCTCAAGCAGCAAGCCAAGCCCCCAGCCATCCACGCCCGCATTGTTGCTGGCGACGGTCAGGTTACGCACGCCGGTAGCCCGCAGCGCATCGATCAGCGCCTCCGGAATGCCGCATAGCCCGAAGCCGCCAATGGCCAGAAGCATGCCGTCATCGACAATTCCTTCGAGGGCGCTGCGAGCGTCCGGCCACAATTTTGTGAAGGCCGTGTTGTTCTCTGTCCCGGGGTCTGTCATCGTTGCCATTCCGGTGCAAGGGCCTCGCGCACAACCTATCCTACTCTGCAAATTGCGCCCGAGGGAACTGGGAAAACCATCCTCAGTTTCTGTTCTGCCTGATCCTTCTTGACCGATGGCCTGCGTCGCCCATTTAGCCGCTCTGAGACCGCAACTCAGTTCTTCCTGTCGGTGCACGCCAGCTCGCAGATAGCGTGGGCCACATAGCCGGCCGCGGTGGCAAACGCACGGCCCTGCTGGTCCATGCGGCCTGTCGATGCATCGACACCTTCGGTAATGATTCCCCCGTCCCATCCACTCGCTCGAAGCACCTTGAGAGCCTGTTCGCGGCCCAGGGAAAGAGATAGGTGGTCTGCGATGCTCCAGGATGTGGTAAACAGCAGGCGATAACTCCCCGGTAACCCATAGGGCCGTTCGGAATAAGAGTATTTGTAACTTGGAGAATGGAGCCACTTATAAGTCCGTACAAATGTGGGGTCGCTCTCTGGAATAAATCCAAGCGAGGGTAGTTTCATCAGCGATCCCGGGGGGATTTCCGTGAATGCGAATTGCTTGCCATCCGTGGCGGAGGCGAAGATCGGCCCGTCCGCTCCCACAGCCTGGCTGGAAACACAATGCGTCAGGATCGCCGCGTGCAGTGCGGTTGCACGCGCGGTCATGTCCTGGGCGGAGGCCGCGTCATTGAGGCGGTTGAAGAGTGTGGCGAGGTCGGCCATAGCGCGCCAACTCAGCACATTGTCGTATGTAATGTAGGGCAAGGGTTGAAACTCATCCTGCGAGTCCTGGAGCGAGGAATAAAGCCCCGTTTGGATATCGAAGCGAGAGAGGAGCCGGTCGCGAAGAGTTACAACCGCATCCCGGTGAGCTCGCAGAAAGTCATCGTCACCGGTTTGCTTCACATAGCTCGCCAGGGCCAGAATGGGAGCTACCGCTTCGTCTAACTGGAAGCCGTCCTCCAGAACAATCCCATCGATAAAGCGGCTATGGGTTCCGGCATTGCGCAGTTGCGTGGTGAGTGCGTAGTCGAGGGCCTGACGAGCCATCTCCCTATCGATGTCGAGAAGCGCGGGAAAGCTCCATAGCATTGCGTCCCGATCCCAGTAGGCAGCCGAAACGTAGTAGCGCGGACTGCGCGACGTGATGCCCACCAGTTGTTCGGTGTCGATGGTCTTGCCCCAGGCATAGAGCTCAGTAAAGATGTAATTACGGTTCATCAGCAGATCCAGGTCGGGCTGTCCGGTTGTGCGGGTGCGGGCCCGGCACCAGGCTGCGGACTGCTCAATCATCCCGTCGGCGCCGTTCCGCTCCAGCAATTCCTTCAGCGCCCGCGCTGCGTGCGCCGCACTGAATTCTTCAACGCCCACTCCAAGTATAAAAAGGGCTTCTGCGGTTTCGCCGGAAGCCAGACTAACCTGGCGCTTTGCGTCAAGAGCTGGGGAACCAGTGAGCGGAGGAGCGGTAACCTCAGCCTGTGAGCCAGGATGGATCACCGACCAGGAAAACAGGGTGTCGTGGGTGATGAAGCTGAAAGCCTCACCCGGCGCAACCCAGGGCGCTTCGCCCACAGTTCGCTGTCCGTGGAGTTCCACCGGCACATAAGTCACCCGGCTCAACATCCCGAAGGAGGCCCGCAAACCGAGTGTCACCGGCACCGGTTGCGCTCGATGGTTGGTCAGAGTCATGCGCAGGAACGCCGCCCGCGAGCCCGGCGGTGCGCACCACGTGATCGTCGCCTCTAGACCGTCCACTGCAAGACGGCCGGTTGGGATCCAGTACTCGGTCAACTCCCATGAGGGGTTGTGAAACGCCAACGGCTTGTCGTCAGCCATGAAGTAAGGTTGCAGGGCTGGAGAACGTCGGTCTCCTGTGACCTGGAGAAGGCCGCGGTCGCGCATCGAGATGACATTGAAGCTTGTAAGGGCGCCATCCGCGGCGCTGATGTCCGGCAGGGATATCCACTCGTTGCCCGTGGGTAACACGTCGTCAGACCGGAGGGTAAGCAGGATGTGTCGGCTGGCTGCGAATCCAGAGGCGGAATGAGACCACAGCGAAAACAGGAGAGCAGACGCAACCATGCGAAAGCAGAAATTCTTCGACACTGACAAGAAGGACTTGCTTGTTTCAATCATTGCTACTCCTGACTCGATCCGGAATTGGCTCACCCGTCGAAAAGCATACACCCTGTCTTCCAGGGCGCATTTCTCGGGAGAAGCGGCTCGTCAGGACGGCGTGCCGAACTTCGAGGCCTTCCGTAGCCACCGAGTCTCTCGCCTGCGCCTTCAGCTTTGTCAGCGTTCTCAGGGATCCGCATTGCGCACCCCCGTCTCCTTTCCTGAAGTCCTCTTCCCTCCTTATCCGCAACGCAGAATCGGCGCAGCCCGAAGCCGCCGCGCTCCAGCCTGCGTGACCTCCGGCGACCGCCTCAGTCGGCGGCCTCAGCCGCAGGAACCGGTGTCGGAAGGCTCGCATGCCCGGTGGACTTGCGTACCACCAGCCTTGGAAAGACCGCGATCACCGGCGGTCGTGAAGGCTGTGCGAATCCAACCTCATGAAAGAATAGCGCGTAAAGAACAACGGCCCGCCTTGGCCAACGCCCACATCGAGCTTGATGCCGTAGTGTTCTTTCCGTTTTGGTAATGGTTCCCTTCGCTGCTGGCGGACCAGATTCCGCTCGGAAAGAAACTTCGCGGCACCGGCTCTTGCAAACCCCTCTGCGCAAATGCCGTGACTCGGGTCTGCCCTAGCTGAGACCGCTCATCACCAGCATCCGCGGCTCGGTCATCTCTTCAATGGCCGACCGTATGCCCTCGCGGCCCAGACCCGAGTCTTTCACGCCGCCATAGGGCATCGGGTCCAGCCGCCAGGCGGGCGTGTCGCCCACAATCAGCGCGCCCACTTCCAGTTCGCGGTATGCGGTAAGAATGCGGCCGGCATCGCGCGTAAGCAGCCCGGCCTGAAGACCGTACTTTGAGTGATTAACATCGGCCAGCGCCTGCTCGAAGTCGTCATAGGGCTCCACCAGCACCACAGGCCCGAAAACTTCTTCATCGCGGATCTTCATGCCCGACTTGGTTCCGGTGAGAATGGCGGGGGTAATCACAGAGCCGTGGCGCTCGCCGCCCGCAATCAGCTTTGCGCCGCCCTCAACAGCCTCCTGTACCCAGGTGTCAACACGCTCAGCTTCGCTCAGACGAACCAGAGGGCCCACTTCCGTGGCTTCTTCCGAGGGGTCCCCGGGAACCAGCTTGGCGGTGATTTCAACCAGCTTCCAGAGAAAGGTTTGGAATATCTTGCGCTCCACAAAAACGCGCTGCAGGCTGATGCAAGACTGCCCCGCGTACCCGAAAGCGGCGTGGGCAGTGCGCAATGCGGCTTCGTCCAAATCGTGCCAGTCACTGTGGATGATCAGCGCAGCATTGCCGCCAAGTTCCAGCAGCACGCGCTTGCGGCCAGAGTGCGCCTTTAGATCCCAGCCCACCTTGGCCGAGCCGGTGAATGAAACGAGTTTGATCCGGTCTTCCTTTTCTGCCAGCCATGCGGTATCCACGTTGGAGAGCGGCAGCACGGCGAGTGCCTCAACCGGCCAGCCTGCCTTGAGGATCACTTCGCCAAGAGCGAGCGCGGTAAACGGCGTTTGCGGAGCGGGCTTCAGCAAAATGGGACAGCCGGCAGCCATGGCCGGCGCAATCTTGTGCGCAACCAGGTTCAGCGGAAAATTGAACGGAGTAATCGCCAGCACCGGTCCCACAGGAAAGCGCTGGACCAGTCCCCAACGGCCTTCGTTGCCTTCAGTCAGGTCCAGCGGCAGGCTTTCGCCGCCCAGGCGCGCGGCCTCTTCCGCGGCGGTCTTGAAGGTGAGCACGGCCCGGTCGACCTCGGCGCGCGCCAGGCGCACCGGCTTGCCGGCCTCAGCCACAATCAGCTGCGCAAAACGCTCCTTCTGCTCAATGAGGGCTGCGGCCACGTCTTCCAGAATCTCCCGGCGCTTCCACCGCGGCAGCGCGCGGGTACGGCGCAGGCTGGCCACGGCATGGTTCACAGCCTGGCGCGCGTCGGCGCGTGTTGCCACCGTCACACGGCCCACCAGGCCCTGGTCCCAGGGCGAACGAACCTCAAGCGCTTCCCCTTCGATCCATTCCTTGCCGCACAGCAGAAATCCCGTTTGTGTCCCCGGCCGCATCTTCATGGCTTGCGCTCCTGAATAACCACCCCTTTTGATGTTACTAGGGCGAGGCGCTGGCTCGCAGAAACGGCGCCGCCTCAGGCTCTAAGCACGAACCGGAAGCCCATGTCCTGCCCGTACCACATGATGTAGTTCGTGCCCCAGGCATTGTTGAACAGGTTGCAATGAATCCCGTTCGCCAGGTTGGGTTGGCTGGTCGTGAAACCAAGCGGCGTCCTGCTTCCGAGCGCAACCACCGGCGAGTCCAGTGTGTCGACAGCAAAGACCGGAAGCGGCTTTGCCCCTGCGGACTGGGCGCGCCTGTATGCAAAACCGCCGGACAAGGCGTGCATCTGGCGATTGCCTGCAGCCACCACATCGAACGGCGAGATCGACTCACCGGATTTATCCAGCGACCAGCCCCGCGGGTCTTCGACGACAGGGTTGAACGTAAGCCAAAGTGCCTCGGGCAGCCGCGTTGCCGGCTTCTGAAACCACGAAAAATTCAGATGAATCGTCGCTTCGGCCTTGGGCAATATCAGCTCGAGGAACGCTCTGCGTGGAAACGAGGCACGCCCGGAATGGAAAGCCTCGTCGTCGTGGAACTCAAGACGAACCAGGATGCGGTGCGACTCCGGACTTTCCTCCACAATCAACTCCGTCAGCCTCGGATGCCAATCCTGGCTGACCGCGCCGCACTTCTCAATGTTGGGCTTGCCGAAATCTTTGAGCGCCCAATCCGCTCTGATCTGGAGATAGGCCCCCATGAACTGGTCGTAGTCTGTTTTCGAAAGAGTCTGGTAGGTAAGTAGAGCGACTGGGTTGGCAGCGCTGGCCCACTCGCGGCCGCTCAATTTATTGCGAAGCCGGACCATCGCTCCCGTTTGCGGATCGAATCCCAGAATGAAGTGGGTTGTTTCAATCTCTTTCTCAACAGAGTGCGCCGCTGCGCCCGGTGCTGCTTTAGGTTCCGCGGGGTCGAGCCCGGCAATCGCGCTCTCTGCCTGGCTGCGCAAGCCGGCAGGCAGCGTGGCCAGACCGTCAAGCAGATCCTCCCGCTTCTCCACCCAGCTGAATTCCACAACTTTATAATTCTTTGTGTCCAGCACGCGCCCCAGGTCCGCGGGCTTCAGGTTGTCGAAGTCCAGCCACGTCTTGGTGTCCGTGCCCCAGGTGTGCTCGGCCTCCAGCAGGATATGCCGCAGCAGCGCCACGTCCGTCGCATCCCCAATTTGCAGCGCGCCGGCCGCAATCCATCCTTCGCGCAGTCGCATCACTTCTCGAAAACGAGCCAGCTTCAGCGGGTCGCTGGCGCAGCCGTGGATCCAGGTGTCGCCAATTTCCTCCGTAACTACGGGCAGGCTGTCGCGATAGGGTTGCACCGCATTGCCAATGTCGGTGAGATTGCCCGCTGTGATCGCCGCGTTCGGAAACCGTGCGGCCAGGCCCGCATGGATAGCTTGAATCTCCTCCGCCGTGTGCGGACCGCTGTTGTCTCCACGCACTTCCACGGCGATTGCGAGATCGGAGCCGGGGACGCGCGTGGTTGCTCCGTAGCCCAGGTGGTACATCACGGGCAGAGTCGCGCCGGAAGGGTCCTTCCAAAGAAAGATCGGCGGCAACTGCGCCGGGGCCGAAGCATCGTTGACGCCGATGTCCAGGAAGCCGATTCCGTGTTTGGCCAAAGGTGGAATCAGCCCGCGCGTATGCCCCGGAACGTCGGTCATCTTGGCGCCGGTGGTCACCACCCCGAAACGCCGGTCGAGAGACTGCGACAACGCCAGGCTTCCCTCAATCATCGATGGAGTCAACAACTCCGTCTGCCACGTGAAGGGCAGCGCGTGCCAGGCAATTTCGCGGCGGCCAATGGCATCTTCCATTGCCTTCCGCTCTGCTGGCGAGGCCTGCTCCAGATATTCGAACAGCAGCCAGGAACCGGTCGTCCAAACATAGCGCCGCGTGCCCTGCTCATTTGCAGCGCGCGCAATCTCAATGGCATGCGGAAAGTATTGTGAGAAGTACTTGTGGACTACGTTCGCCTGGGTATCGATGAACCCTGCGTCGAAGTGGCACTTGAACATCACCAGCACGCGCTTGACGGCGGGCTCGGGCACAGGCTGGCTCTCCTGTGCGTAAAACGAAAGCGGCGAGCGAAGCAGCAGGGCAGCGCTGGCAGCAGAGGCGGTCCTTACAAAGTCACGACGTTTCACCGGTGATTTTCCTTGAACTTCACGTTCGCTGGCAGTGTAACCCACCTCGCCGCCAGCACAGAGGCTCCAGCCATGGGCACGCAGGGAGGCGCACAGACTGATGGGGCGCTTGGGAGTTCCGAAAGAGTGGTTAGTCGATGCGATCGATTCAGACGCCGCGCTTGGATTGCCGGCGCTTGCTCGCTCTGCCGGCCCATCGTCTCTCGCCACGAGGTGCCGTGCGGCTTGCCGCAGGTCGCGAAGCACCGCCGCGCGCCCCACGCCGATGCACAACCGCAGGCCGCAGCATGGCCCCCACTCGCTGCTCAGCGGTGCGCGGCGCATCACCATATTCCGGATCGAGCATGGCAATGACCGCAACGGCACGGACGCGGTAGAGCCGGGCCCATTGGCTCTGCACCAGTGATTGCTGCACAGTCTTCCAGTAGCCCGCATCGCTGGCCAGGTTGTTGGCAGCAGGGCTCACCGCCGCAGCCTCAGTGCTGCCGGAGTAGCCGTTGATGAGAGCAAGAAATTGAGTAAATTCCTGCAGGTTGAAGCCCATCTGGTACACCAGTTGGGTCAGCGCCATCTGCTGCGGTGCCGAAAGCCTGTCGAACTCGCGGCAATAACCCTTGGCGTTAAAGACGGCCTCAATGGCGGAGACGCGAAGCAGCTGCGTAGCATCGTCGTCGCTGATCTGCGGCGTCAGTGTTTTAATCTTCCTCCGGAATCCCTTCTTGCTCCATGCCGCCATCCGGTCGTCGAACTGCGTAAGAATTGTCTGCAGCCGCTGCGCATCAATCCCGGCCGCCTGCCAAAGCTCGGCCGAGGATGGCTCAATGAACGGGTGGGGATTGAGTTGATCCGGCTGCGGGTGGTCTCTGGCAGGCAGATCCAGCGTGAAGCCCGCACCGATCAGAGGATGCCCCGTCTTAGGGTCGGGGTACGCCGCCAACACCCAGCCTTCGTGCCGGCTGTCTCTGAGAATCTGCATCAGTTCGCGCAGAGAGAACTTGATGTCGGCATCCGTAAAGGATTGCAATTGCTTTACAGCCTTTGTAGGCATTGCAAGCGCTGCCTCAGCCTCCACCGACTGAGAAACGGTTGCCGCCGGCTGAGCCGCATCCGGAGTTGCCTTCGTCTGCTCAGAAGTCGTTTGGCTCTGGCCGTTCAGTTCCTGCCGGTAATCCGGCTGGAATGGATCCGCAGCGCTCGCAGGCACGGCCGGAGGAGCTTGCCCGGCTGCTGCCAGGCCCATCGCCGCCGCAACAATTGCCCCGCTAAAGCTTTCCATCGCAATTCGCACGCTTCGATGACTCTCCTGCTAAGCCGGTTTTTCTCCACAATGAACGAAAACCCGGCTCATTGCAATGCCAGATTCACAGCCCGCATGCAAACAGTCACGGGCAAAATCTGATCTGGAGCCATATCCGGATCAGGAAACCCAAAAAGACAGCCCTTCGAAGCGTCAGTTGCGGTATAGTGGCTGGAATCCGCAATCGGGAAAATGCGCGTTCTAGACAAGGATGCGCCGGCATTAGGAACGCCCAGCAAGGAGATCACCGTGGCTGAACTGCCTGAGAACCCCGCAACCACCCCCCAACCGCAAGCCGCCCCACCCGCAGCCCCGCCGTATCAACCCATGGTCGCGCCTGCCTCCGCGCCGGCCAATTCCGGGGGCAGCAGTACGCTCAAGATCGTCCTCATCATCCTCGGCGTCATCGTTGTTCTCGTCATGCTTGCTGCAGGCGTCGTCGGCTATGGCGTCTGGCGCGCTTACCGGTCAATCCATGTCAACTCGTCCACCGGCGCCATGACCATCAACACCCCCAATGGCACCATCACCACCAATCCCTCGGAGACATTTACGGAAGCCGAGCTCGGCACCGACATCTATCCCGGCGCACAGGCAACCAGGGGCAGCATGCGCATGACACTGCCCACAGGCCCGATGGTTGCCGCCAACTTCCTCACCTCGGACTCCAAGGATCAGGTTGTCGCCTTCTACAAGAGCAAGCTGGGAAGCCAGGCCACCTCCATGGACTTTGGCGGCAACGCCATGGTGACGTTGAAGAAAAGCAATCAGGAACAGGTGACGGTGACCATCTCTCAGCAAGCAAACCAGTTCGAAGGCAAGACGCAGATCCACATCATGCACGTCGTCGATAACCAGTCCAAGTAAGCTTCCATCCCGCGGGGCTAAGCGCTTCTGCGCTTTGCCCCGCGCTTGCACACCCTCTGCTTCCTCCCCCCTGCCGAAATCCCCCCTCCCGCTTGCCGTATCGAGCCATCCTCCTGTTGCGATAAACTCCTCCCTATGATCCATGACGGGCGGAGCAGAAAGCTTCCCTTTGACGCGGTTGAGGCCGTCGAATATCTGAAGGCCAGCGATGCGAAACTCGCCGTGCTGATCGAGCGCGCCGGGCCCTTCACCCTGCGGCTTGATCCTGCCCCCTCGCCCTTCGAGTCGCTGCTCGAGTCCATCCTCTACCAACAACTCCATGGCAAAGCCGCGGCCACCATCCATCGCCGCGTACGCGAATACTTCGGCGGCGATCCCACCCCGCAGTTGCTCATCGACTCTCCAGACGAACCCCTGCGCGCCGCTGGCGTCTCCGGCAACAAAATCAAAGCATTCCGCGACCTCGCCGCCAAGACGCTGGACGGGACCGTGCCTGGCCACGCAGCAATCAGGAAAATGTCCGACGCGGAAATCGTCGAGCGCCTCACCGCCGTGCGCGGCATCGGCCCCTGGACCGTGGAGATGCTGCTTATCTTTCGCATGGGCCGCCCCGATGTCTTCCCAGTCACCGACTACGGCGTGCGCAAAGGCTTTGCGCTCACTTTTCAGAGGATTCCCAGGACGCGCCCTCTTGCGGCAGAAGATTTGCCCACGCCGGAGGTGCTCCTGAAACGTGGAAAGAAGTGGGCGCCTTTCCGAAGCGTGGCCAGCTGGTACCTGTGGCGGGCCTGTGATTTGGCAAAAAATACTCCGCCTGCGGGGCGGTCGGCCAAAACATAGAAATTACGCCAGAAACATCGGATTGCGCGCGGCGGGTGTCCATTCGGTACTCCAACCGTTTATCCTGACCAGACGCCGTGCATCCGCCGAATTGTGCGTCCAGAGTTTGGCAGCACGTTTCGGAATCGCGGCAACCCCCAGGAGCAAGTGGGAATCAGATGGCCCCCAGCAAACGTTTTATCTGCATTCATGGACATTTCTACCAGCCGCCCAGGGAGAATCCCTGGCTGGAAACAGTCGAGACGCAGGACTCGGCGGCCCCGTATCACGACTGGAATGAGCGCATCTGCGCGGAGTGCTACGCCACCAACGGCGCAGCCCGCATCCAGAACGTGAAGAACCAGATCACGCGCATCGTCAACAACTACGCGCGCATCAGCTTCAACTTTGGCCCCACCCTGCTCAGCTGGCTTAAGGACAACGCGCCCCGCACCTACCGCATGATCCTTGACGGCGAACGCCGCAGCCGCAAAAGCTACGGCGGCCACAGCTCAGCCATGGCGCAGGTGTACAACCACATCATTATGCCGCTGGCCAGCACCCGCGACCGCATTACGCAGATTCGCTGGGGAATCGCCGACTACCAGCAGCACTACGGGGCGCCGCCTGAGGGCATGTGGCTGGCAGAGACGGCGGTGGACTCGGAATCGCTGGAGCTGATGGCGCAGCACGGCATCAAGTTCACGCTCCTGGCGCCCCACCAGTGCCGGCGCATCCGCGTCATGCTCGACCGCGAAGACTGGTGCGATACCCCCGGAGGCAGCGTCGACACCACCCGGCCGTACCTGGTCCGCTTCGCCTCCGGCGCCTCCATTGCCGTCTTCTTTTATAACGGTCCCTCCTCGCGGGCCATTGCCTTTGAAGGTCTTCTGAACTCCGGGGAAACGTTTGTTGCGCGCCTCAAGGCCGGCTTCAAAGACGGCGCTCAGGCGCAGCTTTCTCACGTAGCCACCGATGGCGAGTCCTACGGCCACCACCACAAGCACGGCGAAATGGCCTTGGCCTACGCGTTGCGCCTGCTCGAGCGCGATCGCACCGTGAAGCTGACCAACTATGGCAGGTTCCTGGAACAGTTTCCACCCGAACTGGAGTGCGAAATTGTCGAGAACAGCTCCTGGAGCTGCGTCCACGGTGTGGAGCGTTGGCGCTCCAACTGCGGATGCAACGGCGGCAGGGGCTTTAACCAGCTGTGGCGCGCCCCCCTTCGCCAGGCTCTGGATGAACTGCGTGATGCCGTGACCCCCCTCACTGAAGAGGAGGGCGCCAGGCTCTTCAAAGACGTGTGGGCTGCGCGGGATGCTTACATCCACGTGCTTTTGGACCGCAGCACGGAACAGGTGGAACAATTCCTCAGCGTCCACGCTGCCCATGAGCTTTCAGATGCTGAGCGCGTGCGTGCGCTGGAACTGATGGAGCTGCAACGGCACGCCCAGCTCATGTACACCAGTTGCGGCTGGTTCTTTGATGACATCGCGGGCATCGAAACCGTGCAGATCATCGCCTATGCCGCGCGCGTGCTGCAACTGGCCACGGAAATCTTCGGCGACCGCGCCGCGGATCTGGAAGCCAGGTTCCTCACGAAGCTGGCCGAGGCCAAATCCAACGAATCCGCCGGCGCCGATGGCGCCCTCATTTACAAATCCTGTGTCGCCACCATGGAACTGAGCCTGGAGCAGGTGGCCGCCCACTACGCCATCAGTTCGGTCTTCTCATCGTTCGCCGAAGAGACTGACCTTTTCTGTTATCGCGTCCGCCGCATCTCCTACGATATTCACACTTCCGGCCGCGGACGGCTGGCGTTGGGCCGCGCGCATATTGCCAGCGCCATCACCGGCCAGCAGCAAAGCTACTCCTTCGCCGTCCTGCACTTCGGCGACCAGAACATTACCGCCGCTGTAAAGGCTTACACGGAAGCCGATGCGCCGGCATTTGAAGCCTTCTCCGCTCAGGCCGAGGAACATGTCCAGCGCGCCCGCTTCCCTGAGGTCATTCGCCTGCTCGACCGCGAGTACGGCCGCGTCGACTACTCCCTCACCTCGCTCTTTACTGACGAGCAGCGCCGCATCGTCCAGCTCATCCTCAACTCCACGCTCTGGGATATTGAAAACTCCCTCACCACCATCTACGAAGACCACGCCAGCCTGCTCCACTATCTCTCCCAGGCCGGCCTGCCCAAGCCGCCGGCGCTTCTGCTCGCCGCCGGGTTCGCCATCAACGCCGGCCTGCGCCACGCCCTCGAAACCGATCCTGTCGACGCCGCGCAGATGCGTTCCTTCCTCACCCTGGCCAAGTCGGACCAGGTGCCCCTGGAAACGGCCACGCTCAGCTACATTGCGGATCAGCGAATGAAGCGCGCCATGGTCGAGCTGCAAATGTCCGGAGGCTCGTTGGAAATGCTGGAACGCGCCCTCACTCTCGCCCGCAACCTGGTCGAGCTCCCCTTCGAGCTCAACCTCTGGCAGGCGCAGAACATCTGGTACGAAATTCTCGGTACAGCCAGCTACGCGCTCACCGCTCTGAACATGGACGACCGCCCCCGCTGGGATAAGGACTTCGGCGATCTGGGCACCTGCCTCTCCATCGACTGCGCCAGCGTAACCGCCGACGACGTAGTCGAAATGGCCCCCGGCGACTGAGACTCTGTTGAAAACTGCCTTGGCCGGCTATGTTCTGAAAGGGCACGGATTTATCCGTGCCGCAAGCTAAGAGTTCGTTGAAAAACTTCCCTAGCCGGCTATGTTTTGAAAGGGCACGGATTTATCCGTGCCGCAAGCTAAGAGTTCGTTGAAAAACTGCCTTAGCCGGCTATGTTTTGAAAGGGCACGGATTTATCCGTACCGCAAGCTAAGAGTTCCTTGAAAAACTGCCTTAGCCGGCTATGTTTTGAAAGGGCACGGATTTATCCGTACCGCAAGCTAAGAGTTCCTTGAAAAACTGCCTTAGCCGGCTATGTTTGGAAGGGGCACGGATTTATCCGTGCCGCAAGCTAAGAGTTCGTTGAAAAACTGCCTTAGCCGGCTATGTTTTGAAAGGGCACGGATTTATCCGTGCCGCAAGCGCCGCGAAATCAAGAGGGCTTTAGCCCCTGAGGGATCGGTTTCTGAGCCCTTCGGCCAACCTCGAAGCAGTTTTTCAACAGGTACTACGGCGGATTCGGAAATACTGTACCCCGGAAGCAGTACCCTGAAGTCGGCGCGACCCCAAGGATCGACGCACGCCATTGAAGACGGTTACGTGATTTCCTAATCCGCCTTAGGAGCCTATCCGGAAACCTTGTGCTGAAGCGTCCAGCACACTCTGGTTTGGCGCGAATCCACATAAAGGACTGGCAGCGATCTACCAGTTGGCGACCTGTCTTCAAGTTACTGTAAAATCGGAGCCAAAATGGAAATCCCGGGTTAAACGACCCGTGGCAACGGCAAGGGGGAAAGATTGGTTTATTTGAACGAACGGGAAATCGGATTCGATCGGGAACGTTTGGGTTTTCCTAGCGTTTCGGGCTGCCGGGCCGTAGTTTTTCAAACCAGGCACGGGCTTTTTGGTTTTCACAATCTTGGCAACTCCGATCCCAAGACGCAGTGGGGTCCGGCGGCCGAGGAATTTGCGTCGTATGTCACGGCGCATGCCAACCGGGATGTCGGAATCCATCTCTATGTCGTGACCTTCGTGCAGCGGGGCGGAAGCTATATCACTGTGAAAGGCAAATCGGAGCGCAGTCAATGGAAATCCGAAGCCGAGGTCTATGCCAAGAAATTGCGTTACAAAAAAGGCCCCATCAGCGGCTATGACTTATCGACCACTGCCACAAAGGAATCCGCGTATGTGGAGTTCCGCGCGGTGGGCAGTTCCTGCGTTGTTCTGATCAAGCCGTGGCACAGGGACGATACGATAGACGGGGCCACCAAGGCAGATGCGAACATCGGGCCGGATCACAAGATGTTCAAAGATATCAAATCGCCGAAGAAGTTCGTCACCAGCGTCGCGACGGGCGATCTGGTGCAGGTGCAGCCGGAGCTGTTGCGGAGCTGAGCGGGGGCCTGAGTCAAGGGGCAGGTGCCCCACTCACCGATCTCTCCATCCACCCGTCCTCTCCCGGAAGGTCAAACTGTGCCCCATTCCTCGCAGCTTTATCGCGATGAGTGGGCCCCGGAGTCTCGCCGTCCGCCCCACCTTATAGCGAATCCATAATAGCTGCACCTCGAAGCTGAAGCGCTCAAGCCGACGCGACTACAACCGGTGACCTTCTCAGCCAAAAATGAAGTTGCCCCCGGTCCCTCGCTTTTGGGGACCGGGGATATCGATGCCCCGATGTACCCGGTCCCGGGAGTCGGGTTTGTCAACCCGGCAGCCACCGCCACGCCTCACGAAACAGGAACCCCACTGCTGACCCCTGATCCCCAATCCCTGAACTCTGATCCCTGATTCCTGACCTCTGAACTCTGATCTCTGATCCCTGACCCCTATTTTTATTTGCATATAATTTCGAGCCAAGCGAGCACAATACTCATAGAGGAGATCAGCCATGCAGACCAGCCGCACTGAAAAACCTCGCTGCTTTCGCCATTCCTTCCCCACAAAACCCCACCCCTCCCCCCTTTTCCTTCCAGCCCCATGAAAACAATCATGTTACATGTAAAAAAGGGGCATATCTGGGCGTATCTGCACCAAACCCAGTGCAAGTTTCGCATGCGGAAGATCTGCTCTGAAACCAGTCTGACCGCCATCTGCCCCGCCGCCAAACCGCGGAGTCGATCCTTCAAGCTGCACAATACCGAGGAAAGGAAGACGACATCACCGTGCTGACGCTGGTGCGGCAGCCAACCGTGTAAGCATTCGGATCAACTCCGCCAGTGCAGCTCCACCGGCCCGATCCATCGGATGCTCGGGTGCCGCCCCCGTCGCTGCCGCATCCAGCCGCGCCTGCTTCAGCGCGAAGTACCACTTGGCCGGCTTGTCCGCGTCGTCAATCAGCATCAGGCTCGGATTATGCCTCAACCCCTCCGCCTGCTGGATCATCGTCACCTGGTCCTGCCGCACAAACTTCGCGCCAAAGAACTTCGCAATCGGCGTCACCAGCGGCACGCGATAAAAAACGTTCCACGCCGCAATCACGTCGATGCGGCAAGTCGATGCCGGTCACCGGCGTCACCGTGGTCAGCGTCGAAAACCACTTCTCGCCCGCAGCGAATCATCTTCCGTTCGCCGGTTCGGCAGCATAAAGTCGATGGTCGTCTCAACCGGCTGCCCATAAACGCCCAGCAGCTTGTAGGGCGCGGAATTCCCGCTCGGCGCATGCGCGCTCATGCGGAACCCCTCCGGGATCGGCTCGAAGCGCTTGGTCTTTTCGCGAATGGACGCCCGCGATCGCCACCACCACGCCTGGTGAACAAACGGCCCGTGCGCCGGGTCCATCAGCCCGATGATCCCGTGATCCACGTTGCACGGCAAGTCGGCAGTCAGGAATGCGCGTGCGATAGCGCGGCCCGAACTTGGCCAGCTCCGGCACCGCCCGCTCCGCCGCCTTACGCCTTTTTCCCGGTTCCGGGCCCGGGAATAAACACCCACGCATGCCCGTCGCGCTCCTCGCACGGAAACGCAGTCGCATAAATCCGCGTAGCGTCCAGATGATCGTGACGTCGTAAGCGACGGAATCAGCGCGCACTGCCCGCTGCACGGCTCAAACTCCCAGCCGTGATACCGGCAGGTCACGCGCTCGCCGTCGAACCACCCATAGCTCAGCGGAATCCCCCGGTGCGGGCAACTGTCGCGCATGGCAAACACGCGCCCATCGCTGCGCCGCCCCAGCACCAGCGGAATATCCGAGCAGCATCGCGGTCGCCAGCTTGCCCTTGCGCAGCGTATCAGTGCGCAGCGCCGGATACCAGTCGTCGTAGATCAGCGTCGCGGTCGGCCCCTGAATCGGCACTCCGGCTTCGGTAGTCGTCACGAACGGCATTTGGCCTTCACCATAGCATCTCTTTCGTTACCGATGCCAGCGGCCCGCTCAGTGAAGTGCAGTGACCTGATCGGGAACTGGCTAACTGGCACTTTGTTTCAGCTTCCCATCCTTTAACGCAAAGCGCTGCCCGCGCCACACAATCGTATTTCCTGCAAAGCCCGCGATCCACACACCCATTGCCACCAGGTCGCGCAGCGGCAGCAGCCACAGGCTGGGCAGGGTCTGGTGGTCGGCCAGCACCTGCGCACCCACCGTCATGGCCAGTGTCAGACGCAGGAAGAAACTCAGCCCCAGCAGCCATAGGCTCAGCGGGCTCAGGCCGCTGGCCACCACGTTGAGCACCGCCCACGCCAGTCCATGCGTAAAGATCAGCCCCGCATACCCCCAGGGCCGCGCGTCTCGGACGGTGCGCGCCCAGCGCAACTGGTGATCGATGAAGCCCCGCCACGCGTAAGCCGGGATGGCCGTTTCCACCACCTCCGCGCTCAACGCTACGCGGTAACCGGCCTTGTCCACCCGCGCCCCCAGTTCATAATCGTCCGCCAGGTGATCCACCAGCGTTTCCAATCCGCCAATCTTGGCCAGCGCCGCGCGGCTGACAGCCAGCGTTGACCCCAGCCCATAGTGCAGTCCGCCCTCAATCATCCTCGAAAGCAGGACACCAGCCTGAAAGTCGGTCGCAATGCCCAGCGACTCCAGCCGCGAGGGCAGCGTTCCGTGCGCCCGGCCGCGATAAAGCGCCGTCACCAGGCCCACTTCCTTCTCCGGCTTACCCGTCGGGGCGGAAGCCGGAGCGAACTGGCTCATCACCCGCTCCAGGTAGCGTGGCGAGACCGTGATATCCGAGTCGTTGATCAGCAGAAAATCGTAGCGGGCGTGAGCGGCCAGCTGCACCAGCGTGCTGACCTTGCCATTGGCGCCCAGCCGCGCCGGACACTCCACCAGCCGAATCGAGCGCTCGGGAAACTCCTGCCTCAGCTGCTCTACAGCCGACGCAGCCGGGTCGTCGAGCGACGAAACGCCAAACAGCAGCTCGTACTCGCCCGCATAGCTCTGCCGGCAGTGGCCCCGGAATGCGTCCATCATGCCCGGATCGAGACCCTTGAGCGACTTGAGAATGGTTACTCCAGGCGCGAATGCAACCGGCGGTGCACGGCGAACTGCGAGAAACACGCGCGCTGCAACAAGAGCGGCCAGAAAGTAGCCCATGCCCGCCACGGTCAGCACCGTGGTAAGCATCTCTATCGATTGCGCGATCTCGTGGGGCATGGCTGGACCTAGTTTAGCTGACAGGTGATAAATTGCTCCTGTAGTGTGAGGCCCGGCTTGTCATATACGCCGGGCAGGAGGAGGAGACGTGGACCAACCAAACCCCGTAGGATTTCCGCCATTTGAGCCGTTGCGGGGAAACCATCCGATTCTCGGAGTCCCGCTCCCAGAACCTGGATGGCAATACGATCCCATCGCGCGCACCCGGATGTTCATCGAGTCCAGCATCTCCCAGGGAACGCAGTGGGTCGTCTTCGAGCCGAACAACGAGACACTCTGGGGCGAGCTGCGCCTCAACATCGGCACGTTTATGCAGAGTCTCTTTGAACGAGGTGATTTTCAGGGGACTACTCCGCAGCAGGCCTACTTCGTCAAGTGCGACGCCGACAACAACCCGCCGGCAACCGTGGCCATGGGGATCGTGAACATCGCCGTCGGCTTCGCACCTCTGTATCCAGCCGAGTTTGTCGTCATCCAAATTCAGCAAATGGCTGGCCAGAGCTAGCACCAGGCCGCCATGACCTTTGCCGCCAGCTCGCTACTCGTACCGCAGCGCCTCAATCGGGTCCAGATTCGAGGCCTTCCAGGCCGGGTAAATGCCAAACAGCAGTCCGATGGCGCAGGAAACTCCGAACCCGATGCAGACCCACAAGACCGACAGCGTGGCCGGAAGCCCGATGGGTAGAAAGTAGACAATCCAGGTAATCACGGCGCCCGTCAGCACGCCGAAAAATCCCCCCAATGCGCACAGCGTCACCGCCTCGGTAGTGAACTGGGCCAGGATATTGCGCTTCGTCGCACCCATGGCCTTGCGCACCCCGATCTCCCGCGTCCTTTCCGTAACGGAAACCAGCATGATGTTCATCACCCCCACGCCGCCCACCATCAGCCCCACGCTGGAAACCGCAATCATGAAAGCCACAAGTCCGCCCGTCAGCTGGCCCCACAGCTTGGTCAACGAGTCCGGGCTCATGATCTCAAAATTGTCGTCCGCTTCCACCTTCACTTTGCGCCGGATGCGCAGCATCTCCCGGATTTCCTCCTCCACCAGGTCCTTGTTTTTCTGATCGTCGTATTTCAAGGCGATGTACATATCCTTGAGCTCCGGGTAGAGGTTATGAAACGTCCCCAGAGGAAAATAAACGCCGTTATCGGCGGGATTCTTGCCCGTGCCGAAGGGCTGCTTCCGCTTGTCCACCACGCCAATCACCGTGTACAGGTTGGGGCCAACATTCACATCTTTGCCGATGGGATCTTCGTCTCCAAACAGCAGCTCCGCCGTGTCGTGCCCCACCAGGCAAACATGGGCACGGCGCGCATCTTCGGCGTCGTTCCAGATGCGCCCCTCCTGGATCGTGAGGTTGGACACAGTCTCGAGCTGGTCAGTAGACCCCAGCAGAAATGCCCCTGCCACCTTCTTGCCGTTGTACTTCACGCTGACGTCACCCACATGGAACTGCTCATTCACGTGCCGTACTTCGCCGTCCACGGCCACCACGTGCGGCATGTCGCGCAATGCCAGCGCATCCTCCAGCGTCAGCTTCCTGCGCGTCAGCATCTCCGTCGTCGGATTGATATTGATCAGCGGCATGTGGAAGATCCAAAAGACGTTTGTCCCCATCGTGCTCACCCAGTCGGAGACCCGGGTGTTCAGGCCGTTGATGACTGAGGAAATGGTGATGACCGTAGTCACGCCGATGACGATGCCTAGAATCGTCAGTCCCGACCGCAGCTTGTTGGAGCGCAGGGTATCCAGCGCCATCTTGACGGACTCGTGGCTGTGACCCTCGGGCATAGGAGCTAGCAGTTCACAATTCTCGGTTCACCGTTTCGTTGCATGCCATTCTATGCCCATTCCTCGCCCGTTGCGGTAATGGCCGGCGACTGAGAACTGCAAACTGTGAACCTAGAACTGGGAACTGTCTCTACTCGTACCGCAGCGCTTCGATCGGATCCAGGTTGGCCGCCTTCCACGCCGGGTAGATCCCGAAGATCAGGCCGATGGCGCAAGACACAACAAAGGCAATGATCACCCAGCTCATGGAAAGCGCCGCATGCAAAAACGACACCGCAAAGTGCAGCACCAGCGTGAATAGCGATCCTGCCAGGATGCCGATAATGCCGCCCACCACGCAGAGGGTTATCGCTTCCAGCGTGAACTGCAGGAGGATATTCTTCTTCGTTGCGCCAATCGCCTTGCGCACCCCGATCTCGCGCGTCCGCTCCGTCACCGAAACCAGCATGATGTTCATCACCCCCACGCCGCCCACCATCAGGCCCACGGACGAGACGCATACCATGAACAGAAACAATCCGCCGGTAAGCTGATTCCACAAGCGTGTCAGCGAGTCGGGGCTGAAGATGGCGAAGTTGTCGTCCTGCTCCGTGCGCACGTGGCGGCGGATGCGCAGCAGTTCGCGAATCTCTTCCGTAACCTCGGCCTTGTGCGAGGGATCGTCGTATTTGATGGTGATCCAGAAGTCCTTCAGCTCGGGATGCAACTGGCGGAAGGTTGAAAGAGGAAAATTCGCGGAGTTATCCTGCGTGTTGCGTCCGCTGCCGATCGGCTGCGGCTGCACATCCATCACGCCAATCACCGTAAACACGCTGCCGTCGCATTCAATCTCCTTGCCGATCGGGGAGCTGTCGGGAAAGAGATCTTCCGCGGCATCGTGCCCCAGCACAACCACCTTGGCGCTTCGCTCCTCTTCGGAGTCGGTCCACATGCGGCCTTCAGTCAGCTCGATGTCGTTGGTCTCTTTCACTTCGGAAGTGTTGCCGTTGAGGATCGTGTTCTCAATTTTGTGCGTGCCGGACTTGATGGAGACAGCGCCTAGTCCGGTCTCGAAATTCTGATAGGTAACGCTGGGGTCCACGGCAACCACGTGGGGAAGGCTGCGCATGGCAATGCCGTCTTCGTAGGAGAGCTGCTTGCGATTGAGCTCCTCCGTCGTCAGGCGCTGGCCAAAGGGTGCAAAGCGGAACGCCCATAGATCGTTGGTGCCCAGCGATTTCACAAATGTGTCGATGTTCGAGTTGAGCCCGTTGATCGCCGAAGAAATTAGAATCACGGTGGAGATTCCGATCGAGATCCCAAGTATGGTCAGCCCGGAGCGCAGCTTGTTCTTGCGCAGCGTGTCGAGCGCCATGCGTACCGATTCTCTTGAGTCGCTCAGTCGCATTCTTATAGCTCCGATCGCAGAGCAACGATAGGGTCCAGTTCCGAGGCCTTATACGCCGGATAAACGCCGAAGAACAATCCAACCGCCGTCGCTACAAACAAGCTGATCAGGATCGACCAAATCTCCACCTCGGACGGGAATGCAATCGCCAGCGTAATAATCTTGGCCACGCTGATGCCCAGCGTGACGCCGATGACTCCGCCCACCAGAGACATGGTTGCGGACTCGATGAGGAACTGCATCATGATGTCTTTGCGACGCGCACCCAGCGCCTTGCGCACACCGATCTCCCGCGTCCGTTCCGTCACCGAAACCAGCATGATGTTCATGATCACAATGCCCCCAATCACCAGCGAGATTCCGGCGATGGCCGCCACCACGGCGCCAAAGTTATTGAGCATTTTGGTCAGCAGGTTGCCGAACGTCGCGCTCGTGTCAATGGAAAAAGCATCGGGCGCATTGGGCGCCAGGTGGCGCCGCGTGCGCATAATCACGCGCAACTCGTCCTCAACCACGTCCATCACTTCGCCGCCTCCGCCCGCATTCACGTAGATCGTCAGGCTGTCGTGCGCTCCATAAGAATGTAGGAACGAGGTAAGCGGAACTGCCACCCAGTCATCCATGCTCATGCCCAGCATTTTGCCCTGCCGCTCCACCACCCCAATAACGGTGTAGGGCACGCCATCCACGCGAATCTCCTTGCCCAGCGGATCGCCAGGGCCCAGCACGTTGTCCACAATATCGTAGCCAACCACAGCCACGCGCGCGGAGTGCTCGTCTTCGACCTCGGTAAAAGAGCGCCCCTCTTCAATGTTGAGATTCGAGATCGCGGTCATGGTCCAGGTGGAACCGCGAATGCTGGTGTCTGTGGTGGACTTTGTCTGGTAGACAACCTTGCCGGTAGTGCTGCGTTGCGCCCCTACGGACACGCAGGACTTGCATTCGGAGACCACCGCCCGGTAGTCGTCGTACGTCACATCCTTGCGCTTCTGGAATTCGAGGAATTCATCCATCGTGATGAAGGTCTCGGGCATCTTGCTGATTGTCACTACGCTGGCGCCATAGGTATTGATCTTGCTGGTCACAAATCCCTTGGCGCCGTTGGTGAGCGTAACCACCGTGATCACGGAAGAAACACCAATCACCATCCCCAGCAGCGTGAGAACGGTGCGAAGCTTGTTAGCCCACAGCGATTGCAGCGCGAGTTTGAGAGCTTCAGTAAGTTCCATGCGATCCAGCAATCGGCTGTGAGCTTCGTCTCATGCGGATTCAATTCCCTTCCAACATTGCCCGGTACGATAGCCGGCCACCGGCGACTGACGAAGCTTACTCGTATCTTAACGCCTCGATCGGGTCGAGGTTGGCGGCTTTCCAGGCCGGATAAATACCGAAAACAAGCCCAATGGCGCAGGAGACGCCAAAGCCGATGCAAACCCACACAGTAGAGAGCGTTGCCGGCAGCCCGATCGGCAGGAAGTACACAATCCACGTCAGCACGGCCCCAACCAGCACACCCACCACCCCGCCCACCGCGCACAGCGTCACCGCTTCCATGGTGAACTGGGTGAGTATCGTGCGTTTGGTCGCACCAATCGCCTTGCGCACGCCAATCTCCCGGGTCCGCTCCGTTACCGAGACCAGCATGATGTTCATCACCCCCACGCCGCCCACCATCAGTCCCACCGAGGAGACCGCAATCATGAAGATGACCAGTCCGCCCGTAAGCTGGCCCCAAAGCTTCGTGAGCGAGTCGGGACCGAAGATCTCGAAGTTATCGTCGGCTTCCACCTTCACCTTGCGCCGGATGCGCAGCAGCTCGCGGATCTCTTCTTCCACCAGTGCCTTGTTCTTCGGGTCGTCGTATTTGACGCTGACCCACAGATCCTTGTCCTCGGGATGCAGGTTGTGAAATGTGCCCATGGGGAAATAGATCATGTTGTCGTTCGGATTCTTGCCGCCGCCAAAAGGCTGCTTACGCTTGTTCAGCACGCCAATAACCGAGTAGAGGCCGCTTTCAATGCTCACTTCCTTGCCCATGCGCTTCCTCATTGCCAAATAACTCTTCCGCTGTGTCGTGGCCAATCACCACCACGTGCGCGGCGCGCTGGTCTTCATCGTCGGTAAACAAGCGCCCCGCCGACAAATCCAACTCAGTCACTTCACCCACCTCTGCCGTGGAACCCTGAAGAATGGTCGAAGCAACCTTCTTGCCGTTGTATTTCACGCTCACGTCGCCCACCCGGAACTGGGCTTTCACGTGCTGCGCGCCGCCGTCCGCAGCCACCACGTGTGGCAGCTGCCGCAGGGCGTATACATCGTCCAGCGTAAGCTTTTTTCGAGTAAGCTGTTCCGTCGTTGGCCGCACGCCAATCACCGGCATGTGAAAAACCCAGAAAACATTGGAGCCCAGCGAACTCACAAAGTCCGAGACACGGTTATTCAACCCGTTGATGACCGACGAGATGGTGATGACGGTAGTCACGCCAATCACGATGCCGAGCACCGTAAGCCCCGACCGCAGCTTGTTGGTCCGCAGCGTGTCCAGCGCCATCTTGACCGATTCTCTTGTCTGCCCCTGGGCCATGGAAAACCCGCTCCTGACCTCCAGCCTTTAGCTGGAAGCTTCTCTTCCTTACATCTCTGCTCTCAGCGCCACCACGGGATCCAGCTTGGCCGCCTTGCTCGCCGGGTAAACGCCAAAGAAAATACCTGTCGCGGTGGCAACAAACAGCCCCAGAAACACGCTCCAAAGTTGAACACTGGTCGGGAAGCCAATGATGAGCGTGATCAGCTTGGCCACAATCACGCCGCAGAGCACCCCAATCGCGCCGCCGGTTAGAGCCATGGTGGCGCTCTCGATCAAAAACTGCAGCAGCACATCGCGCTGCCGCGCCCCCAGCGCCTTGCGCACCCCGATCTCCCGCGTTCGTTCGGTCACCGAAACCAGCATGATGTTCATGATCACAATCCCGCCCACCACCAGCGAGATGGAGGCGATGCCCAGCACAACCCAGGTAAACAGCGCGCTGATCTGCTTCCAGATATCGAGGAAGGTATCGTTGGTTGAGATCTCAAAATCGTCGGGTGTGCCTACCGCGTCGTGCCGGCGCGCGCGCATCAGCACCCGCACTTCATCCTCCGCGCGCTCCATCACCTCCGCATTCGCCATTGGCGCGCGCGTAAATCGTCAGCGAGTCGTTGTACCCGTACGTCTGCTGGTACGTGGTAATGGGTACCGTAACCCAGTTGTCCTGCGACTGCCCCAGGGTCTTGCCCTGGCGGTCGCCCACACCCACCACAGTGTATGGAATCCCATCCACGCGGATCTCCTTGCCGATCGGATCGCCGTCCGGCATCAGGTTGTCCACAATGTCATACCCGATAATGGCGTTGTGCGTGCCCTTCTCTTCATCGGCAGGCGTAAATCCGCGGCCCAGTGCAATATCGATGTTGTTCAGGCCAAGCATGGTCCAGGTGTAGCCGCGCACCTCTGTGTTGTTGCTGGAGTGCCCGTTGTAGACCACGTTGGTCGACTGGTCCAGCTGCGCACCCACCTCGCTGCACAAGGTACAGTTGTCGCGGATCGCCTGGTAGTCCTCGATGCGTACGATCTTGCGCTTCTGATAGCGAAAATAATCCTCGGCCGAAAAAATCACAGCCGACATCCGGCTCACCGTAAACACATCGGCCCCATAGCCGGAGAGCTTGGTACTCACATACTTGTTCGCCCCGTTCACCAGCGTGATCACCATGATCACAGAGGCCACACCCATCACCACCCCAATCAGCGTGAGAATGGAGCGGAGCTTGTTGCCCCACAGCGACTGTAGCGCGAGTTTGAAGGCCTCAGCAAATTGCATATTTCCGCTTTCGTGCTCCCAGCTTCTCGTTGCCTGCTTCCGCTTGCCAGTCCAGGGTGACTCAACCGGCTCTCGCTCCCTGCCGCCAGGTCACATCGCGCCACTGCCTGCGGTGGTCTTGCTTCCCCATGCGAATCAGCCCACTCCTGATCCGGATTTCCCTGGTGTACGCACGGTCCGGAGTCGGGAATTGAACGGGGGCTATTCCTATTGACGAGCCAAATGCCATTCTGGCCGCGCTCCGAGATTGCGGAATCAGACCAGCGCCGGGTGTTACCCCTTCAAAGCGGGCAGGTTTGCCCCTGATTTCAATACGCCATGGGGAATCCCGTGGTTCCCCGTGGTCTATGGTAACTTCAACACGTATGAGCGCTGAGGTAGCGACCATGAGCCGCTTGGCCAAGTTGGGATTCCCCGGCACAACACCGCTGCTGGCCTTTCTGCTTGCGCCAATGGCTTTAGCATCGCAAAGCCCACCCCCCACGCCGCAGCTTCGCATTTCGACGCATCTGGTTCAGATTGGCGTCATCGTCCGCGACGCGCACGGCCCGGTGGCCAACCTGACCAAGGACGATTTTCTCGTGCTCGACCGGGGCGAACCGCAGGCAATCCGTGTGTTTTCAGCCGAATCCAACTCGGCCGTAGCTCGGCCTGCTCAACCGTTGCCACCGAATACCTACTCCGATCTTTCCCAGTATGGGGCGAGCAAGCCCAGGAGCGTGACGATTGTTCTGCTCGACAATCTCAACACCATGTCCAGCACATCGCCCCAGCCTTATGAGAGCACGCCTTATTGGCTCGAGGACCATGCGCTGGCAGCGGCCAAGCAGCGGCTGATTGAGTTCCTGAAGAAGATGGACGCGAGCGACCGGATCGCCATCTACGGCCTGACCGACAAACTGCACGTGCTTTGCGACTTCACCTGCGACCGGGATCAGCTTCTGGCGGTGGTCAGCAGATACGACGCAACCTCAATCACGCGGCGCGAAGCGGTGGAACCCGGCAGCTTTCATTTCGATCGCATCTCTCCGGATGAAAATGACGCGCGCCCGCTTAATGCGGATGCAGGCGACGCCGCGCAAATGCTGGCGACGATGAACAATGAGAACCGGGGACAGGCGACGATGGCCGCCCTGGTGGCTATCGCGGCCCATGCCGCCGACATCCCGGGGAGAAAGAACCTGCTTTGGCTGACCGGGAATCTCCCCTTCTCAGGCCATGCCATCGCGGAGGTTCTGAGCCGCGGAAACATCGCGGCCTATCCGGTGGACGCACGCGGGCTGCTTGCACGCAAGCCGCTGTTAGACATCTCCGAGGTGACGGAGGAGGACGATTACGCCGAGGGCAAGCTGGGAACCCCTGCGGCGATGGCGCCCCAACCCACCGGCATTCAGGCGATGGAGGAGATGGCCGAGGATACCGGAGGCCGCGCCTTCGTGAACACCAACGACCTGACCGGCGCAATCCGGAAAGTGGTCGAGGATTCGGCAGTGACCTACACGCTGGGCTTCTACCTCGATCCTCATGCAGTCGACGGGAAGTTTCATAAGTTGCGCGTGG
Organism: uncultured Acidobacteriaceae bacterium; assembly: GCA_963776535.1. GTDB lineage: Bacteria > Acidobacteriota > Terriglobia > Terriglobales > Acidobacteriaceae > Telmatobacter. The sequence goes on along the minus strand of CAVZNB010000015.1, from coordinate 149,781 downwards.
AGGTCAAGCGAGCGGGGCTCAACCTGAGCTATCCGAAAGGGTATTTTGCGTTCAAGGATGAGCCGGCCACCCAGGATGAAAGCCACAACTCATTCCTGGCTGCCATCCGGAGTCCGCTCGACTCGTCCGCCATTCCGTTGCAGGTCAAGGTCGACCGGGTCAACCAGCCGGCGGCGCACTCGCTCCAGATTGTGGGCACGGTTGGCATGAGGGGCATCGTTCTTGCCAAGGATGGCGAGGTGCGCAAAGGCTCGCTCGACGTGTACACGCTTGAGCAGGATCCAGCCGGAAACGTGCTGCAACAGATCAACAACCGCCTGAACCTGAAACTCACAGAACAGCAGTACCAGGCCTACCTGCAATCCGGCATCTTCTTCAACGAGTCCGTTCAACCCAAAAATGGCGCGACGGCTCTTCGCGTCCTGGTGCAGTTCTCCGGCAATGCCGAGGTCGGAAGCGTCATTATTCCTCTCGCCGGCATTCACTGATTCAGTTCATAATTCGCATGCGAAAGCTTCGTCCCCAGACTTTCCTCGCATACCGACTTCGATCCGCCAAAATTCCAGCACGCGCCTATCCGCCCGAGCTCCCAAATCCCTTTTCCGCCCGCGCCGAATCCTCCAGGCTCTCAACGGCCTCCACCATGCCGGTAAGGATGGGCACCGGGATCATCTGCGCAATCTTTTCCCCCGCCTTCAACTCCACCGGAGCGGTCCCCAGGTTGGTCATCAGGATCAGAATCTCGCCCCGGTAGCCCGCATCAATCACCCCCGCCGTCGTGGCGATTCCCCGCGCAGCCATCGACGAGCGGTCGCGAACCAGCAGGCCCAGGGGCTCCCCGGTGCTGGGATGGCGCGCTTCCACGGCAATGCCGGTCCGCACCCTCACGGTAGCTTGTGGCGCCAGTGTGGCAGCTTCAAGAGCAAAAAGGTCGTAGCCCAAGTCTTCGCCGGGGTGGGCGACAGCCGGGACGCGGGCGTCCGGGTCCAGCAGCTTTACACGCAGCATTCGTTTATCTTATTGGACCGTAACGGGGAGGGGCCATCTCGCCCAATCTGTGCGGTTTGCTCTACTCCGTATCCGACTCCGCCGCATTCTCCGCCTCGCCCTCCACAGAGATCCGCAGCGACTTCAAAAAGTGCAGGTCGGTCTGCGTAAACGGCCCATCCGCGCCGCTCTCGTCCGCGCCCGCCTCCGGCTCCTCGGTCTCCTTCGCAGACACTTCGTTCAGCCCTATCGTCGCCTCCAGCATCAGCAACACGTCGAACCCATGCTTGCGGATATCCTGTACCACGCTGGCAATCTGATCGCTCTCGACCACCGACTCGTGGATCGCCTCACCCAGTTGCTGAATCAGTTCGCGCAGACGGGCTTTCATGGGTACCTCCGGACTTTCAGGATCGGCGGCCTGCGCCAGTTGAAAAGCGCCGGTGGCTGCTTGCAATTCCTATACCTTACTTCCAACTCCCCCGGAGATCAACTCGGAACTCCCGCAATCTGTCGCGCGCCTTGCCGGAACCCACGCTGTTACCATCAAATCGAAATGAAACCGCAATCCATCGGCCGGGCCCTCGGCATCGGCCTGCGCGTCGCTGGCCGCATCGCCAGCCAAAGCGTCGCCGCCGGCGCCCGGGCCGTTGCCAGCCAACCGGCAGCCGCCGCCGGCCCCAGTGCAGCCCAGACCCGCGCCGCCAGCCAGGTAGCCGGTCAGGCCACGCGTGGCGTCGCCCGCGGCATCGGCGGTTTCCTGCGTCCCTTCGGCCGCGTGGGCGGAATTTTGTGGCTTGAAGTCACCGGCGTCTTCTTTCTGCTGCCGGTGGTCGTCTTCACACCTGTCCTCTGGAAGACCCGCCTGAGCTGGGCGCACGGGCCAGACCATCGCACCTTCCTCGTCACCGCCGCAATCGTCGTGGTCTTTCTTTATCTCGGCGTTTCCTCGTTCTGGCGCGCCCGCCAAAAATAAGCGTCAACCGGTCGGCTGCGGGGCAAGCCGCTTCGTGAAGGGTACAGGCTTCAGCCCGTGCGTTAGGCCAGAACCAATCGGCGCGGCATTTACAGGCTGCGGAAATGCTCGTTTTCGTCGTTGTCTTGAAAGGGCACAGCTTCAGCCGAGCCGAAAAGGCCAGGAGAATGAAATGGGCTTTAGCCCCCGAGGGACGTTCTTGCTCGTCTTTTCGCCCTTGAACAGTCTTTTCCGCAGCTCGTTTAGCCTTTGAGAGACGCTTTTCGAAGAATCTGTCGGTAAGCCGCGCCCTCAGTTCTTCGCCGACTCGCCCGGCCGCGTCAGCGCCCAAACCACCACACCCACAATCAGCAATCCAAACAGCAAAAAGGCAAATCCGCCGCCGCCCCTCCCGCCAAACCGGATCAAGGCAATCCCCACCAGCGCCAGCATGTTCGCAATCGTAGTCATCCCCATCAACCTCCGCGGTCCGGGCTCAGTGTCCATCTGCCGCACCGGTAATGACCCGAATCTCCCGAACAAGTTGTCGGGGAATCCTCGCCGCGCAAAAACTATCCCTTCCGCTTCCCCCACCGCGGCGCAATCGCATAATTCAGCTGCACCAGCACAATCACCGCAATGCTCACCCACGTGTTGATCACGCACAGCGCCGCCCCGCCCGCATACAGGCTCTGCGCAATCACAATCCGCTTGCAGATGCTCGCGCGCACCTCTTCCGGCGTATCGTCCCTGATCAGCCCTGCCCGCGTCGCATACTTCCAGCTCCAATAAAGCATCGCCCCCAGAGCCAGTATGTTCAGCCAGTAGATGAGGAGCGCCCCGCGATAGGTAATGAACTCCGCCAGCAGCCGAGTCGACAGCGGCAGCAGCGTTACTGCGAACAGAAAGGCCAGGTGAATCCACGTCAGGTCCCGCGTTCCCTCCGCCAGGTGGTTCAGCTGCGTCTGCTGTCCCGCCCAGAAGATCCCCAACGTCAGAAAGCTCATCCCATACGCCACCCACTGCGGCCCCAGCGCACCAAGCGCCCACAGCAGCTCGCGCTCCCCATGCACCTGCGCCGCCGTCGGAATATGCAGGTCAAGCACCAGCAACGTCATGGCCACCGCAAAAATCCCATCGCTCAGCGCCGCCAGCCGTTCCGTGCTCCGCCCCTGAATCCGGTTGTAAAGATTCACCATTCCCGCGCCCTCCCCACCCCGCAGAGTCCCTTAGTCCCGAGTCCCTGGTCCCTCAGTTCCTTAGTCCCTCATTCCCTTGTCCTTCGCGTCAGGTGCCAAACCGCCAGTCCCAGCGCCGCTGCCGCCAGCCCATACGCCATCCACGCATGCGGACCGGTATGAATCCTCCAGCCCTTCCACGCCGCAAACCCCGCCGCCAGCAGCATCACAAACCCACGCACCGGATTCATCTGCACGCTCCATCCCTTTCCCGGCCCACCTTGCTGGTTGACCCCGCGTACGCCCACTCCCTATCGTAAGCTCAGGATAAAGAGGATCGCCCGCATGACTACCGTCGCCCCCGAGCTCAAGAAGACCGCCCTCAACTCCACCCACCGCGCCCTCAAAGCCAAGATGGTCGACTTCGGCGGATGGGACATGCCCGTCGAATACCCCGGCCCCGGCGGCGGCCTCATCGCCGAACATCTCGCCGTCCGCACCGCCGTCGGCCTCTTTGACGTCTCGCACATGGGCGAAATTCAGTTCCGCGGCCCCGGCGCCCTCGCCGCCGTCCAGCACATCACCATGAACGACGCTTCGCGCCTCAAAGACGGCCAGGCCCACTACTCCGCCCTGCTCACCCCCCAGGGCACCTTCGTCGACGACATCCTCGTCCATCGCCTCAGCACCAACGACTATCTCCTCGTCGTCAACGCCGGCACCAAGGACAAGGACTACGCCTGGATTCGCCAGCAGGTCGGCAGCTTCCCCTCCATCCACATCTCTGACTACTCGTCCTACTACTCCCAGCTCGCCCTGCAAGGCCCCAAAGCCCTTGCCACCCTTCAGAAACTCACCAAAACCGACCTCGCCGCCATCAAGAACTACTGGTTCACCTTCGGCGCCGTAGCCGGCGTGCCCAACGTCCTCATCGCCCGCACCGGCTACTCCGGCGAAGACGGCTTCGAAGTCTATCTCCCCGCCGACGAGCCCACTACCGTCAAAGTCTGGAATGAGTTGCTCGCCGCCGGCGAGGAGTTCGGCATCCGCCCCTGCGGCCTCGGCGCGCGCAACACCCTCCGCCTTGAAGCCGGCATGGCCCTCTACGGCCATGAAATCTCTGACACCATCAACGTCTTTGAAGGCAACCTCGACCGCTGGCTCAAGCTCGATAAAGGTGAATTCATCGGCCGCCAGGCTCTCCTCGACATTCAGGCCGCCGGTGGCCCCACTCGCAAAGTCATCGCCCTGGAGATGGTCGAGCGCGGCATCGCCCGCGACGCGTACCCCGTCCTCAGCCTTGAAGGCCAGCCGATCGGCCAAATCACCTCCGGCTCCCCGTCCCCGTTCCTCAAAACCAACATCGCCTTCGCCCTGGTCCCAACCGCCGTCGCCGCCAGCGGTGAAGATGTCCTCGTCCAGATTCGACCCACCCAGACCGCCCGCGCCAAACAGGTCCCCACACCTTTTTACAAGCGCCCCAAACCCTGACCCCATCTTCCCGACGCCAACCCCTTTGTCCCTTAGTCCCTTAGTCCCCAGTCCTTAAGAATCCTTCCCTTCCCTCCTTGAATCGAACGAGGGCAGCCAATCTTTCAAGGAGACTCCCCGCATGACCCTGTCGATTGAAGAAGTCAATCGCCTCAAACGCGCCCCCGCCGTCGAGGACGTCCTGCCCCTGTTTCACTCCCGCTGGAGCCCGCGCTCCTTTTCAGACCGCGAAGTCAGCACCGCCGACCTCGAGAAGGTCTTCGAAGCCGCCCGCTGGGCCGCTTCCTCCTATAACGAGCAGCCCTGGCGCTTCCTCGTCGGCACACGCGGCTCTGAGACATACAAGAAAATCTTCGACACGCTCATGCCCTTCAACCAGCTCTGGGCGGCCTCGGCGCCTGTGCTCATCCTGGGCGTAGCTAAAACAACATTCAGCCATAACAACACCCCCAACCGGGTCGCCCTCTACGACCTTGGCGCAGCCGCGTCCTACCTCACTCTGCAGGCCGCCGCGCTCGGCCTCGCCACCCACCAGATGGGCGGTTTCGATCCGGAAGCTGCCCGCAAGGCTTTTGCAATTTCCGACGACTACGTCTTCGGCGCCGTCATCGCCCTCGGTTACCAGGGCGAGCCAGGCGCTCTTCCCAATGAGCAGTTTCTCTCCCAGGAAATCGCCCCGCGCCACCGTAAACCTCTCAAACACATCATGCTGACCTCCTGGGGTGCTCCGGAGGGCTCCTGAGTCGCCCCACGCTGCACCCTCCCTCCAGCCTCCATTACAGTGGAGGTTGGAGGAGATTTCCCTGTGCCCCGCACCGTCCCCCGCAAGAAACTCCGGCGTAAACACCTCACCTGGAAAGGCCGACTCATATGGGCCGCCATCGCCGCGGCGGTGGCAATCCTGGCCTGGGCCGCGATCGCCCGCAGCCTCGCGCCCGCCTCCAACACTGCCCTTACCCGCTTTGACGCCATCATCGTCCTCGGCAGCCCCGCCGACTCTGACGGCAACCCGACGCCCACCCAGCTCGCCCGCGTTACTGAAGCCGTCCACGAGTACCAGCGCGGCGTTGCCCCGCACCTCATCCTCACGGGAACCGCTACCCGCAATCGCTTTATCGAAGCCGAGGTCATGGCGCGTTCAGCACAGGCCCAGGGCATTCCCGCCTCTGCCATCGCCCTTGAAACCAAGGCAGACGACACCATCCAGAATGCCTGCTACTCCGTCCGCATCATGAAAGCGCATGGCTGGCATTCAGCTGAGGTCATCTCCAGTCCCTGGCACCTGCCGCGGACCGCGCTCATCTTCAACCTTCTGCCGCTCGAGTACCGCACCCACGCCGCCACGCCGCTCGCCCCAGAGTCCCCGGCTTACGATACGTCCCTTCAGGCAGTCGAACTCCTCAAGACCGCACGCTACCTCACCTGGGCCCGCTGGACTGAACACTGCGAGCCGTAATCAACCCAGGCCTGCTCTCTCCGGACAGGCTCCAAATCCCCGCCGCGCGTTGTCCCCTGTCGGCGCGGTCCTGTAAGCTGGATAATGATGCGTTTCCAAGCAAGATTCTTCTCTTCTCTCCTGGCTGTTGCCGCCCTGGCCCTGTGCGCCGGAACCTGCGCGCTGGCCCAGAGCACCGCCTCCCCAACCGCCGGCAATGGCACTTACGTTGTCGTTGATCCGTTGGCCGGTGTGCGCTACAACAACCGCTACGACCTTTCCCTGGGTTTCGCCTACGACCACATGAAAGCCGGCCCAAACGCACTGCAAGGGGCCAACCTGGGCGGACTCGACCTGAGCGGCTCCTACTGGCTCACAAAACGCTGGGGCGTGGAAGGCTCAGCACGCTACTATCTGGGCACCAGTGGCATAGCCAGTGTGGGCGGCAGCAACTCCGGGGCCAACCTGGTCAAGGGACCCTTCGTCAGCGAACAGTTCTTCACCGGCGGCGCGGAGTGGCTGGGACCTCACAACAAGCACGGCGCCCTGATCGCCCACGCCTTGGTCGGTGGTGCGAATTTCGATTCCCATACTTACCCCCAGGACGCGCAGGGGGTTGGCTTCTATAACAACCAGATCGCCCTCGCCGCCATCGTCGGCGGCCACATGGACCTGAACCGCTCCGCCCACTGGGTCTTCCGCATCACGCCCGACGCCGTCATGACCCACTACGGCATTAACTACCCGCCCAACAACAAGCAGTTCGACGTCAACTTCGCCATCTCCGTCGGCGTCGAGTACAAGTTCAAGAAGAAGCGCTGAGCTTTTCCTGGGCGCACTCAACCCTCATAAGGCCGTCCGCTCTCCGGATGGCCTTTTCCGTCTGCGGCACAAATCGAAGCCCGTCTCCGGCCGTCCGATCGCCCCTCCCCATCCACCATCGTCCAATAGATTCCGCCCCGGCAATTTGACAGGCTGCCAACTTCATCTTCGTGTGGTATCCTCCACCGTTCGGGGGCGGCTGTGGAAAAATGTCGCCGGAAAAGATACTGTACCGGATAGCGGAACCAGCGGCTTACAGCTGAGCCATCCGCCAGGGTGAAAGAAAAAGGCAGGTTCAATTGGACATGAGAGACACGCTCGGAGTACTGCTTGCAGGGGGGCAAGGTGAACGCCTCTTCCCACTTACCCGCGATCGCGCCAAACCGGCTGTCCCCTTCGGCGGACATTACCGCATCATCGACATCACGCTTTCCAACTGCATCAACTCGGGCCTGCGCAAAATCTACATCCTCACCCAGTACAAAGCACTCTCGCTCAATCGCCACATCCGCGAGGGATGGACCAGCATCGTCGCCCAGGAACTCGGGGAATTCTTTGAGATTCTCCCTCCCATGCAACGCACCGGCTCCGCCTGGTACATGGGCACCGCCGACGCCGTTTATCAGAACATCTACTCCATCGGCAGCGAACAGCCCAAGCACATGATCATCCTCTCCGGCGATCACATCTACAAGATGGACTACAGCCGCATGCTGGCCTACCACAAGGAGAAAGGCGCCGAAATCACTCTCGCCACGTTGCCCATTCCTCCCGAAGATGTCAGGCAGTTCGGCGTCGTCGAGGTGGCCAAGAACGGCGAGGTCCTCGGCTTCCAGGAAAAAGTGGCCTCCACCACCTTCCGTTCGCCCTTCAATCCCAACGCCGTCGACGCCTCCATGGGCATCTACATCTTCAACACCGAGGTGCTGCTCAAAGCCCTCATCGCCGACGCTGAAGACCCCACCTCAAAGCACGACTTCGGCCACAACATCCTGCCCAATCTGCTCGGCCAGAAGAAAATGATGGCCTACAGCTTCGTCGACGAGAACAAGCAGCAGGCCCTCTACTGGCGCGACGTCGGCACCCTCGACGCCTACTACGACGCCAACATGGACCTTTGCTCCGTATCGCCAACCTTCAACCTCTACGACAAAAGCTGGCCCATGCGCACCCGCGTCCGCCAGTATCCCCCCGCCAAGTTCGTCTTCGGCGAGCCCGGCCGCACCGGCATGGCCATCAACTCCGTCATCACCGCCGGCGTCATCATCTCCGGCGCCTCGGTCTCCAATTCCGTCCTCTCCCAGGATGTCCGCGTCAACTCCTACTCCGACGTCGACGCCAGCATCATCTTCTCCCACGTCAACATCGGCCGCCACTGCCGCATCCGCCGCGCCATCATTGACCGCGACGTCCACATCCCCGAAGGCACCGTCATCGGCTACGACCCGGTGGAAGACAAACGCCGCTACTTCGTCACCCCCTCCGGCCTCACCATCGTCACCCGCGACGCCTCGCTCTTCGAGAACCCCGTCGACCCCGACTTCCTGCAGCGTTATTGAAGCCGTGGCTTCACCCACACTGAACCTGCGCCTTCCCATCCATTCCGCAGCCTTATTACGCAAGGGTGGGAAAGCGCGACCACAGGGCAGCCCTCTGGCAGCGCCGCCTTTACTCTGTCCCGGCATTCAGCAAGCCTTCATGTTGCAGCGCATATGCTCAACTCCGAGAAGAGTCCAAATCAATCCTCGACTCAGCCAATCCCGCTTTCTCGGGAATCCTTCACTGGAGATGCCACCATGTCGTTGAAGCCCCTCGCCCTTGCAGCTCTCGCCGCCCTTTTACCCTTCGGCCTCCTCGCCCACGCCCAGGACGCCGGCCCCTATAAGGTGGTCAAAATCCAGATGGTCGGAGGCGATGGCGGCTTCGACTACGTCACCGCCGATCCCGACGGCCGCAATCTTTACGTCGCCCGCTCCGGCCCTGCCGGCCACATCGGCGTCTTCAATCTCGATACGTTGGCCCAGGTAGGCGACATCCCAGGCACCAGCGCGCACGGCGGCGCGGTCGACACCGCAACCGGCCACGGCTTCGCAACCTCCAGGCCCGTCACCATGTTCGACGCCAAGACCTTCGCGATCCTCAAGAAGATCGACGTCCAGGGCAATCCCGACGGCTACCTCAACGACGCCTACAATCACCACTTCTACGTGCTCAGCCACTCCGCGCCCAACATCACCGTTCTCGACGATAAGGACGGCTCCATCCTCGCCACCATCGACATCGGCGGCGCGCCCGAGCAGGCCGCCACCGACGGCCAGGGCAAAATCTACGTCGACATCGAAGACAAGGCCGCCATCGCCGTCATCGACGCCAACACCATGAAGATGGTCGGCAAGTACGACCTCTCCAGCAAGGGCGGAGGCTGCGCCGGCCTGGCCCTCGACGCGAAGAACAACATCCTCTTCGCCGCCTGCCGCGACAACAAGAACATGGTCATCCTCTCCGCAACCGACGGCCACATCATCACCGACTCTGCCCATCGGCAACGGGTGCGACGGCGCCACCTTCAACCCCGCCACCATGGAGGCCTTCAGCTCCCAGGGCGACGGCACACTCACCGTCATCAAGGAAAACTCCCCCACCAGCTTCATCGTGGAGCAGACCGTTCCCACCCCCGCGCGCGCCAAGGTCCTCACGCTCGATACAAAGACCAACCAGATCTACTCCATCACCGCCGAGTATGGCCCCGTTCCCGCCGCCGCGCCTCAGCCGGCAGCTCCGGCCCCGCCCCCCGCCGGCGCCCCTGCCGGTGGTCCTCCAGCCTGGATGCGCGGCCCCCGCGCACCCATGATTCCAGGCTCCTTCCAGATCCTCGTCATCGGCAAACAATAATCGCAGCAAATCGCAGGATGGCCTTTTCCAGCGGAAAAGGCCATCCTGCACAACCATATACATTCCACGTGAACTGGAGAGCCGCTCTTCCATAAGACCGCCGCGAATCACGACGCGACCCTCGGTAACCTTCCACCCCTTCGCGCATCTCACAGTGGGGTCAAAAAATGAGCGGAATCTTCACCAACCAGCCAGAGAGTGAGCCCAGCCTTGGCCGTCGCGCCCTCATTCTCACTGCCGCCGGAGCCGTGAGCGCCATCGCCTTCTGGGGTCTGCGCCGCTCGACCGTCGCCGCCGCCCGCCCGTTCGCCCCCGACGAAGGCCCCGCCACCGTCACCATCGTCCAGTTTTCCGCCGATGGAAAACGCACCGGTACAGTCACCGTCCCCCGCGTCATCAGGACCGACGCCGAATGGCGTCGCCAGCTTGGCCAGACTTCCTACTGGGTCACCCGCCACGCCGACACCGAGCGCCCCTACACCGGCGCAACCTGGAACGAGCACGGCCGCGGCATCTTCCGCTGCATCGGCTGCGACCTGGCCCTGTTCAGCTCCGAAACCAAGTTCGACTCCGGCACCGGCTGGCCCAGCTTCTTTGAGCCCATCGCCGAAGAGAACATCGTCAAGACCGTCGACGGCAGCCTCATGGAAGTCCGCACCGCCGTCTCGTGCCGCTTATGCGACGCCCACCTCGGCCACGTCTTCGACGACGGCCCCCCGCCCACCGGCCTCCGCTACTGTATGAACTCCGCGTCCCTGCGCTTCGTGAAGCTGGCGTAACGCGGAGGATGGTGCCGAATTTACGGGCACGCTAACAATTGGATGCCACAAGCTCAGGATCCTGAGCTTGTCCGCGAGATCTCATCGGACAAAGCCGCGTAACTTCCGGATTGCCGGTCACTCGCTCAGAATGACAAAACCTATTCGAATCATGGCCGGATCCTTTGTCAGCTCTTAGGCATAGGTGCGAGAACGCCGATATTGCCATAGGTCTAGCTGGAAAGCAAACTCGCTGCAAGACCTCGCGGGTGATGCGTCCTACCTAGAGGTGATGCTGAAGCAGCAAACTCTTCACGATACTGGAATCGCACCGCTGTATTCCTCCAGGACTCTTCGCAACGTCTCGGCGTCGCCGCGCTTGAATGCTGCATTTGCTTCTTTCATCAACCGCTCTCGCAATGCCAGGTCGGCCTCATTCGCAGCGCGGTCTGGATGAATTTTGTTAACCACTTCCAAATACAGTTCCCTCAGTTTCGACGAAGGAGCGGACTTCGCAGCTTCGCGATTTGGTAACCCAGCAAAGTTGGATTCTTCTGGGTAAAGCACTCTTCCCCTGGAATCTACCCCGCCATCGCCTTTGTTGTTGGAGGCGGGTGGAATCGTGCCTCTGCATTCCTCCAGGACTCTTCGCAACGTCTCGGCCTCGCCGCATTCGAATGCTGCATTTGCTTCTTCCATCAACCGCAACCGCAATGCCAGGTCAGCTTCATTCGCAGCGCGGTGTGGATGAATCTCGTCAACCGCTTCCAAATAAAGTTCCCGTAGTTTCGCTCTTTCCCTGGCGTCCACTACTACCTCGCCATCTCCTTTATCATTGGAGGCGCGCGGCCTTCTAAGAATGAAAATGAAGCCGGAGAGTGCCCCTAGACCGGCCCATGGTGCGGCGTCTCCAAATGATTCTCGGCTCGCTGTGCTGAATTCGAGGAGACTGTTTACTGACGGATCCCCAGGGTCGTAGTAAATTGTTGCGTCAGGTGCTGGCCAGGCCGCAGCAGAGTACGAAGACTTCCCTTTGAACACAGCGTCTCTCATCTTTTTAGGGCAGTCCGAACGTCCACTATAGAAGGTACCGTCAACACTGAACCTATAGGTACAGCTATTGCCGCTTAAGTTACGAGGATGTATCAAGATATCGTGAGCTGTGGCTGTCCTCTCGCTTGGTGAACCACTCGTGAATTCCATGGCCTTATACATGCAAGAGCCTGCATAAGCGAAGGTCACTATCGAAACTATCAACATTTCACCAGCTGAGAACTTTCTACTCCGGCTCATAATGAACCCAATTCGCAACTCCACCAAGAAAGCATAAAGTCAGCAAGCTGCTCCAGCATGAGGTCAAACCGCGCGCAAAGGAACCTCATACACTTTCTTGCCGATACATCAATGGCCGTTAAGCTCGCGTACTGTAATAAACAAATGTTTACGACAGCTAACCGCAGCCCAATGCGCAGGCATTCCTCCGCGCTTCCGTCAAGCGACGATGCTGGTGTTTGAGTCAGACTCATCTGGAATGAAACCATTTGATCCCAATGATTCTACTACTACACCTTCCATCGTGATCGGGTTGTCGCCAATCCGGAAGTTACGTTGAATCTAGATTGGACCCAACAGGTCGGCGCAAGCCCACTCCTCAAGCAGGAAGAGCCTCACTTTCCTTTGTAGCTCTGAAACAACTCCGGAAACTCCGCCTTCAACGCCTCAATCTTCGGCCGGTCGCACACCAGGATGTACGGATTATCCGGATTGTGCAGCGCATAATCCTGGTGATAATCCTCCGCGGCGTAGAATCCCTTCAGCGGCGTCACCTCGGTCACAATCCGGCTGCCAAACACATGCGCTGCGTCCAGTTGCGCAATATACGCCTGCGCAATCTTCCGCTGCTCGTCGTTCGAATAAAAGATCGCCGACCGGTACGACGTCCCCACATCCGGCCCCTGCCGGTTCAGTTGCGTCGGATCGTGCGCCACGGAGAAGAACACCCGCAGCAATTGCCCATAGGTAATCTTCGATGGATCGTAGACCACCTTCACTGACTCCGCATGGCCCGTGGTCTCCGTCGTCACCTGGTCGTACGTCGCCGTGTCGGCTGACCCGCCCGCATAGCCGGCGGTCGTCGCCACCACCCCCTTCACCCGCTCAAACACTGACTGCGTACCCCAGAAGCACCCTCCTGCAAACACCGCCGTCTGCTTGCCCGGCATTGTGGCAAGCGCCGCATCGGTCGCGGCAGGGGGAACCGGCGTCTTCGTAGCCGCGCGGCAACCCACACACAAAGTCATCGTTATCAGCAGCGAGCTCAGCGCGCCGCGAAGGGGAAGTTCCTTGAACATGATCATCTCCGGGGCCCAATCCACGCCGGCCCGCAGCAGTAAGATGCGCCGCAGCACGGAAGGTTACCGCTGCAAAACGCACAGGCACCCACGACCGCTCGCCGGAAGGTCTCAGAATTCTCTCGCGCCGTCCGGGAACTAACTTCCCAAATCCCGCGTATTAGCAAAATATGCAATGCGTGGGTACATTAAGCTGGAGCATGATAGGCTTGGCCTCGCCGCCACAGAGGATCCGCAGACCCCTCGAGGCCGCCGGGAAGACGCCCCATGCCGGTGCCCCTAAGGTTCAGGCATCCGGGCCTTTCCTGGCTCCCGGCAAGGCCGTCGCCCCGCCGGTCCGGCTGGCGCGCGTGGAGGGAAATCCCCTGGAAGTCGACTGGTCCCAAGTCGTCCGCCTCTGCATGAACGGAGATTCCGGCGCATGGGCTGAGCTGGTCCGCACCCACCATCGCCGCGTTTACGGCCTCTGCTATCGCTTTACCGGCAACCCGGCCGACGCCGAAGACCTCACCCAGGACGTCTTCCTCAAGATCTACTCCAACCTGGCCAGCTTTGACCTCACCCGCGGCAGCCTCCAGGTCTGGATCACCACCATGACCCGCAACCTGCTGGTCGATAACTTCCGCCGCACCCGCAACCAGCGCGCCACCGGCTCTCTCGACGACGGCTGGGAATCCAGCTGAGGAATTGAGCCCCATTGACCGGCTCACCTCCAAAAGCCCCTCGCCCCACGAGTCCGCGGCCCAGAAAGAACTCGCAAAAATGGTCCAGAACGCTCTCGCCCGCGTCTCCGTCGAGCTGCGCGAAGCGGTCATTCTCAGAGACCTGCAAGACCTTGACTACAAAGAGATTGCCCAGGTGCTGGGCATACCCGAAGGGACCGTCAAGTCCCGCATCAGCAGGGGCCGCGCGGAACTGGCGCGCCTGCTGGAACGTAATAAACGGGAGGTGATGTAACCATGGCAGAGCGCACAAACATTCCGAGCTCCCCGGCCTGCGGCCAGTGGGAAACCCTTTTGGCCGACGCGCTCGACGGGCTGCTCAAGCCCGAGGACGAAGCCGTCTTCACCGCACACATGGCCATCTGCCCGGCCTGCACCGCTCTGTTTGAAGAGTCGCGCCGCGGCCGCGAGTGGCTCGAATTCCTCTCCCCCGAGCCCGAAGTCCCCGCCGGCCTGCTCGACAGAATTCTCGCCCAGACCGGCCCCGGACAGGTAGCCGGCTACGGCCTGGTCCCCAGCTCCAGCAACGTGTTGCCCGTGGCCCAACCCTGGCAGCGCCCCGGCTTCATGGGCCAGGTTCGCCGCTTTGCCGAGCCCCGCCTGATGATGACCGCCGCCATGGCCTTCTTCTCCATCGCGCTCACCCTCAACCTGACCGACGTCCGCTTGAGCAGCCTTCGCCTCAGCGATCTGCGCCCCTCCGCGGTGCGCTCGTTTGTGGAACGCCGCGTCACCATGGCCTCCACGCCCATCATCCGTTATTACGACCACCTCCGCTTCGTTTATGAAGTCGAGTCCAGAATGCGCGAACTGCGCCGCAACACCGAAGGCGAAGACGGCAACCAGCAGGGACCCAAAAACGCCGCGCCGGGCGAGTCAAAACAGAATCCCGGCCGCAAAGATGGAGGCTCCCGCGTCGAACCTCCCCAACAGTCGGTCATGCCCGACCTTCAACGAAGTAAATGATTCACTGGAGACTTCCCTCACCTTTCAGGACCAGCCCGCGCACTCCGGCGGCTCCGCATTGGAAGAACGGGAAAGGAGCACAACATGGACTGCGTAAACCACACGGGTACCAGCGCAACCGCCTTCTGCCAAAGCTGCGGCAAGGCCCTCTGCGCCGGCTGCACACGAACCGCCCCCGGCGGACAGGTTCTCTGCGAACCCTGCTTCACCGCCTGGCAGACCTATCAGCAACCCTTTGTCCCCATCAATACCGGTGCCCCCAATCCTGCGGCCGCAGCGGTCCTGGGACTCATTCCCGGCGTGGGCGCCATGTACAACGGCCAGTTCTTCAAGGGCCTCATCCACGTGGTCATCTTCGCCGTGCTCATCAGCATGGCCCACATCTCGGGGATCTTCGGCATCTTCATCCCTGCCTGGATCCTCTACCAGTCCTTTGAGGCCTTCCACACCGCCAAGGCCCTGCGCGACGGCCTTCCCGTGCCCGATCCGCTGGGTCTCAATGAGGTAGGCAACTGGCTCAACCTCGGCAAGCACCCGCAGTATCCCGGCCAGCCGCCCGCCCAGCCCGGGCCCGCTTCGCCCAATCCCGGCGTTTGGTCCGCCGGCCCTACGCCGCCTCCGCCCGCCGGCTCCTGGCAGGCGCCCTACACGGGCGTCCCATACCAGACCCCGCCCCCGGGGGAGTGGCAGAACCCCTATGCCCCTCCCGCCGCCGGTCCGGTCGACCCCAACGCGCCCCAACAGCCCATTCCGCCTGACCCATCCTCCTATTGGGGCCCGATCTTCCGGCAACGCGGCGCACCCGTCGGCGCCGTCATCCTCATCGCGCTCGGCGTGCTCTTCCTGCTCGGCCAGCTGGATATCTTCAACGGCCGCCTCATCGAGTATTCGTGGCCCATATTCCTGATTGGACTCGGCGTCTGGCTCATCGTTCGCCGTCTCGGTGAATCGCAAGGAGGTACCAAGTGAACCGCTATATCCTCATTCGCCGCCTTCGCGGCCCCGCTTTCCTTCTGCTTGTCGGCGTCAATGCACTGCTGGCCCAGGCGCACATCCTCGGTTGGAGCAAAAGCTGGCCGTTCTATCTCATCCTGGCCGGCGTTCTCGCCCTGGCTGAGCGTGCCGCACTCGCCGCCGACGGGCCCGTTCCGCCGCCGTTTCCCGGCGCCTATCCCGGTGCGCCCTCACCTGGTCCGCAGTCGCCTGCGCCGGAGTCCACTTCCATCGTTCCCGCACACTCCACGGATTTCGGTAACGATTCCAACGGAGGACAATCATGAGCAGCGTCCCTCCCAACACACCTCCCGGCGCGCCACCGCCCGGATATCCGCCTTACGACCCCCGCACCCAGTGGCGCATCTATCGTGAGCAGCAAAAGGCCGCTTGGCGCGCCCAGCGTGATGCCATGCGCGCCCAGCGCTATGCCGCCAAAGCTGGCTACTACGGCGGCGTCTACGCCCCGCGCGTGCCCTCCATCGTTGGCCCCATCATCCTCATCGGCGTCGGCGTCGTCGCCTTCCTGGTCATCACCGGCCACATCGCCGCCGGTCAGTTCTGGAGCTGGTACGGCCACTGGTGGCCCCTCCTCCTCATCGGCGCAGGCCTTGCCCTGCTCGGAGAGTGGGCCATCGACGCAGCCCGAAAAACTCCTGTCCGCCGCGGCGGCAGCTTCGTCGGCCTCCTCATCCTGCTCGCCTTCCTCGGCCTCGGCGCCGCCGGTTGGGACCACTGGTGGGGACCGTTCCGCGCCCAGTTCGGCGACAACGGAGACGACTTCTTCAACTCCTTCGGCCGACCCGAGCACGATGTCGATCAGCAGGTGCTCAACGCCACCATCGCCGCCAATGGAACCATTGAGATCCAGAACCCCCGCGGCGATGTCAGCATCACCGCCGGCGACGGACCCAACGTTCAGGTCAATGCCCACGAAGTAGCCTACGCCGACTCCGACTCCGACGCCAAAAAGATCTTCGACTCTGAAGCCGCCCATATCACCGTCACCGGCAATGCCGTCCTGGTCAAGTCTGAGAGCACGGACAGCGGCCGCACCAACCTCACCGTCACCGTACCCAAGACCGCGCACGTCACCATCGATTCAGGACGTGGAGACGTCACCGCCGCCGGCCTCGGCTCCGGCCTCAATCTCACCGCCTCCCGCGGCGACGTCCACCTCAACACCATCGGCGGCTCCGTTCAGATCCGCTTTCCCAGCGGACACCACGACTTCACCGCCCACCAGATCGACGGCGACATCACCGCCGACGGCGACATCAACGACCTCACCCTCTCCGAGATCAAGGGCAAAATCGCCCAGAACGGCGAAATACTCGGCGACGTCCACATTGAAAACGTCGCTGGCTCCATCCACCTGCACACCACCGTCACTGACCTTCAGGTGGCCGAACTGCCCGGCGATCTCACCCTCAACTCAGACGATCTCCGCGTCACCGAAGCCAAGGGCCAGGTCCGCGTCACCACCCACTCCAAAGACGTTGACCTGAGCCAGATCTACGGCGATACCTTCGTCGAAGACCGCGATGGCCGCGTCTCCGTCGAGCCTGCCGGAAACTACGCGGTCCAGGCCAAAAACAGCAAGGGCGACATCGAGCTCACCCTCCCGCCCAACACCTCCGCCTCCGTCGATGCCCGCACCCATAACGGCGACATCGTCTCCGACTATCCGCTGCCCTCCATGGAAGGTGAAGACAAATCCGCGACCTTCCAGATCGGCTCTGGCGGCAACAGAATCGTGCTCACCACCGACAACGGAGACATCCGCATCAAGAAGGGTTCAGCCTTCCCCGCCGTCCCGCCGCCGCCGGCCATGGGTGCCGCACCCACTGCTCCCGAGGCCCCCAAAGTCCCCGGCGCTCCTCACCTGAAAACCCCCAAGCCCCTCCCCCCGCAACCAGTAACCCAGTAGATCTGCGTGCTCAACTCATCGGAAACAAAACAGGCGCCGGAGCAACCCCTCCCGCGCCTGTTCTTTTTCACGAGCTTCTTGCTCGTCTCGCCAGGAATCTCGGTTTCCCATCCTTGGCGCGTGTTTTGCGCCAAGGGTGGGAAGCCAAGAACGCCAATTCGGCACAACGGCAACTGACAGCGCCGGACTGAGAACTGTGAACTGCTTCCCCTCACTCCATTCGCAGCGCCGTCATTGGGTCCAGCCGCGAAGCCCTCCACGCCGGCGCCGCGCACGCCATAGCCGCCACCACCAGCAGCGTCAGGCTCACCCCGGCAAACACCATCGGATCCAGCGCCTGCGTCCCATACAGCATCGACCGGATCCATTCCGCTGCACCCAAACTCGCCGCCAACCCCAGCATCAGTCCCACCAGCGCCGGCCGCAGCCCATCCAGCAGCACCTTGCGCAGCACCTGCTCCCGCCGCGCCCCCAGCGCAATCCTGATCCCTATCTCCCCCGTCCGCTGCGCCACAATGTACGACAGCACTCCGAACAGCCCCACCGCGGCCAGCACCAGGGACAACCCGGCAAACACCGCCAGCAGCGTCGCGTCAAAGCTCTGGTCCAGCGTGTTTCGTCCCATCACCTGGTCCATCGTCAGCACGTCCGACACCGGCAGATCCCGGTCCATGCCCGCCACGATCTGCTCGATCGGCAGCGCCTGCGCCATCACATCCCGGTCCGAGCGCACCACCAACGTTGCCCAATTCGCATCTTCATTGCCAAGCAGCGGAAAGTACATCATGGGCCGCACCGGGTCGCCGGGCGTAAGCAGCGTGTCGCCCACCACGCCCTCGATCTCATAAAGCTGGCCGCCGGAGCGCAGGCGCAAATGCTTTCCCAGCGGGTCTTCCCCGGCAAACTGCTCGCGCGCCAGCTCTTCGCTGATCAAGACCTGGCTCGGCTGATTTGGCTTTTCGATCCCCACCAGCGTATGCCCGCGCACAATCGGGATCCCGATCGCCGCAAAGTAGCCCGGGTCGGCCCAGCGATTATTTGCATCCAGCATCTTTCCCGGTGGAAGCGGCGGATGCTCCGTAATCACATAACCCCGGTCGCCACCCCACCCGTCTCCCGGAACCACCGGGAACACCAGCCCCGCCGCGCGCACGCCCGGCAGGCTCCTCACCCGGCTCAGCAGCGTCGCAAAGAAATTTGTCGCTTGATCAGGCTTCCCATAGCGCGCCGCCGGCAGATTCAGGTCCATCTTCAGCACGTTTGCCGTAGTGCAGCCAACGTCAATTGAGCGCAGCTTTGCATAGCTCTTCAGCAGCAGCCCCGCGCCCACCAGCAGCACCACCGTGAGCCCCACTTCCAGCGAGAGCAGCACGACCCGCAGCCGCGCCCGCCCGCTTCCCGCGCTATTTGACCGCGACGACTCCTGCAGCGACGGAAGCACCTCGGCGCCCCGCGTCGTCAGCGAAGAAATGAGCCCGGCAAACAGCGCGCACAGCGCCACCAGCCCAGCTGTAAACGCTGCGACCACCCCATCCACATGAATCGCCTCCACGCGGGCCATTTCGTGGCGTGTCGTCACAAACCACTCCACGGCGCCATACGCCAGCAGCAGCCCCACCGCTCCGCCCGCGGCCGAGAGCAGAAGGCTCTCCATCAGGTTCTGGCGCAGCAATCGCAGCCGGCTAGCCCCCAACGCCGTGCGCACCGCAAGCTCCTTGCGCCGCGTCGCCGCCCGCGCCACCAGCAGATTGGCCACGTTCAGGCACGCAATCAGCAGTACGCACCCTGTCGCTGCCAGCAGCACGTAGAGCGGCGTCTTTACATCGATCACCATCGAGTCCAGCAGCATCCGCCCGTTCGCCGCAATGCTCACAAACGGAAGATCCCGATGCTCTTCATGCAGCCGGCGCGTAATCAGCGTCAGCTCCGCCACGCCCTCGGCCTCCGTTACGCCCGGCTTCAGCCGCCCGATCACCCTGAAGTCGTGATCGTCGAGAGCCGTCATCAAGCTGGGCTTCTCCTTGAAGTAGGTCGGCGTCCACAGCTGAATTGCAGCGTCCGGATACCCGAACCACTCCGGCATCACGCCCACAACCGTGTACGGCTTCGCATCCAGCAGGATGGTCTGGTTCACAATCCCCGCGCTTCCGCCAAATCGCCGCTTCCACAACCCCCAGCTCAGCAGCACCGCCGGATTCGCCCCCGGACGGTCCTCATCCGCGCTAAAATTCCGTCCCAGCGCCGGTTGCACCCCCAGCATCGGCAGCAGGTTCCATGAGAACGTCGCCGCCCGCACGGTCTCCGGCAGCTGTCCGCCTTGCCCCGACAGGTTGTAACCGGCATAGCCGCAGATAGCCAGATCGATGAAGCTTTTGCTCTGCTTCTTCCACTCCGCAAACACCCCCGCCGCGCTGGGGTTGTAGGGTGACTTGCCCTCTGAACTCTGCTCATAAAGTCTGACCAGCCGGTCCGGATCGCGGAACGGCAGCGGCTTCAGCAGCACCGAACGCACAATGGTAAACAGCGCCACGTTCGCGCCGATCCCCAGGGCCATCACCACCATCGCCGTCGCCGCAAACTCCGGCGTCCTCCGCAGCGTGCGCACTCCATAACGAATGTCGCCCAGCAGCAATTCCAGCACATTCCAGCTCCACGCAGCCCGCGCCTGCTCTCGTACCAGCGCCGGATTCCCAAACGCTCGCAGCGCCGCATACCGCGCCTCCTCTGCCGTCATCCCTGCCGCGACATTCTCCGCGATCTGCCGCTCCAGGTGGTCGCGCAGCTCCGCATCCAGCCCCGCCGCGGCTTTCCCCCGCCCAAACAGCATCGCCATCCGCATCCGCAGTTGCGCCAGCCAACGCATCGTAAGCCCTCCCGCAAACCATCAGCCCGGGAATCTGGAGACCACGACCTCTTCCATCCTCACCAGCCGCTCAGTCCCTGGTCCCTCAGTCCCTCAGTCCCTTAGTCCCTTAGTCCCTGGTCCCTTTGCCCCTGGTCCCTCGCTTTTCACGCTTCCGACACAATTAAATCGATCGCTGCGGACAGCCGATTCCAGTTGGCCGTCTCCGCCTCAAGCTGCTTCCGGCCGGCCGCGGTCAGCGCATAGAACTTCGCCTGCCGTCCCGTCTCGCTCTCCGCCCATTTCGCCTTGATCCATCCCTGCTGCTCCAGCCGGTGCAGCGCCGGGTAAAGCGAGCCCTGCTGCACCTGCAGCACCTCGCCGGACAGCTGCTGAATCCGCTTCGCAATCGCCCACCCGTGCATCGGCTCCAGCAAAATGGTTTTCAGAATCAGAAGATCGAGCGTGCCTTGTACCAGATCGTTCGGTTTTCCCATACTATGTTTATCTACAACAGACTTGTGTAGACCGTCAAGGTATCACGTAGAATTATTTTCTTCACGGCATGCGTTGAAACCTCACCACACAAACGGAATCAGGTGGTAGCGCGTCTTCCGGCAATACTCCCCATACCCCGCCAGTTCCGCGCGCAGCAACTTCTCCTCGTTCAGCAGCCGGATCGCATGGAACGGAATTAGCAGCGCGAAGGCCGGCAGCGCTACCCACGAGCCCATCGCCAGCGGCGTAAACATCCACAGCACCACGCTACCCAGGTACATCGGGTGCCGGACCCAAGCATAGGGGCCTGTCGAAATCACCGTCTGCCCCGCGTCCACCTGAATGGTGCGACCCGCATAGCTGTTGGTTTTCAGCACCCGGAAGACAAGCAGGAATCCGGCAACCACCATCCCCGCCGACGCCACGGAAAACCAGGCCGGCACCGCGCCCGCCAGGCTCCGCGACCACCCCAGCCGGTAGTCGAACCCCGGGAGCACAAGTGCCCCAAGAAACATTGGCGCGGCCAACCGCATGAGCCATCGTTGCGTGCCCTCCTGCTCGCGATTGCGGAGTCTGCGCTCGATCAGC
Organism: uncultured Acidobacteriaceae bacterium; assembly: GCA_963776535.1. Taxonomy (GTDB): domain Bacteria; phylum Acidobacteriota; class Terriglobia; order Terriglobales; family Acidobacteriaceae; genus Telmatobacter. The sequence goes on along the minus strand of CAVZNB010000015.1, from coordinate 128,373 downwards.
GCCCGGTTGGTCCGAAGGAAGTATGCAAAGGCAAACGTGGTGGGCAGAAAGAACGCTGCGATCGTCATCCAGCCCTGCCAGAACCTCCACGTCCCCGCCGGTAGAAACACAATCGCCGCCGCACCAAAAGCGATCAGGACAAACCGCAGCACCACTCTCCCGCCCAGGCTCATCGTTCCCGCCCTTCCTGCTTTGCCCTCGAAGGTCGTAGAAAGCATACCCCTCTTCCCATCGGACCGTGCGCCCAAAATGGTCAGCCCCGCCCGGAAGGGTTCCCGGCCGGGGCTGTCGTCTGTTCCTCGACGGAGCTGTTCGCCCGTCGAGGTCAGTAAAATTCGGCAGAAAGACCTGTAAGCCGAATTCTGTCGTGTGCGGTCATTCCTCTAGGCGCCGCGTTGCCGCGGACACTCATCAGCGACCTACCCGGAGGTTTCGGCCATTGCATCGAGCAGCCTGAAAGAGCGCCGCGCTATGCAAAGAGCCGCCTGAACGCATCGGGCCGATGCGCAGCGCCGCCCTGGCTCTTGGCTTGCGCTTCCCTCCCTATTTGGTCTTGCTCCGTGTGGGGTTTACCCTGCCTCCGGCGTTACCGCCGGAGCGGTGCGCTCTTACCGCACCATTTCACCCTTACCCCGGCGCTGGAGTTTCCGCAACGGCGAGCGTACCCGGCAAGCCGGGCCAACTCGGGTATTGCGTTTCCAGGGAGGCCCTCCCGAAAGAGGGGTAGCCGAGGCGGTATCTTTTCTGTGGCACTGGCCGTCCATGGGTTTTGACGCCCACGTCCCGGACGTTATCCGGCACACTGCCCTGCGGAGTTCGGACTTTCCTCCCCCGGCGGACATTGCTTGCGCAAAGCCGCCGGCAGCGACCGCCCGGTCCTCCTGCCAGTTGTTAGTTTAGCGCGAATGCGGCCTCGAAGAGTTGGCTTTGAAGTAGTTGAGCAGGCAATGCCGTACCAAGCCCTCGAAGAAATGAGCGTAAGGAAGCTTCTGGGCAGCGTCAAAACGGCGGCTATCAACCCACATGCCCTGGATCGGATCGGTGTCCCATTTCTCCCCTCCCTTGAACGGAGTACTTAGGAACATCGGCTCTCCGGCGTGGAGGTACTTGGATCGGGCGCTGTAAATGGTTTTCAACACCTTATCGAGATCCGCACGCTTAATCTTCAAGGGTTTAGCTTCAAAGTTCCCATCCTCGAAGTATCCACCCGAATGTTGCTCGATAAAGCGGATGAATCTCTTTCCTGATTTCCTAACGTCGAAGGTGTTCTTAAGTTCTTTTTTCTGTTCGGGGGACAAGTTGGAGCTCGCGATTAGCGTGGCGATTTTCTGCTCTTCCAATGCGTCGTCTTTGCGATCAAGCGTCATGTGCCCGCAGAGCGCCTCGATTGCTGAAACCAATCGGATGAATACCATTTCAGAATCAACGCCCACTTCTCTCACGGCGCGCGCGTAGTGGTGGCACGCGAGGATATAGCCCTGGTGCAATTGGGGATCGAGCGTCTTTACCGTATCTAGGAATTCCTTGAAGTCTACTGCGAGACTCTTGTCGGGGTTCTCAAAAAGTGGCGGATGGATCGCGGGATTGCATTTAACTCTGGCGAAGTGGTATTCCCTTTTCAGCGTCATGCCTTTCCTTGGGTCGCCCGGCAGGTGCCTGCTGGAAATCAAATAAAAACGGCAACGGAAGAACAGCGACATCAGTGCCACCAATTCTCCGGGCCTGCCGTCCTTGAAGTAGTACCCTTTCTCATCAGCCTTGAGGTCGCGCTTGAGGTTGTGACCGTGACGGTCACGCGGGACATGAAGCACGAGATTGTAGAGCCACAGCCCGCCTCTGCTTTCCTCGAAGCTCATAGGAGCGCAAATGATTCTCCCATCGGAGTAGTCAAGCAGGCCCGGAATCCGACATTCCGATCCTAATTCGTATTCAACGACGAAGTGTCCGCTCTCCCTCTCTAGAGCCTCGAGGTTTCTTATCCAGCCCATCCTGTTGTCGCTCCCTTGCGGCACGTTTAGCAACTCCGGCTTAGCCGGGTCCGTATTTCCTGGGCGCTCTTGCCCTTCCATCGTCACCTCTCCGATTGCAGCTCCCCGAGCACCTTCAGAATCTGTTTGCGCAGCTCGGGCACGTCCACCTGCACGGAATCCCAGACCATGGCTGTGCTCACCGCGAAGTATCCATGCGTGACACGATTCCTCATGCCGTAGATTTGCGCGAAGGGAATCGAAGGATATTTGGTGGCAAACTCAGGGCCGGCCTCAAGCAGATTGTTGGCGGCTTCGCCGATGATCTCGATATTGCGAACAACGGCATCCTGCAACATCTGATTAGCAAGGAATTGCTCCTCGCTTACTCCCGAGGTGTATTCAAGAATCCTATCCGCAGCCTCGAGCATGTGGAGCAGATAGTCCTTGGCGCGGAATTCGTGCTTATTCACAGAGATGCAGCCTCGGAAAGAACTTTTTCGCGGAAGCGGGGATGAAGCTCGCCAGGCGTGCGCACGTCGACCTTGACCCCAAGCGCCTTTTCCAACTCGATCTGGAGACCGGCCATGTCCAACAAGCTCGCGCGCGGCGCCGGGTCCACCAGCAAATCCAAGTCGCTGCCGTCCTCATCGTCGCCGTGCAGGACGGAGCCGAAGACGCGCGGGTTCGCCATTCCAGCCTGAAGAACAAGCTGGCGGATGGTGTCTCGATGCTTGGGCAAAACTTCAGACGGTCGCATCGCGCTCAACCTTTGACGTGATTCCAGTCTACCCGCAATTCAAGCGAGTGGCCCACAGAACCTGGGGCTGAGCGCATCACTCCGCATCCCGTTTGGGATGCAGCCGCACCGACTTCTCAATCGCGTTCCACTTCGCCCGCACCTCTTTCGCCAGCCGCGGATTCGTCTTCCGCTCCAGATGTGCCAGCTCCTTTTGCATCTTCTGGAAGTTCTTGAGCCGCGCCGGATCGAGCTTTGCCGAGGTCACCGCGCACCCCGGCTCCGCATTGTGCGTACAGTCGCGAAACCGGCAGTTCTCCGCCAGCGCCTGGATATCGTCGAAGCTGGCCTCCAGGTTCTGCGCGGGCTGCTCGGCATTGCTCCACAACTGCACCTCCCGCAGCCCCGGCAGGTCCATCAGCAGCCATCCGCCCGGCATCCGGAAAAGCTGCCGCGTCGTCGTCGTGTGCCTTCCCCGGCTGTCCCACGCCCGCACTTCACCCGTAGCCTGCCGCTCGTCTCCCAGCAGCCGGTTCAGGATCGTCGACTTGCCCACCCCCGACGACCCGATCAGCGCAGCCGTCTGTCCCGGCCCCAGCTGCGCAGCCAGCGCGCCCAGGTCATGGTCCCTCTTTGCGCTCATCGGCAGCACCGTAATCGCTGCGCTCAGTTGCTGCACGCTGGCGGCAATCTCAAGCAGGTCCAGTCCCAGCGAACCGGCCAGGTCCGCCTTGTTCAGCAACACCACCGGCCGCGCCCCGCTCTCGCTCGCCATCACCAGGAACCGCTCGATTCGCCGCGGGTTGTAGTCCCGGTCCAGCCCGCTCACAATAAACAGCACATCGATATTTGCCGCCAGCACCTGTTCGCGAATCTCCCGCTCCGGCTGCTTGCGCGAAACACAGGTCTGGCGCGTCAGCACCCGCTCAATCACAGCATCTTCCGCGCGCAGCACCACCCAGTCGCCCACCGCCGGCCACAGCGCGCCCGCCTTGCGCAGTACCCCGGAAACGCTCGCGTCCACGTCCCCCGCCTCCGTCCAAACCAGGAACCGCCCATGGTTCGCTGAGGCCACGCGCCCCGCAACACCAGCTCCACCGTCGCCCAGCTGGCTCGCGAAAAACTCGCTCCATCCCAATTGTTCAAGAAACACGGAACTCATCCTCTCTGTGTAGATGCAACCAGACACACCCCTGCCAGCCGCAGCTTGCGGGGCAATGGACCAGAGGACGAGTTAGACAAGGACGTTCAGTGGCGCTCCGTGTAAAGCCAATGTACCAAACTCCCCACTCTTTCCGCTTGCCCTGCCGCCGGATCACAATCCTTTGAATCGCCAGCCATTGTGCCGCCATCTTCTCTAGCAGAGCGGGTCATCCTGGCTCCCCCCAGGAGCTTGCCCACTCGTGGCTATTTCGCTCGAATCGAAAACCCACAACCCCAGGGAGAGACTTCATGAAAATTACCGGCGCCATTGCACGTTTGCTGCTTGGTTTCATGTTCCTGGTCATCGGCCTCAACATGTTCTTCAACTTCATCCCCTCCGGCCCGTTGCCCCCCGGCCATGCAGGAGAGTTCTTCGGAGCCCTTCTCGCCACGCACTTTATGTTTGCCGTTGGCGCCGTCATGGGAGTCTCCGGCATCCTGCTGCTCTTCAACCGCTACGTCGCTCTGGGCCTCACTCTACTCGGCCCGGTGCTCGTCAACATCCTGCTTTTCCACATCTTCATGTCTCCAAGAGCCGCCGGGATGGCCCTGTTTGCCAGCCTCCTCTGGCTCCTCGTCGCCTGGCAGCACAGAGCGGCCTTTATCCCCCTGTTCCTGCCCCGCCTTCAGGGCTGAGCTGCGCTGGCTACAATCAATGCAGACATGATTCAGTACCTCTATCTGGGCCGCGTCGATTACGCCGAGAGCCTCCAACTCCAGGCGGAGATGGCCGTGCTCGTCACCGAAGGCCGCCTCCACAACATCCTCCTGCTCCTCGAGCACCCGCCCGTGCTCACCCTCGGCCGCAACGCCAACCGCGCCAACGTCCTGGCCTCTGACGATCTGCTTACCCGCCGCGGTATCTCCCTGCACCACATCAACCGCGGAGGCGACGTCACCTACCACGGCCCCGGCCAGCTTGTCGGCTATCCCATCTTCGACCTCCGCACTCTCTCCAACCCCAACGGCGGCCGCATGGGCCCGGTCGACTTCGTCCGCGGCATGGAAGAGGCCCTCATCCGCCTCTGCGCCGCCTACGCCATCCCCACTCAGCGGATAGAAGGCCTCACCGGCGTCTGGTGCAACGCGGGCAGCGGATCAACAAGCCAAGGCAGCGGCAACAGCCCGGACCGCAAAATCGCCGCCATCGGCATCCACGTTGCCAAGGGCATCACCTCCCACGGCTTCGCTCTCAACGTCACGACTGACCTCCGCGACTTCGACCTCATCGTCCCCTGCGGCATTCCCGACCACGCCGTCACCAGCCTCGCTAGTGAAGTTGCCCACCCAGACCAGCTCCCCACCCTCGAGTCCATCGCCCAACAGGCCGCCCGCCAGTTTGGCCTCGTCTTCAACCAGCACGTCCTCGCCGTCGCCAGCCTCGATGACCTTCGCGCCCAGGCTGCCGCCACTCCCGTTGCATTTCCAACCCCCGCCTTCCCAGCGCAGGACACGCCCCTCCAGGTCCCTGCTGAAGTCGACCACCTCCACCCCGCACCCGAGCGCCCCGTCCGGGCCTGACATTTGGGCCTGACTCCCGGCCTGCGATTTATAATCCGGCAGGAACCGGCGCGCAGCGTGAGTCCCAGATCGCGGAGAGAGAACTTCATGCCAACCGATATCGTCATGCCGCAAATGGGCGAGTCCATCTTCGAAGGCACCATCACCAAATGGCTCAAAAAAGCCGGCGACACCGTCGAAAAGGATGAGCCGCTCTTCGAAATCTCCACAGACAAGGTCGACGCGGAAATCCCCTCCCCCGTCGCCGGCATCCTCACTGAGATCAGGATCCTCGAAGGCGCAACCGTCCAGATCAACACCGTAGTCGCCGTCGTCACCGACGCCGCCGAAGCCGTTCCCACCCCCGCATCGGCCCCGGCAGCCGCGCCCGCACTTCCAGCTCAGGTCCCCGCACCAACCCCCGTCGCCGCAGGTACCGAAATCGTTATGCCCCAGATGGGCGAATCCATCTTCGAGGGCACCATCACCAAGTGGCTCAAAAAAGCCGGCGACCGGGTCGAAAAGGATGAGCCGCTCTTTGAAATCTCCACTGACAAGGTTGATGCCGAGATTCCCGCGCCCATCGCCGGCTTCCTTACCGAGATCAAAATAGAAGCCGGCGCAACCGTCACCATCAACACCGTTGTCGCCGTCATCGGCGGCCCTGCCGCGTCAGCCGCCGCTCCCGCTACTGCCCCCGTTCAACCGCCCGCGCCGGAACCAGCGCCCATCCCAGCCTCCGAACCGGAGCCCGCCCCATCCAGCGGCGCCCCCGTCCGCTCCTCGCCCTTGGTCCGCCGCATCGCTCGCGAAAATAACATCGACCTCGCCCGCATCGCTGCAATGCTCCCAGGTTCAGGCACCGGCGGCCGCATCACCAAGGACGACATCCTCAGCTACCTCAGCCAGCACGGCCCCGGCAGCGCCGTTCCCGCCGCCGCGCTCGCCCCATCCAAACCCGCAGCCCAACCGCCCGCCTCTACGCTGCCGGGAACCCAAGTCCCCCTCAGCCGCATGCGCTCCATCATCGCCGAGCGCATGGTCGAGAGCGTGGCCATCGCACCCCACGTCTACAGCGTCTACAAAATCGACATGACACGCATCGTCCGCCTGCGCGAGCGCGAGCGCAGCCGCTTCGAGCAGAAGCACGGCGTCAAGCTCACCTTCATGCCCTTCATCGCCGCCGCCGCCATTGAGGCCCTGCGCCGCCATCCCATCGTCAACGCTTCGCTCGTCAACGGCTCCATCCACTACCACCAGAACATCCATCTCGGCATCGCCGTCGCTCTCGAGTGGGGCCTCATCGTGCCTGTCGTCAAGCAGGCGGAGACCCTCAGCTTCGTAGCCCTCGCCCGCTCCATGGCCGACCTCGCCGAGCGCGCCCGCTCCAAGAAGCTCAAGCCCGAAGAGGCCTCCGGTTCCACCTTCACCCTCACCAACTCCGGCGTCTTCGGCGGCGAATTCGGCACCCCCATCATCAACCAGCCCGAGTCCGCCATCCTCGCCATCGGCGGCCTCAAAAAGGAAGCCGTCGTCATGAGCGACGCCGACGGCAACGATGCCATCGCCATTCGCGGCATGCAGAGCTACTGCCTCGGCTTCGACCACCGTCTGATCGACGGCGCCGACGGCGGCAAATTCATGAGCACTTTTAAGAGAGTCTTGGAAACCTGGGACCGCGAAATCGGCTGAACGGCTCGCACGCGTTCACTCATTCCCATGCTTGTTTTTCGAGGTGTGGGAATTCCCTACAGCTTCTGCGTCCTCTGCACCGCCCGCACTCCGGCCACCCGCCTGATCCCCAGCACCATCCGGTTCAAATGGTGCAGGTCCTCCGCCTCCACCACAAACTCGATGACGGCCTCGCCGTTCTCAGCCTGGTGAATCTCCACGCCGCGAATGTTCGTGTTGTCGTCGGAGATCACCGCGGTCAGCTCCTTCAGCATCCCCGTCCGGTCGTCGCAGAAAACGGTGATCTTCACCGGGTAGCGCTGCGGCCTTCCCGTATTCTCGTCGCCCACTCGCCCCCACTCCACCGCAATCCGCCGGTCGCTCTCGTACAGCAGATTCTGCACATTCGGGCAGCTCCGCGCATGCACCGCCACGCCCTTGCCCCGGGTTACATAGCCAATAATCTCTTCCCCGCGAATCGGGTTGCAGCAGCGCGCCCGGTAGACCAGCAGATCGTTCTGTCCCTCCACCTGCAGCGAGTCGGACCCCGTCAGGTGCAGCTTCCGCACCGCATCCGACATGCCCGCTTCGCCGCCGGCGCCCGGCTTGGTCTCCGGCGCGGCCTCGGCCTCGCCCTGGCTGGCATAGCCCGGCGCCAGCTTGTTCAGAATCTGGTGCGCTGTATGCTTGCCCTGCCCCAGCGTCGCCAGCAAGTCGGCAGCCGTGGCCACGCCGTATTCGCCGGCAATGCGGCCCAGGTCCTGGTCCCCGATCTGCGCCATCGGCACCTTGAACCGCCGTGCCTCTTTCTCCAGCAGCTTGCGCCCAATCTCCACCGCCCGCCGCCGCTGGTCCTCGTTCAGCCAGTGCTTGATCTTGTTCCGCGCCCGCGGGCTCTTGACGAAGGTCAGCCAGTCCCGGCTCGGCCTATGGTCTTTCTGCGTGACAATTTCGACAATGTCCCCGGTGCGCAGCTTGCTCCTCAGCGGCACCATCCGCCCGTTCACCTTGGCCCCCACGCAGGTGTGTCCCACCTCGGTGTGGATCGTGTACGCAAAGTCCACCGGCGTCCCATCCGCCGGAACCACCACCACCTTCCCCTTCGGCGTAAACGTGTACACCTCGTCCGGGTACAGGTCCATCTTCAGGCTGGAGAGGAACTCGTTGGGGTCGGTCATCTCCTTCTGCCACTCAACCAGCTGCCTGATCCAGTTCAGCCGCTCCTCGTCCCGCGCCGTCACCGAACCATCCCCGGCCTTGTACTTCCAGTGCGCCGCAATCCCCTCTTCGGCAATGCGGTGCATCTCCTCGGTCCTGATCTGCACCTCGAACTGGTGCCCGCTTGCGCCCATCACCGTCGTATGCAGGCTCTGGTACCGGTTCGCCCGCGGAATCGCAATAAAGTCCTTGATCCGCCCCGGCACCGGCCGCCACAGCGTATGGATCAGCCCGAACACCGCGTAACACGATGCCACGTCCTGTGTAATCACGCGCAGCGCCAGCAGGTCGTAGACCTGCTCAAAGGACACCTTGGACCGCTCAATCTTCTGAAAAATCGAGTAGAGCCGCTTGATCCGCCACTCCACCCGCGCCTCAATGTTGTTTTCCCTCAGCTGCTCCACCAGCGTGTCTTCCACGCTGCGCAGAAACTGCTCGCCCTCCGCGCGCCGCGCCTCCACCGCCGCCGCCACCTTCTCGTAGCTCACCGGGTCGGTGTATCGGAACGCCAGGTCCTCCAGCTCGCCGCGCACCTTGCCCATACCCAGCCGGTGCGCCAGCGGCGCGTAAATCTCCTGCGTCTCCCGCGCAATCGCCTCCTGCCGGTCCGGCTTCAGGTGCTCCAGCGTACGCATGTTGTGCAGCCGGTCGGCCAGCTTGATCAGCACCACCCGCACGTCGGAAACCATCGCCAGCAGCATCTTGCGGACGTTCTCCGCCTGCCGGTCCTCCCGGTTGGCAAACTGGATCTTGTCGATCTTGGTCACGCCCTCCACGATGTGCGCCACCTGATCGCCAAACTCCGCCTCGATCTCCGCGTTGGTGGCAGGCGTGTCTTCGACCGCATCGTGCAACAGCCCCGCGGCAATCGCCGTCGCGTCCATCTTCATCTCGGCCAGCACTTCCGCCACTTCCAGCGGGTGAATAATGTACGGCTCGCCCGAGGCCCGCATCTGTCCGTCGTGATGCTGGACGCAGAACTCCCATGCCTTGCGGATCAGCGAAACATCCTCGCTGGGCCGGTTGGCCTGCACCTGCTTGAGCAGGGCCTCAAATCGCTGATGGATGGCTCGCTGGGGTGGCGCTGGTTCCGGCGCAGGCGCGGCAGGGGACAGCGTCCCCGTCGGAGGCTGGGGCGCGCTGGAAGCATCTGCCGGAATCACTTGCCGGACACTCGCCATACTTCATTATAGGCCGCAGGCGTTCAACCCGCACGCGCCCGCACGCCATCCACCCGGCAACCCCACCGCGCGCCCTTCATCCCGTCAACAATGACTCCCGCCCGCATAGGGTTCGCAACCATCCACAACTTTAGTTGTACTTATAAGTAACAGGTCTGTAGTTGCCTCAACCTTAACTTAGATTAAAGCTTGATAGATTAGAAAGTTTAGTGACTCTGTAACTTAATAATGTTAAATAGTGTCTATTGAAATAATAACAACCAATCGCAGTAGGAATCTGACTCGTAATTTACCCTCGCGCAATCAGCAGATTCATAGCCTTTCAGGCTCCGCAACTTACTGCTTATGCAATGAAATCCTAGCCTTTCCTTGATTGGTTCGTCGGTGCCGATGGGATCCCTGCCGTGTGCTTGCCATCACATCGCATATACCCCAGAGAAGGAGTAAAGTCCCCTTCGGACTAGAACGGTTCCACAATCTCTTTGCTGTGAGACCGCAGTTTCCACGTGACTCTCCCCTGAGGAAGAAGCCACCGCATGCGGATCCACAATGGGTACTTGAAATGTGAGTTCGCCTTCGAGGTCCAGAACCGAGGAACTTATGCTGAAACGCCTCTTAGTTACAACCCTCACCGCAATACTCGCGGTGGGAATTTGCTATGCAGAACAAAACAACGCCAAGGTGAGCATCCCCATCAATCGGACGTCGGCCACGAACGGCAAACAGATGTACATGAGTTATTGCGCGCCGTGTCATGGCGTGGACGCCAAAGGGCAGGGCCCGGTCGCTCCCGCGCTCAAGATGCAGCCCTCCGATCTCACCATCCTGAGCAAGCTCAACAATGGGAAATTCCCCGATTCGCACATCGTCTCTGTGCTGGGCAACGGTGTCTCCATTCCGTCCCACGGCACCGCCGACATGCCCGTGTGGGGGCCCATCCTTGGTAAGATGAATCAGAATAACCCCCAGGATCGGCTGCTCCGTATCAGCAATTTATGCCGCTACCTGCAGACCATCCAGGTGAAGTAGGGGCCGGCGGCCCATTCGCTCCCGGCAAAACTTAAGGGAGTGTATGACCAAGCCGCGCAACCCCCGACCTGACGCGAACCAGAAGGCGCCCAGGGCTCCACAGACCAAAGCGCCTTTTGACCGCCGGAACCAGAAAAACACCCCGGTCCACCCGCCACCAGCCCGCGAACCCGCCATGAAGGTGTACGCGCAAGGCAAAGCCGTCACTCCCAGCCGCTCCCACCCTCCCAACCGCAATCCCGGGCAAGGCATCGGTGCCCTCATCAACCGCCGTGCCGCCGATCGCCTCCGCGCCGGCCATGTCTGGGTCTACGCCTCTGACATTGAGTCCATCGAACTGCCCCAGACCGCCTCCGACCTCCCGCCCGCACTGCTGCCCGTCGCCGACTCCCGCGGCCTCCTGCTCGGCACAGCGCTCTACAGTCCCTCCTCGCAGATCGCCCTGCGCCTTGTCTCCCGCGAAGCCCTGGACGAGCCTGCCTGGCTGGCCCTGCTCGCCGATCGCCTGCGTCAGGCCATTCAGCGCCGCAAACCTCTGCTCACTGCCCTGACCGATGCCTGCCGCCTCTGCTTCAGTGAAGCCGACGAGCTCCCCGGCCTGGTCGTCGACAAGTACGGCGCCCTCGTCATCCTCCAACTCCTCGCCAAGGGCCTCGATTCACCCGCCGTCCGCGCCGTCTCAGTCCAAGTCCTTCGCGAAGAGCTGTCGCCAACCGCCATCCTCGAGCGCCCCGACCCCCGCGTCCGCGAGCTCGAAGGCCTCAGTGCACCCAGCCCGGAACCCCTGTTCGCCGCCCCCGGCGCAGCCGCAGTTTCCGCAGCCCAGTTCCACCTCAATGGCCTCTTGTTTCAATACGATGCCAACTCCGGCCAGAAGACCGGCGCCTTCCTCGACCAGCGTGACAACTATGCCGCAGCTCAGCGCTGGGCGCAAACCCTTGGCGCCACCGGCCGCGCCCTCGACGTCTGTACCTACCAGGGCGGTTTCGCCCTGCACCTGTCCCAGGTCTGCGCCCAGGTCACAGGCATCGACGCCTCCCGCTCCTCGCTCGAAGTCGCCGAGCTCAACCTCCAGGCCAACCGCGCCCAGCTCGCCGGCGCAGTCGACTGGGTCGAGGGCGACGCCTTCCAGATCCTCCGCGACTGGTCTGACTCCGGCGAAATCTTCGACACCATCGTTCTCGATCCGCCCGCCTTCGCCAAAACCCATCGCGCCGTCGAAGGCGCCCTGCGCGGCTACAAGGAGCTCAACCTCCGCGCCCTCAAAATGCTTCGACCCGGCGGCCTGCTCGTTACCTGCTCCTGCTCCCATCACGTCGCCTGGACCGATCTCGAAGGCGCCGTAGCCTCCGCCGCCCTCGATGCCGGCCGCCGCGTCCGCCTGATCGAGCGCCGCGGTGCCGCACTCGACCACCCCGTAGTCCTCAACCTTCCCGAAACCGAATACCTGAAATGCCTGGTCCTCGAAGTCGATTGATCAGGCCTGAGCAATCGGCCGCTGCACCCGCGCATGCGGCCAGAACCTTCCCAGCCGTTGCCGCCATCCGCGGCTTTCCTCAGCACATTCGGCATTACCCGTATGACCCGGCTCATTCCGCAACTGAACCAGCGTATCCTTCACCAGCGCCCGCAGCTGCTCTGCCTCGAAGGTGCACGAGCGCAGGTACGCTGACACCGTCAGTCCCGCCTCCGCCGCCCTCTTCCTCAGCTGCTCGCACTCCGCCTTGCTCATGCGGATGGTAATGCTCGCACACTTCAGGTTCCGATCCTCTGCCCCAGCCTCAATTCCGGGGTCCACGCCCACCCCCGCCGTGGTCCGGCAAGCGTCTCTCTCGGCAGCCACATTCCTGCTGCCAGCCCCGGCCACGGGTTGGGCAAGCGACTCGTCGCTCAACTCTGGCGCCCGGTAGCGCGCATGGGCCCAAAGCGCCTTCTCATAGCTCAGGGTTGCCACGTCTTCGGCTAGGTCTTCGTCGTTCCAGCCCGCTGCTGGCTTCTGCACCGGCGCCGATAGTGCCGCCAACATCCCCGCAAATGTGCCCGAAGCCGGAACTGTCGGCGCAGCTGGAGACTGATTCATGCCTCGCAGCATACCCCTCCATTGTCCACAGCAGAAATCGGATTCACCCCGTCCCGTCCGCATCCGTCCCACTTCGGGAACAGTGCTCCAGGATTCTCAAATCCGGAGTCGTCCCCTTAGCCTGCCACCGCCTCCAACTCCTCCGGGTCCGGCAGCACCCTCCCCGGCAGCCGCAGCAGCCGCGTCACCGCCTCCACCGTCAACGGCCGCGCAAACAGATACCCCTGCCCGAACCGGCAGCCCAGTTGCCGCAGAAGCCGGTACTGTTCGCAGGTCTCAATCCCCTCCGCGACCACGTCCATGCCCAGCACCCGGGCCAGTTCAATGATCGTCCGCACAATCTGCAGCGGCTGGTCTCCCTCCGTCATCCGCCCCACAAATGAGCGGTCGATCTTCAGCACGTCAAAGGGAAACGAGTGCAGGTGATTCAGTGAGCTGTAGCCGGTGCCGAAGTCGTCCATGTGCAGCGAAACTCCCAGCCGCCGCAGGCTGCCCAGCACCTCCAGAGCGATGCGCATGTTGGGAATCAGGCTGGACTCCGTCATCTCCAGCCCCAGCTGCCGGCTCGATATCCCGAACTGCGTCAGTAATGCCTCCACGTGGTCCGCCAGCCCGTGCCGTGAAAACTGCCGCGCCGAAAGGTTCACGCACACCCGCAGCGAATTGTGCCGCGCATCTTCACGGCACCACCTCTGGATCTGTTTGCATGCCTCCGAAAGCCCCCAGTCTCCAATCGGCAGGATCAGGCCGCTCTCTTCTGCCAGCGGTATGAAGTTCATCGGCGGAATCAGCCCGCGCTCGGGATGCGCCCAGCGGATCAGCGCCTCAAGCCCCACAATCTTCCGCGTGGTCAGCTCCACCTCCGGCTGGTAGTAGAGAACAAACTGCCTCTGCTCCAGCGCCCGCCGCAGATCGTGCCGCCCTGGCCAGGTTTGCCCTTCGCACGCAACCACGCCCGGGCCGCGATGCCGCCGCGCGTTGTTCGCTGTAAAGGATCTGCGCAATTTGCGCAATTCCAACTGGCTGCTCACCATCTCGGCCAGGTTCTCCAGCATGCGCATCTCGTCTGCATCCATCGTGCCACGCTGCCCCCGGAAAAAAAGTGTCAACACCCCCAGGATCCTGCCATCGCAGCAGCGCACCGGAACTGCGGCAAAGGAAGCCGCATCCCGCAACCGGGGAACCAGCGCCACCTCCCTGATCTCCGGCTGTCTCAAGACGTTCCAAACCATCACCGGTCCGTCTTCGGCCATGACCATCTCGAAGATCGAGTTTTTCCGCGGCAGTTCGCGCACATGTGGACCCCACGACGACTTGATCCACACCCGGCTCTCATCCCCAAATCCCAGCCCCGCCGAGTCCGCCTCAAAATACTCCGCCGCCAGCCGCGTAATCGCGTCGTAGCTGGCCTCCGGCTCACTGTCCAGAATCCCCGTGGAATCCAGGGCGGCCAGCCGCGCAGCCTCCCGTTCAACTTCAAATCGATCGGTCTCCACGTCTAGATGGGGCATCGTCGCTCCGGCCCGGCAAGTCGCGCCCTGGCCCTATCCCAGCCTCAGACCCACCCCATTCCCTTGAACCTCCATTTCTCAACAGGGGCTCATGAGCGGCTTTTGGTCTCTCCGCACTGGATGATCGCAGGGTCTGCAATGAACAGCCGCCCCTTCGCGTCTGCTCCCAGCTCCTGCACCTCCCTTATCGGTTGCCATTGTCAACGGCATCACGTTACGCCCGGGACGCTCCCCGTGAGTACCCCTCCAATCTTCCCGCTCTAGTGAGGAAACCACAGCCGTCCTCGACCGCCAACACACGGTTTTCCTCGCCGTAAACCCTGGTTCCCGCGGGAGAACGCCGGCGTGCCAATCGTCGTCCGGTTGAGCTCAGGGATGCCCCGCCCGCCCGCTCGCCTGTCCCGTTTCCGTCCACAGGAACGTGAGCTGGTCCGCATCGTCCTCGACCTGCTGGTCCACGCTCACCCCCGCCGAGTGCCCGCCCGCAAGGCTGTAGTGCAGCAGAATCGGCCGCCCGCTCCCTGACGCAGCCTGCATCAGCGCCGTCATCTTGCGCGCGTGCAGCGGGTCCACCCGCGTGTCGCTGTCCCCGGTAAAGAACATCACCGCCGGATACGCCGTGCCCGCCTTCACGTTCTGGTAAGGCGAGTACTTCAGCAGATACGGGAACTGCTTCTCGTTCTCCGCCGACCCGTACTCCGTCATCCAGTACGCGCCCACCTTGAACTTCTGGTAGCGCAGCATGTCCAGCAGCGGGATACCCGCACCAGACGGCCGAAAACAGCTCCGGCCGCTGGGTCATCGACGCGCCCATCAGCAGCCCGCCGTTCGACCGGCCTGTAATGGCAAAGTGCTCCGGCGAAGTGTACTTGTTGGCGATCAGGTATTCGCGCCGCCGCAAACCAGTCGTCGAAGACGTTCTGCTTCTTCTCGAACATCCCCGCCTCGTGCCACGCCTCGCCATACTCGCCGCCGCCGCGCAGGTTGGGCACGGCAAACCAGCCGCCCTGCTCCAGCCACCACGCCCATGCCGCGATTCCAGCGCGGCGTCATGCTCAGGTTGAAGCCGCCATAGCCGGTCATCAGCAGCCGCTCGCTGCCGTCCTCTTCAGCCCCTTCTTCCCGGCAATGAACATCGGAACCTGCGTCCCGTCCTTCGACTTGTAGAAAACCTGCTTCAGCTCGTATTCGCTTGACTCGAACGGAACTTTCGGCTGGAAAAACACCTCCCGCTTTCCCGTCACCGTATCCAGCCGGTAAATCGTCGGCGGCACAATGATACGACGAAAACGAGAAATATCCGTAGCGATCGGTGGTGTGCCCGACAATCCCCGACGGCGACCCGATCCCGTCGTACTCCACCGTCCCCGCCGGCTTCCCGTCCAGCGTGTAAATCGAAGTCTCCGTCTTCACATCCTTCAGCCGGTTCACATAAATCTTCCCGCCCACAATCGACCACCCATCGATCACATCCTTGCCTTCCGGCACAATCGTCTTCCACACGTCCGGCATGATCCCTGGGTCGGCCTTCAGAATCGCGCCTTTCGGTGCGTGATAATCGGTCTTCACGTACCACGCGCCCTTGGTCCAGATCGCGTGAAAGCGCGAGTCCAGTCCCCACACCAGCAGGTCGAACGGCGCATCCGGCTTGCTCAGGTCGCGAAAAACAATGTCCACCCGCCGCGCCGGAACGCCTCGCGCAATCTCCACCACCAGGTACCGCCCATCGTCCGTCACCGTGGCTGTAAACAGGTCGTTGCCCGCCAGCAGTTCTCCGCGAAACTCATGCCCGAACAGCAGCTTGTCCCGCGACACGCGCGTCCCCAGCGCATGCTGGTACAGCAGCGTGCCCTGCTTATCGTTGCGCGCGTAGTAAAGGCTCTGCCCATCCGGCGCAAATGTCACGCTCGAGTAGCGCGCCGCCGGCAGCTCATCCTCCAGCGCCTTGCCGGTCTTCACATCCAGCACATGCACGCTCGCCTCGTCCGCGCCCCCCTCGCGCACCCAGTACGCCAGCAGCCCGCCGTCGCGCGAAACATCGTTGATCCCCACTGACGTATTCGCATCCCGCGTCAGCTTCGCCGGATCAACCAGCCGCTCATCTGGCTTCATCGCCGAAGCATTCGCGCTCGAAGCACTCTTCGCGGCCGGCCCTTTCCCATCTGTCCATTTCAACCCGTGCCGCACGTAAATCGAAAACTGCTCCTCGCCCGCCAGCCGCTTGCGAAAGAAATAACTCCCCGCCCGCTCCAGCGGCGCGCTCGCCTCTGACACATTCTCCAGCGCATCCAGATCGTCCAGCGCCTGCGAGTGAATGCTCACCTGCTTCATGTAGCGCGTGGTGTAGGCATTCTCCGCGTCGATAAACGCCCGCGTCTCCGCGCTCCTGCCGTCCTCCAGCCAGCGGTAGCTGTCCAGAACCTTGGTGCCAAAATAACTGTCCGTCACTGGAATCGCTTCAACCGCCGGCGGCGCAGGCAGCGTAATCCCCTCGCGCCCATGAATCGTCTGCGCCGTGGCGCCGACATCCACCACAGCCCAGAGCACGAATCCACACCAGAGAGTCCGCTGCATGCAATGCCTCATGCGGACAGAATACGCGAACAATTGCCGTGCGTCCCCTGCCTTCCGGGTCCATGATCTGTCTCGATCGCGAACTTCAAGAATGCGCCGCCGGTGGAATTCAACGGTTGCTCTTTTGCAAAGAAGAACGACTGCCTTTTGCCGCTACTTCTGGTCACCACCGCTCGGCTTGGGAGCCGCCTCCCCAGGGACTCGAGGGTATATCTTCACTGCAGTCAGCTCCTTCAATCTCCCCGCCCACTTTGCATCGTCATAGACGATGGGTTGGCTGGAAGCCGGTCCACGCTCAGCCCACTGAACGCTCAAGTAATCCTGCCTTCCGTTGACGCCAACAATCAGAGCGGATTCGCTATGCGCGCTTCCCGCGGAACCAACCGTCCCGCAGCTTGCCCATGCGGCAAATGCGTCGTAGCCGCTGACCTTTATCGAACCCGCTTCCTTGATGGAAAAGGTATCTGGACAGGCGCGTTTGAAGCCAACTGCAATGCGTTCGGTAAATAATCTGGGAGTCAGATTCGGATCGGAGGAAAGCCCCTGCTTTCCGGTCGTCGTCCTCATCTGAGTCCATTGATCGACCGTCTCGCCCTTCAGCACCATCTCATCGATGAAAAAGGTGCCGTTCGTATGTTCATAAGCCCCAACAAATCCGTCTGGATAAGGAAGCACAACGATCTCGCTGAAAATCGGAATGACAATTTCGCTCGGCTTCAACTTGCTGAAGTCGATTGTTCCATCCTTTGCGCCGCCTTGCGCCGTCGCGAGCGAGCAGACACAAAATCCCACCCATGCAAGCAGAAAGACTCTCTTGCTCATAACAAGGCTCCCAGTAGTCATGTATGTCCGCGCAACGGCGCGGAAGCAAATTGTTGGCCAATTCTACCATTTGTCCGAAGTCGTGGTTCCCTGGGACCGTTTGCCGGTGCCTCATCCCGGTAGAATCAACTCCAGTGGCCGGTTTGTTTCCAACTCAATCTTCCCCGCCGCGGCCCTCCCGGTGGGCTCGCGCTCTGCGGCTGCTGCGCCCCTCCCACACCCACACTGCCTTCTCCGCAACCATCATCCTCATGGTCTCCACGTTTCTCTCGCGCATCATCGGCCTGGTCCGCGTGCAATACATCGTCTGGCTCTTTGGCCGCGGTATGCAAGCAGACGCCCTCAACGGCGCCTTCGTCCTGCCCGACATGATCTCCTACTTCCTCGTCGGCGGCGCGGCCTCCATCACCTTCGTCACCATCCTCACCCGCTACCGCGACACCGGCCGCGAAGCCGAAGGCGAGCGCTCGCTCTCCATCATCCTTTCCACCATGTACATCGTCCTCGGCAGCGCCATCCTGCTCGCCGAGCTCTTCGCCCCCTGGTTCATTCACCGCTGGTTCAACGGCTTCGATCCCGAACGCGCCGCCCTCTGCATCCGCCTCACCCGCATCCTTCTCCCCGCGCAGTTGTTCTTCCTCGCCGGCGGAGTCTTTGCCGCCGTGCTCCTCGTCCGCAAGCAGTTCAGCGTCCAGGCCGTCGCCCCCCTCATCTACGGCCTCGGAACCATCGTCGGCGGCCTGCTCCTCGTCAAGCGCATCGGCGTCTCTTCGCTCGCCATCGGCACCGTCGCCGGAGCCTTCGTCGGCCCCTTCCTGCTTAACTACGTCTTTGCCCGCCGCACCGGCCTGCGCTACCGCTTCCTTCTCGATCTCCACGACAAAGGCCTGCGCGAGTGGGTGCGTCTCTCGCTCCCCCTCATGATCGGCGTCTCCCTGGTCACCTTCGATAGCTGGATCATCGCCCACTTCGCTTCAAAGATCGGTGGCGCCGTCTCCCTCATGAGCTACGCCAAGCAGATCTTCACCGCCCCCATGGCCGTGCTCGCACAGGCAGCGGGAGCTGCGAGCATGCCCTTCTTCGCCAGCCTCTGGTCGCAGCAAAAACGTTACGAGTTCGCCGTCAGCGTCGCTGACTCGGTCTCCCGTGTCGCCGCCCTCGGCCTGCTCGCCGCCTCCGGCATGGTCGCCCTCGCCGCCCCGCTCGTAGAACTGCTCTTCCTCGGCCGCCGCTTCTCCTCCGTCGACGCCCACGAGTGCGCCGCCTACTTCGCCGTCTTCTCCGTCTCCATGTTTCTCTGGTCCGCCCAGGCCATCTACGCCCGCGCCTTCTACGCAGCCGGCAACACCTTCGTCCCCATGGCCGCCGGAACCGTCATCACCCTCATCTCCTGGCCCATCTACGCCGCCCTCTACCACTGGCACGGAGCCTTGGGCCTGGCCATCGCCTCCGACCTCGGCATCGCCCTCCAGACCCTCACCATCGCCTTCCTGCTCCACCAGCGCCACATGGTCTCGCTCGCCAGCCTCGACTACCCCGAACTCGCCCGCTGCCTCGCCGCCGCTCTCGCCGCGGGCACCGCCGTCTGGGCCGTCCTCGCCGGTCTCGGTCACATCCCCCTCTCGCTCCTCCATCCCCACATTCCCGCCAACATCCGCTGGATGGATCTCGCCATCCTGCTCCTCGGCTGCACCCTCTGGCTCGCCGTGGCCCGCTGGGTTTTGGAAAAAACCGGCTCCGCCCTCCCCAAAGTCGCCCTCAAACGCCTCGGCCTCTCCTGAACAACCCTCCGCTTCGCCCACCCCAAAACACAAAACGCCCCTGCCATCGCAGGAGCGCCTGTGCTGCAACAACCAGAGAGAATGGTTATCCCTGCTTGGTCGCCTCTGTAACCGCCGGCGCCGGCCCCGTCGCAGCCGCCGTCTTGGCGTCCGCCTTGCGGATATCGATGCCGCCCTTGAAGAAGGCTCCATCCTCAATGCTGATTCGCGCCGCCGCCACATCGCCGGTCAATGCGCCTTCCGCGCGAATATCCACACGGTCCGTGGCCGAGACGTTGCCGCGCAGCTTGCCCAGCACCACAATCTCGCGCGCATTGATGTTCGCGGCCACCTGGCCGTTGCGGCCAATGGTCACGCGGTTGCCGGGCAGGTTCACGCTGCCCTCCACCTTGCCGTCGATAAACAGCGACTCCGAGCCGTTGATCTCGCCCTTGATAAACAGGCCTTTGCCGATCGTGGCTTGCTCGCCGGTTACCGCAGCCGCCGGCGCACGGCTCGGGGCAGGTTCATAGCTCGGTGGTGGAGGAACCGGACGCGAAGGCTCCGGGGTTGGGTTGGGGGCGACGGATCCGGGTTGATTGGGTTTCCACATAGCGCTCAAAGTATTTCCTTTTCTGTCCTGACGGGACTGGGCTGCCAAGGCAGGGGCCACTGCCGCGGGCCCAAAAATTCTGAAGATTCGGATCGCCGGCCCACCAGGCCGGGCAACCCCGTCGGCGGCCACTGATAGGATGCTAATCCTTCCTGGTCCGCCCAAACATTGCCGTTCCGCTATTTTAAGCCGCAAGGCCGCCAATCGCCCAATCCGCAACCATACATCCCCCGCCGGTAGCCAACAAGGTCAACAGGGTCAACGCCCCGGCACCGGGGCTCGATAGAGCGCTCGAGCCTATTGCCATGGAAGAAGTGGGCCCGCCGGGGCACTTCCGTTTGGCTGGCGATAGGTTCGGAACCACGGATCGCGAATCAGGTACCGAACCCGGGCTTCGGCCATCTTGAACTCTAAATTGATCGAGAAATTGCACCGGCGGCCGTGCAGAGCTTGTACAGCGCAGGATGGTCGAAGATGGTGGCGTTGATGAGGGCAGAGACGGCGGCACTCGCGTCCAGGAGCTCCTCGACACGAGTTTCCGGCCCTCCGCTCCAGACGCGCTCGATGTCTTCCGCTACGAGTTTTTCAATGTCCTTGGGGTGCATGGCGCTCAGTTCCTCCCTCAGATAGGCCGTGATTGCCCCGAATTCTCCCTTATCGAGCCAGACTCCGTGGCATTGCGGACACCAATCGATAAGGACGGAGGACTTTCCGAAGAGGACGGAGACCATTCTTGTAGTCCTGCATTTCACGCAGGAGCGGTCGGTCACCCGTGCGTTCGTCTTCTCCATGTCTTCGATCTCGTCGTTCAGCCAGCGCATGGAGCCTTCGTTCGCCTTGTTCTTCAGTTTTCGCAGCTCGTCTTTGATCAGCCAGATTCCCTTGCACTTCGGGCATCCCTCAAAGTCCATGGAGAAAATGGAATACACAGACAGGTTTTGCCCGCACACAGGGCAAATATCGGCCGTATTCTCCTTTCGGACTGCATCCTTGATCGGAGGAACATCCACGGTGAAGTCCGTCTCAGAGCTTGGCTTTTTGATTCGCTTGTACCAATACGGAACGTGGACGTTGTTGACGAAGTCGGAGAAACCGTGATCTTTCACCGGTCCGTCCTCAGCGAGTTCCTTATCAATCAGTTTTAACTCGCCGCCATCGAGCCAGAAGCCGCCGCAGTTTCTGCACAGGTGCAGTTGAATATCGTCAGACTCCAGAAACTTCACCTTGCTCAGATTGAAGTCGTCGCAACGTGGACACTTCTTTGGCTTCTGCTCGGGCTCGTCGGTCTCGATCTCTTCGCAGTATTCGATGCTCCCGGTAACATTGAAGGCCATTCTGTCCAGGTCGCCGGCGTCCAGCCAGAGGCTGCCGCACTTCTCGCACATGTCATAGCAGATGCTGTCCTTCTTGGTGACGACCTGGTTGGTGGTCATCTCGGTACCGCAGTTCAGGCATTTCATTGGAGGACTCCGGTTACGTCTTTGCGGCGGACATCGGTGGCGTTGAATGAAACGATCGTCCGCGTTGTCGGGTAAGGGTGATGCTGTATGGACAAGGCTGCTACGGCTACCGATTCTAGCAGGCCGCGGTTGGCCTACCCTTGCCTTACGCATGCTTCCGAAACACAAGAGGGGCGATGGTAGAACAGCCTGGAAAAGATGAGCGGGACATTCGATCTTGCATCAACGAATGACCGCTGCATTGATTTCCAAGCGAATCGTAGCCTATCCGGAGATTGCTCCGCAGCGGCGTTCCGAATTTCCGAGCGCGGATACTAAGAGAAATGGCCTTGCTTTGGGAAATCTGCAGGCGCATCCAAGCTCTTCCAGGCGCGCCTCCACCACGATTGCGCGGCATCTGCACGCACTGCCGTTAGAATGGCCGCACCAGCATCTTCGCCCCCGCTCCGCACTCTGCACCCAGGAGAACCCGGAATGCCCCTGCACGCCAAGATCCCTGCCCTGCTCCTCGCAATCCTCCTTGCCGCAACCGTCATCTCCCCCTCCCAGACCCCCGCGCCCACCCAGCCCTTTGACCTGGTCATCACCCACGGCCACATCATCGACGGCACCGGCTCCCCCTGGTACTCCGGTGACGTCGCCATCCGCGACGGCCACATCGCCGCCATCGGCAACCTCGAGTCCGCGCCCCGCAAGCGCACCATCGACGCTCAGGGCAAGGTCGTCGCCCCCGGCTTCATTGACATGCTCGGCCAGTCTGAGCTCACCATCCTCGTCGATCCCCGCCTGCCCTCCAAAATCTACCAGGGCATCACCACCGAGATCACCGGCGAGGGCGACTCCGCCGCCCCCCTCAACGACGCCATGCTCGCCGACGGCCGCTCCAGTTACGACCACCTCCACATCACCCCCGACTGGCGCACCCTCCGCCAGTACTTCGCCCGCATTGAGAAGCAGGGCATGGGCATCAACCTGGCCAGCTACGTCGGCGCAACCTCCGTCCGCCGCATGGTCCTCGGCGACGCCGACATCCAGCCCACCCCCGCCCAGATCGACCGGATGCGCTCTCTGGTCCGCGATGCCATGCGCGACGGCGCCGTCGGCCTCTCCACCGCCCTCCAGTACACTCCCGCTCCCTACGCCAAGACCCCTGAGCTCATCGCCCTGGCGAGCGAAGCCGGCCAGTTCGGCGGCATCTACGCCACCCACATGCGCGACGAAGGCGACGCCGTCCTCGAAGCCATCGACGAAGCCGCCCAGATCGGCAAGCAAGCCAACATCCCCGTCGAAATCTGGCACCTCAAAGCCGCCGGCAAGGCCAACTGGGGACGCATGCCCCAGATCGTCAACCGCATCGATAAGTACCGCTCGGAAGGCCTCGACATCAGCGCCAATACCTACGCCTACACCGCCTGGTTCAACACCTTCTCCGCCTTCATCCCGCCCTGGGCCCACGACGGTGGCGACGCCAAACTCCTTCAGCGCCTTAGAGATCCAGCAACCCGCGCCCGCATCCGCAAAGACATGCTCTCGCCCGATAAGGACTCCGCCGGCGAAGCCTGGGACAACGAGTGGCAGGAGATCCCCGGCCCTGAAGCCGTCCAGATCGCCGTTGTCCAGAACCCCGAGTTGGCCCCCCTCCAGGGCAAGCGCCTCTCGGAAGTTGCCGCTCTCTGGCACCAAGACCCCATTGACGCTCTCTGCGACATCCTCATCAAAGACGGCGCCTTCACCATGGTCGCCGTCTTCGGCATGGACGAGCCCGACGTCCTCCTCGCCCTCAAGCAGCCCTGGGTCTCCATTGACAACGACTCGCAAGGCACCTCGCCCGAAGGCCTGCTCGCCCAGGAGCATCCCCACCCCCGCGCCTATGGAACATTTCCCCGCATTTTGCGTAAGTATGTACGGGAAGACCATCAGTTGACGCTGCCCGACGCCATCCGCAAGTTCACCGCGCTGCCCGCGCAGCGCATGCGTCTCACTGATCGCGGCGTCCTCAAGCAGGGCATGTGGGCAGACGTGGTTGTCTTCGATCCCGCCACCATCCGCGACAAAGCCACCTTCGAGAACCCCAACCAGCTCTCTGAAGGCATGGACTACGTCCTGGTCAACGGCGTCCCCGTCATCGAGGCCGGCAAAATGACCGGCGCACTCCCCGGCAAAGTCCTTCGCGGCCCCGGATACGTGCCGTAGGACACCGCCCGCAACCTCCGCACCCGCTACTCTCGATGCAATTCTTCGTGGTCAGAGAACAAGGAGAAAAAATCTCATGGATTCCGCAGCCGTCGATCCCGTCATCAAGTACGGATGGGTTCTGGTCCTCATCCTTATCGTCATCCTGCACAGGGCCATCCTGCGCATCTTCTTCGGAACCGTCATCGTCTCCAAGGACGAAATCGGCATCGTCAACAAGAAGTGGGTGCTCGTCGGCAAAAACCGCACCCTCCCCGACGGAGCCATCGTCGCTCTCAATGGCGAGGCCGGCCTTCAGGCCGATACCCTCGCCCCCGGCATCCACTTTGGCCTCTGGGCCTGGCAATTCGCCGTCACCAAGGTCCCCTTCACCACCATCGACAAGGGCCACATCGGCATCGTCGAAGCCCGCGACGGCCATCCCCTCTCCGGCGGACGCGTCCTGGCCCGCACCGTCGACTGCAACTCCTTCCAGGATGCCCGCGGCTTCCTCACCCGCGGCGGCGAGCGCGGTCCGCAAATCTCCATCGTTCCCCCCGGCACCTACCGCATTAACACCGCGCTCTTCCAGGTCGCGCTGGCCGATGTCCTTGAGATCCCGGACAACATGGTCGGCGTCGTCACCACCAAGGACGGCAAGCCCCTGGCCACCGGCGAAATCGCCGGCAAGGAAGTCGCCGGTCACAACATGTACCAGGACGCCGAGGCCTTCATCACCAACGGCGGCCACAAGGGCCTCCAGGAGCAGGTCATCCTCGCCGGCCGCTACTTCATCAATCCCCGCTTCGCTACCGTCGAAACCAAGCCCATGACCGACGTCCCCATCGCCAACGTCGGCGTCGTCATCGCCTATGTCGGCGAGGAAGGAAAGGACGTTACCGGCGATACCTTCAAGCATGGCAACCTCGTCAGCCGCGGCCAGAAGGGCGTCTGGTGCGATCCGCTCGATCCTGGCAAATACCCCATCAACCCATTCACCCACAAAGTCGAAATCGTGCCCACCGCCAACATCGTGCTCAACTGGGCCACCGGCAAAAGCGAAGCCCACAAGCTCGATGAAAAGCTCTCCACCATCACCGTCCGCTCCTCAGACGGCTTCACCTTCAACCTCGACGTCAGCCAGATCATCCACGTCCCCCGCAACGACGCCCCCAAGGTCATCGCCCGCTTCGGCACCATGGCCAACCTCGTCACCCAGGTCCTCGAGCCCACCATCGGCAACTACTTCCGCAACGCCGCGCAAACCTCTGACGTCATCGAGTTCCTCAAAAAGCGCAGCGAGCGCCAGGCCGAAGCCAAAGCCTCCATCGGCCGCGGCTCTTGCCGAGTACAACGTCAACGCCATTGACACGCTCATCGGCGACATTACCCCGCCCGAAGCCCTGATGAAGACCCTCACCGACCGCAAAATCGCCGAGCAGGAGCAGGTCACCTACAAGACCCAGCAGCTCGCCGAGGAAACCCGCAAAGATCTCCAGCAGGCCCGCGCCATGGCAGACACCCAGGCCCGCGTTGTCGACTCCGAGCGCTCCGTTACCATCGCCAAGTTCGGCGCGGAAGCCGCCATCGAAGGCGCCCGCGGACAGGCCCAGTCGAAGAAGATCAACGCCGAAGCCGACGCCAACGTGATCACCATCGTGGGCAACGCCGAGGCATCGAAGACCCTGGCTGTTGGAACCTCAGAAGCAGACGTCATCAAGCTGAAGATCGACTCCATGGAATCCGGCAACTACGCCCTCGTCCAGGTCGTGCAAGCCTTGGCCTCAAACAAGGTCCAGCTCGTCCCGCAAATCATCGCCGGCGGCGGCAGCGGTGGCCACGGCGGCACCCTCGTCGACGTCCTCCTCGCCAACCTCATCCGCGACCACATGAACTCAACGCCCCTCACGCCCCCCGCCGAACCCAAATAGCGCGGAATTTCATCCGTGGGGCGCCCTTCAGTTCTGGGGTTTAGGCGTTGAATTGGCCGGAGAAGTCCCTGGCTGCGGAGCCGTTGCAGGCGGCTTGGGTATCCTCTTCACCTTTCGCGCTGGAGCAGGCGCTGGACAGGCAGGCGCCGGTGGAGGGGGCGTCACCGGGCATTTGACCTCCTCACGCGCTTTTAGCGTGGTACGCAGATCGATCTCCTGTTTTTCCAGAGCAGCGGCAGACGCTTGCAGCTGGTCATCCAGCGCGGCACGTGCGTGTCCCAAACTCGTCAGGGCTTGCTCTAACACGGTTAAATCCTCTGCAGTCCCGGAAATCCGCCCCGCTTCCACGACACTGAAGAGCA
The DNA here is from genome assembly GCA_963776535.1 of uncultured Acidobacteriaceae bacterium. Taxonomy (GTDB): domain Bacteria; phylum Acidobacteriota; class Terriglobia; order Terriglobales; family Acidobacteriaceae; genus Telmatobacter. The sequence goes on along the minus strand of CAVZNB010000015.1, from coordinate 102,580 downwards.
CGTCATACAGAGCAGCGATATTGCGCGATACCGGCAACATCTTACTGATGGTTCCGGGAGAAGCGTCGGCCGTGTCCAGCAGCGGCGGCAGGGTCGTATGCAGATCTCGCAAGATGGCGCTGATGTGGTCGCCGGCTTCATTGCGCACACTCCCCCTCTTCCACTTTTCCACCTTCAATGCACCCACGGTCTGCTGCACTTGATCAAGCGCGGGCCGCAACAATCCAGAGGGCGCGGGCGGCGCGGAAGGCGCTGCTTGAACAGGTGTCCCATTGGCAGACGATTGTGCCGCGGTAACCACGCAAAGGGAGCAGAATATTACCGCCAGAAAAAATGCATTTGAAATACCATTGCATGTTCCCGCTGTCCCATGCGAGCGCCGAGCTACGCGCAAAAGGCGTCTCCCAAATCCTCGGTTTCGAGAAAAGAGAAACGTCCACCCACGACTTGCCGAATACCCAGATTGCTCATCCGTACGGCAATTACGTTTCATCTTGAATCACCACCTCTGGAGGGGTCAGGATAACCCAAAGTTGCCGCCGCGTTCCAGAGTCTCGGCCCGGCCCACAGGGCAATCGCATTTGAACCCTTCCTGCGGGCGAACATCTCGAGCCGCTAGATGGACTCCTTCGGAACATGCTTTGTGACAAGGCCACGACTCGAGCGAGAACTAAAGGGAGCTTCCGGTTTGCCAACGACTCGCTCATTTAACCGCTGGCGACGCTGAGCGGGCGCCTCTTGACAGCCAGGCTGCCCAACCAGTGCAGATTGCAAGCGCAACGGAAAGAATCCGTACAAGACCAGAGAGCTCATTGAAGCTCACATAGACCCCAAGGAGTTGATACGCGAAAAGCACCCATCCCAAAGCACCAATGGCTTGAGGAGTTGTCCTTGCCAGCGTACCCAAATGCCACGCAAGATATGCAGCGAACAGAACACACAATGAACAGAACACTCCGAGTGCGAGAACCACTGGGCCGTAAGAGAGACGGTGATCCTCCGGGAGAGGCACCGAGTTCATTGCCCCGCCAGCCTGCCAGAATCTCACAACGGCGTATGTGTTCCCTGCTGCTGCCACACAGAGCAAAATGCTGGCAGTTCTGTAAAGTGCAGTTGCTTTCATCCGACTGTCCTCCTTTGGGCATATTACCGCCGGCCCGTCAGCTACCCTCCCGTCAACAATCCGCGCCGCAGTAAGCTTCGTTCCTCCGATGCGACTCACGAGCCTGCCGGATGCTCCATCTCCCTCGCCTCGGACTTTGAAAGCGGGACGCGCGCTCAACCAATATCGTCCCGCGCAAAACATCAGCACAGCCCCAAAAATCTCCGCGCCTTTCGCGCCCGCCCTGTGCTATCCTCACCGCGTGTCAGCCGCTTCCCCGCTCGCTGTTAGCGCACCTCCCCGTCACTCCGCGCTCGTGCGCGTCACCCACTGGCTCACCGTCATCGCTTTCTTTGCCCTGCTCATCACCGGCGCTGAGATCGTCATCTCCCATCCGCGCTTCTACTGGGGTGAAACCGGCAACTCGGGCACCACGCCGCTGTTCAAAATCCCCATCCCGTCCTCGCGCGATACGGTTCCCTCCGGATACAACTACGTCATGCCAGACCAGAATGGCTGGAGCCGCTATCTCCACTTTGAAGCCGCCTGGGTTCTGGTTCTCACCGGCCTGGTCTACATCGTCGCAAGCCTCTTCACCGCGCACTTCCGCAACAACCTAATTCCCCCGCGGGCCGACCGGCGTTGGCGCGCCATCCGCGACGTGTTCGCCAGGTATCTCCGCCGCGCCCCGCCCCGTGAAGCCGAAAGCCACTCCTACAACGTGGTCCAGCGCATCGCCTATCTGTCGGTCATCTTCGTTCTCTTCCCCCTCGTTATCTGGACCGGCCTCGCCCTCTCACCCGCGTTCGATTCCGCCGTCCCCGCCGCCGTCAACCTGCTCGGAGGCCGCCAGTCCGCGCGCACCCTCCATTTCTTCGTCTCCTTGCTCCTCGTCGGCTTCCTCGGCGTCCACATCGCCATGATCGTCCTGGCCGGATTCTGGAGCCGCATGCGAGCCATGATCACCGGCCGTGTTAGCCCTTCGGAGCGCCCATGAGCAACATCTCCCGCCGCAAGCTCATCACCACCGGCATCGCCGCCACCGCGGGCCTCGCCGGTCTAGCCGTGGCCTCCCGCATCGCCCGCCGCTACGGCCTCATCCCTCCCGACAGCGGCGGCATCTACGGCCCCGGCGAAACCCTCACCTACGCCGCCCAGCGGCTTCTCACCAGCCACTCCCTGGCCCGCGAATTCCCTCGTGACATGATCTCCAAGGTCCCCTTCGCCAACGAAACCGCCCCGCCCAGCGACGCCTTCAAGCGCCACCAGGCAACCGAATTCGCTGACTGGCGGTTGACCGTCGACGGCATGGTCGCCCACCCCACCGCCTTTTCGCTCGCTGACCTCAAAGCTCTTCCCGTCCACAACCAGATCACCGAAGTAGCCTGCGAAGAAGGCTGGTCCTATGTCGCTGAGTGGATCGGAACCCCGCTGGTCAACGTGCTCGACGCGGTCGGCATCCTGCCCCAGGCGCGCTATGTCGTCTACTTCTCCATCGAGCCCGACTGGTGGGAGAGCATCGACATGGCCGATGCCCTCCATCCGCAGACCTTCCTCACCCTGGGAATGAACGACGGCGATCTCCCCGTCAAGTTCGGCGGCCCGCTCCGCCTCCGCGTACCCCGCCAGCTCGGCTACAAGAGCGTCAAGTACATCACCCACATCACCGCCACTGACTCGCTCAAGCGCTTCGGCAAAGGCCTCGGCTCCGCATCTCCCGAAGCCGGCTACGCCTGGTACGCCGGTATCTGAAGCCCGCCGCCCCGCTCACTCTCAAGATGTCGAAACGAGAATCGAGACGGTTCCAGGGACCGCCATCCGTCGCTCCCGGAGGGAGCGCATGAGAATAGCCCAGCCTGAAATGCTGGGTAAGCTTCGCACCAGAAACCAGCGCTCCCTAGGGTCGCTGCGAACTTCAGCAAGGAGAACAATCGCTACTTCCGATGCCGGGAAACCACGGGAATGCTACGCTCTCCCCGCAAACTCCCGCGTCTCCGTATAGACCTTCACCCTTTCACCTTCATGTATATATAACGGTGCCTTGATCTCGAGGCCGGTCTCCAGCCGCGCCAGCTTGGTCACCTTTCCGCTCGTATCCCCTTGCGCGCCCGCCTCGGTATAGGTCACTTCCAGCTCCACCTTGTCCGGCAGTTCCAGCCCAATCGGGTTCCCGTTGAACTTGTTAAGCTTGATGATCGCTCCCTCCACCAGGAACTCCAGCGCGTCTCCGATCATCTCTTCCCGCAGCGTCAGCGTGTCGAACGTCTCCTGGTCCAGAAAGTACGACCCCTCCCCATCGCTGTAGAGATACGAAGCCTCCACCGTCTCCAGGTCCGGCTCTTTGAACTTGTCGCTCGCCTTGAACGTCTTGTCGAACACCGCCCGCGTCAGCAGGTTGCGCATCTTCAGCCGCACCAGCGTCTGCCCGCCACGCGCTGTCGGTGTCGAAACTTCCACATCGATGCAGTAGTAGGGCACGTTCTCGTGCTCAAAGTACATCTTCCGTTTCACGTCAATCGCGTCGATCAATGCAGCCATGGATTCCTCAAAGGGTGGGCTCGGAGAGCGAAAAGCCGCAACAGGCGCCTCTTCGCTTCCAAACCATTATAGGTTGGCCTCGCTGCTCACGCCCGCGCTGGCCCGTTTGGCGGTTCATCACTGCCGACCGGCCAGATCGAACGCCTGCTGTGAGCTGCATCACTTGCCACACCCACCCCCCACTGGCGATACTCCCAACAGTCCCGTTTTTTGGGCCTCATCCTTTTTCCTAAGCGAGAATCACCTTGGCGCGTGAACTGTTTACCGCACGTCTTGAGAAAAAAACCTGCATCTCCGAAGTCGCCCAGTGCTACCAGCTCAATTTCATCCTGGACGGCATGGAGAGTTTCAACTTTGCGCCCGGCCAGTTCATCTCCGCCGTCGCCACTGACCCCAACGGCAAGCAGCAGACCCGTGCCTACTCCATCGCATCGGCGCCCCACGGCAACCGCTTCGACCTTTGCATCAACCGCGTGGAAGGCGGCTTCTTTTCCAACCACCTGGCCGACCTTACTGACCTGGAGCCCGGCGGTACCGTTCAGATCCATGGGCCCCATGGCCACTTCGTCCTTCAGGAACCGCTCACGGACTCCATCTTTTTAGCCACCGGCACCGGCATTGCTCCCATGCGCGGCTTCACGCAGTTGCTCTTCCCTGAAGATGGCCCTGACCTCAGCAACGGCAAAGACATCTGGCTCATTTACGGCACCCGGCACGAAACCGATGTCTACTACCAGGAAGAATTTGAAGCCCTGGCCCGGCGCAAGCCCAACTTCCATTACCTGCCTACGCTCTCACGCGCACTTCCGGAATGGACCGGCCTGCGCGGTTATGTGCAGGAACACGCAGCCAAAATCGTCGAGGAGCGCGCCGCCCGTCTCGGCCTCCCGCCAATCCAGCCGGAAGTCGACCCAACCATCCCCAAGGCCAACCTCAAGTTCGACATCTACTGCTATATCTGCGGCCTCAACTTCATGGTCTCCGCCGCCCGCGACAAGCTGGCCGGCTTCGGCTGGCACCGCAAGCAGATCGTCTTCGAGCGCTACGACTGAGCCAAGCGGCGCCGAAGCTGGGTTTCCCTGAACCAGCCGCAACAGGTTGGTGCCCCATCCATTTCACAGCCGTATCGTGAAATGGGTGGGACAGCACGAACCCGATCCGCTCCCGTCTAACCCCCAAACCTCATGAACCAACCCAAGCTACGCCCCACCCGCATTCCCCCCGCTGTCGTCACAATCCTCCTCGCCTACCTCGCCGCCCGCACCCTCGAAATTCTCCCCACCCCCATCCCCCGCATGGCCATCGTCGCCCTCGACGTCCTCTCCGCCCTGGCCTTCGCTTTCGTCCTTGGCGCCCGCTCACACCGCCTTCGCGGCATCCTTGCCTTCGCCGCTCTCTGCATCCTCATCGGAAACACCACTGAGAACCTCAGCATCGCCACCGGATTCCCCTTCGGCCACTATTACTTCCTCCAGCTCATGGGCCCTAAGCTCTTCCAGGTCCCCATCCTCCTCGGCCTCGCCTACATCGGCATGGCCTACGTCTCTTTTGTCCTCGCTATCCTCATCGTTGGCGCTCGCCCCGCCACAGGCGCCCAGATCCTCGCCGTCCCCTTCATAGCCAGCTTCATCATGGTCGCCTGGGATCTCGCGCAGGACCCCGTCTGGTCCACCGTCCTGCACGGCTGGGTCTGGCAGCAGGGAGGACACTGGTTCGGCGTCCCTCTCTCCAACTATTGTGGTTGGTTTCTTACCGTCTTTCTAATCTATCTGGGCTTCGCGCTCTATCTCCGCCGCCGCCCCGAGCCGCCCATCGCCGCCAATCCTGCTCTCGGCAGCCCGGCCATCGGGTTTTACGCGCTCTGTGCCGCCGCCAACGTCTGCCAGGTCTTCCGACACCCCAACCCCGCCGTCGTCACTGACCCCACCGGGCGCGCCTGGGCCGTAGCCGACATCACCGCAGCCTCTGCCCTCGTCTCAATTTTCATCATGGGAACCTTCGCAGCCGTCGCCCTTGTCCGCCTCAACCAGCAGCGCCGCATCGCTACAGATTGAACAACTCCCGCAGCCGCTTCGTCTGCGCCCGGCTCACCGGAATCTCCGTCTGCCGCTTGTCGTTCATCCGCAGCTGGTAGCTCGACTTGAACCACGGCACCACCTCGCGTATGTGGTTGATATTCACCACAAACCCCCGGTGCGCCCGCCAGAATACCGCCGGATCCAGCAGCTCCAGCAGCTCTTCGAGCGTCCTGCACTTCGAGTGCCCTTCAAAGCTCTGCGTCACCACCCGGATCACGCCCTCATCAATCGCCGCGTAGCAGATCTCCGCCTGGTCAATCAGCAGCAGACGGCTCTGCGCCTGCACAATCAGCTTGGCCGGCTGTGCTCCCCGCGCCGCTCCCTGCGGACCCTTCAGCAGCCGCAGCAGCGCGTCCAGTTGCGACTCGATCGGCGTCTCCGCCGTCCCGCCCGCAGTCGCCGCCTCGGCAGGCATCCGTCCCGCGCACCCGCTCCACTGCCTGCTGCACCCGCGTCTTGTCGAACGGCTTCAGCAGGTAGTCCACCGCGTTCACGTCAAACGCCCGCACCGCGTACTGGTCATATGCCGTCGCAAACACAAACTGCGGCAGCGCCTCCGCCTCTTTCCCCGCGCTCTCCAGCTTCCGCTTCCGGTCCATTAGCCGCTGAATCACCGCAAACCCATCCAGCCCCGGCATCTGCACATCCAGAAACACCAGGTCCGGCCGGTGCTCCTCAATCAGCTCCACCGCCTCAATCCCGTTCTTCCCCTGCGCCACAACCTCCACCCCGCCCACCTCGTCCAGAAGGTAGCTGAGCTCGTCGCGTGCCAGTTGTTCATCGTCGATAATGAGCGCGGAAATCGTCATGCGAACCGTCAGGCAGGAAACTCGATTGTAGGAACGCAGCCCCACGTGGTCAATCCCGGCGCCAGATCGGAAGGGCATCGAAAGGAAAGCACACGCCCAGTGCGAGCGAATAGCGAGCGTCTGCCCCACCGCAGGTGGTTACTCCCCCAGCACCCGCAGCCGCGCCGGCATGTGGTCGTTCGCCAGCTCATGTCCGCATTGCGTGCAGAACTGGTCCGTCCCCCGCACCGTCCTGAAGCAGTTCCCGCAGCTCGCCGTCAGCCGGTAGTCGCACTGCGGACAGAAATGGAAGTCGTTCTGCACATGCGTCCCGCACGCCGGGCACCGCGAAACTACCGGAGCCCGCAGCAGAAAGTAGAGCACCGCCCCAATCCCGCCTGGCATCACGAAGCAGATCACAATCCAGAACCGCGAACTCATCGCCCTGCGCGGAGCGTCCTTGCTCACGTAACCCACCATCAGAAAGTACAGCGCCGCCAGCAATCCCCAGGAAATGTCAAAGTAGATCCGCAGCGCCAGCGGCATCGGGTGCTTGCTGTCCGGCAAGATAAACCAGAAGTAGTACTCCACCAGCACAAAGGCTGCAATCGCGGCCACAATCGACCAGACCGGCAGCAGCCGTTCATCTTCGTTGACTTCAATGGATTGTGGTTCGCGCATAGGCAATCCCTGTCTCAATCGGTCTCTCGGGGAGATAAGCAAATGCTTAACCCCACAACTGATGGACGTGAAAGAGAAAAGGGAAGTTGCGCCGATCTGACTAATTCACCCGATTTGGTCAGCAGCCTGAGAGCATCGCTGCATCAAGGCCGGTTCCCCAGCTGCTGTGTGCCTCATCCATTCCACAGTCTCATCGTGGAATCAGTGGGAAACCACGAACCCCTTGGCGCGCAAGCCCTAAGGCCGGTTCCGCACCCAGCCCGCCACCAGCGCGCATGCCACCAGCGCCGGGCAAAGAATGCAAACCCACAGCGCGCACTGGCTGGTTAGGTCCCTCCAGTGCTCTGCGGCAATCAGCCTGTCCACGGAGCACCACACCAGCGGTCCCAGAAACAGCAACACCAGCAGAGTCGCCGCCAGCGCCACCGCCCTGATCCGTTTCCGCCCCGCCTTCTGCTCCTGCATCAGGCCCGCTGAGCTCATCACCACCCGTCGCGTCCGCCCCGCCATCAGGCAGTCGCGGCTCGCCTCGTGCCCGGCAAGCGCCGATAGCAGGTCGCCGTCTGCGCGCGCACGCACATCGCCCCCTGCATTTCCGCGTTCGCCAGACCCTCCGTAGGGGTTCACACAGCCTCCTGCATACGCAGAGCCGCGCGCTCCAGCTTCGGCCTGATCGCCGCCAATCCCCGGTAAAGCCTTGATTTCACGGTCGAAAGCGGCGCCCTCGTCACCTTGGAAATCTCTTCCAGGCTCAGTTCTTCGTGGAACCGGAGCACCAGTACCTCGCGATGCAGCGTGTCCACCTGCAGCAGCGCCGCCGCAATCCGCTCCCGGTCTTCCATGTTTGCGAAGCGGTCAAACGGCGTCGGCTCCCCGTCCGCAACCTCAAAGCTCATCGGCCGGTCGTCGTCGCTGTGCCCTTCAAACAGCTCGTCCAGGCTGCTCATCGTCCGCTTGCGCCGCTGGTCGATCACCAGGTTGCGCGCAATGGTAAACAGCCACGTATCGAAACGCGCCTGCCCGTTGAACTGCCCGCCCCGCACCAGAACCCGCATCCAGACCTCCTGGAACAGGTCCTCGGCCATCTCCCGGTTGCTCGTCAAATACAGCAGGTAGCGCAGCAGCCGGTGCTGGTACCGCACAATCAGCTCATCCAGCAGCCCGGCGTCCTGGCGCTTCAGCCCTTGGGCAACGGCCAGGCTCTCCTGCCGCACCTGTTCGTCAGCAGCGCTAGCAGAGCCCAGGCCAAATAAGGGGAGTAGAGACGCAGCAGTACTCATCGTGTCTAATTAGACGCCCAATCCGTCCCCAAGGTCGCTAAAAAATGGATTTAGCAGCCAGTTTTGTCCCCCGAAGACCAACGGCACGCCTCGCCAACGGTGCAATTCCGGATTGCCTACGATCCTGCCTGAACCCTGAGATCGAGGCCGAGCCGAGGTTGGAAATCCGCTCTGGCCTGAAGTCAATTACTAAGACCTGGGCGCTCTGCGCCTGATCGCTCGGGACCTGGCGCCGGACCGATACTCAGGATTGGGGGAATGAAGCCACCGTTCGAATGGTGCTGGGCATGTCCGGATCGAGCTTCTGAATGGTCTCGCACAATCGCGTGTGGCCCTGCCTCTCGCACACTCCAGCGTTCCCCGTACTTTCCGCGCCCTTTTACGAAAGGGCGGTAAACCACCAACCCTCCGCGCGCTCACTCGCTGTCCGACCCACCGCCAGTGGCCAGCTTCACCGCATCCTCCACCGCCTGCTTCGCTCTTTTCTCCCGCGCCTCCGCACCCCGGTAATGGAAAATCCCCAGCAGATGATTCCTTCTCCGCGCCGGCGTCATCGCCTCCCACCCCACCCGCGCCAGCGGCTGCCGCTGAAATGCGGCCTTCAGAATCGGCGGCGTCTCCATCTCCCCCTCCATGGCCAGCAACAGCCATTCCGCCACCTGCTCCGCCCGCTTTTCTCGAGAAGCCTCGCTCTTCGGCTCCATCACCCACTTCCCCACATCCCTGCGCAGCGCCGTCCCCAGCCCGTCAAACCAGCGCCGCAGCTGCCGGTCGCCTTTCAGCGCCTTGGCCAGCTCCGCCGGAACCACTGCCGGCCGCGCCTCCAGGTCCGGCTCCAGCCAGATCCGCACTTTCGCCCCAACGCGCACTCGCGCCGCCGCCTGCATCTTCCTGTTCACCAGCAGAAAGTGTGCTGCCCCGCCCGCATACGCCATCAACGATGTCCGAATCGCAACCCCCTCAATTTCCCCGCGCACTCGCGTCCCTCGCCGCTCCGGCCACGCCTTCGCAATGTCGAACGGAATTCGCGCCACCACCCAGCCCATCCCCGTCTGCAACGGCTCCAGCACCGCAGTAAACGACTTTGCCCTCGATTCGCTCACAGCCCAGTATGCGGTCTAGCCACCTGCTCATCAATAACAAACACTCCAACCGCGCGCTTCATTGATCGCAGATGACAGACCTGCAGCATCCAATGCATCATAGGGGTGTTTCCCAGGGGGCCAGTTCCCATGTGTCGTAATCACCAATCAGCATCCATCTCCCGCAGACGCTTTCTCCACACCAGCTCCCTCGCGGCCGCAGCCGCCGGCATCAGCCTCCGCAACTCCGCCGCCTGGGCCTCCGAACCCCCGTTGCCCGCCCCGCTCACCGAGTTCGGTTACCCCGACGTCGCCATCTCCAGCGACCTCCACGAAGCCCAGCTCATGAACACCCACTCCGTGCTCATGGCCCTCAGTGAAGACAGCCTCCTCAAGCCCTTCCGCCAGATGTCCGGCATGCCCGCCCCCGGCGACGACCTCGGCGGCTGGTACAACTACGATCCCAACTACGACTACCGCAAGGGCTTTGACGAAGGCTTCGCTCCCGGCTGCACCTTCGGCCAGTGGGTCTCCGCCCTCGCCCGCGTTTACGCCATCACCGGCGAAGAAGAAACCCGCCAGAAAGTCCTCCGCCTTAACCGCCTCTACGCCCAAACCATCACTGCGGACTTCTACATCAAGAACCGCTTTCCCGCCTACACCTACGACAAACTTCTCCTCGGCCTTCTCGACTCCCACACCCTGGTCCACGATCCCCAGGCTCTCGCCATCCTCGAACAGACCACCAACACCGCTCTGCCCCACCTGCCCGGCCACGCCATCGAGCACGACCATCCGTGGCGCACCGACAAGGACCCCTCCGACGCCTCCTGGACCTGGGACGAGTCCTACACCATGCCGGAAAACCTCTTCCTCGCCTACCAGCGCGGCGCCGGCCAGCGCTACTACGACCTCGGCCTCCAGTACCTCGACGACAAAACCTGGTTCGACCCGCTCTCCCGCAATGAAAATGTCTTGAACGGCCGCCACGCCTACAGTTACGTCAACTCCCTCAGTTCAGCCATGATGGCTTACATGGTCGCCGGCAGCCAGAAACATCTCCGCGCCGCCCAGAACGCCTTCGCCATGCTCGACGCGCAAAGCTTCGCCACCGGCGGATGGGGCCCCGATGAAACCCTCCGCGCCCCCGGCTCCAGCGACGTCTATAACAGCCTCACCAACACCCACCACAGCTTTGAGACGCCCTGCGGCAGCTACGCCCACTTCAAGCTCACCCGTTATCTGCTCCGCGTCACCCGCGACTCCCGCTACGGCGACAGCATGGAGCGCATCATGTACAACACCGTCCTCGGCGCCATGCCGCTCCAGGAAAACGGCGAAAACTTCTACTACGCCGACTACAACTTCGACGCTCAGCGCGTCTACAAGCAAGCCCGCTGGGCCTGTTGCTCCGGCACCCTGCCCCAGGTCGCGGCCGACTACCGCATCAACATTTATCTCCGCGCCCCGCAGGCCGTCTACGTCAACCTCTACGTCCCCTCCACTTTGCAATGGAAAGAAAACGGCGCCGCGCTTTCCCTGACTCAGGAGGGTGAATACCCATTCGACGATCGCGTCAGCTTCACGTTTTCAACCTCTCAGCCCGCCGACCTCACCCTCCACTTCCGCATTCCCGCCTGGGCTCAGGGCGCTGAGGTCTCCGTCAACGGAGCCCGCCGTCCCGGCCTCGCCATCCCCGGCCAGTTCGCCGCCATCCGTCGCCAATGGAAATCCGGAGACCGCGTCGACCTCGAGCTCCCCCTCAAAATGCGCCTCGAACCCATCGAACCCCAGCACACAGGTACCGTAGTGCTCCTCCGCGGCCCCCTCGTCCTCATGGCCGTCAAAGACCGGCAAACCGCCCCGCTCCCCACCGTCACCCGCAATCAGTTGCTCGCCGCCCGCCGCGTCACACAGCGCCAGTGGCAGGCGTCCGCCGCCAGCGGTCCCGTCACCCTGCTCCCCTTCACCTCGCTAGGCTCCCGCCCCTACACCACCTACCTCAAAGTCACCTGACGCACTCCCTGCAAGCTCATTTCCGCCGCCCACCGCCCTCGCCAGCCCGACCAGGGCAGGATGTCTGTTCTCGCCAAAACTCCAGCTAACTTGCTAACTCGCGATCTCCGCGAAGCGGAGGCTAACTTGCCGACTCGCTGACTCGCCGACTTGCTGGCTCGCTCCCACTCCCAGACCCTCACTCCTCCCTCAGCGTCCGCGCCGGATCAATCCGCGCAATCCGTAGCGCCGGGGCAGTCGCCGCCAGCAGCGTCACCCCTGCCAGCACCCCCACCACCGCCGCCAGGTTCCTCGCGTCGTAGACCCCCACCCCATACAGCACACTATGCATCGTCCGCAGCGCCCCCGCGCACAACACCAGGCCCACCGCCATTCCCAGCCCCGCCGCCCGCACCCCCGGCGCGCCCACGCTCACCATCGCCCGTCCCACCGGCGACCCCAGCGCAATCCGTATCCCAATCTCCCGCGTCTTCTGCCCCACCAGGCTCGCCACCAGCGCAAATATCCCCACCGCGCTCAGCAGCAGCGCCAGCCCCGCCATCGTGCTCAGCAGCGCCACCTCCACCCGCTGCTCCGCGAGCGTCTTGGCCTGCAGATCGCTCATGCTGTAGAACCCTGAGAACGGCAAATTCGGCGCAGCCGTGGCCAGCGCCCGCTGCATCTGCGCCGTCAGTCCCTCTACCGGCCCCGCCGTCCGCACAATCCAGCTCGGCTGGAACCATATATGCACCAGCGCCAATCCCTGCGGCGGCACCTGCGCCGCCGGAATATACATCGTCTCCTCGCTCATCAGCGGCGCCACCGGGTTCAGCCCCGACGAAAGCTGCACATCCGCCACCACCCCCACAATCTCCACGCCTTTGTCCACCATGTGTCCCACCGGGTTCACCCCAGGGAAAAACTTCTCCGCAAATGTCCGGTTCACCACCGCCACCTGCTGCGCGCCCTGCCCATCCCCCTGCGCAAGCGTCCTTCCCGCCAGCAGCGGCATCTGCAAGGTCTCAAAAAATCCCGGCGTCACATACACCATGTCGGTCTGCACCTCGTGCCCGGCCTGCGGCCCGTCGTGCAGCGCCACTTGGTCGTTCAGCGTCCGCTCATAAGGCAGCGTCAGTCCCACCGCGGCATTCTCCACTCCCGGAATCCGCCGCATCGCCGCTGTGCTCTCCTCCAGCAGCTTGTTGAACACAGCGGGATCGTGGAACCGCGCATCGTCCAGCGAAGCCTTCGCAGTCATTACCCCCTGTGGATTGAACCCCGGCGGCAGCGTCTCCAAATGAACCAGCGTCCGAATCAGCAGCCCCGCCCCCGCCAGCAGAACCACCGTCAGCGCCACTTCGCCCGCAATCAGCGCCTGCCGCAGCCGCTGCCTGCCCGTTCCCGCCAAACTCCGGCTCGCCATCGACCAGCGCAGGTCCACCCTCCTCGTCGCCAGCGCCGGCAGCATCCCGAAAAGCACGCTCGTCAGCAACGAAACTGCCAGCGTAAACTCCAGCACCCGCCCATCCAGCCCCACCCGCGCCACCGGCAAATAGTGTTCCGGCAACAGCAGCAGCAATCCCCGCAGTGCCACAAATCCCATGCCAATCCCCGCCGCTCCGCCCATCAGCGCCAGCAGCAGGTTCTCCATCCAGAACTGCCTCTGAATCTGCCATCGCGACGCCCCCAGCGCCAGCCGTGTCGCCACTTCCGCCGAACGCCGCATCATCCGCACCAGCGTCAGCCCCGCTAGGTTCGCGCACGCAATCAGCAAAATAAATCCCGCCGCCAGCATCAGCGCCAGCGCCCGCGGCCGCAGCTCCGCCGCCTGTCCCTTTTGCAGCGGAACCGAGTAGTAGCTCACCTGCGCTCCAGGGTTATCCCCCAGCTCATACCGGCTCGCCCGCTTGAGCCACGCCCGGTTGATCTCCGCGTCCGCCTCCTGCCACGTCGCGCCATCCTTCAGCCGCGTAATCAAATCGAAGTTCGTTCCCCTGCCCTCGCCATTCCGGCTCGGCTGCAGCGCCGTATACACATCCGCATTTTCCGGAGTCGTCGCTCCAGCCGGCAGCACGCCCACCACCGTGTACGCCGTTCCCTTCAGCAGAATCGCCCGCCCCACCACGCCCCGGTCCGCGCCAAGCAAACTCCGCCAGAGCCCGTCGCTCAAGATCGCCACTGGCGGTCCGTGCGGCCTGTCCTCGTCCTCGGTAAAGTTCCGCCCCAGCTCCGGCGCAATCCCCAGTACATCGAAATAATGGGCCGAAACCCGCCCGTCCTGCACGTACTTCACGCTCGATCCCGCCTGAAGATTCACACCAGACGTACCTCCCGAGACGGCCGCGATCAGCGCCGGAACCTGATCCCGCAGCAGCTCCCACTGCTCGCCGTTCACGTTGTGCCGCTCGTCCGACGTTCCCGAGCCGGCGATCCGCGTGAAGACCGTGCCCATCCGCTCCGGATGCGGATACGGCAGGCTCTTCAGCATCAGCGCATTCACAATCGAGAAGATGGCCGTGTTCGCCCCAATCGAAAGCGCCAGCGTCACCACCGCCGTCGCCGTAAACCCCGGATTCCGCAGCAACTGCCGCCAGCCAAACCGCACATCCAGCCAAAGCATCTCCAAGCCCGTCCCCGCGCGCTTATCGCGCACCGCCTGCTTCGCCTGCTCCATCCCGCCAAACTCCGCCATCGCCGCCCTCCGCGCCTCGTCCGCACTCATTCCCGACGCCACCATCTCATCCGCCATCAAATCCACATAGGCCCGCACCTCCTCATCCAGATCCTTCTCCACCCGCTCTTTCCCGAAGAGATTCCTCACGACGCCTTGAATCCGGAACCACAGCTTCATACTTAGCCTCCTCCAAACCCGGGGCTTCACAGGCTGCGAAAAAATCAATCGAAGCCCTCGTTTTGAAAGGGCACAGCTTCAGCTGTGCCAATAACGACGATAGAGCGACGGGGGCTTTAGCCCCTGAGGGATGCTCTTCGCCGGATCTGACCAAACCAGGCCTTTCCCCCGCTCCCTCTTTAGCCCCCGAGGAAATGCGGCCTCAGCACCCGGAACGCACTCCGAGAGTCTCCGCGCCGCCTTCCACCCATACTGGTTGCCCCAAAACCAGCCCGAGCCTGCCAATTCCAGCTTGCGCTGACTTGCTGACTCGCTGACCAGCCCCCTACGTCGCCCGGAGCGCATCTGCCATCGCTGCCGCCACCTTCGTCCACTCCTCTGTCTCCACTTCCACCTGCCCCTTGCCCGCCTTGGTCAGCCGGTAAAACTTCGCCCGCCTCCGGTTCTCCGATTCCCCCCAGAACGAGCTCAGCCACCCCGCCTCTTCCATCCGGTGCAGCGCCGGAAACAGCGATCCCGGCTTCACCACAAACGTCCCCCGCGTCATCTGCTCAATCCGCCGCGAAATCCCCAGCCCGTGCAGCTCGCCCGTCCCTAGCGCCTTCAAAATCAGCAAATCCAGTGTCCCCTGCAGCAAATTCATCTGTTTCCCGCCCATCCATCTCCGTCCTATCGAATGTCTGTAGAAGAATGCCGCACCCTCCTATCGAATGTCAATACGAGCACCGCTCAAGAAAAGTTCCCCACCGCTGGAAACTCGCACTCCTCCGCCAATCCTCTACAATCTCCCTCATGGAAGTTCTCTACGGCGTGCACCCGGTCGAAGAAGCCCTCAAGGCCGGCCGCCGCCGCTTCGATCACGTTCTGGTCGCCCGCGAACGCGACGATCTTCGCCTTGAAAAGCTCGTCGACGCCCTCCGCCAGGCCGGCATCCGCGTCCGCCAGGACTCCCGCGAGCAGCTCACCCTCCTCGCCAAAACCCCCGCCCATCAAGGCGTCGTGGCGCTCGTCCGCGCCCAGGAATTCCTCTCCATCGAAGACCTCTTCACCCCCGGCCAGCCCTCCTCCGCCCGCCGCCTCCTTCTCGCGCTCGACGGCGTTGAAGACCCGCAAAATCTCGGCGCTCTCCTTCGCGTAGCCGACGGCGCCGGCGTCGACGGCATCATCCTCACCGAGCGTCGCTCCGCGCCTTTAAGCCCCGTCGCCGTCAAGGCAAGCGCCGGCGCCGCCGAGTACCTCCGCATCGCCCGCGTCGTCAACCTCGTGCGCGCCCTCGAAGACCTCAAGGAGCGCAACATCTGGGTCATCGGTCTCGACGAGCGCGGCCAGTCCGACTACGACCAGTTCGACTTCACCGGCGACTGCGTCCTCGTCCTCGGTCGCGAAGGCGCCGGCCTCCACGACCTCGTCCGCCGCACCTGCGACCATCTCCTCCGCATCCCCATGGCCGGCGGCGTCAGCTCCCTTAACGTCTCCGCCGCCGGAGCCGTCGTCCTCTACGAAGCCTTCCGCCAGCGCCGCCTCGCCGCCGCTCCTGCTTCCCCCGGCCACCAATCAGCGTCCAAACCACGCAAACAGAAAGGCTTGGGCTCATGATCCTCTTACGCGCCGGCACGCTGCTCCTGCTCGCCGCCGGCATCGCGGCCGCCTCCGCCCAAACCACCACGTACACCCCGCCGCCCCAGGAATCCACCCCCCCCACCGCCCAGCTCCCCGCGTCGACTCCCGCTGCACCCGGTGGCAAAGTCATCTTCTCTCGTTCCACCGACGAGAACGGCCAGACCACCACCCAGGCCGGTCCCGCCGCCGCCCCACCCCCCATCAAAATCGCCGACGCCCCCACCGCCGAAGACGCCGAGCGCCAGTCCGTCACCTTCACTGACTTCGACATGGACGTCCATCTCCGTCCCGTCGATCAGCATCTCGCCGTCCGCGCCCTCCTCACCCTGCGCAACGACGGCAACAAGCCCATCGCTCACATCCCCCTCCAGATCTCCAGCTCCCTCAACTGGGAGCGCATCCGCCTCAATGCAAAAGACGTCACCTTCCCCGTCGCCGTCCTCAACTCCGACGCCGACCACACCGGCCAGCTCCACGAGGCCGCCGTCCCCCTCGCCCAGCCGCTCGCCCCCGGTGGCACCCTCCAGCTTGACGTTACCTACTCGGGCGCCATCCCCCCCAACGCGCAGCGCCTCCTCGTAATCGGCACTCCCGACGACGTCGCTCTCCACTCCGACTGGGACCAGATCGGCCTCGACTTCACCGGCCTCCGCGGCTTCGGCAACGTCGTCTGGTATCCCGTCTCCAGCGTCCCAGTCATCCTCGGCGACGGTGCCCGCCTCTTCGACGAAATCGGCGAGCACAAGCTTCGCCTTGCCGGTGCCCACTTCCGTCTTCGCCTCACCGTCGAGTTCCCCCACGGCCGCGCCCCCTCTGTCGCCCTCATCAACGGCCATCTCGCCCCGCTCTCCGTCACCATCCCCCAGGACCTCAACCAGGAAGTCTCCGGCGTCGCCACCGCCGACAACGGCGGCGAGACCCTCGGCTTTGAGAGCCCCAGCCTCTTCGTTGCCATCCGCAAGCCGCTGACCGCCACCAACACCGCGCTCTGGGTCTTGCCGGATGACGAATCCGCCGTCCCCGCCTGGTCCGACGCCGCCGCCACCGTCACCCCGTTCCTCCAGGGATGGCTCGGTCAGCGGCCCCGCTCCCAGCTCACCCTCCTTGACCTGCCCGACGCCCAGGATGCCCCCTACGAAACCGGCTCCCTGCTGGTAACAGCCATTCGTCCTTCCAATCCAGACCAGCTCGATGGCATCCTCGCTCACGCCATCACCCACGCCTGGATGAAATCCCCCCGCGCCTGGCTCTCTGAAGGCGTCGCCCACTTCATGGGCACCCTCTGGATCGAGAAACAGAGCGGTCGCAACAAGGCTCTCGAATCCCTTGAAGCCGCCCGTCCCGCTCTCGCCCTCGCCGAGCCAGAGAGTCCCGGCCAGGGCGTGGGCCAGCCACTCGCCGAGGCCATCTCCCCCGTCTACTACCGAACCAAAGCCACCTATGTCTTCTGGATGCTCCGCTCCGTCGCTGGCGACGCCGCACTCTCCGCCGCCCTCCGCGCCTATGATCCCGCCGCCGACCTCAGCCTCGGCTACGGCCGCGATACCGGCCCCAGCACCTTTCAAAAACTCTTGGAGCAAGCCGGAACCCGCGGCAACCTCTCCTGGTTCTTCGCCGACTGGGTCAACGCCGACAAGGGACTGCCCGACCTCACCATCTCCAGCGTCTTCCCCACACCAGAGCAGGCCGGCAACTGGCTCGTCACCGTCAACGTCGCCAACAACGGATTCGCCGCCGCAGAAGTCCCCGTCACCGTCCGCTCCGCTGAAAACTCCGTCACCCAGCGCCTCCTCGTCCCCGCCCGCGGCAAAGCTCCCCAGCGCCTCTTGATCCTTGGCAAGCCCATCGAAGTCCAGGTCAATGACGGCACCGTCCCCGAAACCACCGCCACCGTTCACATCACCGAGCTCGACGCATCCGCAGCCCCCACTGACACCCCCGCCCCACCAGGCACACCCATCCCACCAGGCACACCCATCCCAGCAGGCACGCCCATCCCAGCAGGCACTCCCATTCCTCCCCAGCCATAGCTTTCCCCATCTAACTTCCATTTAATCAATGCGTTGTCATCCTGAGCGACCGAAGCGCAGCGCAGGAAGTCGAAGGACCTGCATCTGCCTTTCGGCTCAATCCAAACAAAGTCGAAGGGCGCGTTCACCGCCCCCCAATCCGCCACAAATGCTTGATAAATATACGAGTTGTCATCCTGAGCGACCGAAGCGCAGCGCAGGAAGTCGAAGGACCTGCATTGGTTTTTCGGTTCATTCCGGACAAAGCCGAAGGACGCGTTCACCGCACTCCCAATCCACCACAAATGCCTGATAAATATACGAGTTGTCATCCTGAGCGACCGAAGCGCAGCGCAGGAAGTCGAAGGACCTGCATTGGTTTTGCGCTTCAGTTCAAGCCAGTCGAAGGGCGCCTTCACCGCCCAAAATCCGTTGCAACTGCTTGATAAATATACGAGTTGTCATCCTGAGCGACCGAAGCGCAGCGAAGGAAGTCGAAGGACCTGCATTTCGGAAGCTCTCGGCATGCGAGCGATTCTCAACAAATGCTGCGAATCTCTGAGACGTCCCTTAAATCCCCTCGCCCATTGACACGTATTCCCGCAGCCGTTCCAACTCCACCCGGTATGCCTCGCGTTCGGCCTCTTCGGCGGCAAACGGCTCAACCGTGCGCGCCGCCAAGCCCTCCAGGCACAGCCGCGTCTCCAGCTCTTCCACCCGCGATGACAGCGCAATCAGCGCGTCCGACAGCGGATCCTTCACGTCGTGCGGATCGGTAATCAGCACCCGCTGCCCGTTCCGGTAGACGATATGCGCCGGCACACCCACCACCGTCGAGTTGGGCGGCACATCCGACAGCACCACTGACCCCGCGCCCACACGCGAGTTTTCGCCCACCGTAATATTCCCCAGCACGTTGGCGTTGTTGCCAATAAACACCCCGTCGCACACCGTCGGGTGTCGCTTCCCGTGCCCCTTGCCCGTCCCGCCCAGCGTCACGCCCTGGTAGATCGTCACGTCGCTGCCCACAATCGCCGTCTCGCCAATCACCACCCCGGTCGCGTGATCGATAAAGAGCCGTCTTCCCAGCAGCGCCCCCGGATGGATGTCCACCCCCGTAAAAAACCGCCCAATCTGCGAGACAATCCGCGCCGGCAGCCTTAGTTTCGCCCGCCACAGCGCAAACGACAGGCGATGAAACCACACTGCCCACAGCCCCGGATAGCAGAGAAAAACCTCCAGCCGCGACCGCGCAGCCGGGTCCCGCTCCATCACGGAGTCAATGTCTTCGCGGATGCGTGCCAACAGGGCCATAATGTGCAAGAAAAAAACTGCAAGGGCAAGAGAGACTGGGGACTAAGGGACTGGAACAACGATCCTGGAGAGCGTCAGCCTTAGTCCCTAGTCCCTGGTCCCGGTTTGCTCCTACACCGCGACCGGCTGCGTCACCAGCGCCAGCGCCTGCTGCCGCAGCGCGTCGAACAGCGCGCTGGAAAGGTAACGCTCGCCGAAGCTCGGCAGAATGGCCACAATCAGCTTGCCCGCATTCTCCGGCCGCGCCGCCACCTGCAGCGCCGCATGCACCGCCGCGCCTGACGAGATGCCCACAAACAGTCCTTCTTCCAGCGGCAGCCGCCGCGCCGTCGCAATCGCGTCGTCGTTCGACACCTGCACCACCTCGTCAATCAGCTTGGTGTTCAGGATGCTCGGCACAAATCCCGCGCCAATCCCCTGGATCTTGTGCGGCCCCGGCTTCCCTCCGGAGAGCACGGCGCTGTCCGTCGGTTCCACAGCAATCGCCTTGAACTCCGGCTTCCGCTCTTTGATGTAAGTCGCAATGCCCGTGATCGTGCCCCCCGTGCCCACGCCCGAGATCAGAATGTCCACCTTCCCGTCCGTGTCTTCCCAGATCTCCGGCCCGGTCGTCGCCACGTGGATCGCCGGGTTCGCCGGGTTGTCGAACTGTTGCAGAATGAACCCGTCCGGCGTCTTTGCCTGCAGTTCGTTAGCCTTGGCAATCGCGCCTTTCATGCCATTCGGCCCCGGCGTCAGCACCAGCTCCGCGCCAAACGCCAGCAGCAGCACGCGACGCTCCAGGCTCATCGTCTCCGGCATCGTCAAAATCAGCCGGTACCCCTTCACCGCGGCAATAAACGCCAGACCGATCCCGGTGTTGCCGCTCGTCGGCTCAATCAGCACCGTCTTGCCCGGCGTAATCTTGCCGGCCTTCTCCGCCGCCTCAATCATCGCCAGCCCAATGCGATCCTTCACGCTCGAAAGCGGGTTCTGGCTCTCCAGCTTTACCACTACGGTTGCGGGCAGGCCGGCCGCCATGCGGTTCAGCCGCACCAGCGGGGTGTGGCCAATCAGTTCCGTTACACTCGCGGCTATGCGCGCCATCGTCATCTCCTCTTTCAGGGCAAATGGGCCCTGGCCATTGGATTTCAAAAATGTTTCGGGGTTGCGTTCAATCGATAACGCCAGGAAAAACGCGCGCGAACAGGGCGCACACTCGCATCGGGCTTCTCACCAGGACGGTGTTAGCGACATCGACGCATGCAAACAGAGTAGCGCCGGACCGCCGGATATGGCAAGGGGAACGTGCGTGAATCCACGGAGTTGGCAGTGCTGTCCGCCACACAGATAGTCGTTTGTGTTTTGAAAGGGCACGACTTCAGTCGTGCCGCAAACAGCGGAGAACGCCCTGGGCTTCAGCCCCTGATGGATGGTTTCAGGCGATTCGATGCCAAAGTTGAGCCGCTTGAAAATGACTCTATTTGCAGCAGACGACGCTAGAACAGACAAAGGGACCCAACGGCATGGAACTCCCCAAGCTGTAGCTCGAAGTCAATTCTGCCAAGTGGCCTTTTAAGCCCCCCTCAAGAATCTGCGGCAGGCCACGTTCTCTCTGGTTCCGCCCTAGTAGAAGGCGCACATGCAAGTGTCCTCTCCCGCCACCGCTCCTATCTTTCTAGAGCCTCGATATACCTGTACCGCATGCTGGCCACTTACCTCCAACCGGTCTCCCTGTTGGAGGAGATAGGCCAGTTCGGTGGCTTCGCTAGACTGCAGGTCTCGCGCATCATAGGCGATCAGACCGTTGCGCAGGTGCGCTCGGAAAAGATGCAATCCACCATTCTCGGTGTAGAGCACATTGGTCTGCTGCAACTCGACGAACCTCTTCGCCCAGGCCGCATCGCAACCAGCCAGCATGCTAAGAGTGCTGTCCGCTACCGCAGCGGCGGCGGGACAGCGGAATGAGCACGGAAAGAAACTCAGCAGTGAGAATCCAAAATACTGTGCCGTGTAGTTCAGCCGCCAATCATACGGCATATCGCCGCAGGTGTTCTCCAACACGTAAGGCACAAAATCATTTTGTTTCTCTGACGCCAGTGACTTTGACCGCTCAAAGGCCTCGCGGCAACAGCCCGGTATGCCTAGCAACGCCCCGAACAAATCATCTTCGCCTGCCTCATCCAGCATTCTGCCCGTGTCGGCCAGGGTCGAGTCAGATGCAATGTATACGTTGCTGACCGCACCGGCCTCACCTGGCTCAGCCAATCGTTCCACCCGATTGGCCCACCCGCCTTTTCCGCGATCGGCGCGAAGGATCCAATGGTGTTCGCTTGCAACTATCTCGAATCCGTGCCTCCCGGCAATTGCCTGGAGCAACTCAATCTTCCGCTTGGCGAGAGTGGTGCGGGAAATCTTGACGTCCGCCGCTGCGAGCAGGATCTCTCTGATCAGATTGTCGTCAAAATGGCCCTTCAACTCCTGATACAGGTCGCGGCTGAGCTGTGTCGTACCATCCCAGGCGCTGTGCTCATCAAAAAACGCACCCCATGGGCCGGTCAATCGTCGCCGGTTGCCGCTGCCATCGATCGCTCCGGCCTCAGATTGCAGCTGTTCATCGAGTGTCCGCCAAAGGATGGCGCGGAGCCT
Source organism: uncultured Acidobacteriaceae bacterium (assembly GCA_963776535.1). Classification (GTDB taxonomy): domain Bacteria; phylum Acidobacteriota; class Terriglobia; order Terriglobales; family Acidobacteriaceae; genus Telmatobacter. The sequence continues at coordinate 80,614 of CAVZNB010000015.1, read as the reverse complement.
CTCCTTGCGAGTTTCCACAGCCATGCCTCCTGGCCCTCAAAAAACTTGCGTGCCCACTGCGTCGAGATCCGGGACACATTTAGCCGCAAGCTCCCGCCGGCGCTCTTTGGTTTCTTCAATGCTTACGCCCATCCTGGACCGTAGATGGGCAAACAGCTTGAGAAGGTCCGCGCACCACACACTTGGGTTGTCGAAGCCTCGATCTTTTGAATAGCGATGGGGAAGGTATCCGCCCCGGCAGGTATCCCCTTCTGGACAACTACGGCAGGCCTGCGCCAGCGGCATGCCTTCAAAAATAGCCTGGGAATGCATTGTCTCAGTGGTCAAGAGGTCGAAGAAGGTTGAATTGCGCACATTCAGCTTGATCCGTGAAAGTCCGTCACAGCAGGAGCGCAGATTGTCGAGCCCCTCCATCTCTCCGTCCGGCTCGATGAATACGTAGCCGGGAGGATCGTTGCCAATCGCTTCACTGCGGCTCCTGCCTCCCATAATCACTCGCGCAACATTTTTCAAGTCGTCTATCTGCACATCCATGGTGCACTCAAACCACCACGCGTCGAAAATCGGGATTAGGAAGTCTGCGCAGGGCGTTGCACCGAAACGCTGCCGGACCGGCCCAATCGTGTCGTGGTTGAAGTGCGGCATCAGATAGGTAATCTGGGTACAACCAAGCCCCAGGAAATGACGGTGCACCGTCAGAGGATCGGCTCCCAGAGGAATCACGCAGCCTACACCGTGCGGCACCTTTGCTTCCTGCAAAAGCCTCAATCCCCGCTCCACCCGGTCGTACGAACCTTGTTCCCGATGATCCACCCTCACCGCATCATGGACCTCTTTGGGGCCGTCCATGCTGATCCCGACGCTTACCTGATGCTTGAGGAGTGAAGCGATCCATCGCGAATCCAGAAGCGTTCCGTTCGTCTGCATGACAAAACTCAGGTTGACGTTCTCTCCCAGAACGGCGCGTGCTCTTCCGCACCACGTATCAAACGTGTCGGGACCAATGAGGCATGGTTCGCCCCCGTGGAAAGCGATGCGAAATCGATCCTGACCAGTGGCGCGGCACTGCTGGGAAATGCGGGCGAGCGCCATCTCAAAAACTTCGCTCGACATGAGCGGAGGCCGCATCTTCCAGGTGGAATCGGCCATGTTAAAGACATAGCAATACGAACAGTTGAGGTTGCAGCGCGATGCGACCTTGAGGATGGCTTGGCTGACAAACCTCGTATTCCCGGGCTGTCGCACCTCACTCACGCAAACTCTCCCCTATGGCAATTGGTCAAGCTTTTCGCAGACACCAACTCACTCTGCTCACAAGAGGAGTATCTTTGCCATCGATTACGAAACGGAGATTGGGCGTGTCAAGCTAAACTTGGTCCCACGTGATGCTGAAGTGAGTGATACTCGCGTGGTGAGAGGGGACGATGCCGACAACGGTGAGTTCGCTCTCAAGTGAGCTCTTAAGCGCGGTCTGCACTTTTGATTTGACTGCTGGCGACAGCGGCGTGCTGTCAATGGTGCCTTCGACTGTAGCTGTGCTCTTTGCCATCTCTGGCCTCCAGGGGAATTGGAGTGGAAATCGAGGAAAGCGTATGTTTTCTACCCGAGATTGTCAAGTGAAAAATCGAGCAGGAACAGACGCGCATTGGCAACCTGAAGAGGGTTTTAAAACGACGTGCTGTGTCCGGAGAGAGTGCCCTTCTTCCGGTTTGCGTGAATAGATAGGAATCACCTGGGGACACGATCGTGTCGGCCACTCTTAACATTGGACCCGGTACCCTTTCCTGGCGGAAATCCCCCAACCGATGAATATCTGCCCGGCGGTTGGCAAAGCAGCCTCCGCCGACAGATGGATGCAATTCGCGGATTGGTACCGCTAAGCGCCGCATGGCCGGGCAAGGGCAGTGCCTGGGTGGCCACCGATCTGGAAGTTATTCCATCGCCATCCCGGTTATCACGGCAGAAGCCGGTCAAAATCGGGGAAGCGCCCCGTTCCCTCTCGAAACCCGCGCCACTACCCTCGCGCAAGGCCTCTCCCCGTATTCCGCAGCCCCACCGAAATCACGCTGATCGTCGCCGCCAGCGCCCGGTTCACCCCGCCGTACCCTCGGCCGCCCATTTCCCCAGTCAAGTTCTAAAATCGGCTCTTGACAACCAAACTCTACATATGTAGAGTTGTTCCATGAAACTCCGCCTCTCCCCGCAAACTCTGCTGATTCTCGACGCCTTTCTTCTCCAGGCAGACGAATGGAAGTATGGCTACGACCTCAGCCGCATCACCGGCCTCAAGTCGGGCACGCTCTATCCCATACTCATGCGGCTGGCTGAACGCGGCCTTCTGGAGACGCAATGGGAGCCGGGCGAGCCCGGCAAGCCGCCGCGCCACATGTACCGGTTCACCCCGGATGGCCTGCGTTTCGCCCGGTCCAGCGCCGCAGCCGATGCCGGCGGCGCCCTCGGCCAGGTGGCTCTCGGACTGGTGGAGGGCTGATGGGTGCGCCGCGCAAACTCGCTGGAGCTTTGCTCAAGGGTGTGCTGCGCCTCGCACCCCATGCCAGCCGCGAGTGGGCTGCCGCAATGCTCCATGAGCTGGAGTTCATCCCAGGCGACTGGGCGGCTCTGTTTTGGGCGCTGGGAAGCACGGCTGCAATTCTGCGCCACGCGGCCAGCAGCTGGCGGCAGTGGTTTCGAAGCAAATCAAACAAGGAGGCGAATATGAACAACACGGGGAAGAAGGCGCTTGGGGTTGGACTGGGAATGTTTTCTGGATTGGCCCTCGTAGGTTGCGCTCTTGCAGTCCTGCGCATCGTCGGCACTCTGTTTCCGGCGCTGGACCACTCGCCCTGGGCATACTGGCTCGCGGTCATGGCCATTCCAGAGGCGATCTTTGTCGCCGCTACCGTCATGCTCTGGCGCAAAAGAGGCCCGGTCGCGGCAGGTATTCTGGCCACGGCGCTGGTCATGGCGCTGCACGTCGCGGTGCATCTCACCCTGCATTGGTGAGAATGCAGCTCAAAGGAGGGACAATTGAGCACCGATCCGCCCCCCATTCCTCTTCCTTGGTCCATCGTTCCCTGGCTATCGGTTCGCAACAGCGCCGCGGCGGTCGAGTTCTATAAGACAGCTTTCGGCGCTGTCGAAGTCTACCGTCTGGATGACCCAGGCGGCAGCGTCGTGTCCAGGCTCTCGGTCTCCGGCGCCGAGTTCTGGGTTGCCAACGAATCGCCGGAACACTTCAACTTCAGTCCCGAATCGCTGAGCGGCTCCTCCGTGCGGCTCATCTTCACTGTCCCGGATCCCGACGCAGTCTTCCAGCAGGCGCTGCGGGCGGGAGCTTCCCAGGTCTACGCCGTCACTGAGGCATACGGCTGGCGTGTGGGCCGCGTGGCCGATCCCTACGGACATCATTGGGAAATTGGCCGGCCCCTGGACGAGGAGCTATGAATCTTTTCGACATGGGCGACCTGCAACTGCCTTGGTGCCTGCGCGTGGTGGTCACGCTGCGCATTGCTCAGGCGATGACGGATGGCCTCACAGACGTCAGAGACCTTGCCGCGGCCACTCATTGCAACAGCGGCGCTCTCAGCGAAGTGCTCGAATTCCTTGTGGGCAAGGGGCTATTCGAGGAGACGCAACCCGGCAGCTTCCAATTGAACGAATTGGCCAGGGGGCTCCTGGACCCGGCCGTGCAGCTGGGTTTGGACCTGAACGGCATTGGCGGGCGCATGACCGGCGCCTGGGGAACCCTGTTGAAGTATGTGCAAACCGGAGCGCCCGCATATCACCAGCAATTCGGAGTGCCATTCTGGGAGGATCTGGAGGCCCATCCCGAGATCGCAGCCAGCTTCGATGACCTGATGGGGCCGCTGGGACACGGAACGATCAATGGGGAGTTTGAGCTGACCGGCGGCTGGGAGCCAGTCCGCACCGTCGTCGATGTAGGCGGTGGAGCAGGAGCCATGCTGGCCGCTATCCTCCACCTCCGGTCCCAGGTCCACGGCATCCTGGTCGATCTGCCGCGCACCGTCGAGCGTGCCGCCGAAACCTTCCGGTCTGCCAGTGTCGAGGAACGGGTTACGCTCGTCGGGCAAAGCTTCTTTCATCCCCTCCCCTCGGGCGCCGATGTCTATCTGTTGCGCGCCGTCATCAACAACTGGGCCGATCCTGAAGCGGAAATCATTCTGCGCCGCTGCGCGGAAGCCTGCGGCCCCGCAAGTCGAGTGGTCATCCTCAAGAGCGTATTGCCTGACAACGAGCGCCAACGACTCTCCATCTCGACGCTCATGGTACCCGGCAAAGATCGGTCGATCGCAGAATTCACCGGCTTGGCCCGCCGCAGCGGACTCAAAGTGCTGGCAGCTGCCCGGCAGCCATCCGGTTACTTCGTGGTCGAATGCCGCCCAATCGCTGGCAGCTAACAACCGGTCAGTGTCCCGCCCTCAGGAACCGCGCGAGCCCAGCACTCGCTCATCCCGTATTCCGCAGCCCCGCCGAAATCCCGCTGATCGTCGCCGCAATCGCCCGGTTCACCTCCGGCGTATCCTCGCCCGCCCGCTTCCGCCGCAGCATGTCCACCTGGATCAGGTGCATCGGATCCACATACGGATTGCGCAGCCGGATCGAGTGCGCCAGCACCTGGTTCGTCTCCAGCAGCTCCTTCTGCCGCAGTCACCGCCAGCACAGCGCCGTACCGTGCGATGAAACTCCGCCTTCGAACAAGTCGTAGATCCGCTCCCGCAGCTTCGCATCCTCCACCAGCGACGAGTACAGCCGCGCCGTCGCCAGGTCCACCTTGCCCAGCGCCATCTCCACGTTGCGCAGCAGGTCGATGAACAGCGGAAACTCCCGCGCCATCGTCTGCAACAGTTCCAGCGCGCCTCGCGCGCCGGCTCGCCAAAAACTGCTCCAGCGCAAAGCCCACGCCAAACCACGCCGGCACCAGCAGCCGCGACTGCGTCCACCCAAACACCCACGGAATCGCCCGCAAATCCGCCAGCTTCGGCGACGCCTTCCGCCGCGACGGCCGCGACCCGATCTTCGCGTGCTCCAGCTCGCCCACCGGCGTCGACTGCTCAAAGTACGTCAGCACATCCGCGATCTTCCAGAATGTGCTTGCGGTAATACCCAAACGAAATCTCCGAAAGCTCGTCCAGCGCCGCCTCCCACTCCGGCTTCAGAATCCCCGGTAAAGTGCCCCTCCGGATCGCGCGCATTCGGCCGCGCCAGCGCATCCAGCGAAGCCGCAATCATCAGCTCCAGATTTCGCTCCGCCAGCACCTCGTCGGCATACTTGAAGTTCAGCACCTCGCCCTGTTCCGTAATCCGCAACTGCCCGTCGAACGAGTCCATCGGCTGCGCGAAAATCGCCCGATGCGTCGGCCCTCCGCCGCGTCCCACCGTCCCGCCGCGCCCGTGGAACAGCCGCAGCTTCACTCCCGCCTCCCGCGCCACCACGTGCAGATCGCGGTGCGCCCGGAAGATCTCCCACGTCGAGGTCAGCATCCCCCCGTCCTTATTCGAGTCGGAATAGCCCAGCATCACTTCCTGCCAGTTGTCCCACGTCGCCATCAGCTTCGTAGTCCGCCCGGCTCCACAGCTCGCGGCACACCGCCGGCGCCTGCCGCAGATCCTCGATCGACTCAAACAGCGGCACCGGCATCAGCCCGGGGTCGCGTCCCCAATCCTTCCACCCTCACCCCGCCCAGCCGCGCCAGCCGCACCACCGCCAGCACGTCCTCCACCGTCGACGCCCCGCTTATCACGTACTGCCGAATCGCCTCCGGCGAGCAGCCTGTCTTCACCTCCGCCACCACGCGGAACGTCTCCAGCACGCTCGCCGTCTCCGCCGACAAGCCTCCCGGCAGCGTCGCCGCAATCGTGTCCGCAATCGCCTCCTTCAGCGCCTCCGCATGCACCCGCGCATGCTGCCGGATATCCAGCGTATGCAGATGCAGCCCAAACGTCCGCACCTGCAAAATCAGCGGATCGATCAGCGTCCGCGCAATCCGCAGCCCGCGATTCTCGGCCAGCGAAGCCCGCAGCGCCTCCAGATCGTCCAGAAACTCCGTCCACCGAGCAGTACGCCGGCAGCACCTGCGCCAGCTTGTCCTGCCCCTGCGCCAGCGTGTACTGGCATCACCGGCAGCGCCGCCCCCGCCGGCCCGCGGGTGCGTCCATCGTCCGCTGCACCCGCGCCTTCAGGCAGATCACAAACCGCCGGTAATACTCAAACTCGTACTGCTCGCCAAACACCTGCGCCTCCGGCGTATGCACCTGCGCCACATACGCCTCCAGCCGCTCCAGCAGCTCTTCGCTCACCGCCCGATCTGCTGCGCGCTCGTCGTCAGCAGGTCCATAATCTCCTGCAACTGCCGCTGGTAGTAGAGCAGCAGATGCCCCCGCGCCAGCTGGATCGCGTCCCGCGTCACCTGCGGCGTCACAAACGGATTCCCGTCCCGGTCCCCGCCGATCCACGAGCCAAACTCCAGCACCTGCGGCAGCTCCAGCGTGCTCAATCTCCAGCCCATACGCCGCGCTGCAGCGCCTCGGCAATCTCGCGATACAGGCTGGGCAGCGTCTCAAAGATCGAGACGTCGTAGTAGTCCAGCCCCATCTTGATCTCGTCGTAAACCGTCGGCCGCCGCGACCGCACCTCGTCCGTCTGCCACAGGCTGGTAATCTCCGCGCAGCACCAGCTGCTTCCAGCCGCGCCATCTCCTGCTCCGGCACCGGAATCCGGTCCAGCGTCGCCAGAAACTCCCCAATCCGCCGCCGCTTGAACATCACCGATCCGCCGCGCCACCTCCGTCGGATGCGCCGTAAACACCGGCACAATCAGCACCCGCCTCAGCCAGTCCAGAGCCTCCTCCGCGCTGATCCCCACGCGCCGCATCTCGCTCAACGTCCCAGCAAGCGACCCGCGCTGCCGCCCGGCCTGCGCCGCTCAGCTGCAGCGCAATCCGCCGCCGCTTGCGGTGGTTGGTCTCCGCCAGGTTGATCAGTTCAAAGTAGAACGCAAAGGCCCGCGTCAGCAGAATCGCCCGCTCCACCGGCAGCGAGTGCACCAGCTCCAGCGCCGCCAGCCGCATGCCGCGCGGCCTCTTCTTCCTGCCCGCGCGCCTCCGCGTCCCGCCGCCGAATCGTCCCCTGCCGCAGCGCCTCCACCTGCGCAAACAGCTCTTCGCCCGCCTGCTCGCGCAGCACCTCGCCCAGCAGCGTCCCCAGCGACCGCACATCGCGCCGCAGCGGCGCCTCTTTCAGCTCGCCCGTCTGTGCCTCCAGCTCCGCCAGCCGCTGCGCCCAACTCTCCGGATTCCATAAAAGCGCCATCGTATCTCGATTATGCACGAGAGCCTGCAAAACCGCCTGAAGATCGCCACCAGCGCCCCTCCCACAGCGAGCGAAACATCGCAGCGCTTTTCCGGGACGAATCGATGCGAGCAGGCCTCGAAACGTGCATTGGGCCGATCTCGCCAATTGAGCCGGGATCGCTGGACAAAAGCCGACATTTCGGTACGGATTGCGAATTCGGACTGTAAGGCGCATCATTGTTGTGCGCTAAGTCCGCTTATTTCGCCCTCGCGCCCTCTGATCGACCTCCATCCTTGGCAGGGCAGATTCGGCCGCTTCTGGTTGTTCTCCGGTCTTGTCTCTACCGCACTGACCTTTGAACACGTCAGGATTGCCAATCACTCGGTAAACAGGCCGCTGAGCAGGATCGAATACACCACCGTCGAATTCGAGATGCTGCCAATGAAACTCACCTTGAGGGCCTTGCAGAGATCACACGAATCCATCCTGTGCAAGGCCCTCAACAAGAAACTCTCGTCGTAAGATTCGGTCGCGGGGAAAAGTGGGCCCAACAAAAGAAGTGAAGGCCAGCCCAGCTTTACCCGCTCCGGCAAGCAAGGTGAACAATTCCCGCGCAGCAAGACAGTGCAGGTGCCTTCGAAGGAGTAATTCATGTCCCAAGATCTACAAGGCGCGTCAGAAATACCGGACGCCAATAAACGAGAATCTCAGGATGGCCACAACATTTCTCACTCCCCCATTGAGGAGCGCCATATCGACTTTCTTCTCGAAGAAGAATTCTCTTGCAACCCAGACTTCTTGCACTTTTTCCTGAAAGAAGCACGCAAGAACATGCTAGCAACCTGGAATGTTCCGGGCGAGGCAGATCACCTTATACCAAATGAGACTTGGAAGTGCACGGCAGTTCGTTCCGTCACTACAACTTTGGGTGAGACCGATGTATTGGTCATCTATCAGTCTGCTGACTCAAAAAAACATCGAGTCGCGATTCTTATTGAAGATAAACTTCGCGCAGGCTTTCAGAAAGACCAAGCCAAGCGGTATCGCGATCGAGGAACGGAAGAGGCAAAGCAGGAGGAATTCATCAAACTCTGGGATAGCTTCTTTACCTGCCTCGTTGCCCCACAGAAATACGGAAACGGCAATGCAGGTTTCGACACTCGCATATCGCTTGAGACCATCCAGAGCTTCTTTTCAGCCGAGGACCAAAGAACGAAGTTCAAAGCCGCGGTCCTTCAACGCGCCCTCAATCACTTCTCCGCGAAGGGAGTGCAGAAGATCGACGATGTCATGACCAAGTTCCGCGCCTTCTACGCGCATGAAGCTGAGGTTTTCTTTGCGTTGAATGAAGTCGAATGGGATGATGCACGAGACGCTTGGTGGGGCGACAGTTGGTTTACTTTTAGATTGCGTGAAGAGTTATCAAAGGGCGTGACAATTGTATACAAACCCGAAATGGGCTCTGTCGAACTTACATTCCCTAATACAAGCGTCAATGTGATTGATGATCTCCTAGCAGAGTGCTCGGATTCGTTAGGTGTCATTGCAAAGCCGATGAAAAAGAGCGCCGCATTCTGCGTCCGGGTCGATTTATTCCATGATTTTTCAAACCCCGAAGGAGTGCGGCCAATTATTCTGGATTCCCTCGCAGCCGTGCGGAAACTCCTAGCCCTTTATGCGGCAAACAAGGCGTTGCTGAATGCAAAGCCTGGCACTGAGATTGTCAGGAAACAGACGCCCGATCAAGAGACAGAAGAACCAGAGGACAAGAGGTGGACCGGTGACAGGTGGTCTGACGACCCGCACGCCCAGGTGATCGAGAATCAATGCCAGACCTGTGCCAGGCGCATTGGCAGCAGCGTAACCTGCGAGGCGTTCCCGAAGGGAATCCCGGTCATGATCCTTATGGGAATCTTTGACCACACCTATCCGTACAGTAGTCCCAGTCGGGGCGAGGATGACGAGGGACTGACCTACGTCCCCAAGGACGAGTAAGGATGCAGCCACAAGCACGGATGTGCGATATCATCGGCGACATTCATGGACATCCCGACGCCTTGATCGGGCGGGTGGCCCCGGTCTTGCAAGCTTTTTAAAAGACAGATGAGGGTGCCCCCGGTCCCTCGCTTTTGGGGACCGGGGATTCCCTCGACTTCAACAGACCACGCCGAAATCTCGATCAATCCCGGCAAAAGCCGTTTTCGTCAGGGACGTGTCTGGATTGTTGCTGAATCGCCAATGCGTTCGTTGACGTCAGATCGGGGCCGTCAAGGCAGCGCTTCGCCGGCCCACGCAGCCGCCTTTTCCTTCGCAGCCCGGAAAAATCCCCCCGCATTTGCAGATAATTAAGCCCTGCAAGCGCACAATCATTCCATGCTCTGTTTCTCAGCCAAATCGGCGCATCTCCGCCCCCGGAATCTGTCAGCCATGTCCCCGGTCCGTACCCCCTTGAAGACACCCCACCCCCCCCTACAATCCCGTGAGACAGTGAAAATGTGAAACTGTGAGCCCCATCGTAAGGCCTGCTCGCCGGCGTCCGGGACCATCTAGGACAAGGCGCCTTGCCCGTCCAGTTGCATCATCAGCTCTTCCCACTCCGCCGTAAACGCCGCCAGTTGCCCGCGCAGATCTTCCGCAAGAGCCGTCAGCCGGGCAGTCTCCGCGGCGGAGACGTACACGCCCAATTGCTCCTCGGTGTGCGCAATCGCCGCCTCAATCCGCGGCGTCTCTTCTTCAAGAAACGCGCACCGGTCTTCCATCTGCTTCTGCTTGATCGGATTCAGGCGGCGTTTCTTGCCCACATCTTCGGGGCCGCCTTCAATGACAATCGTGTTGGAAGCAGCGGCCGCGGGCGCGGCAGTCCCGTCGCCATTGCGCACAGACGAATCCCTCCGCGGCTCCTTCGGCTCTGCCACGGCCTCTGCGATCGGGCTGCTGCTTGCAATGCCCTTGCGGCGCAGGTAGTCCTCGTAGTTGCCCTCGTGGCTGGTCACCGTCCCGCCCTCCACCTCAAGGACGCGCGTCGCCAGCCGGTCAATGAAGTACCGGTCGTGTGACACAAACACCACCGTGCCGGAGAACGCCGCAATAGCCTCCAGCAGCACGTCCTTCGCCCGCATGTCCAGGTGGTTGGTGGGCTCGTCAAGGAGAAGGAAGTTGGAGGGCGACACCAGGATCCGCGCCAGCGCATAGCGGTTGCGCTCCCCGCCGCTCAGCACGCCCAGCGGCTTGAACACGTCGTCGCCCCGGAACAGGAAACATCCCAGCAGCGACCGCAGTTCCTGCTCCGGTACCTTCATCGCCGCCCGGCTGATGTCGTCCAGCATCCGCGCATCGCCGTTCAGCACCTTGTACTGGTCCTGCGCAAAGTACTCGCTCACCACGTTGTGGCCCAGCTTCACCCGGCCCTCGGTCGGCGTCTCGTCTCCCGTCAGCAGCCGGATCAGCGTCGACTTGCCCGCACCGTTCACGCCGACAAGCGCCACTCGGTCCCCCCGCTCGATGGTGAAGTTGACATTCGTCAGAACCTGCTTGGCGCCGTAGCTCTTCGACAGGTTCTCCGCCTCAACAACCGTCCGCCCCGACGGCGGCGGCTGCGGAAACTTGAAGTGGATCACCGGCTCCTCTTCCGGAATCTCGATCCGCTCAATCTTCTCCAGCTCCTTGATGCGGCTCTGCACCTGCTTCGCCTTGGTCGCCTGCGCGCGAAAGCGGTTGATGAACGCCTCAAGGTGCTCGATCTGGATGCGCTGGTTGCGGTAAGCAGACTCAAGCTGCGTTCGCCGCTCATCCTTCTGGCTCAGATACTTCGTATAGTTGCCCTGGTAGACATTCAGCCGCTTGTTCCAGATCTCCACCGTCCGGTCGATCGTCACGTCCAGGAAGTAGCGGTCGTGCGAGATCAGGATGTAACCAAAGGGATAGTTCTTCAGGTAGTCTTCCAGCCAGTTGCGCGTCTCCAGATCCAGGTGGTTGGTCGGCTCGTCCAGCAGCAGCAGGTTGGGCTTGGCCAGCAGCAGCTTGGCCAGCGCAATCCGCATCTGCCACCCGCCGCTGAACTCATCCGTCTGCCGCGTCCAGTCTTCCTTCCCGAACCCCAGCCCGGTCAGTACGCCGCCCACCTGCGCATCCAGCGCATACCCATCCAGCGCATGGAAGCGCTCCTGCAACATCGAGAACCGTTCCGCCGCCGACTCGTATTCGGCCCCCGCATGTTCCAGAACCGCCAGCTGCCCCGCCAGCCGCTCAATCTCCGCCTCCATCTCCCGCAACTCGTCGAAGACGCTGAGGCACTCCTCGAAGACACTGCGGCCCGTCAGCTGAAGGCCCTCCTGGGGCAGGTACCCGATGCTCATGCCCCGCGTCTGCTGCAGCCCGCCGTAGTCCAGTTGCTCCAGCCCCGCCAGCACCTTCATTAGCGTCGACTTGCCAGTCCCATTGGCGCCCACCAGGGCAGTCTTCTCGCGGGCGCGAATCAGCCAGCTGGCCTCCAGAAAGAGCACACGCGGGCCAAACCGCTTACCGGCATTTTGAAGGGAAAGCATGCCTCTCTATTCTCGCAGAGAGGCGGCGGGTCAAGGTCTCTGTCCGTAGTCAGGCCGATCCTTGCGCCTAGGCTGCCCGCTCCGGCGACCCCCATGAGACCTCGGCTGCGTCCAGGAACTCGGATGCATTGACGCCTGCAGGGCGCAAGCGGACGGTCAAAGCAGTTGAACGTTGATCGAATCGAGGGGCAATGGCTGCGGCATTATCCACCGGAATCGAGCTAGCACGGAGAGGGATGATCGCCAGAAGGAGATACGGAAGGATTGCGCTCGTTGGGCGTCCGGGACAAATAACATGATGCATTCATCGGCCTTTTCCGGGTGACCGCTGTTGCAAGGGAGGACGATTTTGAGCTTCAAAACCTGGTCCTGACACCCTTGGGATCAACCCGTGCCCAAAGTCGCATGCGTGGTGGAACAAAGTCCTAAATTCAGATCTCAATTTCAATCAATAAAAATCAATCCAATTAACTTGCTCATAATAAATCATTTAGGATCACAGGAGAAACCTCCTTCTCTGCGGCGCTTTCCGCCGCCGCACGATGTCTCGAATGGAGATGTAGCGGCCATCTAGGCTCCCCGGCGATTCTCGCGGCAAGCCAATCCTCGACACCACCACTGCGCACATACAGGCCAAGGTCTGTCATCCAGGGACTGGTAAGAAGCAGAGGTTCCTGTTCCCCGAGGAATTCGTGTTGCATTACTTCCGCCACGCGTGCCTGACGCGCCTCGGGGGAGCATGGACCAATGCGTTTACAATAATGAGGCTGGCGGGGCACTCCAGCGTCACGATCTCCCAGCGGAATGTGCACCCTGCGAGCGAGACATCGAGCGGGCATGCGGCAGGCTTGAGAAGCTCAATAGAAAGGCACTGGAGGGGATGAAAGGTAATGGACACCTGCGTTTTTAGACACAGCAACCCTAGGGTCGAAAAACGCAGACCGCAGATTACTGATAATAAGGGCAGGGCCTGTAGCTCAACGGTTAGAGCAGGGGACTCATAATCCCTTGGTTGGGGGTTCGAATCCCTCCGGGCCCACCAAATTAACATTAATATTATCAATGGTGTATAGCGACTTTCCGGCTAGTCTCACCTCGGCCGGTCTTTGCCTGGCAGCCGCTTTGATGGCTGTCTGACGGTGCAGCCTGATCCACATGCGTGTAGGATTCTCCCTCCTTTGACGGATGAACTTTGCCAGGTTGGAGGTCACCCTGGTGTTGCGAATGCCTTCTCGAGAGCATACGGGCAGGAAGCTCTTGTATCGACTCGAGGTGGCAAGGGGCCCAGTTTCATTGCGCGCAGCCGCCAGGATCTTCCAGCTGTTGATCCGGCCCAAGCCGACGTTTGCTGCGGCGTATGCAAGGGGTCTTTGTTCTCTAGCATGCGGTCAATCTGCAGACCGAGCGCATCCCCAGCTGGAAGAACTTCGAAGAACAAACGGCAGAGTCCAAAGCCAGCCTGAAGGCGGCGGGCGTGCCCGAATCAGCGATCGAAGCAGGAGCCTCGCTGGGCTGGTGGAAGTAAGCGGGCCATGACGGCGATGTGATTCGTATAGACAGCTTTGGAGCCTCCTCGCCGGGACGGGAGATGCTGGCAGCCGGGCTTCGGCGCGGAAATCACGGCGCTTCGGGCCAGAACGCTGGTGAAGCAAGCAAGTCGGCTTGCCGGCGAGTTGACCACATTACCCAGCGGTGCCACTATGGCAACGGTGGATTTGGTGTGGGCAGAGCAGGCAGAGCAAGCCACCGTGGATTGCGTAGCGATAGTCCTGCTCGACAAACAGCTTCGGAAAGTCTGATTGAGATTTCAAATGGCTAAGAAGATTAAGCGCATCGGTATCCTCACTGCTGGAGGCGACAGCCCCGGCCTTAACGCAGCGATTCGCGGCGTCGGCAAGGCCGCGCTCGGCTACTACGGCATGGAGATTGTCGGTTTTCGCGACGGTTTTCGCGGTTTGGTCGAGAATCGGCGTATCGACCTGGACCGCTCCGCCCTCTCCGGAATACTCACCATCGGCGGCACGATTCTCGGCACCAGCCGTGACAAGCCCCATCGCATGGTGATTGACGGTCGTACCAAGGACATGACCGGCGTCATCAAAGACAACCTCAGGAAGTGGGGAATCGATGGGCTTGTCTGCCTGGGCGGAGGCGGTACCCAGAAGAACTCCTTCCGTTTGCACCAGGCTGGCATCAACGTCATCACGCTACCCAAAACCATTGATAACGATGTGGCCATGACCGACGCCACGTTTGGCTACGCGACCGCTTTGGCCATTGCCACCGAGGCCATTGACCGGCTTCACAGCACCGCTCACAGCCACCATCGCATCATCGTGGCCGAGATCATGGGCCATCGCGCCGGCTGGCTCACCCTTGGCGCGGGTTTGGCGGGCGGAGCAGACGTGATCCTCCTTCCCGAAATCCCCTACGACGTGAAAAAAATCGCCCGGGCAATTGGTCAGCGCAGCAAGCGGGGCAGCAGTTTCAGCATTGTGGCCGTAGCCGAGGGAGCCATGAGCCGCGACGACTCGCGCATCTTTAACATGGCTGAGAAGGTTCTCAAAGGCGCCAAGACCTTAAACGAGCAGTTGGAGGCCAAGCGTGAAATCGCTGCGCTTGAGATTCGGCATCAAGGCAATACGTTGCGCCTAGCCCGGCAACTCGAAGAACTCACCCATCTCGAATCCCGCGTGACAATCCTCGGCTACGTGCAGCGCGGCGGGACACCATGCGCGGAGGATAGAATCCTTGCCACGCGCCTGGGCAGCGCATGCGCCGACCTGATCAGCGAAGGAAAGTTTGGCGTAATGGTGGCAGCGCGCGGCGATGGGACGGAACCAGTACCGCTGGAGAATGTCGCGGGCAAGCTCAAGTTGGTACCAGCCGACCATTCCTGGGTACGGACTGCCCGGCGCGTGGGAACATGCCTCGGCGATTGAAGCAAGCCACTTGCGTTGCGATGGCCTTGCATCTTTCAGGAAGGCGGTTGCTGTAAAGCAGGGGTTTCTGAATTGGCGGGGATGCTTAGCGCGCGTTTCCTGAGGTTTCAGCACGGCCAAGCGGATATGGCATCCGCGGAGTGGTTGAACAGACCATTGGCAACTGGATCAAGTTGCATCGGGCTGGAGCACTGAAGGGGTTGGCAGGCAAGAATGCGGTGACCGCTGAGCAAACCGAGATCAGGCGTTTGCGTGCCGGACTGGCGCGGGCTGGCAATCCAACAACCAAAAGTTATCTAGGTTCTCAAATCCTGTTTTTCTGCGCAGCCCGGTGAAGGAAAGGCCTCATCAATTGCTTTCCGGCGAAACTGTTATCTTGTTTTTTATCAATACTATGGTTGAGTTGATATTTATTGATCGAAATTGAGGGTCGAATTGAAGACTTCTTTTTTCCTGTGTGCGACGGTGTTGATGGGTTGATCCGAGTCCCCTTGCACGGACCCCGCCGGAGGTTCAGTCGCGCCTCCGCCTTTGTGGTTCCCCGCAAGAACAGCATCCCCGGAATAAGAGGTCCAAAGATGAGAATCTTCCATTTCCCCAGATTCGCAGACAAGGCAGTGGTCGTCACCTGTTTGCTTGCCCTCACATCTTTCCTGCCCGGCTCCTGGCAGGCCGGAGCACAAACAACGGCCGCGGCCCCAGCCAATGAGAGAGCCATCTCATCGGAGGGCATCGTCCCCCTGTCCAACCATCTTCCCCATGAGGTCGCAGATGGAACGGCCATGCGGCTGGACCACTACAGCCCGGAGAAGAAGCTGCGACTGGCCATCTTCGTGACGCCTCCGGACCTGGCTGGGGAAGAGAAGTTTCTGCAAGAGTTGCAGACCAAGGGATCGCCAAACTTCCACAAGTTTCTGACTGCCGAGGAGTGGAACGCGCGGTTCGGGCCCAAGGTGGAAGACGAACAGCAGGTGGTGGACTGGGCCAAGAGCCAGGGGCTGACGGTGACCAACCGGTACGCCAATCGGCTGCTGGTGGATGTCGAGGCCCCATCCGGAGTGATCGAGCAGGCGCTGGGAGTGACCATCAACCACTACAAGGTTGGCGAGGAAGTGGATTTCTCCAACGATCGCGATCCGTCAATCCCGGCGCACCTGTCGGGCATCGTGGGCGGCATCTTCGGCCTGAACAGCATTGTCCGGATGAAGCCCGTGAGTGGGCACGCGGAGAGCAGAAAGGGCTGGGACTACGTTCCTGGACCCGTTCACAGCGAGGGCGTCAACTCGCAGGGCGACGGCGATCCGTCGAAGGCGCCCTGGAATAAAACGGCCGAAGCTGCCTCAGTAAAGTCCGGCGCGGCCTCCGCCAAGTCGGCCGCGGTTTCGGCGAGCGGACTCACGACGCCCAATCCGCCGGATGAGATCGGCGGCGTCGATCCAGCCAACCTGTACAGCTCACAAGTCTATGACTACAGCGCGCTGTTGGCGCAGAGCAAGTGCTGCAACGTGCACAACGACTCGAACGGCTCTCCGGCCGATACCTCTATCGCCCTGGCGACGTTCGGCGGGTTTAACGAGAGCGACGCCAACACCTTCTTCCAGTTCTACGGAATGGCCTGGAACATCACCGCCTACTCGATCAATGGTTATATCGATGGGGAGAACAGCATTCCTGGCACGGAATGCATCATCGGCGTAGATGCCGGCTGCAACAGCGATGGCGGGGACGACGAAGCGGACCTGGATGTGGAGTACTCAACCGCGTTTTCAAACAGCTTCGGCTCGTCGAACGATACCGCGCATGTGTATGTGTATGAAGGCGCGAACGGCTACCAAGGCACCTACTTCGACATGTGGAACTCGATTCTGAACGATGGCCACGCGCACGTGGTATCCACCAGCTACGGGGGGGAAGAGACCTCTTACTGGTCTGGTTATGTATCAGGCACGGCGGTTGGGGATGCCCATTACATTTTCAACCAGATGGTGGGCGAGGGCCTGACGCTGGTAGCGGCTGCGGGGGACCAGGGCTCAACGCCAGGTTGCGGCGACGGGAACGGGGTGATCTACCCATCGTCCGATCCTGACTTTGTTGCAGCGGGCGGCACCGCACTCAAACTGAATTATGACGGGACCTGGCTAAGCGAAAATGCCTGGACCGGTGGCACTACCTTGAAGGATTGCCAAACCAACGGCGGCGGCGGTGGCGGCGGGCTAAGCGTCATGTTTTCTGCACCCTCCTGGCAGAGTGGCATCAATTACGAAGAGTGGACCGGGGGCAACCAGTACATCGTATCCGGGAACACGCAACGCAAGGTGCCGGATATTTCGCTGGAAGCGGGCGGCTACGGGCAATGGGACTACTGCACCACGACTGGCTGCCAAAACGATGGCGTGGATGGTTGGGGAACATGGGGCGGCACAAGCATTGTGGCGCCGGAACTGGCGGGGTTCTTTGCCCAGGAGAATTCGTACCTGAACTCGATTGGGCACATCTGCGGTTCCAGCGGCACGGATGCCTGCGAACCGATTGGCAACCCCGCCCCGATCCTCTACTACGAAGGCGAGGGCCAGGGTGCGGCGCACTATCCGTTCTATGACATCACTCAGGATTGTGTGACAAACTATTTGACCGCGACCTACCCAACCCTGCTCTATTTCTGCGCTGAGCCTGGTTACGATCTGGCTACCGGCTGGGGCTCGGCCAATATGCTGCAACTGGCGTGGGCGTTCAACTTCTACATCATTCCTTCTGACGGCGTGCCCGCGGTAAGCTTTTCAGGACCGGCGACCCATACCTGGTACAACAGCGACCAGGTCGTTTCCTGGACGGTGAGCGACGGCGTGACCGCCAGCACGGCAGGCCTCCCGGCTCCGGGCGTGGCTGGTTTCACGCAGGGCTGGGACTCGATTCCCGCCGACGTTTACACCGAACCGAACGGCGGGTCGGGCAACTCGTTTTACAGCGGCCCGCAGTACCCATATGGAAAAACAGGCTGCCTCGCCTTCAACGGCGCAGACGGCTGCTCGGGTAACCCGGGCCAGGGCTGCCATACGGTGAATGTGGGAGCCTGGGACAACCAGGGTTTCTATACAGGAGCCAAGACTTACGGGCCAATTTGCTACGACACGGTGGCACCCACCATCAGCGTGTCTACCAACCCTGCCACCTCCGGCACCGTTTGGGTGAACAAAGCGGTCACCGTCACCCTGACGGCAACCGATCCAGGCGGGACCAATGCTTCGGGCATCTACCGGACGTATTATGCCATCAACTCGGCCAGCTGTTACCCCGGTTCGACCAGCGCGTGCAGCGTTTACAGCGGACCGTTTACCATCGCGACGCAGGGACAGACCTACATCTACTACTGGACCCAGGACAAAGCCGGCAACGTCTCGGCCGAGACCTATCAATGGGTAAGCATCGACACGTCAACCCCGGTTACGACGGCAATCCTGAGCGGAACCGTGTATAGCGGCAGCACCTACGAGTCGGTCGTCGGCGTCACGCTCAATGCCTCCGAAACAGGCGGCAGCGGCATCGCAGCCATCTACTACACGCTGGATGGCGGGGCGGAAACCACGTATGGCGGTCCCTTCAACGTCTCGGTGCTTGGCACCCACACCCTCAAGTACTGGAGCGTCACTTCTGCCGGCACTTCGAGTTCAACCCAGACGCTTACCTTCACCGTCGACTCGCCGACCACCGCGACCGTGGTTGCGTCACCCAATCCATCGGTCAACGGGCAGTCCGTAACCATGACTGCAACCGTGACAGCAACTGTCTCCGGCACGCCAACCGGCACAGTGACTTTCTGGAACGGAGCCACCAACCTTGGCACCGGAACACTTTCCGGCGGCGTCGCCACGCTCAGGACCGCTACCCTGCCTGTAGGCGCCCTCACCTTGCAGATTTCATACCCAGGGGCCGGCAACTTCCTCGCCACCAACTCTCCCCCGTTCGATCAGACGGTTCATGAAACCACATCAACAGCGGTCACTTCTTCTCTGAACCCGGCAGCTTACGGCAGCACCGTTACGCTGAGTGCGACCGTCAAGCCTTCCATCTCCGGCACGCCAACGGGTACAGTGAGTTTCTATCACGGCGCCACGTTGCTGGGCACTGCAACCCTGAACAGCAGCTCTGTTGGCTCGCTCGCAGTCAACACCCTCCCTGTGGGCAGCAACTCCATCACCGCCGTCTACTCCGGCGACTCAACCTACACCACCAGCACCTCCACCGCGCTCGATGAGACCATCAGCAAGGCCTCTTCGGCAACGGCAATCGCTACGTCCATCAGCAGCTCGTCCTACGATCAGCCTGTCACGTTCACGGCAACGGTTACGTCAGCAGGTGGGACCCCGACCGGAAGCGTCATGTTCTATGCCAGTGGAAAGAGCCTTGGCAGCGGAACGCTCGTCAATGGTGTGGCCACCCTCACAACCTCGACCCTTGCATTGGGCGCCTACACCATCACGGCAAGCTATAGCGGATCTGCCGACTTCAGTACCAGCACCTCGAGCGGGACATCGCTGGTGGTGGTTGCTGAGAGCACAACAACAGCCCTGACTTCCTCGCTCAACCCGTCGAACTATGGCGAGTTGGTGACCTTTACGGCGACGGTAAAATCAGCCTTAGACGGAGTGCCAACAGGGATAGTCAGCTTCCTTTCGAATGGAACCAGCATTGGAACCGGAACGCTCTCCAATGGCGTGGCCACATTCGCTACCTACAAGCTACCGCTGGGAACCAACTCAATCACCGCAGTTTATGCCGGATCCACGGACTACACGGCCAGCACGTCGGTCGCTGTCTCTGAAGTCGAGGATATCCAGCCCACAACCACAACGTTGACCTCGTCGCTCAGCCCATCTTCCTACAGCCAGGCGGTCACATTTACGGCAACGGTTTCGTCCGCCTCCGTGGTCAAGCCCACCGGAACAGTGACTTTCCTGGCAAACGGAACGAGCATCGGCACCGGATCACTCAGCAATGGTGTTGCCACGCTCAAGACCTCCACCCTGGCAGCAGGCACCCACTCCATCACGGCAAACTACGCCGGAACCACTGACTATGGGACCAGCACTTCCGACGCTGTCTCGCAAGTCGTCAACGCCGATGCCACCACAACAACGTTGACTTCTTCTCTGACCCCGTCAGGTTATGGCCAAACGGTGACCTTCACGGCCACCGTAAATGATTCCACTACCTCGACCACAGGAACGCCGGCTGGAACCGTAACCTTCCTGTCGAATGGAACGAGCATTGGCTCAAAAACTCTTTCCAATGGAGTAGCCACACTCGCCACGGATGCGCTCCCCTTAGGCGCGGACTCGATCACCGTAGTTTATGGGGGATCGACCGACTACACAGCCAGCACTTCGGCGGCGGTATCTCAGGTCGTCAGTGTAGAACCAACTACCACAGCGTTGGTTTCCTCGCTTAACCCGGCATCCTACGACGCAGACGTTACCTTTACGGCAACCGTCTCGTCGGTGGCTGCGATTAAGCCCACGGGAACCGTGACCTTCTACTCAAACGGAACGAGCATTGGAACCGGAACGCTCTCCAATGGCGTGGCCACATTAATAACGAGGTCTCTGCCGGTGGGCGCCAACTCCATCACCGCGACCTACGCCGGGAATGCAGACTACACGACCAGCACGTCAGCCGCGGTGTCTCAAGTCATCGACGCAGATGCTACAACGACAACACTGACATCTTCCGTCAACCCCTCGGCGTTCGACCAGGCGATCAACTTTACCGCCACCGTGAAGGCAGCGAACGGAACGCCATCCGGAACCGTAACCTTCTACGCAAACGGAACCAGCATCGGCACCGTGTCCTTGAGCAGCGGCGTTGCCGGTTTCAAGATCAGCAGCCTCCCGGTGGGCGCCAACTCCATTACCGCGACCTACGCCGGGAATGCAGACTACACGACCAGCACGTCGGCCGCAGTGTCTCAAGTTACCAACGCGGCCGCCACAACAACCAAGGTGACTTCTTCGCTCAACCCATCCACCGTCGGGGCTTCCGTTACCTTCACTGCGACGGTCACGCCTGCCACCGGAGGTACCGTTAGCGGCACAGTGACGTTCATGGATGGAACCACTTCTCTGGGAACCGGGACCCTGAGCAGCGGAAAAGCTACTTTGGCCGCCACAACCCTGCCCTCCGGAACCAACTCCATCACGGTAGTCTACGCCGGGAGCATCGACTACCTGAGCAGTACCTCAACAGCCCTGACGCAAACGGTGAATACCGCTGCGGCAGTAGTAAGCAAGTGAGTCACGCTGCAGCTAAACAGTAAGCGGAACGGTCTCTTCACGATGAGGCCGTTCCGCGCTTCCTCTTCCATGGCTCAAATTCCGGTCTGAAAAGGCAGCGACAGGTTGCCTCCGCCTTCTCCATGCGGATCCCGGGACACGCATACACCAGAGGTATTGCAGGAAACTGTGAGCAAAGTGTGGCCACCCCAAAACACCGCTTTTGCCAATCGGTTCCTGAGCGTTATCCTGATCATCCGTGCCGCGTCATTGTTTATAGGGTTCTTATTGTGAAGCGTTGTGATGACCAACTTCGCGCATAACAAGCCCAGGCCGTATCTTCCGGTTCTCACGCGTGCGCAACCGGCAAATCCGCCTCCATTCCTGCAAACGGCTTTTCGAGGGAAGGACTTTGCGGAGTGAGCAACTCCGCTCCGGATTCGGTAATGAGCAGGTCGTCCTCCAGGCGAATGCCGAACTCGCCGGGAATGTAGATGCCGGGCTCGTCGCTGAGAAGATTGCCGGCCTGGAGGCGCGGGTTTGGGTCATAGCCGAACATGTTGTTCTTCACAAAATAGGGCCATTCGTGCATGTCCATGCCGATCCCGTGGCCGAGACGATGGGAAAAGTATTTGTATCCGGGACCGTAGCCACCATCCACGATGATTCTTCGGGCCGCGGCGTCGACAGCAGCGGTTGCCACACCGGGGCGTGCAGTCTCGACAGCAACTGACTGCGCGCGGTGTACCAGATCAAAGACACGCTTCATCTTGTCGGTTGCTTTACCGAGAACAAAGGTGCGGGTGATGTCCGATGTGTAGCCCTCCACAGAGCAGCCGTCGTCGAGCATGAGGATGGAACCTTCGCGCAAGGTCTGCTGGTGGCTCGACCCGTGGGGCAGCGCGGTGAACTCGTCAATGTTGAGGCTGGCCTCGCCCTCAAATCCGACACGCTTGTATGCCGATGCAACCAGAGCGTGGACGTTGGTGGTCGTCATACCGGGGTGAACAGATTGTGCAACCGCGCGGTAGACGAGCAGCGTGGCGCGGCAAGCTAAGCGCAGGCACTGGATCTCATGTGCGTCTTTGATCATGCGGCAACCGGCGGTGACCGGTGAGGCGCTGACGATGGTCAGGTGCGGGTTGGCGGCACGAATGCCCTCGGCAAAGACGAATTTCATGTTCTCGTCGAGGCCAATGGTTCCGCTGGTCAGGCCGCGATCGGCCAGGCCCCTGCCAAGAGCAGCAAAGGGGCTCTCGTCCTCCTGCCAGGTCAGGACGTCGGCCGCCTTGCCGAAGGGGCCGGCTTCGAGCAACTGTCGGGCGCGGCCCTCCTCAAATGCTGGGCAGACCAAAAACGGCTTGGCTTTGGCGGGGATCACGAGAGCCCAGAGACGCTCGCCTCCGTCCAAGCGGAGGTCTGCGAAGTACACCGACGATTTTGTCGAGTTGGCGAGGACAATGGCGTCGATCCTTGTTTCGCTCATCAGCCGTTGGGCGCGATCGATGCGGACAAGGCGCTCGGCGTTGGTGAAGGGTTGCGCGTGGCCGGAGAGATCGGACAGGGCGGCAATGGAAGGAGGCAGCGGGGTGGTGGGCTGGGCAGATGCGGCTTGCGCGGCCGGGAAGGTGGATGCAACCACTGTGGCGGCAGATGCGCCGAGAAATCCGCGGCGGGAGAAGGAAGGGTTGGCAGGCATGATCCTCCGTGGGGAACGCTCAATGCGATTGTTTCATTCAGAGTATCGCCCCGAGGTGCGGGTTGATTGGGTGAATTTGACGGCGGTCAGGCTCCGAGGGGGACCTGGGTCCTTTGCTTGCAGTTTTCAACCATAGTGCGAGAATAGCGGCATGGCGCTGGAATTCACCACTTCTTTTCTGAAAGATTCGCTCTCCCTCTTCCGCTATTACAAGAGCCTGGCGGAGCGAGCCATGGAACAGTTGACCGACGAGCAACTGCTTGCAGCGCTCGATCGGGAAGCAAACTCGATTGCCGTGATCGTCAAGCACATGGCAGGCAACATGCGGTCGCGCTTTACAGATTTTCTGACCAGCGACGGTGAAAAGCCGGACCGGAGGCGGGACCTGGAGTTTCAAGATCCGCCGGCGACGCGTGCGGGGCTGATGGCCGCGTGGGAGGCGGGATGGGCCTGTCTTTTTGCGGCGCTGGAACCGCTGGTCGAGGAGGACCTGACGCGGAGGGTGACGATTCGCGGGGAGGCGCACTCGGTGATGCAGGCGATCAACCGGCAGATGGCGCATTACTCTTATCACTGCGGCCAGATCGTGTTCCTGGCCAAGCACCTGAGCAACGCGGCGTGGCAGCCGCTGACTGTGCCGCGTGGCAAGTCGGAGGAGTTCAACCGTCGGGTGCAGGCAGGCGAGGCCAGTCAGAGGTGAGGACGGCGGTGTTGTTGAACTTCGATGTTTTGGGATCGAGAGATGCATCACCCAAACCGCAAGCGAACCTGAGCCCGATGCGTCTGCGCTGCTAAGATGTTGCCCATGGAAACCATCCAGTACAACCTGCCGCAAAGTCGCATTCCCCGCGCTTGGTACAACCTTGCCGCCGACCTGCCCAAGCCGCTGGCTCCGCCGCTTCATCCCGGCACGCTGCAGCCCATCGGGCCGGACGACCTGGCGCCGCTGTTTCCCATGGCGCTGATTATGCAGGAGGTAAGCCAGGAGCGGGAGATCGAGATCCCCGATCCGGTGCGGCAGGTCTATGCGCAATGGCGGCCATCGCCGCTATTCCGCGCGCGGCGACTGGAAAAGGTCCTGGATACGCCGGCGAAGATCTACTACAAGTACGAGGGCGTGAGCCCTGCCGGTTCGCACAAACCCAACACGGCGGTGGCACAGGCCTACTACAACAAGATCGAGGGCACCAAACGGCTTTCGACCGAGACGGGCGCGGGGCAGTGGGGTTCAGCGCTGGCCATGGCGTGCGCGTTCTTCGGTCTTGAGTGCAAGGTCTACATGGTGCGCGTCAGCTATGACCAGAAGCCCTATCGCCGCGCGCTGATGGAGGCCTTCGGCGCCAGCGTGACGGCCAGCCCGAGCGTGGAAACAGAGAGCGGGCGGGCGATTCTTGCTGAGTTCCCTGACACGAACGGCTCCCTTGGCATCGCGATTTCAGAGGCCGTAGAAGTTGCCGCGAAAGACCCGAATACGAAGTACGCGCTGGGCAGCGTGCTGAATCATGTGCTGCTGCACCAGACCGTGATTGGCCTGGAGGCGATGGAGCAGATGGCTCTGGCCGATGCTGAGCCCGACGTGATTGTTGGCTGTACGGGCGGAGGTTCGAACTTCGCCGGCCTGGTGTTCCCCTACCTGGGCAAGAAGATCAAGGGCGAGAGTCATGCCCGCGTAATTGCAGTGGAACCGGCAGCCTGCCCGAGCCTGACCAAGGGGCATTTCGCTTACGACTTTGGCGACACCGGCCATCTTACGCCGCTTGTAAAGATGCATACGCTGGGATCAACGTTCATTCCGCCGGGAATTCATGCAGGCGGGCTACGGTATCACGGTATGGCGCCCATGGTTTCGCATGTGCGGGATCTTGGGCTGATTGAGGCCACGAGCGTCCAGCAGTTAGATGCGTTTGCGGCAGGAATCCAGTTTGCCCGGGCGGAGGGGATCATTCCCGCGCCTGAGGCGAATCACGCTGTGGCGGGTGCGATTGCCGAGGCATTGAAGTGCAAGGAAGAGGGCAGCGCCCGGACGATTCTGTTCAATCTCTGCGGGCACGGGCACTTCGACATGCAGTCGTACATCAACTACCAGGCGGGGATGCTGGAGAACTACGACTACCCGGCCGAAGAGATTGCAATGGCGCTGGCAGGTCTGCCGGCGGTGGGATAAGGACAGGGAACAGGGATCAGGGAACAGGGTTCAGGGCATTGTGCGCGGAATGAAGGCTTTTCTGATCTGGATGATGGGTGTGCCAGATCAGGCAATAGTCGCGCCGAATTAACCCGCAGGTGGGATTGGCAACCTTGTGCTCCAGCGTCAATGATTGATGGCTGGAGACTAAGTCGAGAGATGCCCGAACCGGAGCAAGCGGCGCTCAAAGCGAAGAGCGGATACATTTACGGAATCGACCTGGTTCGTTTTACCTGCGCAGTAAGCGTGGCCGCGTTCCATCTGACGTGGATGACACCGGGAATTGCATGGCTCCTGCCGTTCGGCTGGGTGGGCGTTCAGGTTTTCTTTGTCATCTCCGGGCTGGTCATTGCCAACTCCGCTCACGGCGCAACGCCGAAGCAGTTCATGACTGGCCGCTTTCTGCGCATTTATCCAGCAGCCTGGTGTGCCGCAGCCGTTAGTTACCCGTTGTTTCTGTGGGGCGGATATGCCCGGCACACAACGGGGCTTATTCAGCTTTACTATTCCATGATTCTGTTGCCGGGCCCTTTTCTAGCCACCGCTTACTGGACGCTGCCGATTGAGCTCGCCTTCTACTTTCTGGTGTACACCGTCATTACGTTCAACGGATTCAAACATATTCAAACCATCGCGATCCTGCTCGTTCTTTGGGGTGCGCCCTATCTGGTTGCGCTTGCCTTGAACGCGCACGGAGTGGTGCATTGGGCCTGGGTCGACTTCGACTACGGCTGGAAGAATATGTCGCTGCTGCGGCACGGCCCCTACTTCGGCCTGGGCATCCTGGTTTGGCTTTACAAGGAAAAGCGGCTCAGCAGAGTGGGCGCATGGGCGGCGGGGTTGGCCCTGATGCTTGCCTGCCTGGAGATTTATGCCAGGGCCGTAGAGGTGCTGCCGAAATTCGCGCATTCCGCTCTTGTACGCGAGACGCCCTGGACGCACCTGGCCATCCCGAGTTGCATGGCGTTCGGCCTGGCGTTTGCCGGAATTCTTCTATCGGTCCGATTCAATCCGCTGTTTCCAGCAAACGCCGCGTTGCGAAGAGTTGTCCGCCTGCTGGGGTTGACGACTTACCCGTTCTATCTTCTGCATGAGCGGGTTGGCGAATTTGCGATCTACCTGATGAAAAGGATTGGACTTGCGGACCTTCCAAGCGCACTGCTTGCACTGGTTGGCATCGGGGCGGTGTCGCTGTCCATCGCCTGGTACTGTGAGCCGGCGCTGCGCAGTCTTCTGAAGAAGGTCGGACGAGCGAACAGGCTGGCTGCGAAGGAGCCGGTGCTTGAGACCTCGTGAGGAGAGCTTTCAGCTTTGGGCCGAAGTGCGGCTGGTGGTCTGCGCGTAAGTCCTTTAGAATTGGGATAATATACGCCGTTTATGCATGTAACATGATTGTTTTCATGGCGTTGAAAGGAAATCCGTAGTTTGATGTGTTTTTCTCCTTTTCTTTGCCGCTTTGGGAGATCCGCCGAGGGCCTCCTGTGGCAGCGCAAAGGAGTCTGGCTGAGGTGTTCTGCCGGATTGTGACGATGGCGCTGGCCTTCATTCTTCGATTGTGCGCCAAGAGTTCGTAATTATATGCAAACCTCTGCGGTGGGGTGGACGCTTGCTTCCCGCTCGCGGGAGGTTGGTGGTCTCCCTTAGTACGGTAAGTCCTCCATTTCGCGTTGAGTATCCAGTAGAGTACCGGGTGGTATTCACTTTCAGCACAACGACAAAGCCCACGCCGCAAGAACGCAGCGCGGGCTTCTATTTTTCCCGGCGGCTTTGGGAGTTGCTAACCGTTCAGCAGTTCCTGCAGCTTGTTGAGGGTGCGGTGCAGATCCTTGTCGGCGCGGCGCTGCTCGTCGATCTTGGCGATGGAATGCATCACGGTGGTGTGGTGCTTGTTGCCGAACTGGCGGCCGATCTCCGGCAGGCTGGCTTCGGTCATCTGCTTGGCCAGGTACATGGCAATCTGGCGCGGCACCACGACGTTGCGCGAGTTGTTCTTCTGCTTGAGGTCGGCGACGCGCATGCCGAACTGTTCGGCGACCGCGCGCTGAATGGCCTCGATGGTGATTTTGCGCACCTGCATGTCAATGAACTGCTTGAGGCACTGCTGCGTGGAGGCGAGCGTGATCTCCATGCGATTCAACTGGCACCAGGCGATGAGCCGCACCAGCGCGCCTTCGAGTTCGCGGACGTTGGTGCGAACATTCGATGCGACAAACAGTGCGACGTCGGTGGGCAGCTGCACCTGCTCGCTCTCCGCCTTTTTCTGCAGGATGGCTACCTTGGTTTCGAGATCGGGCGGCTGAATGTCGGCGATCAGGCCCCACTCAAAACGCGAGCGCAGGCGGTCTTCAATCTCTGTGAGTTCCTTGGGCGGGCGATCGGAGGCGATGACGATCTGCTTCATGCTCTCGTGGAGAGCGTTGAAGGTGTGGAAGAACTCTTCCTGGGTGCGCTCTTTCTGGGCGATGAATTGAATGTCGTCGATGAGCAGCACATCCACGGTGCGGAAACGGTCGCGGAAGCTGGTCATGCGATCGTTGCGGATGGAGGTGATCATCTCGTTGGTGAACTTTTCCGCGGAGACGTAAGAGATGCTGGCCATGGGCTGGCGGCGCTTTACCTCGTGACCGATGGCATGCATCAGGTGCGTCTTGCCCATACCCACGCCGCCATAGAGGAAGAGCGGATTGTAAGCGCGCGAGGGCCGCTCGGCCACGGCCAGTGCAGCGGCGCGGGCAAACTGGTTGCCGTTGCCGATGACGAAGGCGTCAAAGGTGTAGCGCTGGTTGAGCTGTGCCGCGGTGGACCAGTCGAAGCGCTCCTGCTGAGGATTGCTGCGCGCCGGCGCCGGAGGTGGCGCCGTGGGCGCGTGCGCCGGGAGGGGCCCAAAGCCGCCATCGCGCCGCTGGGGTGGAATAGAGGGATCCTCCTCGGCAGTGACGAAGCTGACATCGTCAAACTCCAGCGCCTGCAGATCGATGGCTTCCTGAATCAGGTCGCCGTACTTGTCGCCGATGTGCTGGAACTCGGGAGAAGGGACACGGACATAGAGAGTTCGGCCAGCAGCGTGGCTGTAGCGCGTGGGCTTGAGCCAGGTCTCGAAGGACTGGCGAATTACCTTCTTTTCGAGAGCTGCGAGAATCTGAAGCCAGGGGTTGAGTACCGTTGCCGGCGAAGTTGCAAATGCCATCGACCTAATCCTTGCCTGCGTCACCTACGTTTACTGCCGGTCCGGTTTATCCACGATTTTGGGCAACGGTTCTCTGTTGGCGCAAAGCTAGGGCTTTGCGTCAAACTACTACCGACCAAGTGCCTGGCTGCCGCTGGTCTTGCCCCTGAAAACGCCGAGCCTGGGGCGAGGATAAATTCGTTCCGTGGGACGCTTGGAAACTTTTCTTGAACGGTCCCGATAGTAGCACATTTGGAGATTGTTGCAATCCCTCATTCACACAACTTTTCGGTGCTTACTAAGAGTTGCACCAATGGTGGTGAAAGTTAGCGCAAGGGTCACTCTGATTGGCGTTTTCACAATCGGAAGAGATTACCAGAGTCACGATGCAGAGGCAACTGTACTGGCCCCAGGGATGCATTTTGCGTTCAAGGAAACCTGCCGTAAGCGCAGTCTGGAAGACCGCTTGCTACGCGGCGAACGACATTGCACTGGATTCCGGGCTCAACCTGCGATATACTCAAGACTTGCCGTCAAGGCGCAGATTCTTACCAGGAAACAGGAGCGCATTTTTATGCCCAAGCGCACATTTCAACCCAATCGCCGCAAACGCGTGAAGACGCACGGTTTTCGTGCCCGTATGAAGACCAAGAGCGGTGCAGCCGTGTTGAGCCGCCGTCGCGCCATTGGCCGCAAGCGTGTGGCCGTCAGCGCCGGCTTCCGCGACTAGTGTCTGCCTGCCGCTTTGGATGAGCTGGAGCCCGCCGCACAGCGATGCAATCCGGCCCGGACAACTACCGGCATTTGCCATGAGCAGCCGACCCCGTTCCGACATGCGCCAGGCTCTTCCGTCGCCAGAAGCAGGGCGCACCTCCCCGATTCAATCCAGGATTCAATCGTTGACAGGAGCGCGCCTGCAGAGGCATGCCGATTATCAGCGCGCCTATGCGGGCAGCCGCAAACGGCAGTCTTCCTCAATGAGCTGGTTTCTGGGGCGGCAACAGCCTGCTTTTGCCGATGCGGCATTGCCGTCCGGACCGCGCGTGGGCCTTACCGCCGGCAAGGTGCTGGGCAAAGCGCACGAGCGCAACCGCATCAAGCGGCGCATGCGCGAGGCGTTGCGGCGGCATGTGGAGCTGCTTCCCGGGGGATTCGACTTGATTTTTCATCCGCGCCGGATTGTGCTGAACCTGGAATTCGCGAAACTTGAAGCGGAGATTGTGCGTATCCTTCATCAGGCACGGACTGAGGCGGCACGCATGTCTCAGGAATTGCCCGCACTATGACGCGCTTCCTGCTGGCCGCTATCGCCTTTTATCAACGCTGGCTTTCCCCGGCCGTGCATTCCCTTTCGCCGGGCGGCTGTAAATATCTGCCCACGTGCTCAGAGTATGCGGCGGTGGCGATTGCCACGCACGGCCCTGTACGCGGCGTGGGGCTGGCGATCTGGAGGCTGCTGCGCTGCCATCCTTTTGCGCGCGGAGGGCTGGATCCGGTTCCTCCTGCCGCCCCGGCGAGACCTTTTCCCCACGAACCATTACCATAGGACAAGCAGCGGTCTGACGACCGCCTGTCCCCAGCGCCTGCGAACAGGCCCTTAACGATAGGAAGTATCCTTTGGCAGAAATTCGCAATCCCAATCTTCAAACGCAGGGCCCCGGCGGCGGCAGCGGCGGGGGCGACATGCGCTCCACCATGGGCTTCATGCTGCTGCTTCTGGTTGTTCTGCTCGGCTACCAGTACTTTTTCAAACCCAAACCAGTGACCAACCCGGCTCCTGCGCAAACCCAGTCGCAGACCCAGACCTCAGCCTCAGGACAGGCTGGAGTGGATCAGCCGGGACCCGCGCAAGCAGGTGCAGCGCCTGCGCTGGCCGCGGGAGGGACTCCGGCGATTGCCGCGGCTCTGGAAACGGAGACCACGGTCGAGAACGAGCAGTACAAGATTGTCTTCACCAATCGCGGCGCGCGGGTGAAGCACTGGATACTGAAGAAATACAACGACACGGCGGGCAAGCCGCTGGACATGGTGCAGGAGCAGGCCTCGGCACAATTCGGGCTGCCGCTTTCGCTGTTTACCTATGAGCCCGCGCTCACCTCGCAGGTGAACCAGGCGCTTTACCAGGTGACGGTTGCGGGCGCGCAGCCATCGGCGACCGGGCTGGTGCTGGCGCCTGCGACGCTCACCTTTCACTATGCTGCAAACGGGTTGGATGTGTTGAAGACCATCCGCTTCGACTCGAGCTATGTGATCTCCGTCGAGTCGCATCTGCTGCGCAATGGTGTGCCGGTTCGTTCGCTGGTGGAGTGGCCGGCGGGATTGGGCGACATGGAAGAGTTTCTTCCCTCGTCGAAGACGCGCAGCATGATCTTCACCTCGGCGACATCGACTTTTGCCTGGTCGCTTGACGGCAAGCAGGATGCCCAGGCCGTCGCGAAGGTCAGCAATAATGCGACTCTGGACCAGCCCTACTCCTACGTTGCCATCACGGATTTGTACTTTGTTTCGGCGTTTCTGCCCGACGATCTTGCACAAACCACGGTGGTAACGCTGCACAACACCATCGATGTGCCGGGCGACCTGAGCGATCCGAACAGCCAGAGGAAGCCGGCCCAGGTGCTAGGTCTTGCCGTGGGCGATACCAGCGGATACACGCACTTGCGCCTGTTTGCCGGACCGAAGTCGATGGACGTGCTCAGCTCAATCCACGCCACCGGCAGCGATGGCAAGCCCACAGGACAGTCGCTAGAGCCGCTGATTCAGTTCGGCTGGTTTGGAGTCATCGCCAAGCCGCTTTACCTGGCCTTGCGGTTCTTCAACGAGCACGGCATTCCCAACTGGGGCTGGGACATCATCGTCATCACCGTCATCTTCAACCTGCTGATGACCCCGACACGGCTGATGATGATGAAGACATCGCTGAAGACGATGCGCATTCAGCCCAAGGTGGATGCGGTCAAGCGCAAGTACGCCCATCTGAAAGTGAGTGACCCCAAGCGCTCGGAGATGAACAACGAGATCATGGCCATTCACAAGGCCGAAGGCATCAACATGGTGGGCGGCTGTCTACCCATGTTCATCCAGATGCCGCTGTTCTTCGCCTACTTCCGCGTGTTGCAGAATACAGTCGAATTACGCGGAGCGCATTGGTACTGGCTCAACGATCTTTCTGTGCCTGATCCGCTGCACGTGCTGCCCATCCTGATCATCGTCAGCATGCTGGTAACGCAGCTGATTACTCCTTCCCCCGGAATGGACAAGAACCAGCGCTACATGATGGCGTTCATGATGCCGATCATGATGGGGAGCTTCCTGTGGCATTACGCCTCGGGACTGGCACTCTACTGGGGAACGGGAAACCTGATCAACCTGGGCATCCAACTGGCAATCAACCGGTCCAGCGTTGGCCGCGAGATGCACGCCATTGCCCTGAAGCGCCAAGCGAAGAAGTTAGGCGCCAGCGGCGGCGCAAAGACGATTCAGGGAAAACGGTAGGGCTGCGGAGTTCAATATGCTTGCATAAAGACCGAGGGAATGGGCTGCGGCCTGTCCCTTCGGTGCGTTTGCGGCGCGGATGGCTTGGTGCTGCGCGGGACGGCTTGCCGTCGCGCCGCTCACCGAGGAGCGTCTGGGCATGCTCCCCGTGCCAATGTGCGGGCGCGCATTGTCCATTGGGTGGAGAGCTCCGCGGGGGGCGCCATGGAGTACGCGGTCCCAAGGTGTGGGCTGGCCAGTCGATGCGCCCTGCCCCTTTGGTGTATCGTCCAATTCGTATGGCAACCGCGATCAACACTCCGCGTCCCGCGCCCGAGGCGGAAGAGCTTTACCGCCGCTGGCTTCAGTTTCTCGACGATGAGTTCACGCGGCACAGCTCCCCGGAACGCCGGGCAGAGATTGTGCGCGACCAGCTTTACCAGCTCTATTTAGGCCGCCCGCACGGCGGCAAGCTGAATTTGACACTGACCAGCGAACTGCCCGCAAACATCCTGGGGCTGAGCCTTGACTCGGCCAACGTCACACTGGAGGCGGAGTACTTTGCCGATGCCAACCGGGAGGGCTACGCCCGCCGCAAGCCGCTCCTGTGGTTCTGGCAGATGTTCGACCGCTCGCCCATCGGGCTGAACCTGTGGCTGGGCATCCGCTTCCGCTGCATGCTGGGGCGGCACATCTTCGAGCACATGGGCGCGGGGGTAAAAATCTTCCCTGGGGTTGACCTGACCTACGGCTACAACCTCAAGATCGGCGACGGCGTCACCATCCGCCAGGGCGCGCTGCTGAACGACCGCGGCGGCATCACCATCGGCAACAACGCGGTAATTGGCTCTTTTGCGCGGGTCTACTCCCACACCCACGCTCCGGATAACTACGACAAGGTGACGCTGGTGCCCACGGTGATCGGCGACGGGGCGCGCATCGCGAGCCACGCCATTGTGCTGGCCGGCCAGACCGTGGGCACGGGCGAGGCAGTGGGGAGCTTTCCGACGGACAGAGTCTGAACCGGGAAGCACCCACCGTGCTAACCTGAGCTTTCCAGCATCTGGGGGAGTGGTTTGCAAGAGTCCGACTTCATCAAGGCCATCTTCGAGTTTGTCATTCTTCTCTTCTCGCTCTGCGTGCATGAGTGCGCACACGCTTGGACGGCGTCTTACCTGGGTGACCAGACGGCGCGGCTGCAGGGGCGCGTGACCCTGAATCCCGTGTATCACGTGGATCCCGTTGGTACTCTGCTGTTTCCCGGCCTGGTGATCTTCGGCCCCTTTCTTGGGCTGAACTTTTTCAGCGGCATGCTGATCGGCTGGGCGAAGCCGACGCCGGTGATCACGAGGAATTTCCGCAAGATTGTGCGAGACGACAACCTGACCACGCTGGCCGGGCCATTTTCGAACCTGCTCATCGTCGCAGTTGCGTTCCTGGTGCTGGTGATCCTGTCCGTTGCCACCCCGGATGGGCACAATTCTGTCTTATTGTCGTTCATCGGCGCACTTCGGCCGGGCGGGGCTGTGATGGCGCAGCCGGTGGCGCTGCTGTGCAGCCTGGCCATCCTGATCAACCTGATGCTGTGCATCTTCAACCTGCTGCCCATTCCGCCGCTCGATGGCAGCCGCCTGGTGCGCAACCTGCTGCCCTACAACGCGGTGGTGGTCTACGACCGGATCCCCATCTGGGTCAGTTACCTGATCATGATCTTCGTGGGCGGCTTTATTCTCAGGCTGCTGCTGGGGCCCGCGCTGGGCCTGATCTACACTGTGCTGCAGATGGTGTAGGCGAGAGCAGGGCGCGGCCGCCCGCCTGCCGGTACAATGGAACGAGCCTGTTTTGCGCCTTTCGGCCAGGACGGCAGCATCTCCCGGAAATATTCTGGAATCGACAAGAAACAATGCCTGAAATTGCAATCTCATTGTCCCGGCCGCGTGTTTTGAGCGGCATGCGCCCCACCGGCAAACTCCACCTGGGCAACTACATGGGCGCGCTGGCCAACTGGGTCAAGCTGCAGGACCAGTACGAGTGCTACTTCTTCATCGCGGACTGGCACGCGCTGACTTCGAACTACGCGGACACTTCGCAGATTGTGCCCAACACCCGGGACGTTCTGCTGGACTACCTGGCGGCTGGCCTGGATCCGGAACGTTCTGTGTTGTTTTTGCAGAGCAAGGTGCTCCAGCATGCGGAACTGAATCTGCTGCTGGGGATGGTTACGCCGGTGGGCTGGCTGGAGCGCGTGCCCACATACAAGGATCAACAGAAGCAACTGGCGGACAAGGATCTATCAAACTACGGGTTTCTGGGTTACCCGGTGCTGATGGCTTCAGACATCCTGATCTACCAGCCGAAGTTTGTTCCCGTGGGCAATGACCAGACGGCGCACGTGGAATTGACCCGCGAGGTGGCGCGGCGGTTCAACCAGTTCTACAAGCTGGATGGCAGAGAAGTGCTGCCGGAACCGCAGGTGTTGCTGACGCCCTCTCCACAGCTGCCGGGGACGGACGGACGCAAGATGTCAAAGAGCTATGGGAACACGATCCTGATGACCGATCCCGAGCCGGTGGTGCGGCAGAAGCTGAAGACGATGGTGACCGACCCGGCACGGGTGCGGCGCACCGATCCGGGCGACCCGGACAAGTGCCCTGTCGGCGATCTGCACAAGGTGTTCTCGACGCCGGAGACCCTGGCCAATGTGTACGAAGGCTGCCGGTCGGCGGGGATCGGGTGCATCCAGTGCAAGGGTTGGGCGGCGGATGCGCTGATGCAGGTGCTTGCACCGATTCAGGAGCGGCGGGCGAGCTTTACCGAGGCGCAGGTGACGGAGATTCTTGAGGACGGCTCGAACCGGGCGCGGACGCGGGCAGAGCAGACCATGGTTGAGGTGCGCGACGCCATGCAGATGAGCCTGAGCACCGCCAGCGGCCGGCGAGCGAAGCGGGTTGCGCAGTGACGGATTTGAACATTCCAGATGAGAACACCGCAAAGGGAACCGAAGAAGCATTGACCGAGCAGAACGCCAATCCGAAGCCTGTAGCCGAAGCTGCCGAGCAGCCGTCTGCCGGTGCACCTGAGCCAGCCCCAACCTCTGCTCAGGCGGTGCATTCCATGGCGCCGCCGCTGGTGCTGATGACGCAGCCGGGGCCGGATGAGAAGGCCGCGGCCAAGGCGGCCTCCATCCAGAAGAAGCGCGATGAGAGCGCCGAGGAGTCGCCGTTCTCAGTCAGCGTGGGGCTGGTGTACGACGGGCCGCTGGACCTGCTGCTGGACCTGATCCGCAAGCAGGACATCGACATCTACGACATTCCGATTGCGAAGATCACGGCGCAGTTTCTGGCCTATGTGAACCAGCTGAAGGCTTCGGACGTGGACGTGGCGGGGGAGTTCATCTACACCGCGTCATTGCTGATCCACATCAAGAGCAAGATGCTGCTGCCGCGCTCGGGCGCGGGGCCGGACGAGGCGGCGGAGGATCCGCGGCGGGAGCTGGTGGAGCGGCTGCTGGAGCACGAGCGGTTCAAGAATGCGGCGCAGATGCTGCAACAGAAGCAGATGCTGGAGGCGGCCACCTGGACCAATCCGGGCTTCCGCGAGTTCAAGGACGATGCCGAAGCGGAGCCGGAGATTGCCGCCGACACCGTGGACCTGGTGCGGATATTCCGCGACATTCTGGAGCGGGCGCGGAACCGGCCGGTGCTGGACCTGGAAGAGGACGCGGTGACGGTGGGGCAGATGATCCGCTTCCTGGGACGGCGGCTGACGATGGAAGACAAGCCGGTTTCCCTGAGCAAGCTTCTGAGCCACACGCACTCGCAACGGGCGCTGATTGCCACGTTCCTGGCGCTGCTGGAGCTGGTGCGGTTGCAGGCCATCCTGCTGCGGCAGGACCGCGCCTTCAGCGACATCTTCATCAAGAAGCATACCGAGTTTGACGCAGTGATGAATGAAGGCCTGGCCAACGCGCGGGACGACTGGCGCTAAGCACTCCCGCTTCCGCTCCCTGTAAATTCCTACCCTGTCAGCCCAAGATGAAAGCGCACCCGGCTCATGCTTCTCTTGAGGCGCGCGGATTCTTGTGACAGTTGACAAATTGGACGATTCACGGCTAGGCTTCCCATAAGGTACTTATGGGACAGATGGCCGATTCCGGCGAATTGATTCAAGGCACGCTCGAGATGCTCATCCTGAAGGCCCTGCTGCGCGGGCCACTGCATGGCTACAGCGTGGCGGAGTGGATCCAGCAAACATCGCAGCAGATGCTCAAGGTGGAAGAAGGCGCGCTCTATCCCGCTCTCCATCGCATGGAGTTGCGCGGCCTGCTCGAGTCCCGGTGGGGCACCTCGGACAACAACAGGCGCGCCAAGTTCTACGAACTCACCACAGAAGGCCACAAGAAGCTGGACGCGGAGGCACAGCGCTGGGCGCGTCTCTCCTCGGCAGTGGCATTTGTCATGCAGGCATCCTGAAGTCCGCAATGTGAGGACAACGATGGCTCAGAACCTCCACGAGTTTCTCCTTCGGCTGAAGGCGCTCTTCCTGAAGCGCCGCCTCGACAGTGACATGGCAGACGAGCTTGCCTTTCACCAGGCCATGCTGCAAAACAAGCTGGTGCGGCAGGGCCTGGCGCAGGCCGAGGCAGAGGCGCAAACCCGCCGCACCTTCGGCGACCCGAGCCGCTGGCACGAGCGCCTGCGCGAGTTGTGGCAGTTTCGCACCCTTGAGAATCTGGGCCGCGATGTGAGCTTCTCCGTTCGCGTACTGCGCAAGTCGCCTGGCTTTGCGTTTGTAGCCCTGCTCACCCTGGCTCTCGGTGTGGGCGCAAACACCACGGTCTTCTCCATGATCAACGCGCTGCTGCTGCGTCCGCTCGAGGTCCCGGAGAGCAACCGGCTGGCTGTGATCGGGATCGATATGGGCCGCCCGCGAATCAACTACAGCTTTCCTGCGCCCCTGTTCCGCGGCCTTGAAAACCGGCGCGAAGTTTTCTCGCAGATCTTCGCCTACGATCACCGGGAGTTCCAGGTCCGGGGCGCCAGCGGAACCGAGGCCGTTACCGGGCAACTGGTCAGCGGTGATTTCTTCAATGCACTTGAGACGCCTCCGCTGCTCGGCCGCACGCTCACAGCCGCCGATGACCAGAAGGGCGGAAACCCATCCGGCTTCGGTGTCGTCATCAGCGAAGGGTTCTGGCAGCGCTGGTTCAACCGCGCACCCAACGTCATTGGGCAAAGGCTGAAGATTGACAACGCCTTATTCACCGTCGTGGGTGTGATGCCTAAGCGATTTATAGGAGCAGACCCGCTGCAACGGCCGGAGATCTTCGCCCCGCTGGCCGTGGAGCCGGTCCTGGATGGTTCCCGTAATATGACAGACGCTGGCATGCACGCCTGGTGGCTTACCGTAATGGGCCGCATGCAGCCGGGGGTCACACTTGAGCAGGCCAATGCACAGGTCGCCGCCTCAACCAAAGCGGTAACCCATTCACTCGCGGCCAATCCGGAAGATCTGGCGCAGTTCGAAAGGCGCCTTCATCATTTCACCGCCGAAAATGGTTCGGCTGGATTCACCTACCTCCGCATGCTGTTTAGCAAACCGCTGGCTGCGGTCTTCGCCATGTGCGGCGGCATCCTGCTGCTGGCGTGCATGAACCTGGCCAGCCTGCTGATGGCGCGGGGAGCGGCGCGGCAGCCCGAACTGGCAACGCGACTGGCGCTGGGCGCGACGCGCCGCAGGCTGGTGCAACAGTTAATGGTGGAGAGCCTGCTGATCGCGCTGATGGGCACTGCGGCCGGCCTGGCTGTTTCCCCAGTGGTCAGCAAATCGCTCAGTACGATGCTGTTGGGCGGCGAGGGCGAGACGCACGTGGATACGTCGCTCGATATTCGCGTCTTCGCGTTTGCCGCTCTTGCGTCCATCGTCGCGGCGCTGCTGGTTGGACTCATTCCGGCGCTGCAGGCTACCTCCGGCAGCCTCAACGAACGAATCAAGAGCGGGCAGCACACCACCCAGGCGCACGAGCGCAGGCGTATTCTTCCCAAGGCGATGATGGCCGGAGAGGTTGCGCTGGCTCTGATGCTGGTGGTTGGGGCAGGCCTTCTGGCTTCCAGCCTGGTCCGCCTGTATCTTTCCGGCTCCGGCTTCGATCCGAAGGGGCTGGACAACATCTCCTTCAGCCTGGACAAGCAGCCGCTCAAAGGCGAAGCAGCCGTCGAGTTCTACCGGCAATTGGAAGACGGCCTTCGCCGCCAGCCGGGCGTCACCAGTGTCAGTTTCGCAAAGATCATTCCATTCACGCACCGAATGTGGGACGAAGACCTCTCCGCGGGAGCAGGCAAAAGCCAGGACACCTATCATAATCGGGTCGGGCCCGACTACTTCAAGACGATGCGCATTCCCCTCCTGGCCGGGCGCGATTTTGCCTGGAGCGATACAACGGCGACGGGACTGAAAATGATCCTCAACGAGACGGCAGTGAAGGGTCTCTTTCCGGATGGCAACCCTCTTGGCCAGTTTGTTGCAGAGCACGACGGCAATACGACAACGCAATACCAGGTGGTGGGCGTGGTGGGCGATGCCAAGTACGAGGATCTGCGCTCTCCCGCGCCGCCTACGGCCTACCTTCCCATGAACCAGGACGACGGCGGGATGGGCCCCTCCTACAACGCGGTGGTGCGGACAAGCGGGCCGGCTGGTCCACTGGCGGACGCGGCACGCGCTCTGGCCCAGGGCATGGAGCCGGAGATTCCCGCTCCTCTGCTTACCTCAATGAACGCCACGGTGGATGAGTCCCTGAGCGCGGAGCGGACCATGGCGCTGCTGGCTGTCTTCTTTGCGGCCTGCGCCTTGATCGTGACCGCTGTTGGGCTGTACGGAACTCTTGCGTACGCCACATCGCGCCGCACCAATGAGATCGGGATCCGCATGGCGCTGGGGGCTCGCCGGGCGCAGGTGGTTGCCATGGTCTTTCTGCAAAACGCTGGCGTGGCCCTTGCCGGCACGACCCTGGGACTGATTGCGGCGCTGCTCGCCTCGCGGTTACTGGCCAGCTTTCTCTACGGCACTTCGGCCCGCGATCCGTGGGTTTTTGCCGGGTCTATCCTGGCGCTGGCGCTGATTGCCAGCGCGGCCTCCCTGCTGCCGGCGCTGCGCTCGGCTCGCATCAACCCAATGTCTGCCATCCGCTGCGATTGAACGGTCCCGCGAGGGGACCAAGGCGCTGGTTCAAGGGGTATGCCCAGTTGCTTCAGGATGAGTGGCTTTTGCCTCAGATTCGGCGACGAAGACCTGTCGACCGGGGGTGCCCGCAGGAGCGGGGATCCCTGTACGTTTGCGGCAAACCGTAGGTTTTCTAATCGTTAAGAGGCGAGAAACAGGGCGGATTGAGGCTATTTTGCGGGGATCGCGGGGCCTCAAGGGAATTCATCTTCCTGCAATGGGGGGAGACTAGACTTTTGCCGTCCCCCCCGGGTGCCGGTGTAGAATTCGAGGAGCAGAGCCATTTCCTTCTGGTTCACCGAGCAAACAACTGCGAACCTATGCGGTTGTTGGGGTTTTATGGACGCCCATTTATCCGGCACTTGTGTCTCACGCCGCACGCGATCTTTCTTGTATTTCCCTTTCAATTCTGTTGAGTCCCTCCTGAGGAGGCCCAGGCGTGCCCGGAGTGTTTCCGGCCGCATTGGTGACTTCTCGAGCGGTTCTCCGAAATCAGTGCTGTGGCCGGCTCTGTGCAGGGTGGCTTTTTCTCAATGAAAAATCCACTTGAGATTCGTGCTTTCGGGATGCGGCCATCGGAGAGCCGCTGACATGGCAGACCTGGCAACTCTTGTAGAAGCCATCCCTTCGCGTCCTACCCTGGTTGAGCGGAGAAAGAGGAAGCGTACCAGCCGCGCGGGCGTCGCGGTGTTTGTGGGCGTGCTGCTGGGCGGGCTGGGATACATCGGCATCCATGTTGCAAGAGATCTGAACAATGTGACCATCACCAGTGTGTGGCCTTATCTGCTGCTGGCGCTGGCGCTGCTGATTGCATTGGGCTTCGAGTTTGTGAACGGGTTCCACGATACGGCCAACGCGGTTGCCACGGTGATTTACACCAACTCGCTGGAGCCGAATGTTGCGGTGGTGTGGTCGGGGATCTGCAACCTGGCGGGAGTGCTGGCTTCGAGCGGGACAGTGGCCTTTGCGGTGATCACGCTGTTGCCGGTGGAACTGATTTTGCAGGTGAGCTCGGGTGCGGGATTCGCCATGGTGTTCGCGCTGCTGATTGCGGCCATTTTATGGAACCTGGGTACGTGGTGGTTTGGTCTTCCGGCATCGAGTTCGCACACCATGGTGGGGTCGATCATCGGCGTGGGCGTTGCCAACCAGTTGATGCACGTGCATAGCGGCACGTCGGGAGTGGACTGGGAGCAGGCGATCAAGGTGCTGAAGGTGCTGTTGATTTCTCCGCTGGTGGGCTTTGGCGCGGCGGCGCTGCTGATGCTGCTGAGCAAGTGGATGGTGCGCTACCCGTCGCTGTACGAAGCTCCGAAAAACAACGAGCCGCCGCCGTTTCCGATTCGCGCGCTGATGGTGCTGACCTGCACGGGCGTAAGCTTTTTTCACGGATCCAACGATGGACAAAAGGGGATGGGGCTGATCATGCTGATCCTGATCGGGACTGTGCCCACGGCCTATGCGCTGAACCACGCGGTGAGCCCGATGGAGGTGCAGGACTTTATTGCGGCATCGGAGCAGGCGGGGCACATTCTGGATCGGCACGTGGACCCGACGGGGATTCTGGGCGCAGATGCGCGGGCCGAGGTGACGGATTACATTCGCACCAAGCAGTTGCAGCCGGACACGATACTGGCGCTGCGGGAGCTGGTGGAGGATCTGAATCACGAAGTGGCGTTGTACAAGGTTTTCGAGTCGGTTCCAGTGGGCGACCAGACCAACGTGCGCAACGACATGTACGTGGCCAGCGAAGCCATCCGGCTGATGCAGAAGAGCAACAACCCGGCCTTTACGCCGGATGAGGACGCGGCGCTGACGAATTACAAGGCAAAGGTGGACAAGGCGACCAAGTTCATTCCCGACTGGGTGAAGGTGGCCGTGGCGCTGGCGCTGGGACTGGGAACGATGGTGGGTTGGAAGCGCGTGGTGGTGACGGTGGGCGAGAAGATTGGCAAGGACCACCTGACCTATGCGCAGGGCGCGGCTGCCGGGGTGGTGGCGATGGGAACCATTTTTGCCGCGGACACGTTTGGGCTGCCGGTGAGCACGACGCACGTGCTGAGTTCGGGCGTGGCAGGCACCATGGTGGCGAACGGCAGCGGGCTGCAATTCAGCACGGTGCGCAATATCGCCTCGGGCTGGGTGTTCACGCTGCCGGCGGCGGGGCTGTTGTCGGGACTGCTGTACTGGCTGTTCCGGGCTATCTCCTGACCGGAATTCCGATGCGGACAGGGGGCGCTCGCTGTGGCGGGCGCTTTTTGTTTGGTGCGATGGACAATCAGCGAGCGAGGAAAGACTTCTGAAGACCGGGCCGCGGACTGCCGATAAACGCTTCGGGTATGGTTCGCATGACCGTGGAAGCCAAAGGGGCGAAGAGTGGCGAAGGTGTGCCGGCGAAGTGGGCCGGGGAGATGCGCTATGTGGCGCGTCAGCCGATTCTGAACGCTGAGGGACGAGTTCGCGGAT
This sequence comes from uncultured Acidobacteriaceae bacterium, assembly GCA_963776535.1. Lineage (GTDB taxonomy): Bacteria > Acidobacteriota > Terriglobia > Terriglobales > Acidobacteriaceae > Telmatobacter. Next base: position 39,340 of record CAVZNB010000015.1, on the reverse strand, counting down.
ACGAATTGCTGTTCCGGAGCGACCCGCTGGTAGTTTCTGCCGGGAACGGCGACATGGCCGCCCGAACCATGCTGGACAATGCGGTGCTGTTTGGGCTTGAACGGTTTACGAATGGACTGCCCGCATTCATCCGATGCAGCGTTGAGGCCCTTACCGAACAGCTGGTTGATGTTCTTGTCCCGCGGGAGACAGTGCTGGGTGTACCGGCAAGTCTGGCAGATACGCCAAAGCTCGTGGACGCCTGCCGTGCACTGAAGGCCCGCGGCTTCCGGCTGGCTCTGGACGACTTCTGCTGGAATGGAAATCTTGAGCCGCTGGTTCGACTGGCCGACTACATCCGGGTGGAGTTTAGCCGGTTTGGCGCCACTGAGATCGAGCACCTGCGGCGGTTGAAATGTGACTCCATTGCGCGCGTTGCGCAGAAGGTGGAGACGCAGGAGGATTACCAGCTGGCGGTTGCGAGAGGCTTCAAGCTCTTCCAGGGGAGCTATATCTGCCACCCGGTCCTGATGAAGCAGCGCAAGGTGCCCGCCAACCGGATCCTTCACTTCGAAATTGTGCGCGAATTGCATCACGATCCCATCGAGGTGCGGAGGCTGGGCCAGTTGGTGATGCGCGACGCGTCCCTGACGTTCCGGCTGCTTCGGCTGGTGAACTCGCCGCTTTATGCTATCCGTCAGGAATTGCGCTCCATTGAGTCGGCGATGCTGATGATTGGGGACGATACGCTTCGCCGGGTTATCTCCCTGGCGGTGCTGAGCGAAATGAACGGTGGGCAGCCGCCGGAAATTCTGCACATGGCGTTGGTGCGGGCGCATTTCTGCGAACTTGCGGCTTGCCCGTGCGGGTTGGACCCCAATGAACAGTACCTGTTGGGGATGTTCAGCCTGTTGCCGGCCATGCTGGGCGCACCCATGGAGGAGTTGACGCCGTCGCTGCCGCTGCGCGCAGCAGTTTGCGCGGCTCTCGAGGGGACAGCGAACCGCGAACGCATCCTGCTGGCCTGGGTGGAGGGTCACGAGCGCGGCGACTGGCAGGCCTGCGACCGGATTGCGGATGGCGGCGGGCTGAGGCGGGAAGAGCTGGCCGCCCGCTACACCGCGAGCGTGGTGTGGGCTGGCGAGGCGCTCCATTCCTCAGATTGATCTCGCATTCCGGAGCCAGGATTCTGCATGTTTTCCGGGCGAATTGTCTCTTTCTGCTCGGTAATTCATCCCCTTTTCATCTGCTTCCTATATCCATGGATAGGTCTGGGGTTTGCTTCCCCGAGCGTCGCCGGACAAATTTCGATCGCGTAACCTGGAGCCGCTCCATGTCCGATTTGGCAACTACAGTCGCTGGCCGTCCACCGGCCGCAGAATTACTGAACAAAAAAATGAGCAAGACCTCCGCGCGGATCAGCACCGGGGTGGTACTTGCGGCGCTGGTGGGAGGGTTGGGGTTTATTGCATTCCACCTTGTGCAGGACCTGGGCAGCATCACGGTGGGCAGCATCTGGCCCTACATGCTGCTGGGGCTGGCCCTGCTGATTGCGCTCGGGTTTGAGTTTGTGAACGGATTCCACGACACGGCCAACGCGGTGGCGACGGTGATCTACACGCACTCCCTGGACCCGAATATCGCGGTGGTGTGGTCGGGGCTTTGCAACCTGGCCGGGGTGTTGACGTCGACGGGGGCGGTGGCTTTTACCGTAATTACCCTGCTGCCGGTGGAGCTGATTCTGCAGGTCAGCGCGGGCGCAGGGTTTGCCATGGTCTTCGCGCTGCTGATCGCGGCCATTCTGTGGAACCTGAGCACCTGGTGGTTCGGTCTGCCGGCGTCGAGCTCGCACACCATGGTGGGCTCGATTATCGGGGTGGGTCTGGCCAACCAGTTGATGAACGTCCACTCGGGCACCTCCGGCGTGGATTGGGAGCAGGCGACCAAGGTGTTCAAGGTTCTGCTCATTTCGCCGCTGGTGGGATTCACGGCCGCGGCGCTGCTGATGCTGCTGTCAAAGGCGTTCATCAAGTACCCGGCGCTGTATCAGGCGCCCAAGGGCAACACGCCTCCGCCGTGGCCGATTCGCGCACTGCTGGTGCTGACCTGCACGGGCGTGAGCTTCTTCCACGGGTCGAACGACGGACAGAAGGGCATGGGCCTGATCATGCTGATTCTGATTGGCACGGTGCCAACAGCTTACGCGCTGAACCACGCGGTGACGGGGAACGATATTCAGCAGTTCATTGCCGCGTCGGAGCAGGCGGGGAAGGTTCTGGACCAGCACGTGGACAAAAACGGCGTGCTGGGCGCCGACGCGCGCGCCGAGGTGACGGACTACATCCGCACCAAGCAGCTGCAGCCGGACACGGTGCTGGCGCTGCGCGAGCTGGTGGAGGACTTGAACCACGAGGTGGCGCTCTACAAGGAATTCAAGGCGGTTCCGGCCAAGGACCAGACCAACGTGCGCAACGACATGTACGTGGCCAGCGAGGCGCATCCGGCTGATGCAGAAGAACCACGACCCGGCCTTTACTCCGACGGAGAACGCGGTGCTGACGAACTACAAAGGCAAGGTAGACAAGGCGACCAAGTTTATTCCCAGCTGGGTGAAGGTCGCGGTGGCGCTGGCGCTGGGCCTGGGCACGATGGTGGGATGGAAACGGATTGTGGTGACGGTGGGCGAAAAGATCGGCAAGGAGCACCTGACCTATGCGCAGGGGGCAAGCGCGGAACTGGTGGCGATGGCGACGATCTTTGCCGCGGACAACTTTGGGTTGCCGGTAAGTACCACGCACGTGCTGAGTTCGGGCGTGGCGGGGACCATGGCGGCCAACCGGAGCGGGCTGCAAATGTCGACCATCCGGAACATTGCGGCGGCCTGGGTGTTTACGCTGCCGGCGGCGGCGCTGCTGTCGGGAACACTATTCTGGCTGTTCCGGCAAGTGGCGAGATAGGGCCGGCCGGGGAACGATTTTCGGGCGGATTGCATCCAAGCGTGCAGGGCGTTAGGCGGAGGGTGGGGGAGCTGCATTAGAACTTCCTTGCCTTTCGTGCCCAGTTTCGTTGTATTCTCCTGTGGCAGGAGATTGCTTCCCCATGACCCATGCACCCATCCGTGTGATTACCGTTGAGCGGGAGTACGGCTCGCGCGGCGGAGAGTTTGCCCACGACCTGGCGGCCCACCTGGGCTGGCGGCTGCTGGACTCGGAGCTGCCGTGCGCGGCGGCGCGGGCGGCCGGCGTATCCCCGGAGCTGGCCAAAAAATACGACGAGCGGCTGGACCCCTGGTACTACCGCTACGGCAAGGCTTTCTGGCACGACTCGGGGTACTCGATGGCCGGAATCTCCGACGACCAGGTATTCGACTCCGAGCGCATGCTGGCGCTGATTCGCAAGGAGATTCTGGAAGCGGCCAAGCAAGGCAACTGCGTACTGGTGGGGCGGGGCGCGGCGTGTGCGCTGGCCAACCAGCCGGGGTGCTTCCACGTGTTTGTGTATGCCACCTGCCAGGCCAAGCGCGACTGGTTCACGAAGGCTTTCCCGCAGCAGGCGGGCCAAGCCGACCAGGCGCTGGCCGCGTTTGACAAGCGGCGAGCAGCGGTGATCCGCAAGGCGTACCAGCAGGAGTGGTGCGCGCGTGGGCTTTACCATATGCTGCTGAACTCGGCCATTGGGAACGGGGCGATGATTGCGGCGGTGGAGGGGGCGACGCGGCTGACTGGCGCTGCGCAAGAAGCCGTCGCGGGCTGAGCGAGCTAGATCGGCACCCTCCGGACGCGGGCGCCAATGCGGGTAAAGACCTCCCAGGGGATGGTTGCGGTGGCTTCGGCGTGCTCGCTTGCGCTGATGGTTTCCGCTCCCTGCTTGCCCAGAATGACCACTTCATCGCCGGCCTGGACGCCGGCAATCTCCGTGACATCGATGACGGCAAGGTCCATGCTGATGCGGCCGACGAGAGGGGCACGCTCGCCGCGGACCAGCAGGCTGAAATGGCTGCCGAGACGGCGGTCGAGGCCGTCCGCATAGCCGACGGGCAGCAGGGCCAGGCGCATGGGCTCGGTGGCCACGAAGGTTCCGTTGTAGCCGACCACCGCTCCTGCCGGGATGGAGCGGACGCCTGCGACGCGTGTTTTCCAGCTTAGAACCGGCTTGAGCTGGGCGCGCGCAGCGGCGACGGCGGGAGGCTCGTCCGGCTCGAATTGCGGGGTGACGCCGTAGAGAGCGAGGCCGGGGCGGATCATGGCCTTCATGCCCCAGCGCCGGGCCAGGGCGCCGAGCCGGGCTGCGTCGCCGTTCACCAGGGTTGCGGAAGCGCCGACGCTGAGCCACTGGGGGTGAAGGCCGGCGGCGGCGATCTGCGCCACGGCTTCGCCCAGGCTTTCGAGTTGCGCCTCGGTGGCGCGGCCATCGGTCTCGTCGGGGGCGAAGAGGTGGGTCAGGACGCCTTCAAGCCGCAGCGGGCTGCCCGCTGTGAAGCGGGCGAGCACAGTAGCCAGCGCATCCAGGCTGACACCCTGGCGGCTCATGCCGGTATCGATCTCGAGATGGATGGGAAAAGCGCCGGGCGCGAGGTCCGCTGCGCGCGCGGCAGACTCCAGCTCGTCCAGTTGCCAGTGTTCCCAGGCGACCGGCGTGAGGCTGTGGCGGATGGCCTCCGGACCCTCACCGGGGAAGCAGCCAGTCATGACCAGGATGCGGACTTGAGGGCAGGCGGCGCGGGCCGCTATCGCCTCTTCAACGCTGGTGACGCCCAGCCAACGGGCCCCGGCGCCCGCCGCGGCCGGCGCGCAGAGAGCGAGCGAGTGGCCGTAGGCGTCGCCCTTGACCATGGCCAGCAGCTCGGCTTCGCCGGCGGCCAGGCTGCAGAGAAAGCGGTAGTTGTGTTCGAGAGCCTGGGAGGAGATTTCAACCCAGCAGGGGCGCATGGTCATTGGGGTGTCCAACTCTCAGTTTAACGCTGGGGAGGGCCGGGTGATTTCAGCAGCGCAAACGCGACTACGGTCTCCGCTGCTTCGCCAAGCTCGTCAAGAAGCTGAGCTTCCAATGCGTGGGGGACGGTCATCTCGCAGGACTTTACTTCGGCTTCGGTTGCGCCATGGAAGCAAAGCTCACAGTGGCCCAGGGCGTCACCGCCTGCTGTTCCGGCATCTATGCGGATGGGAGGGCCAAAGACGCGGCAGGTCATGGGACGCCAGGCGTAGACGTCGCAGCGGCCGGTGGCGGGGTCGAGCGCGGGGCAGGCGGCTTCATTGGCGAACTCCTCAAAGCGGGCCTGGTCGGCTTCGGATTGGCCAAGAAGTCCGGTGGTCAGGTCGCCGGGAAAATCCGCGCCGTACTCCTCGACCCAGGCGCGGGCGCGGCGGGCGATTTCGGCGGCCAACGCCGGATCTTCTTCCTGCAGGGAGTTCATGCCTTCATGCAGGCGGAGCGCGTCCAGGGCATTGATGGCAAAGGCTCCGTGGCAGCATTGGGTGCAGCCGACGCGGCAGGCGAGCCAGGGACCGGCGCGTTGCGCGGCACGGACGAGCGCGGCATCGACGATCTGCACCAGTTCGGCGTCTTTTGTGGGCAGGCCCATGGGGGTCAGGATACCGGAAGCGGGCGCGACAATCCTGTTTCCAGCAGAAAGCGGGCGTGCTATAAGGGCTTGAGGCCGCTGTGAATTACCTGGAGCGCAAACCCGCGCCGCCGCTGGCTCCGTTTATCCGTGCGCTGTGGTATGCCGAGGCGCCTCTCACGGAGCACACCCACGAGCGCATCCTGCCCAGCGGTTGCGTCGAGGTGATCCTGAACCTGGCGCGCGAGTTTTTTGTCGACTGCGCGGAGGGGACGCCGGACCGGCCCAATGCGCCAGCGCTGGTGGTGGGTGCGCGCTCGGTCTACGAGATTGTGGACACTGCGGATATGACTTCGCTGATCGGCATCCATTTTCATCCTGGTGGGTTTGGGCCGTTCGTTGGAGATTGCGCGGACCGGTTCAGCAACCTGAGCCTGCCGCTCGACCAGTTGTGGGGATCATCGGTCTGGGGGCTTCGCGATGCACTGCGGGAGATGCCGACCGCGCAAGCACGGCTGGATTTCGTTGAGCGCTGGCTGCTGGAACGTTTCACCGCGCCGCGGCCTCGGCATGCGATGGTGGAGTTCGCGCTGGGTCGATTTGCGCGGGATGCGCAGGTTGCGAGGATCCGCTCGGTTGCCAAGGAGACTGGTTGGAGCGAGCGGCGATTTTCGCAGGTGTTTCGCGAGCAGGTGGGGTTTGCGCCCAAGGTGTGGTGCAGGATTCAACGCTTCCAGCGAGCGCTGAAGCAGTTGCATGCGGGCGCGGATCTGCCGTGGGCGGAACTGGCGCTGGAATGCGGCTTCTACGACCAGTCGCACTTTGCGAATGAGTTTCGCGCCTTCTCCGGCATTGACGCGACGACCTACTCCGCGCTGCGGACCCGCTTCACCAATCACATTCGGGTGAAGTAGAAGCGGGATTTCCGATTTTTCCAAGAACGGCGGAGGTGCCGCAGGGCATTCTCAAAGGGTGCAGCAGTTCTCCAATTGCTGTTCGCCGGGGGCAGGACGATACGTGGCTTTTTCTTCAAGGGAAAGCCACCTTGCACGCACTCAAAAAGGGTACATAAGCTGGAGAACTGCTCTAAGATTTCATTCACCCCAGGGAGGTCCGCCATGTCCGAATCCCGTTCCACTGTGATCCCCGCGCTGCGTTACCGCAACGCTCCCGCCGCCATTGACTGGTTCTGCCAGGTCTTTGGCTTTGAAAAGAAAGCTGTCTACGAGGGTCCGGATGGATCCATCATGCACGCCGAGCTGACGCTGAACGGCGGCATGATTATGCTCGGCTCGTGCCGGGACGACGAGTACGCAAGCCGCTACAAGTCTCCGGAGGATTTGGGCGGGGTAGAGACCCGCGGCGCCTACATTGTGGTCGCCGATGCCGACGCGGCGCATGCGCGCGCTGTGGCAGCAGGGGCGCAGATTATCCGTCCACTGCAGGACACGACCTACGGCAGCCGCGAGTTTGCGGTGAAGGATCCGGAGGGGCATTCGTGGGGCGCGGGGACCTATGATCCTTGGGTGGCGCAGGGGTAGGGCGCCCGCGGTCAGACGGATTTGCCGGATCCGTGAAGTGCCAGTTTTTCGCCCAGGGTCTCGCCGAGGATGAAGGCGATGCCGCTGAAGGCCAGGGCTTCAAAGACGCTGGTCCACTCGTCGCCGATGCCGCTGTAGGGGTTGGCAATGGCGCGCGGGATGTGCAGGACCAGGACCCAGGTAAACAGCATGGCTCCGAGCAGCGTGGCGGCGAGCCGCGCCTTGACGCGGAAGATCATTCCCAGACCGGAGGCGATGAGCGCCGCGCCGGCAAAGTATGTCCAGAAGACGTGGCCGGGAATCCACGCGGGGACCAGGGCCTTGACATAGCGGACGTAGAGGAAGTGGTCGAAGCCGAAGACGATGACCTCGAAGGCCAGTGTGTAAAAGCCGAGTGGGATGAGCTTTGCGAGCAGGCGGATGAGGGCCGTGGAAAACCGCCTGCCGGAGATTTCCGCGAATGTGCCAGCGACGACCAGAGCGCTGCCGGCGAAGTTAAGGGTCTCGATAGTGTCGCTCCATCCAATGATGCTGGTGATGTGGGCCATCACGTTTGCCGGGATGTGGAGCAGCACGACGGAGGCCAGGAACAGGACGGCCAGCAGCAGGCAGGCCGTGCGCGCTTTGAAGCCGGTGAGGATGGATGCGCCGGCGGCGATGAGGATGGCACCGGCGAGGCAGACCCAGAAGGGACGGCCGGGAATCCATGCCGGCCACATGGGCACGACGACCGGGATGAACTGGCGAAAGAAGAAATGCTGGCAGCCGATGCCGATCAAGCCCACGGCAAAAAAGATGCGGCCGATGGCGATTGCATTCGGCTTGGCAATGAATCCCAGGCTCATCTGTGCACGGCCCCCCTTTCCTACCAATCAATATCCGTGGAGACGGCGCGATTGGCAACAGCGAAATTCGCGAATCGCGGCGGATTCGGGGTTTGCTGAGCCGTCGATCGCTTGCATCTCTACAATATCTGCGGGCGTCGTTCGTCTTCAGCAGTGGATGGATGAGCGATGAGCGTGGCCACGATGACGGAGCAGGACCGGAAAATCTCTGAGGTCATCGCGGTGGAACGGCCGCGGCTCAAGAACTTTATCCGCAAGCGCGTGCCCAATGAAGCCGACGTGGAAGATCTGCTGCAGGAGGTCTTCTACGAGCTGGTGGAGGCGCATCGGCTGCTGATGCCGATTGAGTATGTGACCGGCTGGCTGTTTCGCGTGGCGCGCAACCGCATCACGGACCTGTTCCGCAAAAAGAAACCGGAGGCCTTTGCCGATCACGCAATTGAGGGCGAAGAGGGCGAGCTGTTGCAGCTGGAAGACCTGCTGCCATCGCCCGATGAGGGGCCGGAGGCTGCCTATCTGCGCAGCGCGCTGCTGGATGAGCTGGAGGTTGCGCTGAGCGAACTGCCCGATGAGCAGCGCGAGGTGTTTGTCGGGCATGAGTTGGAGGGGCGCAGCTTCAAAGAGATGTCTACCGAGAGCGGGGTGGGCGTAAATACTCTGCTGTCGAGGAAGCGCTACGCGGTGCTGCATCTGCGCAAGCGATTGCGGAACACGCACGATGAGTTTTTGAGGAAATGAGGGAAACACCATGAAGAGGAAGAAGTGGATCTTTTTTGTAGCTCCGCCGGCGGTAGTGATTCTGATCGCGCTGTGCGGGGAAGTGATCAAGTACTTGTGGAACTGGCTGCTGCCGGGGCTGTTTGGGTGGCACGCAATCACGTTCTGGCAGGGGCTGGGACTACTGGTGCTGTGCCGGATTCTGTTTGGGCGCATGGGCGGGCATGGGCCGGGGCGCCACGGGAGGCGGTGGGACAGGGGCGAGCGCTGGGAACGGCTGACGCCGGAGGAGCGCGAGAAGTTCCGGCAGAGCATGCGCGGCCGTTGCGGCGGGTTTGATGTGCCGGATGGCGAAGGCAAGGTGCCGGCCTGAGCCTTCGGACGCAAGCGGACCTCGCAGCGGCTCGTTCGGGTACACTCATTGCGTGTTCCCCGGAGGCTTGCTGTGAGGTCCAACCTTTCTGTTGTTCCGGTCCTGTGTGTTTTTCTGGTTGCTGCAACTGCCCATGCCCAGCAGGGCCGCTTGCTGGTGGCGCAAAAGGGAGATACGAGCCTGGCCATTGTGGATCCCGCGGCGGGCAAGGTGATTGGCAACGTGCCGGAGGGCGGCGTGACCGGGCATGAAGTGATTGCTTCGACGGATGGACGGCTGGCGTATGTGCCCATCTATGGCAACTCCGGCGTGGGCAAGCCGGGGACGGACGGCAGCAAGCTGGTGGCGATCGACATTGCCGCGCAGAAGGTGGTCAATAGGCTCGATTTCGGGCACGGGGTGCGGCCGCACTGCCCGCTGATCGGGCCGAAGGATGGCCTGCTCTATGTGACCACGGAGCTGGACAAGGCCATCAGCCTGATCGATCCAAAGACGCTGAAGATTGTAGGGACCATTCCGACAGGGCAGGCGGAGAGCCACATGCTGGTTCTGTCGCACGACGGGCGGAGGGGATACACGGCCAACGTGGGGCCGGGCACCGTGTCAGTGCTCGACATTGCGTCGCGTAAGGTGCTGAAGATTATTCCCGTCTCGGGGAATACGCAGCGGATTGCGATTTCAAACGACGACCGCTGGGTATTCACAGCCGACCAGACCAAGCCGCAACTCGCGGTGATCGATACAAAGACCGAGCAGGTGAGCCGCTGGATTCCCCTCGAGGGGATGGCTTACGGGACGGCGCCCACGCCGGACGGGCGCTGGTTGCTGGTCACTCTGCCGGACCAAAACAAGATTGCCGTGGTGGACTTGAAGACCATGCAGGTGGTGCGGAGTGTGGGGGTAGGAGTGTATCCGCAGGAGGTGGTGGTGCGGCCGGATGGGAAGGCTGCGTACGTCTCTTGCATGACCAGCAATCAGGTGGCGGAGATCGACCTGGGGACGTGGACGCTGACGCGGCTGATTGCCACCGGCAAAGGCACGGATGGGCTGGCGTGGGCGGCGGGGAACTGAGGACCGGGACGATGGAAAAGCGGGCGGCGCTGCTCGACGGCGTGCGGGTGCTGGACGGCGGGATGGCTTCCGAGCTTGAGTACCTTGGCGCCAACATCGATGGGCCGCTGTGGTCGGCGCATGTGCTGGAAGACGCGCCGGAGAAGATTGTGGCCGTGCACCGGGCGTATATCGCAGCGGGAGCCGATTGCATTGAGACGGCGAGTTACCAGGTTTCGAGCAGGGGGTATGCGGAGTTTGGGCTGGCAGCGGAGCAGGCGGATGCGGCGCTGCTGAAGGCTGTTCAACTGGCGCGGAAGGCTGCGGCGGAGTTCCCGGAGCGCGGGGTGGTTGTGGCGGCTTCGCTTGGGCCGTTTGGCGCGGCGCTGCATAATGGCGCGGAGTACCACGGGAACTACGGCGTGGGCGTCGACGAACTGGTTGCGTTCCATCGCGAACGGATTCGGGTGCTGGCAGAGGCTGGCGAATGCGCGCCGGACTTGCTCGCTTTTGAGACGCTGCCTTCGCTGCAGGAAGCTCAGGCGATTGGCGAGGCGCTGGCTCGGTGGCCGGAGCTGGCGGCGTGGTTCTGCTTCACCTGCAAGGATGGGCGGCATGTGGCGCACGGAGAGCTGCTGGCCGACTGCGCGGCGCTGGCTGCGGGGTTTCCGCAGACGGTGGCTGTGGGCGTGAACTGTACGCATCCGGCGCTGATTCCGGCGCTGATTGGGGAGCTGCGCAGGGCCTCGAATAAGCCGGTGGTGGTGTATCCGAACTCCGGCGAGGGGTGGGATGCGGAGAAGCGCTGCTGGACGGGGAAGGGCGATGCGGCGAGCTTTGCGGCGCAGGCGGGGGAGTGGTTTAGGGCAGGGGCGCGGATTGTGGGGGGATGCTGCCGGACGAGGCCGGAGCATGTGCGCATGGTGGCGGAGGCTGCTCTCAGGATCTGAATTGAACCGGGAAAAGCAGCCGCAGGTCCTTCGACTCGCTGCGAATGACAAGTATTTATAAAAAGAAAAAGCAAAAGCAACGGCAAAAGCAACGGCAAAGACAAAGGCAAATGCGGGTCCTTCGGCTCGCTACGCTCGCTCAGGATGACAAGTATTTATAAAGAGCAAAAGCAACGGCAACGGCAAAAGCAACAGCAAATGCAACGGCAAGAACAAGAGCAACGGCGCCGGAGTGCTAGAGTGGGAGCGGTCTCACTTTTCTCATGGAGTTTGGCTGCTTGCTGTTTCTTCGCTGGTTTCCGGTTGTCCTTTTAGCTTTGCCTTTGGCCGCACATGGGTCGGTTTCGGTTCAGCCTGTACCGGTTCCGGAGGAGATGCGGTCGAGCGCCTTCACTGTCACGGTGAACGGCAAGCCGGTGGATGTGGCCCATGCGGCGGCAAGCTACGAGTGGGCGAGCGTGGACATTACCGGGCCGGTGGACGTGACGGTGACCGCGGCTGCACCGGGATTCTGGGACCGGGGCGTGGATATTGAGCCGTGGCGGCTGGGGATACGGCCGGTGCGCACGGGGCAGACGATCCGTTTCCGGCTGGCGGGGCCGGAGAAGATCTCGATTTCGCGGCCCAGAGACTTCCTCAACAATGCAGCGATTCTGTTTCTGTTTGCGGGGACGCCGCCGGCGCCGCCGCCAGCAGGACCGAAGGTGCAGGTGATTGCGGCGGGGGTGCATCGCGAGAGCCTGAACCCGAAGCCGGGAGACACGATTTACCTGGAGCCCGGGGCGTTTGTGTTTGGGAGTCTGAACCTGTTCGGGGTGGGCGGGGTCCGGGTGCTGGGGCGCGGGACGATTGTGTACGAGGGCTCGCAGGACCCGAACACGGACGAGGGCTGGCTGCAGAAGCCGGACTGGCACTGCATTGGCGCGAGGGACGCGCGGAACGTGCAGATTGACGGACTGACATGCATCGTGCGGGCGCGGACGTGGTCAATCCAGATGAAGGACTCGTTCAACTTTACGTTTGACGATCTGCGGGTGATTGGTGGCAATCCGGGGAATGCAAACCAGGATGGGATGGACTGGCTGGGCGGGGGCGGCACGATTGTGCGCAATGCGTTTTTCCGGGCTTCCGACGATGTGTTCGGAATCCAGGGAAATTGGGACGGGTATACCGACGAAGAGATGCTGACGCCGGGCAAGGATGTGGAGAACATCCTGATTGAGAACAGCGAGCTTTCGACGAGCATCTCGAATATCATGCGGCCGGGGTGGCCGCGGAAGACATTCAACTCCCGGAATATTACTCTGCGAAACTCGGACGTGCTGGGCGGTGGGATCGGGGCATGCGGGCAGACGTTTGCGCTGCTGGGCTTCTGGGGCGCGGACGGAGCGAAGGGCGACCACTCGAACTACACGTTTGAGAACCTGTTCCTGGACAACTGGTACTCGCTGGTGCAGATGGAGCAGGAGCAACCGGGACTGCATGGGTTTACGTTCCGGAATATCTGGGCGCTGGACCAGCCGCCGCTGGTGGAGTCGACGCTGACGGGGGATGTGTCCGGGGTGACGTTTGACAACGTGAAGTATGGGCAGACGGCGGCGAGCAGCAATGCGGATGTGCCGGTGGCGGTTTCAGGGGGGGCGCAGATGCCGGCGTATCCGGCGAGCAAGGGGCCGGTGGCGCGGTTCCGGGTGGATCCGCCGGTTTTCAGGCCGGGACAGCCGGTGATGTTTACGGCAGAAAAAGCTGCGGGCGCCAAGTATACGTGGCTGTTTGGGGATGGAACACAGGCGACGGGACGCACGGTGCGGCACAGGTTTGCCGATGCGGAGGGGACGGAGCTGAACGGCGCAGCGGCGGGAGCAGGGCGGTTCCGGGTGCTGCTGCACGTGTCAGACAAGACAGGGAGACAGGACTGGGCGGCACAGGGCGTGGTGGCGGTGGCGAAGTGGCATGAGGCCGGCAATGTGGTGACGCCGACGGTGCCGGGGTTGACTTGGCAGATTTATCCGGGGAGCTGGACGGAGCTGCCGGACTTGACGAAGGAGCAGGCGGTGTTCAGCGGCGAGGGGCCGAACCTGCACGCGGACCCGCAGGGATTTACGAGCTATGCGGCGGTGTGGGATGGGCTGCTCGACATTCCGGCGGATGGAGGATACACCTTCCACGTGCTGGACCGGGACGGGGCGCGGCTGGTGATTGATGGGATTGAGGTGGCCAGGACGGGACCGCCGTTTACGCAGGTTTGCGGATCGCCGGGAAATGCGATGCGGTACGACCGCGGCTCGCTGGGGTTGCGGGCGGGCAGGCATACGCTGCACGTGGAAGGACTGCACTCCGTGAGCCAGGGCGCGCCGCGGATTCTGTGGGAGGGTCCGGCGCTGCCGCTGACGGCGATTCCACCGGCGGCGTATAGCCACTTGCGGGTGGACGCGGTGACGCCGTAGACAGTCCGCACTCGCTATTCTCTGGCAGGAATCTGCGGATGGATGTTAGTGTGTCGAGCATCCAAGGATGGCACAAATCCTTTGACAGGAGATTGTATGGTCCCGATGGCCCAGAGGAGGAGTTCCCTGTTTTTTGGCGCTACGGCGGCGAGTCAGCGGCGGGCGGCGGAAGTGCGAATTGGCGCGGCTGGGGATTCTTGAGTGAAGCGAGAAAAGCCGCTTGAAAACATTTGACACAGAGGGATGTTAAGGCGAGTAGAATGTGCGGTCGGCCGTAGTGCGCTGAGGCGGTGCGGCAGTTGGAACACAGCGGACGATTCTCTCGCCATGCGGGCTCCAGCAGAAAGGACAAGCGGTAAGCTGAAGACTATGACCTGGACATCTCTCTTGATTGCAGTGGCCGTACTGGTGTTTCTGCTGTGGCTGAAGCGGGGCGGGCAGATTTCCGCGAAGGACGCAGGGGCGTATCTGCGGAGCGGGGCGACGGTGATCGATGTGCGCAGCGCGGGGGAGTTTACGGCCGGTCACCTGGCCAAGGCGGTGAATATACCTCTGAGCGAGATTGAGACGGTGATTGCGCGCAAGGTGAAAGACAAGAACCAGGTGCTGCTGCTGCACTGCCAGAGCGGAATGCGGAGCAGCGAGGCCGCCCGAAAGCTGAAGGCGCTGGGGTATGCGCATGCGTACAACCTGGGATCGTATGGGCGGGCGGCGGAGATTGTAGGCTCGCGGTAGACGGGAATCCTGATGGAAGATGGGACTGGATTTTTGCTGCGTCTGGCGACGGAGGAGGATATCCCCGCTCTGCACGCTCTGATTGAGGCGTCGGTGCGGGGGTTGCAGGCGGGCGACTATACGCCGGCTCAGATTGAAGGGGCGCTGGGGACGGTGCTGGGGCTGGATACGCAGCTCATTACGGATGGGACCTATTTTGTGGCGGAGGCGGTTGGGCTCGATCGCGCGGAAAATCTCGCCGGGTGCGGGGGGTGGTCGAAGCGGAAGACGCTGTTTGGGGCGGACGGCGGACCGGGACGGGTGCCGGAGCTGCTTGACGCAGCGACTGACGCGGCCAAGGTGAGGGCGATCTTTGTGCATCCCACATTTGCGCGGCGGGGGCTGGGGACGCTGATTCTGGCGCACGTGGAGGTGGCGGCGCGGGCGGCGGGGTTCCGGCGGTTTGAGATGGGGTCGACGCTGACGGGAGTTCCGCTGTACCGGCTGAAGGGGTATGTGGAGGTGGAACGGATTGGCGTTCCGCTCAGCAATGGCGAGGCGCTGCCGGTGGTGAGGATGGTGAAGGCCGCGGGGTGAGAGCCGAAAGCAACTTCCTGGCGCATCTTCGCTGGTCATGCAGAAGCCTCCGTGCCCCATTTTTCCCGCTTTCTTTTGCGGCATGGGTGGGAAACCGCGACCCGCAATTCTTCGGGGCTTTTCTGGCTCAAAAGCCACCCTCCCGGTGTCTAAGGTAAAAAGAAATCGCCTCAGCCCGAAGGAGATCCCCGCCCAGCCGCATGGCTTCCCCGACCCAGATCGGCGTCTCCACCTATCCGGCGGCCATATACCAGCCCGGCATGATGCGGTTTTTCGGCTTCCTGGCGGCTAATGGCCTTCTCAACTCGCTCATCGCCGCCTTTCTGTTCCTCCGTTTGCCCGATTCGCACGCACCAACCCTCACATCGCTCTTCATCCGCGCCTTGATCTTCGTCGCCAGCGGCGTCCTCGCCGGCTCGGCCGGCATTTGGTTCTATTGGAAAAACTCCGGCTCGCCCTTTAGAGCCAACCCTCCCGTCCCCCTTGCGCTTTTCGTGCTTAGCTGTGCTGTTGGCTGGGTCTGGGTGCCCGCGTTTGTGCTTCTCTCGCGTGAGGATTCGCCACTCACAGGCCCCATCGCCATCCTTGGAGCAGCCATTCTCGGAACCGCCCTGCGCAAGGCCATCCCCGCCATTTCCGATCTTTGCCCCGATGGAAGCGTGAGTGCCCCTCAAGACAATGAGCTCTTCGCCGCCACCCTCCGCAGTCCCCGCCTGGAGGCCCACAGCTACATTGTCGCGCTCTGTATTTATCTGGCGGGGTACTACTACTCAAATGGCTGGATCATCGATGCCAGCTCCATGCTCGGCATTTCCGCCTTCATCTTCGCCTGGAAGCTCACCCTTGAGCCGGCGCAAGAACTCGGAAACAGAAAGCAAACCGCCCGCGCCGCCCGCCGACTAGCCTTCGCCGTCATTCCCGCCATTCTCGTCACGCTCTTCGCCTTGCTCTACGGCGTCGAACACCGCAATCGCATCGAAGCCGATGCCGCTCTTGCTGCCACCAACTCCGCGGCCGAAGGCGGCGACTCCGACCAGAAGCCCGACCCCGCAGCCTCCAGCTCCGTCACCGGCATCTCCGGCTACCAGAGCATCGTCCTTTACCCCGTTCCGCAGAAGAACCAGATCGTCCCGCCGCTTCCGCCCCAAGCCTCATTCCTCGCTCCGGGAACAACCAAACCCCTCATCATCAAATTCGATGGCCCCTACTACTACTTTCAGCCGCCCCACAAAGCTCCCAGTCGCACAGCTTTCAAGGTCCTGGGCACTCCGCTGATTCATGACTTCCAGGCCAACAACTTCATTCCCCTCGTCATGGAAGCCCATCAGACTCTGGGCGCACCCATTCCTGTCAGCCGCTGCCGCGAAATCCAGCTCGGCATCCTGAACGACGACAACCGCCCCGGCACCATCAACCTGGCTGTTCTGCTCACCGACTCAGCTTCCCCCGACAACCAGCTCTACCTCGGCCAGCAGCCCGTCGTCACCAGCCAGCCCGACCACTTCTCCCTCAAATCATCCCCCGCAGACGAGACACTCAGCTTTCCGATCACCGTCCCGTCCAAAATCCGCAAATTCGACGAGATCACCGTCATGTTCCTCCCCGACAGCGCCAACTACGACAAAGGCCCCAAAGTAGCCATCCAACAATTCCAGCTGATTCCGCGGTGAAACAGGAAATGGACCAAGGAACTAAGAATATAAGGACTTAACAGTGACCGCTGCCCCTCGTGCTCCATCCTCGCGCCTTTTTTCCTGGCGCGAGGGTGGATAGGCACAGAGCCAACCGGACAGAAGCAGTGACAACCCTCAGTCGCCTGCCGGCTCTTCCAGCTCCGACCCCAGGCGATGGAGCTTCATGACGCGCCATTGGAGGCGGTCGAAGAAGAGGTAGACAACCGGAGTGGTGAAGAGGGTGAGCATCTGGGAGACGATGAGGCCCCCGACGATGGTGATGCCGAGGGGCTTGCGCAGTTCGGAGCCGACGCCCATGCCGATGGCCAGCGGCAAGCCGCCGAAGAGAGCAGCCATGGTGGTCATCATGATGGGGCGAAAGCGCAATAAGCATGCCTGGTAGATGGCTTCGACGGGGGGGAGCCCTTGCTCGCGCTCGGCCTGGAGGGCGAAGTCGATCATCATGATGGCGTTCTTCTTCACGATTCCGATGAGCAGGATGATGCCGATGAGAGCGATGATGCTGAGGTCGGTCCCGGTGAGGAGCAGGGCGAGGATGGCGCCGACGCCGGCGGGCGGGAGGGTGGAGAGAATGGTCAGCGGGTGGATGAGGCTCTCATAGAGGATTCCGAGGACGATGTAGACGGCGACCAGGGCGGCGAGGATGAGGATGGGCTCGTTCTTGAGGGAGTCCTGAAAGGCCTGGGCGGTTCCCTGGAAGGTGGCATGGACGGAGGCGGGCATGCCGAGCTGGGCCTGGGCTTTTTCAAGGGCGGTGACGGCGTCGCCGAGGGCCACGTTGGGGGCGAGGTTGAAGGTGAGGGTGACGGCGGGGTACTGACCCTGGTGGTTCACCTGCAGCGAGGTGCGGCGGGACTCGTAGTGGGCGATGGCAGAGAGGGGAATCATGGCTCCGCCGGGGGATGGGGCAGGGGCTGCGGGCGTGGCCGAGGGGGCGAGAAGCGCGGCGGTGGGCGAGGTGACGGCGGGAACGGTGGCTCCGGTGGCGATGGAGGGAATGGATGTGGCGGAGGCGGCGGCAGCAGTGGGGATGGTGCTGGATTTGAGGTAGATGCCATTGAGGGAGTCGGGGCTGAGCTGGTAGCGGGGATCGACCTCCATGACCACGAAGTACTGGTTGAGGGCGGTGTACATGGTGGAGACTTCGCGCTGGCCGAAGGCGTCGTAGAGGACATTGTCAATGGTGGCGGCGGAGATGCCGAGGCGGGAGGCGGTGTCGCGGTCGATAACGAGCGTGGCGGAGAGGCCCTGGTCCTGCTGGTCGCTGGAGACGTCGCGGAGCTCAGGCATGGCCTGCATATGCTCAAGCAGCTGGGGCGCCCAGAGGTTGAGCTCGTCGAGGTTTTCGTCGGAGAGGGTGTACTGGTATTGAGCGGCGCTGCCGCGTCCGCCGATCTGGAACTCCTGCTGGACCTGAAGAAACGTAACGGCGCCGGGGATGCCGGTGAGGCGGTTGCGGAGGCGGTTGACCACATCGTCGGCGGAGACGCGGCCGGGGCGCTGGTTGAGCGGCTTGAGCGCGATGAACATGCTGCCGATGTTGAAGCCTCCGCCGCCGGGACCAGAGCCGCCGGCAAATGCGGTAACGGAATGGACGGCGGGGTCTTCCATCACCATCTGGGAAAGCATGTGCTGCTTGTCGCGCATGGCGGGAAAGCTGATGTCCTGGGCGGCCATGGTTCGGCCGTTCAGGCGGCCGGTGTCCTGCTGCGGGAAGAAGCCCTTGGGGACAATTTTGAAGAGATAGACGTTGAGGGCGACGGTTGCGAAGACTACGCAAAGCATGAGGAACTGGTGGCGGAGGACCCAGCGGAGACCGGCGGCGTACTCGTTATGGAGCCAGTCGAAGGCGCGCTCGAAGGCGCGATAGATGGGGCCGTGGCGGTGGGCATTGCGCGACTGGAGGAACTGGGCGCAGAGCATGGGGGTGGTGGTGAGGGAGACCAGCAGCGAGGCGGCGATGGCGACGGAGAGGGTGACGGCGAACTCGCGAAAGAGCTTTCCGACCAGGCCGCCCATGAGCAGGATGGGCAGGAAGACGGCGATCAAAGACGTGCTCATGGAGAGCACGGTGAAGCTGATTTCGCGAGAGCCTTTCATGGCTGCGTCGAAGGGGCTCATGCCCATTTCGAGATAACGAGTGATGTTCTCAATGACCACGATGGCGTCGTCGACCACGAAGCCGGTGGAGATGGTGAGGGCCATCAGCGAGAGGTTGTCAATGGAGTAGCCGAACACGTACATGACGCCGAAGGTGCTGACGAGCGAAAGCGGGACGGCGACCGAGGGGATGATGGTGGCCCAGACCTCTCGCAGGAAGAGAAAGACGACGAGGATCACCAGACAGACGCTGATGAGGAGCGAGATTTCGACGTCGTGGACGCTGGAGCGGATGGTGGTGGTGCGGTCGACTTCGACATCGAGCTTGATGGTGGGCGGAATGGCGGCCTGGAGACGCGGCAGCTCGGCCATGACGGCGTCGACCGTGGAGATGACGTTGGCGCCGGGAACCTTGAAGACGATGATGAGGATGGCGTCTTTGAGTTTCGAAGGTGGTCCGTTGTCGGGGTTGGCACCGGAGACACCGGTGGTGTGGATGTCGGCGACGCCGTCAACGACAGAACCGAGGTCGGCGAGGCGGACGGGCGCGCCGGTCTGAGGGTTATAGCCGGCGATGATGGGGGCGTAGTCGCGGGCTTTGAATATCTGGTCGTTGTCATCGATTTGCCAGCGATGGGTGGGGTCCTGAAAGGTTCCCTTGGGGCGGTTGGCGTTGGCGTTGCCCAGTGCGGTGCGAACGGCCTCGAGGCCAATGCCGTTGGAGCCCAGCTGCATGGGGTTGACTTCAACGCGGACGGCGGGCTGGGCGCTGCCGCCGACAAAACATTGGCCAACTCCCTGGATCTGGGAGATTTTCTGGGCCAGGATGGAGTCGGCAATGTCGTAGATCTGCGGCTTGGGAACGACGTCGGACGTGAGTGAAAGGATGAGGATGGGGGCCTCAGCCGGATTGGCCTTGCGGTAGCCGGGGTTCTGGGGCAGGTTGGCGGGAAGCTGATTGCGGGCGGCGTTGATGGAGGCCTGCACGTCGCGGGCGGCGGCGTCGATGTTGCGGTCGATGTCGAACTGGAGGACGACCGAGGTAGAACCCAGGGAACTGGACGAGGTCATCTGGTTGACGCCGGCGATGCGGCCGAACTGGCGCTCGAGAGGCGTGGCGACCGAGGAGGCCATGGTCTCAGGGTTGGCTCCGGGCAGGCCGGAGTTGACGCCGATGACGGGGAAGTCGACGTTGGGCAGGGAGGCAACAGGCAGATTGGAATAGGCCACCGCTCCGGCCATCAGGAGGGCCAGCGAGAGGAGCGAGGTGGCGACGGGTCGCCGGATGAAGAGGGCGGATGGGTGCATGGGTAAATCAGCTTCTAGCTGCTAGCTTCTAGCTTCTAGCTCCTGGCCTGGGAACTGGGGTTACAGAGGTTTGTTGGCTCCGAATGGATGCGGGTTGAGGGTTGTGGTTTTCCAGGTCTCAAACACAGGACCTGGGGCACCCAGCTTCCAGCTAGCGGCTAGGAGCTAGAAGCTAGAAGCTGTCTCTCGTCGCTCCTGGTTTGGAGCTGGCGGGGTTTCATGCGGCGGGCCAGCTTGTCGAAGTAGAGGTAGACGACAGGGATGGTGTAAAGGGTGAGCAGTTGCGAGAGCAGCAGGCCGCCGACGATGGTGATGCCGAGGGGCTTGCGCAGCTCTGCGCCGACGCCTCCACCCAGCCACAGGGGCAGACCGCCGAGCAGGGCGGCCATGGTTGTCATAATGATGGGGCGGAAACGGAGCAGGCAGGCCTGGAAGATGGCTTCTTCAGCGGATTTGCCTTCGGTGCGCTCGGCTTGCAGGGCGAAGTCGATGAGCATGATGGCGTTTTTCTGCACGATCCCGATAAGCAGGATGATGCCGATGAGCGCGATGACGCTGAAATCGGTGCGGGTGATGAGCAGGGCGAGGAGCGCGCCGACGCCGGCGGAGGGGAGCGAGGAGATGATGGTGATGGGGTGGATGTAGCTCTCATAGAGGACGCCGAGAACGATGTAGACGGTGACCAGGGCGGCGAGGATGAGGATGGGCTCGTTGGCCAGCGATGTCTGAAAGGCTGCGGCGGTGCCCTGGAAGCTGGCGTTGATGGCCTTGGGCATCTGGATGCGCTGTTCAATGCGGTTGACTGCGTTGACCGCGTCGCCGAGAGCCTTGCCGGGGGCGAGGTTGAAGCTGATGACGGTGGAGGGGAACTGTCCCTGGTGGCCGATGGCGAGCTGGGCGCGGGTCTGCTCCCAGTGGGCCAGCATGCTCAAGGGAACCTGCGTGCCGTTGGCGGATTTGACATAGAGGTTGGCGAGGGTGCCGGGGTCGGTCTGGAAGTTCTGGCCGACTTCCATGACCACATGGTACTGATTGAGCTGGGTGAAGATGGTGGAGACCTGGCGCTGTCCGAAGGCGTCGTAGAGGGTGTTGTCGATGTCGGCCATGGCGATGCCGAGGCGGGCGGCGGTGTCGCGGTCAATGACCAGGCTGGCGCCGAGACCCTGGTCCTGAAGGTCGCTGGCTACGTCGGTGACGACTTTTTCGCGGCTGAGCTCATCGACCATTTTGCGGGTGTAGACAGCGAGCTCGGCCTGGTTGGGGTCTTCCAGCGAGTATTGAAACTCTGTCCGGCTGACGCGGTCTTCCACCGTGAGGTCCTGCAAGGGCTGGAGGAAGAGCTGGATGCCCTCGACGGCAGCCAGGCGCGGGCCCAGGCGGCGAATGACCTCAGTCGCGGAGATTTTGCGCTCGTCGAGGGGCTTGAGGTTGATCTGGATGCGGCCGGAGTTGAGGGTGGTGTTGGTTCCGTCGACACCGATGAAGGAGGAGATGTTGTCGACGGCGGGGTCCTGGAGGAGGATGTCCACCAGCTTCTGCTGGCGCTGGGCCATGCTGGTGAAGCTGACGGTTTGCGGAGCTTCAGAGATGCCGAGGATAACGCCGGTGTCCTGCACAGGGAAGAAGCCCTTGGGCACCACGATGAAGAGCAGCACGGTGGCGACGAAGGTGGAGATGGTGACCAGCAGGGTGATGAAGCGGTAGCGCAGGACGACCTTGATGGAGCGGCCGTAGGCGGCAATGATGCGGTTGAAGATGTCTTCCGACCAGTGGTAGAAGCGGGATTGGCGGGCGACGGACTTGTCCTGAAGGATGCGCGAACACATCATGGGAGTAAGGGTGAGGGAGACAAAGGCGGAGACGAGGATGGTGACGGCGAGGGTGATGGCGAACTCGCGGAAGAGGCGGCCGACGACGTCGCTCATGAAGAGCAGCGGGATGAGCACGGCAATGAGCGAGACGGTGAGCGACATGATGGTGAAGCCGATTTGCTCAGAGCCCTTGAGCGCGGCGCGCATGGGGCTCATGCCCTCTTCGATGTAGCGGGAGATGTTCTCGATCATGACGATTGCGTCGTCGACGACGAAGCCGGTGGAGATGGTGAGCGCCATGAGGGTGAGGTTGTTGAGCGAGTAGCCGAGCAGGTACATGACGGCGAAGGTGCCGACGATGGAGAGCGGCACTGCGACCGAAGGAATGACGGTGGCGGCGAGGTTGCGCAGGAAGAGGAAGATGACCATGACCACCAGCGCGACGGTGAGCAAGAGCTCGTATTCGACGTCGAGGACCGAGGCGCGGATGGTGATGGTGCGGTCAGTGAGCACCTTGACCTTGATGGTGGCGGGCAGGCTGGCCTGAAGCTGGGGCAGGAGCTTGTGGATGCGGTCGACGACGGCAATGATGTTGGCGCCGGGCTGGCGCTGGATGTTGACGATGACGGCGGGCTTGCGGTCCATCCACGCGGCCTGCTGGGAGTTTTCAGCGGCGTCGACGATGGTGGCCACGTCAGAAGCGCGGACAGCGGCGCCGTTGCGATAGGCGACGATGACGGGGCGGTAGTCCGAGCTCGAAAGGAGCTGGTCGTTGGCGTCGATGGTAAAGGACTGGCGCGTGCCGTTGAGGGTTCCCTTGGCCTGGTCAACGTTGGCGGCGGCGACGGCGGCGCGGAGGTCTTCAAGGCTGAGGTTGTAGGCGGCGAGCTGGGCGGGGTTGGCCTGGATGCGGACGGAGGGTTTTTGCCCGCCGGCGATGGAGACGAGGCCGACGCCGGTGACCTGGGAGATTTTCTGGGCGAGGTTGGTGTCGGCGGCGTCTTCGATCTTGTCGAGAGCCATGGAGTCCGAGGTGAGCGCCAAGGTCAGGATGGGCGCGTCGGCGGGGTTGACCTTGCTGTAGATGGGGGGATTGGGCAGATCGGGGGGCAGAAAGGTGGTGGCGGCGTTGATGGCGGCCTGGACTTCCTGCTCGGCGACGTCGATGTTCTCGTCGAGGTTGAATTCGAGGGTGATGACGGAGCCGCCGCCGGAGCTGACGCTGGTCATCTGCTTGAGGCCGGGCATCTGTCCGAACTGGCGTTCGAGGGGCGCAGTGACGGACGAGGCCATGACCTCAGGTCCGCCGCCGGGGTAGAAGGTGAGCACCTGGATGATGGGGTAATCGACTTCAGGGAGGGCGGAGACGGGGAGCTGGCGGTAGCCGATGATGCCGGTGAGCATGATGGCCACCATGAGCAGCGAGGTAGCCACCGGGCGGAGGATGAACGGGCGGGATGGGCTGAGGCTCACGGCATGGCCTGCTTTGGCGATGGGGGCGCCTGCGGTGCGGCGGCCGGCGCTTGTGCGCCATGGACGGTTGTGGCTGTGGCGATGACGGGCTGGCCGGCGCGGAGGCGGTCTGCGCCGTCGACGACAACCTTCTGGCCGGGCTGGATGCCGCTGTCGAGGATGGTGCTGGCTCCCTCAGTGAGCGCGATCTTCACGGGCTGAATGCGGGCGGTGCTGGAGCCGGGGTCGACGACCCAGACAAAGGAGCCCTGGAGTCCGCTCTGGAGGGCGGCGGAGGGAACGACGAGGGCGCCGGGACGGTCTTCGAGAACCAGGTGGATGTTGACGAACTGGTTGGGAAAGAGGGACTGGTCGGAGTTATCGAAGACGGCCTTGAGCTTTTCAGTGCCGGTGGTGGTATCGATCTGGTTGTCGCCGGTGAGGAGATACCCGCTGGCGAGCCTGACCTGATCGCTGCGGTCGTAGGCGTCCACGAGGAGGCGCTTGTCGTTGGCGAGCTTGTGCAGGACCTGGGGCAGCTCGTTTTCCGGGAGGGTGAAGTAGACGGCGATGGGCTGGAACTGGTTGATGATGACCAGATTGGTGGTGTTGGCGGTGATGATGTTGCCGGGATCGACGAGGCGAAGTCCAATGCGTCCGTCGATGGGGGACTGGATGGAGCACCAGTCGAGCTGGAGCTGGGCGGTCTCAATGGCGGCCTTGTCGGCGGCAATGGCGCCCTGGTACTGGCCCTGGGCGGCTTCGTCGGCGTCGAGGGTCTCTTTGGAGGTGACGCCGGCTTCGAAGAGAGCCTTGTAGCGGGCGTACTCGGCCTGGGCGTTTTTGAGCAGGGCTTCGTCGTGGACCAGGTTGCCTTTGGCCTGGTCGAGGGCGGCCTGGTAGGGCTTGGGGTCAATGTTCATGATGGTCTGGCCCTGATGGACCTGCTGGCCTTCAGTGAACTTGACGGGGAGCAGCTCGCCGCTGACGCGGGCCTTGACGGTTACGCTCATGTAGGGCGTGACAGTGCCGAGAGCGGTGAGGTAAACGGGCATGGGCTTCTGCTCGGCCGCGGCTACCTGGACGGGGATGGGCTGGCTGGCCAGCTGGGCTGCCTGATTGGCGCTGATCTGCGCACTGAGAATCTGATTCTGGTGGATGCGCCAGACAATGAGGCCGAGGCCGGCGGCGAGCACGAGATAGACGAGGATGCGGAGCCAGGAGCCCTTACGAGCGGTAGGCCGGTGCGCGGGGTCAAAGGGATCCTTCGCGGGCGATTGCGGGACAGTTTCCGTGGACATGATTTCGATTCCCGTCTGTTCTTGATTGAGAAAGCCGACAGAAGAGCGGTCCTGCGACGAGGGCCGAGTATACGAAACTGTAGGCGTACTTTTCTAGTACTAGGGACGGAGAAGTTTGGGCGGAAGTTTCGCTGGAGCCCGGCCGCCGGCTTGCGGCTTTCAGCTTCAAGCTTCTTCCTCCCGGCTACCGGCTTCCAGATTTTCCCGTTACACCGCGGTTTGAGAGTCTTCCCGGCGATGCGCAAGACGGTAAAGGGGTTGTACTTACGGGGAGAGATCGGCGTGGCTTTAAACAATTCAAATGGCGGGATGGGAGGTTGGGGAATGTGCATCTTTTGCGCGGCTACAGCGTCAATCAAAGAGATACCGAAGTGTATTTTGTTCGAGCTTAAGCCTGATTCAGGCCCCTTCGACTACCATAGTAGTTTCAACTGCATTTTGGACCGGACCCTGGCGGCAGAGTAAATGGTCCGGAGACCCGATGAGCGGGCCATAGCCAGTCCCTAGGATTCGATCGATTGCCGTGCAGGCAATGGGAGCGGGCAAGCCGGCTCAGGAGCGAGAACCAACCCTATGATGTGGATTGTCCGACTTGCGCTTCGGCGGCCTTATACGTTTGCTGTCTTTGCGTTTTTGATTCTGCTGCTCGGCGTCTTCAGCATTCTCCAGATGCCGACGGACATTTTTCCGAATATCAATATACCGGTAGTGACGGTGGTGTGGAACTACTCCGGCCTTTCGGCGCAGGAGATGTCGAACCGCATCGTGTTCAACAGCGAACGCGGCATGACGACGACAGTAAACGACATCGACCATATCGAGTCGCAATCGCTGAACGGGATTGGTCTGATCAAGATCTTTTTCCAGCCGCACGTGAACGTGGGCGAAGCGGTGTCGCAGGTGACGGCGATCTGCCAGGTGCAGCTGCGCAGTCTTCCGCCGGGGTCGACGCCGCCGTTCATCATCCAGTACAACGCGTCGAGCGTACCGGTGCTGCAGCTGGGATTGAGCGGGCAGGGACTGAACGAGCAGCAGCTGAACGACCTGGGGCAGAACAACATCCGCACGCAGCTGGCGACGATTGAAGGCGCGCAGACCCCGTTCCCCTACGGCGGCAAGCAGCGCGAGATTGTGGTGGACCTGGACCTGCATGCGCTGGAGGCCAAGGGTCTTTCGCCGGTGGATGTGGTGAACGCGATCAACGCGCAGAACATCATCGCGCCCTCGGGGACGATGAAGGTGGACCGGTTTGAGTACGCGATCGAAACCAACTCCGCGCCTTCGTTGGTAAACGACCTGAACAACCTGCCGATCAAGGCGGTGAACGGAGCGGTGATCTACATTCGCGACGTGGCGCACGTGCGCGACGGGTATCCGCCGCAGACGAATATAGTGCGCGTGAACGGCAAGCGCGGCGTGCTGATGAATGTGTCTGAAGACGGGCTCCGCGTCGACGCTGGACATCATCAAGGGCGTGCAGAGCGTGCTGGTGAACATCAAGGGCCAACTGCCGCCGCAGTTGCATATCGACCCCTTGTCGGACCAGTCGATCTTTGTGCGCGGGGCCATCAGCGGGGTGGTGCGCGAGGCGATCATCGCCGCGTGCCTGACGGCGATCATGATCCTCGTGTTCCTGGGAAGCTTCCGCTCGACGGTGATTATCGCGGTGTCGATTCCGCTTTCGATTCTTTGTTCGCT
Organism: uncultured Acidobacteriaceae bacterium; assembly: GCA_963776535.1. Taxonomy (GTDB): domain Bacteria; phylum Acidobacteriota; class Terriglobia; order Terriglobales; family Acidobacteriaceae; genus Telmatobacter. Next base: position 13,203 of record CAVZNB010000015.1, on the reverse strand, counting down.
GATCATGCTCTACGTGCTGGGCGAGACGGTGAACATCATGACGCTGGGCGGCCTGGCGCTGGCGGTGGGCATCCTGGTGGACGACGCGACGGTGGAGATTGAGAACATCAATCGCAACCTGGAGCAGGGCAAGGAGATTGAGCAGGCGATCCTGGACGGCGCGGCGCAGATTGCAACCCCGGCGCTGGTATCGACGCTGGCCATCTGCATTGTGTTTGTGCCCATGTTCTTTTTGAGCGGCGTGGCGCGGTACCTGTTTGTGCCCATGGCCGAGGCGGTGGTGTTCGCCATGCTGGCCAGCTACCTGCTGAGCCGCACGGTGGTGCCGACGATGGCCAAGTACCTGCTGAAGGAGCACGACGATGCAGAGACCGCGAAGAAACAGGCGAGCCGCAATCCGCTGGTGCGGTTTCAGCTGGGATTCGAAGCGGGCTTTACGAGGACGCGGCTCGGCTATCTGCGGTTGCTGACGCTGTGCGTGGACCACGCGCCGGTGTTCCTGATTCTGTTCACGTTGTTTGCGGCGGGCTCGGTGGCGCTGCTGACGCCGCCGCTGGGGCAGGACTTCTTCCCCAACGTGGACGCGGGGCAGTTCAAGATTCACGTGCGGGCGCGGACGGGCACGCGGATTGAGGAAACGGCGCTGCTGTGCGACCACATCGATGGGACGATTCGCGAGCACATCCCGGCCAAGGAACTGGTGACGATTGTCGATAACATCGGGCTTCCCTACTCGGGATTGAACCTGTCGTACTCGACCTCCGCACCGATCGGGCCGGCGGACGCGGACATCCAGGTGCAGTTGACCGAGGATCATCATCCGACGGCAGACTACGTGGAAAAGCTGCGCACGGTGCTGAACCGCGAGTATCCGGGTGTGACGTTCTATGTGCTGCCGGTGGACATTGTGACGCAGATTCTGAACTTCGGTCTTTCGGCGCCGATCGACATTCAGATTGTGGGCCCGGATTTGTATGGGGATCGCGCGCTGGCGGAGAAGATGCTGAACGAAGTGCGCTATGTGCCGGGCGCGGCGGATGCGCGCATCCAGCAGCCGTTCGACTACCCGAACATGACGGTGAACGTGGACCGGACGCGCGCAGCGACGATTGGGCTGACACAGGCGAATGTGGCGCAGAGCATTCTGGTGAGTTTGAGCGGAAGCTTCCAGACGACGCCGAACTTCTACCTGGACCCGAAAAGCGGGGTCACCTATAGCGTGGCGATTCAGGCGCCGCAGTACCGGCTGGACTCGCTGGCGGCGCTGAAGAGTCTGCCGGTGACAGGTGCGGGACAGGCAGCGCCGCAGGGCTCCGGGGGAACCATGCCCGGTGCGCCCATGGCCGGCGCGCCGCAGACCGGGGTGCCGGGGATTCCTTCGCCGGTGGATGTGCTGGGCAATGTTTCCACGATTGTGCCGGGAACGGAGCTGGGCACGGTGAGCCACTACAACGTGCAGCCAGTGCTGGATATCTACACCAACGTGGACGGCACGGACCTGGGCACGGTGACGCGGGCGATGGAGGGGATCATCAAGAAGCATGAAGGCGATTTGCCGCGCGGCTCGCACTTTATCCTGCGCGGGCAGAGCGAGACGATGCGGAAGTCGTATGTTGGCCTGCTGGTGGGGCTGGCGTTTTCGATTCTGCTGGTGTACCTGCTGATCGTGGTGAATTTCCAATCGTGGCTGGATCCGTTCCTGATTATTGCGGCGCTGCCGGCGGCGCTGGCGGGGATTGCGTGGTTCCTGTTTCTGACGCATACGCGGCTGAGTGTGCCGGCTTTGACGGGCGCGATCATGTGCATGGGCGTGGCCACATCGAACTCGATCCTGGTGGTGACGTTTGCGCGCGAGCAGCTGGAGATTTTGGTGGGCGACGCGCGGCGGGCGGCGCTGAACGCGGGGTTTGTGCGTTTGCGGCCGGTGGTGATGACGGCGCTGGCGATGATTATCGGCATGGTGCCCATGTCACTGGGCCTGGGCGACGGCGGCGAGCAGAACGCGCCGCTGGGCCGCGCCGTGATTGGGGGCCTGCTGCTGGCAACGGTGGCCACGCTGTTCTTTGTGCCCGCATTCTTTTCTGTCGTCCACGGCTGGCTGGAAGGCCGTCGCGAGGCGGCGCTGGGCTCGGCAAGGGCCGGAACGATCGACGAGTTTGACGAGCTTTCGGAGTAGAAAACGATATGAGCAACGAATCCAAAGCCACGAAGCAAGAGGCCGCGCATGGCGGCGGGCACGAACACGATGCGGCGCCGGAACAGAAGCCCATCTCCGGCGCCAAGGCGCTGGTGGGCGTGGCGCTGGTGCTGATTGTGGCCGCACTGCTGGCGGGCTGGGGCCTGTTGACCCGGAAGAACGCCAACACGGTGCTTGCGGAGCGCACAACGGAGTTGGCCGCGCCCTCAGTGATTGCCGAGATGGCGAAGCAGGGCGCGCCGGTGGACAGTTTTGTACTGCCGGGCAATGTGACTGCGTACACCGATTCGCCGATCTACGCGCGGACTTCAGGCTACCTGACGAAGTGGTACTTCGACATTGGCGCGCAAGGTGAAGAAGGGCGCGCTGCTGGCGGAGATTGCAACGCCAGAGCTGGACCAGCAACTGGCGCAGGCGCAGCAGGACCTGGTTACTGCCGAGGCAACCGCAAACAATGCGCGCATCCAGGCGGAGCGGTATACGGGGCTGGTGAAGTCGGATGCGGTTTCGAAGCAGGACACGGATACGTTTGTGAACCAGGCGGCGGCGACGGCGGCGGCGGTGAAGTCGGCGCAGGCCAACGTGCAGCGGCTGAAAGAGCTGCAATCGTTTGAGAAGGTGTATGCGCCGTTTGACGGCGTGGTGACGGCGCGCGACATCGACACGGGACAGCTGATCGACTCCGGCGCGGGCAAGGAACTTTTTCACATGCAGGCGATTCAAACGCTGCGCGTGTATACGAACGTTCCGCAGCTTTACTCCAGCAACATCAAGCGCGGGACAAAGATCGACCTGACCTTTGCGGAACACGCGGGAAAGATCTACCAGGGAACGCTGGTGCGGACCGCGGACGCGATCGATCCGGTGAGCCGGACGCTGCTGGTGGAGATCGACGTGGACAACCGGGACGACGAATTGCTGCCGGGCTCGCTGGCGCAGGTTCACTTCAAGACGCCCTCGGCCGGGCCGACGTTTATTGTGCCGGCGGGAGCGCTGATCTTCCGCAGGGAAGGGTTGCGGCTGGGCACTGTGGTGAACGGGAACATCGCGCACCTGGTACCTGTGGTGATTGGCGAAGACGATGGGGCGAATGTGCAGATTGTGAGCGGACTGAACGCGGGGGACAAGGTGATCCAGGATCCGCCGGACTCGCTGATTGAGGGCGAGAAGGTGTATGTGGAGAGCCCCGGCAACAAGGACGCTGCGGGGGACAAGTAGCGATGGGGCGGGACAAGCGCAAATTCGGTAACCGGCACGCCGGTTGGGTCCGGCTGGGAGAAGTGTGCGCTTCGCTGGGGCTTGTGCTGCTGGCGGGGTGCAAGCCGGTGGGGCCGAATTACACCAGGCCCAGCTACACCGCGCCGCCGGTTTACAAGGAGGCGGGCGCGTCGGCCGTGCAGGTGCCCCCGCCGCCAGATCCGCAGGGCGGGGGGTGGCATCCGGCGACGCCGTCAGACGGGATGCTGAAGGGGAAGTGGTGGGAGGTTTACCAGGACCCGCAGCTCAACCGGCTGGAGGAGCGTATTGCGCCGTATAACCAGGCTCTGCGGCAGGCGCTGGAGACGTACGAAGCGGCACAGGACCAGGTGAAGGCGGCACGGTCGGCGCTGTATCCGACGCTCTCGGCGGGACCCTCCGTGACGCATGAAAAACTTTCGGAGCATCGTCCGCTTTCGGAGGGGACGGGACCGAACAGCTTTAACGACCTGGTAATAGGCGGGCAGGGGAGTTGGGAGCCCGACTTCTGGGGGCGGATCCGGCGGACGGTGGAGGCGGCGCACGAGAACACGCAGGCCAGCGCGGCGGACATGGCCAACGTGGACCTGAGCCTTCAGGCGGCGATGGCCACGGCCTACTTCCAACTGCGCGGGCTGGATGCCGAAACGAAGCTGTTGAAGGAGACGATTGCGAACCTGCAAAGCCAGCTGGACCTGACGGAGCGGCGGCTGAAGGGCGGCGTGGCCACCGAGGCGGATGTGGCGCAGGCGCAGACGCAGCTGGAGACAACGCGGGCGCAGCTGGTGGATGTGGGCGTGGCGCGGGCGCAGTATGAGCACGCGGTGGGCACCATTGCGGACTACAAGCTGCCTGACTTCAGCATTCCGTTTTCACCGCTGGACCTGCAACTGCCGAAGATTCCGCTGGGAGTGCCTTCGCAACTGCTGGAGCGGCGGCCCGATATTGCGGCGGCGGAGCGGCGGACGGCAGCGGCGAATGCGCAGATCGGCATCGCGGTGAGCGCGTTTTATCCGACAATTACGCTGGGCGGGACGGGCGGATTCGAGAGCACGCATGGCGGGACGTGGATCCAGGGGCCGAGCGCGTTGTGGTCGCTGGGAGCGCAGGCGACGGAACTGCTGTTCGACGCGGGACAGAGGCATGCGCTGACCGACCAGGCCAAGCACCTGTACGAGGCGCAGGTCTCGAATTACAAGGGCGTGATCTTTCTGGCCTTCGAGGATGTGGAGGATCAGCTCTCAGGGCTTCGGATTCTGGAGCAGGAGTCGACCGCGGAACAGAAGGCGGTGGATTCAGCGCAGCACTCGTACGATATTTCCAACCAGCGCTACAAGGGCGGCGTGACCAGCTACCTTGAGGTGCTGACGGCGGAGGCGACGCTGATTCAGAACCAGCAGACGGCAATCAACCTGCAAACGCGGCAGTTTGCAGATAGCGTGGGGCTGATTCGGTCGCTGGGCGGCGGATGGGATGTGTCGGAGCTGCCGAAATGACGCACCAGGCGGCAGGGCTTCCCTATTCCCTATTCTCTAATCCGTGCTCTCTCGCGACTTCCACAAGCGTTGAGTAGAAGGTTGCGCCGGCGCCGAGGTCGGTGAGGCGCTCGCTGGTGAGGGCGTTCACGTTGATGCCGCCATCGCTGAGCTTGGCCCAATCCAACTTGCCCGCCACCACACCCGCGGGAAGACTGGCATTCATCAGGGCTGTGAGCCTGAGCTCGCCGCGATCGTTCCATATTTTTACTGGGTCTCCCTCGGCGATGCCGCGAGCGGCCGCGTCGGAGGGGTGCATCTCCAGGCGCTGGCGGGTGCGGGTTTCCATCATGCGATGGCCGTCGAGGTTGGCGAAGGTGGAGTTCATGTAGTTGTCGGCCTTGCGGCTGAGGAACTCGAGCGGGAAGCGGCCGGCCAGCTCGCCGAAGCGGGATTCGACGGGCGGGACGAAGGCGGGAAGTCCATCGAGTCCCTGCGCGGCGAGGGCTTCAGAGAAGAACTCGATTTTGCCTGAAGGTGTGGGCAGCGGTCCGGCGAGGTAAGGCTGGAAGCCCGGCTCGCGATGGAACGCGAGGGGGATGTGGCCCTGCTCCCGGAGTGCGTCGAGGGTGATGTGCTCCATCTCGGGGCGGGTGGCGTGGCCGTCAGGAGCGATGGCGAGGGCGGCGCGGATGAGGTCCTCTTCGGAGTCGCGGAAGCAGGGCTCTGCAAAGCCCATGCGGGCGGCGAGCTGGCCGAAGAGCCAGACGTTGGAGCGGGCTTCGCCGGGTGGGGCGATGGCCTGCTGGGAGAGCTGGACGAAGTAATGACCGTACGCTCCCTGCACGTCAGTGTGTTCGAGGAACGTGGTGGCGGGGAGGATGTAGTCGGCGTAGTCCGTGGTGTCAGTAAAGAAGAGCTCGTGGACCACCGTGAAGAGGTCTGGCCGGGCCATGCCGCGGGTGACGGCGTTGTGGTTGGGCGCGACAGCGGCGGGGTTGGAGTTGTAGACGAAGAGGGCCTTGACGGGCGGACCGTCGCCGGCGCTGCCCTGCCCCAGCTCAGTGAGGGCTTCGCCGAGGGCGGACATGTTGACGACGCGGGCCAGGCGCTTGAGCGGCGATGCGAGAGCGAGATCGGGGCGCTCGATGGCGTTCTTGTCCCACTTGAAGGCCCCGGAAGTGGAGAGCTGGCCGCCGCCGCCGCGATGTTTCCAGGCGCCGGTGAGGGCAGGCAGCATGCAGATGGCGCGGACGGCGGTGCCGCCGTTCTGGCTGCGCTGCACGCCGTAGTTGAGGCGCAGGGCGGCGGGACGGGTGGTGGCGTACTCGCGGGCGAGCTGCTCGATCTGGGCAGCGGTCATGCCGGTCCAGGCAGCCACGCGGGCGGGGGTGTACTCGCGGGCCCGCTCGGCCAGGCGCTCGAAGCCGTGCGTCATCTCGGCAATGTAGGCGCGGTCTTCCAGGCCTTCATTGAGGATGACGTGCATCAGGCCGAGGGCCAGGGCGCCGTCAGTGCCGGGACGGATGGCGATGTGCCAGTCGGCCAGTGCGGCAGTGCGGGTGCGGTAGGGGTCGATGACGATGAGGCGCGCGCCGCTGCGGCGGGCCTGCTCGACCATGGGCCAGAGGTGCACGTTGTTGCCGTGGATGTTGGCGCCCCAGGCGAGGATGAGTTTGGCGAGACGGAAATCTTCAGTGGGCGTGCCCAGCTTTTTGCCGTAGACCAGGTTCCAGGCGACGCCGCCGGCTTCAGAGCAGATGGTGCGGTCAAGCTGGCTGCCGCCCAGGCGATGGAAGAAGCGGCGGTCCATGGAGCCGTAACCGAGAACACCGATGGTGCCGGCATAGCTGTAAGGCAGGATGGACTCGGGGCCGAACTCGGCGGCGATTTTCTGGAGGCGCGCGGCGATGGCGTCGAGGGCTTCGTCCCAGGTTACTCGTTCAAAAGCTTCGTGCTCGCTGCCGCGGGGGCGCGGGCCTTTGGCGAAGCCGGGTTTGCGGCGGAGGGGATAGAGGATGCGGTCGGTGGCGTAGACACGGTCGAGGTACTTGGCCACCTTGCCGCAGAGAAATCCCTGGGTGACGGGGTGGGCTGGGTCGCCGGCGACCTTGACGGCGCGGCCTTCCGCATTGACGGTGACCAGCACGCCGCAACTGTCCGGACAGTCGTGGGAGCAGACTGTATGGACGATGCGAAAGGGCGAGGAAGCGGCGGCAGCCGTCATGCTCTCATTGTAAGCTGGACGCAGTTGATTTCTCCCCTGGAGGATTTCCAATGAAGCGTTTGGCTGCTGCTGTTGCGACGATGTTCCTCTGCTTTGGGGTGCTGGTTCACGCGCAGGCTCCCAGCGCGGACGAGGCGGCCATTCGCTCCGCCATTGCCGCGCAGGTGGAGGCGTGGAACCGGGCAGATATTCCTTCGTTCATGAAGACTTATGAGAACTCGACGGAGACGACGTTCATTGGCACGCACCTGGCGAAGGGGTATGCGCCGATTCTGGAGCGGTATACGAAGTCCTACACCACGAAGGAGCAGATGGGGACGCTGACCTTTACCAACCTGGAGGTGCGGCTGCTGCCAGGAGCGTGCGGGGCGACGGAGCTTGCGCTGGTGACGGGGAACTTTCACCTGGAGCGGAGCACGCACGGCGCGGCCGCCAAGGACGACGGAATCTTCTCGCTGGTGTGGCGCAAGGGGCCGCAGGGGTGGAAGATTATTCTCGACCACACCAGCTGAAATAGCAGCCCCAGCGCCAAAGTTGCGCATGGCCTGGAACCGCATCGCCCCTTGCTGCGTAATGCAGAGCAATTGCAGACGACAGGCGTGTCTGCGTGAAGGCTCCCGGGTCTGGAGAGCCCATGATTCATCCCAGCCGTCCGCAGGAAGGAGGCGCCACGGCCATGCGCTCTCTAGCTCGCGGCATTATGGCAGTAGCCTGGGCCGGAATCCTCGGCTTTGCGATCCTCATCTTCGGCGCGGGCATCTGGTCCGCGCTGGTGGCCGTCAATCTCAGCGTCAGCCCGGGCATTCCGTGGGCGGTGCCGGCCATGACCGTGGTGCTGGTGCTGATGTGGGTTTACCTGGCGGGCAAGGGCTGGCCGCGCGGCACAGCGCAGGCGCGCCGCCTGTGCCTGCGCGCCAGGCTCGTGCCAGCCCCCGTCTTCGGATGGTCGGTGCTGGCGGGCGCTCTGTCGGTCGTGGCCCTTGCCGGGTACTGGATCGTGATGACGCAGCTGGTCAGGATGCCCGGAAACGCGCTTCCCGATTTCTCCCGCTATCCGCTGCTGACCGTCGTCGCCATGGTCGTCATGGGCTCCGTCGCTGCTCCGCTGACTGAGGAGCCCGCTTTCCGCGGCTACTGCCAGGTGATCCTGGAGCGCGAATTCAGCGGGCCGGCTGCGGTGGCAATCTCCTCCGTTGTCTTCGCTCTCGCGCACGGGCCAACGCAGGGTTTCCTGTGGCCAAAGCTGCTCTTCTACTTTCTTGTAGGCGTTGTCTTCGGAACCACGGCTTATCTGACCAGGTCCATCCTGCCGGCGATTCCCGGCCACATCTTCGGGTTGCTGGTCTTCTTCACCCTGGTTTGGCCGCACGACGCCGCGCGGAGCCTGATCTGGCAGAACGGGGCTGATCTCTGGTTTTGGCTGCACGTCTCGCAAGCAGTTGTCTTCGGCGCGCTGTCTGTGTGGGCTCTTCGGCGGCTGGCGCAGGCAACGCGGCGCATCTCCTCAGCGAAGAGATAAGCGCCCCGGCCGCAGGACGATTCGGTTCGATAACAGGAGTTAATACTCGCTGCGGACGAGGATGTAAACGGGCGCGTTGGGATCGTGCGCCTCGCTCAGGTTGATGAGCTGGGCCTTGTCCGGGCCCTGGAGCGTGACCTGAAAGGCGACGGGCGGATCGTTGAGTGTGCGGGGCGGATGAGCGCGGCGGTGGCTCACCTCGAAGGAGAGTGTTTTGCCATCGAAGCGCGGATGGAAGAGCGGCTCGGGGACTCCGGCGGAGGCCGTGACGGGCTGGCCGGGGTCGCGGCGATGCAGATAGAAGAGGACCGCGCCGGAGAGGCTTCCGCCTTCGTCGGTGATGTTGAGCGCGACGGCGGGCAGGCCATCCATCTGGCACCGCCAGATGCCGAAGATGGACGCGGTGTTGGCGGGTTGGCTGGGCGCGGCGGACTGGGATTGCGCCGTGGCGGCCAGGACGGCCAGCGATGCGCACAGGACAGCGATTCGTGTTTTCATCACAATTCTCCTCATCACGTCTCTACGGCGCGGGTAATCAGTTCTGCTTGGCGATGGCGGTGGTGGCGAGGGTTCCGCCGAGGCCCATGGTTTCAACGGCGGAAGAGGGCACAATGACCATGGAGCCGCGCTCCTTGATGGCTTCATAGAGCATGTTCATGGCGCGCAGATGAAGGGCGCCGGGGTTGTCGTTGTAGACGCGCGAGGCGGTGGCGAACTGCTCGGAGACCTGCACCTCGGCCTGGCCGAGAATGACGCGGGCGCGGCGCTCGCGCTCTGCCTGCGCTTCCTGCGACATGGCGTCTTCCAGGGTGGGCGGAATGCGCACGTCGCGGATTTCGACCGACTGTACAGTGATGCCCCAGGGATTGGTTTTTTCGTCGAGGATGCGCTGCAGTTCGCGGCCCATCATCTCGCGCTCGGTGACCATCTGGGCGAGCTCGTGGCGGCCGATGGACTCGCGCAGCGCGGTCTGGGCACTCATGTTGACGGCATCGAGGAAGTTCTCGACTTCGAGGATTGCCTTTTCGGCGTTCCAGACCATCCAGAACATGTTGGCGTCGACGTTGACGGGGACGGTATCGCGGGTGAGTGTGGACTCGGCCGTGACGCTGTGGACGCGGACGCGCTGATCGACGATGGCGCTGATGGTCTCAATGACCGGCACCATGTGAAAGAAGCCGGGGCCGCGCAGGCCGACGTAGCGGCCGAGGCGCATGAGCGCGACGCGTTCCCAGGGCTGCACCACCTGGATGGCGAAGAGAAAGTAGAGACCGATGAGAGCGCCCACAACGACCGGCGCCGGATGGTTGGTGAGGGCGGTGACGGCGAATCCCACGCCCGTGCAGACGACGAAGGCCGTGACGGCCACGCGGTTTCTGGGAAGTGCCTGAATCTTTGCCATGTCGTATCTCCTTCGTTCATCTTTTGCGATTCATCTCTTGCGCGGCGACTCCTGAGCCAGTTCGCGCAGTTCTTCAACTCAGTTCATCCACGGTGAACCCGGCGGCGCCGGCACGCGCCACGCAATCGCCGACGATCTGCGCCAACTGGCGCTCGCGCTGGGCATCGGAGCGCTTCATCTTCTGCGTGCTGATAAAAGTGCCGGTGCCCTGGTGGGTTTCAAGCAGGCCGCCCAGCTCGAGTTCGCGATAGGCGCGGACCACGGTGTTGGGATTGATGGCCAGGTCGACGGCAAGCTGGCGCACCGTGGGCAGCTGATCGCCCGCCGCAAGCGCGCCGGAGGCGATGCCGCCGCGGACCTGGTCCATGATTTGCCGGTAGACGGGCATGCCGCTGTGCAGGTCGAGGAGAAAGCGGAATGCGGGGCGGGCGCTCATGACGAATTCAATGTACTATAAGACTAGTACACTACGTCAAGAGAAAAATTTGCGGGAGATTCATTTTCCTCTTTATTTTGCGGTTGACCGGACTGACTTGCATGCGGATACTGGGAAAATCCCCATTGCAAGGAGGTAGGCCATGGCTCATCCCGTGGTGCATTTCGAGATTGGCTGCGAAGACAAGGAGAAGACCAGCGCGTTTTACCGGAACGTGTTCGGCTGGACGATCGACCCCGGGCCGATGGGGCTGATCGACACCGGCGCGGGCACGGGTATCCCGGGGCACATTGCCGCGCTGGGCCACGCGCCGCACCAGTTTACCCACTTCTACATTGAGACCGGCGATGTGGCCGCATCGCTGAAGCAGGTGGAGGCCGCGGGCGGAAAGACGATTGTGCCGCCGGTGGAGATTCCTTCGGGGACCTTTGCGTGGTTTGCGGATGTGGAAGGCAACACGGTGGGCCTGTGGAAGCCGAAGGCGGCGAGCTGAGCCGTGGGGCTCCTGTAACCGGTTTGATTCAGGAGCGCGAGATGCAATGGGGCGACGGCGCGGGGCGAAGATGCGGGCCTGTACACTGGTGTCGCTATGAGCTGCCTGTTTTGCAAGATCGTTGAAGGCGCGATTCCCTCAACGCCCATTTACGAGGACGCGCTGGGATACGCGTTCGCCGATATCCATCCACAGGCTCCGGTGCACGTGCTGATTGTGCCGCGCGAGCATATTCCGTCGATCGCCGACACCGACCAGAGCAAGCGGGCGCTGCTGGGCCACCTGCTGTGGGCGGCGGCGGAGATTGCGCGCGACAATGGGCTGGACGACGGCTACCGTATCGTGGTGAACACCGGGAACGACGGCGGGCAGACGGTGGAGCATCTGCATCTGCACCTGCTGGGAGGCCGGGCGATGCACTGGCCGCCGGGGTGAGAGAGACAGGGACTTACGGGACTAGCGACTAAGGGACTAGGGAGTTAGACAGCGAAGTTTAGCCCTTTGGTCCACTCATCGACGTTCCGCGCGTAGGGCCGGACATGCTGGAGAGGGGTTTTTACCTGGTGCAGGGATTTCTATGAGCGCAACCTTATGCGTTGCGCAATGACGAGTTGCGGTTGGAAGATTGCAACCCAGGTTTCTGGGGATTCCCACCCTTCGCGAAGAGCGCGAAGGATGGTGCGCCGGGTTTTTTTATCCCCTGTTCCCTATTCCCTATTCCCTGTTTTTCTCACGCCGGCTGCGGGTAGTTGTCTTCTTCCTCTTCGAGGCCGTAGCGGCGGAGCAGGTTGGGCAGGCTCTGTGAGAAGGCGGAGCGGGGCATGACGGTGTCGCAGCCGGCTTCAATGGCCTTTAGCTTGAGGTCGCCCTGGAGGTGGTTCAGGAAGCCGACGATGGATGTCGCCTTCTTGAACTTGGCCTTCAGCTTGGGAATCAGCGTCATGGGCTTGGCGTTGAGGTTGTTGAGGTCAAAGACGACCAGGGTGGGACGGTCGGCCTCAACAACGTCGGTGAGCCTGGCGACGGAGTCCTTGTCGCCCTTGACGAACTCGACCTTGACGCCGAGCTTCTTCGAGGTCTCGTTGATCTTGGCCTGGAAGAAGAGATCGTCAATGAAGCAGAAGATGCGGGTGGGCGCGTCATCGCGGACGACGGCTGCGGCCGGCGCCTGGTAGACGTCCTGGTAGTAGCCGCTGTTGTGGCCGTTGGTGAGCTGGATGGTGGAGGGAGGGCCGTCTGCCACGTTGCCATTCACGGCGCGGTAGCTGTGGTCCATGGGGCCGACGAACTCGCGCGGGCCCTTCTGCTTACCCTTGCGCTTGCCCTGTGATCCGCCTATGGTGTTGCCGGGCTGGTGCGTTGTGCCGTTGTTGCCGGGCTGAGGAGCCGAGCCGGAACCCTTTTGGAAGAACTTCTTCTTCTTGCGTCCCTGGCCCTGCCCCTGGTGGGCCTGATGCATGGGCTTGGGCGGGGGTGGTGCGGCCTGAGCTACGGGCTGCGCGGGCGGCTGGGACTGAGGAAGTCCCTGCTGGCCCTGCGGAGCGCCCTGTTGGCTGTTCTTGTTCTTGCGACGGCGCCGGCGGCGCCGATGTCCTTGCGACTGCACCTGGCCATTGGCCGGGGCTGGCCCCAGATCAGTCTGGGGCTGCGTCGATTCTGTCGTCATGCGTGTACTTCCTGGCAATGTGCTGTGTGGTGCATTGCGTTCCTGAGCTCAGCGGCTCCGTTTTGCCGCCGCTGAACTTCCCTTGCCTGCCGCCCAAACCCCTGCGCACAAGAAACTGCGCGGCCTGCGATCTGTTTACTAGAGGACATCCGGCAAACCGCAGTCAAGTTGCGCTGCGCGCAGTTTGCCAGGAACTCCGGAAGATTAGCCCCGATATTGTTTTGCCGACCCATGTACGGGATCCCCACAGGAGTTCCCTCTGAATGTCAAAATCGATGCGGTGCGGCCGGTGCTTTCCCCTGGTAATGCCCTTCCTATGGGAGTATCCGCCGCGAGAGCCTTATGAAAAATCAATCGATGCGGCGAAGCTTCCTTGCTCGGCGGCGAGCGCGCTCTGCCCAATTCGGGTGGCTCGCGTCAGCCGCTTGATAGGCAAGTCTGATACTACAGCCAAGCGCCCTGGCTGGCAAGGGAACTTTGCGGGCAGGATGGTGAGAATCTCGCTTCGGGTAGCAATACGTAACTGAACGCTCCAAGGGGTGCCCGGGAAAA
>CAVZNB010000014.1:0-347230 GCA_963776535.1 uncultured Acidobacteriaceae bacterium | reverse complement strand
AACAAAGCCACCAAGCCGGAACTGGTGGGGCATTTTGCGGAGGAGGCGCCGGACTTCAACCTGATGGTTCCGGACCAGGTGCGGGTGGAGGTTTTTCTGCGGCATTTGAAGGGTTGGGTGGCGGACAGGGAGCAAGGAAACGATACGATGCCGAACTTTGTGATGCTGCGCCTGCCCAACGATCACACGGCGGGGACGCGGCCGGGTGGGCCTACGCCGAAGTCCTCTGTGGCGGATAACGACCTGGCCATTGGGCGCGCGGTGGAGGCGATTTCGCACTCGGCGTTCTGGGACGACACGGCCTTTTTTATTCTGGAAGACGACGCGCAGGATGGCGGCGACCACGTGGACGCGCACCGCAGCGTGGCGCTGGTGATCAGCAAGTATGCGCCGCACACGGCGGATGGCGCGCCGTTTGTGGACAGCCGGTTTTACTCGACGGTGAGCGTGGTGCGCACGATGGAGAACCTGCTGGGGCTGCCGCCGATGAACAACAACGACGCGCTTTGCTCGCTGATTTCGACGCTGTTTACGGGGCCGGGAGATCAGGCGCCTTACGAGGCGGACTATGTGAACCGCGACAATGGGCTGATCTACACGGCCAATGCGAAGACGGCGGCGGGCGCGAAGGAGAGCATGAAGATGGACTTCCGTCATGCGGACCGCGCGCCGGCGGAAAAGCTGAATGTGATTCTTTGGAAGGATGCGATGGGGGAAAGGCCGGTGCCGGCGATGCTGAAGGCGCGGGTGAAAAAGACGAAGGACGAAGACGATTGAAGGCCTGGTTGCGCTTGGATTGCGGGCTTGTCAAGGATGCGATGCATCCAGTGGCGGATGCCAGAACGCGGAGAAAATCATGAAGCGGAAGAACGTTGCCGGCGAGTTTATGGAAGCCATGCGCGAGGCTGTGACGATTGCCAAGGGCGAGCAAAGGCCGGCCGCGGAGCATCGCTTTGCTCTCCGCCAGCGGGATGTCTGCGCCAAGAGCTGCCGCGGTTCCTTCGGCTCGCTGCGCTGCGCTCCGGTCGCTCAGGATGATAGATATTTATAAAAGGCAAGGAGCAATTGCAAAAGCAAAAGCAACTGCAAAGGCAAATGCAACTGCAAAAGCAAAGGCAAATGCAGGTCCTTCGACTCCCTGCGCTGCGCTCCGGTCGCTCAGGATGACAAGTATTTATAAAAGGCAAAGGCAAGGAGCAACTGCAAAAACACAAGCAACTGCAGAAGCAACTGCAAAGGCAAAAGCAACTGCAAAAGCAAAAGCAAATGCAACTGCAAAAGCAAATGCAGGTCCTTCGACTCCCTGCGCTGCGCTTCGGTCGCTCAGGATGACAAGCTTGATTGGGGGCACAAGAATTTCGGGAATTCGCGGCACAAATGTTTCGGGGATTGGGAGGACAATTATTTCGGGGATTGGGAGGACAAATGTTTCGGGGATTGGGAGGACAATTATTTCGGGGAATGGGAGAACAGATATTTCGGAGATTGGGGGCAAGATATGTTGGGGATTGGGGGCACGGGTTGGGGGCACAGATATTTCGGGGATGGTGGGTGGTGGGCCAAGTGAATAGACTATTCGCATGACAAAGCGGATTGGTGTGCATCTGGGAACGGCGGGCGGGGCTTCGAACGCGGTGGAGCGGGCGCGGGAGATTGGGGCGAACACGTTTCAGATTTTCTCGTCGAGTCCGCGGATGTGGCGGGCGCCGAAGGTTGATCCGAAGCAGGCGGCACGGATGCGCGAGTTGCGCGCGGCTCTGGATGTGGGGCCGCTGGTGATCCACACGAGCTACCTGGTGAATGTGTGCAGCCAGACGGTGGATGTGCGCGAGAAGAGCGTGGCGGCGTTTCGCGGGGAGATTGAGCGGGCGCTGGACTGGGGCGCGGAGTACCTGGTGTTGCATCCGGGGTCGTGGAAGGGACTGACGCGGGACGAGGGGCTCAAGTTGGCGGCCGAATCGATTACGCGGGCGATTGATGGGCTCAAGTGGCAAGGGACGGGCTTTCATATTTTGATTGAGAACACGGCGGGAGCGGAGTTCAGCCTGGGTGGGAGCTTTGAGCAGGTGGCGGAGCTGGTGGATAGGCTGCGAGCGACTGCGCCGGTGGGGGTGTGCCTGGACACGTGCCACACACATGTGGCGGGATACGACCTGGTGAGCGAAACGGGATACGCGGAGACGATGGAACTGGTGAAGAAGACGGTGGGGTTTGAATCCGTGCGGGTGTGGCACTGCAACGACGCCAAGGCGGAGCGGGGATCGAAGCTGGACAGACATGAGCACATTGGGCAGGGAACGATGGGGGTTGAGCCGTTCCGGCGGATTCTGAACGATGCGCGTTGGGGACACTGCGCGTTTGTGGCGGAGACGCCGGTGGACGAGCCGGGGGACGAGGAGCGGAATGTGCGGGTGCTGAAGAGCCTGGTGGAATAATCGCCGAAATTTTGCTTGCTTTGGCGGCGGCGCAGCGTCAGACTGTGTGTATTCTCAGGATCCATGGCAGGAGGTTGAGGTATGCGAAACAGCATTTCGGGATGCCTGACGCTGGTTGCGTTGGCGGCGGGGTCACTGGCTGCATGGGGTCAGGTTTCAGCGCAGCTGCCATCGAATGCGGCGCCGGCGCGGCATGCGCAGCCAGTGCAACTGGCGTACACCGCGGAGTTCAAAGTGACGCATGTGCAGACGCTGGCGGACGGCAACACCATCACACATGAGACGACCGAGGTGATGGCGCGGGACTCGCAGGGGCGGCACCTGCACATTTCCACGCAGACTCCGATGGTGGAGGACCAGACGGTGCGGACCAGCGTGAATGTGAACGATCCGGTGGCGCACACGCATAGCTTCTGGATGGTGCCGGGGCAGAGGGTGACGGTGACGAATTTCCCCGATCCGATGGCGGCGGGAAATTCCTGTGCGGGCAGCGTGCCGGTGCCTTCCACCCATGCGGAGACAGTGCAGCGGACCAAGCCGACCGTGGAGGATCTGGGGGTGCAGACGTTTCAGGGAGTGGAGGCGCATGGGCACAGGACCACCTACGTGACTCCGGCCGGGGTAATCGGAAATACGGACCCGATGGTGCATACCAACGAGGTGTGGTTCTCGTCGACGCCGGGCCTTGCCGGCATCAATTTGCGTGAGGTGACCGAGGACCCGAGGATGGGCAGGACAACCCGGGAACTGACGAGGTTCACCCAGGGCGAACCGGACGCGAGCCTGTTCCAGGCGCCGCAGGATTACGAGGTGGTGACGCAGGAGACGCACGAGGAGGTTCGCTGCCCGCAATAGGGGGCGGCTCCGCAATCTCCGCCCGGCCCGTTTAAACTAGAGCCTTATGGCGGAAGAGAAAGAACTGCGATACGATCCGGCGGCGATTGAGCCGAAATGGCAGCAACGGTGGGCGGCGAACCCGGCGCTCTATGCGGCGGAGCCTGCGAGCTGCGGCAAACCTAAATACTATGTCCTTGAGATGCTGCCCTATCCGAGCGGGCAGTTGCACATGGGGCACGTGCGCAACTACTCGATTGGCGACGCGCTGGCGCGGCACATGTGGATGCGCGGGTACAACGTGATGCACCCGATGGGGTGGGACGCGTTTGGGCTGCCGGCGGAGAACGCGGCGCTCAAGAATAACGTGCCGCCGCGGGAGTGGACGCTGGCCAACATTGCCGCCATGAAGCGGCAGATGAACCGGCTGGGGCTGGCTTACGACTGGGCCACGGAAGTGACCACCTGCCTGCCCGACTACTACCGCTGGAACCAGTGGTTCTTTTTGCGGATGTACGAGCGTGGCCTGGCTTACCGCAAAAAGAGCAAGGTGAACTGGTGTCCGGAGTGCGCCACGGTGCTGGCCAACGAGCAGGTGGTGGATGGGCGCTGCTGGCGGCACGAAGACACGATTGTGGAGCAGCGCGACCTGGTGCAGTGGTTCCTGCGCATCACGGCGTATGAGCAGGAGTTGCTGGACGGGCTGGACAAGCTGGAGGGGTGGCCGGAAAAGGTCCGCACCATGCAGCGCAACTGGATTGGGCGCAGCGAGGGGACGGAGGTGGATTTTTTCCTGGAGGAAAAGATCGACCAGGGAATAGGGAACAGGGAACAGGGAATAGCCGAGGGACTAGGGACTGAGGGACCAGGGACTAGGGAAGGGTCGCGAGATGCAGGTCCTTCGACTCCGCTGCGCTCCGCTCAGGATGACAATCGTGTGCGCATCCGGGTGTTTACGACGCGGGTGGATACGATTTTTGGGGCGACGAGCGTGCAACTGGCACCGCAGCATGCGCTGGTGGCGCAGTTTACGGCCGCGGATGCCGTGCTGAAGGCGCAGGTAGATGAGCTGCTGGAGCAGCAGAAGAAGGCGCGCGAAGCAGGGGACCTGGGAGCGATTGAAAAACATGGCGTCCCGACAGGGCGATTTGCGGTGAATCCGTATAACGGGGAGCGGGTGCCGATCTGGGTGGCGAATTACATTCTGGCCGACTACGGGACGGGCGCGATCATGAGCGTTCCGGCGCACGATGAGCGGGACTTCGAGTTTGCGACGAAGTACGGGCTGCCGATTACGGAGGTGATTCGGCCGGCCGGCAAGAGCGAGGGCGCGGAGGAACTGCCGTTTGTCTCCGAAGAGGGCGTGCTGGTGAACTCCGGGGAGTTCGATGGGCTGAGCTGCGCGGAGGCGGAGAAGAAGCTGCAGGAGATTGCAACGGCCGGGGGATTTGGCGAGGCCAAGGTGACGTTCCGGCTGAAGGACTGGGGGGTGAGCCGGCAGCGCTACTGGGGCACGCCGATTCCGATGATTCACTGCGAGCGGGACGGGCTGGTGCAGGTGCCGGACGAGCAGTTGCCGGTGGTGCTGCCGGAACAGATTGAGATTACGCAGCAGGGGGGCTCGCCGCTGGGGCGCGTGGCGGAGTTTGTGAACGTGACGTGCCCGAAGTGCGGGGGCCCGGCCAAGCGCGAGACCGACACGATGGACACCTTTGTGGACTCGAGCTGGTACTTCTATCGCTACACGGACGCGAAGAATGCGCAGGCGCCGTTTGACTCGGAGACAGTGAAGTACTGGTTTCCGATTGACCAGTACATTGGCGGCGTGGAGCACGCGATTCTGCATCTGATCTACTCGCGCTTCTGGACCAAGGTGATGCGCGACCTGGGCCTGATTGACGAACGACGAGCCGGCGCGGCGGCTGTTTACGCAGGGGATGGTGATCAAGGACGGCGCACAAGATGTCGAAGTCGAAGGGGAACGTGGTTTCTCCCGACGACATGGTGGCGCGCTACGGGGCGGATGCGGCGCGGACTGTACTCGCTGTTTGCCGCGCCGCCGGATCGCGACCTGGATTGGCAGGAAGACGGCGTGGCCGGGGTGAGCCGGTTCCTGGGGAGGGTGTGGCGGCTGACGATGAAGTATGCGCCGGTGGCGAAAGCGGGGCGCGGAGAGCAGGCGGATGCGCCGACGGGGGTTTCGCTGAAGCTGCTGCGCAAGCTGCACCAGACGATTGCCAAAATCACGTTGGACTTCGAGGGCAGGTGGCACTTCAACACTTGCGTGGCGGCGGTGATGGAACTGGTGAACGAGATTCAGGCGGCGGATGCGCAACTGGCGGCCGGGGATGTGCCCCCGCCGGTGATGCTGGAATTGCTGCGCGGGCTGGTGCTGCTGCTGGCTCCGTTTGCGCCGCACCTGGTGGCCGAGCTGTGGGAGGAACTGGGCGAGGATGGTTCAATTTTGCGTGCGCCCTGGCCCAAGAGCGATCCGGAGCTGGCGAAGGAAGACGAGCTGGAAGTGCCGGTGCAGATCAACGGGAAGCTGGTGACGGTGGTGCGGGTGGCTGTGGATGCCGACGCGAAGGCGCTTGAAGCCGCGGCGCTTGCCGAGGAGAAGGTGCAGGGGCGCATCGCGGGCAAGACGTTGGTGAAGGTGATTGTGGTGCCGCGCAAGCTTGTGAACCTGGTGCTCCACCCCAGCGACAAGGGCCCGTCGCCGGGGACCCCGGTGGTGAAATGACCGCTCCGCTGCGCGGAACCCAGTCACTGGTGGGACAGATGGGCTGGATCTTCAGCCGGCCTGCTCTGGTTCTGATCGAGGTGGGCTGGCGGTGGGTCTTCGGGATTCCGTTTCTGCTGGTTTGCTGGAGGCAGGTGCAGCAGATTCTGGCGGCGGTACCTCCTGATTCAGCCGGGCTGACCGAGATTAACGCACAAAATCCGTGGCAGGCTTCGCTGCAACTGACGCATGCGTGGGGGCTGTATGCGCCACACGTGGCGGCGGCGCTGCACTGGCTGGCGCCGGTTGCCGCACTGGCGTGGGCGGTGGTCTCCGGCCTGGGGCGCAACCTGATGTTGAAGCGACTCGATCCGGTACTTGGTGCTGAGGTGCGGTTCCGGCCGCTGGCGATGATGGCGTTGCAGGCGGGATGGCTGCTGCTGCTGCTGGTGACCTGGTGGGGATGGTTCCGCTCGATGCAGTGGGTTGCGGCCACGCACATTACTACGGGTACGGAGCCAGACCTGGTGGGCTTTTCGTTCTGGGCTATCTTTCTGACGCTGGGGTTCTTTACCGCGTGGGCGCTGGGAAACTGGGTGCTTTCAATTGCACCGCTGGTGATGCTGCTGGAACGGCGGCCGGTGCTTTCAACTCTCGGCCAAAGCTTCAAGCTGGGCAAGCCGTTTACGGGCAAGCTGGTAGAGATTAACCTGGTGATGGGGATTGTGAACCTGGCGCTGATGGTGCTGGCCCTGGTATTTTCCGCCGCGCCGCTGCCGTTCAGCGATCAGCTTGGGACCGACTCTCTGCACTGGATCGATACCGCGTCGGTGGTGTTCTACCTGGTGGCCAGCGATTACTTCCAGGTGGTGCGGCTGAAGGGGTTCATGGAGTTCTGGAAGATGTTCAGGGGCAGCGAGGCAGCGAGCCAGCCGGTCAGCTAATGCAGCCCGCCAGAAATGAGGGTACTTTCGGATGGCACCAAATTCTCCATCAATCGCCGGAAAGCATCCCTCGGGGGCTAAAGCCCGTATCATTCCAGGCGTTTTAGGGCACGACTGAAGTCGTGCCCTTTCAAAACATAAACGACCATCTGTGTGGCGGACACCACTAGCCAGCGCGGCTGCCGCTCACTGTTTGGCCGCGCCGGTGGCAGCTTCTTCTTTGAGAAATGCCTCGCTGAGCGTGCGCTTTTCCTGCGCAATGGGCAGCAGCGTGGGATAGAACTGGACAAAGGTCGTGTCGACCGCGGCATGGGCTGCATGGCAGGTGTAGCAGGCGGCTGCCGGCGGAATGAGCGTGCCGTTTGCGCTGGTGGAATCGAACGAGAAGAAGGCCCACTTGCCCGGAAACCTTGACTCATCTTTTACATGGACTTCCAGGTCCATGACACCGCCGGCCTGGAAATGCCCGTGCTGGTTGATGGAGCCTTTGCTGCGCGCCTCTCTCGCTTCCAGCACCATCACCGTCTTGTCGGGCCATGTTCCCGTCGCCTGAAAGCTCCGATATGCCTCAGGATTGACAAAGACATTGTCAAACATGGAGTGGTCCTGCATGCCGGGCGGCTTTACCGCGTAGCTCATGTCGATGCCGGTGGTTAGATAAATCCACTCGCGATAGCCGGCAGGCGGACGCATCTCCCCGCTGCTGGTGTAAGCGGGCGCGGTGTCGGCCGCGGCCAATGCGGTTTTTGGGTTGTGGAGAGCAACAGCAGATGCAAGGGCGACCGAAAGAAGACAGGATGCTGCAAGCAAGGCGGGAGATTTGATGGACAAAATGACCTCCGAATGCCAAGGGGATACGCAGCGGATTGCGAGGATGTTCCACTTGCGCCCGGACCCAGGCCCGGAGCGCGGCAGATCTAAAAGAGTTTCAAGCGAATGACGAGGTACTTTTTGGGATCGTCGCGGATGGCCTTGACCAGTTGCTGGGTCTGGTCGAGCGCCTGGTCAGCGTGGTCGTAGACGGAGCGATTTTTGAGGAGCTGGCCTGCCGTTCCCTTGCCGTCGTCGAGATCCTTGAGGATGCTGTCGAGATGGTTGACGGTGTCGTCCAGTTTCTGCGCAAAGGCGGGATCCTTGGCGAGTTTGCCGATGGAACCTTTACCGGCGTTGATCTCCGCCACCAGTTGATTGGCGTTGGCCACGGTGGAATTGAGGTTGTTGTAGAGCGTGTCGTCTTTGAGCAGTTTGCCGGCGGTGCCTTTGCCGTCTTCGAGGTCGGTCGTGATCTTGTCCAGCTTGTCGATAGCGGAGTTGGCGCGCGTGTAAAGCGTGTCGTCGTTGACCAGTTTGCCGAGCGACCCCTTGCCTCCGGCGATGGCAGCGGTGATGGTCTGCAGATCTCCGGCGATGGTGGTGACTTTATGGGCCAGCGTGGGATCGTTGATGAGCATGCCCACGGTGCCCTCCCTGGAGTTGAGCGAGTCGACCAGTTTTTCAATCTTTTTTGTCAGGGTCTGGACCTGCTCAATGGAGTCCTCGCTGGTACGGATCACGTCCTGAATGCTGGGCGATCCGGAGGCTTTCAATTCGCTGTTATTGGGCGGCGGGGGGCCAGTGGCGCGCGCCGAACTGATATCGACGTAGCTGTCGCCGAGCACGCCGGCCTGCGCGATGGAGGCTGTTGAATCGGTGTGCAGGTCGTGCTCGAACTCGTAACCCACCTGCATGGAGACTTCGACCGGGGTGGGATTGCGGTCGGGAACCACGCGCACATGGATGACGTTGCCGATGGTGACGCCTTCCAGGGTGACAGGTGCGCCGTCTTTGACGCCGGCGGCGTTCTCAAAGTAAGAGCGGAGCACAAGCTTGCGCGCAAAGAGCCCGCCGGTTGAGCCGGACATGAGGATGATGAGTGCCACCAGCACGCCTACGGCGACAAGCACCAACGCTCCCACTCTCAATTGAGCCCATTGAATTTCTTTCCGGCTTGGCACGGCACTCCCCTGGGTGGAATGAGCAGCTATTTGCCTTGAGGATAGCAGACGGGCGGGGACTGAGCGCCGTCTTCGAGGATGACGCTGGCCATGGCCAGGTCGGCCGTGTGGGTAATGGAAAGGGCTGTGTGGACCGCGCCGAGGCGCGCGGCGATTTGGGCGGCACGGCCGTGAAACTTGAGGGTGGGACGGCCGCCGCGCTCGCGGACGACCTCGATTTCAAGCCAGTTGACGCCCTGGCTGATGCCGGTGCCAAGCGCCTTTGCGCCCGCCTCCTTGGCGGCGAAGCGCGCGGCAAAGCTCTCCGCGGAGTTGTGTTTACGCAGGCAATAGGCTTGTTCCGCAGCCGTGTAAATGCGGTTGAGAAACCTGCTGCCATAGCGGTGGATGGACTTATGAATGCGTCCGATCTCCGCCAGATCGATTCCGGTGCCGACAATCATGGTGTTTTCAGGCTAAATCATTATTACTTCGTTGCGGTTATCGCAGATGCGGGGATGGTGCATGGAGCGCAGGCGAAGCTGGAGAAGCGGGGTTTGAAGCGCGCCTCCAATTACCATCGCAGAGGGCTCGCGGGCACTGCCAGGGCAGGGATGTTTCACCGGCGGTCAAATGCCGTGCGAGTCCGGGACAGTGGTTATGGCGCAAAGGGCCGGTCCGATAAGAGCGGTGTGAGGCTGACAATGCCGGACCACAGCGCGGGACGAGCGATGAGCATTCCATGGGCGATGGAGATGAAGGCCGTCTCCATGGAGGAGCCGTCCCGGCTGGTGCAGAATCTTACCTGTTCGATCCTCGCGTGCGGGGGTTGGGTGTTGAGCCGCGGCGCCAACGACACCGGAACCATCAGCATGCTGTTCGAGTTCGAACGGCAGGCTTGCGTGGAAATCTACGGGATGTTGATTGCCGTTGGTCTTGAATTGAGCCAGAGCGGCCATATTCGGTTTACCGAGCTCTGCCAGTGTACGCGCAGCCACCAGGGCGATTGCGGCACGGAGATTGCCAGTATCGACCTGGAGATCCGGACGTTTCCGGTGGAGATGGCGCACGGCTCCTCTGCCCACGAGGCGGCCTGACCGCGCGACCTCTTTGTTGGAATGAGGCAGATTGCAAGCTCAGACCAGGAAGGGAATGAACCGCCGGGTTTTCTTCATGTAATCGGCATAGGCCGCGCCGAAGCGCTTCAGATTCTCCCGTTCCTCAGCGATGGCGGTGGCCAGGAGAAAGCCGGATGCGCCGATGGTGAGCCCAAGGGAGGCAAGGCCAAGCGGGTCTTTGAGCCAGGCGCTCCAGGCAAGGGCGAACAGAGACGCGTAGAGGGGATGTCGAATCCAACGATACGCGCCGACAGTGACGAGCGAGGTTGTGTTTTCAAAGGAGAGATTGGCGCTGGGCGAGACCGCTGGGGCAGGGCGGCCAAGGACGCGCAGCAAGCGGAAGCCTTCAATGGCCAGGCCGATGGACACCACGCCACAGAGCCAGGCTGCAATCTGGTGCGCCGAGAACGGATTAGAAAACCACAGCGGGGCGTTGAGAAGGATCAGAGCCAGGAGCAGTTCGAAGGCGAAAAACCGGTAGAAGCCGTGGGTACGAAAACTTCGCAAAGCCCGCCAGGACAGGGGAAGAATGGCGATGGAAGCGGCGCAGAAGAGAACGACACGCAGCACGGGGTGCCTCTGATTTTCGGCTCCCGGCCCAACTGTGTCACGATCTGGATTGGGCAAAGCGGGGTTGGCCAGCAACCTTAATTCGTGCTCGCAGCTTTCGTCAGAATATCGATAACTTTCTGATACCGATCTGCTGCATTCGGGTCTTGCATGCTCTTTACGAGCGCAGCGTCCTCCGGTGTTTCCGAACGAAAGCCGTAGGGGGGCGGAAACCTGACAAGTTGCAGACTTGACTCCGCAACGATCAACGGTTTCAGCGAGATGACTGTTCCCGACTGTCCATTCTTTGTCCCGACGTAGTTTGGGTCGGCGCCCGCGCTTAGGAGAAGCTGGACAATTTCCACATTTCCATTTCTTGCCGCGTAATGGAGTGCGCTCCAACCGCCTGGGGAGTCGTGGCTGTTCGCGTCGGCGCCCTTCCCAATGAGCTTCCTGGCGTCAGCAGTGTTGTCGGTCTTGACTGCCGTCAACAACGACGCTCGAAGGGATTCAGGGCTTGGCTTGCAGCCGGAAACCGGAAGAAGGAAAAGCATCAGAGCAGAAACAAAGAGCGACCTGCGTTTCATTTCAGCGAATTGTCCTTTCATCGCGACTGCACATCCCCGGCTTTGACTTAGCCACCGCGAATGGTTAGTCGTGAGGGACTATCCGATGCGTCGCCATGCCTCAGTCGTGCGCCAGCGGCGCCGATAGTAGCAGGAGGCCGGTTGTGCCGTCAACCGGCCTCGACCAGGCCGTAGCGGCGCTGCCAGGCTTCCTTGAGCCGGGCCCAGACGCGGGCACGTTCGGCTTCGGTTCCCTCGGGCAGGCCCTGGCCGGGACCTGGAGGATTGGCGAAGCGGGCGGCTTCCAGTTTGGCCAGCTCCAGCAACTGGCGGTCGCGCAGCAGGTTGGCGACGCGGAAGTCGGGCAGGCCGGCCTGGCGGGTGCCGAAGAACTCGCCGGGGCCGCGCATGGAGAGGTCGAGCTCGGCCAGCTCGAAGCCGTCCTGGGTGCGGACCATGGCGTTGAGGCGCTCCTCGGCCGAGCGGTGAGACGCGGGCGCCGGTCATGAGAATGCAGTAGCTTTTGGCGGCGCCGCGGCCGACGCGTCCGCGCAGCTGGTGCAGCTGGGCCAGGCCGAAGCGCTCGGCGTGCTCGACCACCATGACGGTGGCGTTGGGGACGTCGACGCCGACTTCGATGACGGTGGTGGCGACGAGGACGTCGATTTCGCCGCGCTGGAAGCGGCGCATGATGACTCTCCTTCTCGTCGGCGTCGAGGCGGCCGTGCAGCAGGCCGACGCGCAGGCCGGCGAGCGGGCCGGTGCGGAGCTTCTCGTGCATTTCGACGGCGGACTTGAGGCCGGATTTGGCGGCGGGGTTAGCTTCCTGGCGCGGCTTTCGGGAACAGCTCCGGCTGTTTTGCGCTTTGCGGGCTGGACTTGCGCGGCTTGCGGGAGCTCGTTGTCTCGAGTCGAGCTCCGGCGTCGTCGTGGGAGAAATCGAGCTCGGGCTGGTCGTCCTTGGTGCCTTCGATGACGGGGTAGACGATGTAGGCCTGGCGGCCCTGCGCGACCTGCTTGCGGACGAAGTCCCAGACCTCTGCCGGCGTCGCTCGCCGGGGACGCGGCGGGTGACGATGGGGGTGCGGCCGGGCGGCATCTCGTCGAGCACGCTGACGTCGAGGTCGCCGTAGAGCGAAAGCGCCAGGGTGCGCGGGATGGGCGTCGCGGTCATGACCAGGACGTCGGGCTCGGTGCGAGCCTCGGTTCGGGCTTGCTCATCAGCTTGAAGCGCTGCAGAACGCCGAAGCGGTGCTGCTCGTCGACGACGACGAGGCCGAGGCTGTCGAACTCGACTTTTTCTTCGATGAGGGCGTGGGTGCCGATGATGAGCTGCGCTTCGCCGCGCATGATGCGGCCCTGGGTCTGGCGCTTGCGGTCGTCGTCGAGCGAGCCGGTGAGCAGGACGATGCGGTGGCTTGCGGCGCGAGAGCGCTCCGAGCAGCTTGCGCGCGGAGAGGTAGTGCTGCGTGGCGAGGATCTCAGTGGGCGCCATGAGCGCGGCCTGGTAGCCGTTTTCCATGGCGACGAGCATGGCCTGCAGGGCGACGATGGTTTTGCCGGAGCCGACGTCGCCTTGCAGGAGGCGGCGCATGGGGCTGGGGGTGGCGCATGTCGGCGACGATCTCGCCGAGGGCGCGTTTCTGCGCGGCGGTGGGATGGAAGGGCAGCACCTCGCGGATGGCTTCGCGGACCTTGTCGGTGGTGGCGAAGGCGATGCCGGCGCGCTCGCGCATGCGGCGGCGCTTGAGTTCGAGGCCGAGTTCGAGGAAGAAGAGCTCTTCAAAGATGAGGCGGCGATGGGCGGGGGTGGACGCAGCCTTGCAGCTGGGCGAAGGGCGTGCCTTCCGGCGGGAAGTGGACTTCGCGCAGCGAGGTTTCGCGATCGGGCAGGTCAGAGGCGGGCGAGCATGGAGCGGGGCAGGCACTCGGGCACCGCGCCGCGGACGGCTTCGAGCAGATGGAAGATGACTGCGGCGCTGCCAGCGGGAGGCGAGGCGCGCGCCGCCGAGGGACTCGTAGACGGGAGTGATGCGGCCGACTTCGAGGAGGCGGGTCTCGGCGTCGTCAGACGAGTCGGGCAGCAGCTCGAACTGCGGCTGGATCATCTTCAGGTTGCTGCTGGAGCGGGAGGGCTCGACCTTGCCGTAGACGGCGACGGTTTGGCCGGCGTGGAACTTGCCGTTGAGATAGGTGCCGTTGAACCAGATGCACTTGAGGGCGCAGCGGCCCTGGCCGACGGTGAGCTCGAAGATGGGCGCCTTGCGGGTGCGGAGGAGGATGGAGCCGCGGACTTCAGCGATGACGGAGGCCATTTCGCCGGGCTTCAGCTCGTCGAGGGGGCGCGGGTTCTGGCGGTCCTCGTAGCGGAAGGGCAGGTGGTAGAGCAGGTCTTCGGCGGTCTTGATGTCCCTGGCCGCGAGCAGCTCGGCCACTTTGGGGCCGACGCCCTTGACGTACATGACTGGAGTATCGAGGCCGGGCACAACTTGGATGCTACAACCGGGCGGGGGACGAGGTCGAATGGGGTTGGCAGGAGTTTGAAGCCGGCCTCACAGTTTCACATTTTCACTGTCTCACGGGATTGTAGGGTGGGGGGTGCATTGGAGTCGTTGAGCTGATGCGGTTGGGAGGGTTTTTGGAGGTCCATTGGCAGCACATGGAACGATTGTGCGCGCAAATGAGAATTAATCTGCAAAGGACGGCGGTTTTTTCAGGGGGCTGGATTTGGGGCGACGCCTTGAAGGTCTTTGAGGAGCCGATTGAATGCCAGCATGTAGGCGTCGTGGTCCTTCCAGTTGCTGAAATCGGGAATGAAGTACTCGCGGATTTCGCGGGCGGAGTGTTTGCCTGCGTCGGAGTCAAAGCATTCCCAGTCGCGGAGGGTCTCGAAAGGGCAGAGGCGGATGGGGAAGAGGACCCGTTTCCCGTCCCTGACCTCGCGCTTGCGGGCCTTGGAGATCTCCGTTTTCACCCACTCGCTGTCCATGCTGGCCGGGGAGAGAATGAGCAGCAGCTTGTCGTGCATGCGGATGGCTTCATCGATTTGCTCGTGGACTTTCTTGCCGCTGCGCATGTCGTGAGGCGCGAACCAGCAGCGGACGCCTTTGGCCTGAAGGTCGGCGTGGAGGCGATTGGCGAATTCCTGATCCTTGGTCGAGTAGCTGATGAAGAGGGAGTAGAACTCGATGCCTGTGCCGACCAAAGAGGCCATGTATTCGATGAAGTTCTCGGGAACGCCGGCCCCACGCAGAAAGATCTGCGGAATCTTACCTTGGGATTTATAGATCGTGTCGATGCCGATCGTGGAAGGAGCGGAATGTTCGAGGGATTCCAGCCCTCTTGCACTGCTCAAATTGAGGTTAGCGAAGGTGGTGTTCCCGACGAGCGCCCCGGTGAGGTTCGCCCCGCCGAGGCTAGCGCCGGTGAGATCCGCCCAGATGAGCTTCGTCGCGCGGAGGTCTGCCCCGTGCAGGTTGGCGCTGGTCAGGTCCGCCCAGTAAAGGCTCGCCTCAGTCAGGTTCGCATTTCCAAGGTCCGCCGCGTGGAGGTTTACCAAGTCGAGGTCCGCGCCGTGGAGGTCCGCCGCCACGAGGTTCGCACCAGTGAGATCCGCATGGAAGAGGTTTGCCCCGGCGATGGTCGCCCGATGGAAGTTCGCCTCGCTAAGGTTCTCCCTTATGTCCGGATGATCTTTCCGCCAGCGGTTCCAGGCCTTGACGCCCCTCTCCAGGATGGCAAGATGTTTGGGGTTAGCCATGAGTCCAGTATGCCAGCGTTCAGGCGGCGCGCTATCGCCTTCTTTCGTGGATTTCGGGGGATTTGCGTGTAGATGTATATCTATCTTGCTCAGGCGATATGCGCGGGACTGTTCGGATTGGGGTTGCGGGCATTGACAGATTCCGCAGGGCGAAAGCCCAGGTCGTTTTGATGCGTTTTCGGCGCGAGTGAAGTCATGCTCCGACACGTTTTGCTTTTCCGATGAGTTTTTCCGCAGCCTGTTGAGCCCTGGAATGCGCTTTTGTTTCCTCAAAAAACCATCCCTCGGGGGCTGAAGCCACGTCGAATTAATTGCATTTTCGGCACGTCTAAAGCCGTGCCCTTTCAACGCGGGCTTAGAGTCATGCGATTACGCTGGCGAGGGCGCGGAGGATGAGCGTCGTCCCTACAGGACTCCGGAACTCCGATGTGGAATCCGCTTTCCCCATGATGAAGCGCAGGGCTAATAAAAACACTGCGCCTACGGCGCGGGCGACGGGATGCGGGAGGGTGTGCCCGGCTGTGGCAGGGTGTGCCCGTGTATCGTTGTAGGCGGCAGGAAAGCTGCGGGACAGGAGTGATGGGAATGAGTGAGTTGAATCGGAGGAATTTTTTGCGGGCGGCGTCGGCAGTGTCGGCGGGGTCGTTGCTGGAACCGCGGCTGCATGCTTTGGGCGCAATGCAGGAGGAGCCGGGCAAGCCGGTGGCGGCGAACGACCATATTCAGATTGCGCTGATTGGCGCGGGCGGGCAGGGGCAGGGCGATACGAAGACTGCCGTGCAGGTGCCGGGGGTGAAGCTGGTGGCCGTGGCGGACTGCTACAACGGGCGGCTGGAGCGGGCCAAGGAGATTTGGGGGCCGGAGACGTTTACGACGCGCGACTACAACGAGATTCTGGCGCGCAAGGATATTGACGCGGTGATTATTGGCACGCCGGACCACTGGCACATGCGGGCCAGCGTGGATGCGATGAAGGCGGGCAAGGATGTGTATTGCGAGAAGCCGATGATCCATCTGTACAGCGACGGGCCGGAGATGATTGAGACTTCGCGCAAGACGGGGCGGATATTGCAGGTGGGCAGCCAGCGGGTGAGCTCGGTGATCTATGCCAAGGCCAAGGAACTGCTGGCTTCCGGAGCGATTGGGCAGCTGAACATGGTGACGGCGCGGTGGGACCGCAACTCGGCGATGGGGGCGTGGGATTACACGGTGCCGCCGGACGCCTCGACGGAGACCTGCGACTGGCCGCGATTCCTGGGGACGGCGGCGAAGATTCCGTTCAATGCGGAGCACTTTTTCCAGTGGAGGAAGTGGAAGGCCTATGGGAGCGGGCGTGGCGGGCGACCTGTTTGTGCACCTGTTCAGCGGAACGCACTTCATTACAGACTCGCATGGGCCGACGCGGGGGATGGCGACGGGCGGGCTGCGCTTCTGGAAAGATGGGCGCGATGTGCCGGACGTGATGCTGGGGCTGTTCGATTACCAAGAGGGATTCAACCTGAGCCTGCGGGTGAACTTTGTGGACGGCGGCGAGGAGAGCGAAGGGCTGATCTTTACCGGCTCCGAGGGGACGATGGAGATTGCCGGCCACTCAGTGAGCGTGAACCGCGTGCCGCGGGAGAAGGCGCCGGGTTACACCGTGGATACGTTCCCGCTGGCGATGCAGAAGGAGATTCTGGACGCGTACCGGCTGAAGTATCCGCGTGACGCACCCGGAGGACGAGACGGCGGTGGGATATGAGAAGTATGTGGCGCCGCCGGGGTACTCGGACAGCTACGACCACTTTGTGAACTTCTTTGCTTCGGTACGCAGCAGGAAGCCGGTGGTGGAAGACGCGGTGTTTGGGTACCGCGCTGCCGGGGCCGCGCTGCTGAGCAATTTGAGCATGGAGCGCGGCGCGGTGATTGGGTGGGACCCGGAGGCGATGAAGCTGTTGTAACCCCCTGCCACCTGCGGTGGGGCAGACGCCACCTGCGGTGGGGCAGACGCTCGCTGTTCGCTCGCAGGAGGGTTGTGGTTTCCGCCTTGCGCCAAAAAGAATGGGCGCCCAAGTTCTTCAGGGCGCCCATGTGGGAGTGGGTGAAGAGCGCGGACTATGACCTGGCTAGAAAGTAGGCATCGATGGCGCGCTTGAGGGCGGGGCGATCGACGTGGGCCTTGTGGCCATCGTAGCGGGCGGACCACATGACCTGGTTGACGATGTCGCGGGGATAGCAGGAGCGGAGTTCCTGCTTGAGGGTGAGGCGAATGAACTCGATGAGATCGGCGGGGATGCTGGCGTCGTAAGACACGCGGTTGTCGGTTGCGACGCGGCGGAAGATCTCGCAGAACTGTTCGTCGGAGACTTCGCCGATCTTGATCTTGGTCTGGATTCTGCGCAGGAAGGCGGGATCGACCAGCTCTGCCGGATCCATGTTGGAGGCGAAGACCACGAGCATTTCAAAGGGGACTTCGATTTTGCGTCCACCGGCGAGGGTGAGGAAGTCGATGCGGCGGTCCAGGGGCACGACCCAGCGATTGAGCAGTTCTTCCGGGCGGAGGCGCTGACGGCCGAAGTCGTCGATGATGAGGACGCCGTTGTTGGCTTTCATCTGGGCGGGTGCGACGTAGAACTTGGTGATGGCGTTGAACTGGAGGTCGAGCATTTCGGCCGTGAGTTCGCCGCCGACCAGGACGGAGGGGCGCTGGCAGAGCACCCAGCGCGCGTCGCGGTCTTCGGGTTCCGACTCGACGGCGCGCTTGTGGATGGAGGGATCGTAGACGGTGATGATCTGGCCGTCGACTTCGACAGCGTAGGGGATCCAGACTTCGTCGTCGGCGAGGACGCGCGACAGGGTCTCGGCCATGGTGGTTTTGCCGACGCCGGCCGGGCCCCAGAGAAACAGGGAGCTGCCGGAGTTGAGCGCGGTGCCGAATTTGCGCAGGGTCTCGCTGTCGATGACCAGGTGGGCGAAGGCGCGGTGGACATCCGCGGCGTGGACATCGACCTTTTTGACGCTCTGCTTGCGGGTTTGCCCGGCATAGCTTTCAAACGAGACCGGGGCTGCGCCGGCGTAATGATTGTGGGTGAGCAGCTCGGTTGCGCGGGTTCTGCCCTGGGCGGTGACGGCGATCTGGTGGACGTGGCCGGTCATGCCGGTGACCAGGCAGAGCTGCTCGGCGCGCAACTGCGCAGAACAGCGCGTCTACGACTTCGTACCCGAGGCACATTCTCTCGGCCAGTTCCAGGACGGACAAGGAGCCGGACAGGTACAGGGTCTTTAGTGCAATTTCCTCAAGAACTCGCCTGGCGCACGTCGAGTTGCGAAAGCGACTTTGGCCGGTGAGTAGGGCCCGTTTGAGGTTCGGACTTGAGGAAGTCTCCATCGTAGTCGTACATGGATAACAGCGTTGCCATGACCATCTCCCTACTGCATGACTGAATTTAGCCCCCTGACCCTGCTTTTGTGTCTCCCCCTTTTGGCGCCGGGCGAGTCCCCCTTTAGTATCACGATTCCGCTTTTTCTGTAGGAATTCTCGACATTTGGAAGGTTGAGATGGAGAGGACAGAGATGAATTGGCGGTTTGAATAGAAGAAAAGGAGAAAACGGTGGAGGCCGGAGAGCGGCAAGGACTGGTGCGGGGATTTCTTCGCAGGTTTGAGCGGGCCGGTTGTGCGACGGAAGAAGAGGGGATGGTTTTGCTAGACTGCCCTCAGGCCGATTCCCGGTTGGGCACGTGCCAGAATGGCAACAGGATTGACGGGGGAGTGCATGCCAGTTGTTGAGCTCGCGGGTGTGACCAAGGCCTACGAGAGCAAGGTTGCCGTGAACGAC
This sequence comes from uncultured Acidobacteriaceae bacterium, assembly GCA_963776535.1. Classification (GTDB taxonomy): domain Bacteria; phylum Acidobacteriota; class Terriglobia; order Terriglobales; family Acidobacteriaceae; genus Telmatobacter. The sequence continues at coordinate 328,513 of CAVZNB010000014.1, read as the reverse complement.
CTGAGCCTGCGGATTGACGCTGGGCAGATGTTTGGGCTGCTGGGGCCGAACGGGGCGGGAAAGACCAGCTCGATCCGGATGATGATGGGGATTACGATACCCGACTCGGGGAGCGTAAGCCTGTTTGGGAGACCCTTCGAGCGCAAGAGCCTGGAGCGGGTGGGCTATCTGCCCGAGGAACGCGGCCTCTACAAGAAGATGAAGGTGATTGAGCAACTGGTTTTCTTTGGGCAGTTGCACGGGCTGCGGGCCGAAGAGGCGCACAAGCGGGCAGGTGCGTGGGCCGAGCGCATGGAGATTGCCGAATCGCTCGACAAGAAGACGGAAGAGCTTTCGAAGGGGATGCAGCAGAAGATCCAGTTGATTGCTTCGCTGCTGCACGAGCCGGGGCTGATTGTGATGGACGAGCCGTTCAGCGGGCTTGATCCGGTGAATGCGGTGCTGGTGGAGAAGACGCTGCTGGAACTGAAGGAGCAGGGGCGGGCGATTGTATTTTCAACGCATCGCATGGACCAGGTGGAGAAGCTGTGCGACACGATTTGCCTGATCAACAACGGGCAGGCGGTGCTGGCGGGCAAGGTGCGCGAGATCAAGGCGACGTATGAGCGCAACCACGTGATTGTGGAGTTTGAAGGAAGCGCGGAGTTTTTGCAGTCGGCGGAGATTGCGGAGGCGAAGAACTTTTCCGGTCATGCGGAGATCCGGTTGAAGGAACATGGGGATGCGCAAAAGCTGCTGCACGAGGCCGTCGGCTGTAGCCAGGATTTACCGTTTCGAACTGGTTGAGCCATCGCTTGAAGAGATCTTTATCCAGACCGTGGGAGGCAAGGGCGATGCGTAATGTTGTTCTGATTGCCAAGCGCGAGTACCTGGAGCAGATTCGGAGCAGGGCCTTCCGGCTGTCGACGATCGGGCTTCCTGCGGCGCTGGCGCTGGTGTTCGGGATCAGCTATCTTTCGTCGCTGGGACTGGGCGGGAACAAGCACATGGCCATTGCGAGCAGCGACGCGGCGCTGGCGAATGAATTGAAGGTGCGCCTGACCAGCGGCAAGGATTCGAAGGCGGTGGTGGAGGTGGTGGCACCGGCCGGGGCCGAGGACCTGGCGCGGTTGACAGATAAGGTCAGGTCGAGGGCGATCGACGGGCTGTTGTGGATTGAGACGCCTGCCGGGGGAGTGCCGGCGGCGACGTATTACTCGCAATCGGCCGGGGACTTTATGAGCTCGGCGCGGCTGAAGGATGCGCTGGACAACAGCCTGGTGAGCGAGCACCTGACGGGCGCAGGGATGCAGCAGACGGATGCGGATGCGCTGCTGAAGGGCGCTCACATTACGAGCTACCAGGTGAAAAAGGATGGGGAGCTGGTGAAGAGCAACGCATTTGCGTCGTTCTGGAAGGGCTACGTGATGGCCTTGCTGCTGACGATGACGACGATGATTTATGGACTGAACGTGGCGCGGAGCGTGATTCAGGAGAAGACGTCGCGCGTTTTTGAAGTGATGCTGGCAACGGTGAAGCCGAGCGACATGCTGGCGGGCAAGCTGGTGGGCGCGGGCGCGGTGGGGCTGACGCAGATTGGCATCTGGCTGATTACGGGCGCGGCCATTCTGGTTTCTCCGATTGCGGCGGCAGTGATGACGGGGAATTTTGAGGTGCACTTTTCGTGGGTGGAGTGCGTGCTGTTCCCGGTTTACTTTTTGCTGGGGTATCTGCTGTTCAGCTCGCTGTTTGCGGGACTGGCGGCGACCTGCGAGACGGAGCAGGAGCTGCAGATGTACATGCCGCTGGCGGCTGCGCCGACGTGGCTGAGCTTCTCCATGATTCTGCTGATCATCAACGACTCGAACTCGGTGTGGTCGATTGCGGCATCGCTGTTTCCGCCGACGGCGCCGATTGTGATGTTCCTGCGCATGGCTTCGCAGACGCCGCCTGCGTGGCAATTTGCGGTTTCGATTGGACTGCTGGTGGTGAGCATCTGGGCGACATTGTGGTTCTCGTCGCGGCTTTACCGGGTGGGCATACTGATGTATGGCAAGCGGGCGACGGTGCCGGAGCTGCTGCGATGGCTGCGCTACTCGTGAGTAGCGGGGATGCAATCGGGATGTCGCAGGGAATTCAGAGAACATGCCCCAGGGGCTAAACAGGCTGCGGAAAAACCCGAAGGATATGGCGAAACCTCAAAAGACCTTCCCTCAGCGGCTAAAGCCGTATCCATTCCATTGGTGTTATCGGCACGACTGAAGTCGTGCCCTTTCAAAACAGCGACTTCGATTGAGTTTTTCCGCAGCCTGTAAAGCCCAGCGTTGGTTTTATGGCTTTTTCGCCACGACTAAAGTCGTGCCCTGACACGGGGCGGGTTCCTGAGACACGCACTAGAATGAATTGAGTGACCAAAGATTCCAGACTCAAATTTACGCTGGGCCAGCGCTTTGTGCTGGCCGTGGTTCCGCGCGTGGTTTGGGCTCTGCTTTGGGTTGTGAGCCGCACGTGGAGATTTGAGGAGATTGGCGAAGAGGGTGTGACGCCGCTGATCAACGGACGAGGCGCGGGTGCGCGCATCTTCTGCTTCTGGCACCAGTGCGTGCTGCCCTGCACGGTCTACTTTCGGACGACCGGGGCGACAATTTTGATCAGCCGCAGCTTCGATGGCGAGCTGATTACGCGCATTCTGAATCTGTTTGGATTTCGCGCGGTGCGCGGGTCGAGCTCGCGCGGCGCGCGCGAAGGACTGCTGGGGCTGAAGCAGGTGATTGAGAGCGGAGGGACGGCGATTTTTACCGCGGATGGGCCGCGGGGGCCGATCTACCAAACCAAGATGGGGCCCATCAAGCTGGCGCAGATGACGGGCGCGGAGATTGGCGCGTTTCACCTGGAGCCGGAGCGGGCGTGGGTGATGAAGTCGTGGGACCGGTTTCTGATTCCCAAGCCGTTTACGCGGATCGTGGTGAGCTGGGCGCGGTATACGCGCGTGCCTGAGGATCTTGCGGCGGAGGCGTTCGAGCCGAAGCGCGAGGAACTGAATGCGGCGATTGAGCGGGCGCGGCTGCGGGCGCTGGCGCACTTTGGGAAGGCGCGGCCGTGAGCGAAGCGGATAGCAGTGCGAGCGGCTTGCGCGTTGTCGATTTCGATTTTGAATTGCCGGCAGAGCTGATTGCGCAACAGCCGCCCGAAGAGCGTGGGCAGAGCCGCATGCTGGTGATGGATCGTGCGACGGGCGCGTTGCGGGATGCGATGTTTGTCGACTTTCATTCGCTGCTTTTGCCGGGAGACCTGCTTGTGCTGAATGACAGCCGGGTGATTCCGGCACGGCTCTATGCGCGGCGCACGCTGCGGCGGGAGCGCGAGAAACCGACCGGGCGCATTGAAGTGATGCTGACCGAGCCGGCCGGTGAGAATGAGTGGCGCGCGCTGGTGAGGCCGGGAAGGAAAGTGGCAATCGGGGAGCGGCTGGAGTTTCGAGCGCCTTGCGGCGAGATTGTGCTGGAAGCCGAGGTTCTGGAGCGCGGACAGTTTGGCGAACGGTTGCTGCGCTTTGAGCCGGTCGACGATTTTTTCGCAGTGCTGGAGCGGATTGGACACATGCCGCTGCCGCCTTATATTCGACGCGACGATGCGCATGCGGATCGGGAGCGCTACCAGACGGTTTTTGCGCAGGAGCGCGGGTCAGTGGCGGCGCCGACGGCGGGGCTGCACTTTACGCCGCAGGTGCTGGATGCGCTGGCCGCGCAGGGCGTTGAGGTTGCGCGCGTAACGCTGCATGTGGGGCTGGGCACGTTTGCGCCGCTGCGCGTGGAGAGCGTGGACGAGGTACGGCTGCATCGGGAACGGTACACGCTTTCGGCGGGTACTGCCGAGGCGGTGAATCGGGCGGTGCGCGAGGGACGGCGGATTGTGGCCGTGGGCACAACGGTGGTTCGGACGCTGGAGCACTGTGCGCTGCAAGCGGATGGCGGCGCGTTGAAGGCGCACTCGGGCGAGACGGAGATATTTATCTCACCGGGCTTTCAATTCCGGCTGGTGGGTGCGCTGCTGACCAACTTTCATTTGCCGCAGTCGAGCCTGTTGATGCTGGTGAGCGCTTTTGCGGGGCGGGAGCGGGTGCTGGCTGCGTACGAACATGCGGTCGAGCAGAGGTACAGGTTTTTTAGTTATGGGGACTGCATGTTTGTTTCTTAGTTTTCAGTTTTCAGTTGTCAGTAGTCAGTTGTTAGTTGCACGGCAGAGATGCTGCGCAGGTTCCCTTTGGAACTGGGTTCATTGCGAACTGAGAGCTGACAGCCTGTGGTGAAAGTCCGAATCGGGAGAAAACATCCCTCAGGGGCTAAAGCCACATTGATTCAGGCGTGCCTACGGCACGACTGAAGTCGTGCCCTTTCAAAGCCGACTTTCACCACAGGCTGCTGGCCGCTGATAAACTCAGTACCGTGCCTGACCAAGCCAAGCCGCCTGTTTTCCTGCTCGATACGATGGCCTTCATCTTTCGCGCTTACCACGCCATGCAACGTAGCCGGCCCATGTCTACACGCGACGGGCTGCCGACGGCGGCGATCTACGTGTTTGTGAACATGGTGAAGAAGCTGCGGCAGGATTTTGCGCCGCTTTACTTTGCGGCGGTGTTCGATGTGAGCGGGGAAGTGTTTCGCGACGAGCGCGCGCGCACGATGGGGCCGCTGCGCAAATGGGATGGGAAGACGCAGAGTTTTGTCGAGGTGAGTTATGAGGGGTACAAGGCCAATCGCGAGGCGATGCCGGAGGATTTGCGGCGGCAGATTCCCTACATTCGGCGGGCGCTGGAGGCGCTGCGGATTCCGATTCTTGAGGCCGAGGGATTTGAAGCGGACGACGTGATTGGCACGCTGGCGCGCGAGGCCGCGGAGCATGAGCACGATGTATTTATCGTCTCCGGCGACAAGGACATGATGCAACTGGTGACCGAGCGGGTGAGGATTCTGAATCCGCAGAAGGACAACCTGATTCTGGATGCCGCCAAGGTGACGGAGACGCTGGGCGTGCCGCCGGAGAAGGTTGTGGACGTGATGGCGCTGCGCGGCGATGCGGTGGATAACATTCCCGGCGCGCCGGGGATTGGCGACAAGGGCAGTGTTGATCTGATTCAGGAATTTGGCAGCGTGGAAGCGGTGCTGGACCGGGCCGCGGAGGTGAAGCGGAAGAGCTATCGCGAGAGCCTGGAGCAGAATCGGGCGGCTGTGCTGCTGTCGAAAGAACTCGTCACCATCGATTGCCATGTGCCGCTGGCGCTGGACCTGCACGCGATGGAGACGCAGGCGCCGGATATCGAGGCTTGCCGCGAGCTGTTTACGGAGCTTGAGTTCACGTCGATGCTGCGGGAGTTGAGTCCTGCGGACGGCGGGCCTTTGGTTGAGCTGATCGAGGCTCCAACAGCCGAGCAGGCGGCAGCGTTCTATGCAGCGGCGCGCGCGCAGGGTTTTGCGTTTGCGCTGGATGCGAAGCCGCCGGCAGCGGAGGAAGAAGCGGAGGACGCGCAGCAGACGATGACGTTGCTGGACGTGGCTGAGGCGGCGGAGAAGCAGGCAAGCTTTGGAGTGGGCGTGTGCGCGGAAGCTGGGACGGCATTGCGATTGGCGCTGACGGCGGAGTTGCGGGCCCTGCTGGAAGATGCCGCGGTGGCCAAGCGAGTGCACGACTGGAAGCTGGCGCTGCATGTGCTGAGCGGACAAGGCGTGGCGCTGCGCGGGGCGATTGAAGACACGATGCTGCTTTCTTATGCGCTGAATCCGACGCACGCTACGCAGGCATTGGCGGATGTGGCGGCGCGGCACGGACAGGCTGCGCCGAACTCGCTGGCAGCGGGTGCGGCGGCGATTCATGCGCTGGTTCCGGCGCTGCTGGCCGAGGTGGAGAAGACAGGGGTAACGAAGGTTTATCGAGAGATTGATCTGCCGCTGGCGCCGGTTTTGTTTCGCATGGAGCGGGCCGGCGTGCGGATTGACACAGCTGCGCTGAGCAGGCTTTCGGAGAAGTTCAGTGGTGAGCTGGAGCGGGTGGGCGAGCGGATTTTCGAACTGGCCGGGCGGCGGTTCAATATCAATTCTCCGAAACAGTTAGGCGAAGTTCTGTTTATGCACCTGGGGCTGCCGGCGCCGGCGAGCCGCGGCAAGGGCAAGGCGCTATCGACGGCGCAGGATGTGCTGGAGCAGCTTGCCGAGCAGCACGAGGTTCCGCGGCTGGTGCTGGAGTTCCGGCATCTATCGAAGCTGAAGTCGAATTACATTGACGCGCTGCCGCTGCTGGCGGATGCGGAGTCGCGCGTGCATACGACATTTCAGGCGGCGGCGACGGCGACGGGACGGCTGTCGATCGTGAATCCGAATCTGCAGAATATTCCCATACGCACGGAGCTGGGGCGGGAGATTCGCGCGGCGTTTACGGCATGCGCCGGGAACGCAACTGCTGTCAGCGGATTACTCGCAGATTGAGCTGCGGCTGCTGGCGCATTTCAGCGGCGATCCGCTGCTGAGGAAAGCCTACGCGGAGAACATCGATATTCATACGATGACGGCGAGCGAGGTGTTCGGCGTGCCGGCGGACAAGATGGACAAGGAGACGCGGGGACGGGCGAAGGCGGTGAACTTCGGCATCGTGTATGGCATTTCGGCGTTTGGGCTGGCGGCGCAGCTGGGCATTGCGCAGAGCGAAGCGAAGGCTTATATCGAGCGGTATTTTGCGCGCTATGCGGGGGTGCAGGCGTTTATTGAAAAGACGCTGGAGCAGACGCGGCGCGAGGGATCGGTGCGGACGCTGTTCGGGCGGGTGCGGCCGATTCCGGACATCGAGAGCCGCAATCCGAACCAGCGCGGATTTGCCGAGCGCACGGCGATCAACACGCCGCTGCAAGGCACGGCGGCCGATTTGATCAAGCTGGCGATGATTGTGATCGACCGCGAACTTGCCGAGCGCAAGCTGAAGACGCGCATGGTGCTGCAGGTGCATGACGAGCTGCTGTTCGAGACGCCGCTGGAAGAAACGGAAGAAGTGGAGACGCTGGTGCGCACGGCGATGGAAGGCGTGGTGCAGCTGAATGTGCCGCTGGTGGCCGACCTGGCGTTCGGCGCGAACTGGCGGGATTTGTAAGCATCAACAGGGCTGATTGAAAGGGGAACGAGTGAACACGCTTGTGGTCCTGGTTGTTGTGCTGTGCATCTATGCGCTGGCTTACCGGTATTACAGTGCGTTCATTGCCGCGAAGGTGCTGGTGTTGAGCGATGCGCGGACAACGCCGGCGCACGTTTACAAGGATGGACAGAATTATTCGTCGACGCCGAAGTGGGTTCTGTTTGGGCACCACTTTGCGGCGATTGCGGGAGCGGGGCCGCTGGTGGGGCCGACGCTGGCGGCGCAGTTCGGATTTGCTCCAGGGCTGGTGTGGCTGGTAGCTGGCGCGGTGCTTGCAGGGGCGGTGCAGGACTTCACGGTGCTGGTTGCTTCGACGCGGCACAAGGGTAAATCGCTGGCCGAGGTGGCGCGGACGGAGATCTCACCGTTTGCGGGGCTGGTGGCGATGATCGCGGTGCTGTTCATTCTGCTGGTGACGCTGGCCGGGCTGGGCATTGTGGTGGTGAATGCGCTGGCCGGGAGCCCGTGGGGCGTGTTCACGATCGGCATGACGATTCCAATTGCTCTGGCGATGGGCGTGTATATGTTCAAGGGGCCGGGCGGGAAGATTCGCGTAGGCGTGCCGAGCGCGGCGGGGGTGACGCTGCTGATGGCGGCATTAGTGGGCGGGCACTTTGTGGCTAACTCGGGATGGGCTGGTGCGTTTACATTCAGCCCGCACCAGATAACCGTGCTGCTGGCGAGTTATGGATTTATTGCTTCCACCTTGCCGGTGTGGCTGCTGCTGACTCCGCGGGACTATCTTTCGACTTATGTGAAGTTAGGGACGATTGCCGCGTTGATTCTGGGGATATTCCTGGTTCATCCGCAGATTCAGTTTCCGGCAACAACGGTTTTCATTCACGGCGGCGGGCCGATTATCGGGGGCAACCTGTTTCCGTTTCTGTTTGTGACGATCGCGTGCGGAGCGATCTCGGGGTTCCACTCGCTGGTTTCTTCCGGGACGACGTCGAAGATGCTGGACAAGGAGACGGATGCGCGGTTCATCGGCTATGGCGCGATGCTGGCCGAGTCGCTGGTGGGGGTGATGGCGCTGATTGCGGCCTGCTCGATGGCGCAGGGCGATTACTTCGCCATCAACACGGCTCCGGCGGTGTTTGCCAAGCTGGGGATGCACACGGTGAACCTGGACTGCGATTTCGCAGGCGGTGGGCGAGAAGCTGGCCGGCCGCACGGGGGGAGCGGTTTCACTGGCCGTGGGCATGGCGCAGATTTTCCGCGGGCTGCCGGGGATGAACCGGCTGATCGGGTACTGGTATCACTACGCGATCATGTTCGAGGCGCTGTTCATTTTAACCACGGTGGATGCGGGGACGCGGGTGGCTCGTTATGTAATGCACGAGTTACTGGGCAAGGTGTACAAGCCGCTGGGCAATCAGAAGTCGATTGCCGCGGGAGCGCCGATTGCGGCATTGGTGGTTGTAAGTTGGGGTTACCTGATTTATACGGGGAACATCTCGACGATCTGGCCGTTGTTCGGGACGGGAAACCAGTTGCTGGCGACCATTGCGCTGGCGGTGGTTACGGTATTCCTGGTGAACATGGGGAAGGCTCGATACGCGTGGCTGACGGCGGTTCCGATGGCGTTTGTGGGGGTGACGACGGTGACAGCAGGTGTGCTGTCGATTGAGAGGATTTTCTGGCCGCTGACCCGGGTTGCGGGCAAGGCGTTTCAGGGGTACCTGGATTCGGCGCTGATGGCGATCTTTATTGTGGGCGTGATTCTTGTGGTTGGCGATGCGGGGCTGCGGATGGGCAAGACGCTGCGCGGGGAGCCGCTGCCGGAAGAGGCGTTTGGGCCGTCGCAGGAGAGCGGCGCGGTGAAGATGCGGTGCTGCTGAGAACAGCGAGTCAGCGAGCCAGCAGGTCAGCGATGCCGTGAGGCGTTGAGTGGATGGACGCGGGCGCATCGGACTCGGATTTGAGGAGCCAGTACTGGAAGCCGTCGATGATGGCCATGAGCGCAGCCTGGTTGAGATCGCTGCTGACGCCGGCGGTGGTCCAGGGTTCGTGTCCTTTGGCCTGGAAGCTGAGGGTGACGCGGACGTGGGCGGCGGTGTCGTGGGAGGAGACGTCGATGGCGGTGACGCTGAAGCGGCCGAGGTGCATTTTCGCTACGGCGGGGTACCACTTTTCCAGCTCCTGCCGCATGGCCTTGGTGAGCGCGTCGACGGGGCCTGCGCCTTCAGCGCGCGTCGTGGTTACGGTTCCGTTGCCGCTGGTTAACAGCATGGAGGCCTGGACGTAGCGGTTGCGGGTTTCGTCGGACTCGTCGATGACGCGCCAGCTCTTGACGTTGAAGCGGTCGGGGAGGGTGCCGAGGACTTTCATGCAGGCGAGGCGGAAGGAGACTTCGCTGGCGATGAAGCCGCCGCCTTCGATCATGGCCATGTTGGCATCCATGAGTGCCTGGGCCTGCGCGGCGTTGAGGGGGATGCCGAGCGCCTCAGAGAGCAGGACGATGTTGGCTCTTCCGGATTGGGCGTTGACGCCGATGACGGGGTTGGCGCCGACCAGGGCGGGATCGCACCAGAGGTAAGCGCCGGGGTTTTTGCGTTCGCTGCTGCCATGCATGCCGGCCCAGGTGCCGAATGCGCCGGTGCCGACGATGGGCGCGCCGTGGGGGACTTCCAGCGAAAAAGCCGCGAAGGCAGAGTGCGCGAGGCTGGTGAGGCCGGCGAGGGAGTGGGGCGAGACGAACTCGGCTTCGCCGCGAAGCTGCATGCTGCCGATGACGGTGGTGAGGTTGACGTTGCCGCAGCGCTCGCCGGTACCGAGCAGCGTGCCCTGGACTTGAACCGCACCGGCGAGGATGGCGGCGCGGGTGTTGGCGATGCCGAGGCCGCGGTCGGTGTGGCCGTGGAAGCCGAAGGCTGACTCCGGGATGGGTTTGCTGTGAGCCCGCGAAAGAGGGAGGAAACTTCCTCTGGATTGGCGCCGCCGGTGGTGTCGCAGATGACGATGCGGCTGACTTTTTGATCGGCGCATTGAGCGGTGAGCTGGTGGAAGTAGTCGAGGCTGCGGCGGTGGAAGTCGGGATCGCAAGGGACGCCGTTTTCGCGGCGGCCGCAGTTGGCATCCATGGCGTGCTCGAAGTCGACGATGACTTCCAGGCCGTTGTCCTGGAGGCAGGCGACGGTCTCCCGGGCCATGAGCAGGTTTTCTTCGGGCGTGGTTTCGAGGGACTTGAGGACGTCGAGGAGGCGGGACTTGACGACCAGGACGGCGACCGGGACGCGGTGCTTGCGGGCGACGATGAACTGGACGTCTGCCCAGTCCTGGACGCGGGTGCCACGGCCGCGGGTACGGCCGAAGAGGGCCAGCTTCATTGCTCCGGTGTCGGCGGAATCGAGCGCGGCGGTGAGGCCGGCGACGAAGTGGTTGGCGCCGGCGAAACCAATCTCCGCGTAGTGGACGCCGAAGGCGGACATGCGCTGGAGCAGGCTGACGGCGGCGGGCAGGGAGATATCGATATTGGGCTGCTGCATTCCGTCGCGCAGACTGGTTTCAAACAGCTCGACTTGTGGAGGGCTTGCCTGGGTCATAGGTTTGTATCCTGGCCGGCGGAAGGCGCTTGCCAACCTACCATCATACCTGTTGGCGGGATTCAGGGAACCTTTGATCAGGTTCTGGCCTGCATCAGGCATTCCCTCAGGGGCTGAAGCCCGACGTTGATTTGATGGGCGTTATCGGCACGACTCAAGTCGTGCCCTTTCAAAACATCAACTTGTTCAGAGGTTCCTTAGGTGAAAAGGCGCAGGGCATGCGGCAGGGGCCAGGCGGGCTGCGGAAAATGACCTGCTTTTCAATGACTCTCCCAAAAGAATTCCCTCAGGGGCTGAAGCCCAACGTTGATTTGATGGGTGTTATCGGCACGACTCAAGTCGTGCCCTTTCAAAACATCAACTTGTTCAGAGGTTCCTTAGGTGAAAAGGCGCAGGGCATGCGGCAGGGGCCAGGCGGGCTGCGGAAAATGACCTACTTTCCAGTGACTCTCCCGAGAGAATTCCCTCAGGGGCTGAAGCCCAACGTTGATTTGATGGGCGTTATCGGCACGACTCAAGTCGTGCCCTTTCAAAACATCAACTTGTTCAGAGGTTCCTTAGGTGAAAAGGCGCAGGGCATGCGGCAGGGGCCTGGCGGGCTGCGGGAAATGACCTGCTTTCCAATGACTCTCCCGAAAGAATTGCCTCAGGGGCTGAAGCCCAACGTTGATTTGATGGGCGTTATCGGCACGACTCAAGTCGTGCCCTTTCAAAACATCAACTTGTTCAGAGGTTCCTTAGGTGAAAAGGCGCAGGGCATGCGGCAGGTGCCAGGCGGGCTGCGGGAAATGACCTACTTTCCAGTGACTCTCCCGAAAGCATTCCCTCAGGGGCTGAAGCCCAACGTTGATTTGATGGGCGTTATCGGCACGACTCAAGTCGTGCCCTTTCAAAACATCAACTTGTTCAGAGGTTCCTTAGGTGAAAAGGCGCAGGGCATGCGGCAGGGGCCAGGCGGGCTGCGGGAAATGACCTGCTTTCCAATGACTCTCCCGAAAGAATTCCCTCAGGGGCTGAAGCCCCCCCTTGATTCTGTTGGCTTTGTGCCGGGGATAAATCCCCGGCCTACCGCCCGAATGGGTTTTTCCGCAGGCTGTGAAACCCATTTCCTTGAATCGGAGGTCATTCAGGGAGAGAAAGATCCGGCTCGCAGATATGGGCGGGTTCACGGCGCTCAGTAGCCTGGGTGGGAGAGCTGGTTGGCGGAGGGGACGAGGTCGAGGTAGACGGCGCGGGGCAGGTTGGTTTGCCAGTGTCCGCTGGCCTTGGCGTAGACGGTAACTCCGAAGAAGATGCAGGCCAGCATGGCGGCGAAGACGAGCGGCGAGGCGATGCGGCGGGTCCAGCGGGCAGCGGGCGGAGTGTTTGGCCAGGGCGGCAGGGCGAGTTGCAGAGCGTTCTGCGCGGAGCAGGCGGCGACACAGGCCATGCAGGCGGTGCACTCGGCGGAGCGGATCTGCACCAATTTGTCGACGGGCAGGTGAGACGGGCAGGCCTGGGCGCATTTGCCGCAGTCGATGCAGGCTTCGGAGTCGCGGCGAATTTTGAGCGGGCTGAGGAGTGAGGCGAGGCCCATGAGCGCGCCGTAGGGGCAGAGGTAGCGGCACCAGAAGTTCTGGATGAGGAAGGAGAGGAGGAAGAGGACGGCGATGACGATGGCCGCGGTGAGGCTCAGGTTACGGAAGAAGTTGAGCATCTTGACGTCGGCGACCAGGGCGTAGGGGGCCTGCATGAAGTCAGACAGTGCCTCGGCGGACATGGAGCCGATGATGAAGAGGAAGAAGGCGAGGAGCAGGTATTTGAGGCCGCGGAGGGGAATGTCGAGCCAGTTGGGCAGGCGGAAGTTGCGGCGGAAGAGCTTTTTGCCGAGCTTCCAGAGGACCTCAGAGAGTGTGCCGACGGGGCAGAGCCAACCGCAGAAGGCTTTTTTGAGCACCAGGCTCATGAGCAGGAATGCCATGAAGAGGAACATGGCGGCGGGATGGATGGAGGGAATGTGGCCGGTGGAGAGGAAGTACTTGAAGTTCATGAGGCCGGCGATGGGGAGCCAGCCGTCGACCCCGGCGGGGCGCGCGACCTGGAGGCTGCCGGGATGCTCGAAGGAGCGGACCCAGAGGAAGAACTGGAGGCCTAGACCGAGGTTGAGGGCAACGAACAGGCCCTGGATGAGCTGGCGAATGCGCTGGGAGCGGTCAGGGGCGGTGCGGCGGATGAGTTTCTTCTTCTGCGGGGCCGCGGTGGGGAAGGTGGGAGTTGCCATCGGTGCATCCTCTATACGAGGAGCGTAGAGGTCAGCAGTGGGGTAGGGCAGTGATTTAAGTCACTTCCAGCTTGTTCAATTTGGGGGAATTTTGGGCGTTGGGGTCTCCCACTCATTTCACGATGAGGCTGTGAAATGGATGGGCACCCAGCAACCGCAGGTCTTTCGACTCCGCTGCGCTTCGCTCAAGATGACATCCTGGGCGAGGTACCGACGCCGATCAGGCGCCGAGTTCGTGGCGGATGGCGGCGGCGATGGCGTTGGCGTGGAGGTGCATGGAGGCTTCGGACTCGGCTTCGATCATGACGCGGGCCAGGGCTTCAGTGCCGCTGTAGCGGATAACGACACGGCCGGAGTCCTTGAGGTCATCTTCGGCGGCGCGGATGCTGGCGGCGACGGCGGGGATGGATTCCAGCGGACGTTTTTCGCGCACCTTGACGTTGACGATGACCTGGGGAAAGACCTTGAGGTCGGCAGTGAGCTGCTCGATGGACTGGCCGCTGCGGGCGATGAGGTCGAGGACAACGAGGGCGGTAAGCAGGCCGTCGCCGGTGGTGGCGAGGTGAGGCAGCAGGATGTGGCCCGATTGCTCGCCGCCGAGGGCGGCCCGGTGGCGCTGCATTTGCTGGAGCACATAGCGGTCTCCTACGGGAGCGCGGAGCATGCGGATGCCGGAGCGCTTGAGAGCGGCTTCCAGGCCCATGTTGGACATGGTGGTGGCGACGACCAGGTCGCCGGTAAGCAGGCCGCGGGCCTTGAGGTCGCGGGCGACGGCGAGCAGGATGGCGTCGCCGTTGAGCACGTTGTTATGAGCGCCGGCGAGCATGCAGCGGTCGGCATCGCCGTCGAAGGTGAGGCCGAGGGTAGCTCCGCGTTTTTGAGTTTCCGCAGCGACCCAGGCGGGGTGCAGCGCGCCGCAACCGTCGTTGATGTTACGGCCGTTGGGGGCGGTGTTGAGCAGAGCGATCTGCGCCGACTGATTGGCGTTGAGGCGGCGGAACAGTTCCGGGGCAACGGCGGCAGCGGCGCCGTTGGCGCAGTCGACAACCATGCTCAGGCCGCGGAGCGCGAGCGCAGGGACCGAGTCGATGAGGAACTGGATGTAATCGTCCTGGAACTCGGCATTGTCGTCAAGGGGGAGTTGGTAGGCCGGGTCAAGGGCGACGGAACTGGTGCCGGGGTGGGCGGCATGGAGGAGGATGTCTTCCTCCATGGCCAACTCGACCGGGTCGGGTAGCTTGAAGCCGTCTGAACCGAAGAGCTTGATGCCGTTGTCCTGCCAGGGATTGTGAGAGGCGGAGATGACCACGCCGGCGTCGAATCGATGAGTGCGGGCCAGAAAGGCAACGGCCGGGGTGGGCACGATGCCGGCACTTTCCACGCGGGCTCCCGCGGCACGGAGGCCGGCAGCCAGGGTGGCGGCGATCCAGGGGCTGGATTCGCGGGTGTCACGGCCAAGAATCACCGCGGGGTGAGATGAGGCGCGCTTTTCTCCGGCATCCCGGAGGGAGTGCGCCAGGGCAAGTCCGACGGCGAAGATCGTGGTCGGGTCGAGCGGCGGTTCGCCGGCGATGGCGCGAATGCCGTCTGTGCCGAACAGCTGGCGGGTTGCGGTTGGGGTCATAAGCTCAATTCTTGAGTGAATCAGACAAAACGCGCCCGACTCGATGAGTGGTTCGCGACTGGGGAGTCCCGTCTAAAAGCATACCTCAGAGACGCTTCCCTTCTTGGATTGCTGGGGAGGGACGGCAAGAATTTCGCGTTTAGCGTGAAGTTTGGGGTGTCTTTCGTGATTTTGGCGCCTGGATTGCTTCGTGGGTTGATTCGACGCGGCTGGTGAAGGAGCCGTCGGAGAGTCGGGTGGTGAGGGGTTCGCCGGGGCTGAGCTGGGCGGTGGAGCGGACCACGGCGCCTTCAGCGTTGAGCACGAGGGCGTAGCCGCGGTCGAGCACGGCGAGGGGCGAAAGGGAGTGCAGGCGGGCGTCAAGCGCACCGATGCGGACCACGGAGCGCTGCAGGGTGCGTTCGATGGAGCGCTGCAGCCGGGTGCGGAAGGCCTGGAGGCGCTCGCGGGCCTGGGCGAGAGCCTGGCGAGGGTCGTGGCTCAGGACAGCGGCGGCGAGCATGGCGGCCCGGTCTTGCCGCTGCCGGAGCTGGGTGGTGAGGGCGGCTTCAAGGCGGAAGGAGAGATCGTCGAGGCGCTGGGCGTGGCGATGGAGCAGTGTGGCCATGCGCGCTTCGGCACGGCTGACGGGCAGGCGGCCGAGGCGCTGGCGGGCCTGCAAGAGCTGGAAGCGGGCGGCACGGTCGAGGCGGTGGGACTGGTTGGCCAGGTGCTCGGCAATCTTGTGCTGGGCTTCAGTGATGAGCTCGGCGGCGGCAGAGGGGGTGGGGGCGCGGAGGTCGGCAACAAAGTCAGCGATGGTGAAGTCGGTCTCATGACCAACCGCAGAAACGACGGGGAGCCTGCTGGATGCGATGGCGCGGGCGACGCGCTCAGAGTTGAAGGCGGCCAGGTCTTCGAGCGAGCCGCCGCCGCGGGCGAGGACGATGAGATCGACGTGGGCGGGGTCGCCTGGTGCGGATGCGTTCAGGAGGGCAAGGGCGGACTCGATCTCTGCCGGGGCCTGTTCGCCCTGCACGGAGACGGGCAGCAGGAGCACGTTGAGGCCGGAGTGGCGGCGGGCGACGATGGAGAGAAAGTCGCGAATGACGGCGCCGGTGGGCGAGGTGACGATGCCAACGGAGCGCGGGAAGGCGGGCAGCGGGCGCTTGCGGGCGGGGTCGAAGAGGCCTTCGGATTTGAGGCGCTCCTTGAGCTGCTCGAAGGCCAGTTGCAGGGAGCCGGCGCCGACGGGTTCCATGGTCTCGGCCACCAGCTGCATCTGGCCGCGCTGCTCGTAGATGCTGACGCGGCCGCGGACCAGCACATGCAGGCCGTCTTCAGGGCGGAAGCGCAGCAGCATGGCCTGGCGGCGGAAGAGGACGATGGGGAGCTGCGCGTCGGCGTCTTTGAGGGTGAAGTAGACGTGGCCGGACGGGGCAGGGCGGAAGTTGGAGATTTCGCCCTCGACCCAGACGTCGCCGTACTCCTGCTCGATGAGCTCGCGGACCTGGCCGACCAGCTCGCGCACGGGCCAGATGCGGCGGGAGTGGCGGGGTTCGGCAAAATTGAGACCGAGCTGGGGGGTGTGGCCGAGCTGGGGCGCGAATGGATCCTTGAGGGCCATGCTGCTTTGAAGTGTAATTGCCGCGGGGGCACTGTGGGCGGTCTAGCTGTGCATTGGTTGCGTACTTGCGGGGAAGGTCCATGTGTCTCCCAGGCAGAAGTTGAGCAGCGAACAGCAGAGGATGGCGATGGTGTTGGCGACGAGCAGGGGCAAGTGCGCATCGTGCACCAGGATGCGCATGAGGGCGAGATTGCCGACCATGGAGACCAGGCCGTTGGAGAGATGAAAGCGCACCAGTTGCGCGAGGCGGGCGGAGCGGTCACGGCGGTCGCGCCAGGTGTAGTGGATGTGCCACACGAAGTTGTGCAGCAGCGTGAGCTCGATGGCCGCGGCGGAGGCGACAAGATAATGGCCGGGGGCGCAGCGGTTGAAGAGCGGCGAGCGCGGCGAGTTGCACCGGCATGCCCATGGCGCCCACCAGGTTGAACTTTGCCCAGCGGATGAGCGTGTTCATGGCAGCGGCTCCTGCCGGTAGAGCTCGGCCGTGTGGCGGACGGTGACGGCGATCGCCATGGCGAACATGGCGACGGCGGCGATCGCTCCGCCAAGATCGAAGAGCAGCATCGTGTGGCCGAAGAGCGTCGAGTACGGACTGCGCAGCAGCGCGAGGTTGCCGATGATGAGCAGGATGCGAATCTCTGTGGGGCCGAAGAGGCCCTGCGAGAGCTCGAAAGCAGGACAGGGTATAGGTGGCGAGGTAGCTTTCGCTGGAGAGCAGCAGAAAGGCGACCAGCATGGCGATGGCCGTCTGCCAGTGCAGAAATCCGGAGCAGCCGAGGCCGCACATGAGCGCGACGGAGCCGAAGATGTCGACCATGTGATCGACGTAGAAGCCGTAGCGCGGACGCTGCTGCTGGCGCACGCGGGCCAGGGTGCCGTCCAGGCTGTCGCCGAGCCAGTTGAGCGCGAGGCACAGAATCACGCCGAGCAGCGCGTAGCGGTTGTAGCGCGACAAGGCATAACAGAGCGCCGGCGGCAATCTGCGCGGTGAGGCCGAGCAGGGTGAGCTGGTCGGAGCTGAGCCAGCTGGGGGCGCGCTCGGCCATCCATTGCAAGGCGCGCTTCTCGAGCGATGCCGTGAGCGACTGGTTGATGCGGCGGGCGGATGCGAATGCTGGATCGTTGGCTTGTTGCTGGATTTGTGCTCATCTTCAGGTCCTTTCCGATCGATATCTCTGACCGCGGTGCATTTGACGCGTGGCTGCGGCATCGCGAGCTGGAGCTATTTGCGCAGCGCGTTGCAGGTGGAGCGCAGGGTGAATTCCAGCGATTCGCGGGGAACGCTCTGCACGAAAGGGCCGATGGCCCAGCCGAGGCCGGTGGGAATGGAGCGCGTGAGCGAGACGGACTCGATCTGCATGTAAAGGCCGCCGTCGCGCTCCTCGTAGCTCCAGTAGGTGTTCAGGCGCCAAAGGAAGCCGTGCTCCTGGTTGGAGTCGAGCGCGCGCTCGTTGCCTGTCGCCGGGCGAGTCGATTTCAGTGATGCTGCGTGCTGCGCGAGATGCTGTATCCGTGCTGCGCGTCGAGGCGTCGCAAAGAGATGTCGTAGGCTGGTATCCATGACCACGGTGATGATGTGCTGCTGGCGCACCCGCATGGATGTCTGGAAGCGATCGCCCTGTTGCGAGAGGACTCTTGCCTGGAGACCTGCGGGGAAAAGTGCTGCGGGTAGGCGTTGAAGTCCTTCATCAGCCGCTCGAAGTCCGCGGCCGTGGCTCCGGGGGCAAAGGCGGTGCCGCGCCAGTGGTGGAGCATGGCGCCGGGCAGATCGGTGTTGGCGGGAGTGAGCTGCTCGAGGATGAGTTCTCCCCGGCGCAGACGCGGTTCGCTTTGCGGAGATACGGCTGCGAGGAAGGTTTCGGGGGACTGGTGCTGCCGGGCCAGGCGCGACTCGACGGCACGAATGTAGGAGTCGAAGGCTTGCGTAGCTGCGGGAACGGGTTCGGCTGATAGTGGAGCCAGAGCGAGGATGGGGACGAAGAGCAGAACGCTTAGGGCTGAGACCAAGAGCGAAGCTGCGGCGATTTGAGAGACTCCGGTCTTTCATGCACTGCACTCTGCGCCGGTGCGGGCGGAGATTGCAATGCATGGAATCTCATTTGGGGAAGATTGTTTCTCACTGGGCAAGTGACTGCGGCTGTGTGACTTGGGAAAAGTTGTACGTTGCGCGAAAGTGCCTTTACGAGCTTTGCTTTCGGATACACTTGACGGGAAGAGATGACAGACCCAAGGCCAGCCCGGCGGTATCGCTTCGGAGTGTTTGAGGCAGACGCCGCCACGGGTGAGCTGCGCCGCAAGGGCATCCGGGTGAAGCTGAATGCGCAGCCGTTCCAGATGCTTCTGCTGCTGGTGGAACGGCCGGGGGAGTTGCTGACGCGGGAAGAGATTGCACGCGAGCTTTGGCCGGAAGGAACCTTTGTTGACTATGAGCACGGGGTGAACTCGGCGGTGAATCGGATCCGCGAGGCGCTGGGCGATGCGGCCGGAAATCCGCGGTTCATTGAGACGCTGGCGCGGCGCGGGTATCGGTTTGTGGCTCCGGTGGAGCGGATCGAAGGCGGCGAAGAGCCTGGTTTTGCCGTGGAGGCTGCGGCAGGGGCGGGCAGCGCAGATCTCGAAGACAAACGGGAGCCCGCGGCGGAGAAGGAGAGCCGACTGCGCGACCGCATTCTGGCTACGCCGGAAGAGTTGCCGAAAGCGTCCCACCGGTTGGTGCAGACGCTGTTTCTCCTGATGCAGGTGATGTATCTGGGTTTTTATGTGGGGGCGCTGGCGAACCTGGCGGAGATTGAAGATCTTTTTGCGCCGTTGCCCAGGGCGGCGCAGGCGCTGAATGTGCTGATTGTGACGGCGGCGATTCTGATTCCGGTGCGCGCGTTTGTTCTGTGCGCGGTGCTGTTCCATGCGCCCGGTGCGGGCGAGAAGTTTTTGAAGATCTGGCCGCTGCTGCTGGCTGTGGATGTGCTGTGGGCGCTGTCGCCGTTTCTGCTGCTGCACCACATCAACTTCGGACTGGCGCTGGCGTGCACCACGCTGCTGGTTTACTCGCCGTTTGCGCAGCGCTCGCTGGTGCTGATGGGCGCGGGCGGAGCGGACGCGGTTCAGGGGTAAAGAAGAGACTTCAGCCATTGGTCGCCGGCGCGGGTGAAGAGAACGCGATGGTGCAGGCGGGCATGGCCTTGAATCCAGAATTCAATGCGGGCGGCGTTGAGGCGATAACCGCTCCAGAAGGCGGGGCGGGGGATTTGGCCGGGGTTGTTTGCCGAGAATTCGCGGACGCTTTGCTCGAGCTCAGCGCGGCTTGAGAGGATGCGGCTCTGCTGAGAGACGACCGCGTTGATCTGATTCATGCGGGGGCGGCTGTGGAAGTAGTCGTCGACCAGGGGTGCATCGAGTTCATTGACGGCGCCTTCGACGCGGACCTGGCGGCGCAGGGTCTTCCAGTGAAAGCAGAGAGAGGCACGTGGGTTGGCGGCAAGCTCAACGCATTTGCGGCTTTCGGTGTTGGTGAAGAAGCAGAAGGGGTAGTCGAGGATGGGCTTGGCAAGGACCATGCGGACGCTTGGTTCGCCATCCGGGGTTGCGGTGGCAAGGGCGGCGGCATTGGGGTCGTTGGGTTCGTTCTCCTCGGCGAAGTGCATCCAGGAGGTGAAGAGCGCGAGCGGATCTTCTGCGTTGAGGTCGAGACGGTCGGTCATACGTTCATCCTAGTTTTTGCGGGCGTGCAACTTTCAATGCCGGATCGGTCTGGGTTTGCATGGGTGTGATGGAAAATCCGCGGCGGCCTGTCCTCCGGTGTATGCCGCCGCAAGTGGGGTCATTTACCGAGGCTTGCGGGTGGAGTGAATTCGTGGGAGAGACTTCCCTCAGGGGCTAAAGCCCTGTTCATTCTATTGGCCTTATCGGCACGGCTGAAGCCGTGCCCTTTCAAAACGAGTGCCTCAATTGAGTTTTTCCGCAGCCTGTAAAGCCCAGCTCATTTTATGCCGTTTACGGCACGAATGAAGTCGTGCCCTTTCAAAACATAAACGACCATCTGTGTGGCGTGCACTAAGTTTGCGTGGCGATTTGCGAGGCGGTGCGGTTGCGCCATTTGCCGCGGGTAAAGTCAGGAAACTTGATGGGGGCACTGCCGGCGGCGAGCGAGGCTCTGCTGAGCGGGCCGGGCGCGGACCAGGTGGCGGCGTCGTAGACATCCATGTCCGGGACCAGGCCCTCGCGGAGGCACTGAAGCAGGCGGTAGAGCATGATGTAGTCCATACCGCCGTGGCCGCCGAGTTTTTGGGCGATCTCGCCTTCGCGCTTCCACAAAGGGTGCTGGTGGTCCTTGAGTGAGTCGATGGTGGTCCAGGCTTCGTCGCCGGGCTGCCCATCGAAATAAATGCGCGGGGGATAGTCAGAGAATGCGCCTTTGGTTCCGGCGATGATGTTGATGCGGTCGTAGGGATGGGGGTTGACGGTGTCGTGCTTGAGGGTGATGGTGAGGCCGTTGGCGGTTTTGATGAGCGAGGTGTTCATGTCGCCGTTGATGTAGCGCTCGGCCCAGCGCGGATCGGAGGGCGCGAGATGGGCCTTGCGGTACAGGTCGAGGCCGCGTTGCGGGGTGCTCATGGAAACCATGTAGTCGAAGCGGTCGCCGCGCTGGATGCCCATGTAGTTGGCGACCGGGCCGAGGCCGTGGGTGGGATAGAGATTGCCATCGCGCAGGGTGTGCGCGGTGCGGCGCCACAGGCCTTCGCCCTGGTTGGAGAACAGCTCTTCGCGCAGGTCGTGGATGTAGGCGCCTTCTCCGTAGAGCAGATCGCCGAAGAGGCCTTCGTGGATGAGGCGCAGGACGAGGGTCTCGTTGTAGCCGTAGCAGCAGTTCTCAAGCATCATGCAGTGGCGGCGGGTTTGCTCGGATGTATCGACCAGCTTCCAGCAGTCTTCAAGGGATGTGGAGGCGGGGACTTCGACGGCGGCGTGTTTGCCGTGGGTCATGGCGGCGACGGCCATCTCGACATGCCAGTTCCAGGGCGTGGCGATGATGACGAGGTCGAGGTCGTCGCGGGCGACGAGAGACTCAAAGGCATGATCGCCGCTGGTGTAGAGCTCGGGAGAGTTTTGGCCGGCCCTGACCACGAGCGATTGCGCATGCTCGGCCTTCTCGCGCACGACGTCGCAGAGGGCGAGGATTTTGGCGTCGGCGGCGAGCAGGTTGGTGAGCAGGCTGGTGCCGCGGCCGCCGGTGCCGATGATGCCGATGCGCGGGGCGCAGGGCTGAAAGGGGACGCCGATCATGGTGGCGGCGTGGGGTTTGGCCTCTTCGGCGTGCAGCTCGGGAATGCCCGCGGCTACGGCGGTGAGGCTGCCAAGGCGAAGAAAGTCGCGGCGCGATAGATCGTTCAGCGGATCGTGCATGGGGTCGCTCATGGTTCTCCTGAGTTGATGAAGGCCGGCTCCCGGCGCGCGGCAGCAAGTTTGGCGCAGTGCGATGGGAGCAATTGTGTACCCGATGAATATAACGCTGCGAGGGAGGGATGGGCAGCAGCGAAGAGGGCCGCTGCGCCGGCTCGCTTGTTGGCGGAGCCGGCGCAGGGATGGGGGAGGGAGCGGGTGATGCAGCTGTTACTCGGAGCGCAGGGCGGTGACCGGGTCGACGGTGGCGGCGCGGCGCGAAGGCAGATAGCAGGCCAGGCAGGCGGTGGCAGCAACGCCCAGCGTGATGCCGACGTAGGTGAGCGGATCGACGGGGCTGACGTTGAACAGGATGGAGGACATGAGGCGCATGGTGACGAAGGCGACGATGAGTCCGCAGGCTGCGCCGATGGCGGTGAGGATGAGGCCCTGGCGGACGAAGAGGGTGGTGAGCTCTTTGCGCTGTGCTCCGAGAGCCATGCGGATGCCGATCTCGCGGGTGCGCTGGGAGACGGCGTAGGCGATGACGCCGTAGATGCCGACGATGCCGAGCAGCAGGGCCATGGCGCCAGCCACGCAGAGGAGGACGAGGGTGAAGGAGGTGCGGGCCATGGATTTGGTGTACATTTCGCCCACCGTCCTGGGGTCGGCGAGCGGGACATTGGGATTAACGGACCAGACCTGCTGCTGCACTTCTTTCATGAAGGCCTGGGAGCCGGCGCGGGGGCTGCGGAGGACGAAACCGACGCCGCGTTGCACGTCGCTCTTCTGGCCTTCGAAGTTGGCGCGCATCACGGGCCAGTAAACGGCCGTGGGGGCGGGCTGGTCGACGCCGTCGTCGTGGATGTCCTGGGCGACGCCGACGATCTCGCGCCAGTCGTCGGTTGAGGCTACGCGAATCTTCTTGCCCATTGCGCCCTCTGCGCTGTGCCAGTATTCGCGGGCGAAGCCTTCGCTGACGATGGCCACGGGGCGCAAGCCGTAGATGTCGTCCCAGGTGAGGTCACGTCCGGCGACGAGGTGGGTGCCAAGTGTGGAGAAGAAGCCGGGAGAGATGAATTTGAAGCGGCGAATGGGCGGGATTTCACCTTCGCCATAGACGTGGTCCTGGGCGTAGAGAATGTCGTTGGAGGAGCTGCCGTCCATGGGCACTTCACTGGAGAAGCTGACCGACTGCACGCCGGGGAGGGCGGCGAGTTTGTTGAGAATCTCCTGCTGCTGGCGGACAACGCGCTCAGCCTGGGTGTCGGGAATCTGGGTATCGGGGATGTAGAAGCGGAAGGTCTGGAGCGAGTCAGGCGCGGTGAAGCCGGGGTTGACGTGGGTGAGCGCCTGGAAGGTGCGGATCATGAGGCCGGAGCAGATGAGCAGCACCAGGGCGAGCGCGACCTGGACGACGACCAGCGTTTTGCGGGCCAGGTGGCGCTCGCGGCTCTGGGAGAGGGCGCGTCCGCCTTCACGGAGGCCGGTGGTAGCGCGGACACCGGCATACTTGAGGACTGGAATTGCGCCGATGAGGATGCTGGTGAAGAGGGCGAGGCCGAGTGTGAAGAGCAGGACCGGGATGTCGATGCCGATTTCGTGAAGGCGGGGCAAGCCGGTGGGCGCGGCGGCGACGAGCGCGCGCAGTGCTCCGTAGGCCAGACCGAGGCCGATGGCACTTCCGGCTACGCCGAGGATGAGGCTTTCAAAGAGCAGTTCGGCAGCAGTGCGTCCCCAGGGCGAGCCGAGGGCGGAGCGGATGGCGAGCTCCTGGCGGCGGCCTTCCACGCGGACGAGAAGAAGATTGGCCACATTGGCGCAGGCCACCAGCAGGACCATGGCGATGGAACCCATGAGCACCCAGAGAACTTTGCCGATGTCGCCGATGACGTCCTGCTTGAGGGGGCGCAGGCTGGGCAGGATGCGGGCTTTTTCAAAGATGGCTGGGCTGAAGCCGTCGGGGGCCGGAAAGCTGCGCATGGTGATGGGGAGCAGCCGGGCCATATCGGTGCTGGCCTGCTGCATGGTGACCCCAGGCTTGAGGCGGGCAAGAGCCTCGTAGCTGAAGTTGCCGAGCTTGGTTTTGCTGCGGTCCCATTGGAAGGGAATGATCAGCGCGGCGTCGTTGTAATCGAGGAAGTGGAAGTTCCTGGGCAGTACGCCGATGACCTGGCGGGCCTTGCCATCCATGGTGATGGAGCTGCCGATGACGGAGGTTGCGCTGCCGAACTTCTGTTGCCAGTATGCGTAGGAGAGAATGACGGTTTCGGGTGCACCGGGCGAGTCGTCCTGGCGGGTGAAGATACGGCCGAGAGCGGGAGTGACTCCAAGCAGGGGCAGGGTGCCGTCGGTTACGTCGAGGCCGCGGACATGTTCGGGTTCGCCTGTGCCGGTGACGCTGAATGAGTCGCCGTCGTAGACGCCGATGTCTTCAAAGCTGGTGTTCTGCTCGCGATCGACGAAGTAGTTCGACGGAGCCATGTTCAGGTTCTTGATATTGATGCCCGGTGCGGTGTACCAGACGCCGATCAAGCGATCGGCCTGGGGGTAGGGCAGCGGCTTGAGCAGGATGCCCTCGATAACGCTGAAGATCACGGTGTTGGCGCCGACGCCGATGGCCAGGGTGAGCAGGGTGATGGCGGTAAACATGGGAGCGCGGCTGAGCCGGCGTACAACCTGCCTGAGTTGATCGAGGAACATGGTCATGTGTCCAACCTCCGGGGGTGTTCGACTGCAGCGTGCCTGAAGGAGCCGTTTGCGGAGCGTACGGTGGTGCTTTCTGATACGCGGGAAGAATGCCTGTGGTTCCAGGGAGGGCTCTCTCACGGTTGGTAGAGCATTTGGAGGGCCAAACGAACGCGGCGGGTCAGGGGTTGAGATTGGGGCAGATGCCTATGGGGAAAAGCAGGAGGGCTTGAACGACGCGTTCGAATTCGCAAAACAGTGTGCGAATTCGGACAGCGCCATGTGGACTTGCCGGAGGCGAGGCAAGCAGACGCCGCGCCTGGCGGCAGGGTTCAACGGTCCCTGTCGATTGCGGTGCGGGCCTTCTCCAGGGCATGCTCCCTGGCAAGGTCGAATGTGGGGAACTCCGTGGCTACGTGCTCAATCCTCACGGATCGCTGCGGGCGCCTGATCAGTGTGTAATCGCACCGCCATTGCCCGCGCGCCTGCTGATGCATCTCCATTTCGATCTCGATACCTTTGTAGATGGCTTGAATCACGGGGTGCTCCCTGGCCCGATGAGTCCTACTGCAATGGGAAGCATTCTGAGGGCCTTTACCGTTCGTGCGCTTCCACTGCGGGGAGACGCTCCTTGTATGCGGCTTCCAGCAGCCGATCCACTTCCGCAGCCACATCGACCTGTGCATTCACGACGGCAATTTCGTGGATCGGCCATGGAGGCAACCCGGAGTCAGGAGGCGGCTCAATTGCGATCTTCACGCTGTACCCCGCAGGCATGGTTTCCTGAACCTCAATGGTCACCTCCCAGTGAGAGAGCTGATGCTTGTCAATGAACCTGTCGAGAGCAGCGCGGCAGTCGTTCTGCTGCTTCTGGGAGAGCCCTCTGGTCTGCTGATTCATCCGACCTTGCTCCGATCCTGCGGCGAGTCCTATTGCCCTGAACTGGCTTTGCGGTTCTTTGTCACCTGTATGTCGTTGACCACCTGCTGCACGTTGGGCACCGCGGTGGCCAGTTGTTCGGCCCCGGTGCGCTCATTGTCCGAGCTTACTTCGCCGCTCAGTGTGACAACGCCGTTCTTCACCTGGTAACTGACGTCGTGGTGCATCTTGTTCTGGATCAGCGCTGCGTCAAGATTCTTCCCGATGGCCTGGTCCAGATCGGAGTTGACCGCGCTGACTTCCTTTCCCTGACCGGCGGGAACCACGGCAATCTGGTCGGCGACAACCTGCGCGCCCGCAAAGGACTTCGCCAGGGACTCGGCCTGGGCCTTGTCGTTGAGATTGGCGACCTGTCCGCCGAGGGTCACGATTCCCTTGTCGCGATCCTGGGTGACGGTGACGTCTTTCAGGCCGGCCTGATCGAGCGACTTGCGGATGGTGTCTGAGACATCCGGCGACTTGGAAGAAGTTTCCTTGCAGCCGACCATGGTCCCGATTGTCAGCAGCGTGAGTGCGGCAACGAGCAATCTACTTGTCTTCATGTTTGTCCTCTGATTGGCGTCAGGCCCGCGTCCGGGAGTATGAGCACTTCCTGCCCATTGGCAGCCATCACTCAGCTTCTCTCGTTGACATGGGCTGCGCTGTGCAGAATCGCTCGCTCTCGAGTTCAGCGGCGGGCGGGCGTAGATGGCGAAGTCAGGCGGGGAGGGGCCATGCGCTGCGCTCCAGGGGTTTGATGGCGCGGCGGATGACTTTCTCGAGGGCGCGCAGGGCCTGGGGACGGGGAAATCCGGGGCGGCTGGCGAGGCGGATGGTGCGGACGGACCGGCCGGTGAGCAGGCGCAGGGCGATGCCGCGCTGACCGAGCGATGCGGCGGCGAGGGCGGGAATGAGGGTGGCGCCGTAGCCGGCGGCGACCAGGTTGACGAGCGTTTCGAGGGTTGCGGCCTGCATGGAGTTCTGAAGGGCGCTGCGCTGCGAGGGTGCGCCGCGCGGGGGCAAGGGCTTGCCGCAGGCGGCGAGGGCGTGGTTGGCCAGGCAGTGGCCGTCGGCCAGAACGAGCATCTCTTCGGCCAGAGACTCCTCGCTGACGGTGCGGTTGGCGAGAAGGGGATGGTTGAGAGGCAGCGCGGCGAGCAGAGGCTCGTCGAAGAGGGCGATCTCGGTGATTTCCGGCGACTCGGCCGCGGTGGCGAGCAAGGCTGCGTCGAGGCGGTGGTTGCGCAGGCCGTCAATGAGGGAGCGGGTCTGGTCTTCCCACAGCTCGATGGTCAGTCCGGGGTAGGCCTGCTGCAAGGGCTTGAGGATGAGCGGCATGAGATAAGGCGCGAGGGTGGGGATAACGCCGAGCCGGAGCGGGCCCACCATCGGATCGCGAGCGGCGCGAGCCACGGCTTCCATCTGGCCGGCCTCAGCGAGGGCGCGGCGGGCGTGAAGGAGAATCTGGCTGCCGACGGGGGTCATGTCGACACGCTTGTTGGTGCGCTCGATGAGGGTGACGCCGAGCTCGCGTTCAAGCTTGCGCAACTGGCTGCTGAGGGTGGGCTGGCTCACGTTGCAGGCCACGGCGGCACGGCCAAAATGGCGATGCTCGGCGACGGCGGCGAGGTAGCGAAGTTCCTGCAGGTTCATAGACAGGGATCAGGGGTCAGGGACTAGGGAACAGGGAACAGGGAACAGGGACTTGGGACTTGGGATAAGAGGCCTGCTCCTAATTCAATCATAGAGCAGAGGAATCGTGATTGTAGAAACAATTGATTTTACTTATCGTTTCAGCGCGTCTAACTTTAACCATGTGCGCACAGACGTGGCTGGCGCGCACCGCCTACAATGAAACGCGCTACGAATTGCGCGTATACGCATTCGCACTTAACAGTCATGAGGAGCAAGGAGAGCCGGAAGGCCGAACTGCGGCCGGCGGCGCTCCGAAGGAGAGAACGATGACAGACGAAGCAAAATGCCCATTCTCAAGCGGCGCACTGCAACACACAGCAGCTGGAAAAGGCCCATCGAACGCGACCTGGTGGCCCAATCAACTGAACTTGAAGATCCTGGCCCAGCACTCGAGCCTTTCGAATCCCATGGGCGAAGAGTTCAATTATGCCGAGGAGTTCAAGAGCCTGGACCTGGACGCTGTGATCAAGGACCTGCATGAGTTGATGACCAGCTCGCAGGACTGGTGGCCTGCCGACTACGGCCATTATGGTCCGTTCTTCATCCGTATGGCGTGGCACAGCGCGGGCACCTATCGCATTGCCGACGGGCGCGGCGGCGCAGGCCACGGTACGCAGCGGTTTGCTCCGCTGAACAGCTGGCCGGACAACGTGAGCCTGGACAAGGCGCGGCGGCTGCTGTGGCCCATCAAGCAGAAGTATGGCCGCAAGATTTCCTGGGCCGACCTGATGATTCTGGCCGGGAACGTGGCGCTGGATTCAATGGGATTGAAGACGTTCGGCTTTGGCGGCGGACGCGCGGACGTGTGGGAGCCGGACGAGGATATTTACTGGGGATCGGAGACCACGTGGCTGGGCGACGAACGCTACAAGGGCAACCGCCAGCTGGACAATCCTCTGGGCGCGGTGCAGATGGGCTTGATCTATGTGAATCCGGAAGGGCCGAACGGCAAGCCGGATCCAATTGCCGCGGCAGTGGATATTCGCGAGACGTTTGCGCGCATGGCGATGAACGACGAGGAGACGGTTGCGCTGATCGCCGGGGGACACACGTTCGGCAAGGCGCATGGAGCTGCCGATCCCAACAAATATGTGGGCCGCGAACCCGAGGGCGCACCCATTGAAGAGCAGGGCCTGGGATGGGCGAGCAGCTTTGGCAGCGGCAAGGGCGCGGATACAATCAGCAGCGGCCTGGAAGGCGCATGGACCGCGAGCCCGGCGAAGTGGGACAACGACTACCTGGAGAACCTGTTCCAGTATGAATGGGAGCTGACGAAGAGCCCGGCGGGCGCGCAGCAGTGGGTGCCCAAAAGTGTGGATCCGGACGACATGGTGCCGGATGCGCATATCCCCGGCAAGAAGCATTTGCCCATCATGTTCACGACGGACCTGTCGCTGAAGATGGACCCGATCTACGAGATGATTTCGCGGCACTTCCTGGAGAATCCGCAGGAGTTTGCGGACGCATTCGCGAAGGCCTGGTTCAAGCTGACGCACCGCGACATGGGGCCGATTGCGCGCTATCTGGGACCGCTGGTTCCGAAGGAGCCGCTCATCTGGCAGGATCCGGTTCCGGCAGTGGATCATATCTTGATCTACGAGAAGGATATTGCAGACCTGAAGGCCAAGATCCTGGCCTCCGGGCTTTCTACCGCGCAACTGGCTACGACGGCCTGGGCTTCGGCTTCGACCTTCCGCGGCAGCGACAAACGCGGCGGGGCCAACGGGGCGCGCATCCGGCTGGCGCCGCAGAAGGACTGGGAAGTGAACCAGCCGGCCGAACTGGCGAAGGTGCTTCAGAAGCTGGAAGCGATCCAGAAGGAATTCAACGGCGCGCAGAGCGGAGGGAAGAAGGTTTCGCTGGCTGACCTGATTGTTCTGGGCGGTTCGGCGGCTGTGGAGGAGGCTGCGAAGAAGGCCGGCTTCGACGTGAAGATTCCCTTTGCGCCGGGGCGGACCGACGCTACGCAGGAGCAGACCGATGTGGAGTCGTTTGCAGTGCTGGAACCGATCGCCGACGGATTCCGCAATTACATCCGCAAGGGACTGGAGGAGGCAGAGGCGGAGCTGCTGGTGGACAAGGCGAACCTGCTGACGCTGACCGCTCCGGAGATGACGGTTCTGATTGGCGGCCTGCGTGCGCTGGGTGCAAACTACGACGGGTCGGCGCATGGAGTCTTTACCAAGACGCCTGGAACTCTGAGCAACGATTTCTTTGTGAATCTGCTCGACATGAATACGAAGTGGCAGAAGTCCCCCACAGCGGCAGGCGTGCTGGAGGGACGGGATCGGGCGACGGGCGAACTGAAGTGGACGGGCAGGGTGGCCGATCTGGTCTTCGGTTCGAACTCGCAGCTCCGGGCACTGGCGGAGGTCTATGCGTCCAGCGACGGGCAGGTGAAGTTTGTGCATGAGTTTGCGGCGGCCTGGAGCAAGGTGATGAACCTGGACCGCTTCGATCTGGCTTGAGCTTCTGGCTGTTAGCCTTTAGCCTTTTGTGTCTCGGAATCGTAGGCTGAGCGCCCGCCGTCAGGTTGGTGGGGCACCCTGCACCCGCTCCATGGGGCTGAGAACTGACAAGCAGCAACGCGCCAAAGGCCGGCAGGGGCGACCCTTCCGGCCTTTGGCGCGCTTGGGGCAGGCTATTCGAGAATAGGAGAACCCTCGGCTTTGCGGGGGTGGGGGTCGAAGTTCGACAGTTCCCGGAACTGTCCTCTGTTCTTGTGCCTTCGCGGACTCTGGTGGAGGAACGGGCTTCGCGCAGGGGCTAAAGCCCTGGATTCTTTGGGCGTTGCTTTCGGCCCGGCTAAAGCCGTGCCCTTATTACAAGACTTGCAGCGCGGAGGTCAAGCGAAGGGCGAGCGCGGCTGGCTCAGGCCCCTTTGAGGGGCCACTTGCCAAAAGCCTCCGGCTTTGCCGGAGGATACTTACTTGCGTGAGGCGACGATGGTGCGGATCTCGTCGGCGATGGCGGCCATGCGCTCGGCAAGCTCCGGGTCCGGAGGGTTCTGGCGGGAGTACATGATCTCCAGTTCGCGGGCCAGAACAGTGCCACGGGTGAGGCCGAAGGTACCAAGTGATCCGGCGAGCTTGTGGGCCGCGGACTGCGCATCCTGCTGGCGGTCGACGGCGAGCGGGCCGGCGGCAAAGGCCTGCGCGGCAGCTTCAAGCGTAGCGACGCGCTCATTGATCTGGGGCAGGTACTGGACCCACATGCGGTCCAGGGCAGCGGAGAGAGCGATCTGCGCGTCGGAGGCCATGAGGGTTCAGTCCCAGCCCAGGACTTTGGCGATCTGGTCGGAGAGGGTGAGGGGGTCAAAAGGTTTGAAGAGGATGGCCTGGACACCGAGGTCGGCGAAGCGTCGCTGATCGGTGCTTTGCACTTTGGCAGTGAGCAACAGCACCGGAATGTGCGCTGTGGCGGGGTTCTTGCGCAGTTCGCGGAAGGTGGAGGGGCCGTCCATGCCGGGCATCATGACGTCAAGCAGGATGGCGTCGGGCTGGTGCTCGATGGCGCGCGCCAGGCCCTGCGTACCGGAGTTGGCCATATAGACTTGCCAACCGGCGACGGTCTCCAGGCTGAGGGCGGCAACTTCACGAATATCGTCTTCGTCGTCGATGATCAAAACAGTGTGGGGCATATTGGGAAAACCTCGAACCGCAGCGAAAAAGGGCCAGGAACCTTGAGTCAGCGAAAAAGCGAGATAACAAAACGGTAATTGGGCAGCTGCGCTTTAGACATTGTCTGATGTTTGGGCAGGTCTGTCGATGGCCCGATGGAGGGAGGCTAACCCGCCGGAGCATTTTTGGCAACAGGCCGCCGATTTTTCGGGTGCAGGCCGTCAGGGATTCTTGAGCGACGACTCCTGAGCCGCGGCATTTTCGAGGTGACGGGAGTTGCGCAGCATGGTGAGCACGAGGGCTTCCAACTCCTGAGGTTGAACGCGGGCCCTGGTGAGAAACTGGGTGGGGCCGAGGGTGAGCTTGCTGCATTCAGCGGAGCTGAGGTCGCGGCCGGAGTAGACAACCAGGGGCAGCCGGGCGAGATTTTCGTGCTTGCGCAGCCAGTCGACGACGTTGAAGCCGTCGCCGTCGGGCAGGCCGATATCGAGCACGAGCAGGTGAGGCTGGAAGGCGAAACAGGCATCCAGCGCCTGTTGCAGGGTGTGGGCCAGCTTGACTTCGATGGCGTCGAGGGTGAAGATCTCGCCGATGACGCGGGCCAGGTCGACATCGTCTTCAACCACGAGGATGCGCGCGTTTTCACCAGGGCCGCAGAGGACGCGGGCCAGCTCGCCCAGCAGCGCATCTTGGCTGAGCCGGTTGCCCACCCCGGCCTCGGAATCGATGGGCAGGGCCGAGGGGTCCTGGCGATTATCCACGCTGAGCAGAACGATGGGGATGCGCGCGTCGGGACGCAGGCGGCGCAGGAGGGGCAGAATCTCCCAGCCGTTCATGCCGTCGAGCGAGGTGTCGAGCAGGATAGCGTCGAGGCCATCCTGGGCCATGGCCAGTGTCTCTTCCACGCTTGTGGTTTCAACCACGCGGTAGCCATGGCTGGCAAGCATGGCGGCAATGTGGGGCCGCGAAGCGGGGTTGGCGTCGGCCAGCAGCACGATGCCGTGGCTGGTTTCCTGGTCAAAGGTGATCTTGGGCGGCTCAATGGGAGCGGGTGTGTACGGCAGGAAGACGCGGAAGGTGGAGCCGCGAACGGGATTGCGTTCTGCCCAGATGCGGCCGGAGTGCTGTTGCACGATGGTGCGGCAGATGGCCAGGCCGAGTCCGCTGCCGCCTTTCTGGCGGGAGTCGGAGGCGTCTACCTGCTGGAAACGGCCGAAGATGGCTTCCAGCTTGTCGGCGGGAATGCCGCGTCCCTGGTCGATGACGGAGAGCGTAACGCCGCTGGAACCGGGGCGCAGCATGACGGAGATGGTGGAGTTGGGCGGCGAGAACTTGACGGCGTTGGAGAGCAGGTTGGTGAGGACCTGCAAGAGGCGGTCGGGATCGGCGGCGATCTCCACCTGGGTGGTGTCGTGGATGAGCTGGACGCCGGCAGACTCGGCCACGGGAGCCATGCCGTCGATGGCCTGGCGCACGATCTGCGCGAGCTGAATGGGGCGGAAGCTGAGCGGCTCCTTGCCGCTCTGGATGCGTTCCAGGTCAAGGATGTCGTTGATAAGGCGGACCAGGCGATCAGAGTTGGTGACGGCGATGCGGAGCAGGTTGGTGGCCTTGTCACTCACGTCGCCCAGAATCCCCGAAGAGAGCAGGCCGAGCGCGCCGCGGATGGAGGTGAGGGGCGTGCGCAGCTCGTGGCTGACGGTGGAGATGAACTCGTCTTTGAGCCGGTCGAGCGCGTACCGCTGGCTGATGTCGCGGAAGCTGAGCACGGAGCCGGAGAAGCGGCCCTGGTCGGCGATGGGAGTGAGAACGTACTCGGCGGGGAAGGAGGTGCCGTCCGCGCGGAAGATGGTGTCTTCGCCGGCAGCCGCCTTGTGTTTTCCCGAGGCGCGGCGCAAGGGGCACTCCTCGCTGCACTGGCGGCCGGGCGATGCGGCGCCGTGGAGCAGGGCGTGGACAGGCTGGCCGGTGAGGGCAGTAGCGTCCGCACCGAGCAGGCGTGCGGCGGCGGGGTTGGCAAAGCTGATGAGGCCGCGGCGGTCTACGCCGCAGATACCGTCGGTCACGGAGTCGAGGAGAATCTCCTGCTGGCGGTAGAGTTCTTCGGCGCGCCCTCTCTCCTGGGAGCGGGCCAGCAACTGGCCGAGCGAGGCGGCAACGGTTTCCACAGCGGCCAGGGCCTCGCGGTCTTCACGCAGGCTGAAGTGGCAATAGAATTCGAGTACGGCCAGCACCTTGTTGCCTTCGCGCACGGGGACGGCCCAGCCGGTAACCATCTCGTGGCGCAGCGCGGTTTCGACCCGGATGCTGGAAGGCACGGAAGCCAGGTCGGCAAGCCACACGGGGCGCCTTTCGGCCCAGGCGCGGCCGGGAAGGTCGGCCCCCTGAGCGAGGGTGAGTCCCATGCTTTCCTGAATGAAGATTTCGGCGCGGCGCCCGGGAGCAGCCCAGGCGGAGTGAAATTCCAGAAGTTTTTCCTCGGCGTTGACTCCCCATTTGACGGCCATGTCCCAGCCCTGGGAGACGCAAAGAGCCTCGAGAATGCGCATGACGGCGACATCAGAGGACGCATTTTCGCCGACGATCTGGCTGACCACCAGTTGCAGGGCCAGGCGGTGTTCGCGCTGCTTCTGCTGGGTGACGTCGCGGAGCAGGCAGCGAATGGCGAGAGGATTGCCGGCCCTTTGCCGCTGGCTGAGGCTCAATTCCAGTTCCAGGACGCGCCCATCGTTGGTGTGATGGCGCAGCTGGGCCCGGTCCACCACCTCGCCGTCGAGGGCGCGGCGAAAGAGCGCTGCCACCTCGGCGCGGCAGCCATTGCCGAAGAGTTCGTCGAAGGAGTTGAGCTCAAGAAGTTCGGGGATTTCCCGGCTGAAGCAGCGCTTCCAGGCGGGATTTGCGTAGAGGAACTTGCCCGCCGGGCTGAGTGTCGCGATCATTTCGCTGGAGTTTTCAAACAGGTCGCGATAGCGCTCCTGCGACTCGCGCTGGGCCAGGTCCTGGCGCAGGGATGCGCCCTGATCCACGGCGACGGCCACCAGCCCGGAGACGGCGCCGGCGCTGTCGCGCATGGCCGAGATATGCAGCGTGACCGGGACCAACTCGCCGTCTTTGCGGTGCAATTGCGCATCAAACGCAGGCACGCGGCTGGGAGGGAGAGAGCGCACGCACTCCATGTAGGCGGCCATGCGGCCAGCGGGAGTGGGTTCCGGCGGCCTCTCGATGCCGCAGAGCTTCTGCAATTCGGCAACCAGGCGGAGACCTTCTCCGGGGCCGAGAATCTCAAAGGTCGCCCACTCCATCATCAACTCTTCCGCGTGATAGCCGAGCATGCGCTCCGCGGAGGGGTTCACGTAAGTCAGGCGGCCATCCAGGCCGATGCCGACAACTGCGGGGCCGGCCGACTCGAAAAGGTCTTTGAGCGGTTCAAACGAGGGTGCAGCCACAACAACCCTGGGGGCGGCCTCGCGGATCATCAGGCGCAGGGTCACCACCACGGCAGCGGCCCCGGCGGCGAAGATGAGCAGTCCGTCAAACCGCGGGCCGCCGGCCACGCGAGCCGCAACGGCGCCAGCGGTCAGCGCCAGCGATAGCCACCCCAAGGCAGGCCAAAGAAGCGAAATGCCGCCCTCGACTGCGGGTGCAGTCTCTTCAGCAGGGATCGTTTTATAGGCGTAAGCGCCGTCCTGCATGAGCCCCCCAAGACATTTGCGGAACCAGAGCCGATGTGTCCCTGAATCAAATCCGCCACGTGGCGTTTGCCGCTTGTTTCGCTTCCGGACCCGGCGAAGGGTTACTTCCGGCCGCAGGCGGAAAACCAACGTGAAAATCCCATGGGAGACGCCGCTTACTCTGGTAACGCTTCAGTTATGCTGCACATCGGCTCCGCTTCGGTAGTCTTTAAGCGCCGAACGGCCGGAAGTCTTCAATCAGCCCAATTATTTCGTCCGCGGAACCATGCCTGCCGGATGCGCGGCGATTTGCACGTAGTATAAGCTTTTGATTCCACACTCTCGATGCAATTCGATGCCGGTTGCAGGGGACGAAGCGCCGAAGTAACTGGCAAGAGGGAACTTCTCCACAGGCAGGCTTGACGGACGAGTTGGAGTCTCTTCGGGGACCCAGGTCCCGGATGGTTGCAGGCGCTGGTTTTCAAATGGAACCGCAACCATATACTGGACTCATGCGGCGCGCTTCCCGGATTCCCAATTCCGCTCGTACTCCTTTGCCAGCGCTGGTTGTGGCTGGTCTGGCTCTGCTTTTTACTCAATCGCCGGCGGCCCACGCCTGGGGCAACGGCGGGCACCGCTTGATCAACAAGCTGGCGGCCAGCACATTGCCGGTCAGCGTGCCGGAGTTTCTGCGCTCTGAAGCCGCCATCAATGAGATCGAGTACCTGGGCCCCGAGCCGGATCGCTGGCGGTCTCCCGCGGAGCCGGAACTGAACGCGGCGCAGGCGCCGGAGCACTTTATCGATCTGGAGCCGGCGGATGCGCTGGGACCTCTGCCTCGGCGGCGGCTGGACTTTGAGGCCAAGGTATTTGCGGCGGGCGAGCGGCCGGAAAAGATTGGCCTGCAACCGTGGGAGGCTACCGAGGTGTGGGAGCGGCTGAAGGCGGCGCTGCGCGAGTACCGCGCGCTGCAAGCGGCGCACCAGGACACGCGCGGCGTGGAAGCGGCGGCGCTGTTTTACGCGGGCTGGCTGGGGCACTACGTGGGCGACGCTTCGCAGCCTCTGCACACGACCATCCAGTACAACGGCTGGGTGGGACCGAATCCGAATGGGTACACGACCGAGCACAGGATTCACTGGCAGTTTGAGGGGCCGTTTGTGGACGCCAACCTGCACGAGCCCGAAGTACGCGCCAAAATGACCGAAGTCGAAGGCCATTGGGGGCGACATCTTCTGACGCTATGTGGCGTACCTGCGCGAGACCAAGACGCTACGTCGAGAGGGTGTATCAACTGGAGAAGGCAGGCGGGTTTGTGGGCGCGGGAACGCCGGAGTCGCGGGAGTTTACGGCGGAGCGGCTGGCCGCGGGAGCGTCGATGCTGCGCGACATGATCTACACGGCGTGGCTCAAGAGCGCGGAGCCGGTGGTTGATCCCTACGCGGGCAAATAGGCAGCGGGTGCGCCGGCTTCAGTCGCCGGATTCCGCAGCGGCAACGGCGGGGATGCGGCGCAGGACGTGGGTCAAAGTGAAGGTGAGCACCAGGACGGCGGGGATGGCGATGACCACCCAGGCCAGCAGCGCCTGCCCGGCCAGCGAACCCATTTGGGTGACGAGGCGCTGCGGCGAGGTGTGAAGCAGGGCAGCGGCCTGCAAGGGCGAAACGGCCTGAGAAGAGACGAGCCAGCCGCCCAGCCGCACAAAGGGAACAATCAGAACCAGTTGCAGGGGCATAACGGCGTAGTTGGCCGCCTGGATGGCGGGCAGGTTGAGGCGCAGGGCCAGCGCCAGCGCGGCGCAGACCAGCGTGGGGATGCCCACCACGGGAATGCAGCCGATAGCGCATCCGAGCGCCAGCGTCAACGCCAGACGGCGCGGGGAGATGCCCTGGCGCAGCCAGAGCGACGCATTGCTCTTGATTGCCTCAAGAGACGGCGTGCGCTTGCCCGGCATGTTGAACTCGCTCATGGTTATGGATTCGCTCATCATCATCCTCACGTTAGCTCTACGGATGAAGGCGGTTTATGGATTTGACTTGAAAATTCGAACAAGGAATCGGACTTATCACCAGCGAAGTGGAGATTTTCGATTCTCAAGATACGGCAGGGGAGCCGAGAAAGTTCAGCTGGCGGAGTGCAGGAGCCCGCGGGCACGCATTTCGGTCAACACGCGCTCTACTTTCCAGTCTAGCGCACCACTGCCGTCGACGGCGATGTCGGCGTGAATGGCGGATGGGCGCACGTAGGCCAGGCTGGCGGGGCGGACGGTTGATCGTACTGGCGGCGAACGGACTCGGGGGTGCGTCCGCGCTGCTCCATGTCGCGCTTCAGGCGGCGCTCGAAGCAGAGCTCATCGGGCGTGTCGATGTAGATGCGGAGCTGGTAAAGCGGCAGCAAGTTCTTGTAATGCAGCGCGAAGAGGCCTTCGACAAGCACGAAAGGGCCGGGGAGGAATGTCTCAGTGCGGCCGGGAATGCGGGTGTAGGTGGCGAAGTCGTAGAGCGGACGCTGGATGGCGCGGCCCTGCGCCAGGGCGGCTACATGCTGGATAAGCAGCGGGCTTTCGATCAGGGCGGGGTCGTCGAAGTTCTGCAGTGCGCGCTCGGCAATCGGCATGTGGGACAGGTCGAGGTAGTAGTTGTCGAAGTGGAAGTGGACGCCGCCGAGGGCGCGCGCCAGCTCAGCAGCCAGGGTGGTTTTGCCGGAGCCGGAGCAACCAGCAATGGCCAGCACAACGGGCGGCAGGCTGCGCGCAGCGGACTCTGGCAGGGATGCGGGGCCTGGCGCGGGCACGCTCACGTCTGCGGCTCCAGATGGGCAGCGATGCGCGGGACGAGCCGCGTGAAGCAGGTTGGCGAGGCGGTGCTCCACCTGGCGGCCGGCTTCGAAGACCTCTTCGTGGCTGAGCGGGGTTGCGCCCAGTCCGGCGGCGAGGTTGGTGACGCAGGAGATGCCGAGGACCTGGATGCCCATGTGACGGGCGACGATGGTTTCCGGCACGGTGGACATGCCGACCAGCGTGGCGCCAAGAGCGCGGAAGGCGCGGATTTCGGCGGGGGTTTCGAAGCTGGGGCCGCTGACGGCGAGATAGACGCCTTCTGCGAGGGAGAAGCCCTCTTGATGGGCTGCTGCAGCAGCCAGGGAGCGGAGGGCTTTGGAGTAGGCCTCGGTCATGTCGAAGAAGCGCAGGCCGGCGCCGGGCTCGACGGCGAAACGCGGCTCGTTGGGGCCGGCGAGGGGGTTGAATCCCATGAGGTTGATGTGGTCGGCGAGGGCGACGAGTTGGCCGATGCGGTAGCCTTCGGCGATGCCGCCGGCGGCGTTGGTGAGGACGACGGCGCGAAGCCCGAGCGCGCCGAGGACGCGCATGGGAAAGGTGACCTGCTGCGGCGTGTAGCCTTCGTAGTAATGGACGCGGCCCTGCATGACCATAACCGGTGTGCCGCCCAACGAACCGGCAACGATGCGGCCGGAGTGGCCAACGACGGTGGATTGAGGGAAGTGAGGAATCTCGGCGTAGGGAACGACGATGGAGTTGGTGACGGCATCGGCGACCGCGCCCAGGCCGGAGCCGAGGACGATGCCGATTTTCGGCGTGAGCGGGGTGAGCCTTGTTTGGAGAAATGTGGCGGCTTGGGAGACTTGGTCGAAGTAGGTCATGGTTTGGCCGGGCGGTGCGCTTCGGTCGATTTTACAGGGAGCGCGCGGGCGCGGAAACAGGCGATGATGGAGGGAACGGGTTGGGACGGATGGAGGTGCTTTTGCGATGTGCCGGAATATCAAGATGCTTTTCAACTTCGATCCGCCGGTGACGGAGGAGGAAATTCGTGCGGCTTCGCTGCAGTTTGTGCGCAAGGTGAGCGGATTTACCAAGCCGTCAAAGGCCAATGAGGCAGCGTTTGGGCTGGCGGTGGAGGAGATTGCGGCGGTGTCGGCGCGGCTGCTCAGTTCGCTGGAGACGAATGCACCGCCGAGGAGCCGGGAGGAAGAGGCGGCGCGGGCGAAGGCGAGGAATGCGGTTCGCTTTGCGAACAGGGACTGAGGGACTTGAGATGGTGGAGATTTTTGACTGGCTGTTTGGGTTGGGGCTGGGGTGCAATGCGCTGCTGTTTGTGCCGCAGGTGCTGGCGGTGTGGCGCAAGAAGACGGATGAAGGGATTTCCCTGATCACCTTTGGCGGATTCAGCTTGCTGCAGGGGATTGGGATTGTGCACGGGGTGAATCACCGCGACTGGTCGCTGATTCTGGGCATGGCGGCGAGCTTGCTGACATGTGGGTCGGTGACGGGGCTGACGATGTTCTACCGGGTGAGACGGCTGCGAGGGCAAGCTAAGGCGCATTGAAGGTCGTAGTTTCCCAGGTCCCCAAAAGCGAGGGACCTGGGAAACCCGGCCGTCAGGCGAAGAAGACCGCAGGCGAAACGTTGAATCGCTTGCTCAGCTGCTCGATGTGCGCGGTGTTCAATTTCCGCTTGCCGGCGAGGACTTCGGAGACGACGCTCTCTCCTCCCAATTCCGCGGCCAGGTCGCGCTGCTTCAGTCCGTGGCTCTGGAGCAGGAAGCGCAGGACCTGGGCGGGGGAAGCTTTGGGCAGGGTAAAGCACTCTTCTTCGTAGCGCTCGATGAGGAGCGTCAGCAGTTCGATTGCTTCCACCTGCGCGGGGGTTGGATGCGGTTCGGAGGTTAAGCGGTAGAGTGCCGTGGTGTAGGCCTGGAGCTGCTCCTCGCTGCGAATCAGGTGCGGAGCGCCGCGCTCGATCATCTTTTCCGGATTTGCTAGAACCGTAGCCATTCCGCTCTCCCCTTTGTCGTCATCGCGCACCAGCGGTCGTACTCTTTGTGCGTGAGAAACGATCCTATGTAGACGTGGCCCAAAGTCAGTTTTTCGCCGATTCGCTTCGCATAATGCACTGCAACGATCAGCCGGTAGCGGTTATGACGGATGTTGAAGACAATCAATCCGTCCACGTTGTCCGCGTCAGGGAACGTGGAATGCAACTCGTCGAAGGTTCTCCATCGCGCCGTCTTGACGATCTTGACCCAGGCGCCAATCTCTGTCGCGGCCTCGCGATACTGCCCGGCTGCTTCCTGCAGGCGCTTGACCGTGACGATATGCACACTACGAGGCTACTTCGCAATTTGCGAAGTGTCAAGGAGCTGCGGCTCGACCCAAGGGTTTGGTCCCGTACCGGCCGTCGGCTCACCCCAGAAAGATGCCTGCAATGGACGCGCTGATCAGGTTGGCCATGGTGCCGGCTAACATGGCGCGAACGCCCAGCCTGGCCAGATCGTTGCGGCGCTCGGGGACTAATGCGCCGATGCCGCCGATCTGCATGCCGATGGAGCCGAGATTGGCAAAGCCGCACAAGGCGAACGTGGCGATGGTGAAGGAGCGCGGAGCGAGCGTGGCTTTTTGCGCGCCGAGCGAGATGTAGGCGATGACTTCGTTGAGGGCCATGCGGGTGCCGAGCAGGTTGCCGATGGCCATGCAATCGTGCCAGGGAACGCCGATGAGCCAGGCGACGGGGGCGAAGACGTAGCCGAGGATCTGGCCGAGCGAGCCGGGAACCCAGTGCATGTAAGCGAGGCCGTGGGTCCAGCCGAGGAGCGAGTCGAGCAGGGCGACCAGGGCGAGGAAGCTGATGAGCATGATGGCCACGTTCATGGCCAGCTTGCCGCCGTCGATGGTGCCGCGGGCAATGGCGCCGATGAGGTTTTCTTCCTGGTGCAGTTCGTCTTTGGGGATGACGACCCTGCCTTCAGTAGCGGGGACCTCGGTTTCGGGGACCAACATCTTGGCGACGAGGATGGTGCCGGGCGAGGTCATGATGACGGCGGAGAGCAGGTGGCGGGCTTCAACGCCCTGCGAGATGTACATGGCCATGATGCCGCCGGAGACGTGGGCCATGCCGCTGGTCATGATGACCATGAGTTCGGAGCGCGTGGCGCCCTTGACAGAAAGGGCCGGATGGTGAGCGGGGCCTCGGTCTGGCCCATGAAGATGCTGGCGGCCACGTTCATGCTTTCCGCGCCGCTGATGCGCATGGTTTTGAGCATGACCCAGGCCATGGCGCGGATGATGATCTGCATGAGGCCGATGTGGTAAAGCACGGCGAAGAAGGCGGAGATGAAGATGATGGTGGGCAGGACTTGAAACGCAAAGATGGACCCGGATGAGGGCGCGATGACCTTGCCGAAGGCGCCGGCGTTGGGCAGGCCGAGCTCGCCGAAGAGGACGCGCGTGCCGGCAAAGGTAGCGGAGAGCATGTTGTTGACCACGCCGCCGGCCCAGGTCATGGCGCGCTGGCCGTAGTCGAAGCGAAGGACGAGGAAGGCGAAGCAGATTTGCAAACCCAGGCCCCAGGCGACGGTGCGCCAGCGGATATGTTTGCGATCAGTGGAACCAAGCCAGGCGGCGAGGAGCACGGCTAGAATTCCAAGAATGCCGGTGAAACGGTCCAAGGTTCCTCCTGGAGGAAGCTGTCGGCTTTCAGCCTTCAGCTATCAGCTTTATCGTGCGGCTCGATGAAGCTTGTGCTTCTCCTGGTGCTTCGTTCCTGTTGGGGAGCGGACAAGCTGAGAGCTGAAGGCAGAGGGCTGATAGCTGTTCTTCGATTACCTTACAGCATTGCGCAGATGGGCTTCAGCATTTTCGTCGGTGAAGATGCGGCTGACTAACGGCACGGCATCGGGCGGGGCGCTGGAGATGTGGATTGCCTGCTTGAGGAGGTCGATGGGTTCGGCGAGGAGCGCGGAGGTGGTGGCATAGAGTGTGGCGATGGGTTGGCCGGTCTGGACGCGGGCGCCGCGGCGGGCGTGGAACTCGATGCCGGCGTGGGGGTCGACGGGCTCGCCTGCCTTCTCCCGGCCTGCGCCGGTGCGTTGCACGGCCCAGCCGATCTTTGTGGTGTCCATCTCCGCGATATAACCGGATTCCCAGGCGTTGAGCACTTGCGTCGCTCCGGGTTTGTGGAAGGTTGCGGGGGAATCAAAGATGCTTGAGTCGCCGCCCTGGGCCTCGATCATCTTGAAGAAGACGGCCAGGGCGGAGCCGTCTTCGAGGGCGGCTTCGGCAAGCTGATGCCCGATCTCCGGGGTTGGCGCAGCGCCGCCGAGGTGGATCATCCATCCGGCGAGGATCAAAGACAGCTCGCGCAGGTCTTCGCTCTGGGGTGGGCGTTGGTTGCGGAGAAGTTCGACAGACTCGACCAGCTCGATCCAGTTGCCGGCCATGCGGCCGAGAGGCTGGTCCATGTCGGTGAGCAGGGCGACGGTGCTGGTTCCGGCGGCCTCAGCGGTGGCCACCATCAGGGCGGCGAGATATTCAGCGTCCTCCTGTTTGCGCAGGAATGCGCCGGAGCCGGTTTTGACGTCGAGGACCAGTGCATCGAGGCCGGCGGCGAGTTTTTTGGAGAGGATGGAGGCGCAGATCAGGCCGGGGCTTTCGACGGTTCCGGTGCGGTCGCGCAAGGCGTAGAGGACGCGGTCGGCGGGAACCAGCGCGGGCGTCTGGCTGACGATGGATGCGCCGCAATGCGCGAGGACTGTCTCAAATTCGGACAGTGACAGGGCGGTGCGGTAGCCGGGGATGGACTCAAGTTTATCCAAGGTGCCGCCGGTGTGGCCGAGGGCGCGCCCCGAGATCATGGGCACGGCAAGCCCGCAGGCAGCGGCGATGGGAGCGACGAGAAAGCTGGTCTTGTCGCCGACGCCGCCGGTGGAGTGCTTGTCGACGGCGATTTTGCCGAGCGGCGATGGGTCGAATTTCTCGCCCGAGTCGCGCATGGCCAGGGTGAGGGCGCGCGTCTCATCCAGCGAGAGACCGCGCAGAAAGGCGGCCATGAGCCAGGCGGAGAGCTGGTCTGAAGGAATGGACCCGGCGGCTGCGCCGGCAGCCACGAACGCGATCTCACGCGGGTCGAGCGAGCCTCCGTCGCGTTTTTTGCGAATGAGGTCGATGACGTGAAGGGGAGGGGCGCTGCTCTCTGTGGGCATGGGGAGTGCATCCTTATTTCAGTTTCATGTCGAAGGCGAAGGGGAGGATAGCGGAGAAGGGCATGGTGCGCGGGCCGTCAGCGGCGGGGAACAGGACCGGAGCGTCGGGGAGGACGAACTCCGAGAGCATCTGGCGGCAGGCGCCGCAGGGCGGGCTGGCGGCGCTGTTCAGGTTGACCACGGCAACGGCGTTGATGCGAATCTCCGGCCCGAATTGGGAGACGGCCGCGACCAGGGCGGAACGCTCGGCGCAGATGGTCAGGCCGTAACTTACGTTCTCGACATTGGTTCCGGTGACGACTGCGCCGTTGGTCAGCCGCAGCGCCGCACCCACGCGGAAGCCGGAGTAGGGCGAGTAGGAGTGGAGAGCGGCCCGGCGAGCCTGTTCCAGCAGGGCCTCGAGTGCGGGGTCGGGATTTTGCTCCGGATGAGCCATGAAGATTGAGGCTAAAGCATTGCTCCGCCTGCTGTACACCCTAGGCGGATGCCTACGGGGCAGGACCCACCGGATCGCGGAAAATCATCGTCGAGAAATTTTGGTCTTGACAAGGACAAACACGTGTAGTAAACAAGCAGGTGTAGTAGACAAACATCTGTAGTAATAAAACAGGCAGGCATAGGAGATGAAGGTGGCTGATCCGAGATTGTCAAGGCTCGAATTCGAGATCATGGAGTCGCTCTGGAACGGCGGTGACTTGTCGATCCGCGAGATCCAGGAGGCGTTTCCGGCGAAGAAGCGGCCCGCGTACACGACCATTCAGACCACGGTCTACCGGCTTGAGGCCAAGGGGATCGTGCGCCGGGTAAAGAAGGTGGGGAACTTTCACATCTTTGCGGCGGCGGTGTCGCGCAACTCCGCGCAGAGGCGGCTGATCGACGATTTGCTGGCACTGTTCGGGGGGCGCACGCAGCCAGTGATGGCGCACCTGATCGAGTCAGGCAAGCTGACGCTTGAAGACGTCAAGGACGCGGAGAAGGCGCTGAGAGCCATGGAAAGGAGGGGCAAGCCATGATGCTGAAATCCATTATGGACGCATGCCGCGAGGCAGCGCCGATGCTGGCCAACCACGTTTGGCAATCCACCTGGTTTGCGGCTGCGGCGGGATGCCTGACGCTGGCGTTACGAAGAAACCAGGCGCGGATTCGGTTTGGCCTGTGGCTGGCGGCCTCGGTCAAGTTCCTCATTCCGTTTTCGCTGCTGGTGGGGCTGGGCGGCGCACTGGGAAGGCCGCACCAGGCTGTTGCGGTAAGCCCCGTTGTCTACTCCTGGGTTGAACAGGCCAGCCAGCCGTTCGCCGGCACAACCGCTGCCACGCGGGTTCCGGCACACAGCGCCCAACTGCTGTGGTTGTTGCCGGGAGCGTTGGCCGCGCTGTGGATGTGCGGCTTCCTGGTGGTGACGGGGTTGTGGTGGATGCGCTGGCGGCGCGTTGCGGCGCTGGTGCGCGTGGCGCAGCCTGTGACGGAAGGCCGGGAAGTGGAAGCGCTTCGCCAGCTGGAACAGGCCGCCGGGGTGCGCCGGCCGGTGCGGCTGCTGGTTTCAAAAGCGTCCATGGAGCCGGGCATCTTCGGCATCGTGCGGCCGGTATTGATCTGGCCGGAAGGAATCTCGGAGCACCTGCCCGATCCGCATTTGCGGACCATCCTGGCCCACGAACTGGAGCATGTGCGGCGGCGCGACAACCTGGCCGCGGCTCTGCACATGCTGGTGGAGGCGGTCTTCTGGTTTCATCCCGCCGTGTGGTGGGTTGGTGCGGAGCTGATGGAAGAGCGGGAACGGGCCTGCGACGAGCAGGTGCTGCGCCAGGGAAACCAGCCGGATATCTATGCGGAAAGTATTCTGCGGGCCTGCAAGTTTTGTGTCGAGGCGCCGCTCACCTGTGTCTCCGGCGTGGCCGGCTCCAACTTGAAAAGGAGAGTTATGCGCATCATGAATCGGCAACTGGGAAGCAAACTGAGTTTGGGCGGCAAGCTGGTGCTGGCCGCAATCGGAGTGGCCGTGGTTGCAGTGCCGGTGGCAGTTGGTCTGTTCAACGCGCCGCCAGCCCGCGCACAGGAGTCGCAAACTGCGGCCGCGCCGGGGATTGCGTTCGATGAGGCATCGGTCAAGCCAAGCGCGGGAACCGGTGAGAACATGATCATGGTCGAGCGGAACAGATTCTCCGCAACCGGCGCAACCGTTGCATCTCTCATCGCGCTGGCGTACGGGGTGCAGGATTACCAGGTCATTGGCGCCCCGGATTGGATTGGCGCAGAGCGGTACGACATTGAGGCGACATGGAAGGATTCGGGCGGATCCGAAGCGGGGACGAACGCAATGCCTCTGCCGCTGCCGCCCTCGCTGCCCGCGGGCCCGGGGCAATTCAAGTCCATGGTGGGTATGAACATGGGCAGCGGGCAGTTTCGCAACATGCTTCAGACGCTGCTTGCGGAGAAGTTCAATCTGAAGGTGGTGCGCGAGACACGGGATCTCCCGGTCTACAACCTGGTGGTTGCCAGCACGGGCGCCAAGCTCACCGCAACGCCTTCATCACCAGCTCCGGCGGTGGGACCCAACGGCCATTCCATGATCAACGTCCGGGTGGGAATGAACAGCGGAACTCCCCAATTCTCTTTGAAGAACGGCTCGACGGCTGTCCTGGCCGGTCTTCT
The DNA here is from genome assembly GCA_963776535.1 of uncultured Acidobacteriaceae bacterium. Taxonomy (GTDB): domain Bacteria; phylum Acidobacteriota; class Terriglobia; order Terriglobales; family Acidobacteriaceae; genus Telmatobacter. Next base: position 283,709 of record CAVZNB010000014.1, on the reverse strand, counting down.
TTCCCAACAACTGCATCGGCAGACGGTGGATAAGACCGGGCTGACGGGACAGTACGATATTGAACTCCGGTTGCCGCAAGGGCCGGGCTCGGCCGACGATTTCTCCGCAGCTCTTGAGGATCAGCTTGGCCTGAGGCTTGAACCCGCGCAAGGGCCGGTGTGTGTGCTGGTTGTGCAACAGGCGGAGAACCCTGCGGAAAACTGACGACGACGGCGGACTCAACGCGAATTCGCCGATTACCTTACCCACCCCCGAGGGCGCTGAATTGCGATGCATCGACCCCGGCCGCGTTCCTGCGGCCGGGATTCTCCACTCAAGTTGAGCTGCTTGTTTCCGATAAGTGGCTTGAGAGCTTGCCGCGCCGGGGATGAACCTGCGCGGACGGGTGAGTGGACGCGATGGCATTGGATGAATTGACGAGAGAGTTCCTGATCGAGAGCCAGGAAGGGCTGGACCGCATGGAGCGGTGCCTGACCGAGCTGGAAGAGCGGCCGCAGGATGCGGGCCTGATCGGAGACATCTTCCGTTCGGTGCACACGATCAAGGGAACCACCGGATTTCTTGGCTTCAAGCGGCTGGAAAAGCTGGCCCACGCGGGCGAAAACCTGCTGGGCCTGGTGCGCGAGGGCAAGCTGACCGCGGACGGGCCGATGATCACCGGGCTGCTGCAACTGCTGGACGGCCTGCGCTCGATTCTCAAGACGATCGAGGCGCGAGGCAACGGAGGGCGAAGGCGACGATGCGGTGCTGATCGGCCGGCTGGAAGAGCTGCAGGCTCCGGCACAGCGCAGGCCAAGCGCCGGTCCATGCTCAGCAGCGCGGAGCTGCCGCTGCACGCAGGCCGGCGTCGCGGCTGCTCCGCGCCGGAGCCTCCGGCGCAGCCAGCTCCGGCCGCGCCGGTTCAGGCCGGCGAAGGCCAGCCGGCCGGAGATAGCTCCTGTCGGAAGCGGAGGCCGATGCCGGCAGGCCGCGCACGCAGGCCGCGGGGACCGCGGCGGAGAGCACGCTGCGCGTGGATGTGACGCTGCTGAACCGGATGATGAACCTGGTGGGCGAGCTGGTGCTGACCCGCAACCAGGTGCTGCAGGCCACCTCGTGCCGATCCCAACATGACGCTGCTTTCGCGGCGCCTGGACATGGTGACGGCCGATCTGCGCGAGAGCGTGATGAAGGCCCGGATGCAGCCGGTCTCGAACATCTTCTCGAAGATGCCGCGCATTGTGCGCGACCTTTCGCAGTCGCTGGGCCGCCGCGTGCGGTTGCAGGTCGAGGGCCAGGAGACGGAGCTGGACAAGAGTCTTCTCGAAGCCATCAAGGACCCGCTGACCCACGCGGTGAGGAACTCGCTCGATCACGGCATTGAGCCGCCCGAGGTGCGCCTGGCCGCGGGCAAGGACCCGGAGGGAACGCTCAAGCTGCGGGCCGCGCAGGAGGGCAGCCACGTGATCATCGAGGTCTCCGACGACGGCGCCGGCATTGCCGTGGAGAAGGTGCGCCAGAAGGCCATCGAGCGCGGGCTGATTACCGCGGAGCGCGCCGCGCACCTGGCGGAGCGCGAGCTGCTGCAACTGATCTTTCTGCCCGGCTTTTCGACCGCCGCGGCGGTGACCAACGTCAGCGGGCGCGGCGTGGGCATGGACGTGGTCCGCACCAACGTGGAGAAGATCGGCGGCAAGGTGGAGATCGACTCGCGCGCCGGCAAGGGAACCACGCTGCGGCTGCGGATTCCGCTGACCCTGGCCATTATTCCCGCGCTGATTGTGCGCAGCGTGAACCAGAGCTTTGCGCTGCCGCAGGGCGCGCTGTCGGAGCTGGTGCATATTCCGCCGGAGCAGGCGGCCACGGCCATCGAATGGATCGAGGACGCGCCGCTCTACCGTCTGCGCGGCAAGCTGCTGCCGCTGGTTTTTCTTGACCGGCTGCTGATGCCGCGACGTGGAGCACAAGGACGTCGACCGAGCGGGACAACTTCATCGCCGTCTTGGACGCCGATGGACGGCGCTTCGGGCTGGTGGTGGACGGGCTGGCCGATCCGGAGGAGATTGTGGTCAAGCCGCTGACCGCGGTGCTGAAGAACATCGGCCTCTATCTCCGGCGCAACGGTGCTGGGCAACGCCGACCTGGCGCTGATTCTCGATCCCGGCGTCGATCGCGCTGAAGGCCGGAGTGACCATGAGCGCGAGGAGAAGACGGCGCGCGGCGCGGAAGAAGAGACGGAAGCGGATGCGGCCAAGAGCCTGGAATATCTGCTGGTGGAGGTCGCCGGACGGCAGGCGGCGGTGCCGCTGGCCGACGTGCTGCGCATCGAGCAGCTTCCAGCTCTCGCGCATCGAGTACATCGGCTACCGGCCGGTGCTCAACTTCGAGGGGCAACTGCTGCCGGTGGAGGATTCGGGCGGCGTGCTGGCCGCGGTCGGCCGGCGACCCGGAGGCGCAGATCATCGTGGTGGTCTGCCGCGAGGGCAATCGCCATGTGGGCATTGCGGTCTCGCATGTGCTGGATGTGGCCGCGGGCGGCGACCTGTTCGAGGCCGGAACCAGCGCAGCGCACCGGCGGCGTGACGCTGCTGAAGAATCGCGTGACCGGCGTGGTGGACCTGGGCGGCGTGGCGCCGCTGCCGGCTGGCTGAGAGCGCGCCGGGCGAGTGGAGCGAGTTGGGCACGGGATGGCGGAGGCGGTGCGATGAGCACATGCGACAGTGGCATTGCGAATCGCAAGGAAAAAGCGGCGGCGCGCTGGTGGAGATGTGCTCGGTGCGCGCTGGGCAAGGCGCTGTTCGGCGTGCCCATCACCCACATTCTGGAGATCGTGGGCGCGGCGCGGCCGCAGCCGGTTCCGCTGGCGCCCGGCTTTGTGGGCGGGCTGGTGCACTATCGCGGCGATGTGCTGACCACGGTGAGCCTGCGCCAGTCTGCTGGGACTGCCGCCCAAGGACGGGCCGCAGGACATCCTGGTGCTGGAGAGCGCCGGCGGATGCTTCGGCCTGCTGGTGGACTCGGTGGGCGAGGTGCTGACCGTCTCGTCGGCCGACCATGAGCCGAATCCCTCGATTCTGGACGAGCGCCGGAGAGCCTTGTTTGCCGGCGCATACAAGCTGAAGGACAGCCTGCTGGTGATGCTGGACCCGGAGCGGCTGGACCCGATGCGGCTGAGCGCGGCGCAGGCCGCGTAGGCAGACAGGCCTGGAGACGGTTGCTGGATGGAGGTGACCATGCGAGCACTGATTGTCGACGACTCCCGCTTCGTGAGGGGCTATCTGCGCGGCCTGCTCGAAGAGAAGGGCATCGAGTGCGAGGAGGCGGCCGACGGCCAGGCCGGCATGGACCAGCTCCACGCGGGCGAACCCGTTCGACCTGGCGCTGGTGGACTGGAACATGCCGGTGATGGATGGACTGGAGATGCTGAAGCAGCTGCGCGCGGAGGGATTCGGCGACCATGAAGGTGATGATGGTGACCACCGAGGCGGAGAACGACTTCATTCTCCGCGCCCTGGATGCCGGCGCCGACGAATACCTGATGAAGCCCTTCGACGATGAGGCCCTGAGGAAAAGCTGGCCATGCTCGGCCTTGTGGAGGCCTGAGCCATGGCGCCTGGCCGCCGTACCCGGATTCTGATCGTGGACGACTCGGCGGTGATGCGCAGCCTGCTGCGCTCCGTGGTCTGCGCCGATGCCGGCCTTGAAGTGGCCGGCACGGCGGCCGACGGCGAATCGGCGTTGAGCGCGCATCGACGTCGCTGCATCCCGACCTGTCCTGCTGGATGTGGAGATGCCGGTGATGGATGGACTGGTCACGCTGCAGAGAGCTGCGCGCGCGGGGACACAAAATGCCGGTGATCATGTGCAGTTCGCTCACGCAGCGCGGCGCCAAGGTGACGCATCGAGGCGCTGGCCTGCGGCGCTTCGGACTATGTGGCCAAGCCGGCAGGGCAGGCCGAGCCGCGAGGCGGCCATCCGCGCACTGCCCAGGATCTGATTCCCAAGATTCATGCGCTCACCATGGATCCGGGCCGCAGCCGGGCGCACCGGTCCGATTGCGGGCCAGAAACAGACATCGCGTTGCTTCCCGGCATGCAACGGGCGCCCTTGTTTCTCCCCATGGCGCCGTCCGCCGCAGGGCGCAGGCTGTTACGGCCAATCCGACGGTGCTGGCCATCGGCGTCTCCACCGGCGGCCCGGCGGCGCTCGATGTTCTGCTTCCCGCGCTGCCGGCCAGCTTTCCGCTGCCGGTGCTGATCGTGCAGCACATGCCGGAGCTGTTTACCAGGCTCTTTGCCGAGCGGCTCAACGGCCGCTGCCCGCTGCGGGTGCGCGAGGCAGCCGAGGGCGAGCCGGTGCGCGCCGGGAACGATCTACATTGCGCGAGGGCAACTGGCACATGGAGGTGCTAGCCGGCGCGCGCGCCGGCACTGCCCGCCACGCTGCACCTGAACCAGGGCCCGCTTGAAAACCACTGCCGCCCCGCCGTCGATGTGCTCTTCCGCTCGGTGGCCGCGGTCTACGGCGCCGGCGTGCTGGCCGTGGTGCTCACCGGCATGGGCTCCGACGGAATGCTGGGCTGCCGCATCATTCGCGAGCACGGCGGCAGCGTGCTGGCCCAGGACCAGGCCAGCAGCACGGTGTGGGGAATGCCCGGCGCCGTCGCCAATGCGGGCCTTGGCGCACAAGGTGCTTCCCCTCGACGCAATCGCTCCTGAAATCCTCCGGCTCGCCAGCCGGACGCACAGCGAAGCCCGCGAGCTTCGGGAATCGGTGGTCTAGTCATGCAAACTTCTCCAGAGCGTCGACTACGGCTATCTTCGCCAGCTCGTCTTCGGCCTCTCGCAAAACGTGCTCGACCCGTCGCGCGACTACCTCTTCGAGACCCGCCTCACCAAGCTGCTGCGCAACCAGGGCATGACGCACCTGGAAGAGCTTGTGCAGCACCTCAAGCTGCAGCAAGAATCCGCTACTCGAGCGCTCCATCGCCGAGGCCATGACCATCAACGAGACCAGCTTCTTCCGCGACAGCCGCCCCTTCGAGCTGCTGCGCACCGAGCTGCTGCCCAAGCTCATCGAGGCCCGCCGCCACGCGCGCGGCCTGCGCTTCTGGAGCGCGGCCTGCTCCACCGGCCAGGAGGCCTACAGCCTGGCCATGCTGATGCTCGAGCACTTTCCCGCTGCTCGCCGGCTGGAACATCCGCATCGAGGGCACCGACATCTGCGCCGAGGTGGTGGAGCGCGCCCAGGCCGGCTGCTATCACCGCATCGAGATGAACCGCGGCCTGCCCGCGCGCTTCGTGGTGCGCTACTTCGACCACGCACGGCGAGGACTGGACGGTCAAGCCGGAGATTCGCAAGATGTGCAACTTCCGCCAGGCCAACCTGTGCGCCTCGCAGCTGCCCTTCAACCGCGCCGACGACCGCTTCGACGTCATCTTCCTGCGCAACGTGATGCTCTACTTCTCGCAGGAGACGCGCAAGACGCTGCTGGCCGGCATTCACCAGCTGCTGGCGCCCGACGGCATCCTCTTTCTCGGATCGAGCGAGCAGCCCGCCGATCCCTCCATCTGGACCCCGGTGCTGGCCGGCGGCACCTGCCACTTCAGGCCACGGCAGCCGAGTTAGCAAGCGAGCGGAGCGGCTAGTCATATGGAGTGACCGGTTCCAATGCGCTGGTCGTGGGTTAGGCTGTGATTCGATGAGGAACACAGTTCAGAGCCACAAGCGGAGAGGAACCGGTCATGAAGGAAAAGGTACGATTTTTGGGTTTGGATGTCCATGCCGAAACGATTGCAGTCGCGATTGCCGAGCCGGATGGCGAAGTGCGCAGCCTGGGAACATCGCCAACCGCGCCGAGTCGATCCGCAAGCTGGTGAAGAAGCTGGGTCCGGTCGAGCAGTTGAAGGCCTGCTACGAGGCCGGTCCTACCGGTTATGTTCTCTACTGGCAGTTGGCCGAGCTGGGCGTCGAGTGCGAGGTGATTGCGCCGACGCTGGTGCCGATGAAGGCCGGCGACCGGGTGAAGACGGACCGGCGCGATGCCGAGAAGCTGGCGCGCAGTTATCGGGCCGGCGATCTGACGGCGGTGTGGGTTCCGGACGCGGGCTCGGAGGCGCTGCGCGATCTGGTGCGGGCGCGCGAAGCGGCCAAGCAGGATCAGTTGCGGGCGCGTCATCGGTTGAGCAAGTTTCTGTTGCGCACGGGCGACGGCCGCGCCGTCGGGGTGAAGGCGTGGACGCAGCCCTACATGGCCTGGGTGCGGCAGCTGCGCTTCGAGCAGGCGGCGCAGGAGTCGACGCGGCTGGATTATCTGCACGAGGTCGAGCACATGGCGCGAGCGGGTGAAGCGGCTGGAGCAGGCGATCACGGAAGCGGTGAAGCTGGCTTCGCCCGGATGCAGGAAGTGGTCAGGGCTTGCAGGCATTGCGCGGCATCGCGCAGATCTCGGCGGTGACGATCGTGGCGGAGTTGGGCAACATCTCGCGCTTTGAGAGCGCGCGGCAGCTGATGGGCTACAGCGGCGCGGTGCCCAGCGAAGACTCCAGCGGCAAGCGGCAGCAGCGCGGCAGCATCACCAAGACGGGCAACGCGCATCTGCGACGCATCGCCATCGAAGCGGCCTGGAGTTATCGGCTCAAGCCGGCGCTCGGACCGGCGTTGCGCAAGCGACAGGAAGGCGTGCCGGAAGAGATCAAAGAGATCGCCTGGAAGGCGCAGCTTCGCTTGCACAAGCGCTACGCCAGGCTGGCGGCGGCAGGCAAGGACCAGCGCAAGATCGTCACCGCGGTGGGACGCGAACTGCTGGGCTTCATCTGGGCCATCGGGATCAAGGCGGAAGCGGCAGCGAGCAGAGCTGCAGGCAATGGCGGCCTGACGGAAGTGAAGAAGCAAAAGCAAAGACAAAAGCAAAAACTTTCCAAAGAATGAAAAAACAAAAACCTACCAATGAACAGCATCGCCCAATTCGAAGACAGAGCCAGCCGCAGCCGGAGCAAGCACGAAGGAGAATCCTCGTCCGCTCTATGCGACAGGCTCAGCCGGACTCGCGACTCTAGTCAGAGGCAGCTCCCGACGGATCATGATTATGCGGTTTCGACCCGCGAATATCAGACTGATCAATCGTCGCTCAAATCTGCCCCGGCTGCTGCTGGCCCTGTCCTCGAAAAAACAAAAACAACCCCATGATGTGCAGGCATTGACAGGGTCACTCCATATCAGAGCGGTTCTCCAATTCACGTGGAGTCACCGGGGTCGTGAAAGGTGGCCTTTACTTCCATCCCCGCGACGAAGACCTGTCGCCGGGGGCCCCGGTTGAGGAAAAAGCCACTTGAGGTCAGTGGGATCCCTCTACACCCATTGGAGAACCGCTATAGCCAGCCAGGACCTGCCATCAGCTGTTGAGGAGCTTTTCCACTTCTCGGTGCAGGCGCGCGGTGATGCTTGCTTCGCTTTCCCCGGGGCCAAAGCGAATGGGATCGCCAATCCGCACTTCCACGGTGCCGGAGCGGAACCAGCCGCGCTGGCGCGTCTTCAGCTCGCCCAGCCCGCGAATGGCCATGGGCAGCACAGGCGCCAAAGATTGCTTGACCAACAGGCCGATGCCGGGACGGAATGCGGCCAGCTTTCCCTCGGCAGAGCGTGTGCCTTCAGGAAAGAGCAGCACGTGCATGCCCTTGTCCAGCGCCTCGCCGGCGTGGGCAAAGCTGCGCTGGAAGTCGCGCTGTTTGGGCAGCGGAAAGACGTTGAACAGCGCCGTGAGCAGGAAGTAGTAAAGCGGGCCGGGCAGGAAGAATTTTGACTTCACGGTGAGCCGGTCGGCGTCGCGGAAGTGCCGGTAATCTTCCAGCATCTCGCCGGACATGGCCACGGCCATCCGTCTGCGCAGCGGGCCCGGCAGCGCGTACTGGAGGAACGGCCCGTCGAAGGTGGTGACGTGGTTGGCCACGATCAGCATGGGCTCCGCGGCCTCCAGCCTGCCGGACTCGGTAACTGTGGGCTTGCTGAGCAGCCAGACCAGCGGGCGCAGCGCGGCTTCAATAAAGGCTGCGCGCAGCCAGCGCACCGGCGCCCACCACGGCCAGTGCGGATAGACGTAGCTTGTGGAGGGCGTTGGGACGAAGACCATTTCGGATTCGCGTTCTGCGGTTGGCTCCGCAAAAAACTGCGGAGCGGATGAGGCATTCGGGGTTTGTACCTCAAGGGTTTGCACAACGCGGTGGTGATTCATGGGCTGTGCGGTCCCATTGAGCAGACGGCGCAGGTCGCCGAGCGTTTGCACCTGGTCCCATAGTCCGTTCTCGGTGGCGATGCCCGCGCGCTCCTCGATGGCTGCCGCCAGCTGCACGCGGCCCAGGCTGTCCAGGTGCAGGTCTTCGGTCAGGTACAGTTCGTCGCCCGAACCGGGCGGGGTCTCGCCAGAGATTTGCGCGATCAGGGTGAGCAACCAGTCCGACGATGCCGCAGGCTTGCCGTTGTTGTTGCCGTTGCCATTGCCGTTCAGGTGGTGGCCGTTACCGTTGCCGCTGGCCGTCTCGTGCATCTTGCCCAGCCACGCCGCTACAGCCTTGCGGCGAATCTTCCCGGTCGAGGTGCGCGGCAGATCCGGCTCCGGCCACACCACCCAGCGCCGCATTCGCTGGAACTCCGCCAGCCGCAGGTTGGCTCGCTCAATGACCGCGGCTGCCTGGGTCGCCGGACCACGCAGCGCCAGCACGGCGCAAGGCTCCGGACCTTCGGCTGTCTCCATGGGCACCACCGCGCAGGCCGCCACGGCCGGCTCCTGCTCGATGGCTGCTTCAAGATCCTCGGGATGCAGGTTGAGTCCCGCCGCGGTGACGATGATTTCGCTCTTGCGGCCCAGGAAGCGCAGTTCGCCGGTCGGCTCGGTCCGGGCCAGGTCGCCGGTGGCCAGCCACTCAGTGGTGCGCGGATGCAGCGCGCCGCCGCGACCAGGTGGCGTGGGAGATGGCAGCCCCGCGGACCAGCACTTCGCCGTCGGGGCCCAGCTTCACTTCGCGGCCGGCGAGCGGCTTGCCGATGGTTCCCTGCGCCACGTGGAAGGGGTGGTTGAGGGTAATGATAGCGGTGGTTTCCGTCATTCCGTAGCCTTGCACCAGCACCAGTCCCACCGCGTTCCAGAAGTCTTCCAGCGGTCCGGGCAGCGCGCCGCCGCCGGAGATGAGCGCCCAGAACTTGAGGCCGAAGGCGCGATGCACATCGCGGAATCGCCACCAGCGCCGCAATACGCCCACGCCCTTGGCCCGGCCCCAGGGTCCATCGGCGCGCTCGGCCAGCCCGGGCAGGGTGGATTCGAGGTAGGTCTTCAGCAGCGCGTTCACCCGCGGCACGGCGGCCAGCACGGAGATGCGCTCGCGGCGGATGGTTTCCACAATCCGCTGCGCCACCAGCCGGTTTTCAAAGTGCAGCTCGGCGCGGTAGATGGGCGGCACCCACAGGCCCATGGTCTGGCCGAAGACGTGGCTCAGCGGCAGCGTGTGCAGAATGCGCAGGGGATGGATCAGCCGCTCGTAGCGCAGGTAGGGCTGCGAGGCCTGCTCGATGGGGCCGATGCTGGCCAGCACGTTGCCGTGGGTGAGCACAATGCCCTTGGGATCGCCGGTGGTGCCGGAGGTGAAGAGGATCTCCAGCGGCGTCTCGGCGGAGAGCCCGGGGATGGGGCCGGCTTCTTCAGCGGGCAGGGCAGACGGCCAGTCCTCGAAGGCGACGCGGGCGATGCCCGTGGGCAGCTGGCTGAGCAAAAGCGCGTCGCCGACGGCAAGTTGGGGATTGACGTCGGCGGCCACGCGGGCGGCAAACTCGGCCGTGCCATTGGCGTCCAGCGGTACGGCCAGCACGCCGCGCAGCAGGCAGCCGTGGAAAGCGGCAATCCACTCCGCGCTGTTCTCGGCCCAGAGCAGTACGCGGTCGCCTTTGCCGATGCCGCGCTTAACCAGCAGAGCGGCGAAGCGGCCGGCCAACTGCGCAATCTCGCCATAGGTGGTGACCCTGCGCCGGTTGCCCTGGTAGCGCACTACGGCGATTTCGCGGCCGTAGCGGCGGAAGTCGTCGAGCAGTGTAGCCAGATGGTCTGCGCATGGCGTTCTCGGCAAGAATCCGCTAGTTAGATGCCGATTCAGTGCATTCGTTCCTGATAAAAACAGATGCGGAGCGGAGATTACGTGGGATTGTGACACTATTTGGAACTGCACAGGTCAGGATTTTTGAAGCCACGCAGTTTGAGTTGCGAGCCTGAAGAACGCACAGGCTGCGGTTGGCTTACAGTCCCTTCCGAGGAGCTTGAGGATTAGCCAGCAATTGTCGGCCTCACCGAATTCGTCACGATTCCGGGCACGGTCGCCGGAGTTCTGATAGCCAGGCGTCTCAGCTCTGATCCCTGATCCCCGTCTCTGATCACTTCTCTTCGCTTCCTCTTCGCCGCTGCGTGCGCTATTCTCAAAGAACCGTGTTGCCCGGCGAACCCAACCCCGACATCCCGTTGATCCCGCTTCCAGCTGCCGATCCCTTTGCCTGTTTTCATCCGGTCACGGCGGAGTGGTTCCGGGCCGTCTTCGACGCGCCCACCGCGCCGCAGCGGATGGGCTGGCCGGTCATTGCGCGCGGGGAAAGTGCGCTGATTCTTGCCCCCACGGGCACGGGCAAGACGCTGGCGGCCTTCCTGTGGTGCCTTGACCGGCTGATGCTGGGAAGACAGGGACTAGGGACTAAGGGACTAGGGACTGAGGGACCAGGGGCTAAGCGATCTGAGTTGGGCTGCCGGATTGTGTATGTGTCGCCGCTGAAGGCGCTGGCCGTGGACGTGGAACGCAACCTGCGCTCGCCGCTGGCCGGCATGGCCAACATGGCGCGGCGCAGGGGCGTCGAGTTCCACGAGCCTACCATCAGCGTGCGCACGGGCGACACGCCGCAGCGGGAGCGCGCACGCTTTGCGCGGCATCCGGCAGAGATTCTCATCACTACGCCGGAGTCGCTTTACCTGCTGCTCACTTCGCAGGCCTCCGAGGCCCTGCGCACGGTGGACACGGTGATCATCGACGAGATTCACGCGCTGGTTCCCACCAAGCGCGGGGCGCACCTGGCGCTGACCCTGGAACGGCTGGAAGCGCTGACCCAGCGTCGGCTGCAGCGCATTGGCCTGTCAGCGACGCAACGGCCGCTAGAAGAGGTGGCGCGGTTCCTCGGCGGAGTGGCCACCTGCGGTGGGGCAGACGCCGCTTGCGCGGCAAAGGCGGCACAACCGGCTGGGCCATCTGTACGGATGGGGACAGATACGAGCGCAGAATCTGTTCTGCAGGCAAATCAGGCGTGGGCTTCTGACACAACGGATCCAGGCGCTCTCTGCTACCGTCCAGTGACCATCGTCAATGCCAGCGCGCCTAAACGGTTGAAGCTGCGCATCGAGGTTCCGGTGGAAGACATGGCGCGGCTGGGCGAGCAGGAGTACATTCCCAGCGGCCCAGCCTCGCAGGCGCCCAAGCGCGTTTCCATCTGGAATGCGATTCATCCGCGGCTGCTGGAGATTATTCTCGAACGCAACTCGACCATTCTTTTTGTGAATAGCCGCCAGGTGGCTGAGCGACTGGCGGGCGCGCTGAACGAACTGGCGGGTGAAGCGATTGCGCGGGCGCATCACGGCTCGCTGGCCGCGGCGCAGCGAGCCGTGATTGAAGAACAGTTGAAGGCGGGGCAGATTCGCGCGCTGTGCGCGACTTCCACGCTGGAACTGGGCATCGACATGGGCGCTGTCGACCTGGTCATCCAGATTGAAGCGCCTCCCTCGGTGGCCAGCGGCATGCAGCGCATTGGACGTGCCGGGCACCATGTGGACGCGGTGAGCGAAGGCATTCTCTTTCCCAAGTACCGCGCCGACCTGGTGGCCTGTGCTGCGGTGACACGCGCCATGCATGAAGGGCACATCGAATCCACGCGCTATCCGCGCAATCCGCTGGACGTGCTGGCGCAACAGCTGGTGGCGATTGTTGCGCATCCGCCGGGAGCTGCTGCGCCGCGCAAGGCGAAGGTGGTGAAGAGCGCGCGCGGCGCGAAGAATGTTACCGCGGAGTTGAAGTTCGACGATTGGGATGCGGCAAAGAAGCAAGCGGAGACGCCGAAGCCTGAGGTCAGTGTGGATGCGCTCTACGAACTGGTCTGCCATGCGGCTCCGTTCGGAGGCTTGAGCCGCGCGGCGTTTGAAGGCGTGCTCGATCTGCTGAGTGGGCGCTATCCCTCCGACGAGTTTGCCGAACTGCGCCCGCGCCTCAACTGGGACCGGAACCGCAACGTGGTCACGGCGCGCGATGGAGCTGCGCGACTGGCGATTCTGAATGCGGGCACGATTCCCGATCGCGGACTGTACGGTGTTTTTCTGGCGCACAGTGAGGGCAAGGCCGTGCGCGTGGGCGAGCTGGATGAGGAGATGGTCTTCGAGAGCCATCCCGGCGAGACGTTTATTCTGGGCGCGTCGACATGGCGCATCGAGGAGATTACGCACGACCGCGTGCTGGTGACGCCGGCGCCGGGAGAGCCGGGCAAGATGCCGTTCTGGAAGGGCGATGGGCCGGGACGTCCGCTGGAGTTTGGCCGCCGCATCGGTGCGCTGGTGCGCGAACTGCGCGCGCTGCCCAAGGCTGCGGCGCTTGACGCGGCTTGTGGCCGAGCACGATCTGGATCCCGGCGCGGCGGAGAATCTGTTGCAGCTTTCTCTCCGACCAGGCTGATGCCACCGGTTCGGTGCCCGACGATCACACAATCGTCATCGAGCGCTGCCGCGATGAGCTGGGCGACTGGCGCGTCTGCGTGATGACGCCGTTCGGCAGCCGCATTCACATTCCCTGGGCCATGGCGGTGAGTGCGCGCATCCGCGCAGCGGGCGGGCCTGAGGTGGAAACGCTGTGGGGCGACGACGGTTTCGTCCTGCGCTTTCCCGACACCGATGAGCCGCCCGATGCGGATTGGTTTCTGGTGGAGAGTGCGGAGGCCATGGCGCTGGTTCTTCGCCAACTGGGAACCACGGCTCTGTTTGCAGGCCGTTTTCGCGAGGCAGCGGGACGCGCACTGCTGTTGCCGCGCCGCCGCGCCGATGCTCGCTCGCCGCTGTGGCAGTTGCGCAAGCGCTCCTACGATCTGTTGAGCGTGGCTTCGCGCTATCCGAAGTTTCCATTGTTGCTGGAGGCCTATCGCGAGTGCCTGCGCGATGTCTTCGACATGTCTGCCCTGGTGGAGATTTTGAAGGAAGTGGAAGAGCGCAAGCTCCGCGTGCATGTGGTGGAGACGCGCAAGCCCTCGCCGTTTGCGGCTTCGCTGCTGTTCAGCTACGTGGCGAATTTTCTCTACGACGGCGACGCGCCGCTGGCGGAACGACGCGCGCAGGCGCTGACTATCGATCAGGATCAGTTGCGCGAACTGCTGGGCGAGGCCGATCTGCGCGAGCTGCTGGACGCGGATGCAATTGCCGAAGTGGAAGAGATTGCGCAGTGCCTTGCCGAGTCGCATCGCGCGCGCTCGGCGGACGGCATGCACGATCTGTGTTTGCGGCTGGGGGATCTTTCGCGCGAGGAGCTGGCGCGGCGCGTGGCTGCATTGGATCTACTGGCGCATGTGGACAGGTTGGTGCGTTCGCGCCGATTGCTGGAGCTGCGCATTGGCGGCGAGCGCCGCTTGATTGCGGCGGAAGATGCAGCGCGCTATCGCGATGGGCTTGGCATTCCGCTGCCGCCGGGCTTGGCCGCGGCGCTGCTGGAGCCGGTGGCGCATCCGGTGCTGGAATTGGTGCGGCGCTATGCGCGCACGCATGGACCGTTCACGCTGCGCGCGGTTGCCGAACGATTTGCTCTGGACGCGACAGTAGTGGAAAATGCGCTGCGCCAGCTTGCCGCGCGAGGGACGCGTGCTGGAAGGCGGATTTCTGCCCGGGGGCCTGCATCGCGAGTGGTGTGACGCGGAGATGCTGCGGCTGATCCGGCGCAAGTCATTGGCGCGGCTGCGGCGCGAAGTGGAGCCGGTGGAGCAGTACACGCTGGCGCGCTTCCTGACGCATTGGCAGGGGATTCTGGCGCCGCGCCGCACGGGACACGCAAACCTGGATGGGCTGCTGGATGCGATCGAGAGCCTGCAGGGTGCGCCGCTGCCGGCGTCGCTGGTGGAGACGGCGATTCTTCCCGCGCGGGTTGCCGAGTATGCGCCGGCTGGGCTGGACACGCTGATTGCCGCGGGAGAAGTGGCATGGGCGGGCGTGGAGCCGATGGGCGAGCGCGATGGCCGCATTGCGCTGTTTCTCGCCGATAAACTGCCGCTGCTTGCGCAGCAGAGGCCGCAGGCTGAACCGCTGACAGAGCGCGAAGCGAAACTGCTTGCGGTGCTCGAGTCAACAGGCGCGAGCTTCTTCGATCCGCTGCACCAGGCGCTGGGCGGCGGTTATCCCGGCGAGACCATTGAGGCGCTGTGGAGCCTGGTGTGGCGCGGGCTGATTACGAATGATTCGCTGCATGCCCTGCGCGCGTATATTGCGCGGCCCGACAGTGCGCGCACTCCGCGGCGCTTGCAGACGGGCGTTGCCTTCCGCTCGCGGCGAACCACGCCGCCCACAGCGCAGGGCCGCTGGTCGCTGCTTCCGGTTCGCGCGCAGCGGGGAAATGAGGGACCGACCGCAACCGAGGCGAGTCATGCACTCGCGCTGCAACTGCTGAACCGCTATGGAGTGTTGCTCCGTGAGCACGCGGCGGCGGAAAACATCCCCGGTGGTTTCTCAGCCGTCTACGATGTGCTGAAGGCGCTGGAAGAGAGCGGACGCATACGGCGCGGGTATTTTGTGGCTGGCCTGGGCGCAACGCAGTTTGCGCTGCCCGCGGCGGTGGATCTGCTGCGCCAGTTGCGCACCGCGCCTCCGGATGAGAAGCCGGAGTTTGTGCAACTGGCCGCGACGGATCCGGCCAACCCCTATGGCTCCGTTTTGCGCTGGCCGGATCTTCCGGTGGCGGAAGAGGATTCCGAGACCGCGCCGCGTGTTCTTACGCGGGCCGCGTATGCCGAGGTGATTCTGCGCAACGGCCAATTGGTTGCGTGGCTCCGGCGCGGCAATCCCAACCTGCTTGTCTTCCTGCCGCCGGAGGAGCCGGAGCGGTCGCAGGCCGCGGCGGGGCTGGCGCATTTCCTGTGCTCGCGCGGGCAGGAGCGCATGCGGCTGAGCAGCCACCAGGGCGTGCTCATTACCACCATCAACGGTCAGCCGGTGGCGGCGCATCCCATGGGCCGCTTCCTGATGGATGCCGGTTTTCATCCCGGCCCTCTGGGCATGCACCTGCGCCGCATTCCCATGGCGCTGACACAGCGCGAGCCGATGCGCGGCGAGGTGAACTAGCCCGTGCCTGAAGGCGACACAATCTTTCGCACGGCTCGCTCATTGGGCCGCGCGCTGATGGGCAAGGCGGTGACGGTGTTTCGCTCTACGTATCCGCTGCTGACGCGCTTCAACGACGACACGCCGTTGGCAGGACAGACGGTCGATCGCGTGGAACCGCGCGGCAAATGGCTGCTGATTTATTTCTCAGGCGGCGGCACGCTGGCTACTCATATGCTCATGAATGGAAGCTGGCACATCTACCGCCATGGCGAACGATGGCAGCAGCCGCGCGCCAACATGCGCATTGTGCTGGAAAACAGCGAGTACATTGCGGTGGGGTTTCGCGTGCCGGTGGCGAAGATGCTGTGGGCGCGGGATGTGGAGCGGATGCTGCGCATTCCTGCGCAAGCGATCGACGTGCTGAGCGAGCAGTTCGATGCGGCGGAAGTTGCACGGCGCATGGAGGCTTGTACGAACGAGGAGATTGCCGATGTGCTGCTGCACCAGGAAGTGATTGCCGGCGTGGGCAACGAGTTCAAGTCGGAGATCTGCTTTGTGGCGGGGATCAACCCCTTTGCGCGTGTGGCCGATCTCGCTCCTGGGCAGCTGGCGGGCATTGTGGATATTTCGCGGCGGCTGGTGCGAGCCAACGTGCAGGAAGACTCCGGCGATGCAATGGTCACTTACAGGGGATTGCACCGGCGCACGACACACAGCAGTCATGCGCGGGAGCGGGTGTGGGTGTACGGACGCCAGGGCGAGCCCTGCCGCCGGTGTGGCACGGAGATTGAATGCCGTAAACAAGGGCCGGATGCGCGCGTGAGCTTCTGGTGTGCGCATTGCCAACCGATGCCGGATGGATGGGACATTGGCGGATAGACTTCGCGATCAATTGCCGGGTTTGCCGAGTCCAAAGATCTTTTGCAGGATGTTGCGATGATCGGGCGGATGGTCGCAGGTGTCAGTGGGCGCGGTGCCGTCAAGGAATGCGATGCTGACGCTGTCGGGGCAGGCCTCATCGCTGAGCAGGTTTGTGGCCTTGTCGATCTCAACCATGCTTACGCCTTCAGGCACGGAGAACTCGTGCGTGTCAGAGTACTGCGGCAACTGCACGGCCTTCTTCATGAACTCGGCCCAGATGGGAGCGGCGGCATGTGCGCCTTCAATCTTGACGTCGGTATAGTCGTCGTTGCCCACCCAAACCACGCAGAGCAGGTTGGTGGTGAAGCCGGCGAACCACGCGTCATGGCTGGTGCCGGTTTTGCCGGCGGCCGGCGCGGTGAAGCCGCGTGAGCGAGTGGCTGCGCCGGTGCCGTGGTTGATCACGTTCTCCAGCATGTTGGTGGTCAGGTAGGCTACGCGCGGATCGAGAATCTGCTTCGATGTGGGCGTGTAGTCGGTAATGATGTCGCCGGTAGGTGTGCGCACGCTGGCCAGCATCCAGGGATCGAGATGCAGGCCGTTGTTGGCGAAAATGGTGTAAGCGCCGGCCATGTCGAGCGGCGCAGCGTCGTAAGAGCCGATGGCCACCGATGGCGTGCCGCGCGCGTTTTTGACGCCGGCTTCGCGCGCCAGCGATGCCACCCGATCGAAGCCGACCAGTGCAGCCAGTCCTATGGTGGCGTTGTTCAGTGACTGCTGCAGCGCATAACGTGCCGTGACCTGCTCGTGATATTCGCCTTCATAGTTGCGCGGCGTGTACTCCTGGCCTCCCACGTCGTAGGTGGTCTGCTCATCGCTCAGCATGGTCAACTGGGTGAACGGCTTGGTCTGGCCGGAAAGCACCGCGCCCTCAAGCGAGGTGTTAAAGGCCGCGGCGTAGACGAAGGGTTTGAAGATGGATCCAGTGGGCCGCTTGGAGACCGCGTGATTCAACTGCGAGTTTCCGTAGCTACGGCCGCCGACAAGAGCCAGCACCTGGCCGGTGTGCGGATTGAGCGCGACCAGCGCCACCTGCGGATACACCCAAGTTTCCCCGGGCTTGTGGTTCCTGTGCAGGTGGTCTACCTGCTCGTCAACCAGGTGAACGGTGGAGTCGACCGCGGTGGTTGCTTCGCGCTGCAGATCGGGATCGAGCGATGTGTAGATGCGCAACCCCTCACGATTGAAATCGCGTTCGCCCAGCTTCTGCACCAGCTGCTCGTGCACCAGGTCAACAAAGTAAGGCGCCTCGCTGGCGTCCACACTGCCTGGCGACAGATGCAGCGGCTCAGCCTTGGCGCGCTCCGACTGGTCTTTTGTTATGGCTCCGGTCTCCACCATCGAGTCGAGGACCAGGTTACGGCGCTCAATGGTGCGGTCTGCGTGGCGGTACGGCGAGAAGTAATTGGGCCGCTGAATCATGCCGGCCAACAGGGCGCATTCAGCCAGGTCGAGCTGGCGCACGTCCTTGCCGAAGTAGGCTTGAGCGGCCTCGCCAAAGCCGTCGATGGAAAAGCTGCCGCGCTGGCCGAGGTTGATCTCGTTGGCGTAAAGTTCAAAGATTTTTTGCTTGTTGAAGCGATGTTCCAGCTGGAAGGTAATGACGATCTCAATCAACTTCCGCTTGAATCGCTTTTCCGGCGTGAGGAAGAAGCCGCGCGCCAGCTGCATGGTAAGCGTGGAGCCGCCCTGCTGCTTCTGGCCCGTGGTCACATCGCGGAAGACCGCTTCCATGAGCCGCCAGTAGTTGACGCCGTTGTGCTCGAAGAAGCGGCGGTCCTCAATGGCGAGCACCGCCTGCACCAGGTTGGGCGGAATCTCGTCGTAGGTGATCAGGCGGCGCTTGGTGCGGTTGGCGTCGTCGCTCAGGCCAGTGATGAGGAGGGGTTCCAGTTCATAGCTGGACAGCGCCTGGCCATGATCGTCGGTGATGGAGTCGACCACGCCGCTGTTGACGTGGATGGTTGCGCCGTCCTGTGCGTGATAGGACTGCGGGCCGGGATGCACGGTGATGCTTTGCGCATCCTGTGAGTAGGTGCCCAGTTGCGAAGGCTGCGCGGCGCCTTCGATGGTGTAACCCGCATTGCTCAGTTCATTGGAGATGAGGCGCACCGTTAGCTTTTGCCCAGGGCGCACCTCGCGCGGAGCCGCATAAATTTTTGCGGTGTTGGCGAAGATGGGCTGCTTGAGGCGGTCGTCGACGATGCGCTGATACCTGAAGTAGTAGAAGCCGAAGACGCAAAGGCATGTCACGACCACCACGCCAAAGGCCACCACTGCAACGCGGAACGCGAGCGACGCCCAGGGATGATGGCTCTTCGATCGTGCAAATCGGATTTTCAGCGCCATCGCGGCTCCTTGAAAACCAGCTGCGTGCTGACAGCCTACAGCTGGTTGTAAAACAGCGGCCGGCTACAGGCTGCCTTCTGCAGTTAACAGCAAAGCGTCTTCCTCAACACGCTCCTTGAGCAGGGCCACCACATCATGCAAGGCCACATCCACGCTGGTGCTGGTGGCGCGCGTTACCAGTTCCACTTGGCCGGCGGCGGCCTTCTTACCGACGTTGATGCGGTAAGGAATGCCCACCAGGTCAGCATCTTTGAATTTGACACCCGCACGCTCGTCCCTGTCATCCAGCAGCACGTCCAGGCCCGCGGCATGGAGCTCGGCTGCCAGTGCGGCAGCGGGTTCGGCCAGCGAGGCATCGGAAGAGTTGGTGACGGTGACGACGACGGTGAACGGTGCGATGGAGGCCGGCAGCCAGAAGCCGTTCTTGTCGTTGGCCTGCTCGATGGCCGCGGTCAAGATTCGCTCGATCCCGATGCCGTAGCTGCCCATGATCGGCGTCACTTCCTTGCCGTTGATATCGAGCACACGCGCCCCCATGGACTCGGTGTACTTGTAACCGAGCTTGAAGATGTGGCCCACTTCAACGGCCTTGCCGACAACCAGCTGGCCGGAGCAGGGAACGCCGGACGATGTGATCCGCGGGCAGTCTTCGCCTTCGTTGACGCTGCGAATGTCGGCGGCGACGGTCCAGGTAAAGTCGCGTCCCGGGACAACATTGCGCAGGTGATAGTCCAGCTTGTTGGCGCCCGCGACGAGATTCTTGCGGCCTTCAAGCGATTTGTCAACGACAACCGTGAGCCCGTCTTCCAGCGGCTTGGCGTTGTGCGTAAGACCCACAGGACCGAGGAAGCCGGCGGGGCCGTTGAAAAACTGCGTCAACTCCTCGGCCTGCATGGTGCGCAGGTCCGCGCCACCCACCGCGCCCAGGAGCTTGGTCTCGTTCACCTGGTGGTCGCCGCGCAGAAATGCGGCCACACCGTGCCATGTGTCCGGTTTCCCGGCAGCTCCACGCTTGAGAATCATGTAGGCCACGCACTTGATGTCGGAGGCGGGTGAGATCTTGAAGAACTCGGCCACATCGCTGATGGCGGCGCAGCCGGGCGTGAACACCAGCTCCGGTGTGCCGTCGCCGGTGGGTTCCATTTCAACCACGGCTTCGAGGCGCGAGGTTGCTTTTTCCAGGTTCGCCGCGTAGCCGCACACCGGGCAGCTGGCGATCAGGTCCTCACCGGCATCGGTGTAGACCATGAACTCCTGCGACTGCGAGCCGCCCATGGAGCCCGAGTCAGCTTCGACGGCAACGAACCTGAGGCCGCAGCGGGTGAAGATTCTGCGATAGACCGCGTCGTGCAGGTCAAAGCTCTTGTCCAGGCCGGGCGCGTCCAAATCAAAGCTGTAGCTGTCTTTCATGGTGAACTGGCGGACGCGCAGCAGGCCGGACTTGGGGCGCGGTTCGTCGCGGAACTTGGTCTGGATCTGGTACCAGATTTGCGGCAGCTGCTTGTAGCTGCGCAGTTCGTTGCGCGCGATGGAGGTCATGATCTCTTCGTGCGTCATGCCCAGGCACAGGTCGGCGCCTTTGCGGTCCTTGAGGCGGAACATGTTCTCGCCCATCCCGGACCAGCGGCCGCTCTGCTCCCACACCTCGCGGGGATGGATGGCAGGCAGAAAAAACTCCTGGCCGATCCGGTCCATCTCCTCGCGCACAATGGCGATGATCTTGTTCAGCGAGCGCTGGCCGAGCGGGAGGTAGTTGTAAATGCCCGCGCCCAGCTGGCGAATGTAGCCGGCGCGGAGCAGGAACTTGTGGCTGGCCACTTCGGCGTCTGCCGGGGCCTCGCGAAGAGTGGGAACAAACAGCTTGGACCAGCGATGCATAGCGATGAGAGCGTACTTTCCCGTCCGACGGTTGCGGACGCAAGGCGATCAAGGTCAGGTTTTATTCTAAATGTTCGGGGATGCCTTGCCGCGAGTAGACGTCGTTCGTCTGGCCTGATCTCTGGACCTGATCCCTGTCCCCTCTTGTCAAATAAGTTCCACGCCCCACAGGTCGTGCAGGTGCAGCACGCCTTCCACGGCGCCCTTTGCGCCCACCACCACCAGCGAAGTAATCTTCCGCTCCTCCATCATCGCAAGCGCGGACGCGGCCAACTCGGTGGGCAGAATGGTGCGCGGACTGGCGTGCATGGCCTCGCCGGCGGTCCGGCTCAGCGCTGCGCCACCTTCGCGCTCCAGCAGCCGGCGCAGATCTCCGTCGCTGATGATGCCGCGGAGCCGCCCGGCTTCCTGCACCGTGGTGATGCCCAGCTTCTTCGACGACATCTCGTAGATCACGTCAGTCATGGAGGTGCCGGGCGCGACCACGGGGATGGCTTCGCCGGAATGCATGAGCTCGCTGACGCGGGCCAGGCGCTTGCCCAGCTTGCCGCCGGGATGCAGGTCGGCGAAGTCCTCGGCGCGGAAGCCCTTGCGCAGGCTCACGGCGATGGCCAGCGCATCGCCCAGCGCCAGCATGGTTGTGGTGGAGGCGGTGGGGGCCAGGTTCAGGCCGCAGGCCTCGCGCTCCACGCTGCAGTCAAGCGCTACATCGCTGGCCTGGGCCAGCGTCGAGCTCAGCGCGCAGCAGAAGCTGATCAGCGCGTCTCCCTTGCGCTTGAGCAGGGGGAGCAGGCGCAGAATCTCCTCAGTCTCGCCGCTGGCGGAGAGCGCGATGACCACGTCACCTGGCATGAGCACGCCCAAGTCGCCATGCACGGCCTCGGCGGGGTGCAGAAACAGCGCGGGCGAGCCGGTGGAACTGAGCGTGGCTGCAATCTTCTGGGCGATGATGCCGCTTTTGCCCATGCCGGTGACCACCACGCGGCCGTGCTCCAGGCCACAGCGCAGCACCAGTTCCACCGCGCGGGCAAATGCCAGGGACATGGGGCCCTCCAGCCGGTCGGCCAGCGCCAGCAGCGCAGTTGCTTCCGTGCGCACCAGTGCGGCGGGCTGAAACGAGTCTTCTTCGTGCAAGGGAGCCATCGGTTTCTGATGGTAGCACCTGCGCCACCTGCGGTGGGGCAGACGCGGCTTGTGCCGCATAAGGTCCGTGGCTTCCCATCCTTTCGCCAGGGGAAAGGCGAAAGGTCGAAGAGAGCGCAGGGTGCGGCCGATTGGATGCCGGGTTTCTTTGCTCGTACAATGTGAGCAGAGGTCTTGTCTGCGGTGAGACGAAACACACTTGTTCTGGGAGCGGTTCTATTGATCCTGGCCACGTTTGCGTGGGCGGGGTGGGCCAACTTTGAATATCGCAAGCAGGCGGCGGAGCGGCTGCTGGCCACGGCTGCCCAGGGCGAACTGGTGGTTGACGCCTCCGGTGGCGAGGCCAAGTACGAGTCTCCGCTCACCGGCAAGCCCGCGCCCGAGTTTGCCCTGGAAGACCTGAGCGGCAACAAGGTTGCGCTCTCCAGCTTCAAGGGCAAGGCCGTGCTGGTGAACTTCTGGGCCACCTGGTGCGCTCCGTGCAAGATTGAGACACCATGGCTGATCGAGCTGCGCAGCCAGTACGCAGCGCAGGGGTTTGAAGTACTGGGCGTCTCCGCGGACGACATTGACCGCGACGACGCGCAGAAGCTGGCCGATGAGAAGAAGGAGATTGCCCGCTCCGCCGCGCAGCTGCACATTCCGTATCCGGTGTTGATCGACGGCGGCTCGCTGGATAAGCAGTACGGCGGGCTGGACGAGCTGCCCATGTCGTTTTATTTGGACCGCAACGGCACAGTGGTGGCGGTGCAGATGGGTCTGACGTCGAAGGACGAGATGGAAGCGAATGTCAAGAAAGCGCTGGGACAGTGAAGCAGCTTTCAGCTTCCAGCTATTAGCTCTTACAGCTTCCGCTTTGTATCAAGGGCATGACTTCAGTCATGTCGAAAAAGGTTTCAATAAAGGGTCGGGCTTTAGCCGCTGAGGGAGTTCTGGATGATCGCACGAGGCTTAGGGAAACAATCCGCATTACGTTCGGCCTTTGTTGCGTTCTTGCTGACACTTTGTGCGACGCTGGCGCAGGGTCAGGCCGACTCGGCCAGCCGCTCGGTGCTGCGCGGCGCGGCGGTGGAGTACATGTTTCCCGAGCAGGTGACGGTGCCGGCGGGCAAGGCCAGCGACGTGACCCTGCACTTTCGCATTGCCGAGGGGTTGCACATCAACTCGCACACACCCAAGGATGAGTACCTAATTCCTACCTCGTTCTCCATTCCGGACGGCCTGGGCGTGCGGCTCCAGAATGCGAGCTATCCGGCCGGCACGGATTTCGCGCTGCCTTCCGAACCGCAGAACAAGCTCAGCGTCTATAGCGGCGAGTTCACCATCCAGGCGCGCATTGTGGCCGAGCCCGGCAATCATCTTGTCGAAGCGAAGCTGCACTTCCAGGCCTGCAACAACACCCAATGCATGCCGCCGAAGACGATTCCGGTGACCTTCGACGTGATCGGGAAGTGACTGAACAGGGAGTAGGGAACAGGGAGTAGCCGGAAAACTCCAGTTCTCAGAGGCGAGAACGGACTCCTGCTCTTCATAGGGAGCAAGGGATGCGGAAGCTGCATGCCTTGCGTTCGGAACCAGTTGCGCGATCCGAATGGTCCCAAACAAGCCCCCGAACTTCCGGCATGGATGGATGAAGCGCTGGGAAAGTCACCGTATTCGACCGGGAGGCTTCGGGGGGCCTTCGGGAAGTAGAAGCCCCCAACCGGTTGGCGCCTGGCTGCAACCTAAGGCGCAAAAAACGGGAGCCGTGCGCTCGATGATCCGAGGTCTCAACATCGAGACCTTGGCACCTGGCCGCAGGAGGGAATTGAATCGATAGACGAAGAATTTATTTGACATCGCGGGAACAGTCTGTCTATTCTGCGGGTGCCCTGCAAGGGGCTCGGATTCATCGCCGGAGTGCAGTTCGTCACGCGGGGTCGCAATCTGCAGACGGCGCCCCGTGAAGCCAGTATTCTCCTGCCATCAAATGGTTCCCCAGCGATGGCGATTCTCCCATTGCTTTTGACAGGCGCAGCAAATTCGTCGCGCCGTTCGCGTGGGGCTGCAAATCCCGTCGCTGGGTCCCCGGCCCGCTCCGCTTCAATGCGCAATTCTTCAAGGAGGTTTCACCATGTTCCAATGTCCGGCAGGGTCCCTTCCTGACTCAAATCGTCTGCGCGGTAACGGAATCGCGCGCGCTCTCAGCGCCATCGTCCTGGCCGCGTTTCTCGTCACCATGATCGTGCCGGCGCGGGCGCAGGGGGCTGGCGCCTCGCCCGCGCAGGGCGCCCTGCACAGAACCCTTGTCATCCCTCCCTCCAGCCACGCCCAACCCGGCGACCTGGGCACGCGCGCCCACACCAATTTGCGTTACTTCGAATCCGGAGTCGCGTCTCCCAGCGAGTTGCCGCCCTACGCCGGCTATGCCTATGAAACTCCCGCATCGCTGGCCTGCATTTACCACCTGGTAAGGCCGATTCCCGGGTGCAATCCGAACCAGACAACCACCAATTCCTCCGGCGGGAGCCAGACCATCGCCATCGTGGACGCTTATGACGATCCCAACGCGGCCGCCGATCTTGCGGCCTTTTCGGCTCAGTTCGGGCTGCCGGCGGGGAATTTCCAGGTGGTCTACGCAGGTGGAAGCGAGCCGCCGGCCGATCCCACGGGCGGCTGGGAGTTTGAGGAATCTCTCGACATCGAATACGCCCACGCCATGGCGCCCAACGCCACGCTCTACCTGGTGGAGGCCAATTCAAACTACTACTCGGACCTGCTTCCCGCGGTCCAGGTGGCAAGTAACCTGGTGGCCTGCGGGCAAACCACCACCTGCCCGGCCAACAGCAGGGGCAGGGGCGAGGTTTCCATGAGCTGGGGCGGTGGAGAGTTTCCGCAGGAGACTTCCTTAGACTCCTATTTCACCGGCAGCGGGGTGGTCTATTTCGCCTCCGCAGGGGATAGCGCGGGCGTCATTTATCCCTGCGCCTCACCCAACGTGGTCTGCGCCGGCGGCACTTCCACGGCGCGCAATCAGAACACAGGCAACCTCATCGGCGAGATCGCCTGGTCCGACGCAGGCGGAGGCGTGAGCCTCTACGAACCCATCCCGGGCTATCAAGCCGGCAACCGCGGCATTGTCCGGCAGGTCGGGGCCTATCGCGGTGTACCCGATCTTTCCGCCGATTCCAACCCCGAAACTGGCGTCTGGATCCTGGATACCTTTGCCGCCCCTGGCCTTCCCCCTGGCTGGTACATCGTAGGAGGAACCAGCGTGGCATCGCCGACCCTGGCAGGCATCGTGAATGCATCCGGGCGCCTCGCCGCGTCGAGCGCTGAGGAACTCTTCAGCCTCTATCGCTATAACAATTCCAATAGCTTCAACGACATTACTTATGGAGCCTGCGGTTACTACTCCGGCACATTCTCCGGCCCCGGATGGGATCTGTGCACCGGCCTGGGCAGCCCCAACCACTTAGACCAATAGCTGGTCTGCCATCAAAAGAAAATGCCGATTGCCCCGCAGCTCAAGTCGAGTTGCGGGGCAATCGACGATGCAGGCGCTCCTTCGCAAAATCCTACCCGGAGCACATCCCGTTAACTCCGCTCGCCCCGAGGCTGGGCTCTACGCTCCGGTCTTCTTCTCGATCTTTGCCCACGAGTCTTTCAACGGCAGCGTCCGGTTAAAGACGAGTTTCTCCGGGGTCGAGTCGGGATCGAGGCAGAAGTAGCCGACACGCTCGAACTGATAGCGGTCCTCAAGCTTGGCGTTGGCGAGCGAGGGCTCAAGCTTTGCGCTGGTCAGGATCTCCAGTGAATTGGGGTTGAGATTGTCGAGAACGTCTTTCCCCTCTTCCGCGTCGTACGGATCGGCCTTGGTGAAGAGCTTGTCGTAGAGACGGATTTCTGCCGTCAGGGCATGCGCGGCCGAGACCCAGTGCATGGTGGACTTGACCTTGCGGCCGTCGGGCGAGTTGCCGCCGCGGCTCAGCGGATCGTAGGTGCAGTGCACCTCGACGACGCGGTCGTGAGAATCTTTCACCTCGCTGTGGGCAGTAATGAAGTAGGCGTTGCGCAGGCGCACCTCCTTGCCGGGCGAGAGGCGGTAATACTTCGGTGGAGGAACCTCGCGGAAGTCGTCCTGTTCGATAAAGATTTCGCGGGAAAACGGCACCTGGCGTGTCCCGGCACTGGGATCTTCGGGGTTGTTGGCGACTTCGACAAACTCCGCCTGTCCTTCAGGGTAGTTATCGATGACCACTTTGAGCGGGCGCAGCACAGCCATGGCGCGGCTGGCTCGGTGGTTCAGGTCGTCGCGCTGGACGTGCTCCAGCATCTCGATATCCGTTGTCCCGTTTGTCCGTGAGGCGCCTATCAGGGCGCAGAAGGCGCGGATGGCCTCCGGCGTAAAGCCGCGGCGGCGGAAGCCGGAGAGCGTGGGCATGCGTGGATCGTCCCAACCGCTGACCACGTTTTCCTGCACAAACTGGATGAGCTTGCGCTTGCTGAGCACGGTGTAGGTGATGTTGAGGCGGTCGAACTCAATCTGCTCGGAAGGGAAGATGCCCAGCTGCTCGATATACCAGCGGTAGAGGGGCTGGTGGTCGGCAAACTCCAGGGTGCACATGGAGTGGGTGACGCGCTCCAGCGAGTCCGACTGGCCGTGGGCGTAGTCGTACATGGGATAGATGCACCACTCGTCGCCGGTGCGGTGGTGCGTGGCGTGGAGGATGCGGTACATGACCGGGTCGCGCATGTTCAGGTTGGGCGAGGCCATGTCGATTTTTGCGCGGAGCACACGCGTGCCGTCCGGGAATTCGCCGGCCTTCATGCGGGTGAACAGGTCGAGATTCTCTTCGACGGAGCGGTTGCGATAAGGCGAGTCCTTGCCGGGTTCAGTCAGAGTGCCGCGATGCTGGCGAATCTCGTCGGCGGTGAGGTCGTCGACGTAGGCCTTTCCAGTTTTGATGAGCTGGATAGCCCACTCGTAGAGCTGGCCGAAGTAGTCGGAGGCGTAGCAGAGGCGGTCCCATTCGAAGCCCAGCCAGCGCACGTCTTTTTGGATGGAGTCGACGTACTCTTGCTCTTCTTTTTCCGGGTTGGTGTCGTCGAAGCGCAGGTTGGTCTTGCCGCCGAACTCGTCCGCAAGGCCAAAGTCAATGCAGATGGCCTTGGCGTGGCCGATGTGGAGGTAGCCGTTGGGCTCGGGGGGAAAGCGGGTCTGGATAACGGCGTCGCCGAACTTCTGGGTGCGCACATCCTCGGCGATGATGTCGCGGAGGAAGCTGGAGGGAGTGCGAGCGTCTTGGCTTTCCGGATTTGCGTCGGTCATGGCTTAGTCCATTATCCCACTGGAGGGTTGTACTCAAGAACAGCGGCAAGGGAGTGGAACGAACTCGCTCGGATGTGCATCCTTGATGACAAGAGCTTTCAAGAGCATCACGAGTACATCGAAAACAATCCGGTGAAAGCGGGCTTGGCAAACAGGCCAGAAAAGTAGATGTGTGCCACGTCAATTACTGGCTCACAACAACAGCTATCGAGGTAGCGACGCCATCCTCCGAAGCCGCGGCGGGAAGGACCGTGCCCACTCCATTCTTCCAGTAGTAGGGTACATAGTATTGAGTCGTGGCGTCCCACTGCTGGCCCGCTACATAAACATCGGCACCAGAGACGGCGATTGCATATCCTAAAGCCATCGCCGATGAAGATAGGCTTGAGACAGTCACTTCCGTACCGTTCATCCAATAGACAGCTATGCCATGGTCGTTCAGGGAGTTCGTGTCCACTCCAGCGATATAGACATTGCCGCCGGAGACGGCGATTGAGTATGCGATTGAAGCAATCGATCCATTCTGGCCGAGGGCAGCGGCCGTCGAGTTATTCTTCCAATAGCAGGCTGATGTGATGCCACCATTGTAGTTCTCGAAGCCCGCAACATAGACATCGCTGCCGGAGATAGCGATTGCATAAGCAACGCTGGTGTTCAGCGGCGGCGCGGCAGGGAGTGCGATGGCCACGCCGTTTTTCCAGTAGACGGCTTGAGCGCGGCCGGTTGCGGGGTTATCCTGGGAACCGGCCACATAGACATCGCTGCCGGAGATGGCGATCGCACTCGCGGAGGCATTCACTGTACCATCCGTGAGATCGGTGATCGTGCCGTTCTTCCAATACATCGCGATGTAGTTGCCGGTTGCGCTGTCGTATTTGGTGCCCGCCACATAGACATCGCTGCCGGAAACGGCAACCGCGTTCGCCGAAGCATTCACTGTACCATCCGTGAGATCGGTGATCGTGCCATTATTTGAAGACATGGCTGTGTAGTTTTGGGTCGCGTTATCATACCCATCGCCCGCCATGTAGACATTGCTGCCTGAGGCGGCAATCGACCAGGTGTTTTCGCCAGGATCATACCCTGTAACTCCCCCGGGAACGGGAGAGGAAACGCCATTTGTCCATTGGTAGACTTGCGAAGATCCGTTATTGACGTTGTACGATCCGCCCGCTATGTAAACAGTTGTGGTGACTTGGCCCACGACGCCTCCGCCCGTGCCTCCTCCTATGCTGCCTCCGCCGCAACCGCAGTATGGAAAAACGAGGAGCGAGAGAAAAAGAGGAAATGACTGGTTGACCTTCATCCGCAATTTCCTTTCATTGCATGAGCTCTTCGCAGGGTGTGTCGCCCGTTCATCACCAGGTAAACCCGCGAAAAAACCACTGATTGTATTTCTCATGTCTGGCCACTCTTCATTGTGACGACAATCACTATCATTTATTACGCATTACGCGGGCGCCCGAGGTCTGGATTTTCGGACCCGGCAAAGAGCAAAAACTCAAACAGGCGATTGAAGGCGTTCTTCGGCCTGGCGGATGGGGGTGAGGCAGGCCCGGGGATTCTGACGGCTTGACTTTAGAAAAGTCCATCATCGGCCGATGAAACTCCACAGTGCGCGCGTACCCTATGATTGATAGGTTTCGTGCATTCCCGCGTATGCCCATTCCACGATCTCTTCAAGGGAGCAATCATGGTCGCCATTCAATTCGAATATCGGGGAGACTTGCACTGCGAAGCAGTCCACACTCCCTCTGGAACCAAGCTCAACACGGACGCCCCCAAGGACAATCAGGGGCGCGGCGAAAGTTTTTCGCCCACCGACCTGGTTGCAACCGCGCTTGGCACTTGCATTCTAACGGTCATGGGCATCCTGGCTCGTACGTTGAACATCGACATCGCCGGGACCACAGCAAAAGTAGAAAAGGAAATGACAACCGCAGCGCCGCGAATGATCAAGAGCCTGAACGTCAAAATCCACGTACCCCATTCCCTAAGCTCCGAGAACAAACAAAAACTCGAGAGAGCCGCCCACACTTGTCCGGTGCATAGCAGTCTTCACCCCGACATCCAGGCTCCCATCGAATTCGCCTGGGAATGAGATCGAGGAAAGCCGTGGTGCGTGTCGAGGGCGTTTTTTTGCTACCGCTGAAGGCGACCCGGCCAGCGACTGGCTTTCAAGCGGCTGCTTTTCCGGAAGGGATGGGCTGGGCCACCAAACGCACGCCGAGCGCCGCGCAGACGCGGCTGATGGTGTCAAAGCGCGGCGCGCTATCGGGGCGAAGGGCTCTGTAGAGAGCTTCGCGGGTAATTCCGGCGGCCTTGGCGATCTCCGTCATGCCGCGCGCGCGGGCAATGTCGCCGAGCGCCGAAGCCAAAAGGGCCGCGTCATTCGCTTCCAGAATTCCGGTCAGATAGACGGCGATGCTCTCTTCGTTGTCGAGGTACTTTGCGGGATCGAATTCAGGCAGGTCATCCACGCTGATGGTTTTTCTCATCTCAAGTCCTTTCGCTTTTGAGCAATGCGGCCAAAGCCTTAGCCCGCTTGATATCTCTCTTCTGTGTGCGTTTGGATCCGCCCGCAAGCAAGACGACGATCTGGGCGCCGCGCTGTGTGTAATAGAGGCGCCAGCCCGCGCCGAAGTCGATGCGCAGCTCAATCACGCCGTCGCCAATCGCCTTGAAGTCGCCCAGCAAGCCGAAGGTGAGGCGCTTGATTCGTTCCGTCACCGCGCCGCGTACCTTGTTGTCTTTCAATCCATCAAGCCATGTGGTGAACTCGGGAAGCGGCCTGACGGAAAACATGGTCATAGTGTAATCGATCGATTACAAAATGTCAAGCAGAAACTCGACTTCGACAAGGCAAGTTTCTGTTCAGCCGAGCGATTGAAGGCTGGCTTCGGCCTGGCGGATGCGGTCGAGGCAAACTTCGCGGCCGAGGACGGCCATGGTTTCAAAGAGCGGCGGCGCGTTTTTGCGTCCGCAGACGGCGACGCGGATGGGCTGAAAGCCTGGCCCGGCCTTCAGACCCAGATGCGCAGCGGCGGCTCGCAGAGCCTGGTCGAGCGAATCGTGATCGAAGGCGGTTGTGGCGAGGACTTCCTGGGCGTGCTGCAAGAACGCGCAGGGCGAGAGCGGCATCGCCTCCTTTGCGGGATCAGCTCGGCTGGGTCGTAGGGCGCGAGTTCGTTGACGAAGAAGAAGTCGGCGGCGGAGACGGCATCGCGCAGCAGCTTGATGCGCTCGCGAATGAGCGGGGTGACGGCGAGAAGTTTTTCCGGCGTAGGCTTCAAGGCCGGCCTGCGCGAAGAAGGGCTGCAAGCTGGCGGCTGAGCTGCGTCGACGGCCAGAGCGCGGATGATGCTCGGCGTTGAGCCAGACGGCTTTGGCGTCGAAGGGGTCTTCTTCTGTGAAATTGACAACGGCGTTGGCGCGGTTGACGTTTTCCAGAGTGAAGGCCGAGCGGATTTCGTCGAGGGCCATGAACTCGCGGTCGTTCTTGGGCGACCAGCCGAGCAGGCAGAGGAAGTTGATGAAGGCGTGCGGCGAGAAACCCGGCGTCGCGATAGGTGGTCACGCTGACGACGGGGCCGTGCTTGCGCTTGGAGAGCTTGGCGCCGTCGGGGGCGACGAGCAGCGGGAGATGCGCGAATTGGGGCGGCTGCGACGCCGAGGCCTTCGAAGATCAACAGGTGCTTGAAGGTGTTGGTCAGGTGATCCTGGCCGCGGATGATGTGGGTGATGCGGAGATCGGCGTCGTCGACGCAGGAGGCGAGATGGTAGGTGGGCATGCCATCCGAACGCAGCAGGGCAAAGTCCTCGACCTCGTCGGCCGAGCTTGGACTGCTCGCCGTAGACGGCATCGACAAAGCTGGAGGGTACGGTCTTCTCCGCGCGGGACACGATAGCGGAGCGCGAACGGCTCGCCAGCGGCGGCGCGGCGGTCGCTGGCTTCTCTGCGATAGGTCGCGCATGCCGGGGTTGAAGAGCCATGCGCCTTGCGCGGAAGACTGTTCGCCTGCATCCGCGTGGGCCGGGGTGAAGTCGCGATAGGCAAGGCCTTTGGCGAAGATCGCTTCGGCTGCGGCGCGGTGCAGGTCGAGGCGCTCGGATTGCTTGTACTCTTCGTCCCAGTCCAGACCCAGCCAGCGCAGTCCCTCAAAGATGGATTGCACGCTGGCCTCGGTGTTGCGCTCGACGTCGGTGTCGTCCAGGCGCAAGACCATGGTTCCGCCGTTGTGGCGGGCATAGAGCCAATTGAAGATAAAGGTGCGAGCGCTGCCAACATGCAGGAAGCCGGTGGGCGAGGGGGCAAAACGGACGCGGGGAGCGCTGGCCGCGGAGCTGTCTGATTCAGGCATCGTTGAGGTTGTTCCTCTTCGATGCTACCAGCTTTGGCTTTACGACTGCGGTGGATAGGGCGGGTGGGGCGGCCAGCCCAGCTGAGGAGCCGGAACCACCTTCCACTCCCCAAAGGCCAGCACAAGGTTGAGAACCAAGCCGCCCAACGGAACCAGATAGAGCAGCGAAAGCCAGGGAGAATAGCCGGCCTTTTTGCAGATGAACCAGAAGGGAACAATCCGGAACGGGAAGACGATCAGGAAGAAGATTAAGCCAAGAATAACAAGATGCAATGGCTGAAGCAGGTCGCCCATGTGAGCCTCCGATGTGGGATCCGTCCGGGCCGCCTTTGCTTGGTGCGGCAACCCACTGTGAGTGATTGGCGGCAGTGCCAGATGCGTGCGGAGCGGCCCAGCGAACTGACGTTTCGCGGGAAAGGCCGGGAGCAGGACGTCAGGGTTACCCCTGTGGCGTATAGGGCGGCTGGGGCGGGTACGCGGGCGGGGGCGCCCAGCCGATCTGCGGCGCGGGAATCACCTTCCACTCGGCAAAGGCCAGAATGTAGAGCAGGATGAGGGTTCCGAAGGGAACAATGTTGATGAGCGACAGCCAGGGTGAGAAGCCGGCTTTCTTCAGGATGAACCAGAAGGGGATGATGATGGCCGCCATGATCACCACAATGAAGATCAGGTAGAAACCGATGACGGCCGCAATAATGCCGTTCACCTGATTAGGGTCGCCGTGCATTGAAGTTCCTCCGCTGAGTGAATTTATCTTGCAGCAAAGGTAAGGCCAAACAGCCAAAACTGCAACGGAAATCACCGCGCCAAGCAAGCTGGCCGCCAACTCAGGAATCGGGCGCTGACCAGAATAGAAGCCCCGCCCGTTGACCAACTTGACCAACCGGCCGAACAGGGGCACAATAAAGAAGTGCTTAACCAACTTGACCAACTGAGAGCCGAGGGGGCTGCCATGGCCGCAAATCCAACTCCGCCGCCGGGTGAGAAGCTCCACAAGCCGGTGCAAGTCAACATCTACGAAGCCAAGACCCAGCTTTCCAGCCTGGTGGAGCGTGCGGCGAAGGGTGAGGAGATCGTGATTGCCAAGGCCGGCAAGCCGATGGCAAAACTCACGCCGCTGGAAGTGGGCCTCGAAGCTCCGAAGCCTCTGCGCAAATTCGGACAGAACCTGCTGGGGATTACGTTTCTCTCCGACGATTGGGAGAAAGACATCCCGTTGTCTTACTTTCAGGATGAAGGCGAAAACAGCCCTTTTGGTGAGGAACCCGCCGAATTGGAACGCCGATGACCGAGTCCGCCCTCCTTCTGGATTCGAATGTGGTGGTCTGGCTCGATCAGAAGCCGCAGCGGATTGCGGACTCCGTGCTGCTTCGGCTTGAGTCGGCTCCGCAGGTTTTTCTGAGCGCGGTCACGGCCTGGGAATTGGCAATCAAGCAGTCGCTGGGAAGCCTGACCCTGCGTCGCCCGGTCTCCGATCTCATTCATACCCATCGGATGACCGAGTTGGCGGTCACCATTCGGCACGGAGAAGCGGTGCGCAACTTACCTCTTCACCACCGCGACCCCTTCGATCGCCTGCTCGTCGCGCAAGCGATGGTTGAGGGGTTGGTCCTGGTGACGGGCGACGGGAAACTGGCCGCGTATGGAGTTGCCATTCTCCTGGTGTGACCATCCAGCATCGTCCTTCCGATCCCCGATCCCCGATCTCTGACCGCTGCTTTACGTGATGTCTTCCGTGTCGTAGACGGGCGCGATGGTCCGCTTCTTGGGCACGCCATGCACAGAGCTCAGCAGGTCTTCCACCACGTCCTCGAGCTGGCGCTGGGTTTCGATGACGGCGCTCATGCTCTTCAGCTCGTCCGGATCCAGAACCTTTTCGACCAGTGCGACGGCGTGGCATTGGGCAACGTGATCGAGGCCGAGTCCCTCGGGAGTCTTGGCCTTGATGCTGACCTGGTCAATCTCAATGCACAGCAGGTCGGCCACGCGGGCGCGCATCTCCCCGGCGATGGGGAAGATTTTGGGAGCGGCCAGCACCAGCGTGGTGTCAATGTTCACGATGCGGTAGCCGGCGTTCTGCAGCTCCTCCATGGCCAGGTTGAGGAAGATGGCGGAGTCGGCGTCTTTCCAGCGCGGATCGCCGGGCGGGAAGAAGCTGCCGATGTCGCCGGCCGCGATGGAGCCGAGCAGGGCATCGGTAATGGCGTGCAGCAGCACATCGCCGTCAGAGTGGCCGGCCAGGCCCTCGGGGTGATCCAGCGTGAGTCCGCCAATGCGCAGCGGGACGCCCGGCTTGAATGCGTGCGAGTCCCAGCCAAATCCGATTCGTGTATCCATAGATTTACCGTGCCTGCCCTTTAGACTCTAATCCTTTGTTACCCTGGCGAACCACTTCAGCACTGGTTCACCGCCCGCGCTGGCGCAGGTAGAACTCGGCCAGCTCCAGGTCACCCGGCTGGGTAATCTTCAGATTAACCTGAGAACCGTGCACCACGGCGACCGGGTGGCCGGCGCGCTCGACAACCGAGGCTTCGTCGGTGCCCAGAAATCCATCGGCCATGGCCTCGGCAAAGGCCTTCTGCAGGAGCCCGAAGCGGAAGCCCTGCGGCGTCTGCGCCAGCACCACAAACTCGCGAGGAATGGTCGCGGTAATCAGCGCTCCGTGGGCGGTGCGTTCCACGTGCTTGATGGTATCCACGGCGGGCAGGCCCACAATGGCCGCGCCGAATTCAATTACCGCGTCGATGGTGCGATTGATGGTGGCCACGTCAATCAGCGGCCGAACCGCGTCGTGGACCAGCACAATGTCGTCGGCTTCGGCGGGCAGAGCGGCCAGCGCGTGGGAGACCGACTCCTGGCGGTTGTCGCCGCCCTCGACGACGCGAACGCGGCCGGAGAGCCCGTACTCGGCCACCTGCGCCTCCACGCGCTCAATCTCGGTGGCGCGCACGGCGACGTAGATGGCGGTGACCCGCTTGACCGCGGCAAAGGCGCGCAGGGAGTGGATGAGGATGGGCTGGCCGTCGAGCGCCAGGAACTGTTTGGGCTGCGGGCCAGCCATGCGCGTGCCCAAACCAGCAGCGGGAAGGATCGCAAAGACTTGCATACCGGGTGAAGTATACAACGGCATTGCACTGAGCGGACTGGATACAGTGCTATCCTGCGGCCGGAGCCGGTCCAAGGCTTCACTGGACTGTGCCCGGAAGGGTACCGACTGAAGAGGAGACAATCGTGGCTGCCTATCTTATTTCGATCTGCAGGAGCGTAACCGACCGCCGCCGCCTTGAGGAATACTGGGCCAACGTTGCGCCATCGTTCCAGGGCTACGAAGCTAAGCCGCTCGTTGCCTACACGCCGGTCGAGGTGCTCGAAGGAGACGCTGCGGTGAAAGGTGTCGTCTTGTTTGAGTTTCCCACCTTGGAAAGCGTCAAGCGCTGGTACACCAGCCCTGCATACCAAAATGTGAAGCGGCTGCGAGACGGCGCTGCTGAATTTGACCTGATTCTTGTTGAGGGTGGATGGAAACCTGCCGCAGAGCGCATGCCGGAGACGAAACCTTAATCAAAAAGGGCAAGGTCAAGCTTCATTTTGCGGGGTTGATTTATTGGCTGAAGCTCGTGTCCGTCACGCTGACGCACAAGCCTTCGAACTGACCACCTGGCCGCTTTGCAGGCAATCGCGTTGGTGTTGGCGCGGACACACTATGATTCTTAGATGCGCGCGAGAATCGCTCCAGGATTGCCCGTAGATACAGCCCTGTTCAGGCCAGGTCTTCGGCTGGCGGTGGGGGTCTCCGGCGGGGCGGACTCGGTGGCCCTGCTGCGCGCGCTCGAGCAGCGCATCGGCGAGTTGGGCCTGGTGCTCAGCGCGGTCCATCTGCACCACGGCCTGCGCGGCTCGGAAGCCGATGCGGACCAGGAGTTCGTCCAGGCCCTGGCTGGCGATCTTGGGCTGCCCATCCACGCATCGCAGGTCGACACCCAGGCTGAAGCGACCAACGCAGGTGAGTCGATTGAAGAGGCGGCGCGGCGGCTGCGCTACGGCTGGTTCCGGCAACTGATGGCTGCGGGAGAAGCGGATGCGGTGGCCACGGCGCACACCCTCGACGACCAGGCGGAGACCGTTTGCGCCAAGTTCCTGCGCGGCGCGTGGACTGAAGGTCTTGGCGGCATTCATCCAGTTGTTGGAGTTTCCCGAAGGGCGAATTGTGCGGCCGCTGCTGGGGGCGACGCGCGCCGAGGTCGAGGCCTATTTGACCGCTCTCGGCCAGCCGCTGGCGCGAGGACTCGTCCAATCGCCATCTCACCTTCACTCGCAACCGCATCCGCCACGAGTTGCTGCCCCAGCTCGAAACCTGGAACCCCCGGCTCCGCGACCACCTCGCCCAGATGGCTGTCCTGGCCCGCGACGAAGAGGCCTGCTGGCAGGCCGAACTTGAGCGCATCGCCCCGCAAATCCTGCTCACCGGCAAGCCCGTCCGGGGCGGCGGACGTGCCTCCGGCCCCAGCCCGGGAAACGCCCTGGCCGTGGACGTCGTCCGCCTGGCCGCGCTGCCGCCCGCCCTGCAACGGCGCCTGCTGCGCCACGCGGCCGAGCAACTGGGCTCGGCGCTCGATTTTCCTGCGACCGAGGCGCTTCGGGAGCTGGCCCTCCAGGGCCGCGCCGGGCAGAGACGCGAGCTGGCTGGAGGGCTCCGAGCCGAGCGAACGCCACGCGAACTCCGTCTGGCGGTGGAAGCGGTCTCCGCCGGCTCCGCCGCCATGCCTGAGTGCACCGTGCTGATTCCAGGGGAGATTTTGCTCCAGCCTTTGGCGTTCACCTGGTCATTCAGGCCGCGCAGCTCCCCGAAGATCAGCCCGTAACCGGCTCAGCGCCCACCGCCACCCTCCGAAACTGGAGGCCCGGCGACCGGGTGCGTCTGCGCTACTCCGGCGCCCCGCGCAAGGTGAAGGAAGTGCTGGAGCGGCTGCGCGTTACGGGGTCCAGCCGGGCGGTCTGGCCGGTGCTGGAAGCGGGCGGCCGAATCGTGTGGATGAAAGGCGTGGAAGTCGAGCCGGAGCAGGGAATTACGGTCCTGGCGCGCGACCTGAACTGAGCTGTCGTATTTGCCCATTCACCGCGTTTATGCCATGGCACTTTCGCGGCAGTCCGATAGCCCAATCGCCCAGGCAGAATCGTCGCGCTCAGGGTTCCAGTTCTTCCTGGTTGGGAGTACAATCTGAACTACTGCTCATCCGGGCGGGGAGGCGTTTGTGTCTGCCACCGGAGGGTTATACACTTTGCTGCGACTTTGACCATGCTTCACGCGTCTAAGGGTCAAGTGGGCGGAGACGGAGATCCAGGGTTGGATTTTCTCCCGCCGGGAAAGAGGGTTCCTGGTGAATTCGACCGTTAAAACGATCATGTTCTGGGTCTTTATTCTCGTCTGCCTCATGCTGCTTTGGACCGTGGTGCAGAGAAGCACCAGCATGGGCAAAGACAGCGGATATCGGTTACTCCGATCTGCTGGACAAGATCGAGGCCGGGCAGGTGCAGGACGCCACCATCCAGGGCAACGATGTGCATGGCCATCTGAAGGGCGCCAAGGATCGAGTTCCACACCACGATCTCCAGCCAGCTACCGACAGCCTGACCAAGGAACTCCGCGCCGCCAAGGTCGCCACTCAACATCAAGGAGCCGCAGAACAACATGCCTGTTGCAACTGCTCTTCAACGTCGGTCCGTTCGTGCTGCTCGGCGCCATCTGGTTCTTCATGCTGCGGCAGATGCAGTCGGGCGGCAACAAGGCGCTGTCGTTCGGCAAGAGCCGCGCGCGCCTGCTCTCGATGCAGCAGAAGAAGGTCACCTTCAAAGATGTGGCCGGCGTGGATGAAGCCAAGGAAGAGCTGAAGGAGATCATCGAATATCTGCGCGAGCCGCAGAAGTTCCAGAAGCTCGGCGGCCGCATTCCCAAGGGCGTGCTGCTGGTCGGACCTCCGGGAACCGGCAAGACCCTGCTCGCCCGCGCTGTTGCCGGCGAAGCCAACGTGCCGTTCTTCTCCATCTCCGGTTCCGACTTTGTTGAGATGTTCGTCGGCGTCGGCGCAAGCCGCGTCCGCGACCTCTTCGAGCAGGGCAAGAAGAACGCGCCCTGCATCATCTTCATCGACGAAATCGACGCCGTCGGCCGCCATCGCGGCGCCGGCCTGGGCGGCGGACACGACGAGCGCGAGCAGACGCTGAATCAGCTGCTCGTCGAGATGGACGGCTTCGAATCCAACGACGGCGTCATCCTGGTGGCCGCCACCAACCGCCCCGACGTGCTCGATCCCGCGCTGCTGCGCCCCGGCCGCTTCGACCGCCGCGTAGTGGTGGGCCTGCCCGATGTCCGCGGCCGCGAAGAAATTCTCCGCGTGCACGTGAAGAAGGTTCCCGTCTCCGACGACACCAACCTCAACGTCCTGGCCCGCGGAACACCGGGCTTCAGCGGCGCCGACCTGGCCAACATGGTCAACGAGGCCGCGCTCAACGCCGCGCGCATGAACCGCAAGCAGGTCGTCATGTACGACTTCGAGCTCGCCAAGGACAAGGTGCTCATGGGCGCCGAGCGCAAGTCCATGCTGCTCACCGACGAAGAGAAGCGGGTCACCGCCTATCACGAGGCCGGCCACGCGCTGGTGTCGTTCCTGCGCGAGCACTCCGACCCCATCCACAAGGTCACCATCATTCCGCGCGGCATGGCGCTGGGCGTCACCATCTTTCTGCCCGGCGACCGGCACAACTACACCCGCGAGTATCTTGAAGCCAATCTCGCCATCGCCTACGGCGGACGCGTGGCTGAGGAGATCTTCCTCAACCAGATGTCCACCGGCGCGGGCAGCGATATTGAAACGGCCACCGACCTGGCCCGCCGCATGGTCTGCGAGTACGGCATGAGCCGCCTCGGTCCGCTCACCTTCGGCAAGAAGGAAGAGCAGATCTTCCTGGGCCGCGAGATCGCGCAGCATCGCGACTTCAGCGAGGAGACGGCGCGGCAGATCGATCTGGAAGTGCGCCGCCTGATCGACGAGGCCTACCAGTCGGCGCACTCCATTGTCGAGTCGCACGCGGACGCGATGCACCGCATTGCCGCGGCGCTGCTGGAGCGCGAGACCATCGACGCCGAAGAGGTGAAGATGCTCATCGAAGGCAAGGAACTGCCCCCGATGCGCTCCGTGCTGGCTTCGCCCAGCGACACCGGCAGCGGCAGCCCGCAGCAGGTGCTCAAGCCCGAAACCCGCGGCGGCCCCGGCTTCCCGGAAGGCTCGCCGTCCCCGGCATAAAAGCAAGTCCAGCAACTGTGAGAATAGAATGGCCACTCCCACGCGGGGTGGCCATTTTTGTGCCCCAAAGACAATTCCTTCGGCTCAATTGAACCGCGAGCGCATCTCCTCCGACATATGCATTGAACGCACATGGATGGCAAGAATCAAACCGGCTTCGAATGGATGGCTCTCCGCTGCCAGTCCGGCGAACCGGGCGCGTTCGAAGACCTGATTGCCGTCATGGAGAGGCCATTGCTTTATTACGCGGCCAGTCTGACCGGTAGCACGGACAGTGGGCTCGACGTTCTTCAGGAAGTATGGATCAAGGCCTTCGGCAGTATTCGCAAACTGAAGAACCCCGGTTCTGTGCGCTCGTGGCTTTACTCGATGACCCACGGAATCGCGGTCGATCGCATTCGCCGCAACAGCTCCCG
The DNA here is from genome assembly GCA_963776535.1 of uncultured Acidobacteriaceae bacterium. Classification (GTDB taxonomy): domain Bacteria; phylum Acidobacteriota; class Terriglobia; order Terriglobales; family Acidobacteriaceae; genus Telmatobacter. The sequence continues at coordinate 244,691 of CAVZNB010000014.1, read as the reverse complement.
GGAGCGGGCCGAGAAGGTTGAGCTCGAAGCTTTCCAGGAAGCCGAGGAGCCGTCGTTTGCTGCCGAAGATGCGGCCGCGATTCATCAGGCTTTGAGCGTGCTCGAGCTCAAGCATCGTGAAGTGCTGGTGCTTGCATTTTCTTGAAGACCTGTCCATCGCCGAGATCGCAAAGGTTGTCGGGCTGCTCTGAAGGCACGGTGAAGTCGCGCATGCATTACGCAAAGCGCGCCATGAAGCGGAGTTTTGAGTGGAGGGATTTATGGAAAAGGGAATTGACAAGATGCGCGAACGTCTGCTGGCGCGTCTGCCCCAGCCGGAGAATCTTCGAGCCTACCGGGATGAAGTCGCATCCGCGCTGGCAAGAAACGAAGAGGCATTTCGCCGGGAGAAGTGGGGGGTCGGCGCGCTGTGGATATTTGCGGTTGGCCTGTCGACGGTTTTTCTTTGGCTAGGAGCGCACCGGCTCGATACGCTCAAAGGTCCTTGGTTTGGAATTCTGGCCTGCTTCGTGCTCCTTTATCCCCTGGCGGAAGTACTCAAACATTTCATCAATCGGAGCCGGGTGGAGATACTGAAGGAAGTGAAGCAGGTGCAACTGCAGGTGCTGGAATTGCAGGCGTCACTGAGGAAAGATGACGGCCGGTAGGCGCGAGTCAGCCCCTACCTGATCCCGAACACCCGGTACGATACGCCGGCGCTGAGGCCGTAGGGGAAAAGGGTATAGGTTGGTCCCAGGCCCTCTGACCAGTTGGGCCACTGCTGGAACTCGAAGTCGGGCAGGCGCAGGGTGATGCGCCTGGATACCTTGACGTCCAGTCCGCCGCCGTAGGCGATGGCCGTATAGCGACCCCAGCCTTCGCCGTCTTGGAAGTTGAGCTTGCCGTAGCCAATCAGAACTTTGGCATAGGGCGTGGCGCGCCAGAAGTGCAGCTTGTAGATGGGCAGACGCGGGCCAATCAGGTAGTTGTCCTCGTAGATGCCGCGGTCGGGTCTGTTGAAGCGCATCCAGCGGCCTTCGCCCTCAATCTGCACCCAGGGTGTGAACTTGACATCGACAAACGTGCCGATGCCGGCCAGGTAGCCGTGAAGACCGGCAGCCTGAGGAACGCCGTTTCCGGCGTAGTCGGGCTGAAAGCCGGAGAGCTCGCCGCCGGCCGTAATTGACAGGCCGCGAGCGAATGCGGAAGGGACCACCTGGGCCTGAGTGGACAATGCTCCAGCCACAATCAGGAAAAAGAGCAGCGCGGCGAGGTTGCGGCTGATTTTTGAAGTCTCCATAGGCTGTTACCAGTCCAATCCGGGGGAGGATTCACTGATTCAAGACACAAAATCGGCGGGATGCGGGCCGGGCTCAGAGAGATGTCTGAACCGGCCCGCATCGAGGCCTGCTATTGCGGATTCGGGGCCGGAGTCTGGGGTTGCGGAGCGTTGGGATCGGCTGCCGGTGCCTGCTGCGGAGGCGCGGCGTTGTTCGGTGCGGCGGCCGGAGGGGGTCCGGCCGAGGGCGTGGCGGACGCCGGCGCTATCGTGGGCCCAACTCCGGCCGCTGCCGCTGCGTCGTAGCGCTGCAGCTTGTAGAAGATCGGCGTTACCTCGAACGGCATCTTGTCGCGCGGGTTCATGTAGGCGAAGATCTTCGCGTTCAGAGGATGCACCTTGTCGTCCCACGGGTCAGTCTTCAACCAGAATCCCAGCGGGTTGGCCGGCCGCTGCGTCAGGTCGTCCCAGTTCAGCTTGGGCGACATGTGCTGCAGATCCGCCATCCACGGAGTGCCGTCGGCCCGCAGCAGAGAGTCGCCCAGCTTGGGCGTGTTGATCTGCTTGAGCGCCTTCGACCGGTCGACCAGCTGCGCGTAGAAGAGCCCGGCATCCGGAAGCTGATCCTTGTAGAGAGAGTTGTTCAGGTACTCCATCGCCCGCTTGGCGGCTTCCGCGTTGTCGTGGTCGCTGTGGTACATGTCGATGCGCTGGAACGTCGCCGTGTCCGGGAACATCAGCCGGTCGTTGAACGCGTAGCGCGTGTCGATGTGGTGGCCCATGGCGATGTGCGCCAGTTCCATGGCCACCACCGATGCCATGGACGCTTCGTTGGGCAGTGAGTCGATCAGCCCCTTGCTGATCAGGATCGTGTTGCCCACTGTGGTTGTCTCGATGGTCGTGGTCAGCAGCACCCGGGTGTGAATCTGGTCAGTGAACGCCAGGTTGTTGGGCACCTGCAGGTTGATCACGATCTGGTCCAGGATCTTGTGCTCGTAGCCGTTCGGATCCGGGTTCAGCGGCGCCACAAGGCCCGCCTCCACCAGCCGGTCGATCACGTTGTTCTCCGCCTGCGTCACCCAGGCCCGCGAGGCCTGCAGCGGGCCCACGTCCTGCGAGTCGCCGCTGGTGTCCACCGCGTCGTCCACCTTCACGCTCACGTTCTCCGAGTCGCGCGTGGGCAGCTTCAGGCTATAGCCCCAGAAGTGCGTCTGCGCTTTCAGACCGACTGTTTTCTCGCCTTCGATGCGCGTGGTCTCTTCCACGTACACCGCAACGGGGAGCCACTCGCCCGGCTGCACGTTCATCCGCCAGCTGTCGAAGTGGAAGTAATATTTGCTGGAGTCTTCCTCGTTCGGTCCGGTGTAGGTGCCGTTGAAGCGCACCACATTGCCGTCCTGGTCCTCGATCCAGATGCGGCCGAAGAACCGCCCCATGCCTTTCACCTTGGGATGGACGTCGAACACCGCCGTGCGCACCGAGCCAAGAAACTCCGCGCGCACATAGCTGAACACGTAGTGGTTCTTGTCGAACCCTGTCGGGTCAAGGAACATCATCTGCATGAAGCCGTTGGGGTTGTAGGTGAACTTCTCCAGACCCAGCGCCTTGCTCAGACCCAGCATGGCATCCAGCGATCCCTTGAAAAATCCCTTGGCGCCCTTTTCCGGCTTGGTGGCGCGGTCGGCGAAACTCTTGTCCACAAACCCCTTGGCAAAGTCCACGCGGCTCAGCATGTACTGGTCCTCTACGGGCACCATGTACAGCTTCACGTCCGGCTTGGTGTTCTGGATATAGGTCTCCACCAGCGGCGTCCGCTTGCGGATGGCCTGGATCAGCACCTTCTCCTGCGAGATGGCCCGGTCCACCAGCGCCGACTGCTCCGGCGTAAGCGGACGTACAGCTTCGTACTTGGGTTCCTTCTTCGCGTACGCAGAGGCCGCACCTACGGTCATCAGGAGGAAGGTTAGGGCGATCTTACGAAACGTCATGAAATGCTCCTGTGTGAAGTCTTGCTCTGGGGCTCTCCACCCGAAAGAAACAGCCGGCAACGGGTGGGAAGAGCACTGCCTGTCTTGGTGCTTCAGTATCGATGCTACTACGCCAGCTGAAATGTGATGGTAATTGTGGTCGTGGAATCAACCGGCTGACCATTGCGCGTAGCCGGCCGGAAGCGAATCTGCTGCGCCACGCGGCGAGCTTCTTCATCGAGACCGTGGCCCAGGCTGCGCGTCACACCCTGCACCACCACCTGTCCCGCGGCGGTGAAAGTGACTTTCAGAACCACATCGCCCTGGATTCGCAACTGCCGCGCTTCGCTGGTGTACTGCACCGGCGGTTTCGAAAGCACTTCAATGCTGGTGGTGGCGGGAGCCACGGCCACCTGTTGTATGGGGGTTATCGCCACTGCCCTGGGAATGCCCGCAGAGGCGACATGGCCCACCGGACCCGCAACCGCGGTGGTTGCCGTGCCGGTGCCGCCGGGAACGCCGGCCTGGGCCACCTTGCCTACAACACCTCGATTCGAGCCCGCTTTCAGCCCGTCGCCGATACCCGTGGAGCCGACCACTCCGTGCGGCGCCACTGCCGGGCCCTGCATGCCGCCGTAGGGATTGCCGATGGCGGCCACAGTAGCAGCCCGGGTGGCGTTCGGATTGGGCGTTACACCAAACGTTTCACCCAGGTGCACCGGCGCCGTCGAGGCTTTCACGGTGTTGTTCTGCGCTGGCATTGCGGCCGTCATCGCGGCCTTGGGCTGCGGCGCCAGAACCACGGACGGCTTCAACGCCTTCATCACCGGCATGTTTACCTTGGCTTCCATCTGGATTGGCTTCGGCTCCGGCTTGGGCTCAGGCTTGGGCATCACGATCTTGGGCTGCTCCATCTTCACTTCAATCTTGGGAGGCTCCGGCGGCTGGATCTTGGGCTGCTCAATCTTGATCTTGGGCGGAGGCGGAGGCGTGGATGGGACAATCAGCACCGTCTCCTCGTACTTGTGTTCGACAAGCTGCTTCACCTGACTCCCCAAGTAGATCGCAATCAGCACGATCAGCCCGTTGATCACGAAGCTCGTGAAAAACGAGGCGGGGCTTCTCTCGGGTTCGGGAAGCAAACCGAAGTTGGTCCGTCCTGGGGTGTATGGTGCGCCTGGAGTAGATAGCACGGGCATGTTGTCAGTCCTCACAAGGGGGGTATGGGAGTATGGCAAAACAGGTTGCTGTTCAGGAGATTATCGGCCGAATCGTCGTGCAGTTGATTGGTTGCGAGAAATCCCAAATGAAAGTCCTCTCTATGACCAGACGCTGAACGTGAATGGTCTGGGGAAGAAAACGCACATTGTCCGCTGTATCCGAAAGCCGGGGAACAGCCGAGTCTCAATGTATTGGATGCTTCGAATTGATTCTGCAGCCGGTGCGCGGCAGATTGCCCGGCCGGCGGGGTCGGATGTGCATGTCCATCAGCAAACTCGATTGGGGTCAGGGAGAACAGGCTCTTTATCCTGGTTGAGCAGAAATGACGGCGCACAAAGGGGACGCCGGGCAGTGACCTCGTCACCAGTTCCGGGCGATACGCCTTGTCGTTTGCACCGTTCACGTACATTCTGCTGCTCCTAGGTAACATCCAAGGCTATCCGGCGGTAATCTGCAATCCCCCTTTTTGGTCAGGGAAGCCTCTGCCGGCGTATTTGTGCACCAAGGAGCCTGCAAGTTAAAGACCTGCACGGCGAGAAAGCAGCGGACAAGAGCTCTTCAGGGCGAGCCGCCTTTTCGGCGGTCTAAGGACGGTGATCGGACACAACTCCAAACCTGCCCTATTGTAATAGACTCAAAGTAAATCAAAGCGCTTCGGGAGGGACAGTTTTTTTATGAAGATCTTGGTCACCGGCGGAGCCGGGTATATAGGTAGTACCGTTTCGAGCGTTCTGGCTGCTCAGGGCCACCAGGCAGTGGTTCTGGACAACCTCAGCCACGGGCGGCGCGACCTGCTTCCGGTGGGTGTGGATTTTGTGAAAGGCGAATTATCTGACCGGGTTGCACTTGAAAACCTTTTCAAGGGAGCCAAAAGCCAAGGCCAGCCATTTGATGGAGTCCTGCACTTTGCCGCTCTCATTGAGGCCGGTGAGAGCATGATCCGGCCCGAGACCTTCTTCCGCAACAACACCGCGTCCACCCTGAGCCTGCTGGAAGCAATGCTGGCCGAGGGGCCGCGCCGGCTGGTGTTTTCCTCCACGGCAGCAGTCTATGGAGAGCCTGAAACTGTTCCGATTCTTGAAGATGCGCGTCTGAAGCCGACCAACGCCTACGGCGAATCAAAGCTTCTGGTGGAGTACATGCTGGGCTGGATGCACCGCATCCACGGTCTCCGTTCCGCCTCTCTGCGCTACTTCAACGTTGCCGGCGCACCCGAAGGCCCCGACGGGATCACGCGCGGCGAAGCCCACGAGCCCGAGTCGCACCTGATTCCGCTCATTCTCGACGTGGCGCTGGGCCGGCGCGCGGCCATCAAGGTCTTTGGCGAGGACTACCCGACCCCCGACGGCACCTGCATCCGCGACTACATTCATGTCTCCGATCTGGCCGATGCGCACCTTCTGGCCCTGGCGGCCCTGGAAGGCGAAGATGCAGCGAAACACAGGCTGATTTTCAACCTGGGCAACGGCAGGGGATTCAGCGTCCGGGAAGTCATCGAGTCGGCCCGCCGCGTCACGGGCCATGCCATCCCCGCCGAGGTCCAACCCCGCCGCCCGGGCGACCCCGCTGTCCTCGTGGCCAGCTCCGAAAAGGCCATCCGTGAACTGGGCTGGAAGCCGAACTACACGCAACTGGACGACATTGTGCGGACAGCCTGGATCTGGCACCAGAAGCGGTATGCGTCTTAGGTTGATCCCGGCCTCGGCATGGATGTGACAGAATCTCGGCGCCGGGACTTATCCCGGCTCGATGTATGCATGCTTTCCATCCGTGCCGTTCCGACCGGTTTCCTGCTGAGCGCACTCGGCCACGCGCGAAGGAGAGCCGCATGACGCTCTGGTCAAAGCTATAGCGAATCCATCATAGCTGTACCTAGGAGCTGAAGCGCTCAAGCCAACGCGACCACAAGCCGGGGTGGAAGGAGCGGCAACCCGCCTCGGACTCAGTGGGGCATGGTAGTTCTGGATTTGCCCTGACTAGAGCTGCGGACTTGTCCCGCACAGCCGGACTCTCATCCCGCGCCGGCAAATTTTCCCTCGCGCATTTGCACATAATTATGCGCATCCGGCGCACACTGGTCTTGAAGGGTTGAATCATGCAAATCTCCAGTCTCCTCAAACCGGAAAAATCGAGCCCGACCTCGCAGCCCGGACCAGGAATGCATCGATTTTCTTGGTTTTGCTCTATATCAATGAAACTAAATAAGTTACATGCAAAATAAGCCATTTTGTGCCTTGATATACTTGACTAACGGAAGTTGACGCGACCATAGGGCCCGGGGTCCCCGGCGACAGGTCTTCGTCGCGGGGGTGGAGGGAGCGGCAACCTGCCTCGGACTCAGCGGGGCACAGTAATTCTGGATTTGCCCTAGAGGACGCCATCAGTTTCTGGGGAAACAGGCGATGCAGGACTTGGGAATTCCCAGTGACCTCTCCGTGAGCATCGTGGCCTCAGGGAAAAGCCGCTGCATCTGCTTCCTGCTCAGCACCGTGGTCTCTTCCACCATTTCGGTCCACTCGGGAAGCTTCTGCAGCCAAAGCGCGATGAATCGGCGCCGGAGCCATGCGGGATAGAGCCACCAGAATGGCATGCCGCAATGCGCTTCAATCGGAAACCACTTCGCGGGCGTTTGCACCCAGTACGATTTGCCCACGCGGCGTACTTGCGCGGCAAAGGCTTCCTGCCGGTTCGCGGGTCCCACATGTTCGATGACGCTATTGCTGAACACCGCGTCGAAGGCCCGGTCTTCGCAGGCGAGCTGCTCGCAGGCGTCTCCCCCCACGTAGCGAATGCTGTGATGCGACGGGGTCTGCATTACGGCAACGCCGGGGAGGTTCATGATGGTCAGGTTCAGCCGCTCCGGCACGCTGTTCCAGATCATCGGCTGCCCCCCCCAGGTCGAGCACAGACATGCCTTCCCGCAGGTGCGTCAGCCCGATAAAGGCGCGCATGCGTCTCTTTCTCATCCGTTCCGAGTAGGGCCGCAGCAGGGCGTAGAAAGCGGAGATGCGGAAGTATTTCAGACTCATGGGCGGGCTGCCCGCTTCATGGGTGGGCAATTCCTTTGAGCGCCCGGAAGGGTTGTCGCGGTCAGGATCTTGGTCGTCTGTCCCTTCGATCATCCTGGTGATTCCTCGCGGTGTGAAATGTAGATTCGACGGTTGGATGGCGCTCGCGGACGAGTCTACGTCCGGTTAATTTCGGTCGAACCGCACTTCGGCTTGAGGTTAAAAAAGTTTGCCTTTGAACAGGTAGACGAGCTCAATGACAAGGATGATGACAACCGTGAGTTCCAGAAAGAACGCGCGGCTCTGGTTGAACTGGTCCACCATGAAGCGATACAACTCCTCGGCAGTATGCACCTTGCGGGTGACCAGATCCTTGTAGTCGGGCACGCCCACCTTGAGCGCCGCCAGCCGGTAAAGCCGCGCGGCAAACATGTCGCTCAAAAACTTGATGGCATTGTCGGAGTGCTCGGTGAGCTCGGCCACGTCCAGCAGCACCGTGTGCAGGCGCGTGGCCGAGCGCGCCAGCTTCCACTGCGCCAAAATGCCCGTGCCCTCGTCCAGCAGCTTGTACACACGCTCCAGCTCTTCCGTGAGCAGGTCGTCGTAGTGGCGAAGCTCCAGCAGCTGCGAGTTGGCATACTCCAGCAATTGAATGGCAGTCTCTGCGCCGGTTGTCGAGTCATAGAGAAACGCCGCGTTCCACCCGATGACCGTGAGGTCGTTTGCGTAATAAGAAATCTTCGACTGGAGCACCTCGTTGCACTCGCTCTCCGCGAGCTGCCCCGTATCGCCGCGCACCACCTGCGCAATGCGCGCGCCGTGCTGCTGAATCAGCTCCGGAACCGTGAGCGAGCCGGCGATCTCAACGATGTGGAAGATCAGGTAATCCTCGCTGAGCCACTCGCCGTAGGGCTTGACCAGCGCCGCCGCTGCCCGCTCCAGGCTTCTGCGCACAATCGCCGTGGCCTGCGCGGCAAAGTCCACCTCCCACACCCAGCGGCTGGCCAGCCGGATCAGCTTGCTCCAGCCATCGGCGAAGGGCAGCTCATACACCACGCTGACCACACCGTAGTCGTAGTACTTGATCTCGCCATGCAGCTGCTCGCCGCTCTCCAGCACCAGTGTCTCCAGCCGTTCCACCACCGGCGGCCGCTGGTAGCGCACATACCCGGGCGCAGGGTGTTTCAGGCTGGGCTGCTGCACGGTGCGCGCACGAATCAGCTCCTGGAGCCGGTCCAGGCGAATGGCCTCGGCCACATCGAATTGCAGCAAGACCAGCACGGACCCGCGCAGGTGCGTTTCAGGATTGGCAGTGTCCGGCATAATGGGTTGATCTTACCTTGCACGGATCAAGCCAACAAGAAAGCGCCCAGGCAACGAACCGGGCGGGGCTCTAAGGACGCCGCGAACAGGAGCCCCACTATGCTAAATTCAAGAAGACAGATCACTCCCGGAGAGATGGCCGAGTGGTTTAAGGCGCACGCTTGGAAAGCGTGTGTACTTTAACGAGTACCGTGGGTTCGAATCCCACTCTCTCCGCCATACACTACAGCGTCAGCTTGATTCTAAGCATAATTCAATGGAAATAATGAATTTGACTATCTTGACCGCGGAGACATGTGTCACCGTCGCGCCTTCCAATTGCCTGCTTTCCGGCAAGAGCAATGGCATGGAGAATTTACCTTAAAACGGGTCTTTCCCAAGCGAGACAGTTTGAGAGCACGACCCCAAGGCGGTCTTTCGACTCCGATCTGTCCCTTCCACGCCCGAGGAAGCCGCAATTCAAAACTGTGACGGCATGCTCAAACTGGCCGACCGTGCTCGTACCATTGCCGCCGAGAAAGACGGCTGCTGCTGGATCAGGCTATGGTGGCACATTGAGGGAGAATCGTCTCCAATCTACGACGGAACGTCCACCCGAGTTCACGCCCGAAGCTTGGCGCCAGATCAAAGTGCAGACCTCCATGTCTTAACCGGTGATTCGCCCGAGGTCTGCGCTGTTCCGGAATGCCGGGCGCCAAACCAGGCCGTTGCGGAGTCACTGTCCGGCCAGTGCGCATCGGAAATGACATGGCACGACCTGTTGCGCAGTTGTATGGGGCCGAAACGATTGGGCTGAGATGGCCGGTAGGTGCTTTGGAGATGGCCATTTGAACTTATCTGTAAATGGTTATTTCCTTGATTCCTGCCTCTGCTCCAGGCCTTGTTTCTGTTGTGGGCTCCGTGCAATCGTGGTGGCGCTGCACATACCGTGTCGTCCTCCATTTTGACGGAGCGCCCGCCTGCTTCTTCGAAAGCGTGACGATTCATTCGCGAAGGAGATTTGCGTAAATCATTGTATTGGTCATGTCTCTTGCAGTTGAATTGGCAGTCCAGTGCAAAGGCTCAAGACTTCTTCCTATGCATGCACGCCAGGAACCAGATTGCCGCGCAGAAAAATGAGGTGTCACGAGTTCGCTTCCGGGTGCTACCATCGTAGACCTTAAAGGCTGGGCCATCTTTAGAGACAACCGGGGGAGCTCATTCTGTTGTCGACGATCTGTCCAAGTTCTGCTTTTCCAGCGCGGATAGCTCGATCAAAACCGTTCCAGTTTGCCTACGCCGCAAACGTCTGTTTAGTCGGGGCACTGCTGGGGGCTGCTGCCGGCTGCCACAGCAACCAGAGACATCACGAAACAACGCAGGCCGCGCGACACCTCGACTTCAATCAGGACGTGCAGCCAATTCTGGCAAGCAACTGCTTCAGTTGTCATGGGCCGGATCCGGAGATGCGGAAGGCGGGGCTGCGCCTGGACCTGGAGGAATCGGCCTTCAGGAAGCGGCCCGGCCATCCGGACGCGATTGTCCCAGGACATCCGGAGCAGAGCGAACTGATCAAGCGCATCGAATCAAAAGACCCTCATCATCTTATGCCGCAGTCGCCTCAGGGTGAGGCCAGGCCCATGAAGGCCGCGGACATTGCGGTGTTGAGGGAGTGGATCAAGGAAGGCGCGGTGTATCGGCCGCACTGGGCATTTGAAAAGCCGGTCAAGCCGCGACCACCCGCAGTTGCCGAGGGTGAAGACTGGGCCAGGACACCGATCGATGCATTCATTCTGGCGCGATTAAAGAAGGAAGGCCTGCGCCCCTCGCCTGAGGCGGACAAGGACACGCTCATCCGGCGCGTCACGCTGGATCTGACTGGCTTGCTTCCCACACCCGCCGAGGTGCGTGCATTTGAAAAAGATACTTCGCCCCAGGCCTATGAGCACCTGGTGGATGGCCTGCTGGCAAGGCCTGCCTTCGGAGAGGATCGTGCGCGCTACTGGCTCGACTATGCGCGCTATGCCGATACCTATGGTCTGCATTACGACAACAGCCGCGACATCTGGCCGTATCGCGACTATGTGATTCGTTCGTTCAACAGCAACAAGCCCTTCGATCAATTTGCGATGGAGCAGATTGCCGGAGACCTGATGCCGGCGAAGAATCTTGACCCTCTCATTGCCAGCGGCTACGTGAGGCTGGGCGTGAGCAGCAATGAAGGCGGAACCATTCCGGAGGAGCTGCGGGTGAACATTGCGCGTGAGCGCACTGAGGCTTATGGCGCAACATTCATGGGACTCACGGTAGGATGCGCCGTGTGCCACGATCACAAGTATGACCCGACCACCCAGAAGGACTTTTACGCGCTGAGCGCATTCTTCAACAATTTGGAGGAGAAGCCTTTCAACGACGATCGGCCGGTCTGGACGCCGGTTGCGCGCATTCCGAGGGCAGAAAACCAGGACGAGTATAACCGGGTTTGGGCCAGGCGGACGGAGCTGGCCCAGAGGTTGCGGGACATGCATTTGCAGGAGCGCGCGCTGGTGGCGCAGTGGCTGGCGTCGCGGCAGCACCTGCCAGAGGCTGTTTCCGAGGACAAACTGGCGCTGCGGCTCCGGCTTGACGAGGGTGGCGGCGAGGAGCTGAAGAACAGCGCACCCCATGCACAGCCGGCCAGTTTCCCAATCGGCAAACTGAAACCGCAATGGGGCGAGACCACCTGGCTGTGGCCCGACTTCCGCATGGAAACCAACACGCGCATCGAGCTTGGCCAGAGCGGCGACTACGAAGGTAGCCAGGCCTTCTCGTCGGGTGGATGGTTCATGTTCCGCTCCGCGCCAAACTACGCGCTGGACAACGCCTCTGGCACGCTGCTGTCGAAGATGGACACGACCCAGCACAATCGTGGCTGGGACCTTTCGATGGCGAAGGGCATTGTGAGCGTCGAGCTGGTGAACCAGGGCCCCAAGGATCTGGTAGTCCACAAAGATGCGAAGGCAAAAGAGCCTAAGCCAAAGCCTCTCAAGGAAGCATTTCAGTTTCCCACGCCAACGGATTTGACGGCGAAGGATCTGGCGCCGAATAAGCCAAAACCGAAGAAGGAACTTCCGAAAAAGAAAGATAAGAAGAAGGAAACAAAGCCCGCGGCTCCCAAGCCGCCGGAGGATGCAACGCCGCTGGTAGCCATCAGGGTTTCCGCAGAGACTCCTTTGCCGGTCGACGGGAAGTGGCGGCATATCTTCTTTACGTACGACGGTTCCGGTAAGGCATCGGGCATCAATATCTATGTGGATGGAGCACAAGTTGCGACCAAGACTGTGACCGATTCGCTGGGCCAGGCAAGCATCCGAACGCAAGTCCCGATGCAGCTTGGGATGCGCTTCCCAGAAGCGAACCCCGCGCGGGAGACGCGCTATCAGGACATTCGTCTCTATGGCCGCGCCTTGACAATGGAAGAAGCAAGGCGGCTGCCGCTGGAGGATTATGTCGCAGAAGTGACGGCCAGGCCTGCGGACAAGTGGAATGCCGATGAATGGCACGCTGTAAGCAAATTCTACTTCGGCAACTTAGACCAAAACGCCAAAGCGCTGGAGAGTCAGATAGCGCAATTGGATGCTCAACTCGACACGCTCTCCAAGGGCGGCGATCTCACGCTCGTGTCATGGGAGAAGCCATCCATTGCGTACGCGAATGTGTTGACGCGCGGCGTGTATACGGCGCGTACAGAGCGGGTGGAGGCAAACACGCCGCATTATCTGCCGCCCTTGCCGGCGGACGTGCCGCACGATCGCCTGGCGCTGGCGAAGTGGACTGTGAGTGCCGATAACCCGCTTACTGCGCGGGTCACGGTCAACCGCATGTGGAACGAAGTCTTCGGCGCCGGACTCGTAGAGACGACTGAAGACTTCGGCATCATGGGCCAGCGGCCGTCCCATCCCGAGCTGCTTGACTGGCTGGCTGTGGAGTTCAGGGAGAGCGGCTGGAACATCAAGCACATGTACAAGCTGATGGTCATGTCGGCAACCTACCGGCAGAGCGCGAAAGCAACGCCTGAGCAGCTTGCCCGGGATCCGAAGAACCTGCTGCTTGCGCATGGTCCGCGATTTCGCATGGATGCTGAGACGTTGCGCGATGTGGCGTTGCAGTCGGGTGGGCTGCTGGTGAGCAAGGTCGGTGGCCCCAGCGTGAAGCCGTATCAGCCTCCGAACGTGTGGGAACAGGTGGGCATTGGCGGCAGTGACACTTTGGTCTATGAGCAGCAAAAGGGAGATGCGCTCTACCGGCGAAGCATGTACAGCTACTGGAAGCGCATGGCGTTGCTTCCGGATATGGATGCCTTCGATGCGCCGATGCGCGACGTGGTCTGTACTCGCCGACAGCGCACGGATACGCCACTGCAGGCTCTGGTCGCCTTGAACGATGTGCAATGGGTTGAGGCCGCACGGGCGCTGGCGCAGCGAGTGATCAAGGAGGGCGGAAAGCAACCGGAGCAACGGATCAACCTGATGAGCGAAATACTGCTTGCGCATGATCCCCCTCCGCGCATGGCCGCTGTGCTTGAAGATTCGCTGAAGAAGATGGAAAGGCACTACGCCGCAGACCCGAAGGCGGCTTCTGCTCTGCTCGAAGTGGGCGAGAAGAAGAGGGATGCCGCAATTCCCGAGCCGGAGTTAGCCGCATGGACCATGGTTGCCAGCGAAATGCTGAACCTGGATGAGACATTAACCAAGTAGTGGGTGGAGAAGCAATGAAGCAGCATCGTCTTTGCACGGACACAGAGCACGCGCCCGACGTGATGAATCTTGCCCTTCCGATGACCCTGAAGCAGGAGTGGGCGGAGTTGCAAACGCGCAGGCATTTTCTCGGGCGCGCCGGAAAAGTGCTGGGGTGGGCGGCCATGGCCAGCCTGCCGGGCAGCCGCGCTTTGCGTGGCGATGCTCATCCTTCGACATATGACCAATCGGGCGCACGCGCAGCCGAGCCGCTGAAGCTGCCGCATTTTGCGCCGAAGGCAAAGCGAGCCATTTACCTGTTCATGTCGGGCGGTCCATCGCAGGTAGACCTGTGGGATTACAAACCGAATCTCGCCGCGCAGTATGACAAGGACATTCCCGACTCTGTGCGCGGTGCGCAACAGCTGACGGGAATGACGTCGGGCCAGGCGCGCTTTCCGATTGCGCCCTCGCACTGGGCATTCAAGCGCTATGGCGAAACTGGAACCTGGGTCAGCGAACTCTTGCCCTGCACCGGCCGCATCGTCGACGACCTCGCGATCATCAAGTCAACCAACACCGAAGCCATCAATCACGAACCTGCAATCATGCTGATGAACACCGGCAATATGAACGCGGGCAAACCGTGCCTCGGTTCGTGGCTTGCCTATGGGCTGGGAAGCATGAACGACAATCTGCCCACGTTTATGGTGCTGCAGAGCAAGTTGAATACCAAGGAGAATAACCAGCCCGTATCGTCGCGCTTGTGGAGCAGTGGCTTTCTTTCATCGGAATATGCAGGGGTGGGCCTCCGCTCCAGCGGCGATCCGGTTCTCTATCTCACTGACCCCGGCGGGGTGAATCGTGAAGTGCGCCGCAACATGCTCGATGCGGTGAACGAGATCAATCGCCAGACCTACGAAGAGCTGGGCGATCCTGAAACCAATGCGCGCATTGCGCAGTACGAAATGGCCTATCGCATGCAGACTTCTGTTCCCGAACTCGCGGATCTCAGCAAGGAACCCAACTCAACCTGGGACCTTTATGGGCCGGAAGCGAAGGAACCTGGAACCTTTGCGTATAACTGCCTGATGGCTCGCCGGCTTGCGGAGCGCGGCGTGCGCTTCACGCAGGTTTACAAGCGCGGTTGGGACATGCATGACAACGTGACCGGTATTTTGCCCATCATCTGCCAGGAGACCGACCGCGGCTGCTATGCGTTGGTCACGGACCTCAAGCAGCGCGGCCTGCTCGACGACACACTGGTCATCTGGGCTGGTGAATTCGGGCGCACGGTCTATAGCCAGGGCGGTCTCTCACCGGAGAACTACGGCCGCGATCATCATCCGCGCTGCTATACAACGTGGATGACGGGCGGCGGAGTGCGCACCGGAATCACATATGGCGAGACCGATGACTACAGTTATAACGTGGTCAAGGATCCGGTAACAGTTCGCGACTTCAACGCGACCATCCTGCACTGCCTGGGCATCGACCACAACAAGCTGACGTACAAGTTCCAGGGGTTGGATCAGAAACTCACCGGGCCCACCCCGGCAAGTGTTGTGCAGGGCCTGCTTGCGTGAAGACCAGTCAAATGTCAGCGGCGTTCGTAGACAGGTTTCTACCAAAGAGCAGATCGACGCGCATGGCGTGGATGGCCGCGCTGGCGTTCAGCGTGGCGCTCATTCTGCTGCCATGGATTGTCAAACTCGATGGCGTGCCGCACGCACAGTGGGAGCATTTTCTGGGTCGCTTCCACCTGCTCGCGCTGCATCTTCCCATCGGCTTTCTGCTGCTCATTCCGGTGCTTGAGATTGCCGGCGCACGGCGCCCCGCCTTGCGGGAGGCGGCGGGCTTTGTGCTCCGGCTGGCGTTTGCAAGTTGCCTGCTCGCACTGGCGCTGGGCTATATGCTTGCCCACGGCGGCGGCGATACGGGCCCGGTGCTCACCCGGCACATGGCGGGGGGAATCACGCTGACCATCTGCGTGTTGCTCTGCGTCCTGGCTCGACCTGGCTGGTCGCAGAACGCAGTGCCGTATGTCTATCCGGCTCTCCTCACCTGCACTTTGCTCACCCTGGTGTGGACCGCTCATCAGGGCGGTACGCTCACGCACGGCAGCAACTATCTTACGCAATACATGCCCCCCGGCCTGAAGCGATGGAGCGGACTCGGACCGCAGCCTCCGCCTGCGACATCGTTCTACGCCAAACACATCAATCCCATTTTCGATTCCAACTGCATTGGGTGTCACGGTGAGCGAATGGTGAAGGGCGGCTTGCGGCTGGACTCCTACGAGATGCTGATGAACGGTGGCCGGGATGGCCCCGTGATCTTTGCCGGGCAACCGGACAAGAGCCTGCTATTGACGCGTGTGACGCTTCCCCCGGATCATAAGCAATTCATGCCGGCTGAAGGCAAACCACCGCTGCACCCGGAGCAGATTGCCTGGATCAGAGCGTGGATTCAGCAGGGCGCCTCGCCCACGGCCACCACGTTAACCGGGATTTCGATGCGCGAGGAGAAGGCCGAATTGCCGCTTGTGCCAGTTGGTGACTACAGTGCATTCATGCCGGAGATTCGACAGATGGATCAAGCCCAGGGGGCCAAGCTGAAGCCAGTCTCGAGTGAGCCCGAGGATGGGTTGATCCTGTTCACAGTCGATGCGGCCAGCGGCTTTGGGGATGCGCAGTTGGCGCAATTCCTGAAGTACGCACCGTTCATTGTGGAAGCGGAATTGGGGCGCACAGCAGTGACCAACGCGAGCTTCGACACGCTGAAGCAATTTACTCACCTGCGTGCTCTGCACCTGGAAGAGACTGCAATCACAGGGGACGGACTGGCCAAACTGGCTCCGCTTTCGCAGTTGACATACCTCAACTTAAGCGGGACAAAGGTAACTGCGGCGGCTGTTGCTCCGCTCAACTCGATGAGGAACCTGCGCCACATTTATCTTTACAACACGCCTGCACATCCCGCATCCGCTTCCGCGCAGGCGGAGTCCGCGGTAAGGAGTACGCCATGAGCAAAGTAGGAAGTCAACTGAAGTTGGCGGTTGCTGGCCGGCGGCGTTTTCTGGGCCTTGCCGGAGTTGCTTCGGCCGGTGCTTTGCTGGACTTGCATGCACACGCCGATACTGGTCCAATCGCTGCCGATGGGATGGAAAGCGAGTTCCAAACAGGCAATGGCGAGTGGACATATAGGGTTGTTCCAGATTGGGGCCGGCTACCGTCGGGAATCGCCTTCGGCGGAACGCACGGAGCGATTACGACCGACAGTGCGGGCAATGTGTATGTGAGCACGCAGAGCGAGACTGGCATTCTTGTCTATGGCGCGGATGGTGCACTGAAGAAAACCATCGCACCCGAGTACCCTGAAGTCCACTCGATGCTCTATGTCGAAGAAGCCGGCCACGCGTACCTGTATACGACTGTACAGAAGGGAACGCCCCGGGAGAATTGGCTTTTTGTGAAGATGACACTCGATGGCGCCGCGGTGCAGAAGATTACTGCGCCCCCGGAAGCGGGTTTCAAGGCTCCCAACGAGTGGCGCCTCACCGCGGCCGTGCCGGGGCCGGATGGAAGCGTTTTTATTGCGAATGGATACGGAGATTCGCGCATCTTTCGCTTCGATAAGCATGGCGAATTCCGCCAGAGCTATGCCGGCAAAGGTTCCACGGATGGCCTCTTCGATTGCAGCCACGGGTTGGCTGTGGACACGCGCTACGAACAGCCGCTGCTGCTGGTGTGCGACCGGGAAAATCGGCGGCTCTGCCACTTCGATTTCGATGGAAAGTTCGTCCGCACCATCACGCAGCATCTGCGCAGGCCCTGCCAGGTCAGCTTTCATGGAGACTATGCGATGGTCTCCGAGTTGGAGGGCCGCGTCACCATTCTGGACCGCGACAATGCCCCGGTAGCCTTCCTGGGTGACAATCCGCAGAGAAGCCAGTGGGCAAATTACCAGTTGGCGCCAGGCGAAATCGCGCCTCCATTCTTCAGTGCGGCGCACGGATGTTACATTGACCAACAGGCGAACATTTATGTCTCCGATTGGAATCATGTTGGCCGTGTGACAAAACTGGCGCGGACCCGTACGCCGGGCCTCCACAGTTGATTCTTCACCTCAGGAGCTTCCCCGCAGGCGCCTACCAAATTTCCTGGTCGAGAGATGCTTCGCAGAACGATGCATCGAAATTCGGCGGCCATTTGGCGGTTCGGATCGCGAGGATCAGGCAGGTCGCGATAAGGAGCGTAGGCCCCATCTTCGGCCAGTCCGGGTGGTCCTTGGTGCCGCCAACCTCCAATCCCATCGCCTGCCTCCCGGAATAGTGTTGGCGAAGAAACTGTGAAAATATGCGGAGGAAAAACGATCCGCGGGATTATCCCGGAACGGCGGATATCTGAACGGATAGCTTCTGAACGGATTCGATGCGCATATTGCAACTGAGCGTGACCACGATACGACAAGCTCTGCCGCCAGGGGAGAATTGGCAATGATTGGGCGTTGCTATAGTTCTTCCCCAGCCGCTATAGTCTGAGGTCAAAGTCTTTTCAATCTCCCACTCCACAAGGGGTCCAGAATGCCTGCCACTCTCTCGCGCTCCGCTGTTTTCGCGGTTTTCACGCTGGTTGCCGTCCCATGGCTGCAGGCTCAACAGACCGCATCAACAGAGTTGAAGTACCAGGTGCCTCCCGAGGTCATGGTCAAGCTGGTAGACGCCCCACCCACAGCAACCATCAGCCTTTCACCCGCGCAGGGAGCGGGTCCCCGCCGCATTCTGATCCAGCAAAGCTCCTCTCTGCCAACCATTGCCGACCTCGCCGAGCCTGAACTGCGTCTTGCAGGGCTGCGCTTCAACCCCAAGGTCAGCGCGCCCAGCCGCACACGCTAATTCGTCTCGCTCACGCTTCAAGCCCTGCCCATTGCCGGAACTGGCGCCAAGTCTCCAGAGGTCGCCATTACTGGCCTGCCGGCAAAGCTCCATGTCCTTTCGACGGAGTGGTCTCCTGATGGCCAGCACATTGCCCTGGTCAATGCCGACAGCGGTGCCAAAGCCGGTCCGGGCGCTCCAGAATCCGTGGGGCTCAGCCTCTGGATCGTCGATGTCGCCAGGGCCAGTGCCGCGCTGGTGCCTGGAGTGCGCCTCAACTCCGTGCTTACCGGCCCAATTACGTGGTCGAACAACCGGTCACTTGCCGTGCTCACGGTTCCATCGAACCGTGGCTCCTTACCGGTGCGATCTGCGATTCCCACCGGCCCCGTCGTGCAGGAGAATGATGGCCGTGCTACGCCCGCGCCCACCTATGAAGACCTGCTCCAGACTCCGATCGACGAGCGCGTCTTCGAGTTTTATGCAACCTCGCAAATCGCCGAAGTCATGATCAGCGGTGGCGCCTCCAGAAAGCTCGGGAGGCCGGGCGTCTTCGCCAGTCTGGAGTCCTCGCCCGACCGAAAATATCTATTCGCGGAGGAACTGCATCGGCAGTTCTCCTACACCCTGCCCTACCAGCACTTCCCAAAGCGGCGCGAAGTTTTCAACGTTGCCAGCGGCGAAGCCAAAGTGCTGGATGACGCCCCATTGATCGACAATTTGCCCATCGACCGCGATGCCGTTGAGCCGGGCCCACGCGATTTTGGCTGGCGCGACGATCAGCCCGCCACAATTTACTGGGTTAAGGCTGCCGACGGGGGCGACCCATCTTCAATGTTCCTGGCGAGTCATCCTCACCTGCTAGGTCTCCAGAAGAGAGACTTCGCGGAGACTTGAGAGGCCGTGGCCCGATGGCTGAATCAAGAGTGTCTTCAGTTCCCACGGGCCCAGGTCGATGGTGTGGTCGAGGCCCAGCGCCGAGCTCTTAATGATGGCTTTCGTTGCGGTTCCTGATCGCTCCTGGATGCGCAGGATGGTCCCTGCCGATGCACGATCCGCTTGATGTTCAGCTCGATCCTCCGCTCGTTTGACGGCCAGCACCCATACGTTGTCGGGCATGACTTCCAGGAAGGTTTGCTCCCTGGCTTCGGTGCCGGGGTGAGCAGAATCCATGACGTATTCGGCTGGAGTTTGCAACTCTTCGGCGCGCCGGTCGAGCGCGAGTTCACGATAGTTGCCGCGCCTGCACATGAGCCAGAATCTCCGTTCCTGGCGGCCCTGGTCCTGCCATGCATTGTTGTCGTTGTACGGAACCTGGTTGGGGTTGTGGCGCGCGAAGGGTGCGGAGCGGATCAGGACAGTGCGAAAGAGCCCGTTGAGGCAGTCGTAGCTATAAGTCGAGTTATTGACGAGGGCCAAGGTGTAGTCTGCGTTGTTGAGTTTGCCCTGCACGCCTATCCAGTCCTGATAGGGCTCTTCTTCACCGTTTACGCCCCGTTCGAGCACTTCACCGGGGACTTTGGCAAAGACGCGGGGGTTGGCAAGTGCGGTAGGGATTTCGAGCTTGAGGATCTGTTCGTGCTCGCGCCAGTCGATGACGAAGCGAAGCTCGACGAAATCCATGCCGGCGAACTGGGCGATGTCGAGAACGATCTCGGAGTCTTGCCAGCGGGCTCGGTGGCGGGTGATGCGGGTGACCGGGCCGTCTTCGACAATGGCGGAGGAGACAAGGGTGGGACGGCCCATCTCCTGGCGGAATTGATTGATGCCGTGCGCCCAGGTGTCGCTGGTGTCGCTGATGGCGACCAGTCCGATGGGCGCGGCGAGCAGTTCGGCGCCGTCCTCGGCCTTCAGGGAGGAGATGCCAAAGCCGGATTCAGAGACGGTAACGAAACCCTTGAATGGTTCGGCTTCCGGTGGGTCGCCGTGAGCCAGTTCGAAGACCTTGTAGCCGCAAGGCGGAAGCTCCACCCAGGCGTGAATGCGCGGGAACCACGTGGGCGTCATGCTGGCAGAGAGGCGCCACTGCACCGGGACTTTCACACCATCCCTGGATGCAAGGTGCGTGATGGGTGCATGGCCGGAGGGATTGCTGCCGGTGTAGTACTCCACCAGAGCCTTGCGCCGCCAGGGCAGCGGGTTGAAGAGAAACACCGCGCCTTCTTCCACCTGAGAAAGATCGACGCGCTTGGCCATGGTTTCCAGGGCTTCGATCCTGGTGGTTTGAGCCACTTCGCAGGCGTACCCAACGCTGTCGCGGACGTCCTGGTAATCGGAGTAGAGCGAGGTGCCGGCCATCATGTCGTGGAACTGGCAGAAAAGAACCTTCCACCAGGCTTCAGAGAATTCCTCGCCAGGATAGGCACGCCCGGCGCTGAGGTTGGCTGCAAGGGCGATGGTTTCGGCCTGGATGAGAGAACGCTCGGCACGGCGGTTGAGGTACTTGCCTTCGCCGTTGGCGGAGTAGCAACCCCGGGCATGGTGCTGAAGTTCTCCCCTGACGACAGGCAGGGACGCGAAGCCCGGGGCCGATTCGATCTCGGTAAGGAAAGCGCGCAGGGTGCTGAATCGGAGTTCCGGCAGGCTTGGGTCTTTGCTCAGTTCAAGAACCTGTCGCAACTGCTCCCTGGTGACTGCGCCGCCATGATCACCCACGCCAAGAAAGAAGGCGGCGTGGTTGAAGCCGGGCGCGAATGCGCTGCTTGCAGCGGGACGGATCTCACCGGCATCTGAGTCATAGTCGTGCCAGATGCGGGAGACCAGAACGCGCGAGCCATCGGGACCTTCCCACCAGAAGAGGAGTGGGAGCTTCATTTCGTGCTCCTGGGGGCGCATGAAGACGTAGTAGCCATAGCCGGCGCGCTTGAGAATGGTGGGCAGGCCCGCGGCGTGGCCGAAAGAGTCCGGGTTGAAGCCTATCTTGACGTCCACGCCCAGGGCGCGCTGGCAGTATTGCTTGCCGTAAAGGCTGTGGCGGATAAAACTCTCCGTGGCGGGGATGTTGCAGTCCGGCTCCACGGGCCAGCCGCCCACAACCTCCCAGCGGCCTTCGCGGATGCGCTGCCGGATCTCAGCGAAGAGGGCAGGATCGGCGCGCTCGACCCATCGATAGTGGGCTGATGACGAATGCGTATAGCAAAAACCGGGCGTCTCGCTGATCCGATTGAGGGCGCTGCGGAAGGTAGTCAGGACCGCGTCCTCACCGTCGCGCCATGGCCAGAGCCACGCGGCGTCAATGTGCGAGTGCCCGATGATGTGCAGCACTCTGCGCTGCTGATCGTCCGGAACGGACGCGATGACGGGAGTTGCGACGGCAGCGCCCAGCGTGGCTGCACTGCGGAACAGGAAATCGCGCCGCGAGAGTTCATTCCATTGCCTGTTCAAGCTTCCTGCCTCCTGAGATTGCTGTTCTTGAGTCGTGCATCAGAGGGCCCGGTCACGTTCAGCTGTCGTCGGACCGGGCCTGCCAGGCGCGGCCTATTTGACTGCGCGCCAGCTGTGATGAGGATAGCGGGCGGATCCAGGTGCATTGCCTCCTGTTCGCGCAGTCCAGTCTGCGCAAGAACTCGATTGAGCAGGTTCCCTCGCGGCGAGGTCACCGCCGCAAACAACGCTGACGGCAGTTGAATAGCAGGCTGGAAACGCTACCCTTCTTCGGCTTCGCGGAGTTTGGCGATGACGGTGAAGTCTTCGAGGGTGGTGATGTCGCCCTTGATTTCACCGTGGGTGGCCAGCTCTCTTAACAGCCTCCGCATGATTTTGCCGGACCTTGTTTTGGGAAGGGCTTCGGTGAAGCGGATGTCGTCTGGACGGGCGAGGGATCCGATTTCTTTCGAGACCCACTTGCGGAGCTCGTCTTTGAGCTGGTCACTGGGATAGTTGCCGCTTTCCAGGGAGACGAACGCGGAGATAGCCTGGCCTTTGAGCTCGTCAGGACGGCCCACCACGGCGGCCTCGGCGACCTTGGGGTGGGCGACCAGAGCGGACTCGACCTCCATAGTGCCCAGGCGATGGCCGCTGACGTTAATCACGTCGTCGACGCGGCCCATGAGCCAGAAGTAGCCGTCGGCGTCCTGGCGCGCGCCGTCGCCGGTGAAGTAGCAGCCGGGAACGTCACTGAAGTAGGTCTTCTCATACCGTTCCGGATCGCCATAGACGGTGCGGGCCATGGAGGGCCAGGGCTTGCGGACGACGAGCAGGCCGCCGTGGCCGGCTGGAACAGGTTCGCCGTCTTTGTTGACGACTTCAGGCTGGATGCCGAAGAAGGGACGCGTGGCGGAGCCGGGCTTGGTGGGCACCGCGCCGGGGATAGGCGCGATAAGGATGGCGCCGGTCTCGGTCTGCCACCAGGTGTCGACGATGGGGCAGCGGTTGTGGCCGATCTTCTCGCGATACCACATCCAGGCTTCGGGGTTGATGGGTTCGCCGACGGTGCCGAGTAGTCGAAGCGAATTGAGGGAGTGCTTCTCGACGTGTTGGTCGCCCCACTTGATGAAGGCGCGAATGGCGGTCGGCGCGGTGTAGAAGATGGTCACCTTGTGGTCGTCGATGAGTTTCCAAAATCTGGAAAAGTCGGGCCAGTTGGGCGCGCCTTCGTACATCAGGACAGTGGCGCCGTTCTGGAGCGGACCGTAAACAACATAAGAATGGCCGGTGACCCAGCCGATGTCCGCCGTGCACCAGTAGATGTCGTGGTCCTGGAGGTCGAAGACGTACTTGGCGGTCAGGTAGGTTTGCACGGCGTAGCCGCCGGTGGTGTGGACCAGACCCTTGGGCTTGCCGGTGGTTCCGGAGGTGTAGAGGATGTAGAGCGGATCTTCAGAGTCCTGCTCCTCGGCGGGGCAATCGGCGGAGGCGTTGGCGACCAGGTTGTGCCACCAGTGGTCGCGGCCTTCCACCATTTTGACGGGCGTGCCGGTACGGCGGTAGACCACGATGTGCTTGACGGTGGGGCAGGCGTTCATGGCTTCGTCGACGGTGGCCTTGAGCTTGATTTCGCCGCCGCGGCGGAAGCTCGAGTCCTGGGTGAGGATGGCGACGCAGGTGGAGTCGTTGACCCGGTCGGCGATGGCGTTGGCGGCGAATCCGCCGAAGATGACCGAGTGAACTGCGCCGATGCGTGCACAAGCCAGCAGCGCGATGGCCAGTTCGGGCGTCATGCCCATGTACACGGCGACGCGGTCGCCCTTCCTGATTCCCAGGCTCTTGAGGGCGTTGGCGAACTTCTGCACTTCGACGTGCAGCTCGGCGTAAGTGAGGCGGCGGATCTCGCCCGGCTCGCCTTCCCAGATGATGGCCGTCTTGTTGGCGCGCTCACCCAGGGCGTGGCGATCGACGCAGTTATAGCTCAGGTTGAGCTTGCCGCCTACGAACCATTTGGCCCAGGGCAGATTCCAGTCGAGGACCTTGTCCCAGGGCTTGAACCAGTGCAGATCAGAGGCCGCATTGGCCCAGAAGGCTTCGGGATCGTCGATGGACTGCTTGTAGAGCGTTTCGTACTCTTCGAGGCTCTTGATGTGGGCCCTGGAAGCGAACTCTTCCGGAGGGGGGAAGACGCGGTTTTCACGCAGCGTTGAGTCGATATCCTGATTGGAAAGAGCGGGCACGGGCGCCGAAGACATGAAAACGTCCTTCTGGGGAAGAATGATAGCGATGCTGGGCGGCGCTCCGGAGAAGACAGCTCCCGAGGAGAGACCGCGTGGGAGTCACTTTACCGGCAGAGGCATACACTCGGCAAGTGAGGGCGCGGGAACGCGGCCAGGAATAGAATGGATTCGGACAGAGCCGGTGCGGACCTGTGCCCTGCCTGTTCGCGCCGCGTCAGCGCGCAACCATGCGCCCGGGGAGCCGGCCCATGCTTCTGGAACTCCTCAGACCGCTCTCGTTCTTCCTCAGCCTGCTCTCCTTGTATCCGGTAATGCTGAGCGCATTCTTTGTTCCCGGCAGCCATTGGGAGGAGCGGTTGTGGATGGCGCTGCTGCGCGTCACGCTGGCGGCTTGTGTCTGCTTCCTGAGCGGATTTCTCTATTCTCTGCCCACACCAGGCCCTGCGCACGCAATGGCGGAACCGCTGCTCTCGACCTTGCCGGTGCGGGTGTTCTTCTGGGGTGTGGGCGCCATGGCGCTGCTGTTCGCGCTGTCGTGGTGGCTGGATGCGTATTACGTCCCCATGCTGCGGCACGATTGCTGCCGGCGGCCCTGAAGCTGCCCATCATAAACTGGAACTTTGGGACTGGAATCCGGGTGGAGAGCGATGGCGGATGCGCGGCGGCACCATGATCTTCAGGTGGAAGTGTGCGGGGTGTGGCTGAATGCTTCGCCCCGTCTGCCTGGGGCGCCGATCGATTTGTTGAGCGAAGATGAACGGCTGCGGGCGCGGAGATTCCGGCTGCCGCACCTGGCCGATTCCTTTGTGCAGACGCATGTGGCTCTACGCATTCTGGCGGGTCGGCGGTTGCAGGTTGAACCGCACAGCCTGGTCTTCTCTGCGGGGGCGTTTGGCAAGCCACAACTCGAAGATGCTCCGGGCTTCGGGTTCAATCTTTCCCACTCCGGCGGCCTGGCGGTGTTTGCCTTCGCCGGCGGGTGCGAGGTTGGCGTGGATGTGGAGCAAGTGCACGGAGTAAGTGATCGCGATACGATCGTCGAGAAGTACTTTTCCCCTGCGGAACAGGAAGAGTTCCAGCAGGTGGAAGCGAACGAGCGGGAACAGGCTTTCTTCAACGCGTGGACGCGCAAGGAGGCTTACGTCAAGGCAAGAGGCAAGGGGCTTTCGATTCCGCTGAACAGCTTCAGCGTCTCTCTCCGCCCGGGAGCGGCGCCGGTTCTCGATGTGCCAGGCAGGAGCAGCGAAGTGCAGTGGCAGCTGGAGGTGTTACAGCCAGCGCCCGGCTACGCGGGAGCGCTGGTCTACTCCGGAATACGCAGGCGCGTGACGGTGCTGGAGACTGTCGATTTCGATTTGCTTTGGAAGAGCGAGAGCTGCGCACCAATCTGATGTGTCCCTGGAGGAAACTGCTTGTCCAGACGCACGGGCAACGGAACCTGGTGCTGCAAAGAGCTCACTTGAAATCCGAAAATGCCACTAGCCAACCATCCTGCCGGCGACTCGACGCGGCTTCGGCATGGTCTTAAGATTCAGCGCCACCGCTGCGCGGATGAGATCCTTCAAGGCAGCCTCATTCACCTTGTCGCCCTCGTGGATGTCGATGGCGCGCCGCACATTCCCGTCCAGGCTGGAGTTGAACAGACCCGAAGGGTCCGGCAATGCAGCTCCCTTGGCGAAGGTCATCTTGACCGCCTTCTTGTATGTCTCTCCCGTGCAGACGATGCCGCCGTGGGACCAGACGGGAGTGCCCATCCACTTCCACTCTTCCACCATCTCCGGGTCCGCCTGCAGGATCAACGCCCGCACGCGGGCCAGGGTCTCGCCGCGCCAGTCGCCCAAGTCGTCGATCCGCCGGTCGATGAGCCGGGAAGCGGAAGTTCCGGCCCCTTGCTCACTGCTGCTCATATCTCTGCCCTCCCATCAAAAAGAGTACCCACCTATCTTGGACATTCGAATCCCGGGTTTCAAAGCCCAGACCTCCAGCCTTCCGAATGCAAGTCCGTGTGGAACCCGGAGCTGAAGCACACAGTATTCCCTGGCCATCCATCAATGGGCCACTGCCCGGCCTGCCGTTTGTCTCCGCATGCTGCGCCGGTCGCTGGCCGATTGAAATTACTTGTCG
The DNA here is from genome assembly GCA_963776535.1 of uncultured Acidobacteriaceae bacterium. Taxonomy (GTDB): domain Bacteria; phylum Acidobacteriota; class Terriglobia; order Terriglobales; family Acidobacteriaceae; genus Telmatobacter. The sequence continues at coordinate 218,614 of CAVZNB010000014.1, read as the reverse complement.
AGAAGGCCCTTTCCTTTGAGAATCTGCGGCATACATTTTTGAATCCTCGACTCCCGGGTCTTGGATTGTTTGGCTCCAGAAAAATAGAAGATGTAGGCTCGTTGCCGTCCCGGCGTCAAAGCATTAAAGGCAGTCTTGAAGTCGGGGAACTCATCCAGCATGGTTTGCAGCTCTTCAGGAAACTTCAGATCCGATGTCTTTCTCATCTTCAATTTCAAACCGGATTTCTCAACGTCGATGGCTTCGCGAATGTAAGCCTTCAAAACGGATTTCATCTCCGCAATCTCTCGCACAGAAGTGAACTTGAACCAGCGCGCCGACTGCGTATGCTGTCCGGGCCTGGTGAGGACGCCATGGACATCCTTCAGCAAGGCGCCTTTGAAAAACGCCAGCGCGCAGGATTCCTTGAGCCCATTGATGATTGACTACGTTCTTTCCCTGGAACGTGTAGCAAGGTTCGCCCCACTTCAATTCTTCGCTGAGCTCAGAGTCAAGAAGGATGGTCCTCAGCTCTTTCAACTCTTTTTGCCATTTTTTCGCGTTGGCGATAAACGAGTCAACCTTGGGATTCGCTTTGATCTCTGTCATGGCGAGCCATCTCAATCTTCCAGGTGCGATCTTCCATCAGTCGGTTTGCGCGGCGCCGCGTTGGAGCCGGCGGAAGAAGGAGGACGACGCTGTCGGGCTGGCTGACTTCGTCAACCTTCTTCTCAGACATAGAGGCTCCGCAAATCGGCGAAGAGTCTTTAACATGTCAGCCCTGCCAGCGCATCAGCTGGACAACCTGAATGAGGTTTCCACACGTATCGTTCAGCATGGCGATCCTGGAGGCGGTCACGTCGGTTGGAGGCATGGTGAACTCGGCGCCGCTTGCTTTCATGCGCTCGTAATCGGCCTGCAGGTCATCGGTGTAGAACATGGCCGCGGGCTGGCCTTGCCCGAACAGGGCCTGCTGGTAGGTTTTGGCTGCCGGGTTGTTATTGAGAGCCAGCTGCAACTCCGTGCTCTCCGGCTCCTCTGGCGATGCCACCGTGAGCCACCGAAACGGCCCTTGGCTGAAGTCGTTTTTCTTCACGAAGCCCAGGACTTCGGTATAGAAGCGCAGGGCTTTCTCCTGGTCGTCGACGTACACGCTGGTCACTTTGATTTTCATTTCGTCTCTCCTCTGTCAGGTTCGTGGTTTGGGGCCGCATCGTCTTCCGCTTTCGGGAAGCGGCGGCTTCGCAAGACACTGCGGAAATCTCGTCAGCTTCAACAGTCAGCAGCCGGCCATGCTTGCTCAGACGTTGGCCTGCTCGGCCTGCAACCTGCGCCAGAAAAAGTACGAGAGCCCCCAGAGCACGCTGGTGATCGAGGACGGAGCCAGCGCGGCGGGCCGATCGCTGATGGCGAGATGGGCGATCAGCGCCGAGACAAGGTTGATGGCGAAACCGGCGTAGGCCCACTCCTTCAGCCGCGCGGGGACGAGTGGGATGAGCAGTGCGGCCACGCCTATCAGCTTGGCCAACGAAAGCTCCATTCGGAAGGCCCCGGAGTGAAAGCCAAGGCGGATGAAGGCCTGCGCCCCCTGCGGCAGCAACTCGTAGTAGGCAGTGAAGCTCATCTCGAGGCAGAAGATCGCGGTCGAGATCCAATAAAAGATGGTGTTGGCTTTGGGACTGGTTCTGGCGGGCACGAGAGCCGGATTCTGCAGTGTCGATTCCATGGGGTTCCTCCTTGTCTTCTTTTGGTTAGCTGCGTTGGTTGATGGATGCGGTGACGCCGTCCTGTTCATGCACCGTGAGCATGCTCCGTGGAAAGGTTCCTCAATTTGGTTGCACCGTGCGTTCCAGCAGCTGGCGACAACGTATGCTGCGGCCAGTTGGAGGCCTTCATCTCGTACCTCCGTCGAGCACGCGCTCGAGGTTGCCGATGAACTTCTGCCAGCCGTATTTTGCGCCCTTGTAGCTGGCGCTCTCTTTCGACGGGAAGCCAGAGTGCTCCATGCGTAGATGCGTGCCGCGCTCGGTCGGCGTCAGGGTCCAGACGACGACGCTCTCCAACCCCATCGCAGCCCAACCATAGGAGAGCCGTGAGTTTGGTTCGACCACCAGGACTTCAGAGTCGATGATCCCGTTCCAACCCGGAACCGGCGTGGCGCGGAAGCTGAAGCGGTGGCCCACCACAGGCTGGAAATCGTTGCTCATCAGCCACTGCTCAATGAGTGGGTTTTCAGTGAGCGCGCGCCAGATTTTTTCCGGGGGATGGGGCATCTCGCGTTCAATGACGACAGAATGTGTGGGAGTGGAAGTGGTCGTCATTGGGCCACCTCTCCGGCGACCCGCTCCAGGTTGGCCAGGACGCGGGGCCAGCCAAAGCTCATCGCCTGGTAGCCGCCTTCATCCTGCGCCCTGAAGCCGGACTGCTCCATACGCACAAACGTGCCGGAGTCCGACGGGGTCAGGGTCCAGGTGACGACGGATTGCAATCCTTCCGCTGCCTGTTCCCCGGAAGCGTTCTGGCTCCAGGCGAGGCGGCAAGGCGGATCCACAACCAGCACCTCGCAGTCGGCGATGCCGTTCCAGCCGGCCATGGGCTTGGCGCGGAAGTTGAATTTGTGACCCACGATGGGTTTGAAATCGTTTTGCATTAGCCATTGTTCAATCAACTGCCCTTCGGTGAGGGCGCGCCAGACTTTTTCCGGGGGATGCGGCATGTCGCGCTCGACAACAATCGAGCGGGTTTGCGTGGCAGTATTGGTCATTGGTCCATCCTCTTCAGTAGATCCTCAAGCCGGTCAAACCGTTCGCGCCAGAAGGCGCCGTAGAGATTGAGCCAGTCCACCATCGGCGCCAGCGCATCGGGCTGGGCGCGATAGTGAGTCTCCCGGCCCTCGCGGCGATGCCGAACCAGCCGGGCCCGCTTCAGCACCGTGAGGTGCTTGGAGACAGCAGGCTGGGAGACGCCCGCATAGCGGGTCAACGCGTGGACGGTCTGTTCGCCCTGCCGCGTCAGCTCCTCGAAGATGGCCCTGCGCGTCGGATCGGCAAGCGCGCGGAACACGGGATTGGCAAGGGCCGGCTTCACGTTCAAAACCATAACCAAATGGTGATGGGTTGTCAAGAAAAATTTGCGGTGGTCTTCGCATCGCGGCGTTGCCCGGAGTGGCGGGCGCCGCGCTGGTCTTGTTTCATTCTGCAAAAAAAAGGGACCTGCGAGTGCTTGGAGCCGGAATGAGTTCCCACCGTTTCCCCTCGCATTCCGTCCTTCTCCCAACCCGCCACCTATCACTGCCATGTCCATCCCGAACCGCTAGAATGCTTCCAGGGAGACGCACCCACAACTCTCCCTGGGGGTTCGATCCACATGAACCAAACCATCCCCATCTCCGCCGACGACCGGGTCTTTGTCCTCACCGGCGCGGGTATCAGCGCCGAGAGCGGTCTGCCCACCTTCCGCGCCTCTGACGGCCTGTGGGCCGGCCACAGCATTGAAGATGTCTGCACTCCCGAAGCCTGGCAGCGCAACCCGGGCCTGGTCTGGGAGTTCTACTCCGCTCGCCGCGCCCAGGGCGCACTGGCCCAGCCCAACCCCGCCCACTACGCCCTGGCAAAACTCGAGCAGCGCCTGGGCGACCGCTTCTTCCTCTGCACGCAGAATGTCGACGACCTGCACGAGCGCGCCGGCAGCGTGCGCCTGGTGCACATGCACGGCGAACTGGCCAAGTCCCGCTGCGGCGACGAGTGCGGCGAGCCGCCGGTGACCGACCGCACCGTCTACAAGAGCCTGGGCGATGTGGGCCGCTGCTCCTGCGGCGCACGCATGCGCCCCCACATCGTCTTCTTCGGCGAAATCCCCCTGGAGATGGGCCGCATCCAGGCCCAGATCGAGAAGGCCACGCTGATGCTGGTCGTCGGCACCTCAGGCTCTGTCTACCCGGCAGCCAGCTTCGTCCACTGGGCCCGCCAGCATGGCGCCCGCACTGTCTACGTGGGCCCCGAGCCGCCGCTCAACGCCGGCGCTTTCACCCACGTCGTGCAGGGAAACGCCGGTGAAGTCCTGCCCGGCCTCTTCGAGTAGCCCCACGCGCCCAAACTGTTCAGATTCCGCACATTTTTTCCGGAGACATTAAAGATCAGCTTCAACCTGCCGATACTCCTGAGCATGGGAAGCCTAACAGGCAGGAGGGAACATGGGCATCACGCCGATCACCAGCCTTACCCCGCTGCCCCTGGCGCGCACTCTCCAGGCCGATCTTGACCCCCTGCCCATGGAGCGCGTCGAGAACTCGCCCCGCACCGCCGACGAAACCTACTCGCCCCGCACCGTGAAGCCCCCGCGCGGCTCCGAAGACGACGCCTCCGACGACGATCCGGAAGACCCTGAGGAGCCCGCCGACGCTCCCACCCCCCAAACCGGCCCGTCCGGCCAGATCAGCTTCTTTGCCTGATCTCCAGCCCTGGTGACCCAGCCCTGTCAATCTGGCCCTCCCCGAATTTCACGTCCTTGGCAATAAGTGATTGATTACAAACATGTTCATTCACGGCCCCTGGAATCGACAACCGGCGCTATTGCAATTTCCATCCATCTCCGATATTTTACTAACCAGTTAGTTAATAAATGACAGATGCACCCACAACCCGCTCCCAGGCCGAACGCGCCGACCAGACCCGCGCCCGCATCCTCGACGCCGCCATCCGCGAATTCAGCGAAAACGGCCTGGCCGGCGCGCGCACCGAGCAGATTGCCGAGGACGCCGGCGTCAACAAGGCGCTGCTCTACTACTACTTCAGCAGCAAGGACGCTCTCTACGCCGCCGCCCTGGAAGCCGTGGCCGCCCGCATCTGCCGCCACCAGCTGTCGGTGCTCGAACCGAGAGTGCTCGGCCGGCGAGCGGTTGCTGCGCTTCGCGCTGAACCACTTCGACCGCATCTACTCCCAGCCCGTCTTCCAGACCCTGATGCAGCAGGAGATGATTCGCCTGCACAGGGGCGAAGCAAATGCCCTCAGCCCGCTGGTGGAGAAGCTCTTTCGGCCCATGGCAGAAAAAGTATTCGCGCTGGCCGAGGAAGGCATTCGCTCCGGCGAGCTGATCCCGGTGGAGAGCTCGCAGCTGATCTACGCCGCGCTGGGTGCCAATGTCTTCTATTTTCTCTCCGCGCCCATGATGCAGATCCTCGTGGTGGCTGATCCGTTTGAGCCAGCGGCGCTGGAATTTCGGCGCAGAGCGGCCGTCGAGTTTCTGGGCCAGGCGATATTCATCGATCGCGAGCACGGGGCGCGGGTGGCCGCGCGGGTGCTGGCCGAAACGCCCATGCCGGAGAATATCGTGCCGCCAACCGACCCATTCCGTGATGTCCGAATCGAGAAAGCCAATATCGATGCCGGCCAAACGTCAGCAATAGAAGTGAGGCACAAGTGAACGCACGCAATCGAGTTTTTCTGATCCTGGGCCTGCTCACCGTCGGGTCGCTGATCTGGTACTTCGTCACGGTCCGGCCCACCGGCGATCTGCAACTGATCGGCACGGTCGACGCCAACGAAGTGGTGGTGAGCGCCAAGATTCCCGGCCGCATCCAGACGCTGACGGTGGACGAAGGCCAGGATGTGAAGGCCGGCCAGCTGATCGCCGTCATCGAGAGCGACGACCTGCAGGCCGCGCGCAAGGCCGCCGAGGCCACTGCCGCCAGCCAGAGATTGCAAGCTGGGCGAGACCGTCGAGACCGAGCGCCAGACCCGCGGCGAAACCGGCAGCGCCACCGTCAACGCCGAGGCCCAGGTGCAGCGCGGCGAAGGCCTCGCTGGCCCAGGCCCAGGCCAACTACGACCACCAGCAGGCCGACACCAGCCGCACCGTCGCGCTGGCCCAGCAGGGCATCATGAGCGAGCAGGCCAAGGACGATGCGGCCACCAGCCTGCAGGCCGCCAAAGCCGCCGTGGATGCGGCCCGCGAGAACGTCGCCGCCGCCGAAGCCTCGCTGCGCCAGGCCCGCGCCCATGAGCTGCTCACCACCGTCGCCGCCCGCACCGTGGACGAGACCCGCGACCAGGTCGCAAACGCCCGCGCCCTTGCCGACCAGGCCAAAGTCGAGCTGGGCTACGCGCAGGTCTTTGCCCCGGTCAGCGGCAAGGTCAACGTGCGCGCCGCGCGCCAGGGCGAAGTGGTCGCCGCCGGCGCGCCCATCGTCACCATCATGGACCTGACCCAGACCTGGGTCTACGCGCCGCTGCCCGAGACCCAGGCCGACGCCGTCCAGCTTGGCGACTCGCTGCGCGTCGTCATGCCTTCCGGCGCAACCCTGCAGGGCAAGGTCATCAACAAAGCCGCCGAGGCCGACTTCGCCACCCAGCGCGACGTCAGCGCAGCCGCAAGCGCGACATCAAGACCATCCAGCTCAAGCTGCTCATCGACAATCCCGGCGAGCGCTTACGTCCCCGGCATGACCGCCGAGGTCTACATCCCAAAGAGCAAGCTGGTGAAGCAATGACGGCAACGGCCTCGACCAAAGTCAAAGCGCCCACGGCCGCGGCGCAGCCGGCCATCGCGGTCGAGAACATCGTCAAGCGCTACGGCGACTTTGAAGCCGTCAAGGGCGTCAGCTTCTCGGTCGCCGACGGCGAGATCTTCGGCCTGCTCGGCCCCAACGGCGCAGGCAAGAGCACGCTCATCCGCATGATGACCACGCTGATCCCCATCACCGCCGGCAAGGCCATCGTCGCCGGCCACGATGTGGCCAAGGAGCCCGACGCGGTGCGGCGCATGATCGGCGTCATTCCCCAGGCGCTCACCAGCGACCCCGACCTCACCGTCGAAGAGAATCTCAGCATCTACGCCAAGCTCTACAGCGTGCCCAAGGCCGAGCGCGAGAAGAACATCAGCCGAAGTGCTCGAAGCCGTGGACCTGATCAAGTGGCGCGGCGCGCAGGTCAAGACGCTCTCCGGCGGAATGCGCCGCCGCGTCGAGATCGCCCGCGGCCTGGTCCACAATCCGCAGCATCTTCTTTCTCGACGAGCCCACCACCGGCCTCGATCCGGTCTCGCGCATCGCCGTCTGGGAGATGCTCGACAACCTGCGCAAAACGCGCAACCTCACCATGCTCATCACCACGCATTACATGGAAGAGGCCGACAAGCTCTGCGACCGCATCGCCATCGTCGATCACGGCAATCTCGTCGCGCTGGGCACGCCCATCGAGCTCAAGCACAGCGTTCCCGGCGCCAACGTCGTCGAAGTGCACTTCGACCGCGAGACGCCTGAGTGGCAGGCGCGCCTGGAGAGCCTTGAGGGCGTCACCAGCGTGCAGGCCGAGTAGCGCCGGCTTCTATCGCGTGCTGACTTCCTCCGGCTCCAAAACCACCATGCAGTTAGTCGAGTTAGCCGCCTCCCTGGGCGAGACGCTCACTTCGCTCAGCGTCCAGAACACCACGCTCGACGACGTCTTTGTCCACTACACCGGCCGCCAGCTCCGCGATGAGCAGGTCAAGCCGCCGGTCTTCACCATGCCGCCGCGGCCGGGAGCGCAGCCATGAACAGAATGTTCGCCATTGTCGAGCGCGAGATGCGCAAGTTCTTCCGCTCGCCCACGCTGATGATCATGTCGCTGATGATGCCGATGCTGCAGTTGCTCATCATGGGCAACGCCTTCGGCGGCAAGATCGTCGGCGCGCGCGTCGCCGTCGTCGACTACGATCACGGCCCGCAGGCCGTCAAGATCCGCGAGGCCTTCGACGCCATCGCCGTCAACATCAAGACCTTCACCACCGTCGAGTACACCGACGAGGTGCAGGCCCGCGAAGATGTGCGCACCGGCAAGATCGATGCCGCCGTCATCATTCCCGCCCAATACTCGCGCCGCGTCTACGCGCAGGACGCGCCGCGCATCGGCCTGGTCGTCGACAACTCCGACCAGTTCACCTCCGGCTCGCATCGAGGCCGAGATGCAGTCGGTGGTCACCGCGCTCACCACGCCCGTCATCCAGCCGCGCCTGGCCAACTCAGATCGCCCTGGAGATCGTCGAGCTTTATCCCTACGTCAATTACATGAAGTTTCTGCTGCCCGCCTACCGTCGCCCTGGCCATGTATATCTCGGTCATGATCGGCGGCGGCATGTTATACATCGACGACAAGGCGCGCGGCGTCCACGAGGGCTATCTTGTTACTCCCATCACCAAGCTCGAGCTGGTCTTCGGCCTGAACATGGCCGGCGCCATCAAGGCCGTTCTCGCCGGCATCTGCCTCACCGTCATCGGCTCGCTGATGGCCGGCCTCGGCGTCATCTTCCATCCCGATGGCTGATGCTCGAGCTGCTCTGCCTGATCCTCGTCACCTCCATCGCCTTCAACGGCATGATGTTTCTGATGATGGTCCGCGTCGACGATCCGCTCGTGCCGCGCGCCATGTTCGGCGTCCTCAACACGCTTGCTGTTTTACCCCTCGGGCGCCATGTATCCCATCGCCGCCTTTCCCGCGCTGGCTGCGCGCCATCGCTGTCGTCGACCCCTTCACCTACTGCGTTCACGGCTTCAAAGCCATCCTGCTCAAAGACGGCGGCTTCGTGGCCATTCAGTACGACCTGCTCTTTCTCTTCTGTCTTCGGCATCGGCACGCTGCTGATCGCCACGCCGCTGTTCAAGCGAACGCTGTAGCGCACTTGGTTTCACCCCGGGCCAGAATCACGCAAGCGCATGCCGCCCGGCCCCACCAGATCTCCTCGCCAAGCGAGGCGGATGCAAAACAGGCGGTCCATTCCTTGTGGGAGGGGTGGGCCGCCTGCCTGCATTTGACCTTTTCCGCGGCCCGCCCTTAGGCTTGACTCCAGATTTGCATCAATTCAGGGAACGCCGCCAACGGCACTGTTGCAGGCTGCACTCCAGGAGAGAACCGCCTCAATGAACCCAGAAGTGGCTTCAACAGCGCCGCAGCCGGTCTTTCTCAAGCCCATCTGGACTGAGCTCATCGGCCCGCCGTGGCTTGTGTCTCTGGTGGTCCTGCTGGTTCTCGCCGGGGTGCGTTTCTTCGCTTTCCTCAGCCCGTATGGGTTCCAGGAACTCTACTTCCTGCAAACCGTCGGCATGTGGACGGTGCCGTTCGCCCTCCTCACCCCGCGCGGCCGCCGTCAGATCGGCTTCACCGGGCGCGGCATCACCCTCACTTCCATGCTGCTCAGCGCCTTTGCCGGCATTGCCTGTGGCCTCATCCTCTGGTCGCTCGGCATGGCTATCTTCGGAAACTCACCCAACAACTGGTGCCTCAGCATCCGCAATTATCTCCACTTCGATGAGATGCGCGGCCTGCTCTCGCCGCTGGGCATCTTTGCCGTCTACGCTCTGCCCGCTGTCTTCCTCAACCCGGTCGGTGAGGAGATTTTCTTCCGCGGCTTCCTGCAGGAGTCGTTCGCGCTCCGCTTCAACCGCCCTTTTGCCACGGTGGTGAATTCCGTGCTCTTCGGGTTCGTCTATTTAAGCCTGCACGGCGTCTGGCAGGATGCCTCCGGCTATCACATTCGCCTGGCCTCAGCTGCCCTGGCCGTGTTCCTCCTGGCATGCATCGGCGTAGTTTTCAACCTCTGCCGCAATCTCTTCGGGTCCATCTGGCCCAGCATGGCTGCCCACGCCGCGTTCAACCTCACCATTCTTGCTGCTGCCATTCATAGATTCGCGCATTGATCTGCGGCCCTTGTCCGTCTGTCGTAACGCTCCTCGGAGCACCCCAAAATCCTCGCAAACGATTTCCACCAATTCAGGCTTTTTTCCACAGAAATATATATCCCCCTGGCATTGACAGTGCAAAACACCAGGGAGCATAGTTACTTTCATTCCGGGTTGGCAGGTAAGCCTGAGCATCTTCATTCGTGTCGATTGAGTAGGCTTATCATCTGGTCCAGGCATGGAGCACTAAGTGTTGAGCGCGGAGTAATCCGGGTTTAACGCCGGGCACTAAGTACAAAGCGCGGAGCAATCCGCGCAGAGTGCGAAAGGGTCAAGTGTCGAGCGCGAAGTAATTCGCGTCCGGTGCGGAGCGATAAGTGTCGAGGACGGAGTACTACGGAGTCGATGCAAAGCTCCAAGTGGTGGGCACGGAGCAATCCGCGGCCGCCACAGGGCGCAGAGGGAAGAGAGCGGAGCAATCCGCAATCGGAACGAAAACGCCAAGTGTCGAGCACGGAGCGATCCGTGACCGGCGCGGAGCTTGAAGTGCTGAGCACGGAGCAATCCGTAAGCAGCACAAGGGCGCTGGGTGTTTGCGTACGGAGCAATCCGTAGACCTGCACAAAGCGTCAAGGACCGGGCACGGAGCAATCTGTGCGCGGAACAGAGCGCAAGACGCAGCGAGCGGAGAAATCCGCAAGCGGCGTGGAGCGCTAAGTCTCGGAAGACGGAGCAATCCGGGGTACGGGGCAAAGCTCTTGAGTGTTGAGCACGGAGTAATCCGTGAGCGGCAAGGGACGCAAAGCGTAACTGGCGGAGCAATCCGCAGGTGGCGTGGAACGGGCCGGGCCGGGCACGGAGTCATCGGTGAGCAACACGGGGCGTGTAAGTGCAGAGCGTGGAGCAATCCAGGCAATGCATGGAGCGTCAAGTGTCGAGCGCGGAGTAATCCGTGAGCGACGCGAAAAAGCAAAATGCCGGGACCAGCAACTCGGGACCTAATGAGAAAGCATCGCGCCGCACTTAGCCATAAGTGCGGCTTGTCGTTTTTGTAGCTTTCTTTCCTCTGACTCGCTCCCGCAGCTACCAATTAACCCCCGGCATTCCTCCATCCCGAATCGAAGCCTCCTGAAGCAGCCGGGCTGCCGAAGGAACTTCCAGGCCGCGCTTCTCCAGGAACTCGGCGCACAAAAAGAGGGGTTCCCGGCAGATGGGTAAATCTGCCTGTGAACCCCTCCCTGCATACCGCTCTCAGCGATCGGTTGCTTCCGCTGGTCAGCTCAGCGTTCCCACCTCTTCAACACCACGGTCATGCTGCTGGCAACTCCGCTGAAATCGGAGATGTCGAAGGAAGGATCGGAACCGTCGGGCGCCGGACCGATCACGGGGGCGTTGGGATCAGGCTTCTTGGGCGTCGGCATGCTGAATGGGATGTGGACCGTGCGCGCGAGCTCAATCTGCCCTCCCTTGACGCTGCCGTCGAAGATGTTGATGCCGGATTTGAAGGTCACATGATCCCCCTGAACCACGCCGTCCACAATTGCAGCGGGCCCATCGTCGCCTCCAAACCATCCGCCCGGCCCTTCCACAGTGCCGGTCAGCTTCCCGCCCTCCTGGGTCATTGTAAAAATCTGCGGTGATCCGAGAACCGAAGCCGCAAGCCCGGTAGCGGGCGCCGACGCGAGTACCCACAATCCAGTAATGCCCGCCCCCTTGGGAATCGGCCGCTCCCAGGCTGCGACCTGCGGACGCAGTTCAATGGGCTTGCTGGCCACAGTCGCAGTGGCGCCGTTCAATCCCGGGGACGTGGCCTCCACCGTGATGCTGCCGGCAGTCTTGTCCGTTTGCACCAGCGCCATGCAATAGCCTGAAAACGCCTTGCGCTCCGTGCCTTTGTCGGGCGCCTGGTCGGTCGGGTCGCCGTTGCCTGTGCCAATGAGTTTGCCTGGCCCGGTCACGCGGAACGAAACCAGGTTGTCGGTCACCGGAACCGTGCGCCCGCTTGCGTCCTGCACTTCCACCGCGAACATGGCCACGTCCTCGCCATCGGCGGAAAGGGAATCGCGATCCGGTCGCAGCAGCAGCTTTGCCGCGGCGCCAGTTGTGTCGCGGCGCGTAGTCATCACCTGTTTGCCGTCCTTCCAGCCGCGCGCCTCAATCGACCCGGGAGCGTACACCACGTTCCAGGCCACGTGCGAGTCCTTCTTCACGTCCTTGGCGCCCAGGCTCTCTCCGTTCAAAAACAGCTCCACCTTGTCCAGGTTGGAGAAAACCCACACGGCAATCTTCTTGCCCTCGTAGCCGGGCCAGTTCCAGTGCGGAAACAGGTGCAGCACCGGCTTCCCCGTCCACCACGACTGGTAGTAGTAAAACGAGTCCTTGGGAAATCCGCAGATGTCGATGATGCCGTACTGCGAGCTGATGTTCGGCCATCCGTTGGGCGAGGGCTCGCCGCGGTAGTCGAAGCCCGTCCAAACGTATCCGCCTCCCAGCCAGGGACGCGCATCGCAGAAGCTCCACCAGCCTTCCGCGGAAGCGCGGCCCGAGGTGTTGTAAGGATCGTAGGAGCTGACGAATCCCTTGGACTTGTCGGTAATGTAGATGCCGCGCGTGCACACCGCGCTCACCGTCTCCGTTCCCAGCACCAGCTTCTCCGGATGCGCTTTGTGGAACGCCTCCGCCTGCGGGTCGGAGTAGTGATACCCGATCACGTCGCAGACCGCCAGACCGCCCGTACCGCTGCCCGCCGCCTCGCCGTTGATCATGCCGTCAATGGTGGTGGGGCGCGATCCATCGTGTCGCGTCGCAACCTCCTTCATGGCGGTCACAATGTTCGCAGCCTTTCTGCGTTGGTCGCCGTGGGCTCCTCGTTGCCCAGTGACCACAGGAACACGCTGGGATGATTGCGGTCGCGCCGCACCAGATCTTCAAACTGGCTCAGACCTTCGGGATTGGACGACATCATGCGCGTCTCGTCCATCACCAGCATGCCCAGCTGGTCGCAGGCATCCAGCAGTTCCGGCGTGGGCGGGTTGTGCGAGGTGCGCAGCGAGTTGCAGCCCATCTCCTGCAGCTTGCGCACGCGGTAGTACTGCACCGCGTCCGGCAATGCAACGCCGATTCCCGCGTGGTCCTGGTGGTTGCAGGTGCCCTTCAGTTTCACCGGCGCGCCGTTGAGCAGAAACCCGCGCTCTGCATCGAACTCGACCGAACGAATGCCGAACGGCGTCTCGTAGCGATCCACCACCTTGCCGTCCACCTGCACCTCGGTCAGCAGCTTGTAAAGGTTGCGTTCTTCCAGCGACCACAACGCCGGCCGGCTGACCGCAATCTCCTGCCTGAAGTCCTGCTGATCGCGCTATCCCGATCGTGGCCGAAGGGGAAACATCCTTGGCCACGGCCGATCCTGAAGGATCCACAATCGTCGAGATCACGCGCGCATTGCTTCGACCGCATGGCCGCAATTCTCAACCTCGCTCAGAATCGAAAGCTTCGCTCCGCCGCCGCGAATCTCCGAGCGAACCAGCGTGCCCCACTTCTTCACGTGCACCGGATTCGTCTTCACCAGCCACACGTGCCGGTAAATGCCCGCTCCCTCGTAAAACCAACCATCGCTCCCCGTCGCATCCACCCGCACCAGCAGCACGTTTGGTTGACCAGCGTTCGCGAAGTCCGAAACGTCAAAGCTGAATGAGTCGTACCCGCCGCTGTGCTGGCCGATATAGAACCCGTTGAACACCACCGTGGTCTCCCGGTAGGCGCCGTCGAACTCGATCGTGATCCGCTTGCCCGCATCCTCGGCTGGCAACTCGAAGATCCGCCGGTACCAGCCCACGCTGGTCTCTGGATACTTGCGCCCCAGCGGATAGAAGCCCTTGTTGAGCAGGTCGGGATCGTTCTTGAAAGGCAGCTCCACCGTCCAATCGTGCGGCAGGTCCACGCGCTTCCAGTCCGTGTCGACAAACGACGTGGTGCCCGCCGGCAGAAAATTCCCCGTCTTTTGGAAATTTCCGGTAGTCGCGCTGCAATAGCCGAAGTCCTTGTCCGGATCGTTGGAGTTTCCAAAGTGGAAGCGCCATCCGAAATCGAGCAGCAGCCGTTCGCGGCCGGCCCCGGGTGTAGCAGAGGCCAGGCTCGCGGGTACACTCAGCGGACCGGAAACCTCGCCGGCGGCGTGCGTGGCGGGATCGATCGGGCCAAGGGCGTGCGCCGTGGCGGCCACGGCGGGTGCAAGCAGGCTGGTCTTCAGTACATCGCGGCGTGAAAAGGTTTTCATCTTCCCTCCAGTGAGTTCCCGATTTCAACACACAAATCTTTTCAGGATTTGGTCCACTGAATTTATACACCCAGCAGGCCTGGTTCATCCCTCGCCGAACTATCGGCAATCGACGGCAAACCTCGCCGAGCTCACCGAAGACCCAAGATCCCGAAACGAATTCCGTTCAGTAGTCGATATTTGTTCTATATTGTATAGATAATGAGCGACCGCGACTTCCTCGGCGAGTTCGAACACATCGTCGTTCTTGCCCTCCTGCGCCTGGGAAATCGCGCCTATGGCGTCACCGTGCGCCAGGAGATCGAACTTCGCACCCACCGCGAGGTCTCCATCGGCGCTGTCTATGCCACTCTGAATCGCCTGGAGAACAAAGGCTATGTCACCTCTCATCGCGGCGACCCCACACCGGAACGTGGCGGACGCTCGAAACGCTTCTTTCGCATCACAGCGCATGGAGTTGCGGCCGTGAGTCGCACGCAAAGCGCACTTCAGAGCATGACAGAAGGGCTCGGCTTCATTCGGAGCTACACATGACCTCCAAACCCAATTCGGCTCAACCGCCCCGTCTTGCCGTCGGTTTGCTCAGCCTCTTCGCCCTCCCCGGCGAAGCAGAATCAATCCTGGGTGACCTGCTTGAAGAGTTCTCACTCCTCGCAGCCAGATCGGGTGCGCCCTCCGCACGCCGATGGTACTGGCGCCAAACCATGAAGACTCTCCCGCAGCTTGCCGGCGCAGGCCTGCGCGCCGCCCCGTGGTTAACCGCTGCCGCCGTGGTCGGGGGCTTCTGCCTGCGGAAACTCGTCGCTCCCTTGGTGGAGCCTGCGATCTTTGCCCTGATCGAGAGATACCACGTCTACCAGCATCACTTCGGCGCCTACCGGTTCCTCACCTCCACCGGCATCGACCTTGGGCACATCGTCACCTTCCTGTTCATTGGCTTCGTTGTCGCTCTCGTGGCCCGCCGCAATGAAATGGTAGCCACCCTTGCGCTCGCCTTTATCTGGGCCGCCATGGCCGTCGTTGGCTCCGTCTATGCGTTCTCCAGGGACGGGGACGGCGTGCTTCTTTTCAGGCTGGTCTGGTACTTCACTGACTCCTTCGCAATCGTCACAGCCGGAGCCATCGTCCGAACGCAACGCCAGGCCGCTGCTTCGCGTCCCGCGCCTGCAACGAAAATTTGACTTGAGCTTTTGCCGCGCCTGCCGGTACCATCCATGCACATCGCAGAGAGGTGCTTATGTCCATTCCATGGAATCCCCTTCAGGCAGCCTTCTACGGCCAGTTCGTTGCTGCCGCCTACGACATGTACAAGGCCGACGAAGACAATCTCCGTCCTGCCCCCCTCAACATTCCTCCCGGCTGGGAGCTCTCCGCCTGGATCGACATGTCCGACTTCCTCTTCGACATCAGGGAACCGAAGTTCTACGGCATCGTCGTGCACCAGATCGACAACCCCGACAACCGCATCATCGCCATCCGCGGCACCGAAGGCCTCATCGAGTGGCTCGACGATGCCGCCTCCATCGTCATGGTGCCGTTCAAGCAGGTCCCCTCCGCCGGCCGCGTGGCCTTCGGCTTCGACAACATCTACGCCACCATGAAGGTCGTGCCCGTGCCGCATCCCGCGCCCGGGCAGTTGGCCGCCGCTGTCGCCGAGCCGGAGCTCATCGGATCCTTCGCAGACCAGCTTGAGCAGCTTGCCCTCCGCCGCGAGACCCAGCGCGGCGTCGTGCAGGAATTCGCCGCCGGCCGCACCCGCCGCGACCGTCCCACCGTCGTCACCGGCCACAGCCTTGGCTCTGCGCTCTCCACGCTCTTCGTCATCGAGAACAGCCTCAAGCACAAATTCGACATCTCTCTCAGCAGCACCCTTGCCTCGCCCAAAGTCGGCAACCTTGAGTTCAAGCACGTCTTCGACGCCCTCCCGCTTACCTCCTGGCGCGTCGTCAATATTCGCGACGTGGTCCCCAAGCTCCCGCCCACCATCCCCTTCATCCTCGACTATGAGCACGTCGAAGTAGCCTACAGTTTCGACTCATGGCTCTTTGCCAAGAAGAATCTCGGCTGCTACCACAGCGTCGACACCTACCTGCACTGGCTCAACAACACCCTGCCATTGGCCCCCGGGTGCGCCGCCTAGCCATCGCATTGTCCGAGCTTCCGCCGCCCAACTCCAGCGCCCGCCAACAACCCAACCCGGAGTCGACTCAGCCCCGAAAGGGACTCCGTCCGGGCAGTCGACCAACCGGGCTCAACCTGACTCCCGGTGCCTTGGCGTTTCTGAGGACTGATCCGTCCCTCGTGGGGATAACCCATGTTGGATGAGCGCATTGGCCTGAAGTCAACCTTTGAGACGTGCACCCCTGGCGAGATGAACGCCGCCCGTTGCGTAGAGCCACCCCGAAGTGTGCTTATTCGGCCCGCAGGGCATCAACGGGGTTCACGCGCGCCGCTCGCCGCGCCGGCAAGTAACTCGCCAGCAGCGCGAGGCTACCCAGCACCGCCGACACAGCCGCCAGCGTCTGCACATCCCAGGCCTCGACGCCAAACAGTAAGCTCCGCATCAGCGCCGTCGCGCCCATCGCGCAGACCACTCCCGCTGCCAGTCCCATGCCGGTCAGCCCAATCGCTTCCCGCAGCACCATCCTGTGGACCATACCACGTTCGGCGCCCAGCGCCATTCGCACGCCGATCTCCCGTGTCCGCTGGCTCACCGAATACGAGATCACTCCGTACATTCCGACGATGCTTAAGACCAGCGCCAGCGCCGCGAAGCCGCCCACCAGGTACGCCGATGAGCGGTGCAGGTAAGCCGCCGGGGAATTGTCGATCCTCTGTTGCATCGTGAACGGGTCATGAGTGACAAGCGCCGGATCAATCCGACGCGCCGCCGTCGTCATCAATGAAAGCATCGCATCCGGGTTCTCACGCGTGCGCACAACGAGTGCGAAATCGTTCGACGGATGCTGGCGGAACGGCAAATACACCGCTGGCCCAGGTGCGGCATCCAGCTGCCCTTCCTGAATATCGTCGACCACGCCGACGATCTCGATGCGATGTTTCTCGTCCCCCTGCTCGTAGATCTGCTGCCCCAATGGATTTTCGCCGGCAAAATACCGCAGCGCCATCCGCTCGTTGATCACCGCTACCAGCGGCTTCGATTCATCCTCGTCCTCGCCAAAGGTCCGCCCCCGCAGCAACTGCGCTTCGATCGTTGAAAAATATCTGTCGCTTACACCGCGATCAAGAATCTCATTTTGCTCTCCGTGGTATGGCCGGCCAACGATCCAGTAGTTCTTTGCGCCGTCCCCGTCTCCCAGCGGCAACGTGTCGGTAATCGCCACCGACCCGACCCCCGGCATTTCCGACACTTTCTCCTCAATCTGCCGTTCCAGCGCGATCTCCTGTTCGTCTTTCGCATATGCCGGCCCTTCTGCGCTCACCTGCAACGTAGCCAGATGATTGGGTTCCAGTCCGATCTCGCTGTGCAGCAATCGATAGAAACTCTTGCCCAGCAGTCCGGCGCCTACCAGCAGAACCATCGCAACGGTCAGTTCTACTACCACCAGGTTCGCGCCGAGGCGCCTCCACGTCCCTCCCGCAAAGCTGCGTCCGCCGCTCGTCAGTCCTTCCCGTAAATCACCCGGGGAATGACGAAGCGCGGGCATCAGCGAAAAGATCGCTCCCGCCACCAGAAAAATCCCGCAGGCAAAAAGCACGATGTGCAGATTCGGCTCCAGCCTCTGCAGGTAGGGCATCTTTGCCAGCATGTCTTTCGGAACCAACCGCATAGGCAACTGCATAATGCCCAACGCTCCTGCACCGCCCAGCAGGCTCGCAACCGCAACCAGCGTCAGGCCCTCGGTAACAAACTGGCGAACCAGGCGCGCAGGAGAGGCTCCCAGCGCTCCGCGTACGGCCAGTTCGCGCCTGCGGCTCTCCGACCGTACCAGCAGGAGACTGGCCACGTTCGCCGTCGCGATCAGCAGCAAGAGCGCGGCCCCGCCGAGAAGCGCCAACAGAATGGGTCGCGTATCGCCCACAACTACATCGGTGAGCGTCAGCATGTAAGCCCCTCGATTCAGGTTGTCGTTCGGATACTCCCGTGCCAGCCGCGCTGCGATCGTCTGAACATCGGCAAACGCCGCCTGAAACGAAACACCCGGCTTCAATCGGGCCAGACCGTAGAAGTTTTTGCAGGCCCGCATCTTCTCGCAGGCGCCGGAAGCACGCATCGTCGTCCAGAACTCCGCAGGCTCCGTCGGCGCGAAATGAAAACTCCGCGGCAGCACCCCGACGATCTCGTTTGGATTACCATCCAGAACAACGATCTCTCCCAGTACATCGCTCCGTCCGCCATAGCGCGTCTGCCAAGCCGAGTAGCTCAGCAGAACGGTACGGGGAGCGGAGGCCTGGTCGTCTCCTGAACGAAAATCGCGCCCGATCACAGGAACCACGCCAAGCCCGCGGAAAAAGCCGGCGGTGACCTCGGAACCGCTCGCCGCCTGCAGGCCGTCCGGCGTCTTCAGTGTGAAACCCGATGGTGTGTAAAGGTCGATCGACGGAAAAACCGTGTTGTCCCGTTTCCAGTCCAGGTAATCCAGATACGAGAGGTGGTATCTGTTGCCCATGGTTGTTGTCTCATAGAGCACCACCAGGTGGTTAGGCTGGGCATAGGGCAGGGGCTGGATCAGAGCCGCGTCCACAAATCCAAAGATCCCGGTGCCGGCCCCGATCCCCAGCGCCAGAACCAGAATCGCGGTCATCGCGAATCCCGGATTCCTCTTCATCTGCCGCAGCGCGAAACGCACGTCCTGCAGCACTGTTTCTGCGCGCAGGCGCATAACCTCGTGGCTACGCTCCTTCAACCGGGTCGTGTTCCCAAACTGCTGCATCGCCACGTAACGCGACTCTTCCGCGCTCATTCCTCGA
This sequence comes from uncultured Acidobacteriaceae bacterium, assembly GCA_963776535.1. Taxonomy (GTDB): domain Bacteria; phylum Acidobacteriota; class Terriglobia; order Terriglobales; family Acidobacteriaceae; genus Telmatobacter. The sequence goes on along the minus strand of CAVZNB010000014.1, from coordinate 199,777 downwards.
TTGCGCAGATCCTCTTCAATCTTTTCCCGATGAAATGCCATCTCCTCATGCAGTTCCCCATTGAACCGCGAGCGCCCGATCAGCGCAGCCAATTTTGTCAGCAATTGTGCCAGCATGTTCATCCCACCTCTTCGGCGTCTTCCAGCACTCGGCCGATCGCCGCGATCATCTCCCGGAACTGCGATACCTCCAGCCCCAATTGCTTTCTGCCGGCGGCCGTCAGCGTGTAAAACCGAGCGCGCCGGTTCGTTTCCGTCCTTCTCCATTCGCCTTTCACCCAACCCTGCAGCAGCAACCGCTGCAACGCCGGATAGAGCGAGCCTTCTTCCACCGTGAGCACATCGTCGGAGATCCGCTTGATCGACTGAGCGATCGCGTAGCCGTGCAGAGGGGCGCGCGTCAGCGTCGTCAGGATCAGCATGTCCAGAGTTCCCGGCATCAACTCCATCTTGGCCATGCGCGTACTATAGATAGTCTATGGATAGAATGTCAATGGCACTCGATCCCGATAGTGTCGCGGGTCCACCCCGCATCGAACAAAAGCGACCAACGATCTGTAACCACAGCCATCAGGGGGGAAGATCTTTCTGCGCCCGCGTGGTCATGCACTCGATGAGTGCATTATCGCCAAGGCACTCATTGAGGACGGATAAACCCTCAAATGTTGGCTTTGCAACTTGAATCCTGAATCTTGACGGTTCGGGACGAGTCCGGCAACTGGCAAGTGACCGCTCACCCATCCCCAAGGAACACCCTGCAAGGCCAGCCGTCTCGAACGACAAGCGGTTCCATCAATCACCATGCCCTCGCTTGTTCCCGCTCCCTCTTTACAGTTCCCGACCGCATGACGATAATCTCGCTAAGCCACTAATTCCCGCCGCTGAGGTTTCACCCCATGCGTCGTCTTCGTTACGGTGTAGCCGCATCCCTCGACGGTTTCATCGCCGGACCCAACGGCGAATACGATTGGATCGTCCATGATCCCGCCATCGACTTCGCCGCCATGTTCGCCCAGTACGACACCCTGCTCATGGGCCGCCGCACCTACGAAGTCGCCACGGAAGAAGGCAAGTCCTGGGACAGCTTCGGCCAGCGCTGGGTCATCGTCTCCACAACGATGAAGCCCCAGGACCACCCCAACGTCACCATCCTCTCCAGCCACATCCCCGAGACAGTCGCGGCCATGAAAGCCCAGCCCGGGAAAGACATCTGGCTCTTCGGCGGCGGCGTCCTCTTCCGCGCCCTCCTTGACGCCGGCCTCGTCGATACCGTGGAAGTCGCGCTCATGCCCGTGATGATCGGCAGCGGGACCCCACTGCTACCCGAAGGCCGCCGCCGCTCCCTGCGCCTCACTGAAAGCAAGACCCTCCCCAGCGGCATCCTCCTGCTCGACTACTCCGTCATTCCCGAACCCGCCGCATGAGACGAAACTTTCCGAAAGAGAGCAGCGGCTTTTTGCATGGAATTATCCCCATCTGGCGCACAATACAAGAATGAAGGCTGAAGTGATCGAAAGCCATCGCCGCATTCCGCCAGGACGCGCCCTCCAAACTCCCTTTTGCTGCCCCGATAGCCCCGCTGCATCCTCCAAAATGGAGAAGAAACGGAGAAGAAAATGCCACCCCCCTGCCACTTTCCCTCCAGCCCCATGAAAACAATAAAGATACAAGCATAAAAGGCCTAAATGGTCACCTTTCTAAAGGACTTGTACGACACAGCTTCCGCCAGGCTCCTCCAAACCCGCCCGCCACCCGCATCTCCGGGGCGCGGACAAAACAGAAGAGGCGTCCGATCCCCGGACGCCTCTTTGCTCTTAACGTCTATTCTTAGCTCGGTCAAACCGAACTCGATCAGAACCGGTAAACCGCCCCAAACGAGGCACGCGAGTCCCAGCTGCGGTGCGGGGAGTTGCCCAGCTCGGGCGAGTTGCCGGTCAGCGAAAACGAAGCGCCTACGTAGTCGCCCGAGGCGCGCAGGGAAATCCGCGGGGTCAGGCTGTATTCCATGCCCCCGCCAATTCCGCCGGCAAATGAGATGCTCGGCGTCTGGCTTTCGCCGCCCGTATGTTCGCCGCCCAGCAGTCCATGGAAAAAGCCGCTGAAGTGTCCGTAAAGACTGGCATGCAGCACCGGCCCGAAGAAAACCGAATCAATCGTGGGGTTTGCCGAGCTTCCCGCCACAACCGGCTTGGCGATGGGAATAGTGTAGAAGTCTCCCTCCGCCATCAGACCGTAGTACTTGCCGAAGTCGCGCGTCACTGACACGTTCGCGCCCTGCAATCCATAGCGCGACTGATTCACCTGGTTGAGGCTGGTGTAGGCGTAACCGGCATAGACCTCGTACTTGTAGGTGTTTCCCGCCTCCTCGGAGTTGCGGGAACCACTGCTGGAGGAAGCCTGGCCGGCAGCCGCCAGCGGCATCAGCGCGGCCGGAACCATGGCCAGAATCGAAAGCAACGACGTTCTCTTCAACTTGAAACTCTCCTCAACACTGTGTTGTCACGCGTCTGCCGTTTGCAGGGATCTCTTTCCTATATCCCTGCAGCAGCGCCCTGATTCGAATGCGGTACTCTCATAGACTATCCTCTCCCCCCCGCTTCCAAGAAGCCCCGGCCCGATCATGCCGCTCGCTTAGCCGATTCGATCAGCGCAATTGAACCGGCACAGGGGAGGGAAGCGAGACCAGTTTGCCCGAGTTGTCAGTTACTGTGACGGCCAGCCCGCCCGGAAGATAGCGCGCAATCACCTCCGGCTCCGCCCAGTCCAGGGTCCAGCCGTCCTCAATCGCCACCAGCGTGTACTGCCCCGGCACCACATCGCGCAGCGAGAAGCTCCCGTCCGAGTCCGACTGGTCGCGCCGCGCCAGGCTCTCCATCGCATTCAGATTCCTCGGCGCCAAAACCATCATCACCCCCGCAACTCCCTTGCCGTCCTTGGTCGCAAACCCGGTAACACGGCTGGCGCCCTGGCTGATGGCCACCACCATCGACACCGGCCGGTCCTGAACTGTAATCATGTTGCCGGCCCGTATGTGCCCGCCCGTCGCCACCGACGCCACCGGCAACTGCCGCCCGGCGCTCTCCGCCAGAAGTTGCCACTGCCCCGGCGGAACGTTCGTGAAGTTGAACCCTCCGCGAATACATGGCGTCTGGATCGGACTCTGCCCGCGCCCCGCGTTGGTGGATTCCAGGGTCAGCATGCACTCGTCCGTGAAAGCCATGCCCGGCGCCTTCACCAGCGTTCCATGCACCGCTACCGTCGGCGTGCCTTGCGCCGGGTCCACCTGCTGGTTCGCAGTCGCATCCAGCTCCACAATCCGCGGCGGGTCGCCCTGCGCCAGCTCATACCGCCCCGGCGCCACGCCGGTAAACTCCGTCGTCCCCGTCTGCATTGCGTCCAGAAACCCCGCGCTCTCTGCCGCCACCACGGTGCCGAAGATCGTCTGCCGCAGTTCGGCCCGCGCAATCGATCCGTCCGCCTTGCGCGGCGTCTCCACCGTGATGTGCAGTGCCGGCGTGGCGTGCAGTGTAAGGTCCGCCTCCACCCGGTTGCCGCCGCCCAGCACGATCCGGTTGGCAGACCCTTCATCCGTGGTCGAGTCGTAGTACGTCACCGGGTAGGCTACGTCCAGCGCGGCCGCCGGATCGTCCTCGCCGGCCGCCTCGTGTGTCTGCCCCGCGGGGCGATGCAGCGCATACCACGGCTCGGCAGTCACGGCAAGCAGGTATTCGCCCGCCGCCAGGTTGTTGAACTCATATGCCCCCGTGTCGTCCGTCGAAGCCGTGTCCGACTGCTCAATCCGCCCGCCCGGCCTGCCGTCACGGGACTTCTGGAATAGCATCACCCTGGCCCCCTCCACCGGATCGCCGCCGTCTGTGATCACCACCCCATGCAGCACGCTGCCCGGAACCAGGCGAAAGCTCAGGTGCTCGGTATCCTGCCCCGGCCCGGTCACAATCGCCGAGTTGTACTCGTCATGTTCGTCGTAAAAGGCGGTACGGAATCCACGCTTCGAAGCCGTCAGCTGATACTTGGCCGCCGGCAATCTCTCCAGCAGGAAATGCCCGTCGCCGTCGGACTCGACCGCCGCAACCGTGTGGCTGTCCTCTTCAGAAAGCGCAGCCACGGCCGCGTGTCGAATCGGTTCCCCGCTCGCCGCATTCACCACCGTTCCTGCAATCCGGTAAAGCCCATTGCTCGCAGTCGTGCGCGCCGCCGTCTGCGCCCCGGCAGTCATCGCAAGTAGCGCACAGAAAGCGGGCAGGTGTCGGAGATTACGAGGTATACGGAGGGTCGGCATCAATGTTCCGGCACCTCAAGCATCAGGTTCCCGGTAGTTCCAGCGCTCAGTGTCACCTGCTGGCCCGGTGTCGACAATGCGGCCATCACCGCCGGGTTGCGGTATTCAAGGTGCACCGGCGAGTCGAAGGTATACACGTGATAGCTGCCCGGTGTCAGCCCGTCCAGCGTCAGCGTTGCGCCGGACGAAGGATGAACCGTCATCGGAGGCACGTCCTGCACGGTGTCGAAGTCCGGGACCACATAGACGGTATAGAAGGGCTCCTCTCCCGGCGCAAAGACCGCCAGTCCGGGCGGCAGCGTCAGAGCCAGCGTGGCGCAATCGTCGTGCAGGGTCAGATCCATCGGAGGTGGAGCAGTGGCCAGGCTCAGGGTCAGAGGCTCCCTCGCCAGGTTCAGGCCCCCAGCCGTGAACGGGCCGGCGCACAGTCCCCTGCGCGGCAGGTAGGCGCTCAGCCAATACGATCCCGGCTGCGCGGCAAACCAGATCGTGTCCGCATCATTCACCAAGTACCACAAGCTTTCTCCGGCGGTCTGCGGCGGTCCATCCGCCAGGTCCAGTGACAGGTTCACAAACTCTGCCGCGCTGTTGCCCGCCAAGGCCCCGCTGCCAGTGCTCTCCGCGCTGTGCACAAAGCGCAGATGCACGCCCGCTGCCTGCGGCGCACCCATGGGGATGCGCAGGCCGGTCACCGGGTGCCCCGCGACGGTGAACTCCACTGAGCCGGCCACGATGTTGGCCCGGCTGTCTCTGCCTGAGGCCAGAAAATCTCCCTGCCCCTGCTGGCGTTGAAACCCCCGAACCGTCAGGATATAAGTACCATCCGGCAGATTTGCCTGCAGGCTGTGCGTCGTATCGTCGTATTGAGCCGTATATGGCAGCGCGTGCCCGGATGCGTCGCTGATGGTTGCCGTGAAACCCCCTGGCACCGCGCTGCTCCCCGCACCGCTGCGGCCTGTCTTGGTAGCTCCGGAAGCCGTCACCGGGTAGAACGGCTCCAGGGCCAGCGAAAAGTTCGCCTCCGCCTGCGACCCGCCTGCGAGCCGGATGCGCGAAGCCCCCGCCAGCTCGTGCGCATCCGGGTAGAACACGCTGGCATAGCCGCTCCGCGCAACGTTGCTCGCGCTGCCCGCTGCCACCACGCTAACCGCCGGCTCGCTTTCCAGCGCCGGCTGAGTGTAGAGCGCATAGATCCCGTCAGGCAGCCCGCCAAACCGGTAGCTCCCATCGCCGTTGGTCCGCGTATTGGCTTCCTGCGACCAGATTCCCCGCCCAAAGCGCACCACCCGCTTCAGCAGCACCACGGAGATGTTGTCCGCGGGGTCGCCCGTTGAGAGTTCGATGCGGCCGTGAATGGCGCAATTCGGTTCCAGCGCAAAGTTCAGCTCCGGCATCTGCGCGCTCACCATCACGCTGTGCGCCGGCCCTTCAGCCTGCAGGCCGGTCTCTTCCGATGCGTACGGCCGGTCGCGAAAGCCTGGCTTGGCAATGCGGAATATCTGCGGACCTGCCGGAACGCTGCGAAGCTCAAAACGGCCCTCACCATCCGTCAGAGCCCCGGTGTCCGCGTCACCTTCCACCTGCACCAGCGCGCGCGCCAGCGGCTCGCCCGTCGCGGCATTGTGCACAACCCCGGCCACGTTCACGTGCCCCGCGCCGGCAGCGTTTACAGCCTGACTCTGCGGCTCGGTCGGCTCCTGATCTTGTGCGCCCGAGAGGTGCGGAGCAACAAGAAACAGCGCAGCCGCCAGGACAAGAAAACAGCCGTGCATCACTCGCCGGCTGCGATTCTTCGCTGAGCCGCGTTTTCCGCCGGCACGAAGCTGGGTTTTCCGATGTTTAACTTTCTCTGGCACCACGCACCATTTTGACCGTTCCGAGGGTGGAAAGGGAATCGGCATGGGAAAATTGATGCCACTCCCGGACTTGTCAGCCCCGCTCCAGGTACCAGGGAATGTTGATGACGATGATCCGCCGGTTGCCGCGCATCAGCAGAATCACCTTCAGCAGGTCGGCACGCCGGTTGTGCAGCAGGTTCTCCCACCAGTGGCGCACCACCAGCTCCGGCACCAGCACGCAAATCTTGTGGAAGTTCGATTCCTGCTCCGCCTTCAGAATGTAATCGATCACCGGCGTCAGTACGTACCGATACGGCGACGGCAGAATCTCCAGCTTGGGCACGCAGCGGCCCGCATCGCGCAGCGGCGCGGCCACGTCGCGCTCCCATTCTTTGCAGATCTCGTCCGGCTCCTCGGCCGTCTGCACATGCAGGCAGCGGATGTCGTTGGACATGCTCAGCGCAAACGATAGCGCCTTCTCCGAGATGCGGCTCCAGCGGTCGATGGGCAACACCACAATCGGCTCGGTCACCTCGGCCGGAACAATGGGCCGGTCGAGATCGATCTCGCGCGCGACCCGCCTGTAATGCCGATTCACAGCGCGCATCACCAGGATCATCACCACAATCAGCAGCGCCGTGATCCAGGCGCCATCAACGAACTTGGCCACCAGCACCACCAGCGTGGTAATGCCCGTTGCCACCGCGCCCAGCCGCGTTCACCGCCATCCGCAGCCGCGCCTTGCCCTGACGCTTCCAGTGCATCACCATGCCCGCCTGCGACAGCGTGAAGGCCATAAACGCGCCGATGGCGAACAGCGGAATCAGCCGGTCCGTGACGCCGCCAAAGACGATCAACAGCACCGCGGTCAGCGCCACCAGTACATAAATTCCCCATGAGTAAAGCAGCCGTCGCCCGCGCAGCAGAAATACGTGCGGCATGTAGTCGTCCAGGGCAATGGCGCGCGTGAGGCGTGGAAAATCGGCAAACGCGGTATTGGCAGAGAGCGCCAGCACCAGCAGCACGGATGCGATAGTGAGGTAATAAAACCATCCGTGTCCCATCACCGCGCGCGTCAGCATGGAGAGCACGCTCTCGTAGCCCGGCCCGTCGGGATTTGTTGCGGCAATGCCATACGCACGGCAGAGCAGCGCAATCCCCGCCAGCAGCGCAGCCAGCAGCACAATAATGATGGTCAGCGTAATCTTGGCGTTCTTGCGCGTATCGTCGCGGAAGGCCATCACCCCGTTGCTCACCGCTTCTACGCCGGTCATGGCTGTGCAGCCGGAAGAAAAGACCTTCAGAATCAGCCACCAGCTCACCAGCGGCGGTGGCGCTCGGAACACTGGGGCAGCGGCGTAACCGGGTGAGGATGCCCGCCCGTATGCAGCACCTGCCATGCCGCCCACGCCAATCACAATCAACAGCGTGGCCGTGAACAGGTAAGTGGGAATCATGAACACCACGCCCGTGTCGTGCACGCCGCGCATATTCACCAGTGTCAGAATCAGCAGGACGCCCAGGCATAAGTTGCAGCGTATAAGGCTGCAGGCCCGGCGCGGCCGAGATCAGCGCGCCCACGCCCGCCGAGATGCCTACGGCGGCCGTCAGGATGTAGTCGATCATCAGCGCCGCCGCGGCCAGAAGTCCCGCGCCCTCGCCCAGGTTCTCGGAAGCCACCGTGTACGACCCGCCGCCATGCGGATAGGCATCGATCGTTTGCCGGTAGCTGAAGTAGACGATGGTCAGCAGCGTCACAATGGCCGCGCTGACTGGCACAATGTAGTGCACCCCCAGCAAGCCCAGCGGGATCAGCAGCGTGAGCGCGGCCTCCGGCCCGTACGCCGCCGAACTCAGTGCGTCCAGGCCGAAGACCGGAATGCCCGGCGAGCGGGCCAATGTGTTCGGCGCGCTCTTCGCTGGTTGCCAGCGGCCTGCCCAGAAGCAAATCTGGAATGCGTGAAGTAATCGCCATGGCTGATCTTGTCCGGCGGCCGTGAAGTCAGGAAGGGAAGAGCCGCCGATGGCATTGTCTCATGGCGCGGCGAGAACGTTGCTGCTTGCTACTGCACACCGCGCCGCCCCGTCCGGCTCAGACTGCGATGGACTCGATCAGCCGCTCCATCGCTTCCTGCTGCTCTTCCATCGATTCGATCAGCTCGAATTGCGTGCGGCAGCGGTCAAGGTTATGTCCCTCGCGGTGCACCTTGAAATAGGTGTCGCCTGCCAGGTAATCGGTCAAAAAACGGATTCCGATCTCAAACGTAATCAACCTGCCCGCGAATGCCAGCAGCTCTTTCTCCGCCTTTGTCAGAAACCCGCCGGCCGCGCTCAGGTAGCCGCGCACCAATGCCTCGAACATGGGGAACTGCATGGTCACTTTGCTCAGGTCCCGCTCGTCTTCCAGCGCCGGGCTGGTTGTGGTCCGCACCATGTCGCCAAAGTCGTAGAGAGCCAGTCCCGGCATCACCGTGTCCAGATCGATGACGCAGATTCCCTCGCCGCTTGCGTCGTCCAGCATCACGTTGTTGAACTTGGTGTCGTTGTGCGTAACCCGCTCCGGCAATCCTGCGTTGAGCAGCACCCCGGCCATCGATTGACGAGCCAGCGCAAACTCAATCTCTGTCCGAGCCTCACGCGCGCGGTTCACCGCATCCGCTTCAATCGCCCGTTCCAGCGTCTGCATCCGCTTGGGCGTGTGGTGAAAGTCCGGAATCGTGTCGTGCAGCCGCGGCGCGGGCAGGTCGGCCAGCAAATGCTGGAAGCGCCCGAAGGCCCGCGCTGCCTGATACGCCTGCTCCGTTGACTCCACCGCGTCATAGGTACGCGCGCCCTCAATAAAGCGATACGCCCGCCAGTACCCGCCCTCCCCATCCACATGCCATGCTCGCCCGCCGCGCTCCTCAATCAGCGTCAGAACGCGCCGTGCGCGGCCCTCTACATCGGCCATCCGTAAAGCCTGGTGCTCCGTCACGCGCTGGATATTCTCCATCAGCGCTCCCGGGTCTTTGAAGATGTGTGTATTGATGCGCTGCAGAATGAAAGGCGCGGCGACGCCACCCTGCTGGAAGACCGCGCAAAACGTGTCGTTGATGTGACCGCTGCCGTACGGCGTTACCGAGGTGAGTTGACCATCGATTCTGAATTGAAGTGCGGCGGATGCGGCAAGTCGATCTTGGCTCATGGTTTCAGTCTTACCGGATGATAACCGGCCCGTGTGTGTTGATGCACTGGAGCCTGTCCTGGAACTGACTGCTACCGCGCGTCGTCCCTGGCCGCCGGCAGCGTGAACTGAAACCGGCTGCCTTGGCCCGGCGTGCTCTCCACCCAGATGCGCCCGTTGTGCTGCTCCACGATGCTGCGGCAAAGAGCCAGCCCCAGCCCGGTACCGCCCAGCGCGCGCGAGTCGGACGCGTCCCCCTGCTGGAATCGCTCAAAAATGCGCTCCAGCTTTTCCGCGGGAATCCCGCGTCCCTGATCTTCGATGGCGAAGGTTACCTCGTCTGCTCCCTCGCCGCCTTTCGCTCGCGGCTCGGCAGTCAGGCGGATGCTCGTCTGCGGGGGCGAAAACTTGATCGCGTTGGTCACCAGCTCGTTCAGCACCTGCAGAATGCGCTCTTCGTCGGCCAGCACGCGTAGAGCCGGCGCTTCAACGCGCACGGTGATCCGCGCCTGGCTGGCTGCGTTGTACGCCACATCCGCGGCGCGGCGCAGCAGATCGATGGCCTCCGCCGGCTGCCGATACAGCGGCAGCATCCCGCGTTCCACTTTGTCGAAGTCCACAATATCGTTCACCAGCCGTATGAGCCGGTCGCTGTTGACAATGGCCATATCGATCATCTGCCGCTGCTTCTCTGGGCGTTTGTCCAGCGTGCCGGAAGAGATCAGACCCAGCGAGGCGCGCAGCGAGGTCAGCGGTGTGCGCAGTTCGTGGCTCACAGTCGAGATGAACTCGTCCTTCATGTGCTCCAGCCGCCGTCGCTCGGACACATCCTGGAAGGCGACCACCAGCCCGGAGATGCGTCCTTCTTCAAGGATTGGGTTGGCGCTGTACTCCACCGGGAACGCAGTGCCGTCCTTGCGCCAGAAAACCTCGTCGCGCATGCGGATCGACTCGCACCGCCGCAGTGCCTGAAGAATGGGGTCCGTGGACTTCGAGTACGGCGTGCCATCCGCGTGGCTGTGGTGAATCACATCGTGTAGATCGCGCCCTGTCAGCTGTTCCGGCGCGTAACCCAGCGCTCGCGCTCCGGCCTGGTTGATGAACGTCAGCCTTCCCTCCAGATCGATGCCGTAAATGCCGTCACCCACGGATTCAAGAATCAGCTCCCGCTGCCGTGTTGCCAAATGCAGCGCCTGCTCCGCCTCATGCTGTTCGGTCACATCGGTGCCGTGCATCAGGATGAACGGCCGCTCGCCTGGCAACTGCATCCGCCGGCTGCGGCATGCAATGCGGCGAATGGCGCCGTCGCTGCGCCGCAAGGTCAGCGCGCCTTGCCAATCTTCCTGCTTCTCCAGCGTGCCCAGGCAATTCTGAAAAACAGACAGCCCTGCGCTGTCCAACAGTTCGGTCACAAACCGCCCCGTGAGCGCCTCGGCACGGTATCCCAGCGTCTCCGCCGTGAAGGCGTTCAGCGACGTCAGCCGTCCCTCCAGTGAGCAGGTAAATACAAAGCCCAGCGAGTTTTCCACCACCTCGCGATAGCGCTCCTCGCTGGAGTACAGGGCCAGCTCCATCTGCCGCTGGTCCGTCACATCCTGCCCGCTCACAATCAGGTACTGGATCTCGCCGTTCGGCCCTTGCAGCGGGCGCAACGTCCAGCTCACGCGCCGGCTCATCCCGCCGGCCACGCGCCATGCGGTCTCGTGCGGGCCGGAAACGTGTCCAGTTGCAGCGTGATGCAGTTTGATTGAAGCCCAGGCTTGGTCCTCCACCTCTAAAACCTCGTCCACAAACGGCCGTCCCACAGCGTCGGCCAGCGTCAAACCCGTTAGTTGCGCACATGCGTGGTTCAGCCGAACAGTGCGTCCGGCCGTATCCAGCACCGCAATGAGGGCAGGGATCGAGTCCAGCGTTGCGGCCACGAAGCACCGCTCCATCGCCAAGGCGCGCTCGGCGCGTTGGCGGGCGCGAATCGCCTGCTCCTGGGCTTGTATCCGCGCGTAGAGTTCCAGCCGCGTGACCACCTGGCGGCCAAGTACCTCAAGCAGAGTAATATGCTGCTGGTTGAACCGCCCCGCTTCCCGCGCCAGCACTGCCAGCGTGCCAATCACCTGCTGCGCGCTCGACACCAGCGGCACCCCGACATACGACCTGCATGGCTTTGCACTCAGCAGCGGAACACCCGCAGGCGGAAAGCGCGGATCCTGTCCGGCATCCACAATCAGCAGCGGACGACCCGTCTGCAACAGCCACTGGCAGGCCGTGGTTGACCGCGGCTGCTCCGGCGCCTTGAACCCGAAGTGAGACTTGAACCACAGACGGCTGAAGTCCATCCAGCCGACATATGCGTAGTCGGCGTTGCTCAGAACCGCCGAAAGCTCCGTCAGCTCGTCCAGTGCGGGATCCGGGTTTCTGTCGAACATTTCGAATTCCTGGCGCAGGGCCACAGCTAGATGTTCGCCGGGATATAAACCCTGGTTCCCGCCCATAAGGTACACGGCCGCCCACCGCAAGTATCGGTCATTTAACTGTAGTTGACTCTGCCGCGAAGGTGGGAGATATGATTCCGATCCATTGCCACTTAAGTAATTCAGAAATCAGGACTAACGCCCACAGCGGTGTTACCCGGGAGAAGAAATCCCCCGTGCCCTTTTAGTTACCTGTATAGGTTACCTTCGGTGCCAGTCCCTAGGACCACATGGCATCCCATCACCAGTCCCGGCCCCGCTGCATCTTCAGTATCCGGAGGGTACCTTGCAGCAATCCCCCGCATCCGCCGGTTCGTTGCTGCCCGCGTCCAGAACCACCTTCCAGTTGCCGTCCGGCTGCTTGCGCCAGATGGTGATATACCGCCCGCTGGTCGTCACCGGATTGCCATTGGCGTCTTTGCTGTGTCCCTCAAAGTGACCCCAGGTATAGCCGATATCGCCTGACGGTCCCATGGTCGCGTCCGTAGGGGTCCAGGTCAGCTGGTAGTCCTTGGGATTCCAATTTGCAGACCTCGTGATCGCCACTTTTCCTATCTGCGGCGCCGCGCCGTTGCCCAGCGCCACCGCATCGTCGGCAAACCAGTCGGCGAAGGCTGCCCCGCCGCGCGCCAGCACGTCTTTGGCAAAACGCGCCTCCAGGTCGAACAGCAGCATTTTTCCCGGTTTCACCGTGGTGTCGGAGAGCGGATTCGGAGCGCTGGAAGCGGCCGTACTCGGCTCAGGTAACTGACCGTAGCTCGGCAGGGCCGCCATCAGGCCCAAAGCCAGCAAACTCGTCAAGAATGCAACTCCAGTCCTGCACACGTTGCTTTCCTCCTCTTGCACCTTACAAGGCCATCCTACAACCCGCGCTTCGCGCCTCGCCTGCGCCGCGGTTTTGACACTTCGCGGCAAACCCGCCCTGTTCCATTGCGTCAAAACATCCGTGAGCGTGAGGAAGAACAGCCGCTTGGTTGATATACTTGGAAGGACGCGTTCTCAGATCTGGCCGCTAGGGTGTTGCAGCTGACCGGGAGAGTGGTTCCCGATCCCAATTTGGGTGTATCGTGCTGAAATGAGAGGCGGTGTCCCGCCTCGTTGGCCCCGAACTCCAAGGGGGCCTTTTTGTTAGTATCCCGGTCCGCTTACGGGAGAAGGAAAACCATGGGAGCATTGCTGGAAACCATCCACTCGCCTGCCGACCTCAAGCGCCTCAACTTTGCGCAAATGGCGGAACTGGCGGAGGAGATCCGTGCTTTCCTTATCCAGACTCTGTCCAAGACCGGCGGCCACCTGGGACCGAACCTGGGCGTGGTGGAACTCACGCTCGCCCTGCATACGGTTTTCAACACTCCTGAAGACAAACTCCTGTTCGACGTCAGCCACCAGGCCTACATTCACAAGATACTCACCGGCCGTCTTGACCGCTTTGCCACCATTCGCCAGCCCGGCGGCCTCAACGGATTCATGCTGCGCACGGAGAGCGAGCACGACTGCTTCGGCGCTGGCCACGCCGGCACTGCGCTCTCCGCTGCACTGGGCATGGCCGTGGCCCGCGATCTCTCCGGCGGCAAGGAGCACGTCATCGCGGTAGCCGGCGATGCCGCCTTCACCAATGGCATCTCTTTTGAAGCCCTCAACAACATCGGTGAGCAAACCAAGCGCCTCATCATCGTGCTCAACGACAACGAGTGGTCCATCGACCGCAACGTCGGCGCCATCGCCCGCTACTTTCACAAGATCGTCACCAACGAGCACTACCAGCACCTGCACGAGTCGGCCAAGCGCATTGTAGCCAAGATCGGCGGCAAGACCGCCGTCACCCTTGCTCGCCGCGCCGAAGAGGCTGCCAAAAGCATGCTCTGGCCGTCCATTCTCTTCGAGGAGTTTGGCCTGGAGTACTTCGGCCCCATCGACGGCCACAATCTCCCCCTGCTGGTTGATACCTTCAAGTTCCTCAAGACCGCCGATCATCCCGTCATTCTGCATGTGCTTACGCAGAAGGGCCGCGGCTATCAGCCCGCTCTCGAAGGCCAGAAGAAGTTCCACGGCCTGGGCCCCTACGACCTGGAGACCGGCAACACCAAGCCCGCCGGTCTTCCGACTTATGCCGAGGTCTTTGCCAACACACTCGTGGAACTTGCCAATCGGGATGAGCACATCGTCGCCATCACAGCGGCCATGCCTAACGGAACCGGTCTCGATCTCTTCCGCCCGCATCATCCCAGGCGCTACTTCGATGTCGGCATCGCCGAAGAGCATGCTGTGGTCTTTGCCGCCGGCATGGCCACGCGCGGCTATCGTCCGGTCTGCGCCATCTACTCAACTTTCCTGCAACGCGCCTTCGACCCCATCGTTCACGATGTAGCCCTGCAAAAGCTGCCAGTCGTCTTCTGCATGGACCGCGCCGGCCTTTCCGGCGATGACGGCCCCACGCATCACGGCCTCTTCGACATCAGCTACCTGCGCGGCATTCCGGAGCTGGTGCTGATGGCGCCCAAGGATGAAGACGAACTGGCCGACATGATGAAGACTGCCTTGCAACTCCCCGGCCCCAGCGCCATCCGTTATCCGCGCGGCGTGGTCACCGGGGTCGCTCGCAAGCCCGAGCCGCAGGTGCTCCCGGTGGGCAAGGCCGAAGTCCTTGAAGATGGATCGGACGTGGCCATTCTCGGCCTCGGTCCCATGTCCGCGCTGGCGCGCGAACTCGGCGCTCGCCTGGAGCGCGATGGCTACTCTGCGGCCGTCATCAATCCACGCTTCGTCAAACCGCTGGACCGCGACCTGCTCGAGCAATACTCCCGCCGCGTCGCTGCCTTTGTCACCCTTGAGGATCACGTCAAGATGGGTGGCTTCGGCTCTGCAGTCATCGAAGCGCTTGAGGAGATCGGCAGTACCGTTCCCGTGGTGCGCATCGGCTGGCCCGACCAGTTCATTGAGCACGGTAAGGTAGACGATCTGCGCGCCAAGTACGGCCTCACCGTGGAAGATGCACGGGCGCAGGTCTTGCCGCTTCTGGCGCATCGACGCCGGCCCACGCTCGTGGCCAGCTAGCGCGCATCCTACCCGAGGTGCGGAGATGAAGCTCCATTCCACCGTCGCGGGCTTGGTCATCGCAGTATCGGCAGTCGGCCTGCTTCGTTGCCAAGCCCTGCCTGTATGCCGCACGCAGGATCTCTCCATCCGCCAGAATGGCCCCGGCATTGCCACAGGGCAACTCGACTACGACTTCATTCTTACCAATCGCAGCAGCCACGTCTGCACCGTCTCCGGTTATCCCACCGCATTCGCATTGGACAAGACCGGACAGTTTGTAAAGTGGATTGAATTCCGTCACGACCCCGCCATGGCCGAACCACCCGACGATCTGCTGATCAAGACCATTCGTCTCAAGCCTGGAGCGCATGCGTGGTTCATGGTCACCACAAGGGATGGCACGGGCATGGAGGATCTCAGCCTGTGCGGCAAAGCAACGCAAATTCAAATCGCACCGCCGGGAAGCACGCAAACCTTCCAGCAGCGCTTTCCATTCGCCGCCTGCACCGAGTCTCAGGGCATTACCTTTCTCCTGCCTGAAATGCCATAAGTTTGCCGCCGTGCAACGCCAGTTCATCGAGATTCCCAAACCGCTGTGCGACAATCCTCAAAAGACCTGTTCCTCTATGCGAATCATTCGGGACCTTGCGATGGGGTTTTGGGCAGTGGCTCTGGCCGGAGTTCTGGCTCGACCGCAAGCCCAGCCTCCCGTGGTTTCAAAGCCTCCAGCCGCAGCCTCCGTTCCGCTCGTTCTGGCGGGCGGCACCGTGGTCGATGTCACCGAATGGGGCCACTCCGCAAAAGACCTCGAGGACGCAGTTGTCATTGTCCGCGACGGCCGGGTCAGCGAGGTCGGCTCGCGCTCTGCTATCACCATCCCCAAAGGCGCGCGCATCATCGACTGCACCGGCAAGTTTCTCATCCCTGGTCTCATTGACGGCTTCACCGGCATGAACTCGCAAGGCCAGGCCAGCGCCGATCTTTTCATGGGCGTTACCACCGTGGTCGCGGTCAGCGACTACCAGCGCGGTCCTGTCGATGTTGCCGCCAATCCCAGTCCCCATCTCTACATGGCCGACTCTGTCGGTTCCACTGACAACTGGAGTCTCCTCGCCAAGCGTCCCGACTGGGCCGCAAAGCTGAAAGAAGGCGCGCACCCCGTTGAGCTCAGCCCGGACGACACCGCCCGCCAGCTCGCCGACACCGCCAAACTCGGAACCCGCGTGGTGCTTCTCGGTCACGACCTCACCGCCGCCAATACCCAATGGATCGTCACCCACGCACACCAGATGGGCATGGCCACCTACGGTGAGTTTGTCTCCACACCCTACCGGGTTGGCATTGAGGCTGGTGTCGATGTGCTGATTCACATGGGCCGCTACGAGCTCGGCGTCATTCCCGATGAGCTCCAGCGTCCGCTTGTCGACGACCCCCAGGGCCCTGCCGCCAATACCGCCTACGATTACTCCGAACGCCTTCCTCCCACCGATCCGCACCTGCGCGCCTACGCCAGATTTCTGGCCGCGCACCATGCCGCGCTGGCACCCATGTTCAGCATGTTTTTTCTGGAACTCCCCGGTCACCGCAATCTCTGGAAGGAGCCTGCCGCCGCGCTGCTCGATCCCGCCCACATGTTCGATCCGCCCGATCGCGTCAGCGGCGAACTGATGTATCCGCTGCCCAACTGGACGCGTCACTTGCCCGGCGTCGGCCAGCGCTACATGGAAGAGAGCCAACGTAAGAAGGCTGATCAATCCGCAATGCGCCTGTGGCGCATCAACCAAACCATCTTCTCGGCATTTCCCCATTACCTGGCTGCATCCGGCGCGCCGGTTCAGGGTTCCATGCCCGGCATCTCTCTGCACGTTGAGCTTGAAATGCTGGTCCGCCTTGGCCTCTCCGCCCGCGAAGCGCTGGCCGCCGCAACCAACAACTACGCACTCCAGTTGGGTTGGAATGAACTCGGGCAGATCGCCCCCGGAGCCCGCGCCGACATCCTCGTCATCGATGGCGATCCCACCGTCAACATCTGGAACGCCCGCCGCATCTCCGGACTCATCGTTGACGGCAACGTCCTCGACCGCGACGCCCTGCTCAACGCAAAGAAATAATCGAAGAATCCAGGCGTATCAAACAGCTGGCCCGGTGCCCCTACCTCGCGGCGTTCTTGTTCTTGCCCAAGGGATAAGACAGCACGAACTCAGATTTCTTTGGCGTCAGGCCCGGAGAAACCGCTCATCCCCGCCTCACCGCCTGCCGAGCCGCCGCAGCAAGAATCTCCGGCAGCCGCTTCTGCCGGTACGCAAACGACTTCTCCAGTTTGCGCCGCACAATCACGCCCGCCGCTCGACCCAGAACGCCATAGGGCAGCTCGAACTCCACATCGTCGCTCACCAGCGTTCCCTCCACGCCGTCCCGCATCTCGGCCTCAATCCCATGCCGATGATGGAACCGCGTAAACGGCCCGCGCACCTGCTCGTCGCAGAAGTGGCTGTTCCACTCGAACTCGGTAATCCGTGCCATCCAGCTCACGCGCCTGGGAACCCACGCAACCGGAAAAAAGCTGATCAGAATCTCCGACCCCATGCCGGCTGCCACGCTCTTGTAGCGTCGCGCAGGATCCGGGTGCACCGGACGCGGTGGCGGCGGCGCAATGCGTGCGTCTTCAATCTGTGTCTGCAGCTTGCTTGGCATCAGGTGCGGCAGGTTGGTGGGATTGGCGAAAAAGGCAAACACCAGCTCCACCGGATAGGGAACCCACTGCCGCTGCTCGAAATGCTGCGTCATAGCTTTGATACTAGCGCCGATAGCTAATCTCAATTCTCACAAAAAGGCAGCCGGAGAAGAGCGGGAACGCGCTTCGGAGGGCGAAGCACAACTCTCCTCCGGCTGAACGTGTGGGAGGTAGAACTAGTTGGGCAACAGTACGGAGTCGATCACGTGAATCACTCCATTCGACTGAAAGACATCGGCGATGGTCACCGTCGCCGTGCCCCCCTTCTCATCGGTCAACACCACATGGCCCATGTTCAGCGAGGCAGTCAGCGTGCCGCCGGAAACAGTCTTCAGTTCAGCCTTGCCGCCGCCCTTCTTGATCATCTTGATCAGTTCCTTCGAGCTCACCTTGCCGGCAACCACGTGATAGGTGAGTATCTTCACCAACTGGTCCTTGTTCTCCGGCTTCAGCAGCGTGTCAACTGTGCCGGCGGGCAGTTTGGCAAAGGCTTCATTCGTGGGAGCGAAGACCGTGAACGGCCCCGCGCTTTCCAAAGTTTCCACCAGCCCCGCGGCCTTCACTGCGGCCACCAGCGTGGTGTGATCCGGGGAGTTCACAGCGTTCTCAATTATGTTCTTGGCGGGGAACATGGCGGATCCGCCCACATCCGGGTCCTTCTGGGCCAGAACGTTTGCGGTAGACAGACTCAGGGTGATGGCGGCAAGTGCGGCCAGAACAATCTTGCGGGTGCGAATCATGCGGATAACGACCTCCTTGGGAAATTGACTACATCCGATTAACGCGCCAGCCCCTCGTTCGGATTCAGCCTCACATTTCTCAGCCTGCCAAACCTCGACACCATCAAAAATCCCATTGGCTCCTGTCCGTGCTGGCAAACCCGGTAGAGCCATTGCGAAATCCACAAGTCCTCGAGAAGTGAACCCCGTGAATCCAGCTCCCGATTGGGCGAACCAGCCGCCATCGTTTAACGTATCGATAGACGCCAGCCAGCAATCCGGCATGGCATCGCAGAGGGAATCATCAAGTTCCGGCCAAAATTCTCCATCCGAAAGCGTCGCCACAATCAGTGGCTCATGCTGATTGCGGCCTTTAAACTTGGCCAGGCAATCCTGTTCATCGCCATCGGCGTAGGCGCCCGCAGATTGCTCCACAAGGACATCGGCGACATGCTCGCCAACCTGGCCCACCACTTACACTTCAACCCTGAATCCCGCTTCGTCGACTTCATCCTCGACCGCGCATCCATTGTCGATGACCGAATGCTGCGCCGCTTCAGCGTGGCCCTCTTTGCCTATGCTGCACTGGGCCTCACCGAGGGCATCGGCCTCTACCTGGAAAAAGCCTGGGCCGAGTACATGACCCTCGGAATCACCGCCTCTTTCCTGCCCTGGGAGATCCTGGAAGTCTTCCGTCGCGTCACCCTCATGCGTTCGAGCCTGCTGTTGGTCAATATCCTGGTGTTTTTCTACCTGCTGAAAGTGCTGGCGGAGCGAGGAAAGCGGAATCGCAAAAGAGCCACGAAAGCAAGTTAGGATTAGTCATTCGCCTTTTCTTCGCTTTAACATGCTCCCACCCTACCTGTCCAGTAGCGGAACCTGGGCAGTAAACACTACATATTGTGGTCTCTAATTTTTATTGACCCATTAGAAGAATTTCCCACAATTGAGGGGAAACTTCCTGGCTTATAGGCATTTTTTTCCTTGGCACACACCAGGAACGGCTGTACTATCGCTCATGTGGAGCCAAGTGGAGTGAAGTGGAGTCCAGTGGAGCCTCAGGGCTTTGAGAGAAGCGGCATAGTTCAAGCCGCTCTCCTGACCCAGAAGCAAGTCTACTCGCAAATCACTTCTTTCACTCGAATCACGGGGGCTCAAAGATTGGGTGGAACCAGCCTGGCTAACGGGAGCAGGCAAGTCCAGGGCAGGGAACCAGCGGGGCTGCAGATTCCAACGTAGTCGCGCAGGGGCAAGAGGCAGATCGGTGTTTCGGGGCAACAATCCGGCCAAGGTGGATGAAAAAGGGAGATTGAAGATCCCCTCTGGGTTCAAGACGCTGCTCGACGCGGCCAACGTAACCCAGCTCTTCATCACCTCAACCGATGGCAAAAGCGCACAGATCTGGCCGCTGCCGGAGTGGGAGAAACGGGAGAAACTGCTCGCCGAGCACAGCAACCTGGACGACGCGGTAGAGAAGTATCTGAACCTGACCAGCTATTACGGTCAGCAGTTGGAAATGGACAGCCAGTCGCGGGTGGTTCTTCCCCAGAAGTTACGCGACAAGGGCAAGCTCGACGCAGAAGTTGTGGTGCTGGGTAAGCTGACGTACCTCGAAGTGCAGAACGAGAAGGAGTTTGAAGATCGCCTTCTCAGCTACGAAATGACGGCGGAAGACCGGAAATCGGTGGCAGCAATCATCCGCCAGCATAGTTGACGGGCCAACCCCCCAGGGGGAGCGCATGACGAAATCGAATGACCGCCATGTGCCAGTTCTTTTTCAAGAAGCGATCGATTTCTTAAACGTGCGCGCAGGCGGCACCTATGCTGACTGCACCTTGGGGTTAGCCGGTCATGCCGAGGGGATTCTAAGACGCCTTGGCTCGCAGGGGCACTTGATTGCCTTCGACCGTGACGCCGAAGCATTGGAGTTAGCAAAGGTCCGGCTTGCAAGAGTATGTAACGAGTTAGGCAATGAGGCGCCCAGGATAACTCTGATCAACGAGCCTTTCAGCACCATTGCAAGTTATGTGAAGCCGGCTTCGCTCGATGGGTTGCTTGCAGACTTTGGAGTCAGCAGCCTGCAGTTCGACGAAGCACGCAGGGGATTCAGTTTTCAGGCCTCTGGTTTTCTGGATATGCGTATGGATACGCGCCAGGGACAGACGGCCGCACAAGTGGTGAATGAGGCGAACGAGCGTGAGCTTGCCGACCTCATTTACGAGTACGGAGAGGAAAGGAGGTCGCGGAGAATCGCCAGAGCCATTGTTCGGGGACGGCCGGTTACAACCACGGACCAGTTAGCCCGGCTAGTAGCTCAAGCCGTCCCGACAATGAAACAAGAGCGCATTCATCCGGCGACCCGCACATTCCAGGCTCTCCGTATCTTCGTGAACCGTGAGTTAGACGAGATTAAAGCATTGCTTGAGGCCGCACCCGGTTTGCTTAAGCCCTCTGCAAGGCTTGTCGTCATCAGCTTTCACTCGCTCGAAGACCGTATCGCAAAAGACAGTCTGCGGGAAGGCGCGCAGAAGGGAATCTGGGAAATTCTCACCCGCAAGCCAGTCACCGCGGGTGAAGAAGAGATGGATCGCAATCCCCGTTCCCGCAGCGCCAAACTGCGAGCAGCGGAACGAAAAGGTTCAAGTCGTTCGGTTTGAAGTGCCAGAACAAAAAAACGGCTGGCTCGGGGTTCGGAGCTTTACAGGGAAGTGTTAGAGGCAAGTGGACAGAAACGCGGAGCGAACAGCTGAGAGCTATGAGCTGGAAGCTCTCGGGAGAGGTAATCATGGCGGCGATCGCAACAACTTACTTTGAAACAGGCCGCAGTCTCGGGCAGCGGATTCGCGAGCGGAACGCAGAACTGCTGGCGCAGCAGCAAATGCGCCGGCGCGGCGTGCGCACGCCGGAGTTCCTCTTCGCCCGCCACTTCGACAACTCGCGCCTCGTCAAGGCACCGGACCCGGTGCGTGTTCGCGAGATGCGCCTGTTCTCCGCGGCCATCGCTGTCCTGTTCTCGCTCGTCATGGTCTATGGCCTGCAGCACTTCTACGCCATCGAAGGCGGCTACCGCGTTGAGGCCGAGAAGCAGGCGGTCGAGCAGTTGCGCGAGGAGAACCGCCAGTTGCGCCTGGCCGAAGCTCAGCTCTCGCAGCCCGGCCGCATCGACACCATGGCGCGCCAGTTGGGCCTTGCGGAGCCTGCACCCGGACAGGTCGTCCATCCCAATGCCCGTCCCGATGCAACGACTCCGGTACTCGCCCAGGTAACTCCACCGGCCGCGCCGGTTCAATAGAACTTATAAGCTGCAAACGCCCGCGGAGCATTTCCTCATGCAGTTGCCTCCTCGAACCAATCGGAACCGCAACGGCGCGGCACGTGTCATCCCTCTCAAGCGGGCACGCTTCTGGCTGATCTGCCTCTTCTTCCTGCTTTGGGCGCTGGCCATCGGCGGCAGGCTCTTCTGGCTGCAGATTGTTCGCCACCAGGAGTTCGTCGAGCGCGCTGAGAAGCAGCAGTCGCACTCCTTTGAGGTAGCTCCCCGCCGCGGCGTCCTCTATGACCGTAACCTGCACGAGCTGGCCATGACTGTGCAGGCCGACTCCTTCTACGCCGTCCCCAGCGAGATCGACGACAAGCAAAAGGCAGCGTGGATACAGTCCACCGCGCACGCGCTCGCAGCCGTTGTCCACACTGATCCCGAAGATCAGCTCACCAGCGAATCACAAATTGCCGAGCGACTCGGCAACGGCCACAGCTTTGCCTGGATCGCCCGCCGCGTAACGCCTGAAGTGGCCGACCGCGTGCGCGCTCTGAACATCAGGGGCGTCTACTCCCAGAAGGAGTTCCAGCGCTACTATCCCGACAACGAAATCGCCGCGCAGGTGTTGGGCTATGTGGGCGCAGACGATAACGGCCTTGGCGGCCTCGAGCAGAAATTCGAATCCCAGCTCCACGGCGCGCCGGGCCGCATGTATACCGCCATGGACGCCCGCCGCAAGGTGCTCGGCTCCAGCGAGCACGAGCCCGAGCCCGGTCAGAACATGGTGCTCACTATCGACGAAAACATTCAGTTTCTCGCCGAGCGCGCGCTCGATCGCCAGATGGAAAAGACTCATGCGGACAACGGCACCGTGGTCGTGCAGGATGTGCACACGGGTCAGATCCTGGCCCTCGCCATCCGTCCCACCTTCAATCCCAACCAGGCCCGCCACACCACGCCGGCCCTGCTGAAAGACCACGCCGTCAGCGACGTCTACGAGCCGGGCTCCGTCTTCAAGCTGGTCACGTACTCCGCGGCACTTGAGCAGCACGTCACCACTCCTGACGACAGGATCGACTGCCAGGGAGGACAAATGGCTCTCCCCGGCCGCATCATCCACGACGACAAATCGGACCACTTTGGCGTGATTACGGTGCACGAAGCGCTCGAGCACTCCAGCGATGTGGCCGCCGTAAAGTTGGCCCAGAAGATCGGACAGGACAAGTTCTACGAGTACATCCGCAACTTCGGCTTCGGTGCGCGGACCGGCATGGAATTGCCAGGCGAAACCCGCGGACTGTTACAGCCGGTGAAGCGCTGGGGTACAACATCGTATGCGTCCATCGCCATCGGCCAGGAGGTCGGCGTAACCCCGCTGCAACTGGTCTCCATGGTCTCCACCATCGCCAACGGCGGCATCTACCTTCCGCCCCACGTCCTGATGCCCGGCCAGGTCGGCGCCAATGCGCAAAAATCCGCGGTGCCCCAGGAGCCATCCCCTTTCAAGCCCAGCGGCGAACTGCCCAATCCGCTGCCCGCCGGCGCGCATCGTGTCCTCTCAGAGATGACCGCCGCCCAGATGCGCAAGATGATGGAGGGCGTCGTCCTCTACGGCACGGGCAGGCAGGCGCAACTCAATGGCTACTCCTCCGGCGGAAAAACAGGCACCGCGCAGAAGATTGATCCCGTCACGCACACTTACTCGAAGACCATGCACATCGCTTCCTTCGCGGGCATTGCGCCGGTCAACAACCCGGTCATCTCTGTAGCCGTCGTCCTCGACAATCCCAAGGGCGGTTCTTACTATGGCGCCGCCGTTTCGGCTCCCGTGTTTACCGATGTCGCGCAGCAGGTGCTCGAGTATCTCGGCGTGCCCCACGACATCGAGCTGAACGCCACACGAGTGAAGCAGCCACCTCCGGCCAACATCGCAGAAGACGAGGATCACAGTCAGGGCAGCGACATCAACACCATGTTCGCAGCCATCAACGATCTGCCAAGCGACGACCCCCTGCGCGCCGATCCCGCCTCTGCCAGCGCGCCCGCGCAGCCCGTTGTCCCGGCAGTCGCATCGTCAAGCCAGCCAGCTCAAGGCAAGGCAGGCTCCGCTCAGAACCTCACGTTAGCCACGCAGCCCACTCCGCAGTCCGGATCGAACTCTGCTCAGCCCCTCACCAAACAAGTCACGGTCAGCGACGCGCGCAAGCTGAAAGTGCCCTCGCTGCTCGGCCTGCCCATGCGCAAGGTCATTGAGCAAGCCGAAGCCGCGGGCCTTGAGGTCCAGATCGCCGGTACGGGTACAGTGCGTGAACAAGCGCCCCCTGCCGGTACCATGGTCGCCGTAGGAACCCAGATCGTCGTTCGCTGCTCGCGCTAAAGATCTTCCGCCAGAACAGGAATCTTCCGCTCACATCCCCTTTGAGGAATGACCGGTGCCTTCCAGCGCCTCGCCCGTTTCCAGCAGACTCTTCAGGCTTGACAAGATGATCGGCCACCCGCCCGACACAGCCTTGATAAACAGCGAGTCGCTCTTGTCCATCACATGCAACACCGTGAGCTTCACATATTCCCCCTGCTGCGCCAGCTCGAAGGTCAGGTGCGAGTAGCCCTCCGCCGTAAGTTCCGGCTGGATTTCATGACGCCATTTCAGCACCAGGCGCCGCGGAGGTTCAATCTCAACAACCTCGCCGCTATCAGCCAGACGCCCGTCGGCGAATTTGATGCACCACGCCGACCCCGGCTGCCACTCTGACTCCTGTGTCGTGGCCATCCAGTAGCGCCGCGTGAACTCGGGTTCGGTCAATGCGCTCCAAAGCCTCTCCGCCGTGGTGCGAATATAGGTCACATACACAAATTGCGATTCAGGCATTTTCTTCTCCTTCCAGTTTTTCCTTCAGCTCCGCCAGCACCCGTAGCCGCCCGCGCTCATACTTGCTGATCCAGCGCTCCGCAATGTCGAGGATAGGCATCGGGTTCAGGTAGTGCAGCTTCTCGCGCCCGCGCCAAACGGTCGCCACCAGGTTGGCCTCTTCCAGCAGCTTCAAATGCCGCGTCACCGCCTGCCGCGTCATGGCGAGGTGCTGGCAAAGCTGGCCCAGCGTCTGACCGTTGTTGGCTCGCAGTTGATCCAGCAGCACCCGCCGCTCCGGTGCCGCCAGCGCCTTGAACACCTTGTTCCGATCGGCGCCCATGCCCGCTAGAATAGGCAACAATTTGGTTGCATGTCAAGAGAGAATTGCCGCATAGTTTGTGCGAACACCGCGAAGATTCGTCAAACCCATGGAATGAAAAGTGCGAGGGTCGCAGCCATCTACAATAGAACACGATATGAATTGGCAAGAACTAGCTTCGGAAGTCACACGCCGTCGGTGCAGGCGGCAACTCGCAAGAGCCCATCACCGGCGTCGAATACGACTCGCGCAAAGTCAGGCCCGGCGCGGTCTTCGTCGCCATGAAGGGCGGCTCTACTGACGGCAATCGCTACATCGAGAAAGCCATCGCCGCCGGTGCGCTCGGCATCATCACCGACTCGTCCAACACCTTCGATCATCTGCTCGTCTATCGGGCCGGCGTCCCCGTCCTCGAGGTCGAACACGGCCGCCGAGCGCTCGCTGAAGCTTCGGCAGCCTTCTTCGCCCATCCCGAGCGCAAGCTCGCGGCCACCGGCATCACCGGCACCAACGGCAAAACCACCACAGCCTTCCTCACTGAAGCTCTCCTCAACGCCGCCGCTCGCATCTCAGTACTCGTGGGCACCATCGAGTATCACGTAGCAGGCGAAGTGCGCCCCAGCATCCACACCACGCCCGAGTCGCGCGACCTCTTCGAGCTGATGGCCGAAGGCGTGTCTCGCGGTGCAACCGAGCTGGTCACGGAAGTCTCCAGTCACGGCCTCGACCAGGGCCGGGCAATGGGCTTGCAGTTCGACGTCGCCGTCTTCACAAATCTCACCCGCGACCACCTCGACTATCACCAGACCATGGAGAAGTACTTCGCCGCCAAGCGCCTTCTCTTCGACGGCACAGTCTATCCTGCTCCGCGCGTCGCCGTCATCAACGCCATGGACCCTCGCGGTGCGGAACTCGCCGAGGCCGCGCGCAATGCCGGCGCTGAAGTGCGTACCTACGGCATCGGCACAGGGCGATTGGCGCGCCGCCAGCTACACGCTCACTCCTAGCGGCGCAGTTATCGACCTCGAAACACCCGCGGGCACAGCGCGCGTTACCTCAAGGCTTGCCGGCGAAGTCAACATCCTCAACCTGATCGCCGCATTCACCGCGGCTCACGCGCGCGGCGTATCCTTCGCCACGCTGATCGAATCCGTCCCGCAACTCCATCCCGTCCCCGGCCGCTTCCAGCCCGTCGATGCCGGCCAGCCCTTCACCGTCATCGTCGATTACGCGCACACCGATGACGCGCTGCGCAATCTCATCGCCCTCGCCCGCCAGATGGTCGCGCCCTCGTCCGGTCGCGTCATCACGCTCTTCGGCTGCGGCGGCGACCGCGACCGCACCAAGCGACCGAAGATGGGCCAGGCCGCCGGCGCCAACAGCGACTTCGTCGTCGCCACCAGCGACAACCCCCGCTCCGAAGATCCGCTCGCCATCTTGGCGGAAGTGGAGCCCGGACTCAAGTCGACAAAGGCCAGCTACACCATCGAACCCGATCGCGCCGCGGCCATCGCCATTGCGGTCCAGGCGGCCAGACCCGGAGACGTGGTTCTCATTGCCGGCAAAGGCCACGAGAAGGAGCAAATCCTCGCCGGACGCGCCATTCCTTTCGACGATGCCGAAGTTGCCCGCGCGGCGCTTGCCAATTTGGGTTATGGTAAAGGGCAATGAAACTCACTCTGGCAGAAGCGGCAATCGGCGCAGGCGCTGTGCTTGAAGCGCCGGCCAGCGTGGCCCATGCCGGCATGCTGGAAGTAAGCGAGTACTCCATCGACTCGCGTACCATCCCCGCTGGCGCTCTGTTCTTTGCCGTGCGCGGCGAACGCCACGATGGCCACGACTTCGTACAGGCCGCGCTCGATCGTGGCGCGGTTGCCGCAGTTGTCTCGCGTGCGCGCGTCGCGTCCCTGTCGGACGCAGTCCTCGCCGTCCCGCTGCTCATTACTGAAGATCCACTCCTCGCCCTCCAGGCTCTCGCCGCGCACGCACGGCGCCGCTGGGGAAAGCGCGTCGTCGCCATCACCGGCTCTGCCGGCAAAACCACCACCAAGGAAGCCGTGGCCGCCGCGCTCGGCGCAAAACTCAACGTCATGAAGTCGCGCGGCAATCTCAACAACGGTTTCGGCCTGCCCCTCGAATTGCTGCGCCTTGAGCCAGAGCACGACATCGCCGTTGTCGAGATGGGCATGAATCACTCCGGTGAAATCGCCACGCTGGCGCGTATCGCCGCACCCGACTGGGGCGTCGTCACCAACGTCGGTACCGCCCACATTGAAAACTTTGCCGACGGCCAGGCCGGCATCGCCCGCGCCAAGTTCGAACTCGTCGCCGCACTCCCCTCCACTGGCGTAGCCTTCCTCAACTGTGACGATCCCTACGTCTCGCAGTTCGGCCGCGACTTCGCCGGCCGCGCCGTTTACTTCGGCAATGGCCCTTGCGCCGATCCGCAGATCGTTGCCACATGCGAAGATCCTGCCGGGCTGCACATCAACTTCCGCGCCGGCGAGCGCGAAGGCGAACTGACCCTCCAACTGCTCGGCGCGCACAACGCCTCCAACGCCATGGCCGGGCTCGCCGTCGCGCTTGAAGCAGGTGTGGCGCTCGACGCCGCCGTGATCGCTCTCGCACAACTCACCGCCGGCGACAAGCGCGGCCAGGTCATCGAACTCAACGGCGCAACCATCCTGAATGACAGCTACAACTCCAATCCCGAGGCACTCTGTTCCATGATCCGCACCCTTGCCGCGCGTCCCGCTGCACGCCGCATCCTGGTCGCCGGCGAAATGCTCGAACTGGGCGAGCACGGCCCTGCGCTGCACGCTGCCTGCGGCCGCGCCGCCGCCGAGGCCGGTCTCGACCTCGTTGCCGGCGTGCAGGGCAACGCCGTCCATCTGGCCACGGCCGCCTGCTCGGGCGGCGTCGCATCGCTTTTCCTGCCTACCACCGAGGCCGCCGGCCAATGGCTCAAGCAAACCCTGCGCCCCGGCGATGTTGTCCTCGTCAAAGGCTCGCGCGGCGTGCATCTCGAGCGCGCCATCGGGGTTGTGCAGGCGGATTCCGATCAGGCCTGATATCCGTATGCTTCCACAGCCCCGCCGCTGCCCAGCCCTGTAAAATCATCATGAATCCCGCCTCGTTTCGGCTCTGGAGGCCACTTGCTTTACTGGCTGCTCTACGAAAGGCTTTACCCGTTTTTTCACCCATTTCGAATCTTCCGCTACCTTACGTTCCGCACCGCCTTTGCCTCGCTCACGGCGCTGCTCATTGCTCTGTTCATTGGCCCCTGGGTCATCCAGAAGCTGCGCGAATTTCAGATCGGCCAGTTCGTACGCGAAGACGGGCCCCAGTCCCACCTCAAGAAGACGGGCACGCCCACCATGGGCGGCGTCCTCATTGTCATCGCCATCCTCGCTGCCCACCCTCCTCTGGTCCATCCCCACCGATCCATTTGTCTGGGTTGCGGTCTTTTCCACCCTGGCATTCGCAGCCATCGGCTTTGCCGACGACTACATCAAGGTGGTCAAACGCCGCAGCCTCGGCCTCACGGCTCGTGCCAAACTCCTCTGGCAGGGCCTTGCCGCGGCTCTGGTGGCCATCTCGCTCGCTGTCCTTGAGCAGTTCCGATTCTTCTCCACGCGCCTCACCGTGCCGTTCTTCAAGAGCCTGCGCCCCGACCTGCTCTGGCACCTCTGGCCCAGCACCATCCCTCATCTTGGATTTCTCGTCTTCCTGCCGTTCGTTGCCTGGGTTGTCTTTGTCCTGCTCGGTTCCTCCAACGCCGTCAACCTCACCGACGGCCTCGACGGCCTCGCCATCGGCTGCACCATCATCGCCGCCGGCGCTTTGGCCGTGCTCACTTATGTCAGCGGCAACGTCGTCTTTGCCGACTACCTCGAACTCCAGCACATGCCACGCGTCGGCGAGGTCACTGTCTTTTGCGGCTCCATGGTCGGCGCCTCCATCGGTTTCCTCTGGTACAACGCCCATCCTGCGGAGATCTTCATGGGCGATGTCGGCTCGCTCGCCCTCGGCGGCGCCATCGGCACCGTCGCCATCATCATCCGCCAGGAACTGCTGCTGCCCTTCATCGGCGGCATCTTCATCCTGGAAGCCGTCTCCGTCATCCTCCAGGTGGGCAGCTACAAGCTGCGCAACGGAAAGCGTATCTTCAAGATGGCGCCCCTGCATCACCACTTCGAACAGTTGGGCTGGAGCGAGTCCAAGGTCATCGCCCGCTTCTGGATTGGCGCCCTGGTGTTTGCATTGTTTGCACTCACCACCCTGAAACTCCGCTAGACGCGCCCCGCGCGACGTGCCCGGCGATGCACAATAGAGAAGTCGCGCGAGCCGAGGGAACTCCCAGATGATGGAACTCAAAGGCAAAAAAGTTCTGGTCGTGGGACTGGGAAAATCCGGCCTGGCGGCAGCCCTGTTTCTGCGCCGGCGCGGCGCCCAGGTCACGGTCTCCGACGTGCGCAGCGCCGAAGCTCTCGCCAAAGACATTCCCGCCCTGCTCGAAGAAGGCATCATGGTCGAGACCGGCGGCCACGGCCTGCTCACCTTCCGCCGCCAGGACCTGATCGTCGTCAGCCCCGGCGTCCCGCTGGACACTCCCGAACTGGCGCAGGTCAAGAGCTTCGGCCTGCCCGTCATCGGCGAACTGGAACTGGCCGCGCGCTTCCTCAAGGGCAAAACCCTGGCCATCACCGGCTCCAACGGCAAAACCACCACCACCACGCTGCTCGGCGAAATCCTTGAGAACAGCCGGCCTTCCCACCCTGGTCGGC
Organism: uncultured Acidobacteriaceae bacterium; assembly: GCA_963776535.1. Lineage (GTDB taxonomy): Bacteria > Acidobacteriota > Terriglobia > Terriglobales > Acidobacteriaceae > Telmatobacter. The sequence continues at coordinate 170,304 of CAVZNB010000014.1, read as the reverse complement.
GGCAACATCGGCGTCCCGGTCGTCGCCCTCATCGACGAGAGCACCGACGAAACCTGGTCGGTCCTTGAGGTCTCCAGCTTCCAGCTCGAAAGCACTGAACGGTTTCATCCCAGGATCGCCGTAATCCTCAACATCACCCCCGACCACCTCGACCGCCACGGCAGCTTCGAAAACTACGCCCTCGCCAAGGAGCGCATCTTTGCCGCGCAGGACGAGCACGACTTCGTGGTGCTCAACGCCGACAACGCCCGCGCCGCCCAGGCCGCGTCCCGCTCGGTCGCCAAAGTCTACTTCGTTCTCCGTCGAGCACTCCGGTCATGCAGGGCGCCTGGGTTGAAGAAGGCTACGTCGTCTATCGCGCCGCGAAAGGACGAGCCCGTCGAAAAGGTCATGCCCTTGCATAAGGATCCCGCTCAAAGGCGCGCACAACGTGGAAAATGTGCTGGCCGCGGTCTGCGCCGCGCGCCTCGCCGGCGTTCCCGCCGAGCAGATCCGCCGCGCCGTTGAAGCCTTCCAGGCCGTCGAGCATCGCCTCGAGTACGTGGCCACCGTCAACGGCGTCGAGTTCTACAACGACTCCAAGGCCACCAACGTCGACGCCACCGCCAAGGCCGTCGCCGCCTTCTCAGTCGGCATTCATCTCATCCTCGGCGGCAAGGACAAAAACTCCGACTACACCCAGCTCGCTCGCTTTGCTGCGCGCGCGTGTGCAGGCCGTCTACACCATCGGCTCCGCCGCGGCCAAAATCGAGTCGCATCTGCGCGGCGTCGTCTCCATCCACTCCTGCGAAACGCTCGACAAAGCCGTCAGCGCGGCAGCCTCTGCGGCGCGGCCCGGCGAGGTCGTCCTGCTCGCTCCCGCCTGCTCCAGCTTCGACCAGTTTGAAAACTACGAGCATCGCGGCCGCGTCTTCAAGGAACTGGTCAGCGAACGCCGGGGGTGGAAAGTATGGCAAAGCGCGTAGGCGTCGACAAATGGATGTTCTTCACCACTCTCATGCTCGTCGTCGTGGGCCTGGCCATGGTCTTCTCCGCCTCCGCCGTCGTCGCGCAGGAGCGATACCACTCCCCCTACGCCTTTGTCGGACGCCAGGCGGGCTGGGCTGTCGCCGGCGTTCTCGTCATGCTGTTGCTCATGCACGTTGACCCCAGGGTCTACAAGTCCACCCGCTTCATCTACACCGCCCTCTGCATCACCACCTTGCTGCTCGTCGCCGTCTTCTTCTTTCCCGGATCGCACAACACCCATCGCTGGATTCGCTTTGGCGGCCTCTTCACCTTTCAGCCCTCTGAAATCGCCAAGCCCGTCGTCGTGCTCTTCCTCGCATGGTTCCTCCACACCCGCCTCGACCAGATGCGCGACTGGAAGCACACCCTGCTCAAAGCCGCCGTCATGCCCGTCTTCTTCATGCTGCTCATCGTCAAGCAGCCCGATCTCGGCACGGCCCTGGTCATCGCCGGCGTGGCGGCCATGCTGCTGCTTCTCGCCGGCATGGAGTGGAAGTATCTAGGCGTCGCCGCAGCCGTGGCGCTGCCCCCTCTGATCGCGCTGCTGGTCCTGGTGCCGTGGCGCTTCAAGCGCCTGCTCGCCTTCTGGAACCCCGACGGCGATCCGCAGGGTGTGGCATTTCACATCAACCAGTCCCTCATCGCCGTCGGCACCGGCGGCCTCACCGGCCGCGGCTACATGGAAGGCATGCAGAAGCTCTTCTACCTGCCCGAAGCTTCCACAGACTTCATCTATGCCAACATCGCCGAAGAACTCGGCTTCATCGGCGCCATCGCCATCCTGCTCCTCTTCGTGGTCTTCGGCATTCGCGGCCTGCGCGCCGCCTTCAAGACCCAGGACCCCTTCGCCCGCCTAGTCGCATTCGGCATCACCACCACCATCGTGCTGCAAGCCTTTTTCAACATCAGCGTCGTGCTCTCGCTCGTTCCAACCAAGGGCATCCCGCTCCCGTTAATCTCCTCAGGCGGCACCTCTGTCTTTGTAACATTAGCCAGCATCGGGATACTGCTAAGCATCACGCGCACGGCGGAGTGAGGGGAGGGAAAGGCGGCATCGGATCATGCAAGACATACGAAAGATCTTGTGCTGGGTGTTCGGAATCCAATCTTTGATGCTTCTCGTGCACCCGTTCTGGCCCAATCGCGACCCAAATCATCCGCAACCGCCCAGCCTCCACCTTCTCCGCGATCAGCCTGCCGCAACGACGGTGCTTGTTGCTGAGGCAATCGTCTTCGGACAGGCGTGGTGGGCAATCAGGAAGGGAAAGACTTCCGCTAGGAGGTGGGGCATTGCTGCCAGTCTCGTATACATCCTGATGTTTTTCCAGCAACTCATCCGTCCCTCTGATGCCTTTACCATGCGGAACTTCGCTGGGCAGGTGAGTGCGTTGATTGTTGGAATAGGTGGAATCGTTGTCTTCTCCTTCCGCCAAACGATCGAGTCTGATTCAACGACTCTCAACCCCGAAGAAGATCCAACTCGAGAGGAATAGGCTTGTCGAACCTCCGCATCCTCATCGCCGGCGGCGGCACCGGCGGCCACATCATCCCGGCCCTCGCCGTCGCCCGCGAGCTCGTCGCCCGCCACGGCGCGGAGATCCTCTTCGTCGGCACCGCCCGCGGCATGGAGAACCGTCTCGTCCCCGCCGCCGGCTTCGGCCTGCATCTCATCGAAGTCGGCCAGCTCAAAAACGTCTCGCTCCTCACCCGCCTGCGCACCCTCGCCGATCTGCCCCGCAGCATTCTCGCCTGCCGCCGCCTCATCCGCGAGTTCAAACCCGCCGTCGTCTTCGGCGTAGGCGGCTACGCCTCTGGCCCCGCCATGGCCGCGGCCCTCTGGATGCGCGTTCCCACCATGGCCTTCGAGCCCAACGCCATGCCCGGCCTCGCCAACCGTCTCGTCGGCAAACGCGTCCAGGCCGCCGCCGTCAACTTTCCCGGCGCAGCCCGTTGGTTCCGGAACTGCGAAGTCACCGGCATCCCCGTCCGCCCCGAGTTCTTCGCCCTCACCCCGCCCCCCGCCAACTCTGCTCCCCGCCTGCTCATCTTCGGCGGCTCGCAAGGCGCCCGCATCTTCAATGTTCATCTGCCACAGATCGTCCCGAGTCTGCTCCATGCAATGCCCGGCCTCACCGTCCTCCACCAGTCCGGAGCGCGCCACGCCGAATCCACCCAGGCCGCCTACGCCGCCACCGGAGCCGACTCCGCCCGCTGGCGTGTCGAGCCCTTCCTCGACGACATGCCCGCCCGCTTTGCCGAGGCCCACCTGGTCCTCGCGCGCAGCGGAGCCTCCTCGGTTGCCGAGCTCGCTGCCGCCGCCAAGCCCAGCCTGCTCATCCCCTTCGCCGCCGCCGCCGACGAGCACCAGAAGCGCAACGCCGAGGCAATGGTCGCCGCCGGCGCCGCCCTCATGCTCGAAGAGAAAGACTTGCAGGTTCCCGGCCGCCTGCTGGAAGCTCTAACCAGTCTGCTCACCAATCCCGATCGCCTGGCAAGCATGGCCGCCGCCGCCCGTACCCAGGCCCACCCCGACGCAGCCCAGCGCATCGCCGACCGACTCGCCGCGTTGGCAGACATTCACTAGGGCAAATTCAGAATTGCTGTGCCCCGCTGAGTCCGAGGCAGCTTGCCGCCCCCTCCACCCCCGCGACGAGGACCTGTCGCCGGGGACCCCGGGCCTTCCACCCCTGCGACGAAGACCTGTCGCCGGGGACCCCGGGCCTTCCACCCCTGCGACGAAGACCTGTCGCCGGGGACCCCGGGGCCTTGTGGTCGCGTCAACTTCCGTTAGTCAAGTATATCAAAGCACAAAATGGCCAAATTTGCATGTAACTTATTTAGTTTCATCGGCATAGAGCAAAACCAGGAAAATCGATGTGTTCCTGGTCCGGGCTGCGAGGTTCGGGCTGGTTTTTCCGGTTTGAGGAGGCTGGAGATTTTCATGATTCAACCCTTCAAGACCAGTGTGCGCCGGATGCGCATAATTATGTGCAAACGCGCGAGGGGAAATTTGCCGGCGCGGGATGAGAGTCCGGTTGTGCGGGACAAGTCCGCAGCTTTGGTCAGGACAAATCCAGAACTACCATGCCCCACTGAGTCCGAGGCAGGTTGCCGCTCCTTCCACCCCGCGACGAGGACCTGTCGCCGGGGACCCCGGCCTTCCACCCCCGCGACGAAGACCTGTCGCCGGGGATCCCGGTTGTGGTCGCGGCGGCTTGAGCGCTTCAGCTTCGAGGTACAGCTATTATGGATTCGCTATAAGAGCAGGGAAGTCGCATGGGGCAGCTTCAATGCGCCGTGTCGGACGGCGCTGTGTTTCCCAAAAACACAAAGCCCGTCTGCCGAAGCAGACGGGCTTTGTCGGGGAACTCCGCGGAGATCTGGGGCGATCCGCGGAATTCAATCGTATTACCGGTGTCCGCCACCGCCGTGGCCACCGCCACCACCGTGGAATCCACCGCCTCCGCCGAAGCTACCGCGTGCTCCGCCGCCGCTAAATCCGCCGCGCGCTCCACCACCGGAATAGCTACGTGCTCCGCCACCGGCATAGGCTCTCGCTCCACCACCGGCATAACCACGTGCTCCGCCTGCTACTCCACCTCTATAGGCGCCGCCGTAGGCCGGCCGTGCTCCACCCGCATAGGCCCCGCGTCCGCCAGCATAGCCTCCGCGACCGTAAGCGTATCCGCCGCGTCCGTATCCATAGCCACCGCGTCCGTAGCCGTAGCCGCCGCGTCCGTATCCGCCCCAGCCGTGCCCCCAACCCCATCCGTACCAAGGGCCTACGCCCAGGAAGATGCCGCCGTCAAACCACTGCGGACCGTAATAGCCGTAAGGCGCGCAGGCATACGGATAATAGGCGTAATAGCCCCAATCGCATACCGGTGGGCCGTAATCGACAGGTGCGGCAACGACCGCGGGGCCGATTCCAACCCCGACAGCCACTTGGGCATTTGCCGCAGCCGCGAACGGCAGAGCAAGGAGCATCGCAAACAGAACCAGGCGCAAACTCTTCATAAATCCTCCTCGTGCTGCCCTGTCCTGTTCTTCCCGGACTTGGGACCCGGAGTCACCCTCCGTCCTCAGCACTTGCCGGCCTCTGGGGTTCTCTTCCCAACCGGCTTCTGATCTTTAGAACAGCATTTCGGCAGATTAGTTGCGCTCCTTCTGAAAAGAATCCTCTTTATCTGTCAAAAGAGCAAGGTCTGCTTTTCGGGGGGGATCGTGCCTCAGGGTTACCCCGCAAAAAGAACGGCCCTTCCAAGTATCGGAAGGGCCGCTGACAGCAGGCAATCAGGCAGAGACAATTACCTGCGGAATCTTTCAAATCCGCGATCGAAGTGCCGGTCGAATCCAACGCCGAACCGCACCGCCGGCCCTCCCACACGAACTCCCACGAAGTTCCAGTAGCCCGGAACCCAGTAGCCATTCGCCATGTAGCCGGCAACCCATACGTATCCGGGGCCAGGGCAAGGCGGAACGTAAGCCACCGGTCCGCGCATATGAAATCCAAACTCGGCTGCCTGCGCCGTCGTGGCGCCAAGGCCAGCCGCGCCGGCTACCACCGCTGCACCCAACATCCAGTTCCTCATGCTTGCCATAACCCCTTCTTTCCAGCCGGTCCAACTTCCAGGCTCGGCCCGGCTTTCTTTCCGCCTTGAGGCTTGGCTCCTGCTGCCTCTGCGGTGCGCCGGTTATGTACTCATTCAACAGGGCTTCTGGGAATATGTTGCGCCCCGGCGATGAAAATAAATCTCCGCAACTTTATCCAGAATCCGTGTTTATGGCAGCCGCTCTCGTTCTTCGCAACCCCCGGGCTGTGCCAATGGTACATTGGAGTTTCGTCCTCCATGTTCACTACCTCCCAGCACGCGCACTTCATCGGCATCGGCGGCATCGGCATGAGCGGCATCGCCGAGATCCTGCTCAACCTCGGCATCAAGGTCTCCGGCTCCGACCTTCGCCGCAGCCCGGTTACTGACCGCCTGGCTGCGCTCGGCGCCACCATCTATCGAAGGCCACGATGCCAGCCACGTTGGCGCGGCAACCGTCGTCGTCACCAGTTCCGCTGTCAGCCCTCTCAATCCCGAAGTCCTCGAAGCCCACGCCCGCAAGATTCCCGTCATCCAGCGCGCGGAGATGCTCGCCGAGCTCATGCGCCTCAAGTACGGCATCGCCATCGCCGGCATGCACGGCAAAACCACCACCACCTCCATGGTTGCCTCCGTCCTCGCTGCCGGCGGCCTCGATCCCACCGTCGTCGTCGGCGGACGCGTGGACGCTCTGGGCTCCAATGCCCGCCTCGGCACCACCCAGTACCTCGTTGCCGAAGCCGACGAAAGCGACCGCTCCTTCCTCAAGCTCTCGCCCATCCTCGCCGTCGTCACCAACCTCGATCGCGAGCACATGGACTGCTACCGCGACATGGCCGACGTAGAGCGCGCCTTCCTCGACTTCATGGACAAGGTGCCCTTCTACGGCGCCGTCACCGCCTGCGTCGACAACCCGCTGCTCAAGGCCATCCTGCCCCGCGCCCGCCGCCGCGTCTTCACCTACGGCGTGCGCCGAAGACTCTGATTACCGTCTCGAATTCCTTGAAGCCATCCCCGGCCGTTTCGCCCGCTTCCTCGTGCACACTGCCACCGGCCCGCTAGGTCCCTTTGAACTCCATGTCCCCGGCCGCCACAACGTGCTCAACGCCACTGCCGCCGTCGCCATCGCCCGCCAGCTCGAAGTCCCCGCCGACAAGATTGCCGAGGGCCTCAGCCACTTCCGCGGTGTCGATCGCCGCTTCCAGCTTCGCGGCCAGGCCCGCGGCGTCACCGTCGTCGACGACTACGGCCACCACCCCACTGAGATTCGCGCCACCCTCGCCGCCGCCCGAGAGTGCGGCTACAAGCGCATCCACGTCGTCTTCCAGCCCCACCGGTTCTCCCGAACTCTTGATCTTCTCGATCAGTTCGCAGTCGCGTTCACAGACGCCGACACCGTCACCGTCCTGCCCATCTACGCTGCCAGTGAAGAGCCCATCCCCGGCGTTACCGCTGAGGCCCTCGCCGCGCGCATCGAAGGCCCGCAGACCCAATTTGTCCCCGACTTTCCCTCCGCCATCGCCGCTGTCGCAGCCTCCGCGGCCGAAGGCGATCTGATCCTCACCCTCGGCGCCGGCAACGTCAGCCAATTAGCCCCGCAGATTCTAGCCGCATTTGCCCAATCCTAGCTTCGCCCTGTTGACCCGGCGGATGCTCCATACGAAATCAAAGCATTGAATGGCCTCCCCCGGAGTTTCTATTAGGGAATCAAGGCACAAAAATTCAGCCCGCGTTCAAAGCGCTCAGTCAAGGAGAAATCGTTGGGGCGATTGAAGTTTGCATTTAAGCTTGCAGGCGCAGTCGCGCTCACCTCCCTGCTGGCGTGGGTGGGACTCACCACCGGCCGTGGCGCTGGCCGGGTCCCTGCCATCTGGTGGGCTAACGCCGCGCTGGCCGCGGTTATCCTGCGCAGCCGCGCCAGCCGTTTCCTGCCCTATCTCGCTGCCGGATACCTCGGCAACGTCCTCGGCCATCTTTGCGCCGGCGATCCCATGTGGGAGACTCTTTCGCTCTCCGCCTGCGACGTCGGCGAAACCGCCATTGCCGTGGCCGGAGTCACCTTTGCCCTCGGCCGTCGCGTCGATCTCACTCAGCAGCGCCAGCTTCTCCGCTTCGTTGCCTTCGCAGTTCTCCTCGGCCCGCTTGTCGCCAGCCTCTCCGCTGGCCTGGTTCTGCATTGGTTCACCGGCAGCCCGCTCACTGTCTCCCTGGTCTGGTTCCCAGCCAGCGCCCTCGGCATGAGCGTCGTAGTCCCGCTCGTCCTGGGCCTCGCCCGCCGCGAAACCCGCGAGCTCTTCGAGCCCAACCGCCTGGCCAACACCCTGCTCTATCTGCTCATGATCGCGGTCGCCACCACCGCCATCTTCTCCCGTGCCGAGTTTCCCTGGCTCTTCTTCATCTTCCCGCCGCTGCTCTTCCTCGTCGTCCGCCTCGGCCTCAGTGGAGGCGTGCTCGGCTGCTGCGTGGTCGCGGCCGTTGGAACCCAATTCACCATCTCCTCGCATGGTGGCCCGCTCGCGCAGCTGGCCGATCCTAGCCTCGAGCACCGCATCCTCATCCTGCAGCTTTTCCTGGCCACGGCGGTGCTCAGCGTCAGCGTAGTAGCCATCGTGTTTGCCGACCTCAAGCGCGCCCATGCCGCCGCCGGCCTCAGCGAGGAACGTTATCGCCAGCTTGCCAGCTCCATGGAGGCGCTCGCCACGGAGGACTCCCTCACCGGCGTCGCCAACCGCCGCCACTTCGACCGCGTCCTCCTCAGCGAGTGGCAGCGCGCCCTGCGCGACGCATCGCCCCTCTCCCTGCTCTTGCTCGATGTCGACCGCTTCAAGGACTTCAACGACCTCTACGGTCACCTCGAAGGGGACACTTGTCTCCGCACCGTCGCCCAGATCGCCGTGGAAACCTCGCGCCGCTCCGGGGACACGGTGGCCCGTATTGGCGGTGAGGAATTCGCCATCATTCTACCCGGAACCCCGGAAGCGGGTGCCCTTGAAACCGCCGAGCGCCTCCGACAGGCCGTCGTCCGCCTGCGCGTCGCTCACCAGGGCAGTGCACACAACGTCGTCACAGTCTCCGTAGGCTGCGCCACCATCGTTCCCAAAGGGGCCTCCAGCGTCACCGATCTCATCGCCGGCGCCGACGCCGCCCTCTACGCCGCCAAGAAAGCCGGCCGCAACCGCGTGGAAGCATCGCCCGGGGTAATTCCCCCTCCAGAACTCCCCGCCCGGCCAGCGACCGCTATCCTGTAGTTGCGCAGTTGCACGCAAGGACGGTGGTTCATTGCCCTCGGCAATTCAAGACCGGTTCGGCCAGATCGACATCTATGTCTTCGATCAGATCCTCCGCGGCAACATTGAACCCGGCATGGCCGTCCTCGACGCCGGATGCGGCTACGGACGCAACCTGGTCCATCTCCTGCGCGAGGGATGCAACGTCTTCGCCCTCGACCAGGACCCCGAGGCTGTTGGCCACATTCGCCAGCTCTCCACCGCGCTCCACACCGGCCTGCCCGCGGAAAACTTTCAGGTCGGCCCCATCGAGTCCATGCCATTCGCAGATGCCTGTGCGGACGTCGTCCTCTGCAACGCTGTCCTGCACTTTGCCCGCGATGACCGCCACTTCAGCGCCATGCTGGACGAGTTGTGGCGCGTCCTCAAGCCCGGCGGCCTGCTCTTCTGCCGTCTCGGCTCCCGCATCGGCATGGACTTCAAGCGCCTTCGTGGCAATATCTTCCTTATCCCCGACGGCTCCCAGTGGTTCCTCGTCGACCAGCCCATGCTCCTCGCCCTCACTGAGGAGCTCAACGCCGTCCTCGTCGACCCCCTCAAAACGACCATCGTTCAGGACTACCGCTGCATGACCACCTGGGTCCTCCGCAAACGCAGAGGCTAAAGTAATTCAATAAACCCCGCCTCCCGCCTGCATAGAGCGAATCGCCCCGTCCTTTACCGAAAGCGAATAGCGAACCGCATCCCCGCTCCAACTCTTCACGTCAAAACTCTTCCCCGGCGCAACCTTCAGCACCTCAAACGGCCCAAACGTCAGCGGCTTGTGCAACGCCACTACCCCTGACGCTCCCTGAGCATCCACAAAATACGCGCTACCGTTTCCCACCACGGTCGCCTTCCCATCCGGTTCCACCAGCAGCGCCGCGCCCTGCTCCACACCAATCCCGCGAATACCCAACCCCGGCGGCACCGGCTTCTCATCCGGCTCGTTCAGCCTCGCCAGAAACACCAGCAGCCTTCCCATCCGGTTCCTCTTCGCAAAATGCGAGTCGGTGATGATCCCTTTCAGAATTTGAATCTCCAGAAAGTTGTGGATTAGCGTAATCCGCGGCCCGTACGGATCTGCCATCGCCAATTTGCCATCCAGGTTCGGGTCGTCCGGCTTGTCCGCCTGCGCGGTATAGGCCCACTCGCCCAGCACCGCCAGCCCCGCGCTCGTCCCACCAATCGGAACCCCGCGCCCGATTGCCTCATTCAGCGCCGCCTGCACCGGCGTCCCCTGCCAGAAATTGATGTAATTCGCCTGGTCGCCCCCGGAGATGAACAGGGCCGAAGCGTGCCCGATTGCCTTCGTCACAAACGGATCAAGAGCCGCTGCCCTGCTGGGAATCAGCAGCGTCGTCACCGAGTTCACCTTGCAGATCTTCTGGATGTACGCGTTGTACTCGTCGTCCCCTGAAGCCCGCAGCACCAGAAAATCCCCGCCGCCCGCCCGCTCGCAAAGAAACCGGAATGCCTCATCCAGATCGGTCCCGCCCCCCATCAGTGCGTATCCCGCCCGCGGCGCACCCGCTACATTCCCCTCATTCCCAACTCGGAAGTATCGATATGCAGGCGCTGTCTGCGCCATGCCGAAAACAGGCACCAGACCAGCAACCAACAGTGCAGAGATCACTTTCCAAATGCGGCGCATGCAGCCAGCCCTTCCCTATTCCCTAGTCCTTAGTCCCTGGTCCCTGGTCCCACAGTCCCTATTCCCTGCTTCTCCACCGACGCACCAGTTCCTCCGCGGCCTCGCGCCATTCTGGAAACTCAAACTCGAAGCCCGCCGCAAGCAGCCGCCCCGGAACCACCCGCCTGCTCTTCAGCACCAGCTCCGTTTCCGTACGTAGAAAAAAAGCGCCCATCTCCAGCGCAAAGGCCGGAATGGGCAGCCCATTCGGCATCCCCCACGCCTCGCGTAGAGCCTCCATGAATTCGCGATTGGGCAGCGGATGCGGCGCAGCCAGATTCACCGCCCCCTCCATCTCTTCGCGGTCGATCAGAAACTCCACAGCCCGAGCAAAATCGACCTCATGTATCCAGCTCACAAACTGCCGTCCGCTGCCCTGCTTCCCGCCCAGGCTGAAGCGCACCAGGTTGAGCAGAATCTCAAACGCGTTGCCCGGCGTGGGGCTGAACGTGATCGCCGACCGCAGCGCCACCTTGCGCGTGCGCGGCGTTGGCGTCTCAAAGAACGCGGCCTCCCAGTCCTTCGCCACCTGGATGGAGAAGTTCCATGTCTCCGGCGCCCGCCGCTTCTTTGCAATCATCTCGTAACCGCCAAGCTCACCCGTAGCCTCATCCATGGCCCGGTCCGTCGCGTGCTTGTAAATCGTCGCCGTCGACGCATTCAGCCACACCCGCGGCGGCACCGCCAGCCCGGCCATTACTCGATTCAGCAGCCGCGTCGTCCCAATCCGTGAGTTGTAGATATCCGCGCAATTGGCCGGCGTGTACCGGCAGTTCACGCTGCGCCCCGCCAGGTTGATGCAGACGTCCGCCCCCTCCAGCGTCTCCGTCCACGGCCCTGCGCTTTCGCCATCCCAGTGCACCGTCTGCCACGGCGCGGAGTACGGCCCGCGCGTTAGCACCGTCACGTGGTGCCCCAGCTCCTGGAAATACCGCGCCAGCATCTGCCCCACCTGCCCGCTCCCGCCCGGCAGCACAATGCGCAAAGGACGCACGCCCACTCCCGCCCGTCCCGCGACAAGGTCAATCATCCTTCCAGCCTACAGCGCTTGGCGCTACTTGATATTTACATCCGCGGAGGGAACTGGTACCCGCGCAGGAACAGCCGGCGCCGATAGGCGCGATACTCCCGCACTACCACGATGAAAACCACAATGATGAAAATGAACGGGCCATAGAAGATCCAGCCCGGCTGCACCACGCGGTCGCCCTCCACGGTCACACCGTCGCCGGTCCGGAGGGAGCCGAAGATAGCCACCAGGTCCTCGCCCACATGCACGTTGTCTCCCAGCCGCACGCTGCCAAAGATGCTCACCAGGTCGTGATCGATGGTGGCATTATCGTCCGCGGCAACGGAGCCGAAGATGCTCACCACGTCGTGCTGCGCATCCCCCGCAATGTGGATGCTGCCAAAGAACACCACCACATCGCCCGTCGCCTTGCCCTCCATGTCCACACCGCAGAAGAAGCACACCGCGTCGTGCACCTGGGAGTCAGGCGCAACATGGATGTTGGTAAAGAACTGGACAGTATCCTGCTCCGCACGGGCGTGCGTGCACGCAAACGCTGCGCAAAGAACTACAACGGCAAAGATGCGGCGGGTCATGGGAACTCCACTGCCCCAAGATTACGGTAACGAGCCATGAAAAGTTCCGGTCGCAGCGAGAAAAAGTGTGGACGATGGTGGCGGGGTCTCATGGCGCGGGCAACTCGGATGGCCGACTGCCGGAAAATGCTCGAAACGCCCTTTGAAACGTCCTTTGGTCTGCAGTCATAGGTCCGATGGTTACTGGTGATTATCTTGTTCAGGAATCTCGTAAGAATAAGGTCGTCATTGCTGCAATCATCGGTGTATTCTTTCGAAACCGAGAAAAATGGAATGCGGGAAAAGGGTCCATCTCATTCTTCAGCCCAGATCGCTGGGCTGGTTCTGGTGCTTTGTTGAGACCGCGATCCAAAACAGATTCCCAGCCGAGGCAGCCGGGAGCGGATGCGCCCGCTTAACCAAGGCAACTTGGAAGCTTCAATCGGGAGAATTTCGCGCGATGGCGATGTTCTCGCTGGAGGTAGGAGCGGATACTGCGATTGCGTCGAAATCATGTGGCTTGATACAGAAACCATGGCAAGGGGAAAGAGAAATGAATCGACGTGAATTCGGCAAAGCGGCACTGGGAGTTGCGACCGCCGTATTGATCGCTCCCATGGCGCGGGCGGTGGAACCCAGCGCCATCATCGATTGCATCGTGATCGACTACGAAAAAGACAAGCAACGCTTGGTACACCTCAAGGAGCCGGACTTCGAAGGCCGTAATTTTGTTTACGAAGATAGCGGCGAGCAAGTCGGCTACCGCCATTTCGAGTTTCTGCGCAGCGACGGGCTGGTGATGGGGCAGAGCTCAGAGATGCAATGGTGGACCCAGTGTTACGACTCGTTGGAAGATGAATTCATGCATGCCACCTTCCCCGCGGGAGGCAAGAGATTCAGCCGCGACGAATTCCGAAGTTACGTGGAAGGGGTTCGGGATTACTTCAACGGCCGCATCGTCCCGGTGGATGAGCTGGCGGCAGCATAGCAAGGCTCATAAGGGTCCTGGCCATCGGAACAGCGAGGACTTCGGGGAGGGACGAGCTGTGACCTTGCAGAGAGTTGCACTTCGCTTGGGAACTTCCGAGCAAGTGCAATCATCAGGCTGGCAATCTCATCCCATCCGGAGCCCGAGTGATTTCGCCTCATTTTCGGCACTGGACCCCGACCCCAAGTTCTCCGGCGTACCCTTTCAAAACATCAACTTGATCAGAGGTTTCCTAGAACTGGAACCGCATCCCCACCTGGATCCGCCGCGGCGGCGCAACCGCGGTCACCTGGCCAAACTCGCTCGAGGTCTCCACCGGGTCAATGCCGTTAGCGTTGGGATGGTTCAGCAGGTTAAACGCGCCGGCAGAAAACCCCAGCCGCGGCGCTTCCTCATCCTTGTCCGGCGTAATCGCGAAATCATGTCCCCAGCGCAGATCCAGATCCACATACGACGGCATCGACTCCGAGTTGCGTCCAACGCCATCGGGCCGCGTGTTGAACAGGTCGTCGCCGTAGGCATCGGTCCCGGTTAGCACCGTCCATGGCGAACCCGAATTTGCAAAGATGCCCGCCGACAAATTGAATACGCTCTCCGGCTGGAACATTGCATACATGCCCAGGCGGTTACGCCGGTCAAAGCCCGTCCGTCGCCCACTCGTCGTTGGGGTCGTACTGGTTTTGCGGAAACCACCCAATGCCTCCCGTGTCGGAGTCGTAATGTGACCATGTATACCGTCCGAAACCCGTGAAGTACTTGTTCAGCCGGCCGCGGTACGAGATGTCCATTCCATCGCCGTCCCAGAAGCCCTCCGGCTGCATCTGCCGAATGCGCCCAAACGCCGGGTTGGGCCGCACAGTATAGCCCGATTGCGGCGTCGGCGCGTTCACGTCGACGGAGCGGAAACTGTCAATCCCGCGTGCGGAATAAACGCTCACTACTCCGGTTGCCTTCTCGCCCAGCTGCCGCTCAATGGAGAGCCCGTACTGAATCTGGTAGGGGATCTTCGCATTCGGTGCAAGCTCCGCCAGTGAGGGCGGCTGCGCGCTCAGTGTGAGGCAGTCCGTGATCGGCACGCAGCCCGTCGCGGGCAGCGTCGCCGGATTCAGTGACAGCACCAGTGCGCGCCGCGCGCCGTTGCCATAGCGGGCCAGGTCCAGCAGCGGCCCGGAGCCGAAGCGGTCGTAGTAGATTCCGCCGCCGCCGCGCAGCACCGTCTTCGACGCCTCGTCCAGCATCCACGCAAAACTCACGCGCGGTGAAAATCCCAGCCGCCGCGTGGCCAGAAAGTTCTGCCAGTCGTAGCGCAGTCCCGGCGTAATCTGGAACCGGCTGTTCACCTTGAACTGGTCCTGAATAAATGCGCCCATCTCCTGCTGGTGATAGACAAAGTGCACCACGCCGGTGTTCTGCGTATAACCCGAGGGCAGGTTGGCTGCATAGTTTTCGAGCGCCGTCTGCAGCACCGTCACTCCGTCCGCAGCCAGCGTAGGACCAAACGTATAGGTGCCCAGTTCGTTGGTGTTGTCATCGTAGGCGCGGCGGTCAATGTGGGGCGTCCCCGCTCCTAACTTGATCATGTTGCGCCCGCGGGTCCACGTCATCATGTCGTACACGCGCACGTTGTACTCGGTGCCCAGAGAGTCGGCCTGCGCCGAGCCGGCAACAAAATCCCCCGCCACGCTCACCTGCGGAGCCTCTGCAACATTGCTGTTCCGATTCCAGTCTCGCTCGCCCACCAGCGAAACCTGGTTCAACATCGTTCCCGACAAGGTCTCGTCCAGGTGCGCCACAAAATCGTCTTCGCGGTACTGGTTGTTATAGCCTGCCGCCGCCAGCGCCTGCCCGCCCACTCCCTGGTTCTGCGCCGTCGAGTCCTGGTAGCTGTACTGCACATAGCCCGAAACGCCCTCGCGGAACTTGTGCGCCACGCGCGCTGAGAACTCCGTATCCCGCGCCGGCGCGTACACGTTCGCGTAGTAGGCGCCCGTCGGATTGCCCGTCGTGGGAGCCACGGTCGCGCTCACCACCTGGTCCTGGTCGTAGAGCACGCGGTTGAAGGAACCCAGGAAGCTGTACTTCGGCGCATGAGGAAGCGGCCCGGTCACATGGCCCTCGTAGTTTTGCCGCTGCTCGAAAGGCTTTGACGGCGCCAGCGCGTTCTGCGCATTCATCGCCGAGTTGCGAAAGAGAAAATTGAACTGCCCATGATAGTGGTCCGCCGTGGACTTGGTGATGATCTCCATCTGTCCGCGCCCCGGCCAGTAGTATTGCGCGGAGTAGGGATCCTGGTTGATGCGGATCTCCTGCACCGCCGAAGCCGAAACCGTAGCGCGGTTCGCTTCCACGCCGTCCACCATCAGCCCGGTGCCGCCGGTGTCGCTCACGCTCTGGTCCAGAAAGGCGCTCATCGCCGTGGCGTAATCGTTGTCGAAGATGGGCAGCGCCTTCAAGTCGCTCGACGTCATCACCGAAGAGTCGTGGTTGGCGTCCGGCGCGGTCAGATCCTCGCTGCTGTCGCCGTTCACCCGCACTGTAGATGCCACGGCGGCAATGGGCAAAACAACGTGCACCGGCGTCGGCGCCGGCATCGCAGCAGGCGTCGCTGCGCCGGCAGCGGCGGCCGGCGCGGCAATCACCACCGGCGTACGCACGGTCTCAAATCCCGGCTCGGAGACCACCAGCGTGAAACTCCCCGCGTGGGGCGCGGCCAACTGGAAGTTGCCCTCCCCGTCGGAATGAATCGAACCGGCCACCGAACCGTTGGCATCAACAAGGTCAACCTCGGCGTTGGGCACAATAGCGCCCGTCGGGTCGGCCACCACACCGTGCACGGCCGGTGCTGTGGGTGCGGCAGGAGAGGTGGCGTTGGCTGCAAACACAACACAGGGCAGCAGCAGGACGAGTCCCAGGGCAAAAGAGCGCATGAAGCAGAATCTCCAAGACAAAAACAAAGGTGAACGAACGCTGTTTTTCAGCAAAAAGGTCGGACTTGCAACAAATAGGTCGATATGTTCCTTTCAGATGCTTTCTGGAGCCAGAGAGATGCCAAAAGAGAACAAATTCTCCCCTCGCAACTTCCAGCTCCGGGAACTTACGGGGATCTGAACTTCCCGCTCTGACCTTGCTCCAGACACCGAAAGACCGGCCAGACACTTGCGGTTCAATTCCAAGGCCGGAAGATGCGTCGTGATTTGGCGCGTGGCAACAGCGCAGTGTTTTCCCTTGTCGCCGTACCTTAATTCTACGCGGGGCTCAGCGCCGCAGTCCACTCTTTTGGGGTATCCACCAGCACATCCGGCTGATTCGCTTCAAGCGTCTCCGGAGCCAGCCCGAACGTGCAGCCCACTGCCCACACGCCCGCATTGCGCGCCGTCTGCACGTCCACCATGCTGTCGCCAATCAGCACCGTCTGCTCCGGCGTTGCCCCCGCCTCTGCCATCAGGGAGCGCAGCCCCTCCGGGTCCGGCTTCTTGGTCGGGAAGCTGTTGCCGCCGTAAATATGCAGAAAATAAGGGGCCAGCCCCAGCGCCGCGCAAATATCCCGCGCCGGCCGCACCGGCTTGTTGGTCAGCACCGCCATGGTGCGTTGCTGGTTGTCCAGGTGTCTCAGATCTTTGAGCGCCTGCAACGCTTCCAGAACCCCGTCGTACGCGTACGTAAAGTCCAGCTTGTGCGCCCGGTAGTAGTCCAGAAAATAGGCATAAGCCGTTTGCAGAAACTCTTCGCTCACCGCCGACCCGTGCTCCTTGGCAAGAGCCCGCCGCACCAGCATCAGCGCCCCGTCGCCAATAAACCCGGCAATCTCCGCGTCTTCCAGGTGCTTCAGTCCAAAGTGCGCCAGCATCGCGTTCACGCTGTTGCACAGGTCCTGCGCCGAGTCGATCAGCGTGCCATCGAGATCGAAGACAAACAGCTTCAGTTGATTCACTGGAATAGGGCGGAATACGCGAACCATGTCTCCAGTGTAATCGGGCCATGGCCCATCGCTTGACCGCCAGGCTCATCCCTGGCCCCGGCTTTTTCTCAGTGCACCCGGATATCGCCCGATCCCGTCTCAATGCGCACCGTCGGTCCGCCGCCATTCAGCTTGCCGGTCACGTGGTGCTTGTCTGTTGATCCCTGCGTCAACATCTCGCGGTCGGTCCGAATGCTCCCCGATCCGCTCTCCGCATCCAGCGTCAGCGGCGCGTCGCCCACCCAAAGTTCCACGCTGCCGGATCCCGTTTGCAGCTTCCAGCCCGTGCTCGGCGCCCCACTCACCTTGATGTCGCCGGAGCCCGTCTCCGCCTTCAGCGCTCCGTGCAGGTTGCGCAGTTCAATGCCGCCTGAGCCGGTCTCGGCTTTCACATCGCCGTTCCCGGTCTGCTCGGCATAAATGTCGCCAGAGCCGGTTCCCAGCGTAAACGCCCCATGCAATCCGGTTGCGTGAATGCTGCCCGAGCCAGTGTTTAGCTTGGCGTTCTCACCCACTCCGTCGTCCTTCACATCGCCCGAACCCGAACCCGCGTCCAGGTACGCGTCCGCCGGCGCCTCAATCTCGTAGTCGATGGTGATGTTGTGCAGGTTCTCGTGCCGCTGGCCCACGCGCACAATGTTGCCCGTCTGCTCTATCGGCGGATTCGCCGCAATCTCGCGCACCTTCTCTTCGCTTGCGCCCCAGTTCGACTTCACGCGTCCGAAGATGTGCACCTGGTTGCCCGAGCCATGCGTCAGGTGAATGTACCCCGAGCCTGTGCCTACCGTCAGTTCCACGCGCCCGTTCACAGTGAGGGTGCGCTCGAAAGTTGCCTCTGTAGCCAGCGCCGGAACCGCCGCCAGCGCCAATGCAGCCGTTGCAAGAAGAAGGTGCTTCATGGAGTGCCTCGTTTTCTTTCCAGGGACTAAGGAACTAGGGACGAAGAGACTAGCCCTATTGTCTTGCTGCATCCCAATCTCCAAACCGGCCTTGCAAATAAGTCAAGTTGTTTCAGCCGCTTCGGCGCGTATTCTCAGGCCGCCCCTTCAATTCTCGTGTTCACTTTCGAACAGAGCTGTGCGCAGCCGGACAAACTCGGAGCAGGAAATCGGTAACTTAGCCACCGCAGATGTGTACGTGCGCCGCCCCGGTCTTGTTCCATCGTTTCCCCGACCCCGGTCTCTGGTTGCATCACTGCAGGATCGGGATCCCAGCAATGCGCTTCTGCCACTCGGCGGGACCGGTCTGGTGGACGCTGGTGCCTTTGGAATCGACAGCCACCGTGACGGGCATCTCGCGCACATCGAACTCGTAGATGGCTTCCATCCCCAGGTCGCCGAAGGCCAGCAGGCGGGAGCCGACAATGGCTTTTGACACCAGGTAAGCCGCGCCGCCCACGGCCATCAGGTACACCGCGCCGAACTCGCGGATGGCGTCGATGGCCACCGGACCGCGCTCGGCCTTGCCCACCATCCCCAGCAGGCCTGTCTCCGCCAGCATCTGCCGGGTGAACTTGTCCATGCGCGTGGCCGTGGTGGGGCCGGCGGGGCCAACCACCTCTTCGCGGACCGGGTCAACCGGGCCGACGTAGTAGATGAAGCGGTCCTGGAAGTCGACGGGCAGCTTTTCGCCGCGGCTCAGCATGTCGGTCATGCGCTTGTGGGCGGCGTCGCGGCCGGTCAGCAGCTTGCCGGTGAGCAGCAGCACTTCGCCGGGCTTCCATGTGGCGGCTTCGGCGCGGGTAACGGTGTCCAGGTTCACGCGGCGTGCGCCGGACACGTCATAGGTCAGTTTGGGCCAGTCTTCCAGCGATGGCGGGTCGAGGTAAACCGGGCCCGAGCCATCGAGAACAAAGTGGGCGTGGCGGGTGGCGGCGCAGTTGGGAATCATGGCTACGGGCAGGTTTGCGGCGTGGGCCGGTGTGTCCAGCACCTTCACATCCAGCACCGTGGTCAGCCCTCCCAGTCCCTGCGCGCCAATGCCCAGGCGGTTCACCTTGTCGTAGAGTTCGACGCGCATTTTTTCCGCGGTGGTCACCGGACCGCGGGCGATCAGGTCCTGGATGTCGATGGGGTCCATGAGAGACTGCTTGGCCAGCAGCATCGCCTTCTCCGCCGTTCCGCCGATGCCGATGCCGAGCATGCCGGGCGGGCACCAGCCTGCGCCCATGGTGGGTACGGTCTTGAGCACCCACTCCACCACCGAGTCCGAGGGGTTGAGCATGGCGAACTTCGATTTGGCTTCCGAGCCGCCGCCCTTGGCCGCAACCGTCACATCCACCTTGTCTCCCTTGACCAGCTCGACTGAAACAACGGCGGGCGTGTTGTCCTTGGTGTTGACGCGCTTGCCGGCCGGGTCGGCCTGAAGAGAGGCGCGCAGCTTGTTGTCCGGGTCAAGATAAGCGCGGCGCACACCTTCGTCCACCATCTGCTGCAGGTCTTTCGGTTCCTCGCCGGGGACGGGCTCGAATCGGACATCCATGCCGACTTTGACGAAGGCGTTCACGATGCCCGTGTCCTGGCAGATGGGCCTGTGGCCCTCGGCACACATGCGGCTGTTGATCAGGATCTGCGCGATGGCGTCCTTGGCGGCGTGGGATTCTTCCATCTCGTAGGCCTTGGCGAGCGAGGTGATGTAATCCACCGGGTGGTAGTAGCTGATGTACTGCAATGCTCCAGCAACGCTGGCGATGAAATCTTCCTGGCGGATGACGGTCATGATGGCTCTCCCCTGTGAACAGTCTAGGGTAATGGATGAGGAGCACGTTCGTCCTGCCGGCAGCGCAGGCGCGGGGAAATGGCTTGTTCTGGCGAGAATGTGAAGGCCGGCACTATCACCGCTGCCCTATGGCCGAACGAAGATCGGTGTGGATGAAGTCGTCGCCTCTTGTAGAGGATGGGCTCGCGCTTGTTGCGGGCCAGGGCGTAGGTGAAGCAGTCGCCGAATTTGAATTCACGGATGCGTCGATCGCTTTGCCGGGGTCTGCGGTTAGGACTGAGGGGTATTGGAATTCGGGAGAGAGTTTAATCGCTCCCAGCGCTCTTTAACGGCAATGTGGACTGCTTCTTCTGGTGGACACCCAGGAGGGTGGCCAATTCGCGGGCCAGACGGCAAGCTTCTCTGTCTCTGAGGTAAAAGGCCATTTGACTGTGTTCCTCACAATTTTATCGACATGCCGAATCTTTGGAATGGGCTGGTTCGAATCCCGCCATCCTTTCGTACCAACTTTGCCCCGCCATGCCCTAAGCTATACCCATGAACGACTTGAATCGGGAAACGCCGGCTGACGGGCAGCACGAGGAAATCTTTGACCTTCTGGTGGTGGGAGCCGGACCAACCGGCCTGGCCTGCGCCATTGAAGCGCAGAAGGTTGGGGCGCGGGTGGTGGTGGTGGACAAGGGCTGCGTGTGCAACTCGCTGTTTCACTACCCGGCGCACATGACCTTTTTCACCACGCCGGAGCTGCTGGAGATCGGCGACATTCCCTTTCCCAGTCCCAACCCCAAGCCGAGCCGCAACGAGGCGCTGCAGTACTACCGGCTGGTGGCTGCCTACTACAAGCTCGACGTGCGCCAGTACCACCGCGTGGAGCGGGTGACGGGCGCGAACGGCGATTTCACAGTGCATACCGAGGACCGCTTCGGCCGCCCCGGCGCGCTGAAGGCCCGCAAGCTGGCGCTCTCGACGGGATATTACGACCTGCCCAACTACCTACGCATTCCCGGCGAGAGCCTGAGCAAGGTGCATCACTACTACAACGATCCACACCCCTACTTCGGTACCGACGTCGTGGTCATTGGGGGCAAGAACTCTGCGGCCATTGCGGCGCTGGAGTTGTGGCGCAGCGGGGCGCGGGTGACGCTGGTCCATCGCGAGGCGGAGATGCACCGGCACGTGAAGTACTGGATCAAGCCGGACATTGAAAACCGCATCAAGAACGGCGAAGTGAAGGCGCTGTTCCGTTCCCATGTGACTGAGATTACCCCGGATACCGTGGTAGTGGAGACGCCGGAGGGCCGCCACACACTGAAGAACGACTTTGTGTTCGCCATGACCGGATATCATCCCGACTTCGATTTCCTTGAGCGGCTGGGCGTGCGATTCGAGGGCGACGACAAGCGGCCGGTGTGCGACGCCAGAGACGCTGGAAAGCAATGTGCCGGGAATCTACCTGGCGGGCGTGATTGTAGCGGGCTCGCGGACCAACGAGATATTTATTGAAAATGGACGCTTTCACGGGCGGCAGATTGCCCAGGCGCTGGCATCGAAGTTAAGAGCTTGAAGCGAAGAGGGAACGCCGGTTGAAGGCATGAGCCGGCGAGATGGAATTACACTGTGGGCTGGAATCGAGGGCTCTGGGATGCGCTGGTGGCCGCGTTCAATTCGATGGCAGATGCTGGCAGGGCTGGTGCTGCTTGAGGTGCTCTCCATCGGGCTGTTTGCCGCGCTGTTGATTCGCCAGCAGGCCCATGAAGTGCACCAGCATATGCTGCACCGCCTGGAGCACCAGTCCACATCGATGGCCTTGCAGGCCACCGAGGCGCTGCAGCAGCAACGGCCCGGCTGGGTAGGACTGTCGGTCAAGATGATGGGCGAGGCGCCCAGCGTCTCGTTTGCCAAAGTCACTGATCCCGCCGGCAATGTTCTGTTTGTCAGCAACGGGGAACCGGAAGAGATGACGCTTGACTCGGAAGAGCGGGCGCAGATTCCGCTCATGACGAATGGCGAATCCAGAGTCTTTCCCTTCGGGAGCGATCGATGGGAAGGCGTCAAGCCCATCTTCACCGGCAACGACCTGCGCGGCTTTGCGTGGGTGGAGTCAGACCGGGGCTGGGATTTTGAGCAGCTGAATTCCGTTCTTCGCAGCACGGTCATCTTCGGCGCCATCTGGATTGCCGCTTCGGCACTGCTGGTGCTGCTCATGGCCCGCTCCATCTCGCGGCCGCTGGCCATTCTGCACCGCGGCACCCGCGCGCTGATGAACTGCACCCGAGGGCAGCGCGCAACTTTCCACTGCCGGTGGCCGTGCACAACGAAATTGGCGACCTGATTGAGGCATTCAACCGCATGGTGGCTTCCATTGCGGAGCAGCGCGCCGGGCTCAACGACACGCTTTCGCTGCTGGACTCGATGCTGGCCAACGCGCCCATCGGGCTGGCCTTCTTCGATCGCCGCTGCCGGTTTGTGCGCGTCAACCAGGTGTTTGCGGATATGACCGGCGTGCCGCTCAGCCGGCACCTGGGGCGCACCCTGCCGGAGCTGCTGCCGCAGCCGGTGGCGCAGGAGCTGGAGAACACGGTGCTGCGCGTCTTTGCCGCCGAGGAGCCGGTGCGCAACCTGGAGTTGAGCGGGCAGGGCGGCGGTCCGCAATCGGCCCTGGACCTGGCTGGCCAGCGCCTATCCGGTGCGAACCAACCCGCAGCAGGTGCGCTGGGTGGGCGTCATCGTGCTGGACGCAAGCGACCGCAAGCGCAGTGAAGATGCCCTGCGCAAAACCGAAAAACTGGCCGCGACCGGGCGCCTGGCGGCCTCCATCGCGCACGAGATCAACAACCCGCTCGAAGCCATTACCAACCTGCTCTTCCTGCTGCGCAACTTCTGCCAGCTCGATGAACCGGCGCTGAATTACGTGGCCATGGCCGAGCATGAGGCGAAGCGCATCTCCGAGATCACGCAGCAGACGCTGCGCTTCTATCGCCAGTCGACGCTGCCCACGCGGGCCAACATGTGCTGACCTGCTCGACTCCGTGCTGAGTCTCTATCAACGGGCGGCTGAACACGCTGAACATCAAGGTGGATCGGGACTACGACCCGAACGATGGACCTGTTCTGTTTTGCCGGCGAACTGCGCCAGGTGTTCGCCAACCTGGTCGGCAATGCCATTGACGCCTGCACCGTCGGCGGACGTCTCACCGTTCGCGCTCGCCGCTCGCGCAACTGGAAGAATCCCGACCAGACCGGTGTGCGCTTTGCGGTTGCCGACACCGGGACCGGCATGGAGCCGGAGGTGCGGGAGCGCGCCTTCGAGGCCTTCTTCACCACCAAGGAAGTGACCGGAACAGGACTGGGTCTGTGGGTGAGCCACGAGATCATTGTCAAGCACCATGGCATGGTGCACCTGCGCAGCCGCACCGCCGCGCGCCGGCAAGCCTTGGCGGAACTGTCTTCCAGATCTTCATCCCCGACGATCCCACGCTGGCGGCTCCCGCCAGGCAGACGGCCGCAGTCGCGGTTTAAGGGCAAGGCGGGGATTGTCTGGGCTGGCAATTACACGCGTTGCACGGCGATCTAAAGAACCATTGCGCAGTGAAGGTGAATGGCAACTGGCGGTTGACTTTCGCCTTCGAGGGCGAGAACGCGATTCTCGTTGACTACCAGGATTACCATTAGGAGAAAGAGCGTGGTGCGCGTGCACAATCCGCCGCACCCCGGAAAAATGCTTCGGGAGTTTCTCGGCGGCATCGACGTTACCACTGTGGCAAAGCACCTGCAAGTTTCCCGTGCGACGCGTTCTCGCGCGCTCAACGGAAAGGCAGGAATCTCCGCGGATATGTCGCTGCGTCTCTCCGCTGCGCTTGGGACCCATGCGGCCATCTGGTATGAACTGCAGACCGACTACGACTTCTGGCGAGCCTCCAAAATGAAACGGCCGAAGATCTGGCCCTTCAATCGGGCGGCATAGTAACCTCGCCGGCAGCGGACTAGCGAGAATTCTCTAAAAAAGTTGTTGCGCGCTCACCTTTCTTGTGTGTTACAGTCAGTAACATTATGATGAGTAACACTCGAACAGGGCACGATCCGGCGGAGTTGGGAGAGCTGGAGCGGAGCATTCTTTCCGTGGTCTGGCGCAAGGCTGAGATCAACGCCGAGCAGGTGCGCGAAGAACTCGGCCGTCCGCTGAAGGACTCTACGATTCGCACGGTCCTGAGGCGTCTTGAGGAAAAGGGCTACCTGACGCATTCGGTGGAGGAGCGCACCTTTGTCTACCGGCCGGCGCAAACGCGGCAGCGTGTCGCTGGGCGCGCCGTCAAGCGCATCGTGGACTGGTTCTGCGACGGCTCAGTTGAGGCGCTGCTGGTGGGCATGGTGGACTCCAGGGTGCTGGACCACGATGAACTGCAGCGGCTTGCGGATCGTATTGCAGTAGCCCAGAAAGATGCAGCCAATCCCAAAGAGCCCGGGCCAAAAGCAAAAGGGGGAGCAAGATGATGCCTGTGTTGTTTGAAGCTGCCCTGCGTGCGCTGGTGGTGGCGCTCGCCGTGGGGATCGGGTTGAGCGTCTTTCGCGTGAGCAACGTGGCGGCGCAGAAGATTGCCTGGGGGCTGGTGCTGGCTTGCGCCGCGGCCATGCCGCTGGCGATGCGCTGGCAGATTCTGCCCGCTTCGCTGACGGTCCGCGTGCCGGCAACACTTTTGCCGGCGAAAGCAAACGCTGCGCCGGTTCACGTGGCAGGTATTCCGGGCGCGCTTGATGCGGAACCTCCGGGTTCAGCGCAGACAAACTTCAGTGCAGCGCCCGAGCCCGAGTCGAGCGGCGGCGACCGTTTCCCCGCTCCGGTGATTGCCAGCAACCAGGTCAGTGCGGATGTCGAGGTTCGGCCGGAAGCCATGCAGCCTGAGCAGATTAAGGCTCAGGGAGCCCCGAGCCTGCAAAGCCATCCCCTGCGTGATGCGGCTATCCTTTTTTTGCAACCGGGACTTCTGGCAGTGCTTCTCTACATGGCTGTCTGCGCCACGCTGCTTTTCCGCATGGTATACGGGCTGGCGATCGCGGTGCGGCTCTGGTTCTCGGCCGAGCCGTTTGTGGCGGAGCCGGAGTTGCAGGCCGAGATGGATGCAGCGCCCCGCCTGCGCGTCCGTTTCAGCCCCGCGGTTTCCTCTCCCGTGACCATTGGTTCCGGCGTGCTGCTGCCGGAGGATTGCCTGGAATGGGATGCGGAGAAGCTGCGCATTGTGCTGGCGCACGAGCGCGCCCACGTCCGGCAGGGAGATTTCTATCTGCAACTGCTGGCTGGCCTTTACACCGCGGCCTTCTGGTTCAGCCCGCTGGGGTGGTGGCTGAAGCGCAAGCTCTCCGATCTGGGTGAGGCCATCAGCGACCGCGCCGGCCTGGAAGAGGCGGCCAGCCGCACCTCTTACGCCCAGGTATTGCTTGAATTCGCGGCCCTGCCGCGCCCAACCGTGATCGGAGTCGCCATGGCACGCAAGAGCAATCTCGCACAACGAATGGAACGTTTTCTGGATGAATCGAGCTTCCGCCGGGCCTTTACCGGCAGCAGCCGCCGCGTGTTGCTGGCGGTGGTGCTGGTTCCTGTGGCGCTGTTTGCAGGCGCCGCGCTGGTGCGCGTGGAGGCGGCACAAGATCAGGCCGCGCCGCCGCCCGCCGCGGTTCCGGTTCCCGCAGCAGCCCCCTCTGCGCCGCCACCGAGCGCCGACCAGGCCCCGGCCGCTCCGGCTCTCGCCCCGCCGTCGCCTGATTCCGCTCCGGCTCTCGCCCCGCCGTCGCCAGATGCCGCTCCGGCGCCCGCGGCTGCTCCCGCGCCCCCGCCGCTTGGCGAGATCCACGACTCGGCGGACGATCGCGCCGAAGCCCGTGCCAAGGAGCGGGCCGAAGAGCAGAATGATTCCACCGCCGCGACGATCACCAACGGCAAGCATCTGAGCACTTCGGTGGGACGCGGCTACTCCTACTCGTACTCATCGCATGGAGATTCGTGGGCGCTGGTCAGCGATCCCGGCAGCAACGTTGCCTTCTCCGGCGAGTGGCAGGACGGCACGCGCGACTCCATCAAGAAGGTGCGGCAATTGACCAGCGGAAAGTTCCTCTGGTTCACGCACAACGGCAAATCCTACTTTATTGACGACGCAGCCCTCGTGGCCCAGATTCAGGCCATGTACAAACCGATGGAAGAGCTGGGCCGCCAGCAGGAGATTCTGGGCAAAAGGCAGGAAGAACTGGGCCGTCAGCAAGAGGAGATGGGCAAGAGGCAGGAGCAGGCCAGCATCCCCACACCCGATATCTCCAAAGAGATGGCCCGTCTGAACGAGGCCGTAGCCAAGCTGGACGCCAAGAAAGGCAGCACGGTGAGCCAGGAGGAGTTGGCCGATCTGCAAAGCAGGATCGGCGAAATCCAGGGACGTATTGGCGAGTTGCAGGGCAAGATTGCCGCCAGGCAGGGAGATGTGGGCGAGTTGCAGGGCAAGCTGGGCGAGCAGCAGGGCAAGCTGGGCGAGGAACAGGGCCGCCTGGGCGCCGAGCAGGGCAGGATTGCAGCGGAGGCCGATCGGATAATCAAGTCGATCATCGACCAGAGCCTGCGCGACGGCAAAGCGCGGCCGGTGGAGTAGGAATCGTCGAGCGAAGATTCTTTCGCGGAGATTGTGGGCGAGGCGGAACAATCCGCTTCGCCCTGTCCGTCTGCATGCTTGAGCGCATCATCGGGGTTCAGGCGTGGACGCGCAAGGGACCGGAATGGCATGATGAGGGCTTGACTCACGAATACGAGCCCTGATGGAGAATGAACCCATGCCAGTCCCCAGCGAAATTGCCCATGCCGCCGGAAGTTTTCGTTTCAACGCCGGGCTTTTAGACAAGAGTATTGCGGGCCTGACCGCCGAGGAGTGGCGAAGCCACCCGGGCGCATGCTCCAACCCGATGATCTGGGTTGCGGGCCATATCGTCTGGGCGCGCTCCAGGGTTCTGCGCACGCTCAACCAGGAGTGGTCGAGGCCATGGCTGCCGTTGTTTGAGCGGGGCTCGAGTCCGGATGACGCGGGTAAGTATCCCCGACCAGAGGAGATCGCGGCCGCCTGGGGCGATGTAAAAGCAGCCCTGAGCACCGCGCTGGAGGAGACCTCCGCCGAGGTTCTGGACGCTCCGGGTCCGGAGAAAATGCCGAGCTTCGACGGAAAGCTAAGCGGGACAATTGCTTTCATGGCGTGGCACGAGGGCTACCACGTGGGCCAGGCCGCCTACCTGAGGAGCTGGCTGGGCCGCGGGCAGGTGGCTGGGTAGCCAGACCCGCCTGAGCCTGCGCTGGCGCCACGCTCTTGCTCCTCAGTTGAAGGTCAGTTCAGCTTCAGGCCTCGTGGTTTTGCCAGTTCCAGCGGGCTGAAGTTCGCAGCGTCGGCCGCAGGGTGCGCCAGGCAGTGCGATCTCGTCTGCAAGCCGGTGGCGTAGGATCGCGTTACGTGCAGCCGGTCCATGATGACGTAGCGCGTGCGCAGGCCGCCGATGGTCGCGGGAAGTTGGCTGGGCAGCTTGCGGCGATCCACGTAAATAACCAGTGCGGCTTCCGCGGGGTTGTCGAGGCTCTGGCTGACGCCGATGCCGAAGAAGGCCGGGTTCTGACGCATCAGGGGGCGGCTGACCTGTTGTTTGATCGCGGCCGCTGCGTTGAACACTGTCGAGGAGAGCGGCGCGGGCGCTGTCTCCAGAGGCGATTGCGGAGCCGAGCCCAGCGCCACGGCGCGGGCATTGGTGGGAATCACAAGGGTCCGCACGCCCTCCACGGTGAGCGGCGTGTTGGGCGCCATGGTCTCGTCGGTGTACAGAATCACCGCGCCTTCGCCGGGGTGGTCGCTGCTTTTGCCGGGCGCCACGCCCAGAATGCCGGCTGCGGGGATTACCAGCATGCGGGCCAGCGCCAGCGCCTGCTGGGTGCGCGCGATCTCTGCGTCGCTCAGGGTGCGCGCCTGGGCCAGGGCCACAGTGTTGTCGCCGTAGTTGAGGCAGCTCACCCCGTGGTCCGTGGTGCCCACAAAGGAGTAGCTGGTGCCATTGCCCGCGAGCGAGGCAAGCTCGTTCAACACGTCGGGAGCGGGATTAGCGATACCCTGGCTCACGCCGGCTGAGTCGGTGCCCCCGGCAAAGAACAGGCCCACCGGTTCGGCATCAGCCGTGTCCACTACCAGCGAGCCGGAGTCGCCCGCGTCGCTGAACTGGTTGCCGGTGATAGCCAGCTGGTTGGTATAGGTCTTGGTCAGGTAGGGCTTGGACTCAGAGCAGTCCTGGAAGTAGTCGACGTTGACGTCCAGGTTGAGCGCGGTAATGCTGGCGCAGGTCAGGCCGGTGGTGCGCCCGCTTTTGGCAACGCTCAGGCCAAGGCCGGCACTCTCGCCCTTGCCGCCTGTAGAAGAGATGCCCGGCGGCGCCGCGGCCAGGCTTCCGTCTGCCTGCCTCGCGCCCAGCTCGAGGATATTGCCGGTGGAATCCACCGCGCCTGAGGTTGCCTGGGCAATGGCCGCGTCCGCGTTGGTGCTGCTGGAGCTGAGCGGCAGCCAGGAGGTCAGTGTGGCCACAGGGGTCGTCCCCGGACCGTCGCCATTGGGGACGCAGTTGTTGTCGATCAGGCCCGGCTGGATGATGGCGTCGCCCACGCTGGCCTGGTCGCTGCGCGCCAGCACGTGGTTGTTGCTCAGCAGGTACTGGTGCCCGTTGTTGTCCTGAATCAGCGAGCCCAGCGTTCCGCCGCAACAGTCGGCAATCTGGTTGCCCTGGGTGTCGTAGTCGTTGTTGTTACCGCCGGAAGAGCCGAACTCGATGGGCGCCGGCAGTTCCGCCTGGTGGGAGGCCGGAGAGCTGGACACACCCTCTGTGTTGAGCAGGATCTCCGCATTCGCTTGGGACGAGGAGGTGCCGACGGCGGCCACCATGTAGGTGATGCCCGTGGCGGCAACCGTGGCAGGCGCGGTATACGTGACGGCGCAGTTGGTGAAGGTCTGCGCGCTGCGCTGGCAGGTGATGGAACTCAGCGAGCCCTGCCCCCCGGAAGAGCCTGAGGCGGAGCTCGCCAGCGTAAAAACGATGCCGGCTTCGCCGCCCGCTTCCGCCAGGTAGCCGGTGAAGGTGGTTTGTCCGTTGGGCCCGAGAGCGGCATTTTCCGGTGTGAGCGGCTGCAGGAAACCTGGCGTGACCGTCAGGACCGAAGTAGCCGTAGTGGCGTTGAGCGTCGCCGTCACCACCACCTGGACGCGATCGGCGGTCAGGTAGCTGGGTGGCGTGTACTGGCCTGCGGCGGTAATGGTGCCGGGCCCGCTGTTGGCGTCCCCGCCGCTCACTGACCATGTCACGTTGGCTGCCCCTCCGCCCGCGAGCGTGGCCTTGAATTGCTCAACAGAGGCGCCCTGCGAACTGGTGGCATTGCAGCCAGTGCAGTTGGTATCGATGGTTGAGGTGCCGGGTGAGATGGAGAACGTGGCGTTGGAGGGGTCGGCGGCCACATTTACGTTACTGCAGCCTGCCGCCAGCATCAGTCCTGGAACCAGTAACAGCGCCGCGGCACGAACACGCGAATTCAGCCGCCGAGGGCGAATACATCCGTCCACTGGCTTTCGTTTGGAGGAGTTTGCAACTGCGATTTGTGCACGGTCTGGCAAGATTCCCAATCTTTCCTAAATGATACACAGGAATGGGTACCACCGGCCTACAACTTAGTAGACACACGCGGGCCCGAAATGTGACATTTTCGCGGCAAAATTGGCGTGCCCGTATTTGGCGATACGCCCTAAGTGAGGACTCTTTTCAGGAATCCACGCAGGCCCAGCCTGCTCAAGCCCGCCGTAAACACCACCAGAGCCGGAAGAATGGCCCACCATGGCATGTGGTCAATGCTGGGCGTGACCGCGGCGCGCAGACCCTCGCTCATATAGACGATGGGGTTGAAGCAAACGGCTACCTGCAGCCAGCGGATCTTCGCCAGCCCCGACCAGGGGTAATAGACGCATCCCAGAAACGTGATGGGCACCACGATGATGGAGAACACCAGGCCGATCTGCTTTGGATTAACCGTGGAACCGATCACCAGGCCCAGAGAACCGGCCAGCAGGCTGGAGAGAATCAGAACCAGGGCCAGCAGGAACCAGTGGTGCACGTCGGCGCGCACCGGCACGGCCGGAATGTAATAGGCCATGGGGATCACCAGCAGGGCAGCCACCATGCTTTGCATCGCGCTGAAACAGACCTTCTCCAGGGCGACGGCCCACAAGGGCAGCGGACACATGACGCGGTCGTCAATCTCGCGGGTAATGCCGAACTCCGACGACAGCGGCAACGCCACCGCCGCGATGCCGGAGAACATGATGGCGACGGCCATCAGGCCGGGCAGAATGACGGTGCCGAAGTTGAGCCCGCCCGCCGCGGCCATGGGATTTCCGCCGCCCATGCGCGGCAGAATGAAAGTGAAGACAAACAGGAACAGCAGCGGCTGCATCCCCACGCGCAGCAGGAAGGGAATCAGCTCCCGCCCCAGGACCCGCAGATCGCGGAGAAACAGCCCGAGGAAGGCCTTGATAAACAGCCCCGTGCCGAAGTCGTCCGTGTCGGCCAGCCCAGTGCCGTTCCCTGACCTCTGATTCCTGACCCCTGCCTCGTTATTCACGCAAGTCCCTCCCCGTGAGTTGGATGAAGACCGTTTCCAGGCTGGGCTCGGTGATGGCCAGGTCGCGTAGCCCGTAGCCGGCGGCAGCCTGCACCAGCTCCGGCAACAGCCCGTCGGACGTGGCGGCAATCACCCGCAGACCCTCCGGCGTGGCCTCTGCGCTCACTACCTCGGGACGCGCCTTGAGCGTCGCCAGCAGTGGGGCGAGACCCTCGTGCGACTTGAGCTTCAGATCGAACAGCGTCTTGGCGCCGAAGGTGGTCTTCAGCTTTTCCGGAGAGCCGAGGGCCAGCACGCGCCCGTGGTCGATAATGGCCACGCGGTCGGAGAGCGAGTCGGCCTCTTCCATGTAGTGCGTTGTAAGCAGCACCGTGATGCCTTCCTTGCGCAGGCCTTCCACCGCCGTCCACATGGCCAGGCGGCTCTGCGGGTCCAGGCCGGCCGAGGGCTCGTCGAGAAACAGAACGGTCGGCCGGTGGGCGATGGCGCGGGCAATCTGCACCCGCTGCGCCAGTCCGCCGGAGAGCTGGCCGGGGTAGACCTTCTTGCGCTCGGAGAGCAGGAACTGCTCCAGAAGCTCGTTGGTCCGCGCCCTGGCATGCAAGGGCGAGAATCCGAAGTAAAGGCAGTGAAAGTAGATGTTCTCGTAGATCGTCAATGAGCGGTCAAGGGTGTTGAACTGGGGTACCACGCCGATGTGGCGGCGGGCATGCGCCGGGTGCTTCACCACGTCGATGCCGGCGATGCGGACGGTGCCGCTGGTGGGCAGGGTGCGCGTGGTGGCGATGCTGATGGTAGTGGTCTTGCCGGCGCCGTTGGGGCCAAGGAGGCCAAAAATCTCGCCCTGGTTCAGCTCCAGGTCAATCCCGTCCACAGCCACAACGCGCAGCTTGGACTCATAGATTTTTGTCAGCGCTTCGATTTCGACAATCAAGGAGTTCACCCGGTGCGGAGAAAAGAAAGGCGTTTCCCTTCGAGTTTAGCGCATGAAAGAACAAGCAGTCGGCGGCGGGATCGAAGCGGATTTGCTCGCATCAATTGGCTGAGCGGCGTCAGAGGATCGCAGAATCATCCCTCCCGCAAGAGCCGTGCCCAGCCCCTCCAATTGAACTCTGGATGGCCTGGCCGCGTGGGCGCGAGAGCCGCAAAATCCCATGACCCGCGTTGCTGAGCCCGTCCCGCTGGAAATGCCGCAGCTTCTGCTGTAGAGTGGACGGCAATGAATTCTGACCCAGGCGGCAGCGTTGAAAACGAGGTTGCAGAACTCCGTGCGCGCATAGGCCGCATTGAAGCGGCGTTGCGGGTGCGCGGCGTGGCTCTGGAAGATTCGGCGCCACCTGCACCGCGCTCTCCGGCGCCTGCGCGTCAGCCTGCCGCGCCACAGGCGCGCGATGCCGTCGAAGTCCCCGTCGCGTCTGCCCCGCCGCCACCACCTCCGAGGCCTATGTTTGCGTCTTCGTCGGCAGGATCGGCGAAGGATGCGAGCTCGCTCGAGAGCCGCATCGGCTCGCAGTGGTTCAACCGCATCGGGATTCTGGCGGTGCTGATTGGCATGGCGTGGTTCCTGAAGATGGCCATCGACAACCATTGGATTGGCCCGCTGGGGCGGGTGCTGATCGGGCTGGTCGCCGGCGCGGCGCTCATTGCCTGGTCGGAGCGCTTCCGGCGCCGCGGCTATGCGGCGTTCTCTTATTCGCTGAAGGCGATTGGCAGCGGCACGCTCTACCTCTCGCTGTGGGCGGCGTTCTCGCTCTACCACCTGATGCCTTCCGGAGCCGCCTTTGCGGCCATGATCCTGGTGACGGCCTTCAACGGATACATGGCCTGGGTGCAGGATGCGGAGCTGCTGGCGCTCTATGCCATCGTGGGCGGCCTGAGCACGCCGCTTCTGGTCTCCACCGGCGAAAACCACGAAGTTACCCTGTTCAGCTATCTGCTGCTGCTGGATGTCGCGGTGCTGGTGCTGGTGCTGCTCAAGCCGTGGTCGCGGCTGCTGTTTGCGGCCTTTGTGGGCACGGTGTCCCTGTTCGTTGCCTGGGCAGGTGGACTACTACACGCGATGCGCAGTTCGCGCGGACGGCATTCTTCCTCACCTGCTTCTTCCTGATCTTTGCCTTTGCGCCGCGGCTGGTGCGCGTGAAGCAGGAAGAGATCGACGCGATTGCCGGCTGGGATGCGCTGGCGCTGATCCTGTTGCCCATCGCCAACGCGGCGCTAGGCTTCATCGGCTTCTACGCCATGCTCGAAGGCACCGCCAGCGAATGGGCAACCCCCTGGCTGGCCGTGGTGTTTGCGGCTTTCTACCTGGCGTTGTTGCGGCTGCCGGCGGCGGGAAGGCTCAAGGCCGCGCCGGAATTGCTGGATTCGCTGCACCTGGCCGCTGCCGTGGTCTTTCTCACCATTGCCATTCCGCTTGAAGGCGCATGGCCGCTGGCTGACCATCGGCTGGCTGGTGGAGGGCGCGGCGCTGCTCTGGGCGGCGGACCGGGTGAAGCAGCGGCTGCTGCGCGTACTGGCGCTGGTCTGCCTGGCGCTGGGCCTTGCGGCGCTGGTTACGGTCAATCCAATCACTTCGGCCACGCCCATCTTCAACGCGCGCTTCGGAACCTATTGCGTGGCGATCGCAGTATTCGCCTTTACGGCCTGGCTGGCGATGAAACCGAGGCCGGGTGAGGCCGAGTCGTTCTCCCAGGCCTGGCCGGCGATTGGCGCGGCAGCCGTGCTGGCGGTCAATGCTCTGATCCTCCTCGCGGTGAGCCTGGAGATCTTCGCCTTCTGGTGGGTGCTGCCACTGGAGCGGCAACTGGCGCGAGTTTGAGCAGCTACCGCATGTACGCGCAGTTCACTTACTCGGCGTGGTTCATGCTCTTCGGCGCGATCCTGCTGGCGGTGGGCTTCTGCACGCCGCTCGGCCTTCCTGCGCTGGCAGGCGCTGGTGCTGCTGGCCGTCTCCGTGGGCAAAGTTTTCCTGGTAGATGTGAGCCAGTTGAGCCAGGGTTATCGCATCCTCAGCTTCCTCGGCCTGGGCGCGCTGCTGCTGGCGGTGAGCTTTGTGTACCAGCGCGACTGGCTGAACCTGCGCGGCGCGAAGCAGGCCGACAGCCAGGATGGGCAGACTGCATGAAGCCGGTCGCGAACCTGTTGCTGCTGGCCGTGGTTGCAACCTCTCCGGAGATTCGCTACTTCCACTTTGAGCGCCCGGTCGAGAATCTTCCCGCCCAGCCGGGACAGACGTGCCTGGTTGTGGACGCCAGCCTCTTTGCCCACGCCGCGCCGGCCCTGGCCGATCTGCGCCTCTACCGCGACGGCACGGAGACACCCTACGTCATCCAGGTGGCCGCGCCGGTTGAAGCGGCGCAGCGGGCCATCGAGCCGCTGAACAAGGGCGTGCGCGGCGGGGAAACCGTCTTCGATGCCGAATTGCCCGACGGTCGTTACAGCGACGTGGAACTTGCCGTAACCGCGCACGACTTCATTGCCACCGTTCAGGTCTCCGGAAGCCAGGCGCAGGCGGGCAGCGCGGAAACGAAGCTGGGGTCGTACACCATCTTCGACTTGACCAAGCAAAGGCTGGGCCGCAGCACCGTGCTTCACCTGCCGGAATCGGACTTCAAGTTTCTGCATTTCCGCATCGCCGGCCCGCTGACGCCGGACAACATCACGGGCCTATCGATCGAGAAGCTGCCGGCAAGCCAGCCGCGCTACGTTGTCGTTGCCGAAACCGCGCACGTCGAGCAGAAGCCGCATGCGTCTATCCTCACCTTCACCGTACCCGCGCATGTTCCTGTGGACCGCGTGGTCTTTGCGCCAGGTGCGCAGCCGGCCCTGTTCAGCCGTGACGTGAAGATCGAGATTGAGCCGGTCCAGCAGGCGCCCGCCACCGATGCGCCGCGCTATCCGCAGACAGTGACGGGGTCCGGTAATCTGCTCCGCTTGCACACCGTGCAGAACGGCCATCGCATCGATGAGGAGCACCTGGTCATCGACGCGCCACAGGCCTTCTTCGACACCCCCGCCCGGTGGACCATCACCATCGACAACGGCGACGACGCGCCCCTGAAAGTCGAATGCAGTAAAACTGCAGATGCTGGAGCGCGACCTCTGCTTTGAGGCCTCCGGCACTGGCACCGCGACGCTCTACTACGGCGACGCAGCCCTTTCCGCACCGCGCTACGACTACGCAACCCTCTTCACGCGGCAGCCCGATGCCGCCAAAGCCACCTCGGGCCCTGAACAGGCCAACCCTGCATTCGTGCCGCGTCCCGACGAGCGCCCCTTCACGGAGAAGCACCCCGCCCTGTTGTGGGTCGCGCTGGTGCTCGTCATCGCGCTGCTGGGCGCCATCGCCCTCGGCAGCGTGAAGCGCCCGCCAGAAAATAAATCGTGAGTCCCTACAACTGAATCTTCACCGGCCAGGTCTTCCAGATGTCCGCGCAATAGTCGCGGATCGAGCGGTCCGAGGAGAACTTGCCGATGCGCGCCACATTCAGGATCGACATGCGCGTCCAGGCCTCCTGATCTTGTAGGCCGCGCTCACGCGGTCCTGGCAATCGATGTAGGACTGGTAATCGGCCAGCAGCATGTACTCGTCGCTCGTCAGCAGTGAGTTGACCAGCGGCTCGAACAGGCCGCGGTCGCCGTGCGAGAACTCGCCGCTCACCAGCGAGTCCAGCACCTCGCGCAGCATCGCGGTTCGACTCGTAGATCGCGCGCGGATTGTAGCCCTCCTGCTTGCGCTGCTCCACCTCCGGCGCGGTCAGCCCGAAGAGGAAGAAGTTCTCCTCGCCCACCTCTTCGCGAATCTCGATGTTGGCCCCGTCCAGCGTGCCGATGGTGAGCGCGCCGTTCATGGCGAACTTCATGTTGCCGGTGCCCGAGGCCTCCTTGCCGGCCAGCGAAATCTGCTCGCGACAAATCGGCCGCGGGATAAACGCGCTGCCCCAGCTTCACGCTGTAAGTCGGGCAGAAAAACCACCTTCAGCCGGCCGCGCACCAGCGGATCGGAGTTGATGGCCTCGCCCACCGAGTGAATCAGCTTGATGATCAGCTTGGCCATGCGATAGCCGGGCGCGGCCTTGCCGCCGAAGATGAAAGTGCGCGGCACCAATCTCCGCGTCCGGGTCGCGCTGGATGCGCTTGTAGAGCGTGAGAATGTGCAGCACCTGCAGGTGCTGGCGCTTGTACTCGTGCAGCCGCTTCACCAGCACGTCGAAGATCGATTCCGGATCGGTCGCGATGCCCAGCCGGTCGTGAATGTAGGCGGAAAGCTGCAGCTTGTTGTGCCGCTTGATGGCGCGCCACTCCTCGCGGAACTCCGGGTCGTCGACCAGCGGCTCCAGCCGGCGCAGCTTTTCCAGGTCGTGAATCCAGCCCGGGCCCAGCCGCGCGGTCAGCAGTTGCGCCAGCCGCGGATTGCTCAGCACCATCCAGCGCCGCGGCGTCACTCCGTTGGTCTTGTTGGAGAACTTCTCCGGCGTCAGCGCGTAGAAATCGCTGCAGCACGTTGGTCTTCAGCAGCTCCGTGTGCAGCGCGGCCACGCCGTTGATGGCATGGCTGCCCAGCGCGGCCAGATGCGCCATGCGCACGAACTTCCCGCCGTCTTCGTTGATCAGCGAGAGCCGCTGCACGCGGCCCTCGTCGCCGGGAAACTTCGCTCGCACATTGTCCAGATGCCGCCGGTTGATCTCGTCGATGATCTCCAGGTGGCGCGGCAGCAGCGAGCCGAACAGGCTGCAGCGGCCACTGCTCCAGCGCCTCCGGCAGCAGCGTGTGGTTGGTGTAGGAGAGCGCGTTCTGCGGTCACATGCCAGGCCGCGTCCCACTCCATCCCGTGCTCGTCCACCAGCAGGCGCATCAGCTCGGCCACGGCGATCGCCGGATGCGTGTCGTTCATCTGGATGGCGAAGTTGCGATGCAGTTCGGCCAGCGGACGGTTCTGCGTGAGCCTGAATCTTCACAATGTGCTGCAAGCGGCAGGAGACGAAGAAGAACTGCTGCGCCAGCCGCAACTGCTTGCCCTGCAATGCCTTCGTCGTTGGGATAAAGAATCTTCGAGATGTTCTCGCGACGACACCTTGTCGGCCACCGCGCCGAAAAAGTCGCCCGTGGTTGAAGGTCCCGAAGTCGAAGCTCTCCACGGCCTGCGCCGCCCACAGGCGCATGGTGTTGGCGGTGTTGGTGCGGTAGCCCAGGATGGGCGTGTCGTGCGGAACGCCGCGCACCACGCTTCTGCGGAATCCAGCTCGACGCGCACGCGTCCCTTGGCGTCGGTGTGCGTCTCGGTGCGCCCGCCCATCTTCACTTCAAAGGCGTCTTCGGGCCGCTCCAGCGCCCAGGGATTGCCCAGCCGCAGCCATTTGTCGGTCGACTCCACCTGCCAGCCGTCGCGAATCTGCTGGTCGAAGATTCCGTACTCGTAGCGGATGCCGTAGCCGATGGCGGGAATATCCAGCGTGGCCAGCGAATCCATGAAGCACGAGGCCAGCCGGCCCAGTCCGCCGTTGCCCAGCCCCGGCTCCTCTTCCTGCTCGATCAGCACGTTCAGGTCGAGGCCCAGCTGCCGCATCGCCTGCTCGGTCTCGTCGTAGATGCCCAGGTTGATCAGGTTGTTGGCCAGGTGCGGCCCGGTCAGAAACTCCGCCGAGAGGTAGCAGACCACGCGCACATCCTGCGCCTGGTAGTTCTTCACCGTCGAGATCCACCGCTCCACCAGCCGGTCGCGCACGGTGTGCGCCAGCGCCATGTAGAGGTCGTTCACCGTGGCCCGCTCAGTCGAGCGGCCCTGCACAAAGAACAGGTTGTCGAGAAACGACTGGGCCAGCGCTTCCACGCCGAGCGCGGTGCGCTGATGCTTTTGTGCTTCAGGAAGGGCCGGTTTTACCGCGGAAATCTCGCTCATGGTGCTCCCCGCTCCCCGCGTCTGGCGGAGAGGCGCTTGCAATGGTAAGAATGTCTCCAAGTTAAGGCCCGCCAAGTGCGTGACGCCGTGACAGCAGGGTGAAAAGCCTGTAAACAAAGGGGTGGAGTTCAATTTGGGAGGCGCCGGGCCGTTTTGGGTCGGGAAGGTCGGGCCTGCGCCCTGGCTGCTCCGCTCCGGCCCAAACCCGCCAACCGGCTATACTGGAGATGAGCAATACGCGTCATCTTCCGCACCGAAAAGGTCTTGAATCTCCGGCCTTCGTGTCGGTTGCACCTTGAGGTCGTTTCCCGAGTGAATGAAGAACTGATTTTTGTCACAGGCGCAACCGGCTTTCTGGGTGCGCGGCTGGTGCGTGAACTGCTGGACCGCCAGCCCGATGCCCGCCTGGCCCTTTTGATCCGATCCTCCCAGACTCAATCCAGCCGGCAGCGTGCGGACGCGATTGTTCCCCAGACCGAGCGGCAGCGGGTCGAGGTATACTCCGGCGACGTGAACCAGCCCAACTGCGGCCTGGACAAAGCCGCCCTGGAGCGGCTTTCCGCCGAGACCACCCGCGTGATTCACTCCGCGGCCACGGTGCGCTTCGACCACACTCTCGAAGAAGCCCGGCGCACCAACGTCGAGGGCACGCGCCGCATTCTGGACTTTGCCGCCGGCGCGCGCCAGTTGCGCAGCGTGGCCTATGTGGGCACCGCCTACGTGGCCGGCGAGCGTACCGGCCTGGTGCTGGAGAGCGAGCTCGCCGTGGGCCAAGGCTATCGCAACACTTACGAGCAGACCAAGGCCGAAGCCGAGGCGCTGGTGCGTTCGCGGCTGGGCTCACTGCCCGGCGTCATTCTGCGTCCAAGCATCATCGTGGGCGACTCGCAAACAGGTGTCACCTCCAGCTTCAAAATGATGTACTGGCCGCTGAAGATCTACGCCCGGCGGCTGTGGAAGACCGTGCCCGGCTATCCCGACGCCATTCTGGATATTGTGCCAGTGGACTACGTGGCCGCATCGGTGGCGCGGCTGGCCTTTGACGATGCGGCGCTGGGCAGCACAGTGCACCTCTGCGCCGGGCCGCACGGCAGCGCTACCATCCAGCAGATTGCAAAACGCGCGGCGGAGTACTTCAATGCTCCGGAAGCACGCTATGTCGATCCCAAACTGTTCTTCGCCTTTGTGCGCCCGCTGCTGTTTATGACGCTTTGGGGACGCAAGCGCCGCGTGCTGCGCGACGGCCGCGCGTATCGCGACTACTTCACCATGAAGATGCAGTTTGACACCACCATCGCCGTGCGTCTGCTGGGCCCCGCCGGAGTCACTCCCCCGCTGGTGCTGGACTATCTTGACCGCCTGTTCCATTATTGCGTGGCCAGCGAGTGGGGCCGCAAACCGGTTGCCGTGCCATGAACCTCTTCCGGCGCATCCAGCTTTCTCGCGACCGCAGCGTCACGGTCGCCAACCTGGTGGACGAACTGGTACGGCGCAAGGGAGATTGCGAGATCTCCGTCGACCAGAAGGGCACGTACCGCCTGGCCGACCTGCACGCCGATATCTCGTCGATCGATGCCTTTCTCCGCCGCACGGTCCAGCTCACGCCCGGCCAGCCGGTGGCCATCTATCGCACCAACAACCGGCACTGCCTGCACTGGTTTCTGGGCATCATCCGCGCCGGGGGCATCGCCGTTCCGCTCAACCCGATGCTCACCGTGGGCGAAGTGCGCCGCATCCTCGCCGAGAGCGGAACAGACATCCTGGTTACCGACAAGGCTGTCTTCGAGCGCAGCATCGTCGAGCGCGACGCGCTGCCGGTACGGCTCTGGATCCAGGCAGACAACGAGATTGAAACGCTGCCAGGTTTTCTGCGCCCCGGCCCGACTGAAGATTTTTTTTCGCCCTTCGCCATCGATCCCGGCGCAACCGTGGCGGTTTTTCATACCTCCGGCACCAGCGGATTCCCCAAAGGCGCGGCGCTCTCCAGCCGGGCGCTGCTCGGCGCACGCTCATCCACCGTGCTGGCCGGGCTGCTGCTGGGCCCCAAAGACTTGGCGCTGATCGCGCTGCCCTGGTCGCACATTATGGCGGTGAGCATTGCGCTCTATGGCCTGATGGCCGGCATCCGTGGCTGCGTCCTCGATCGCTTTGACGTCGCCGGTGCACTGGAAGCCGCCGGACAACTGCGCATCACTGCCTTCGTCGGTGTGCCCACCATGTTCACCCGCCTGGTCAACAGCGATCCTGATCCCGCGCGACTGGCCAGCGTGCGCCTCTGGCTCTCCGCAAGCGACCACCTGCCCGCGGAGATTCGCCAGCGCCTGCGCCGCTTCGGCGCGCTGTTCCATCTCCCTTTCGGCCGGCGCATTCCACCGGTGCTGGTCAACGGCTACGGAATGGTGGAGCTGGGCGGCCTGGCGATGATGGGCGTCGAGCTCTCGTTCCTGCCCGGCAGCGGCGACCTTTGTTTCCCCGTCCCTCCGTTTCAAATTCGCATCGCCGACGAGAACGGCCACGCGGTCAAGGCCGGCATCACCGGCGAGTGCCAGATCCGCCGCCGCGGCCTTTCACCGCACTACTGGAAAGACAAGCTCAAGGGACACACCGACGGCGAGGCGCTGCTCACCGCAGACGGCTGGCTACGCACCGGCGACCTGGCCAAGCGCAATCGCCTCGGCCTTATCCGCCTCGTCGGGCGCATGAAAGATGTCATCAAATCCGGCGGCTACTCCGTCTATGTCAAAGAACTGGAAGAGGCGCTGCTGGCCCATCCTGCCGTGGCGCGCGCCGCGGCCTTCGGCCTGCCGCACAAGGACAAGGGCGAGATTCCCGTGGCCGCGGTGGAACTGCTGCAGGGCTCCCAGGTCAGCGCGGACGAGCTGCTCGATTGGTGCCGGCAGAAGCTGGCTGCCTACAAGGCCCCGCGCCGCATCTGGATCGTCGAGCCCGGCGGCCTGCCGCTCAACCACACCGGTAAAGTGCTGCGCCGCGAGCTGCGCGAACAATTTGCCGGTGTGATGGACGAAGAGCGCACGGCTTAGTTTGCAGCAGCTTTTCCCGGCAGCTTGGCCTTGGCCTGCTTCAGCAACTCAACTTCGTGCTCCAGCGCCGCCGAGACGCGCGCAATCTGCGCATCCGCTTCCTTCCAGTCCTTCTGCTCAATCGCCTCACGCACGCCGGGAATCGTCTTCACGCCATAGCCGGTGTAAAACCCGGGCGCGTAAATCAAATGCTGGAACCACGGCCGGTTGGGCAGGCCGCCCTCGTCGGTCAGGGTGCGCTCGCTGCGGATCAGGTCCAGATTCAGCTCCGGCGGCGCCACGCCTCCAGCCGCTGCAAAGGCCTTGTCGAACTCCTGCGCGGCGGTGGTCAAATCGTCTGAGGCCTGGTCGAGCGGCGCAAAGTTCAGATACGGCGGAATGGGTTCGACCGGAGGCGGCACCATCTGCTTCTTCGGGTCATAGAGCGCCTTGTACACGCCCTCGTCCAATCTCCTTGTCCGCTCCTTGGCCTTGTCGCGCATCTCCGTGGCCAGCGTCTTCAGCTCGCCCACGTAGGTGTGAATGGTGTCCGCGAAGTCAGTGAACTGGAAGGGCAGCACATCGGCATCGGCCATGCGCATCACCATCGTACCCGCGGTCTGCGCCAGGGCGCGCCCGTAGCTGAAGTCGGTGTCCTCAAAGTGCGTATACCAGTAGAAGTCGTCGTAGACCGAGTGGTACTGCCCGCCGCCCTCGTCCTCGCCTCCGTAGCCCAGGTTCACGCTGGCCACACCCAGGTGATCGATGAAGACGGTGTAGTCGGAACCCGAACCCAGCGCGGGGATGCGCAGATCGGCGCGGGAGCGGAGTTCGGCGCGTGGCGTGGCCGCGGCGCGCGAAATATCCACCAGCCGCACGCGCTTCCACACCGACATCTTGGTTTCAGGATCGGTAATGTCCTTGGCCACGTCGTTGACAAAGTTCTCCAGCGAGTGCGACCCCTCCGCGCGGAAGTAGCCGCGCCCGTTGCCGTCGGAGTTGAAGTAGGCAACCGCATGCTCCTTCAGCTCGGCCGCATGGGTTTCGCCCCACTCGGTCGATCCCAGCAGAGCCGGCTCCTCGCCGTCCCAGAAGCAGTAGATGATGGTGCGGTCCGGCTTCCAGCCCTGCTTCAGCAGTTCGCCCAGCGAGCGCGCTTCTTCCAGCTCCGGGCTTGCCCCGGACAGCGGATCGCCGGCCCCGTTCACCCACGCATCGTGGTGGTTGCCGCGGATCACCCACTGGTCGGGATACTTGGCGCCGGGGATGTGCGCAATCACGTCGTAAAGCGGCTTGCGATCCCAGTTGAACGCCAGCTCCAGGTGCGCCTGCGCCTTGCTCGGCCCCACGTGATAGGTAAACGGCAGCGCGCCGCGCCACGACTCGGGAACGGTTGCGCCGCCCAGCGCCTGCAGAAACGGTGTTGCGTCTTCGTAGGAGATGGGCAATACCGGAATCTTGGTGATCGTCTTCACTTCGTCGATGGGAATCAGTTTCACGCCTTCCACCGCGCCCACGCCGGGCGTCTGCGGATCGCCAGGATAGACGGGCATATCCATCACGCTGCCGCGCTGCGCGCCCTCCGCCGGCCGCATGGGGCCGTCAGGATAGGCGTCGCCGC
This sequence comes from uncultured Acidobacteriaceae bacterium, assembly GCA_963776535.1. Classification (GTDB taxonomy): domain Bacteria; phylum Acidobacteriota; class Terriglobia; order Terriglobales; family Acidobacteriaceae; genus Telmatobacter. Next base: position 128,297 of record CAVZNB010000014.1, on the reverse strand, counting down.
GGTAGTAGCCGTCTTCGCGCGGGTCGGAATAGATGATGCATCCCACCGCGCCGTGCTCGGCAGCTACTTTGGGCTTGATGCCGCGCCAGCTCATGCCGTACCGCGCAATCACAATCGCACCCTTCACGGAGATGCCCATGCGGTCCAGCACCTCGTAGTCCTCCGGCCGTCCGTAGTTCACATACACCAGCGGAGCGGTCACATTGCCGTCGCGCGAGTAGGCGTTGTAGGTGGGCAGCTGCTCGCTGGTCTGGCTTGACGTTGGATCCACGCCAATCGCCGGTTCCTGCAGCTTGGCGGTGAACTTCGTTGCGCCCAGCAGCTCCAGCGTGCGCGAGCTTGGGCGTCGGGAACAGCGCGGAGAACGTCTCAATCTTCGCGTCCAGGCCAAACGACTTCAACTGCGCCAGCAGCCACTCGGCGTTGTCCTTGTCGTACGGTGAGCCCACGTGGTGCGGCCGCGCCGACAGCCGCCGCATGTTCTCGCGAATGTGCGCCGGGTCCGGCAGTTCGCGGAACTTCGTCTCCCACTGGACTTCGGTGGCCGCGTCCGCGGTGCTGTAGCCGCGCAGGCCAACAGGCGTATCCACGGCGTGAGCGGTGAGGGCAAAAAGGCAAACAACTGCCAGAGAAATTCGCATGGGCTGGAGACCTCGCAGTGGAGTGTCGAACGCGTAGGGCAAGTGTGCAGAAAATCGATTGGCGCGTCAAGCGCAATCAGGGCGTTCAGGCAATCGCATAAGGGATCAGCCTGGGGCCCGGAGATCCTCTCAGCCATTCAACCTGCCGTCGCAATGTCCTGAGGTTCCGGAGGGACCGTTCGAAAATAGCCCTCGGCGAGCGGAGCGCTGCCCGGGGAAACAGGTAATATGGTTCCATCGCGCCCAGAGGGGCGCTGTGAAACACGCCTCCGCCCCAAACCACGTTCAAGCAATAGCACTGCGAGGGCCGCTGACTATCCGACAGTCAGCACCAGCTTGCCAAAATGCGAGCCCTCTTCCATGCGCGCCAGCGCCTCCCGCGCCTGCGACCAGTGAAAATTCTCGCCCACCGGCCGCAGTCCCGCCAGTTGGATGGCCTTGTTCAGGTCCTCGAAGTCCTTCCGCGAGCCCACATAGATGCCCCGCAGGCGCACCTGCTTGTGCAGGATGGACGAGATGGGAAATGGCACGGGGTCGCCCGCGCCGGAGAGCACGCCCACCTGCGCAATGGCGCCGCCGATGCGCAGCGCGCGCAGCGAGCGCGGCAGTGTGGCTGCTCCGCCCACCTCCACCACCAGGTCCACGCCCTCGCCGCCGGTCTCGTCCAGTGCCCAGCGGTCCCACTCCGGGTTCTCTTTGTAATTAAGGCCGCCGTCCAGGCCCAGCGAGTAAGCGCGCTCCAGCTTTTCGGAGCTGGATGAAATACCCAGCACCCGCGCCCCGCGCAGCCGCGCCAGTTGCAACGTGAAGATGGAAACCCCGCCCGTGCCCTGAATCAGCACCGTCCCGCCGGGCTTCACGTCGCCTGCGGACAGCGCATTCCACGCCGTCACAGCGGCGCAGGGCAGGGTCGCGGCCTCCTGAAAGCTCAGGTGCTCGGGGATGCTCACCAGCCCGGCCTCCTTCAGCACCACGTACTCGGCCAGCATGCCGTCAATGTCCCCGCCCAGGGCGCGGCGGCTCTTGGCAGCCGTGGGCGGTCCGTCAACCCAGTTCTGCATAAAGATGCCGGCCACGCGGTCGCCGGGCTTCCACGTGACCACGCCTTCGCCCACCGCCACCACTTCGCCAGCACCGTCGGAGCAGGGAATCCGCGGAAGCTTCAATTTTGGGTTGTACTGGCCTTTCACCACCAGCAGATCGCGGTAGTTGAAAGAAATAGCACGCACTTTCACAAGCACTTCGCCGGCCTCGGGAAAGGGGGTGGGGCGCTCCACAAACTCCAAAGAATCAACGCCAAATGACGAAATCTGCCAAACGCGCATCAGCAATCCTCCAGCCTTTCAGGGCAGTCAGCTTCCATTCCGCGGGATGCAATTCGGACAAACCCTCGTAGAATGAAGATATGGCTCGTGGTTGGGAAAGTAAATCCGTGGAGGAACAGATGGCAAATGCACTGCAGAAACCGGAGGTCGGTGCCGGCAATGAGTTTGTCAGCGAAGACCAGAGACGTGCCGCAGATCAAGTCCGGACCGTAAAGGAACGGCAGAAACAGGCGCTCAACCTGCAACGCGAAAACATTCTTTCGCAGAGAACCTCGAATCCCGCTCGCCGCGCTGCCCTGGAAGCCGCTCTGGAGCAGATCGAGGCGCAGATCGAGGCCATGAACTAATCCTGAGCCGGGTTCTCCCGCGCTTGTTGCTCACCTGACGCTCAAAGCCGCTCGCCTCAGGACTCTGCCTCGCGGTGGAAGAGAAGCGAGTTGGCCTGGTGGATCGACGTCATGCTGACGCGCGCAATGTTCACGTGGGCGGGCCGGCTCGCAGCCCACACAATGGCGTCGGCAACGTCTTCCGGGGTAAGCGGCGTAAGCCCCTTGTATACCTTGGCCGCGCGCTCGTCATCGCCGTGAAAGCGCACCAGGCTGAAGTCCGTCTCCACCATCCCGGGGTCGATGCTCGTCACCCGAACCGGCGTTCCCAGCAAATCCTGCCGCAGGCCGTCGTTGATGGCCCGTTCCGCCGCCTTGCTGGCGCAGTAGACCGCGCCATTGGGGTAGGTGATCTCACCCGCCGTCGAGCCCAGGTTCACTATGTGCCCCTGTCCCCGTACCACCATCCCCGGAACCACCGCGCGCGAGACGTAAAGCACACCCTTCACGTTGGTGTCGATCATCTCGTCCCAGTCTTCAATCTTGCCCGTGTACAGCTTGTCCAGCCCCCGGCTCAGGCCCGCGTTGTTCACCAGGATGTCGATCCTTGCCCACTCTTCGGGCAGGGTGTCCACGGCATCCTGCACCGCGCGGTAGTGGCGTACGTCCAGGTCAATGCAGTGCACGGCCGGCGCGCCGCGCTCCCTGGCCTGCGCGGCAATCTCCGCCAGCTTTCCCGCGCGCCGCGCGGCCAGCAGCAGCCGTGATCCCTCGGCGGCAAAGGCAAGTGCAGTGGCCGCGCCAATGCCGGCGCTGGCCCCGGTAATGAAGACAGTCTTTCCTTGAAGGCTCATGGCTTCTATCTTAGTGCGAAAGCAGGGGCTCAGCCAGGGAACTGGTGCAATCACCCAGGGCAACCGCATGAAGGACCAACCAGAGGCCCGGAGATCCTCTCCGCCGTTCACTTCGCCGCCACAATGCCCTGGGGTCCCAGAGGGACCGGTCGAAAGTAGCCCTGGGCGAGCGCAGCGCTGCCCGGGGAAACAGGCAATGTACTTCCATAGCGCCCCAGAGGGGCGCTGTGAAACACCCCCCGCCCCAGGATAGGTGCATAGGATCGTCCTGCATGTTGGACGGGGAACAGTGGCCTGCGCCCAGAGGTCGGCCACAGGAAGCCGCGAACCAGTCAACCCCGGCAGTAACCCAAAATATTCCCCTCACAATTTGCTTTTAATTTCCCACTGCCGGCGCACAATCGAAAAGAAGAGGTGAGGGATGAGCCAGGATCCAGCTGTCCAAAGTCAAAACCCCATGCGGATTATCCTTCAAATTCCGCGCTCGCGATGCCTGCCGGGATGTACCCCCTTCACGCAAGACCCTACCCCCTCCCCCACTTTGACTCCAGCCCCATGAAAACAATAAGGTTATACCTTAAAATGTAAAAATTACATAGCAAAACAAAGGACTTGCGCACCAGGGAACTCTGGAAAAATCGCCCCCAGCCCATCCTGGCCCCGTCGAATCTCTTAGTCCCTTAGTCCCTTAGTCCCTTAGTCCCTCAGTCCCTTAGTCCCTCATTCCCTCAACCCTCCCCGCCTCTGCGCCATGCGGTACTGCCCAACCGCCCAGTCTTCTCCAGCCAGGCCGGACTGCTGCGCCTGGGCAAAGATTTCCGCCAGGTTGTCGGCCAGCGAGAGCCTCGTATTCCGCGCTGCGGCGGCCTCGCGCAGCAGGCGCAGGTCCTTCGCTCCCAGGTCGATGGTGGCGCCGGGCTCGGATGGCGGGTGCAGCATCACCTTGCCGTATGCCGCGTAAAACGGCGACTGAAAGAGCGCGCTGTTCACGGTTTCGAGGAAGATCTCCGGCTCGATGCCTTGCCCGGCCGCGTAGACAAACGCCTCGCTCAGCGAATGAATCATGGCGCTGATCAGGAAGTTCCCTCCCAGCTTCAGCGCATGGGCCTGGCTGGGCTCGGTGCCAATCACGGAGATGCCGCGCGCGAGCGGCTCCAGCAGCGGCCGGGCGGCGGCAATGGCCATCTCCGTTCCGGCGGCCACAATCCACAGCCGGCCCTCCTCGGCCACGTTGGGACGGCCAAAGACCGGCGCGGCCACAAAGAGGTGTCCACGCCCCGCGTGCTCGGCTGCAAGTCTCTTGCTCAGCGCAACGCTGATGGTCGACAGAGCAATGTGCAGCGCACCCTTCTGCAGCGCGTCCAGAACGCCCGCCGACGGACCGTCGCCAAAGAGCACCGCCTCATTCGCCGCATCGTCGAAGAGCATCGTCAGCGCAGCCTCCGCGCCGCGCACGGCCTCGCCAGGCGATGCGGCAACCCGCGCTCCAGCGACCTGCAGCGCATCGGCACGCCCCGGCGTGCGGTTCCACAAGGTCACTTCGTGCCCGGCGTCCAGTAACCGCCGCGCCATCGGCGAACCCATCTTGCCCAGCCCGAGAAATGCAATCTTCATGGATCAACTCCTTGATGACCAATCTACGATGACCAATCTACTTCGTGAGCTGAATGTTTCCAACCCGGCCAGATGAAACCGCTAAACTGGAAGCGCCATGCTCCGCACCGCAACCGCAACCCGCTATGTACTCCCGTTGCGCGAGGGTGGCTCTCTGCCCGCCATTGTGGAGGCGGACGATCTGGGCATCTATGTCGCCAAGTTTCGCGGCGCGGGCCAGGGCGCAATGGCGCTGGTGGCCGAACTGGTCGCCGGCGAGATCGGCCGTGCCCTGGGGCTGCGCGTGCCCGAGCTGATCTTCATCCAGATTGACGAGGCGCTGGGCCGCAACGAGCCGGACTACGAGATCAGGCAACTGCTGAAGGCCAGCGTTGGCCTGAATCTTGCGCTCGATTACCTGCCGGGTTCCACCATGTTCGACCCCGCCGCGCGCGATGCCGTTGGAGCAGACGAGGCGTCGCTCACCGTTTGGTTCGACGCCTTCACGCAGAATGTTGACCGCACCGCGCGCAATGCCAACCTGCTGATGTGGCATCGCAAGCTTTACCTCATCGACCATGGGGCGGCGCTCTACTTCCATCACAACTGGGAGACGATGCAGCAGAAGGCCGAAGCGCCGTTTGCGGAGATTCAAAAGCATGTGCTGCTCCCGTGGGCCTCGCGCATTGAAGCGGCCGGGACCGTTGCGCGGGCAAACTTGTCGCCGGAGGTCTTCGCCGCCATCCTTGCCGAGGTTCCCGATGCATGGTTGACAACAGAGCCGGATGGGCCTGGCGCCGCGGAGAAGCGCGCTGGGTATATCGAGTTTTTTCTGAAACGGCTGAAGTCTGCCGCGACTTTTGAACAGGAGGCGATGAGCGCACATGCACGCCTCGTTTGATTACACGGTGATTCGCGTTGTGCCGCGCGTGGAGCGCCAGGAGTTTATCAACGCCGGCGTTGTCGTCTTCTGCCCGGAGAAGCGCTATCTGGATGCGCGCGTCCATCTCGATGAACAGCGCTTGAAGTCACTCTGGCCGGAGGTGGATGTGGATGTGGTGCGCGCGCATCTTGAAGCTATTCCACTGGTCTGCGCTGGCGACGAGATGGCGGGACCGATTGCGAAGCTCCAGCAGCGGGAGCGGTTCCACTGGCTCAGTTCGCCGCGCAGCACCATCATCCAGCCGTCGCCGGTGCACACCGGAATCTGCGACAACACCGGCAACCTGCTCGACCGGCTGGCCAATCAGTTTCTGGCAATTTGAAGCGCTTCCGCGTCCGCGCCCGCTCTTGGGCGGAATGGCGACGCTACTGCGGCTCGACCAGGTGATGCGCGATGGCGAACAGCGCCAGTTCCAGGCGCGTGGAGACGCCGGTCTTGTCGAAGATGTTGGACAGATGCCGCTTGACGGTTTCTTCGCTCAGGGTGAACTGCTTGGCGATGTCGCGGTTGGAGCAGCCTTCCACGATGCATCCCACCACTTCCAACTCCCGCGGAGTGAGCCCATAGGTCTTGCGCTGCGGCACAACCGCCTGCTGCATCAGATCGTGCAGGGCGCTTACCAGGTTCACCACGCGCTTGCCGCCGATCCAGTAGTCGCCGTTGAAGACGGTGCGGATGGCGGTCTGCAGATGGCTGGCGAGAGCGTCTTTGAGCACAATGCCGCGGGCCCCAATGTGCAGCGCCTCAATGATCTGCTGGGTGGTAATGGTTGAGGTCAGCAGAAGGATTTTGACCGTTGGCGTGCCGTTCATGATGGCGCGCATGGCCTCAAGACCCGGCAAACGGGGCATCTGCAGATCGAGCAGCAGGATGTCCGGTTCCAACTCAAGGGTCTGCGTAATGGACTCGTCGCCATCGGTGGCTTCGCCAACCACGTCAAAGCCGTCGTTCTCCGACAGCATGTTGCGCACGCCGATGCGAACTACGGGATGATCGTCTGCCAGTACTATGCGGATGGGCTTTTCCACGGGATCGGCTAACCTCCAGTACCTTGTGTTACTTAACCTTTGAATTCAGCATCCAGAATACGCTGCAGATTGGCAGCGGCGGATCGCAAATCCGCCAGTATGACGGGGCTGTTATCCAGTTGGTTAACTCCGGGCTCCAGCCCGCCTGCTTCCACCAGGGCGCCGAGACGCGCAATCTGGACAGCGCCGGCCATGGCCCCACCCCCTTTGATGGCGTGACCGATGCGTCGGGTTTCTTGCCATTCAGCCTTGCCGACTGCGGCTTTGAGTGCGGTCATGCGGCGGCCAAGGTCGACGAGAATGGCCTCGTAGATTTGGCGGACGGCCTTCTCCGGCATCATCTCGCGGAGTTGCGCCAGAGTTTCTGGGTTGACTACGGCCTCCGCCGGATCGAGGCCGTGGGGCGGTGCGGGTTGAGCCAGCGCTTCCTGTTCTTCCAGCAGCCTGGTCAGCGCTTCCGGAGGGAAGGGCTTGAGCAGGAAACCATCGGCTGCGGCAAGCACCGCGTCCGGTGTGCCGCTGGCGCTTATGACATAAAGGCGTGCCTTGCATTTTGCACGAAGCGCCTCGACCAGCGGGAGCCCACTCAGGCCGGGCATCTGGACATCCATGAGGATGACGCCGGGAACGCACTCTCCGGTAGCGAGCAGCGCCAGGGCCGCGGTGCCGTCGATGGCGGTATGGACAGCGTATCCGCTCATGGTAAGCATGGTAGCCATCACCTCCCGGCTCACCATGTCGTCATCGATGAGGAGCACCGTAGGCAGATCCTGCTGGGAGATGATCTCGAGCATAAGTACAGTGTGCCACTGGCGAGCGGCTGGCAAGGAAAAATTGAGAGGTGGGAATCCAAACAGTGATGGGAAAACGGCGGAAGGTCAAGCCGGACATCAATTTCCGACTGCCAGAACTTGAAAACTGCCATTCCCGGGCAGCGTTTGGAGCTCCAGGATTCTGCCGGTCTGCGTCAGAGCCACTCCCGGCAGGTCGGTCACCAGGCACGCCTGTCCCGTTTCTGTGTCCAAAGGCAAAGTGCGGGTTAATCGATTGCGGCAGGCACTTCATGCAGCCAGCCTGGGGCCTTGAGCAACTCCCGTGGGCGGCTGCCGTCGGCGGGGCCTACCAGTCCATCGCGTTCCATCAGGTCGATCAGATGCGCGGCGCGGCCGTAGCCGATGCGCAGTCTGCGCTGCAGGAGCGAAGTGGATGCTTTGCCGAACTCGAAGACCAGTTGCACGGCGTCGTTGAACATGGGGTCGTTCTCGTCGGGGTCGGCGTTGGATCCGTCGGGCGAGATGCGCTCCTCCTTGGGCGACTCAAGGAAGCCCTCCACGTATTCGGCCTGTGCCTGCGCCTTCCAGAAATCGACCACGGCTGCGGTTTCCTTCTCGCTCACGTAAGGCGCGTGCAGGCGCATCAGGCGGCTGGTCCCGGGGGGAAGAAAGAGCATGTCGCCGCGGCCCAGCAGAGCCTCCGCGCCGTTGGTGTCGAGAATTGTCCGCGAGTCCACCTTGGTGGCCAGGCGGAAGCTGATGCGCGTGGGCACGTTGGCCTTGATGAGGCCGGTGATTACGTCGACTGAGGGGCGCTGCGTGGCCAGGATCAGGTGAATACCTACCGCGCGGGCCATCTGCGCCAGGCGCGTGATCGACTCTTCAACGTTGGCGCGATCGAGCATCATCAGGTCCGCAAGTTCGTCGATGATGATCACGATGAAGGGCAGCGGCTCGTTGTCTTCGGCCTCGTCGAACAGCGAGGGCATGGCGCCTTCAAAGAGCTTGTTGTACTGGTCGATGTTGCGTACGCTGCGGCTGGCCAGGAGTTTGAGGCGGCGCTCCATCTCGCGGACGGCGTTGCGGAGGGCGTTGGCAGCCAGTTTGGGCTCGGTGATGATGGGTGTGAGCAGGTGGGGGATGCCTTCGTACATGCCCAGTTCCACGCGCTTTGGATCCACCAGGATGAGCCGCACCTGCGCGGGCGTAGTGCGAAATAACAAACTCATAATCATGGCGTTGATGGCCACTGATTTGCCGGAGCCCGTGGAGCCGGCGATGAGCAAGTGGGGCATGGTGGCCAGGTCGGCTGGGACGATGCGGCCATTGATGTCCTTGCCCATGGCGATGCTGAGGCGGCCTTTGGCGCGGGCGAAGACCTCCGATTCCAGGACGTCGCGCAGGTGGATGGTCTCGCGGTCGTGGTTGGGTACCTGGATGCCCACGGTGGATTTGCCCGGCATGCGCTCGATGAGGATGGATTCGGCGCGCATGGCGAGGCAGAGGTCGTCGGCTAGGCCGGTGACGCGTGAGTACTTGACGCCGGCTTCGGGCTTGAACTCGTAGGTGGTGACCATGGGGCCGGTGTTGATCTGGACAACCTGGCCGCGAACGTCGAATTCGGCACACTTTTCGACCAGGGTACGAGCTTCCTCGCGGAGCAGGTCCTCCTTGACGGCGAGGGGCGCGTCGCCAGTGTGCAGCAAAGTACTGGGCGGCAGTTTGAAGCCGGAGACGGCCTTGGGAGCAACGGTGACGGACCGGACCTCGGCGTCTGCGCGGCCGTGGATGGCAATGGGCTCGGGGGCCCGAGGACGCGGGTCGGCAGCGATGAACTGTGGATCGCGCGGATCGCGCCGTTCGGGCTCTGAAACGTGTGCCATCGAGGGGCTCTGGAATGGCTCCGCGGCGGCGTGAGGCTGCTCCGGAACCGCCTCCATCCCGATGGAGCGAGGGCGAAGAATGGGCACTCCCGATGCCGGGACAGGCGGTTCGCCAGTGGAGCGCTCCCAGATGCTGGGCTTGCGGGGCTCGGTATGCACGCCCTCATCTTCAGCGGCAGCCCTGGGGGCGCGCTGGAAGGCAGGGACTTCGTCAACGGAGTTGGGGTCGAGGTACTGCTCGCTGGCCCGGTTGCGGCGGAAAAGGTTGGCAAGGCGGCTTGGGCGCAGGGAGGCCTGGCCGGCTTCGGCATCAGCCGGCTCCTCGGCCTGGCGCTGAGCAAGTGCTTCCGCCTTGCGCTCGGCGCGCTCCTCGCGCCAGTTCCGGTAGCGGTCGTTCCACGCCTGGACATGGATCCAGCGTTCTTCAATGCCTTCCTTGAGAGCCCAGAAGCTGACGGCGGAGGCGAAGTAAAGACCAGCTCCGGCCAGAATGCCGGCGATCAGCCAGGCGCCCTGGATGTTGACATAGCTGACCAGCAGGGCAGAGACGAGGCGTCCAACGACACCCTCCACGGGAAGAATGTGCAGCCAGCGCCAGTGCCACGGCAGCAGTCCGAAGCTCGTGGGCAGGAAGATGAGCGCCAGCAGGGTTCCAGTCCAGCGCAGCCATGCGGAGCCGCCGGGACGGGAGTGCATCCAGGTCCAGCCGAGCCCGCCCAACCACAGGGGCAGGAAGAACGCGGTGAGGCCCAGCGACTGGAGCAGCACGTCGCTGAGCCACGCGCCGAACAGGCCTATCCAGTTGTGGATGGCGTGGGGGCCGGTCTCGCCCGAAGCAGTATTCAGCGATGGGTCGGTGGCATGCCAGGTAGCCAGCGAGAGGAGAAGGAGGAGCGAGACAAGAGCCAGCAGTACCCCGAGAAACACGTTCAGCGGACGGCTTCGCGTAGGCGACAGAACAATGGAGACAGGTTTCATGGCTTTTGCGCTCCCGCTCTTGGGTCCGCTCAGGAATCTGCCGCGAGCGAGCCAAAGGAGCGGACGAAGAGTCCCAGAGCAGCCTCTATTATCCGGGCGCGAGTGGGGCATTCCGGGCAGAAAACAGGCTGGGGGAACCTTGGTGTGGACCCCCCTGGCCGGGAGGTATGAACCGTTCGCATCGAATTTCCGGCCTTTTCACGGAAGCCGAGCCTGGCTTCTACAATTGTTGGGAAGGGGCCGGCATGAGCGATGGACGCGAGGAGCGCGAGGAACAGGAGAAGCGGCGCGAACAGGAGTCGTGGCAAGAGCGCCAGGACTCCCTCGATCGAGAACGCCACGACGAATGGGTGCCCGAGCGTGAGGATTCCTGAGACCCTGTCCAGAATGCGGTTGCAGTCCCCATGGAACACTACCGCGCTCACAAAAGATGTAAAGAGGGCGAATTTTCAGGTAGATGATTCCAAAAGACTTATCCAATGTTTAAGCGGAAGATCATTTCCTCCATTGACGCATAATTGAAACTGATGGGGGACGAACCATGGTCACGCGTCGCATTTCCGGAACAAGCGAAACACCATCCACTCCCCTTGCTCAAAGCTGAAAAAGGGGGTGCCCCCCTATGTAGCGCCACATCGTTATGATAAAAAAAGAGTTAATGGCAAAATTGTCCGTTTTCGGACAGTGCTCTCTCAAAACAGCGGACCGACGTTTTTGGGGATATGGGAAGAACCAGCGGAATTGGCCTGTATCGCATCATCCATGCGGGTCCGGAAGCAGCCATCGAACCCCGCGAAGCCGCAGGAATCACTCCCAGGCCTGGAAAGTTAAGCCACCCGAGCTTCCCGGAATTGCTGCATCTCAGGTTAGCTTGCGATGAACTTTGCACCCCAGATCAAAAGCGCCGCGCCCAGCAGAATGCGGTAAAGCGCGAAGAGCGCGAAGCCGTGCTTGCGCACCCACTGCAGGAACCACTCGACCACGCCGAGGGCGACGATGAAGGAAACCACCAGGCCGATGATGAGCACAATCCAGCGTTCCGAGTTCATCTCCACATGGGCTGCGGCGCCCGCAGCCAGCGCAGCCCTGCTTGGATGAATCTCCTTGAGCAGGTCCCAGACCGTGGCGGCGCACATTGTTGGGATGGAAAGCAGAAAGCTGAACGCGAGAGCAGTGGGCCGGTCGAGCGAGACGAGCTGCCCCGCGGCGATCGTGGACATCGAGCGTGAAGTGCCCGGGAAGATGGCGGAGAGCGATTGGCAGAGGCCGATCCAGACGGCCTGGAAGAGAGTCATCTGCTCGATGTCGGTCACGTCTGGGTCGCGGCGATCGGCCCAGTAGTCAATGATCCACATCACGATGCCGCCCAGAAGCAGCGCAATTGCCATTACGGCAATGCTGCCCAGGTGCTGGTCGCTCCACTTGTGCAAGGGCAATGCGACCGCCGAGGTGAAGGCAAAGGCGATGAGAGTGAGCGAGATGGGGTGGTTGAGCAGGGTGCGGTCGCCGTTTTCGCCGCGGGGAAAGGTGCGGATGAACTCGATGATGCGACCGAGAAAAAGCAGGGCAAGCGCCAGGATCGCTCCCAGCTGAATCACGATGGTGTACATCTTCCAGTAGGCATCGTTCAGGTCAATGTGCATCAGGCCCTCGGCGATGCGCAGATGGGCCGTTGAGCTGACAGGGAGAAACTCGGTCAGGCCTTCCACAATGCCCAGGATTACAGACTGAAGATAGGGATTCAAAATGCCTCCATGATTACGATGGGCGCAAGGCCTGAGAAGAATTAGGTGTGGCAGGATGCAGGAGATGTCGAGGTCTCCTGGTTAGCATACCTCAGGCGCGAGGGTGCGGGTTTAGGGCAAATCGATGCCGTAAACCGGGACATTCTGGTCGAGCTTGAAAACCAATGCGCCGGCTCGCCAGGCGTAGTCGGTTTGCGGGAACTTGTCCTTGAGACGGGCGGCCAGGTCGTGGGCCTCGTTGCGGGCTGCGTCGGCCTTCTTATCGTCGCCATCGGCGCTGTACATGTCTTTGAGCACGGCCAGGCGATAGACGGCCTGATAGAGCGCCTGGGCGGTGCGGGGACTGTCGGGGTATTCGGCGGCGTACTTCTCGTAGTACTCGGCTTCCTTCTCCGGACACTTGGGTGAGCCTTGCCAGTCTCCGCAAAGCTTGTTGTCGATCAGTTCGAATGCCGCGAGGTCCGCCTGACGGGTATGAGGGTAGAGCTTGATGACCTTGCGAAGCTCGTCTTCGTCCATCTGGTCGCGCAGGTAGGGGTCGCGCTCCTTGGCGGAGGGGCGGGTCGCGGCGTCGGCCTTCTGAATTTGCCATAGATCGTCGGCGGCGCGCCAGGCAGCTTCCGGAACAAGGGGCGAGTTGGGGAACATCTCCACCAGGCGTCGGTACAGCAGGCGGGCGCTCTTGGCAGCATTGGCGGGGCCGCGCGGATCGGAGGCAAGCGCCTCCTGGTTGGCAGCTTCACCCATCAGAATCTGGTCGCCGTTGGGGGTCGATTCGATAACCACGCCCTTGGCTTCCATCCAGCCTGAGACGGGCGGTGGGGTGTCGTTGGTGTCGAAGATGGGGGCGTCCTTGCCTCGGACCTCCTCGATATCCGTGTTGGCGTAAACGCGCAGCCAGGGACCGCTCTTTTCTGCCACCACCATCTCGCGCCCAATCTGCACGCGGTCCACCTTCTGCGAACTGGGGTCGGGTGCGACATAGAGGATGGAGACGCGCAGCGCCGTGGCGCGCGGGCCGGCCATGGGCTTTTCCAGGTTGGATTTCTTCTGCGCGGAGCTGGGGAGGAAGCAGAGGAGAACCAGGACGAGTGCGAGGACAGGGTGGGTGTCGAGTTTCGTCATTGTATGTTTCCTAATCCTTGGACGCCGTGGACCGGTTCGGTGAGCACCTGCGCCAGCACCGCCGGGTCGACGTTGCCGCCGCTCACGACGGCTACGGCGTTGGTGTAGGCTGGCAGCTCGTCCGCATGGAAGAGCAGCGCGGCGGCGGCCACGGCGCCGCTCGGCTCCGGGACCAGGCGCGTGGCGGCGACAATGGCGCGCATGGCGGCGCGGATCTCGGCTTCGGTCACGGTGACAATGCCGTCGACGAAGGCTTGGATGTGGGCGAAGTTGAGCTTGCCGACCGATTGGGTGCGCAATCCGTCCGCAATCGTCCGGCTGGTGAGCTCCGCGCCCCAGGTCACGATGTGGCCGGTCCTGAAGCTTTCCGCCGTGTCGCCGGCCAGTTCGGGTTCGACTCCGTAGACCTTCGTCCTGGGGCTGAGCTGCTTGACGGCCGCGGCCACGCCCGAGAGGAGCCCGCCGCCGGAGACGGGAGCGAGGACGAGATCGACCTGCGGCAGTGCTTCGACGATTTCAACGCCGCAGGTGGCCTGCCCGGCAATGATCTGGCGGTCATCGTAGGGCGGAATAACGACGTACCCGTGCTGGCGGACCAGTTCGTCGGATTTGGCGAGCCGTTCGGACGAGGCGACGCCGACATCGACGATCTCCGCGCCCATGGCGAGCGTGGCCGCGCGCTTGATGGCGGGGGCGTTGGAGGGCATCACGATGACAGCTTTTGCGCCAACTTCGCGGGCCGCATAGGCCACGCCCTGCGCGTGGTTGCCGCTGGAGTATGTGATAACACCGCGGGCGATTTCCTCCGCAGTGAGCTGGAGAATCTTGTTAGCCGCCCCGCGGATTTTGAAGGCGCCGATGGGCTGGAGTGATTCGGCTTTCAGGTAAATTTCCTTACTGGTGCCCTGACCGGACAGGCCGGGGAATGGGGCACGCACCAGCGGTGTGTGAATGGCAATGTTGGCGATGCGATGGGCGGCGGCGGATATTTCTTCGATGGAAACCAGGGACTCTTCCATACGTTGATTATCCGCCATCAGGGCGGTGCAGTTGTGTGATTGCAGCGGACGGATCATGATCTCCGAGCCTGGTACCGTGTTTACGGCTACACGTCGCCAGCCATGAGGTTCTGGTTCACCGAGCTCCATTTGTAGTGCTTGCCCTTCTTGCTCAGGTCCAAGATCCAGACCAGGTAAAAGACGTTGGGAAAGGGATTCGGGATTGAGCTGTAATTGGAGATGGGAATGCGATCATTGATGTTACCCAGCAGGTTGGGCATGATGTTGTCGTGTTCCCAGCAGATGAGCACGACCCCGCGCTGAGAGAGAACGCTTTTGGCCAGGTCCTTTTCGCCTCCGCCCACCTTATAGGTGGCGTTGAACTGGGGCGTTCCTTGCTTGTAGCCGAGCCATGCTGCCAGTGGGGTGACCGTCTCCCAGGGGCGCTGCGTCTCCTTGACGGGCATGGCGGCATAGATGCAGCCGGGCGTGGCGATGTGCTTGCTCGTGGGCTTGGATTTGCATGGCGCGAAGAAGGCGTTGAGCGCGCCGGCGCGCTGCCATCCGGTCACGATAAGCGACTTCCCGTTACCGGGCTGACCGTTGAACTGCACGTCCCAGGGGCCGCTTTTGTTGGGCGGATTGGGAGGCTTTTCGGCGTGGCGGATGATCATGATCTTGGACGGAGGTGCGGAAGCAGCCATGCGGTCTCCTTTGCCGGGCGAGAGGATTCGTGCGCAGGACCACTCTATATCCAAACTCTTGGAGTTTGTCAGGAAAAATCCGGGGAGGATTGCGTCCGGTCAAGGAAGATACTTTGCGGGGACGGGATCGGCGGGGGTCTGCGCCTGCCAGAGGATCTCAATGATCTGCCAGCGATGGCCGTCATAGACGGCCTGGATGCTGTTGATGCCGCGGTCCATCACCTTGCCTTCCGGATTGGTGGCGTCGGCAATGCGGGTTTCGTAAGTGCTCCAGAGGTGGGCGATGTGCGCCCAGGATTCGGTTTGGAACTTGAGCTGGTGCTCGGAGACCACGTCGCTGCCGCGCTTGCGTACGGCGTTGATCCAGTCGTCGACAGTGAGGATGCGGGTGGTGGCTGTGCCGTCTGCGCCGACGCGGGTGGGGATGAGGCGCGCATCGGGAAGGAAAAGCTGGCGGAAGCAGGTCCGGTCCTTGTCGGCGGGGCCGGTGATCGCGGCGTCGATGGCGGTGACAAGCAGGTCGAGCGTCGCAGTGGAGGGACAGGCGGGAACCGCGGCTAGGGGAGTGTCAGGATTTTGTGCGTGGAGGCTCGGGGCGAGAAAGGCGGCGAGGGCGAGGCTGAGGACGAGTGGGAAGCGGCGCATGGAGGGATTGTACAGGCCAGGGAATAGGGAATAGTTGCTTGGGACGCTGCGAGGGTTCGTGGTTGCCGAGGTCTCGGAATCGGGATCCTGGGGCGCCCGCTATCGTGATGCAGGCCCTGCCAATCCGCCAGCGGAAGCTTGCGAGGAAGGGTCTTAGTCCGTCCCCGTCAACTTTGTCTGCTCTTGCTCAGATTTCGAGGATCACCGGCATGATCATGGGTCTGCGGCCGGTGGTTTTCTGGATGAGGCGCTTGAGTTCGGCGCGGACTTTTTCCTTCACCATGCCGTAATCGGACTTCTGCTCGATGTTGAGGCTGTCGAGGGTTTTGAGAACCACCTCGCGCGCTTGCTCCGTGATGTCGGCGCCGCCGAAGCCGCGCATGACGACCTCCGGCTGTTCCACCTTGCCGGTGCGCTTGTTAATGGCGAGGAGTGCGAGGACGATGCCATCTTCCGACAGAATGCGGCGGTCCTTGATGACCAGGTCTTCGACAACATCGATGCTAGATCCCGAGTCGATGAGGACGCGGCCGGCGGTGACCTTGTCTTTCTTGCGCGCGTTGTCCTTGTCGAGTTCGAGAACGTCGCCGTCTTCAATGACCATGGCGTGCTCGACCGCGCCGGTCTCCATGGCCACGCGGGCGTGCTTCTGCAGGTTGCGGTAGTCGCCGTGAACGGGGATGAAAAACTTGGGGCGGACGAGGTTGATGAGCAGGCGCTGCTCTTCCTGCGCGCCGTGGCCGCTGACGTGGATCAGGCCGCTGGAGCCGTCGTCGCAGACGACGTTGGCGTCGCGGCGATAGAGGTGGTCGATGACGCGGAAGATGCTCTTCTCGTTGCCGGGAATGATGCGCGAACTGAGGATGACGGTGTCGCCGGCATCGATGTGGGCGTGCTTGTGGTTGTCGACGGCAGCGCGGCTCAGCGCGGACATGGGCTCGCCTTGCGTCCCGCTGATGAGGATCATCAATTCGTCCGCGGCAAAGTCGCGGATCTGCCCGGGATTGATGATGAGGCCGGGGGGAACCTCGATGTAGCCGAGGTCCTGCGCGATTTCCGTGGAGTCGACCATGGAGCGGCCCACGACAGCCACCTTGCGGCCGTGCTTGCGGGCCAGTTCGAGCGCGATCTTGATCCGGAAGATCGACGAGGAGAAGCAGGTAAAGAAGAGTTTCTTCTTGGTCTGCGAGAAGACTTCGTCGAGGCGGGGAATAACGGCGCGCTCGCTTGGAGTGTATCCGGTCCGCTCCACATTGGTGGAGTCCTGCAGCAGCGCGAGGACGCCCCTCTTGCCGTACTCGGCAAAGGTGTGCAGATCGAAGGCGTGGTCGTCGAGCGGGGAGAGATCGATTTTGAAGTCGCCGGTATGGATAACGATGCCGACCGGGGTTTCAATGGCCAGGGCGACGCAATCGACCAGCGAGTGGGTGACGCGAATGGGCTCGATCGTGAAGGGGCCGATGGTGAATTTTTGCCGTGGCTCGATTTCAATGAGCTCGATCTCGTCGAGTAGCTTGTGTTCGTCGAGCTTGCCCTCAACATAGGCCAGGGTGAACTCGGTGGCGTAGACGGGGACTTTGAGTTCGGAGAGGATCCAGGGCAGGCCGCCGATGTGGTCCTCGTGGCCATGGGTGAGGACAATGGCGCGGACACACTGTTTGTTCTCAATGAGGTACGTAATGTCGGGGACTACGATGTCGACGCCGAGCAGTTCTGACTCGGGGAACATGAGGCCTGCGTCGATGACGATAATGTCGTCTTCCCAGCGGAGCGCGAGGCAGTTCATTCCGAATTCGCCAAGGCCGCCGAGGGGGATGATCTTCAGTTTTTTCGTTTGCATTGTCAGTCTTGATGGTACCACTGATGCAGCGAGCCAGCAGGCCTGCCAGTCAACACGCCAGCAGCGATCCCTGGTCACGGAATCGAGACCAGGGTTCGCTGCTCAATCAGTCGGGCGGAGCGTTAGTCCTTGGCGGCGTTGGCGACGAGCATGGAGTTCAGAATCTGATCGCTGACTTCCCTGACGGACGATGGAGAGTGGGACAGGAAGAGCGTGTTGGTCTTGTCGTTCTCGCCGATGGACTTGAGCGTGTCAAAGTATTGCGTGACCAGCACCAACTGCATGACCTCCTTGGAGGTTGCGCCTTCGACTGCTTTCTGGAACTGCTCGACGGAGGCTTGCAGGCCTTCAATAATGGCCTTGCGCTGGTTGGCGATGCCCTGGCCCTGCAGTGCCTTGCTCTCGGCCTCGGCTTCGGCCTTTTTGACGACAAGAATTTTTTCCGCTTCGCCGCGGGCGTTGGCGGCGACCTGCTCGCGCTGTGCGGCGTTGATGTCGTTCATGGCCGACTTGACCTTTTCATCAGGCACGATATCGGTGACCAGGACGTTGACGATCTCGTAGCCGAACGTCGCCATATCGGCGTCCAGCTCCTGCTTGACGGCGGCGGCAATGCGAAGATTGCGAGGCGAAGACCTCATCGAGCGTCATGCTGGGGACGTGGCCGAGAATGACCTGTTCGACGTAGGACTTGATCTGCGCGACGGGGTCGGAGAGCTTGTAGTATGCGTCGTAGACCTTCTCCGGGCGGACGCGATTCTGCACAGAGATGGGGATGGTGACGAAGACATTGTCCTTGGTCTTGGTCTCCATGGTGAGCGAGATCTGGTTGACGCGCAGGCTGACGATTCCGGCAACAGAGTCGAAGTAGGGCATCTTCCAGTTGAGGCCGGGGTCGGCGATGCGAAGGAACTTGCCGAAGCGAGTGACGACGGCCACCTGCGCCGTGCTGACGGTGAAGAAGCTGCCAAGGACAAGGGTGAGAAGGATGAGTGCTGCAACGGCAAGAATAACGAGAAAGACGACGTCCATTTGCTGTCTCCGCTGCTTCCATTGGAAGCACGGAGGGATTATACAGCCGCCCGCGCTGGGGCAGAGGGTGCTTGCGCATCCAGGGAGTATTGAGGCTGCAAGCCGGGTAAGAGAATGAGCACGTTCTGCGCCCGCGGCGGGTCTATTGCTGGGCGTTGGCGTAATAGCCGGTGGTGGTACGAACCTTTGCCCCAGGCTTGTCGACCTTCAGTTGAACTTCGTGGTATTCATTGCGGTGGTCGGCGGGCGGGGCTTCAAAGGTGAGCGTATAGTAGTCGTCGGTGTCGCGGCTCACGGTATCAAGCTCTCCGGCAACATCCCTGGCTGAGGACAGAACCTGTCCCCCGGAATGTGTGGCAAGGACCTGGAGCCCCAGGTTGCCATATTGCGCATCGTTCACTCTGGAGACCCCTTTGAGAAAGGTTTCATAGTAGAAGGGGTCGGTTCTTCCGAGTTCGAACGGGTCGAGCGCGTAAAGGGTGAGATGGGCCTCGCGCAGGTTGTTGCTGAAACCTGCGATGCTGTTGAAGATCCACTGAAGCTGCTTATCGGTGGCGTCGAAGTCAGCGAAGGGGAGCAAAGGCCAGCCAGGGCTGAGCACAAAAGCGAACTTGCGGCCAGGCTGGGACGCCTCGTATGCGGCAAGCTGATTGAGCTGTTCGAGTGACCAGTTCATGCGGTCGACCGCTCCCCAGAAGCCCGCACTTCTGCCGATCATGCGCAACTCGGAGTTGGCCCCCGTGAGGGTGGCTGCAAGACCATTGCCATCCCGGGTGGGGGTCTTTTCAACCTGGATGCCTTTCTCGGTGAGGATGGCGAGCGATGTTGGATGCGCAAGGCGCCCCCCACCGCTCTTGAGGTACTGGACCAGCAGTTCGCGCTCCTGGGCGAATACGTCAAAGTCGGCGTTGATGGTGTCCAGGACAATAACGACGTGGACTGGGTCAGTGGCAGGGTTGCGTGCGTCGATCTCGTGAAAGTCCAGAATCTTGCTCGGCTGCCGGTTGTCGAGCAGCGTGAAATCCTGGGCCTGCAACCCGGTAATTGGATGGCCGAGCTTATCAGCGACTTCCACATCAATGGCGATGCGGTTTGGGTCTGCGGAATAGACGCTGACAGCTGGGATGACGGGGACGGGCTGAGCGGCAGCCGCGTTTTGTGCCGTTGACGCCGCGGGTTCAATTGCGATGAAACAGATTGTGGAGGCAACGGAGAGAGCGAGGCGAATGGTGATACTGCTGCGGTTATGCATGGCACTTCCTGCGAGAAACGCGAGGGCTGGTTAACTTGAACGGTTTTGCCCTCGGATTTGCGCCTGATGGTGGCGCTGTCCGGTCGAAGCATGCCGCAAACCTGCCACGAATTAGACCATCGGGGATCATATGTGGTTATTGGATGCTGCGAAGGATAGCGGGTTGGCTACCGGAGCTGCGACGAATCTACTCGCCGGGAAACCGAACGCCAAGGCCAGTGCGGGCTTGCTCGAGCAGGCGTGCCATGCCGAGCGAAAGGGAGTGGGGGATTTCGGGGCTTTCGCGCTGACCCTGCCGGATCAGTTCGCAGAAGTGGGAGGTTTCATAGTTGAACCCACCTGCGGTGCAGGGATCGTGGAGTTCGACGATGCGGCGGTCGAGGTAGTGGATGGTAGCGCGAGTGGGGTTCCACCAGTTGGCGTGGATGAGCACGTAACCTCGTGAAGCCGACAGCATTGCATCGCCGTGCGAGAGCAGGTCGAGGCCGGTGTGGAGTTGGGCGAAGCCGCGCTCGTGCTCGGTGTGGATGAGGGCGAAGCAGTCGACGCCAGCCGGAGAGAGTCGGCCGAGTGTGTGCACGCGCTTCAGTTCGCCCAGCCAGTCGAGAGCGAGAAAGGCTTCGTAGGGGCCAATGCCCATGATGCCGCCGCCGCCAAGTTCGGGGAAGTGCAGCGGGTAATCTGGACCAATGCTTGAGTCGCAGTGCCCGGCACGGACAAAGCGGACCGCGCCGATGGGGTCTGCGGCAAGGTGCGCGCGTAGGCGCTGATAGAGCGGGAAGAATGGCGGCTTCATGGCCTCCATGAAAAGGCGGTCGTGGAGGCGCGCGGCGGTGAGGATTTGTTCCAACTGGCTGACGCTCAGGGCGGAGGGTTTCTCGCAGAGGACGTGCTTGCCGGCGGCGAGGGCCGCGATGCAGAGCGCCGCGTGGGTATCGGGGTGGGTGGCCACGTAAACGGCATCGAGGGGAGCGGCGAGAAGGTCGTCGAGGTCCGCGGCAACCGCTGGGACATTGAACTTTTCGGCGAAGGCGCGTGCCTTTTCTGGATTACGACCCCAGACGGCGGCCAGGGTGGCATTGGGGACGCCGGTGAGGCCCTGGGCGAATCGCGAGGCGGCGCGGCCGGGGCCGATGACTCCGAAGCGGATCTCCTGTTTGGTCTTTGGTTGCGGCATCGTCACCGATCAAGGGTACAGTGCCGCGGCCTCAGTCCGCCGCTTCGCCGGGCCTGGGTTCGCAGAAGCCGATCCTGTTTCCGAACGGATCGAGGAGGTTGAGTTGATCGGTGCCCCAGAAGGTCTGGGTGATGCCAGGACGCCAATACGGATAGTTTTTGGCGCTGAGTTCGGCATGGAGTTCGCGGACGCCCTTGAAGGTGACCTGGAAGCGCGTGCCGGGCGAGCCGTCACCGTAATGCTCGGAGAGATGCAGGACCAAGCCGTCCCGGGAAACCTGCATGTAGAGCGGCGCGGTGGACTCAAAGCGGTGCTCCCAGTCGAGGCGGAATCCTGCGTAGTCGAGGTAAAACTCGCGGGCTTTCTCGATGGAAAAGATGCGCAGGATGGGAATCACCTGGAGGGTGCGCGGGTTCATGGCCCTAGCGTAGCAAATCTTCAAGCGTGGTGCTCAGGTCGGTCTTTTCGTCGCGGTATTTGACGATGACCGGGGCGTAGAGGCTGAGGCCCCATTCCTGACCCTTGCCCTTGCTGACCGCACGGGAGCCGGGAACAACGACGGCACCGGCGGGGACGATGAGGGGCGACTCACTGGTGGCGCGAAGGATGGTGCCATTGACGAGATCGAAGACCGGGGTTCCGCGGGTGAGAATCGTACCTGCGGCGAGAACTGCGCCTTTGCGAACGATGGTGCCTTCGTAGACGCCGCAGTTCCCGCCCACCAGTACGTCGTCCTCAATCACGACAGGGCTGGCGTTGATGGGTTCGAGGACGCCCCCGATCTGTGCGGCGGCACTCAAATGGACGCGCTTGCCGATCTGCGCGCAGGAACCGACAAGAGCGTGGGAGTCGACCATGGTGCCTTCGTCGATATAGGCGCCTGCGTTGATGTACATGGGCGGCATGCAGACAACGCCGCGTGCGACGTAGGCTCCTGCGCGGATGGAAGAACCGCCGGGGACGAGGCGAACGCCGTCGGCGGCGCGGAGATGGCGGGCGGGATAGGTGTCCTTGTCAACAAAGGCAAGGCCTTGCTCTCCGGCCTCGCCGGCGGGGAATTCCTGGAGCATCCCGATACGGAAGCCAAGCAGAATGCCCTGCTTCACCCAGGCATTGACGCGCCAGCCGGTGGGGGCTGCGGGGTCGGGCGAGGCGGAGCGGAGTTGTCCGCATTCAAGAGCGGAACGGAGAGCGAGAAAGGCCATCATGGCGGCGGGGTCGCCGATGGCGGATGCACCGGCGGTAAAATGGCGCTCGATGAGCTCCTGAAGATTCTGATGATTGGTTAAGGGCATGACAGTTCAGAGTCTATCAAGACGGTGGATTGTGGATAGTGGTCCGGGAACATGCGAATCGCTCCACAGGGCGAGGCGACAGCGGATTACTCAAGGCTGACAGGTGAAGAGCGCGCGCAACTCAGGCGGCGGGCTGTGGGAGGTGTTTCAGTTTTGCCTGGCCACTGAGCCGGATGGGTTGCAGCTTAAACGAGTTCTTTCCTGCGGGGATCATAGCCAGCGGCACAGGTGTACGGTCGGGCTTGGTGTAGAAGTGCTTGGACTCCAGCCAGGCACAGAGGCGGGGATCGTAGATTTCGGGCTGATCGTTCCAGAAGCCGGGGCTCAGACCGCACTGGATCTGGAGATGATCCAGCTGCAATTCGATTACGGAGATGTCTTTAGGAAAATAACGGCGAACGTTCGTTGCACCGACGTGGAGTCCAGTGAGGCCGCGGCCCTTGCTCTGTGTTTTGACTACCATACTCGCCTGCTCTTCAACTTCAGATGAAGTCAGTCTAGGGAGCCAGGGTGCAGTGAACCTCTGTTCACAAGCGGAAAGCGCACTACGACTTCCTAATGTGAAACAAACCAACAGAGGTGCCTATTTGGGAAGATGATGCGCTCGATATCATTCCCTGTCAAGACAGCATTTGATGAAATTACGTTCTGCGATCGGCTCTTCCGTGTACATAGATGCATTCAGCGGTAGGCAGGTTGTAGGGATGTTGCCGGGGGATGGCCGTGCCTTGAGCGCGGAGTTTTGTACAACTCCGGGGGGAATTCGATTTACTTCGGCCGGTTATGTTGTTTGCCGATCCGCAATTGGTGCGCAGGGAGGTTAGCAAAGCCGCCGAATGAGCAAATGCGGGGGAATCAAGATGCGAAACAGATATATTGCGCCAAAGAGAGGGTTAAGCGACGGGAAATTTACAGGTTCGGACTGAGCGCATCCTGGAGGGCATTGGCGACTTGTTGTTGCTGGCCGGAGGTGATCCGATTGAAGAAGGGCAGTGCCAGGGTGCGGCGGGCGATGGACTCGGTGAGGTGCAGCGAGGCTGCGGCGGCGCTGGGATGGTTGCGCCAGGCGGGCTGCAGGTGGATGGGCGCGAAGTAGCGTCCAGTGGCGATGCCGCGGGTGGCGAGCGTGCCGCGAACTTGGTTGCGATTGACGTGTTCTGGCAGGCGCACGACGTAAACAAACCAGCTGATGGTGCGGTTGGGGAGGGTCAACGGCGGGAGTTCGAGGCCCGGGATGGAGGCTGCGATGAGGATTTCGTTGTAGCGTTTGGCAGCTGCGGTGCGAAGGGCCAGGATTTCGCCGATGCGGGAAAGCTGGACTCGTCCAAGCGCACAGGCCAGATCGGAAAGGCGGTAGTTGTAGCCGGGTTCGGTGTGGTCGAGCCAGTCTGTCCCGCCGCGGCCTTGATTGCGCAGGCTGCGCAGGCGTGCGGCGTGTGCTGGGTCGCTGGTGAGGACGGCGCCGCCTTCGCCAGTGGTGAGCTGCTTGTTGGGATAAAAGCCGAAGACGGCCAAGTCACCGAAGGAGCCGACGCGGCGGGCGTGCGGCGGGTGGCCGAATTCGGCTCCGATGGCTTCGCAGGCGTCTTCGAGGATGAAGAGATTGTGGCGTTCGGCGATGGCCTGGAGTGCATCCATGTCCGCTGGAACGCCGAAGGTGTGGACGACTAGCAGGGCACGAGTGCCTGCGGTGATGGCACGCTCGACGGAGGTGGGGTCGAGGTTCAGGGTAACGGGGTCGATCTCCACAAAGACGGGCGTGGCGCGCACCTGGAGGACAGCGTTAGCGACGGCGATGAAGGCAAAGGAGGGGACGATGACCTCGTCGCCGGGGCCGATGCCGAGAGTTAGGAGCGCGAGATGGAGGCCGGCGGTGCCGGAACTGACGGCTACGGCGTGCGAAACGGCGTGATACTCCGCAAGGGCGGATTCAAAAGCGGGGAGCTCCGGGCCGAGGCTGAGGTGCGGGGTGCGGAGTACGGCAGTGACTGTCTCGATTTCGAGTTCAGTGATGTCGGGGGCTGAGAGAGGGATGATCATGGATCGCTCAAAAACAGAGTTAGCGAGTAGGTGAAGTGAGTGGCGTGGGGGGCTTGATTAAGAGGCCATCGAGAGAGACGGTGGTGAGGACACGTGTGATGGTTTTGGCGGCTGTACCGTTTCCGTAAGGGTTGGCTAGGCCGCGGAGCGAAGCGCGGAATTCGGGGTTCAGTGCTTTCTGGATAGCGGTTTGAATTGCGGCGGTGTCGGCTGCGGTGTCGATGATGTTGCGGGCGCGCTCGCGGCCCTGCTGGCGCATGCCTACGTTGACGACGGGCAGCGCGAAGGAGGCGGCTTCCATGATGCCGCTGGAGGAGTTGCCGACCATGCAGTCGACCTGGCCCAAGAGGCTCCAGTAGGTGACGGCGTCCAGGTTGACGTAGATGTGCGTCTGAGGGCGAGTGGCGGCGAGTTGTTGGGTGCGTTCGATGAGTGCGTAGCTGCCGGCGTCGGAGTTTGGGTAGACGAAAATGAGCTGGCCGGGCGTTGCAGCGAGCGCAACGAAGAGGGGTTCGGCTTCAATGTTTGTGTTTTTAAGGATGGTGACGGGGTGCCAGGCGGCGAGGATGGTGGGCGCCGTGAAGGTGAGGCCAAGTGTTGTCGCCAAAGTTGCGCGGTCGAGCAGAGCGGAACGGGTGACATGGTCGAGCGAAGGCGCGCCGGCGTGGTGCACGCGACTGGGCTCCTCGCCCATGGCGATTACGCGACGCCGGGCGGTGGGCGTGGAGGTGAAGTGGATGGCTGCGAGCTTCGTGAGGGCGTTGCGGACGTGGTCGTCGATGGCGCCCTGGGAGATTTCGCCGCCTTCGATGTGGGCAATGGGGATGCGCAGTGCGAGTGCGACAGAGGCGGGGGCGAGCATCTCGTAGCGGTCGGCGATGAGCAGCAGAATGTCTGGACGCCAGGCGGTGAGGGCGTCGGCCAAACCGAGGACGGCGACGCCGATGGTCTTGGCCATTCCGGTGTCGGTGTCGGAGGAGAGCAGGCACTCGATGCGGGCCTGGATGGGGAAGCCGTCGCGCTCGATTTCGCGGAGCGTGGAGCCGAATTCGGGCGAGAGATGGGCGCCGAGAGCGAAGACGGCGAGATCGACTTGCGGGTGCGCTGAGAGTTCGCGCAGGGGCCAGTAGAGATGGCTATAGTCGGCGCGCGAGGTGGTGATGACGCCGATGCGGCGCTTTTTCCTGGTTTCGGTCATTGTGCGTGGTCTTGTTGGGCGTGAATCACAGTTGAAGTATAGATGGATGGGGAATGGTGCCGTGCGCGGGATCAAAAAGGGTCGACGCGGGGCCGTTGGCCGCTCGAATACACTGGAAGGTTGCATGAGCGATTTGGCGGTTTTCCGGCTGGGCTGGTTCTGGCCGCATTGGGGAAGAGATTTTATGCGAAGGATCGGGGCTGCGGCCCTTGGTTTGTTGATCGGGGCTGTGGGTGCGCAGGCTGCGCCGGTGCGCTTTGATGCGGATGCGGTGAGGGCGAACAATCGCGGTGTGGCGCAGATGGGACAGCAGTTCACGGAGCGTGCGGCGGACTCGTTTGCCGAGGCGTTCAAAAAGGACCCAAAGCTGGCGCAGGCGGCCATCAACGAGGGCATTGCGCTGATGACGCTGCAAAAGCTGGATGAGGCCAAGAACTGGCTCCAGAGGGCGATAGCGCTCGATCCGGACAATGCGCAGGCGTGGTACAACCTGGGTCTTGCACAACATGCGGGGAACGAACTGGAACCCGCCTTGAAGAGCTTTCAGCAAGCGGTGAAGCTGGATCCGCGGGATGCCGATTCCTACTACTTTGAAGGCGTCTGCTACCAGGAGATGAAGGACTTCGACAAGGCAATGGCTGTATTGCAGCAGGCGCTGGATGAGAACCCGCTGGAGGCCTCAGCTGAGTTTGCCATGGCGCGGGCGCTGCAGCGCTCGGGGCGTAAGGCGGAGTCGGCGGATCACTTCAAGCGGTTTCAGCATTTGACGAGCACCAAGATCGGCGCGCCGATTGGGCTGGCATATGGGGAGCAGGGGCACTACTCGACAGTGACGCCGGTGGAAGAGCCGGAAGGCGCGAACAAGGCGATGATTCCGGTGAAGCTGGTGGCGAAGGAACTTGTTTCCCAGGTCCAAAGAACGGGCCCTGGGGTACCCGGCGCATGGGCAACGACCGGCGGCACTTGCATGATGGATGTGACCGGCGATGGCCATATGGATCTGGTGCTGATGCAGGCCGGGGCCCAGGCGATTCGCGTGCTGCATGCGAAGAGTGATGGGAGCTTTGTTGAGTTGGATGCAGTGGCGGCGGGGCTGAAAGCGCAGGGTCATGCCGTTGCCTGCGCGGTGGGCGACTATGACGGGGACGGGCTGAACGATCTGGCTGTGGCACTGGACGACCAGGTGCTTTTATTCCGCAACCTGGGCAAGGGCAAGTTTCAGGATGTGACTGCGGCGGCAGGGCTTGCCGCAAAGAACAAGCCGAGTGGAATCACGTTCATCGATTACGACCACGACGGCGATTTGGATTTGTTTCTGACGGGATCCCCGATTGCCGCTGGTGGCGCGCCGAACGTTTTGTGGCGCAACAACGGCAACAAGACGTTTACCGAGTGGACGGAGCCGACGGGGCTGGGCGGGAGTGGCAAGACGTCGTCCGCAATTCTGACCGATTTCAACAATGACCGCGCGGTGGACATCGCAGTGACCGGCAATGGGTCCGCGCCGCTGATCTATGTGAATCCGCGGGAAGGGAAGTATCCCACGCAACCCCTGTATGATGGCGGCAAATTGCCTGCGACAACAGGCATTGCCGTGCTGGACTACAACAAGGACGGCTGGATGGACATTGCCGTTACGCATGATGGCGCGCCGGGATTGACGCTATGGCGGAATGTTCCAGGTCCCGGCAACATTGGCCGCAGGTTTGAAAGAGTGGATCTCCCCTTGCAGGGTGCTCTGCGCGGGTGGGGCCTGACGGCTATCGATATTGACAACGACGGTTGGATCGACCTGGCGGCGATTGTGGAGACCAAGGCCGGCCCTCAGGTGCGTGTGTTTCGCAATCGCGGCGATGGCACCTTCGAGGATGTGAGCCACGCGCTCGGCCTCGATAGTGTGAAGCTGCATCAGCCGCGTGGGCTGATCGCGGCAGATGTGGATGGCGACGGCGCGCCGGATCTGATTGTGACCCAGGTGAATGCGCCGCCGCTGCTGCTCAAGAATGTGGGCGCGAACAAGAATCATTTTGCGCGGCTCGATCTTTCGGGGTTTGCGGACAACAAGACAGCCCTGGGCGTGAAGGTGGAAACCTTTGCCAACGGGCACTGGCAGAAGTGGGAACTGGCCGGAGCTTCCGGCTACCAGACGCAGGCGCCTCCGGAGATTCTTGTGGGACTGGGCGACGCGGATGGCATCGACCTGCTGCGGATTCTGTGGCCCACGGGCGTGCTGCAGGATGAGATCGATCTGCCGAAACTGGTGAACGGGCGTGCGGTGATTGCAATGAAGGAGGCGGACCGGCGCGGCAGCAGCTGCCCAGTCCTGTTTGCGTGGGATGGACACAAATACAGGCTGGTCACCGATGTGATTGGCGCGGGCGTGGTGGGGCATTGGTTCACGCCGGAACGAAGGAACATCCCGAACCCCGGCGAATGGATCAAGGTGGATGGCGCGCAGGTTGAGCCGGTGAACGGCAAGCTGAGCATGCGCTTCATGGAGCCCATGGAGGAAGTGAATTATATTGACCAGTTGCGGCTGGTGGCGGTGGACCATCCGGAGAATGTTGAAGTCAATCCGGACGAGCGTTTCCTCGACGATCCGCCGTTTGCTTCAGGGCGTGTGGTGGCATCGGCCAACGCGCGGCTGCCGGTGGGCGCGTGGGACGGGGAGGGACGTGATGTGCTGGATGCGGTGAGCCGCCGCGATCATACGTTTGCGAGCGGGTTCACGCCGCAGCCGTATGACGGATTTGCAAATCTGCACACGTTGACGCTGGACCTGGGCGACGTGGACGCGCAGTCCCCGCTGAAGCTGCTGATGACGGGCTACGTGAATTACTTTTCCGCGACTTCGCTGTATGCGGCTTGGCAGGCGGGGATCAAGCCGGTATCGCCATATGCTGAGGCGCAGTTACCGGATGGAAGCTGGAAGCGGATTGCGGACGATGTTGGGTTTCCGGCGGGCCTGGAGCGGACGATTGTTGTGGACTTGACGGGCAAGCTGCCTCAGGGCGCGCGGAAGATTCGGCTGAC
The DNA here is from genome assembly GCA_963776535.1 of uncultured Acidobacteriaceae bacterium. Taxonomy (GTDB): domain Bacteria; phylum Acidobacteriota; class Terriglobia; order Terriglobales; family Acidobacteriaceae; genus Telmatobacter. The sequence continues at coordinate 99,869 of CAVZNB010000014.1, read as the reverse complement.
GACGAACCTGGAAATCTACTGGGACCAGGTGCTGGTGGATAACGGCGCCGATGCAGAGGCGCGCACGACGGAGGTGCCTCTGGCTGCGGCGACGCTGCACTTCCGCGGCTATCCCAAGCAAATCGATCTCGTGAGCAATGGCGATCTGGACTACGACTACGATCGGGTGAGTTTGACGGGGCCCTACCAGCATCAGCGCGGCAACTACACGCGATTTGGCGATGTGACGGCGCTGGTGAAGGGCATCGATGACCGCTATGCGATCTTCGGGAGCGGCGAAGAGATTGCGACGGAGTTCGACGTGACCAAGCTGCCGGCGCTGCCCGCGCACTGGAAGCGCGACTACTTCTTCTATGCCAACGGATACGTGAAAGACATGGACTGGTGGGATGCTTCACCGTTTACGGTGGCGCAGCTGCCGTTCCATGGGATGAGTGCTTATCCGTATCCCGACTCTGAGGAGTTCCCGCCGGACGCGCAGTCCCTTGAGTACCAGTTGAGCTGGAATGACCGCTGGGATTCAGGCGAGCCGGTAAGGTCGTACCGGTTTGATTACCGCCTGATGCACGCAACGCCTTGGGAAGACCTTATGCCCGCGGCAGCCGAGGCGGCGAAGCAGTGAGCGAAGGCGGCTTAGTTCTGGAGCCGGCGGTGCGGCAGCTGGAGTTGCTGCGCGCGCGGGAGATTTCTGTCGCGGAACTCGCCGAGGCGCACATACAGCAGATCGAGCGGCTGAATCCTGAACTAAACGCATTCGCCGACTTCGATGCGGAGCGGGTCCGGGAGCGTGCGCGAAAGCATGACGCGTGGAGTGGGTCTCGCGTGCGAAGGCCACTCTTCGGATTGCCGGTTACGGTGAAGTCATCGATTGCAACGCGGGGATTGAAGTGCGAGATCGGGAGCCTGCTGCACAAAGGCGAAACTCCTGCTCACGATGCGCAGGTGGTAGCGCGGCTGCGCGCGGCGGGGGCGCTGATCCTGGGCACAACCAATTGCCCCGAGTTTTTGATGGCGTATGAGACGGACAACCTGCTACATGGGCAGACGCGGAATCCGTGGGATCTGGAGCGGTCGCCGGGCGGGTCGAGCGGCGGCGAGTCGGCGGCGATTGCGGCGGGTATGTCTGCGGCGGGGCTGGGCAGCGATAGCGGCGGATCGGTGCGCGTGCCGGCACACTTTACGGGGATCTGCTCTCTGAAACCGACTCCGGGACGGGTTCCGGGCCGTGGGCATCTGCCTCCGTGCGTGGGGCCGTTCCAGATTCTTGGTGCAATCGGGCCGATGGCACGGACGATGGCCGATGTGGCGTTGCTGTTCAAGACGCTGAGCGGGCACGACCCGGCTGACCCGGCGAGCGCGCCGGTGATGCTGCGCGAACCTGATATGAACGAGTTGCGGTCGAACCGGATTGGGTATTTCGAGGACGATGAACTGGTTCCGGTTACGGCGGAGACGCGGGATGCAGTGCAGGCGGCTGCTGCGGCGCTGCGCGAGGCAGGTTTTCACCTGGAGCCATTCCGTCCACGGACTCTGGAACTGCTGCGGAAGCTGTGGTGGAAGTTTTTTGTTCAGTGCGGGGCCATGTTCTATGCGCCGGAGATTCGCGGCAGAGAATCGGAGCTGAGTCCCATCTTCTGCGAGTTTTTGGGCATGACGGCGGGGGTGCCTGCGCTGACGGCTGCCAAGTTGTTGCAAGCGTGGGCCGAGTTGGACGTGCTGCGGGCGAAGACGCTGGAAGAGATGCGGAAGTATCCGGTCCTCCTCTGCCCGGTGGCCAGCGTTCCGGCGTTCCGGCATGGAGAGCGGAGTTGGAATGTGGATGGCCGCGCTGTCGATTACTTCGACGCCTGGCGGTTTACGCAGTGGTTCAATGCGCTCGCGTGTCCGGCGGCGGTTGTGCCGGTCTCGCGATCACCTGAGGGGTTGCCGATCGGGGTGCAGATTGTGGCGCGGCCGTTTGAGGATGAGACGGCGCTGGGGATTGCGGCGGTGGTCGATGCGGCGTTCGGGTTTCGTGCTCCTGCAATGGCTCTGAACCTATAGAGTTGTAGAAGTCAAGTTCATCCATCACATACAGATGTTCATTGTGCCGATACAAGCAAGGTACAGACGCTTGAAACATCTCAAGTGTCTCAATCTTTGGATGGAGGCGAGACGCGTTCGATCGCGGTACTCTGAGGCATCCGCTTCCCCAGAAACGGAGCGCACAGGGTGCGCGAAACCTGGTACGAACGATTTGCCGAAACTCCCGATGTTCTGAAGAGCGCGCGCCGCGAACAAACGATTGTTCCCGTGCTTGATCTTCAAATCGGGGGTGCGGACTTTATCACCATGGCGGGGCCCTGCTCGGTGGAGACCGAGTTCCAGTTGATGGCCACAGCCAACCATGTGCGGCGGGCAGGTGCGCGCATTCTTCGCGGTGGCGCATTCAAGCCGCGCAGTTCCCCCTATTCATTTCAAGGACATGGCCTGGAAGGGCTGAAGATGCTGGCGCGAGCGCGCGAAGAAAGCGGCCTGGCCATAGTGACTGAAGTGATGAGTGAAGACGATGTGCCGATGGTGGCCGAGTACGCGGACATTCTGCAAATCGGTACGCGCAACATGGAGAACGACTCGCTGCTGGAAGCGGCGGCGCGGAGCGGACGGCCAGTGTTGCTGAAGCGCGGCATGGTGGCCACAGTCGCGGATTTGTTTCGCTCGGCGCAACTGATTCTGGACAATGGAAATCCCAACGTGATTCTGTGTGAGCGCGGCATTCGCACGTTTGAGACAGCCATGCGCAACACCTTTGACGTGGCGGCGATTGCGCTGCTCAAGCGCATCTCGCATCTGCCGGTGATTGCCGATCCGAGTCACGCGGCCGGGCATCGCGAACTGGTGCCGGCGCTGGCGCGGATTGCGGTTGCTGCGGGGGCGGATGGGTTGCTGGTGGAGGTTCATCCCAACCCTGACAAGGCGTGGAGCGATGGCGAGCAGTCTCTTGACTTTGCAGGCTTCGATGCGATGATGGACAGCCTTGAGCCGTGGCTGGAACTGCGCGGGCGGGAACTGGAACAGCGCGAGGGGATCGGCATTGAGCCTCTGGAGGCCATGGGATGAAGGTTCCCGTGCGCTTGGCGGCGATTCTTGCCTTGATTGTGCTGCTCATTCCTATCTGCGGGTTTGGGCCTGATGCCGCACAAACCGCGACTGGAGCGGACCTGATCGTGACGGCGGCGCCCGTGTATGTGCCGCTGGCCGCACTGAAGGGCGGTGAGCGTTTTCCCAAGGGTGCGCAACTGCTGCTGATTCACGCCGGCAAGGCGGAGCCGCTGGTGACGGGTTTCTGGGCTTCGGCGGACGCAAATGTTTCTTTCGAGGGCGATCGGGTTCTGTTTGCTGGCAAACAGGCGGCGACGGATCCGTGGCAGATTTGGGAAATCTCCCTCAAGGATCAGTCGGTGCGCAGATTGATTGCGGGCGAAGGTGATGTGATTCGCCCGTTTTATCTTCCCTATGGACGCTTGGTATACGCGCGGCGCATGGCGCACGGATTCCTGTTGGAATCGGCAGGCAAGGACGCTCCCTCTGCATTCGCACCGATCGATGCGAAGGCCGGCGAGACGGTGCTGCCACTGAGCTATGTGCCGGGCAGTGCGATTCCGGCGGATGTGCTGCAGGACGGACGCATTCTGTTTGAATCCGGGTTTCCTCTGGGTGCGGGGGAGACGCCGGAGTTGTACTTGGTTTATTCCGACGGCTCGGGGGTTGAGTCGTACCGTTGCGATCACGGACGCGGACGCTGGGGTGGGAAGCAACTGCAGTCGGGCGATATTGTGTTTACGCACGGAAGCGCATTGGCGCGGTTCACTTCGCCGCTTGCCCACGAGGCTGCGATTCAAGCGCCGCATTTCGAGTATGCGGGCGGGATTGCAGAGACGGCGCAGGGAGACTGGCTGGTGAGCGCGCGGGCGGCGGGCGAAGCGCACTACACCCTGAAGCAGTGGAAGCCCGGAACCGCTGCGATGCAGAATGTGCTGTCTGTTGGTGGTGAGAACCTGGTTGAGCCTGTGGTGGTAGCGCAGCGAATCCGGCCCAAGCGGCACCCGTCGGGGCTGCATCCCTGGAGCTATCGCCAACATGATGGCGATTGATGCACGGCAGTCGCGCGAGGGCGACTTGAAGACTGCGCCGCCTGAGGTGCGACTGGAGACCCTGGACGCGGAGGGACACGCGGTGGTGATGGGCACGGCGCCTGTGGAGGCGGACGGCTCATTTTATGTGCGGACTCCAGCGGATAAGCCAATCCGTTTTGCGCTGCTGGATGCAAAGGGCGGAGTGGTGCGCCAGGAGCATGGATGGTTCTGGATTCGCGCGGGAGAACAGCGCTACTGCGTAGGCTGCCACACGGGGCCGGAGCGGTCTTCGGACAATCATGTGCCGGCGGTGCTGCTGCGCACCACGACCCCGGTGGATTTGACGGGCACCAAGCCGGCGGCTGCGACAAAAGCCGGCGCGCCGGGAGGCAACTGAAATGATGATTCGCTTTGCTGCTCTATTTGGCGCAGTTTCCTTTGCTGCTGCGCAGACCGCTGGCGCACAAGCGCCGTCTGTCCCACCGCAGATGGCGGCCGCGCCGGCAACGTCCGCTGCAACACAGGTGCTGCCGACAATTCAGTTTGAAGATGCGAGCGACAAGGCAGGAATCAACTTTACCCACAGCTTCGGGTCGCGGCAGCTTGGCTCGCTGCTGGAAGGAACGGGCGCGGGGTGCGTGTGGTTCGACTACAACAACTCAGGGCTGCCTTCGCTGTATGTGGTGAATGGACGGCCGCTGGATGACTCGATGCATCCGTATCCACTTAAGGAAAAGCCTGCGACACCGCCGCACAACCATCTCTACCGCAACGACGGCAACGGGCATTTTACCGATGTGACGGACAAGGCCGGGTTGAATCCGGATATGTATTCGGTGGCCGTAGCGGCTGCGGACTACGACAACGACGGTAACGAAGATCTGCTGGTGACCGGTTATGGAAAGGTGATCCTCTATCACAACGATGGCAATGGGCATTTCACCGATGTGACCGAAAAGGCAGGCATCAAGGTAGATGGGTGGGCAATCAGCTCCACCTGGCTGGACTACGACAGGGATGGCTGTCTGGACCTGTTTGTGGGCCGTTATGTGAAGTTCGATCCGAAGTATCGCGCGTACTATGCGGCGGATAACTATCCGGGGCCGCTGGACTACGAAGGCGAGACCAACAAGCTGTTTCATAACAACTGCGACGGCACGTTTACCGACGTGACGGAGAAGTCGGGCATTGGCGCGTACGTGGGGCGCACGATGGGCGTGACGGCAGCGGATTTCGACAACGATGGCTGGGACGACATATACGTAGCCAACGACCGCACCGAGAATTTTCTATTCCACAACAAGCATGATGGAACTTTCGAGGAGATCGGCAACGACTCGGGCACGGCATTTGGACAGAACGGAGAGTCGACGTCGTCGATGGGGCCGGTGTTTGTCGATCTTGAAGGGCGTGGAGTGCTGGATTTGTGGGTGACGGACGGGCACTATAACCGGCTGTTGCACAACACGGGGAAATTGACGTTTGAGGATATTGGCGCGGAGACGGGTGTCTCGCAGGTAAATGCGCAATATGTGAGCTGGGGTACAGGCGTCTACGACTTCGACAATGATGGGCAACTGGATATTCTGATCTTTCATGGTGGGTTGATTCACCTGATCCCGCAGGAGCATACGCTGTTTCGCGGGATTGGCGGCGGAAAGTTTGCCGATGTCTCGCGCCAGGCAGGGCCGGTGCTGAGCGAGCGCACGACCGCGCGCGGTGCGTGCTTTGCAGACTACATGAACGACGGCAAGATGGATGCCTTTGAAGTGAACCTGGGCGGGCGGGGAACGCTGCTGCACAACGTTTCGACGAACACCGGGCACTGGATCGAAGTGAAGCTCCAGGGGACCAAGAGCAATCGCGATGGGATTGGCGCGAAGGTGGAAGTGTTTGCAGCGGACAAGCGGTGGACTGCGGAACGCGTGGCGGGATCGGGGTACCTTTCGCAGAACGACGAACGCTTGCACTTCGGACTGGGCGCGGCGACGACGATCGACAAGCTGCTGGTGCATTGGCCGAGCGGACGTGAGCAGACGCTGGAGAAGCTGAACGTGGATCGCGTGCTGACGGTGGTAGAACCGAAGTGATGAGAGTCGAAGTGAGCAATCGAAAACAACGCGGAGTTTGGGCGGGAGTAGTGACGAGCTTATCGCTGCTGGGCTGCGCGTTGTTTGCGATTGGGATGGGAAGCGAGCGAACGGTCCATGCGGGTGAGGAAAAGCGATCGGTGGAGAGCTTAAACTACGCTTCACCCCTGGAGATATTGCTCTCGCCTGACGGGATGCGTCTCTATGTGCTCTGCCAGGGTAGCGAAGAGATTCGTGTGCTGGATGCGGCAAACTACGCCGTAATCAAGAAGATCGCTGTTGGGCGCGTGCCGCGTGGCTTCTCCCTTTCACCTGACGGCTCGCGGCTGTTTGTGACCAACGCCTGGGACGACACACTCTCGGTGATCGATACGAAGACTCTGGCCGTGATAGCGACCTGGCCGGTCGGCGCGGAGCCGTCGAGTGTTGTGGAGGATCGCCAGGGTAAGCGGTTGTTTGTGGCATGCCGCATCAGCAATGACATAGCGGTGCTGGATGCCGGGACAGGCGCGGAAGAGAAGCGGCTGCTGGCTGGGCGCGGAGCAAGCTACCTGGCGCTGTCACCGGATGGGACAAGGATCTACGCGACGCATGTATATCCGAATCCGACACTGCATCGAACGGCGCCGGAGAGCGAAATCACGGTGATCGATGTGGCGCGCGCAGTGGTAGTGGAAAGGATAGCGCTGCACGGAATTGCGGGCGTATTTCATGTGGCGTTCTCTGCCGATGGACGGCTGGGCGCGGCAGCCCAGTACCACCCCAAGAACCTTGTGCCCCTAGCGCACCTGGAGCACGGCGGCGCCTTCGAAGACACGCTTACGGTGTTTGGCGCAGATGTGGGAAAGGCAGTTGAAGTTCCGCTCGACGAGCTGGAACGCTACGTATCGCAGCCGTTTGGCGTAGCGATTTCGCCGGACAAGACGCGCATTTATGTAACCAGCGGCGGGTCGGAGATCGTGACGGTGATCGACGTGCCACGGCTGCTCAACTATATCCACGCGCACCCTGCCGGGTTTGTGCAGGATCTTTCGGCAAGCTCCAATTATGTGGTGACGCGAATCGCGGTGGGATTGAATCCGCGCGGACTGACGCTGACCAAGGACGGCCGCCGCTTGTTTGTGGTGAATCGGCTGGACGATACGATCAGCGCCATCGATGCCCGAAGCAACACGGTGATGGCGACGATCAAGCTGGACGGGCCGAAGGGGGTTTCCACGCTCCGGCATGGGGAACAGACGTTCTATACAGCGCGCTACTCGTTCCAAGGGCAGATCGCCTGCGCCAACTGCCACATCGATTCCACATTCGATGGGCTCACATGGAATCTGGAGCCGGATGGGTTCGGCCGTAACACTGTGGACAACAAATTGATTGAAGGCATCAAGAACACGGAGCCCTACAAGTGGACCGGAACAAATCCGAACCTCCCTACCGAGTGCGGTCCGCGGACGGAGAAGTATTTCTGGCGCTCTGAGAATTACGACAGCCTGACGCTTGCGGATCTGACTATCTACGTTCGCAGCCTTGACCCGCGGCCAAACCGTTGGAAGCTTCCTGGATATGAGATGACGCCGGCGCAGGAACGGGGCAAAGCCATCTTCGAACGGGCGGTAGACAAGTTTGGCAAGCCGATTGCGGAAGAAAATCGCTGTTCGTATTGCCATAGCGGTCCAAAGGGCACGAATCAGAAACTGTTTGACGTGGGGACAAAGAAAAAACTTGACAACCCAGGCTTGTTCAAAACAGCGCCGCTGACGAACATTGCGCTGACGGCTCCTTATCTCCACGATGGTTCGGCACGCACACTGGAAGAGATATGGACGGTCTACAACCCGGAAGACAAGCACGGCCGGACCAACGACTTGACCAAGGACGAACTCAACGACCTGATTGAGTATTTGAGGATGCGATGATTAAGGCGCTCAAGACGACACTGGTGTTGGCGGCTGGGATGATAATGCTCTGCGCGGGGGCGGTTGCGGCGCCGGAAGCATCGGCCACAGCGCAGACGCTGCAAATGCCCCGCTTCCGATTCGAGAATTTCACGACTGCCAACGGGCTGCCGAATAATCACGTTTTCAGCGTCCTGGTGGATGGGGATCGCGTGTGGGCAGGGACTGAAGACGGGCTGGCAGTCTACGAGAATCACGCGTGGAAGACATACACTACCAAGGATGGGCTAGCGCACCGGGCGGTGCTTTCGCTGGCACTGGACAAGAAAACCGGGGACGTGTGGGCGGGAACAATGGCTGGGTTGAGCCGCATCTCCGCTGGGCGCATTGACAGCTTTACTCAGTTGAACTCTGGGCTGAGCAACGATGTGGTGTACGGTGTAAGCGTGGACGGCGATGATGTGTGGGTGGCGACAGCGGCGGGCGGCTGCAAGCTGAACCTGCACACGGGCCAATGGACTCTCTACAACGAGCGCAACACGCCCATGATCGAGATATGGACATATGGGGTTTCCGCGACCCCGACCAAGGTCTATTACGCGGTTTGGGGCAGCGGGGTGCTCGAATATGATCAGAAGACGGGTCGATGGGACAAGTACGAGGATCCGGATGGGGAAAATGAGATCGTGCTGTTCAAGGATCAGGGTCTGATCCATGAGATTGTCACATCGGTCAGTTATGTAGACAATATTCTTTGGGCTGCTACGTACTTTGGGGCAAGCCGGTACGACGGGCGCTATTGGCACAATTTTTTGACGAAAGACAGCGGACTTCCCTCGAACTTCATTAATTTTGTAAAAGGCGTAGATAGCAACCGCGCCTGGTTCTGCACGGACAAGGGGCTGGCTTACTATGACGGAGTGAACTGGGCTGTCTATCGCCCATCGCTCCAGGACGGCAAGCCGCAGATGTATGTGCGCGACGCATCGGGCAAGGTGACACCAGTTGCGGTAACGACTGCGCCCGCACACAACTATGTACTTGGGATTGACTTCGACGGCGACGATATATGGGTCGCCACTGCCAAGGGGCTGAGTCATGGAATACGGCAAAAATAATAAGGAGAAAGAAAACATGAATGCATTCGCAGATATTCTGGAAGCTATTGCACACGCACCGATTCAAAAGCGCGCCATGACCAATCACGGCGTGCTCAACGAAGCCTACGCCTATGCCAAGCCGAGCTCATTTTCGCGGGGCATGCGGATCGACATCGGCGGAGTGTGCATCCTGCTGATCTCGGGCACTGCGTCCATCGACGAGAACGGCGTGAGTGTTCATATTGGAGACTTTCCCGCACAGTTGCGGCGAACCTTCGACAACATTACCGGGTTGCTTGAAAGCGAAGGCGCAACGTGGCACGACATCGTGCGCACCAGTTGCTACCTGCGCGACATCGATCGCGACTATGACGTGTTCAATGCGGGGCGTACGGCATTCTTCAAGGAGCAGGGGCTCGATCCTTTGCCGGCGTCGACCGGAATCCAGGCGCATTTGTGCCGTCCCGAACTGCTGATCGAAATTGAAGCGATTGCGATGTTCCGCACAGATAAGAAGGAAGAAAGCAAGGGGTAGTTTGCAATGCGAACGGGGAAGTTGGCGGTTGCTGTTTGCATGGTGGGCGTGGCTTGTGCCGGCGTAGTTTTTGCTCAGGAGCCAGTAAGTGCAAGCGAGCATGTTTGCGAGTGCGGGGCGCATCCGCCTGGACCGCCGAAGGACAGGGTGGTGACTCCATACGCAGGCGAGCCAGCAGACCTGAGCCCCTATGCGAAGTTCGCAGCACCCTACGATCTGAACTATACCCATCCCAACATCTATTCCGGGGCCGGGCGGGACATTCCCGAGCCGAAAAATCTGACCGAGGTGCGGATTGGCTTCTTTGGGCCGGTAGCGCCAAATCCGGAGTCGGTGTTTGGAGCGCGGATGCTGCACGGCGCGCAGTTGGCGGTGGAAGAGGCCAATGCACGCGGCGGTTATGGGGGCAAGCCATTCCGGCTGATGGAGCACAACGACTACGACAACTGGCAGGCGAAGACGGTTTATGGAGACGACCGGCCCACCGATCCGACCATCTGGGGATCGGCCTCGAACGAAGCCGTGAAGATGGTGTACGACGACCAGGACTGGGCGATCTTTGGATCGATCAGTTCCGAGTCGACGCACATTGCGCTGCGTGTCGCGTTGCGCGCAGAGATACCCATCGTGAATTCTGCGTCGACGGATCCAACCATTCCGGAGACGTACGTCCCTTGGTACTTTACCGATCTGCAGGACGACCGCGTGCAGAGCCTGACGCTGGCGCGGCACATCTACACTGAACTGGGACTGAAGCGCGTGGCGATTCTCCGTGTGAACAACCGCTACGGACGCCTGGGCGTGCCCAAGTTCCGTGATGCTTCGCGGCGGCTGGGGCATCCGGTGGTGATTGAACAGAAGTATCTTGCGGGCGACACAGATTTCTCCAAGCAGCTCGAAGTGATCCGCTCGTCGCGGACAGACGCGATTGTGCTATGGGCCGATCAAGCGCAGACGGCGACGATTCTGAAAGAGATGCGTGCGGTGGGGATGAAGCAGCGGGTCTTTGGCGCGTATCGTACCTTAGGGCCGGAGATGCTGGCCGAGGCGGGTGATGCGGCTGAAGGCTACGAGGCGATATTCCCGTACGATCCCACGCGCCAGGACCCGCGCTGGATCGCCTTCAACCAGCGGTTTGAAACGCGCTTCAAAGAGAAGCCGGAGCAGTTCGCCTCTCTGGCCTATGACGCGATGAACATGCTGCTCGACTCAATCTGCAAGGCGGGATTGAATCGCGCGCGGATTCACGATGCCTTGGCGGATATCGAGCAGTACGACGGCGTGACCGGACACATGGTCTTCGACCCTAACCAGAAGAACGTTGCGCCCATGTACCTGGCCACTGTGCACAACGGGCAAGTGACCTATCGGGTCGCTACGATGGAAAAGAAGCGAGTCAGCGAGTCATCTGGTCAGCCACGTGCGGTGCAGCAGACGCCGCCTGCGCGGCAAGAGACATCAGCTCCTCCGCAGCCCTACGCGGTCGTCGGCGAAGATGGGGTAAGCTACGCCGGGCCGCATTCGGGAGATGTTCCGGCGGGAGTGGTGAAAGTGGTGCTGTTTGGGCCGCGGGCGGGAGAGGTTGCGCAGTCGGCTGAGGTGCAGCAAGAGCTGCAAGTTGGTGCCCCGCATGGCCGGACGTGGCAACTTTTGCCGGTGGAGAGCGGGCAGAATTGGGGCGCGGCGTCGACGACGCTGGTGCATGCGCTGATGGACGAGCATGCGCTGGCGATTGTGGCGCTCGACCGCGACGCAAGCCATCTGGCGGAGCAACTGGCGCTGAAGAGTTTTGTGCCGGTCGTGGCGCTCAGCCGCGACAAAGCACTGACTTCGACCAACGTGCCCTGGATCTTCAGGCTTCCTGCGCAGACGACGCCGGTGACCGCAGTGCGGCTGCTGAAGGCCGCCGAGGCGCGGAGCGGGCCCAACTCGGAGCGGCTCAGGGATGTACTGGCTTCGGGGAGCGCGTTTTCCGGAATGGCGTTTTTGCCAAATGGCGAGCCGCAATTGGAGTAGCGTTCGCTGCTGCAACCAGTTTGAAGAAGCAAAACAACCTTCCTTCAATCGCGTGTTTCTTCCGCCTAGTTGAAAGACGTGAGTGCCCTCTTTCGATGCGCGTCGCGCGCAGCTTGCGCAGGCGTGGCTTTCTAGATAAAGTCTGACTGAAAGGAAGCCTGTGAAAAATCAGAAGATATTGGTTTTCGGCCGGGTTGGCCAAGTGGGTTGGGAACTGCGCCATAAGTTGGCCTGCCTGGGTGAAGTGACCAGCGTTGACTACCCGGAAATCGACTTCTCCAAGCCAGACACGATTCGGGCGGCGGTGCGCGCGGCCCAGCCGGCAATCATTGTGAATGCGGCGGCGTACACAGCGGTGGACAAGGCGGAGAGTACTCCGGAGCCAGCTTGGGCCATAAACGCTACTGGCCCCGGAGTGATTGCAGAAGAGGCAAAGCGGCTGGGCGCTCTGATAGTGCACTACTCCACCGATTATGTTTACGACGGCTCGAAACAGGAGCCGTGGGTGGAGACCGATGCGCCCAATCCGCTCAATGTGTACGGGCAAACGAAGCTGGCCGGGGACCAGGCGATCGCTGCGGTCGGCGGAGACTACCTGATTCTGCGCACCAGCTGGGTGTATGGGGCGCGCGGTGGCAACTTTCTGTTGACCATGCTGCGCCTGGCCAAGGAGCGGCCAGAGCTGCGCATTGTGGACGACCAGACGGGGAGTCCCACCACCAGCGAATGCATTGCCCAGGCCACGGCGCAGATTCTGGCGCAGGTGATGGCGCCCGGTGGAGGCGGACTGGCTGGGCGGAGCGGCGTGTATCACCTGACCAACTCGGGTGCGACCACTTGGTTTGGCTTTGCCAAGGCAATTCTGAGTCGGGAACCACTTTCTCCGAAGCTGACTCCCATCGCGAGCAGCGAGTACCCGGTCCCGGCAACAAGGCCGTCGAATTCCGTGCTGTCGTGCGAGCGGCTGGCAGAAACATTTGGGGTGCGGATGCCGGCGTGGAAAGACGCACTTGATTTGGTGCGGGAGACGCTTGCAGAGGGAAGTGCGCGAGGATAAAACCAAGACAGCGGCCAGAGGTCCACGAGGCTGTTTTTCCTCGATTGAGGGACGCTCCGCCGCTGTCGGCCTCAACACTTTCGCAATTTGGAAGAGCTGAAGCGCTGCACTCTTCCCAAACTCCGGCTTTCAATCCATAGGATGTAATCAAGAACGCGCAATTGACTGTGACGGACGGCACGAGGCTCGGTGACGCAGCAGGAATGTGCCCGGATTCGAGCTTCAGCGGCAACGGGCGGTAGGACAACAAGGGTCAGCCCGTGTTTAGGACTGCCTCTTGTGTTTGAAGCGTATGGACTGCGCTAAGGAAGTATCTGAGGCTTGTGGAGGCCATGTTCTCGATGCCTTTGGCGCCGATGCCGTCCGCACCGGACCATCCTTCGCTCGCCACGTAGCCGTACTGGAATCCCTGGCGGAGTCTGCCTCGGTTGCTCTTGAGGTTGTCATGCCGGTGGCCGCCAGTGCCTTCCTTCACGTTGCTTGTCTGCACGCCGCAGAAGCCGCCTGCAGCATAGCCGGTGGATGCGCCGCCGCTTTAGCCCGGAGCCGTGGCCCTGTTGCAACCGGAGTTGGTGGGCAGGCGCCAGGACTGCCAGGCAAGAGAGGCTCCAGGGGCAAACCAGGTAGCCTGCCCCCCAACGGAGCTAAAACACGAATACCGGCCCGAATTCCTCGCGGATGTCGTTCCACTCGCGGGAGTGAACGCCCCGGTAAATGGGAAGGGATACGCCCGCGTCCGTGTTCGCATGCGTTGTAAAAAGCGACTCCTCATAGGAGAAGGATACCCACTTGCTGAACTTGTAGTTGAGGGTCCCGATCGCCATGGTGCTCGCGTGCCGGTAGCCGTCGTCGGTTGCAGCCGCGTGAAGTTCGTCGCGCGACTTGGCCTGATCCACACCGTACAGGCCGTAGAGCGACCATCCCGCATTGCGGCCTGCTGGATTGGCGTTGAAGATGCGAGAGAGTGGTAGCCCCAGCTGCACGAAACCGCCCTGGGCTCGAACCGGCCGTTCCGGAACGACCTCCTGCTGCCCGCCCGTGGTGGTGCCGAGGGAGACAGTATTGCCATCCTCCGCAGTCGCTGAAACTGTATCCGCAGCAACCAGACCAGTTGTATCTGAGTAGTAGGAGAACTCCTGGCCAGCAAAAAACCATCGCAGATCGCTGCCGCTATAGTACTTGCCGACAAGCGTAAAAAAGCGCGTGGGCAGCTGGTACTCGGCATCCCATCCATCTTCTTTGCTGCTGGCGGTTGCGCCGGTTGGGAAGGTGGCCTGGTAGGCAGCAGGAATCGAGGCGGCCGTAACAACAGCGGTGCGCTTTCCGTTGAATCCGCTGAGGATGATCTGCGCCGGCGCCACACCAGGAGCTGGATCCAACTGCCACTGAGCCACAATCCGCGACTGATAGTTGGGACGGTCGGAGTCTGGTCCCTGACGTTCCCCATAGCCCAGCTCGTAGTAAAGATCGGCTGCGGCTGGCGGGATTCCAGATGCGGGCAGATCGATCGCGAACTCAGGCATGATGGAGAACCCGCCTGCCTTATGGGTAAAGGCTGCGCGCATCTGCGGGTCACGCTCATAGAGCGTGCCGAAATAGATGCCGAGGCCGGTGGTTTCAAGAATGTTGGGCAAGGTGGAGGAACCAAACGTTGTCCAGTCCTGCCCAAACAGGGCGGAGACGCTGTTGCCTTCGTCCATGTTGTAATCCATCCGTGCCCATGCTACGCGGATGGATGGATTGCTGGAGCGGATGGTGGATACGTTGCGGTTGTCAGAGCGGTTGAAGTTGCCCTCGAAGTCGCCTTCGACCTTGCCGGTGATGACCCACTTTGGATTTGAATCATGCCAATAGAAGTTGGAGCCGAAACGGGTGCTGCGAGTCTTGAGGTGGAACTCCGGCGCGCCGTTGGGACCAGAATCCTGGCCGAAACCAGGAAGCGGAAAATCGTCACCCGTGGGATCGGAGCTGTCAAACACCCCGGTGGCCTTGATGAACCCATAGGGGACGAAGCCCACTCCCTCAGCCTCAAAGGTGGGATGGATATTCCTGGCGTTGATGGCCCCCACGGGAAACACGCGGACCGGCACAAGCGCTTCGTTGATTGTCTTGGAGGGCGCCGTGGCGACCACCGCAGGCGCTCCGGGCTCTGTTGCATTGGGAGGAGCCTGAACGTTGGAGGTGACCTTTGCGACCTGGACGGCCAGCGTGGTCTGGTCGGTCTTAATGTCGGTTACGGCGGACTGCAGCGTAGTGACGGCTGCGGCGTTCTCGCCCAGAACCTGGCCCTCGGCCGCGGCTGCTGCCTGCACCCTGGCAACTGCGGCTTCGGCATCGGCCGCGCTCTGCTCGGCTTTCTTCAGACGGGCATCCTCGTCAGACAGGTCGTTCTTCAGACTATCGATCTGTCTACCCTGCTCGGCCAGTGCCTGGCGCAGTGCCTGAATCTGCTCTTCCACGGTGGGCGCCGCAGCCGCCTTCGCCTTGGCCGCCTTTTTAATTACCGCGAGCTTCTTCGCCGGCGGGGCCGGGTCGCTGGCAAAAACGGCCGTAGCCGAAAACAGCAGCAACAGCAATACCAACAATATGGCGTGGGACTTCAATCGCATAAACGTTCTCATCTTTCTGGAACATCAGTCAGACTCGTGGGTGGGAGCACATGTATGGCTAGTGTGCGCAAGGATTGCGCAGAATGCGACTAACCCCGGGAGTTGGCCTGACTATCTTCTGAAGGCTGTTCTAAATGGGAACTCTACTTCCCCAAATGACGGCTCAATGTGACTCTCATCACCCGCATTTGGCCGAAGCGCACACGGCGTGTACCCCATCTCTGTGCATTGTCCGTAAATCATTTCTAGTTTCCCGGATAAACTATTGTCTCAAAATAACCTGGGTACAGATTGATAAGCATTGAAAGGCGAGAATACGCGTTGAAGACGAGGGATGCAGGAGGGAGAGCTGTAGTGTAAAGTCATCATAAACACTGGATTGTGGCATGGATTCCAGGGCAAAAGAAAGGGCAGTCTGAAGATCAGACTGCCCTTTTGCTCGTGCCTGAATCTCAGTTTTGAGAGTTAAGGCAAGTAGTAGCGGAAGGTGGTCCAGAACATGTTGTCGATGCCCTTGGCGCCGATGCCGCCAACACCTGACCAGCCCTCGCGTGCTGCGTAGCCATACTGGATGCCCTGGCGAAGGCGGCCGCGGTCGCCCTTGTAGATGTCATACCAGTAGCCGCCGGTGATCTCCTGCACGTCGCGGGTTTGCGCGCCGCAGGAGCCCCCGGGGTAGTAGCCAGTGGAGCTGCCGTTATATCCAGGTGCGGTGATGGAATTGCAGCTGGAGGCGGAAAGGAGGCGCGAACCGTAGCCCACGGCAGCTGCGGAAGGAGCCTTCCAGGTCGCGCCCCACTTGCCGCCTGCGGCAAAGTCAGCTGCTGTGGGCGCGGAGGTGCAGGTGGTGGTGCCGGTGACGCAAAAGGTTGCGCTGGGTGCGCCCAGAGTTGTGGCAGTGGAAGCGGCTTCATCCTCGCGGCCGGCATAGTCGCCGCCGTAGTTGAGATAGAGGGTGAGACGCGGGGTTGGCGTAGCTTCGGCGGTCAGCAGGCCGGAGACGTTGTGGATGGGTTCCAGCGTGCCATTGGCGTTGGCGGTCACGTCGGAGAGCGTGGAGTTGCCGTAGCGGCCTACACCGGGTCCAAAGAGGCCCTTGGCGCCGAAGGTGAGGATGTTGGGGATGATCGGGACGCGCAAGCTGCCCCCCACGCCGCCGATCTTGATGCTGTCAGAGTGATAGCCCGCGGTGGTGAGCGCCGGAGCTGCCAGGACAGTGGAGCCCGCTGCCGCGGTAGCGGCGATGTCCGTCAGGCCGCCATAGAGGTTGCTGTTGGTGGTTTCGCCGGGGTAGACGGTTTCGTGAGCAAAACCGAGAACGCCAAACACTTCAAAGTGCCCCCAACCGGGATCGAGAGCAATCTTGGCGAGGATGTCGGGCGCCTGATTGAAGGAGATATTGGTCACGTTGGCGCAGGAGTTGACCGTCTTGTACACCGGAACCGCAACTTCGATGGTGTTCCCGACCGAATCGGTCTCTGCCTGATTGGTGTAGTTGACGATGGAGGTTGACGGCGAGCAGGCGCTGATGGTGGCGTTGTAGGCGCCGCCGTTGTTTCCACCGCTGCCAAGAACCGCGTAAGGTGTATTGCCGGCCAGGGAGGCAGTATAGAGCAGCTGCGGGTTTTCAGCCGAGATGCCGATCGCAGCATGGTCGAAGCTCTTGACCACGCGGAAACCGTATTGGCGGGCCCAAGCGAAGCCCGGGACGTAGTTCGGGTCTATCGTGAGCGGAGTCAGGATGTCGCTGGGCGAACTCGGGATGCCCTGTTTGCCTTCCGTAGCCATGGACCACATCTGGCCGCCGGCAAACCTCCAGCGGCTATTGGTTTCGGCCTGGGCGTAGATGACGCGCTGGCGCAGGACGTAGCTGTTTGACTGGTTGGCGTTGGAGGATGTGCCGGTTCCCAACCAGTCAGCCTCGTAGTAGCCGCGCAGCGTGCCCCAGCTGGTCTTGCCCTCGGCCAGCAGGGTGACGCGAGACTGGCGGGCGCTGCCGTAGAACTCGCTGAGGGAGTAGGCGTCTGCACCCTCGTACGGCAGTGCGCTAAAGGCGGTGGGAATGTCGCCACCGGTGGCTTTGGTACGGAATACTGTTTCAGCCGCCGCGAAGCCTCCGGGAGTGATGCCGATTCCTTTGTAGTGCAGAACGCCGGGGCTGTTGATTTCTTTTTTGATCTTTGCCGTTTCATCGGAGACGGTATTTGCCAGAGAGACCTGGTTGCCCTTGAGGTCAGTGACGGTGGACTGAAGGGAACTGACGGCTGTGGTGTTCTCCACGACAGCCTGGTTCTCAGACGAAGCAGCGGCTGCGGCCCGGTCCGCAGCGGCGCGAGCCTCTTCTGCCTCGTGGCGAGCGCTCTTGAGTTCCTCATCCTTGGTGGCGAGGTCGTTCTTGAGACTGTTGATCTGGCCTTGCATCTCCTGGCGCAGGGCCTGGATCTGGTCTTCCACAGTGGGGCCCGGAGGCGTCTTGTGATTGGCACCCTTCTTGGTGACGAGGTGCTTCTTGACCGGGGGGGGTGGGTCACTGGCATTGGCGGATAGGGCAACCAGGCTGACTGCCAGAATTGCTGCGGCAGCACTTTTCGGCTTGAAGTTCATTGGGCCTCTCATTATTCCTCTCGGATCGGATTGAATCGTGGCAGCGCATGCCGGGGGTGCGAGCGCTGAATACTCCTGCACTGCAGAGCACATGAATTTGAAGCCGTATTTGGTATCGCTCGTCATGCAAGAAGAACAGGAAGTTCCAGGGAGAGATGTTAGTGCATGCGAAGCTATCCCCGGCTGATTCCTTAATCCAGAGTGGCAGAGTCAGGTTAATGTTTGACTAATTTACATATTTTTAACATTGCATTAGATTGAGGTATTCATCTGTTTGTAACATTCGACGCCATGTAACAACGCGATCGACTCTATGGGCGAGGGAACTGCGCGAGACTCTCAACTGATAGATTACGCGCGATTTCCCTTACTCTATGCAAGAAACGCACCGCTTGCATGCTGAAGGAGACTGGACGGAGCGACGTGCCAGGAGGTTGGAGGATCAGTAGAGAAATCGGGCGCCGAGGGAACGGGACAACTTAGTGGATTCGTTGCACAGAGTTAGTTACGAAATCGCAGCATGAAAGGTTATGCCGGGGATGACGCCCCGGCATAACTCCTAGTAGATCCAGCGAGCCGTAAGAACGAGTGCGTGGTTGTAGCTGTGGAAGTGGCTGGTCGCAATCTGCATACCCCCGCCGAAGGCCAGACCGGCGCGGGATTTTGGGTCGTTTGGATGCACGGCGCAGCGGCCTATGATGATGCCGGGGGTGAGGAACTCCTGGGTTTTGCCGTCGTTGGTGCCGCCCTTGTAGAAGGTGGCATTGCTCTCCAGTTCAGGCCAGAAGTACTTGGCGACCTTGTACTGCGCGACCGTGTTCCAGAGGACAGGGCGGCCGGAGCTGTCGGTAGCGGGATTGCCGGCGGGCAGGGTGGCGCCGATGGAGGCTTGCACGTCGAAGTTGCCGAATCCCTTGCCGCCGCCGATGTTGGGCTGAACACTGGCATTTGTGGAGCCGTTCTTGGCCTGGCCGGTGGGCACCGTGGCCAATGTCCAGAAGCTGAGAGTGTAAGACCCATGCTGGGCATTGCCGCTGGCGATGCGGTACTTGCCGAGGAAGGAGAAGTCGCCCCAGCCGTCAACCGTTGCGGAGTTGTGGCGGATGTAAGGGGGTATGTTGACATCGAACTCGAGATTGCCGCCGGGAATGAAGGCGACGCCCTTGCTGTTGTCGAAGTTCCAGGTGTCGGTGAGCGCCGGGGCGACTTGGCGCAGGATATCTGTCCGCACCACCTGGAACAGACCCGTGTATGTGGTGACGAGCGGAACCGCCCATGAGGGCTGTTTGGCCTGGGTGGCGTTGGTGCGTGCCGACCACCAGAGGTAGGCATCGCTGGAGGCGGGAGCGGCTGAGGATGTGACAGGAGCGTTCTGGGCGCACAAACTAACTGTGGCCAGCAAGAGAAGAAGGGAAAGGGGAAGAGTCTTCATGTTGTTCCTAAAGCATGAAGAGCGGGTGCGCGAGTGACAACAGTCCGTGGGGGGAGACTTTTCTCCACCCATCGGATGACTTCGCGCCGACGGGTCAGGAAGCCGGGGCATGAACTGAACGGCCCCTCACTGTGCCTTGGATTGTCCGGCGCTGAGCAGGTTGGCCAGAATGCGGTAAGCGCCGGGGACAAGTTCGGGGAGTTGGCGATAGAGCGCGTAGGAGACGTAGATGTAGGTTCCCTTGCCGGGATGCGCGACAAGAAGGCCGCCGCGCTGCGGATCCTGTCCGGGGTCGGCAGTCTCGGTGAGGGCGGCGTAAGCCGGATCCCAGGACTCGAGGAACGAGTGGCCCCGCTCCTCCACCCAGCCGTCAAAGTCGGCGGTGGTGATGATGTTGGGGCTGGTGAGCAGAGGATTGGCGGCGTCGAGGAGTTTGACCGGGGCGGACTCGTCGACGACGCGCTCGGCGCGGCCGAGAGTGAGTGGGATGGGCGCCGGGAACCTGGTGCTCTGATACTGAACGATGAGAGTTCCGCCGTGTTGTACGAAATCGTTGAGACGGGGCTGTGCGGAAGCCAGTTCAGACCGCGCGGAGTAGGCACGAATTCCGATGACCAGCGTGGTGTATGCGGAGAGGTCGGCGGAGGTAAGCTCGGCCGGGGTGAGCAGATGGGGGATGACGCCGAGAGCTTCAATGGCGTCAGGAACCTGGTCGCCTGTGCCCATGACGTAGCCAATACGAAGGCCGGGCGCCAGCTTTACGTCGACCCTGCGCGCAAGCAACTGGGCTTTGCGGTAAAGGTTATAGGGGCGCAGACCAGGATAGCCCACGCTTTGCCAGCCCGTCTGGTAGCTGTGTCCGGCGGAATGGACGACTGCCTGGAGGGTGATTGCGCCCGTCGCCTTGCCGGTGGGCGTGACGAGGAACTGAATGGGCTCGGTGTCGCCGGCAGTTGCAAGGTGGAACGGCGCGGTGGCGGGCTGCGTGGTCCAGCCGACGGGCAGTGTGAGCTCGACAGATCCCTCAGCGGCAGCTTGAGCGTGAACGGTGACACGGACAGGGAGCGGAGAGCCATCGAGGGGCAGGATGCGGGCTTCGGGCTCCATGCGGACACCGATGGCGGGAGTGACGACCAGGGGCTCATAGATGCCGCCCGGGCCGAGGATGCGCTGCATGGTCTGGACCACCTCGCCGACATGGATGGGCAGGTCGTCGAAGGTGAATTCCGCCCAGACGGCCAGCGGCCAGGGCGCAAAAGAGCGCTCCCGGTACTCGGGCTGGGTGAGGTCGTAGTAGGGCTGTTCGATATCGGGGCGTGTGAAGTAAGGCTGGGTGGGATCGGCGTTGTCAGGAACTTTGAGCCGGTAGATGGCATCCGAGGTGGTGGCGGTTGACTTGATGCTGAGGGGGTCGTCGTTGGGGGCCCAGGCGCTGCCGGTCTGGGTTACAACCCAGGTCCGGGCCAGTTGGACTTCCGAATCGGCGCGCGCGGAGTGGATGCGGATATTGAATTCTTCGCCGGGAGAGACGCTGCGGGGAGTCTCGTCGGGCCCGTTGCCGCGGAAGCCGCCGTCTTCGATTTTGCTGGCGTGGGTGGTGAAGGCTGCCAGGTCGAGGCCGAGAAGATTTTTGAGAGCGGTCTGGAACTGGTCAATCTTGGCGTCGAGTTCGAAAAGGAGACCGGCCTGGGCCTGGATGTCAGAGCCGCCGACAGCAGCCGGCCCGCTGGAGAAGGGACCTGAATTGCTGAGGGCGAGTTGCTTTCGCAACGCGAGAGCTTCGCGATAAGCTGGCGCCAGCTTGTGGGCCGCCGCAGTTCCCGTCAAGCCTCTGCGTTCCTCTTCAAACTGTTTCACGTCGAGGCTGAACTGGTGAAGGCCTTCGTGAATCTCCTGGGACGAGTTAGCTCCGGCGAACTTGGTTAACCCATCGATGCTGGTGTCAATGTTGACTTTGCTGTTGTGGAAAAGGTCGTCATTGGTTGTGGTCGCGCCGGGTTTGGCGGCGGCTTGCGGGGCGACGGCCCACAGGTGATAGTGCGTCTCCGACGGTCCACTGAGGGTGGGGTTGGCGCCGCCGTTTTGCGACTTCTGCATACCCCATCCCTCGCGTGCGATCTGCACGTAGCTGCGGCCGAGCACAGGATCCCGTTTACCAACCTGAACGGTTACGTCGGTCGAGGGAACACCTGTGGTCCACTCGCCGGTGACGTAGTTTTTGAATTTTGCCGGGGCCCATTTGCCTGTGGCGTAATCGAACATGCCTTTCTCGGTCACAGGAGCGAAGGGGACCATCCCGTAAACGGCCAGCGGCTGCCAGACGGTGAGGCCGAGACCACCTTGGGCGACCGGCTTGAGTTGGTCAGGAAACACGCTGGGGTCGGCAGCGGCCTTGAAGGCTTCCTGGGCGATTTCGCCGGAGACCTGGTGGTGGCCGTGGCCGTCGGTGATGCCGCCGACAAAGGTGGAGACGATGATCTGCGGCCGTTCGCGGCGAACGGCGAGAACGGCGTCGTAGAGAACGCGATCATGTCCCCAACGGCTGAAAGCTTCTTCCTGTGTTTTGGAGAAGCCGAAGTCGATTTCGGTGCCCCATAGTTGTTTGGCGCCATAATATTCGCCGGCTTTGAGGAGCTCGTTCGTGCGAATGAGACCGAGGGCGTCGTAGGATTCCGCGGACATGGCGTTCTGGCCGCCCTCGCCCCGCGTGAGTGTGAGCAATGTGCAGCGCACACCCAGGCCGCGCGAGAGATCAGTGAGCAGCGCACCATCTTCGTCGTCGGGGTGGGCGACGATCATCATGAGGCTGGCGGTGGTAGAAAGTCGGCGAAGTGATTGCGCAAGCCCCGCCGCTCCGCGGTCTTCGGCCAGTGGCAGGGCAATGCTGCTGGGCTCCGGCAGGGGATCGGAGGCGTAGCCCCGCTCCGCCGTCGCGGACTGCTGAGCAGAGAGGCGCGCGGGAAGAAAGCCAGCAAGGAGAAGGCCGGCAAGGGCCATGCCCGCTGCTGCCCGGAGATGTTTGTCGGCGAAGAACATACGTGTGGTCAGTGTACAATCCGGGGAGCGTAAATGCTTCATGACAGCCCCCCAATTCAATCCCGGTAGCAACGAAACGCTTGAACGGCGCATCGGGCTTCGGTCGGCTGTGCTGTTTAACATGCTGGAGATGATCGGAGTGGGGCCGTTCATCACGCTTCCGCTCGTGATTATTGCGGCGGGGTACCGGCTGAGCGTGGGTGCCTGGGTGCTGGGCGCGGCGATCGCGGTAGCTGACGGGCTGGTGTGGGCCGAACTGGGGGCGGCGTTTCCGCGTGCTGGAGGCTCCTACGCATTCCTGCGGGAGATCTATGGGTCAAAGGGTGCGGGGAACTGGCTGAGCTTTCTCTATGTCTGGCAGTTGAGCTTTTCCGCGCCGCTGTCGATTGCTTCAGGGTGCATTGGGCTGTCGAGTTTTCTGGCCTGGTTCTGGCCGGGGCTGGAGCGGGCTCCGATTGCCGCGCTGCCGGGGCTGCATTACGCGAACTTTGCCGCGGCGGGGGCGTGTCTGCTGGTGACGGCGCTGCTTTACAGAAATCTGAGCCAGGTGACGCGGCTGGCCTGGGTTCTGTTTGTGGGTGTGATAGCGGCGATTGCGGGAGTGATTGTCTCTGGGTTTGTGCATGCGGCGTCCATGGGCGGCTGGCATATGCCGGTTGCGCCGGCGACGGCCATTTTGCCAGGGCTGCAACTGCAGATGCGAGGGCTTGCGCAGGGCACGCTGCTGGCCACCTATTGCTACTGGGGCTACTACAACATCTGCTTTCTGGGCAGCGAGGTGAGGCGGCCGGAGAAGACGATTCCGCGGGCGATTCTCCTGTCGGTGCTGTTTGTCGCGGGGTTTTACGTGTTGATGAACCTGGCTGTGCTGCCTTCGCTCGGCAGCGCCACGAGACCCACGGCTGAGAGCGCAGTGGTGCGCGTGCAACTGGTAGCCGCCATTGCGCGTGCGGCCTTTGGCGGCTGGGCCGGGTACACGATTGCGGCGCTCGTCGTCTGGACGGCGTTTGCCAGCGTCTTTTCACTTCTGCTTGGCTACTCGCGTGTGCCCTATGCGGCGGCGCGCGACGGGAACTACTTCAGATTCCTCGCAGCCGTCCATCCCCGGCATGGGATTCCCCACCGGTCTCTGGTGGCTCTGGGATTGGTGGCGTCAGCATTCTGTTTTCTCACGCTGACGCAGGTAATTACGCTTTTGGTAATTACGCGGATTGTGTTGCAGTTTTTCTTGCAGCACGTGGGTGTGATGCTGCTCAGGGTGCAGCGGCCGAAACTGGAGCGGCCGTTCAGGATGCCGTGGTTTCCGCTGCCGCCGCTGGTGGCGATGGCGGGGTTTGTCTTCATGTTGGTGAACCGCAGTCACGCGGTGAAGGGGCTGGCGGTGGCGGCGGGCATTGCGATGAGCGGGACTCTGATTTATCTGTGGCGGGCAAGGAGCTTGAAGGAGTGGCCGTTCGCGTATGAGACAGCAAGTCAGCAGGCCAGCAACCCGGCACGCGAGCCCGGCCAGGAGGATGCAGGGTTGCGGTGACATCGAATCCAATTGAGCAGTGTGGCACGTATCTTGTAACGTGAGGGCGCTGTTTCGTATCTAATAGTGGAGAGGGAACGTTTCCCAGCCTCGCGAGGTCAAAATTCAATGCTGATCAAGAAACCTTTCGATATCCCTTCGTCTGAGATTACGCCGCGGAGCGGCTACGAGTGGTATATGAACCGGAGAAAGTTTCTGCGCGGGGTTGCGGCAGGCGCCGCGTCGGTCGGCGCCGCAGTGCTGGGGGCGGAGCGGATAGCCGAAGTATTCGAGCCACGCATTGGGGCGCTGGCGGGCACAAAGCTGGATACGGTGAAGAGCCCGCTGACCACCACGGGCGAAGACCTGACCAGCCTGAACGACCTGACCCATTACAACAACTTCTACGAGTTTGGCGTGGAGAAGAATGAGCCGGCGCAGAATGCCGGTGTGTTGCCTACACGGCCGTGGACTGTAAAGGTGGATGGCAAGGTGAAGACGCCGAAGACCTTTGACATTGATGCCCTGTTGAAGTTGCGGCCGCTTGAGGATCGCGTCTACAGGCACCGCTGCGTGGAGGCGTGGAGCATGGTGATTCCGTGGGTGGGCTACTCGCTCTCGGAGTTCATCAAAGAATGCGAACCTCTGGCAACCGCAAAGTATGTGCAGTTTCTCTCCTACTACGACAGGAAGGTTGAGAAATGGGCTTACGAGTCAACCATCTCATGGCCTTACTCCGAGGGACTGCGCATGGACGAGGCAATGCATCCGCTGACGCTGCTGACCTTCGGGCTGTATGGCGAGGTGCTGCCTAACCAGAACGGGGCGCCGGTGCGGATTGTGGTGCCGTGGAAGTATGGCTTCAAGTCGGCCAAGTCGATTGTGGGCGTGCGCTTCACTGACAAGCAGCCGCCGACCACCTGGAACGATCAGAATTCCAACGAGTATGGGTTCTATTCCAATGTGAATCCGAATGTGGATCATCCACGCTGGAGCCAGAAGACGGAGCGGCGGATCGGACTGCCCTTCTATGCGCAGCGCAAGACGACGTTGATGTTCAACGGGTACGGCGACCAGGTGGCGGGGCTGTACGCGGGGATGAACCTGCGGAAGTACTTCTGAAGCGGCATTCGCGGTCTTTGCCGCGCGAACACGACTGACTCCCCTGGAAACGCTCACCCCGCTAACATCGCCAGCTGCGCTAACTCCGCCTTTCTGAGAGACTATGAAACGTTCGACGTTGATTTTACTGAAGACGCTGACCTGGGCGGCATGCCTGTGGCCCGCGGGGTTGCTCACCTATCAGGCGGTGACCAATACGCTTGGACCCGATCCTACATCGACCATCGAGCTGACGACCGGCTACGACACGCTGCTGTTGTTGATTCTTTCGCTGGCAATTACGCCGTTGCGGAAGCTTGCGCCGAAGCTCAACTGGTTGATCAAGTTTCGGCGGCTGCTGGGACTGTTTGCTTTCTTCTATGGCACCATTCACATGCTGGCTTATGTGGCATTGTACGCGGGCTTCAATGTAAGCGCGATGCTGGACGACATTGCCAAGCGGAAGTTCATCACCATGGGCGCGGCGACGTGGCTGCTGCTGTTGCCGCTGGCCGCCACGTCCACCAACTGGTCCATTCGCAAGCTGGGCGGAAAGAACTGGAATCGCCTGCACAAGCTCGTGTATCTGGCTGCCATTTGCGGGGTGATTCATTACTGGTGGCAGGTGAAGACGGGCGTCTTGAGCCCGCTACGGCTGACGGTGGTTCTGGCGGTGTTTTTGTTGGCCAGGCCGGCGCTGGCATGGTGGTCGAGTCGGAGAGTGCGCGAGGTTACGCCTTGAGCAAGACCGGCGTCTCGGGCTGACTCGTCCTTATTCAAATTGCAGCATCGTCTGTGCCACAGGATGAAAGCTCTTGCGATGCAGGGGAGTCGGCCCGAGACGCGCCAGCGCGGCAAGATGTTCCGGGCAGCCATAGCCCTTGTGGCTGGCCAGGCCGTAGCCGGGAAACTGGCGGTCGAGTTCGACGAGCAAACGGTCGCGGTGGACTTTGGCTAAGACGCTTGCCGCCGCAATCGAGAGGCTGGCGGCGTCGCCCTGGATAATGGCCTGCTGCGGGCAGGGCCAGTCGATGGAGTCGCGGCCGTCGATGAGCAGAAAGTCGGGGCTCAGTGCGAGCTGTTCGACGGCCATGCGCATGGCCAGCAGCGAGGCCTGGCGGATGTTGATGCGGTCGATGGTTTCCACGTCGACGGAGGCGACGGCCCAGGCCACGGCGTTGGCGCGGATTTGCACGGCGAATTCTTCACGTTTTCGTTCCGATAGCTTCTTGGAATCGGTGAGGCCGTCGAGGCGGCAGCGCGGCGCGAGAATGACGGCGGCAGCGACTACGGGGCCAAAGAGCGGGCCGCGGCCTACCTCGTCCAGGCCGGCTATGCGCAGGGCGCCCTGTTTGCGTGCGGCATTTTCGTGCTTCCAACCGCAAACGGGGATCCTGGTCATGAATTCAGTATAGGAAGAAATGGCGGATTGTGGGTATCCTCCATGCTGGCGGGGGTGCGTGCAAACTGTCCGATCTCGACGGATTCGGGTGCTCTGCGAGAAGATGCAGACTGGAGAAAGCCCTTGCAACTTTGGAATTCCTTTCTGATCGCGTTCAGCGTACTGCTTCCGCTGATCAATCCGCTGGGGTCGGCGCTGGTGTTTCTGGGGCTGGCCGGGGACGCGCCGCCGCAGGTCTACCGTCATTTGGCGCGCAGGATTGCGATCAACAACATCGTCTTTCTTGCAGTGATCGAACTGCTGGGCGCGGCGATGCTGAATTTCTTCGGCATCTCACTTCCGATTGTTGAGTTCTCCGGCGGCATTGTGATCGCCGCGATGGGCTGGTCGGTGTTGAACGAGAGGGATGCAAGCGCGAATTCAAGAAACAAGCAGGAAGAGACGGACGCGCAGGACGACACGCGGACGCGCGACCTGGAAGCGAAGGCCTTCTATCCGTTCACATTCCCAATCACGTCCGGGCCGGGCACCCTGGTGGCAGTCTTGACCTTGACCGCTCACATCTCACAGAAGGTGCTTTCCAAGGATGTTCTGGCGCACGTGGGAGTGTTTCTTGCGGTTGTGGCTCTCAGCGTGCTGGTTTACTTCTGTTACGCGTATGCGCCCAGGATTACCAGGGTGATTCCGCCGAATACCGCGCACGGAATTCTGCGGGTGATTGCATTCATTCTTCTTTGCATTGGCGTACAGATTGCCTGGAACGGGCTCTCGCAGTTGCTGATGACCCTCATCAAGAGCTAGTGTGGCGAGCTTGAGGTCCTTAACAAGAGCCAGGGAAGGGAAGAAGCAGATTCTTCGCTTACCGCCCTCAAACCGAACGGCGTTTGGGGCCCCGTTCACTCAGATTGACACCGCCAATTACGTGAAGAATCTCAGACTCAGGACCCTGGAGCCGAGTGGGTGGGCAAAGAAAAACCCCCGGCCACATGGGCCAGGGGCTTTTCACGGAGAGAACTTGGGCGATGGGCTACGCGCGAACCTTGCCGGTGACGCGATCCACTTCCTTGAGACGGGCGGCCTTGCCGCGCAGTCCGCGGATATAGAACAGCTTGGCACGGCGAACCTTGTAGCTGCGAATCTTCTCAATCTTGTCGATGACCTTGGAGTTGAAGGGGAAGATGCGCTCCACGCCCTGTCCAAAGCTCATTTTGCGCACGGTAAAAGTGCCCTGCGCGCCGCGGTTGATGGCGATAACCAGACCTTCGAATGCCTGGAGACGTTCCTTATCGCCTTCCTTGATCTTCACCTGGACGCGAATCTGGTCGCCAGGGACGAACTCGGGGAGGTCGGTGCGCTTGAGCTTGTCTGCCAGGCGCTGCATAACGGGATGAATTGACATGGTTGCTTCCTGCTGTTGGACTCAGAACTTCCAGTTTATCAGAGAACTGGACTTGGTGCGAAGCTCAAAAGGGATTAGGAGGCGAAGCGGTTTTGCACCGGCGGCGAATCTGCCTGGGATGGGCGCAAAACCGCCCGGTCCGGTAGATAAGTTGGCGTTTAAGTCCTTTAGAAATGCGTCGATTTGCTGGCGGCTCGCTGCCGACCCAGGAGCTTCACAGTTTCACATTTTCACTGTCTCACGGGATTGTAGGGGGGGGTGGGGTGTCTTCAGAAGGGGAAACGGCGAAGATTGAGGCTCTCTCGCGGCACTACTGGTCTCCATGGCTGATCCCCTCTATAAGTATTGTGCTCGTTTGGGCCGTAATTATGTGCAACGATTTTTCGGCCCCTGCCAGGAAGCGGAGGCCGCTGGCGCAGGATGGGTTTCGTGGTCTCCCGCCCCACCCGCAAAGGACGCGGGAAGGAGGGGGCGCGCTCCCCCGGCGGCCGCGGGTCGAGGGGTGGATCACCGGGCTGCTCTGCGCTATAGTTCGGGGTATGGATGAGAAACGGGAGTTGCTGCGGCATACGCTGGCTGCACTGGCTTACAGGGCGGCTCGGGCCTTGGAGGGCGCGCCGGATTCTTTTGCAGGTTTTGCAGGGGCTGGGCGGATGCCGGTGCAGATTCTGGCCCACATGGGCGACCTGTTCGACTGGGCGCTGAGCGCGGCGGTGGGCAAAGAGCGTTGGCACACCACGCAACCCTCTCAGTGGAAACAGGAGCAGCAGAGGTTCTTTCAGGCGCTGGGAGCTCTCGATGCCTTTCTTGCAACCGGGGGCGAGTTGAAGGCTCCGGTGGAGCGGCTGATGCAGGGGCCGGTGGCGGATGCGCTGACGCACGTGGGCCAACTGGCCATGCTGCGACGGCTAGCCGGCAGTCCCACGCATGGCGAAAATTTCTATGTGGCGGCGGTTGCCGCGGGCCAGGTGGGAGCGGACCAGCCGGCTCCGGTGCAGCCATTCAAGTAGAGACTACCGGGCCTCCCTGCGAATCGCCTCAAGCAGCTTTTGGTCTTCCTTGCTGAGCGCTGCGCCTTCCAGCAGGTCAGGCCGGTTGGCCAGGGTTTTGCGCAACTGCTGTTCGCGGCGCCAGCGGCGGATGGCCTGGTGATCTCCGTTGAGCAGGGGCTCGGGAACGGCGAGGCCGGCGAACTCGGCGGGGCGGGTGTAGTGGGGGTAATCGAGCAGGCCGCCGGCTCCGTGCTGCGAGCGGGGAACGCCTTCTGTATCGGCGGTGATCTCCGCGTCGGTGGCGCCAAAGCTTTCGAACTCGCTGGAGGCCTCGTTGCCGAGCACGCCGGGAAGCAGGCGCATGGCGGCGTCGATCACCACCGCAGCGGCCAGCTCGCCGCCGCTCAGGACATAATCTCCGATTGACAGTTCCATGTCGCAGTACAGGGTGTTGATGCGCTCGTCTACGCCTTCATAGCGGCCGCAGAGCAGGACCACCCGGTCGAAGACGGCGATTTCGCGGGCGACAGCCTGGGTGAAGGGACGGCCCTGTGCGCTGAGCAGGATGACGGTGGGGCGCGGAGACCTGCTTTCGATTCCTTCGAGGGCTAAAGCCCCTTCCTCTTCGGCGGGCTGCATGTACGGGCTGAAGCCTGTACCCTTCAAATCGTGTGCCGAGGCAGCTGTGGCTTTCGGCTCGATGCCGAGCGCAGCCAGGCTTCGGCGATGGGCTGCGGCTTGAGGACCATGCCTTCGCCGCCGCCGAAGGGGCGATCGTCGACGGTGCGATGACGGTCGTGGGTGAAGGTGCGCAGATCGTGCACCGCGATCTCGACCAGGCCTTCGGCCAATGCCCGGCGGAGGATTCCGTTGTCGAGGAATCCGGAGAAGAAGCCGGGAAAGATGGTGACGATCTCGAAGCGCATTACTGACGATGATATAGCCACCTGCGGTGGGGCAGCCGCTCGCTCTTCGCTCGCATGGGGTTCGTTGCATTTCTACCAGACCCCTGTACTCCGGCGCAGTGGTCACGGCGTGATGCTGCCGATTGTGCTTTAATGTGTGCCAACTGCCATGGCTGACTTTGAATCGCTGCTGACACGCTGGCTTGCGGCCGGCGTTCTCGATGCGCCGACTGCGGAGCGTATCCGCGCGTACGAGCGGCGCATGCGCATCCGGCGGGGCTCACTGCGAAGAGCGTGGGCTGGCAGGGGCTGGTGGCGCTGATCCTGGGCGCTATGCTGCTGGCCTGCGGGGTGGTGCTGTTTGTCTCCGCGCATTGGGACCGGATTTCGGCCCGGAGCGCGCTTCGCCATTGTGTTGGCGATGGTCACTGTTTTTCATCTGGCCGGGGCGTTGGCGCGGGAGAGCTTTCACGGGCTTTCGACGGCGCTGCATGCGGTGGGAACGGTTTCGACTGGCGCGGCCATTGCGCTGGTCGGGCAGATCTTCAACATTGAGGAACACTGGCCGGCGGCGGTTCTGCTGTGGGCGCTGGCGGCGCTGGCCGGGTGGATTCTGCTGCGCGACGAGGCGCAGCAGACGCTGACGCTGCTGCTGGGGCCGGCGTGGATCTTTGCCGAATTCGATTTCTATGGCCGTGGCGCATATCGGACTGGATGTCTACCAGGGCCGCTTTCTGATTGTGTGGGCTGTGCTCTATCTGACGGTGTTCCTGGGGTCGAAGCACAGGATTGTTCAGGGGATTCTGTTTGCGGTTTCGGCCATTGCGGCGATCGTAGGGACCGAGATGCTGCTGGAGGGTTGGCGATCGTGGGGAAGCGAGTCGTTCCTGCCGTTTCATCTGCGGGTATGGGAATGGATTGGCATTGCCGCGGTGCCGTTGCTGGTTGCGCTGTTCCGATTGCACCGGAGCCTGACTCCGGTGGCAGTGGCGTTGGCCTTCACGATTGCGCTGCCGTGGTGCATGCGGATGAAGACGCAACATTACGACTACGGCAACTACCACACCAGCTCCACCTACAGCGAGCCGAACGTGCTGGCGCATGCGCTGGTGGCGGGGTTTGCGGTGTTCGTGATCTGGTGGGGGGTGCGGCAGGCGAGCAAAGCTCTGGTCAACCTGGGCATGGTGTGGTTTGCGATTGCCGTGGGGTGGTTCTACTTCAGTGACATCTTCGACAAGGTGGGCCGGTCTCTGGGGCTGATTGGGCTGGGCGTTCTGTTTTTGGCGGGCGGTTGGGTGCTGGAGAAGACGCGGCGCGGGTTGATGGCGCGGATGAGTCGCGGCGGATTCAGTCTGTGCAGGAGGCGCTATGAAGCCGGCGAAGGTGTCCATGGTGCGCTGCTGGTGATTCAGCTGGCGATTGTTTCGTCGATTGCGGCCAAGTATCTTTACCAGCGCTGGACCTGCCCGAAGGTGTGGACGCGGACGGTGGTCTACGATCCGGAGATGCTGATGCGGGGGCGGTATCTGAGCGTGCAACTGGTTGTGGACGGCTGCCAGAGCACGCTGCCCTCGGCAGAGCTGGCGGCGATGCCGCGGGACAAGAACGGCGTGCAGACGGGGCGGAAGTACTCCATCCGCGCGGGGCAGCCGGTGCGGTTTGCGGCGCGGCTCAAGGTGGAAGCCGACAAGCTGGTGGCCATCCGGCTCCCCGAGTTCGAAAGCGAATCCGGCGGGCAGACGGTGGATGCGTGGCCGGGCTCGTCTTGCGACGATCTGCGGCTGGAGACGCCGGTGGACTTCTATCTTCCCGAGCATGCCTCCAATCCATCTCTGACCCGTTCCGGACAGGAGCTGTGGATTGAGGTGACGGTGCCGCCCAAGGGCCCGCCGCGGCCGCTGCAACTGGCGCTGAAGGAAGACGGCGTTTGGAAACCGCTGGGGCTGGACTAGGGCGTATCGACATATACTGACGCGCAGCGTTGCGAGCGAAAATCCGGCCAGACGAAGCCGAGCCCGATGGCTGTGGCGGGTCCACTGCCGAGGGCGAGAATGAAGTATGGCCGGATTTGCGCCGCAACCCGGAGGGACGGGGCCATTTTTCCCCATTTCGTCGTCGATCGTCGCTCGCATACCCAGGTATGCGTCGCTCCTCTCTCCTCGAACTGAGAAAAAAATGGCTCCCGTCGCTGTCGTGCCAGTATATGTCGATACGCCCTAGGGCTTCCCCGGTGCATTGAGATCCAGCAGACCCGCGGGCAAATCCATCTCTACGCGCTTGGCGGCCAGGTCGATATGGCGCAGGTAGCTTTTGGCGAAGGGGACGAGGATCTCGTCTTCGGAGCCGGGGTGGTTGACTACCAGAAGGGCCACGGGGCCGGCGGTGCGGTCTACATCTTCGATCTGGCCGACTTCGACTGGCGTTGAACCGGCTATGTCGACGAGGGTGCAGCCGATGAGGTCGGCGATGTAGACCTCGTCGTCGGCGAGCGGGGCGCGCTGCTCCTGCGGGATGGCGACGATGAGGCCGGCGAGGGTTTCGGCGTCGGAGATGGAACTGGTCTGAGCGAAGTGGAGGACGATGCCGCCCTTGTGGGGCCAGTGGTGGATCAGTTCGACTTCGCGGGGCGCGGGGTTGGTTTTGGCGCGCGGTGAGCCGGGATCGGCGATAAGCCAGAGGCGGTGGCGGTCGGCGAATTTTTCAGGGAAGTCGGTGAGGATGTCGGCGAAGACTTCGCCTTTGCGGCCCTGGGGGCGGCGGATGCGGGCCAGCCACGTCCATGGCTGCGGCGCTTCAGGCGCGGTCATGGCGCCTCAGTCCTGGTTTGCGCGGCGGCGGCGGAGCGCAAGGCTAGTCGTCTTCTTCCAGGATGTCGAGGGTGTAGCGGCGATGCAGCTTCATGCTGACGGCGCCCAGGATGGTGCGAACCGAGCGGGCGGTGCGGCCCTGCTTGCCGATGACCTTGCCCACATCCTGCGGAGCGACGCGCAGCCTGAGGATGGTGTTTTCGTCGCGGCTGACGGACTCCACCTCGACCGCTTCGGGCTCATCGACAAGCGCGCGGGCGATTTCGCGGACCAGCTCGTCGACATTGATTGAATCGTGTTGGGTCATGCTCGTGCCTCTGACCGGATGGGTCCAGAAATTGGCGGCTCCGGAAATTTACGACGTGAATCGGTGCGCAGAATCGTAACACCAGAGATGGGTCGCCGTCAGCAAATGTGTGAGGGCCGGTAAAGAACACCGGCTCACACGACCTTCAACGTGTTCAGATGCACCCCGAAAGGGGCGGGAGCGATCAGGCTTCGACGGGCGCTTCGACCGCGGCTTCAGCGGCCGGAGCTTCGACGACAGGGGCTGCGGCCTTTTCGGCCACGGCGGCTTTGGCCGGAGCGGCGGGGGTAAGAGGAGCCTCGACGGCCTTGACCGGGTTCTTGGCCACCAGCTTCTCCACGATGGGGGAGAACTGCGCGCCGACGCTGCGCCAGTAGGCGATGCGCTCGTGCTTCAGGTCGACGGTGGCGGGGTTGGTGCGGGGGTTGTAGGTGCCGACGACCTCGATGGAACGGCCATTGCGGGCGCGGTCCTTCTCAATGACCACGATGCGGTAGTAGGGCTGCTTGCGGGCGCCAAAGCGCGCCAAACGAATCATCACCACGGCGATACGGTTCCTTTCAAAATCCAGTGCTCTGTTGGTCTTAGGGGCTTTTCCGGCCGGCGGCGGTGCATCTTCAGGCGCGCAGGCGAAAACAAACGGCCAGACATGTGCGCCGGGCTAATCACCCCACGAACGAAGACCTGTTCGCCGGGACCCCGATGCTACACAAGACTCAACACCTAAGTATCGCCGAAAAAGGGGTTGGGGGCAAGTTGTTGACGATTCGGCGGCGAGGCGGCTTCTGGAATGGCGGTGAATCGCCCGGGCTCCGGAACGGAATCGATCCAGTCCGGCGGATGCGTTGGCGTGCCGATTCTTTATAAAAGGGGTCGATTTTGGCATTTTTTGAGGCGTAACCTGATTGCTTTCATGGGGCTGGAAGGAAAAGGGGGGAGGGGTGGGGTTTCGCGCCGAAAAGGAGAAGACGCGGCGAAGATGATGACGTTTTTGTGGGTGCCGGGCGTCATGGTTGATCTCCTCTATGAGTATTGTGCTCGCGGGGGGCGAAATTATATGCAAAGGGATCAGGGAACAGGGATCAGGGATCAGGAACCAGAGTTCAGAGGTCGGGGATCGGGGATCAGGGGTCAGCAGTGGGGGGCCTGTTTCGTTAGGCGTGGCGGCGGCGGCCGGGTTGACAAACCCGACTCCCGGGACCGTGATAGCCACCCGCCTGGTCTTGAGAGTCTGCTGGGCCGCAAGATCGCGCGTCGTTCTTCGGGACGCAAACCGAGAGGTGAAGCCGGAGGTCCGGAGCGGCTGAGGTTGGGTGAATAGGTATCATGTCCCCGTATTCCCCCCGTATTCCCCCCAAGCCGGAGGTCCGGAGCAGCTAAGATTGGGTGGAATGGGTCTCATGTCCCCGTATTTCCCCCCGTATTCCCCCCGTATTCCCCCGTATTCCCCCGTGTTCCCCGTATTCCACCGTATTCCAAAGCCACCAAATCAGAACTGATTCTATGTAGATTGCGTCTTTGAGGCGGTGAAGATGAGTAGCTGGAACGATGGAGACACTATGAAGAACAGAATCAGAAAGCATTTGGTTTGGAGTTCCCTCTGCAGTTTGATTTTGACGATGCCAGCCTTAGCCGAATACGGTTCAGGTTTTGCCGTGATCCAAAATAGACTGTATTCGTATGGAAATGGTCGGATTTCAGCGCGGGCAATCGAAAGTGGCGGTGTCTTTGGGATGTGCCTGTTCAAGCTCCTGGAGGCAGTATTGATGTGGCTCCTATCGTGGAGGACGGAGCATTGGTGTTTTGCGCAGGTGGCTCGGCGCGAGAATCCTCGCTCTTGATGCCTCGACGGGGAAGCTCCTCTGGAATAAGGACGGAGATTGTCGAGCAGTTGCCTCTGCGGGAGGAAGGATATTTGTTCTTCACCGTCCTGATGGATCAATCTCGTCTCTTGATGGGCGATCCGGCAAGAGGCTATGGGAAAACGCTGGTAACGGACCAGCGACGACCATAGTCGTGCTGAAGGACAGGGTCGTTTCGAACATGATCCAGCTCGATGAAAACAGCGGCAAAACTATCAGAAAGAGTCATCTCTCTAAAGTTCTTCTTGGCGCAGCGAACGATGCTCTCTTCTGGGAAGGCTCATCCGGTGAACTAATATGCTCCAACGTGAGCGAGCAAGAGTTGTGGAGTCTGCCAATGCCCTTACGCCACATTGTGCAATTTCAAAGCGATGCGAGCGGGGAATTTATTGCGGTGTATGACGATTATCCCTTCGTAGGAAAATCAGGAGTATTGCTGAAAATCGACGCACAAGGGCACAAGTTGTGGGAGACGCCAGTTTCCACCGGACTTCCTCTACCAGCGTCCCCATTCACTCAGTTCAATGAAGAACTGTTGGTCTTGCTTCCTGTAGATTCGCAGCACAGCATCGTTCGGGCATTCTCCAGAATTACGGGAACAGAGATGTGGGCAAGTCGAACCATTGGAAGGCGCTGTTGGACCAGCAGTAGACGCACGCGGAGCGATTCTATTTAGGACACGCAGCGGGCAAATCGATGTTTTGTCTCGAAGTACCGGATCGGCAACCCGATACTGATGGGCAGGTGGCCCGGCCATGAAGATCGCAGAGCCGCAAAAGCTGTGCCCCGTTCATCGCGCTCTTTGCGATGAGCGGGCGTTGCGTTAAGATCGTTTCCGAACGAGAAATAGGGGGACATGATACCTGTTCCCCATGCGTGGTGTTAACGTTTGGGGACGGAAACCGAGAGGTGAAGCCGGAGGTCCGGAGCAGCTACGATTGGGTGAATAGGTATCATGTCCCCGTATTCCGCAGCCCAGGATGGCACTCTTCGAGCCCATCGTGGCCCGATGCGTGGGCCTACAATCCGGCGGATTCCACTCTGATGTTGTCAACGATCGTGTACCCGGGAGCAGCCAGCTTTGCAATGGCTTCGGCCTGGGATTTGCGATTGGCAGCACCCACGACTCCAGCGAGTGTAATCACGCCTCTTTCCCGGCTTTGAGAAACCATCACGCTTCCGAGATCGTTGCTGTCGAGCGCCTTGTAGACTGCTGCCTGATCGTCGGGATGAATGTCCAGACTGTGGCAACCTGAAATTCCCAGAGCGCCCGCCAAAACTGCAGCCGATGCGAACAATAAACTGAGATGCGAAATCGTATGCTTCATTTTCCCCTCACCTTAACTTCCGATGACTATCGACATTCACAAGGATGCGGGCGATAGATATATGGAGACGCGCAAAACGCCGGACCGATACCAAAGGGTAATTGCGAAGGGAAAGTGAGCTGGTGCGACAGCAACGTTCGCGGAGAGATGACGCGCTCCGAAGTGATTCGGTATATTCATCGCAATCCGGTGGCGCGCGGACTGGTTGCGAAGCCAGAAGACTGGCCGTGGTCGAGCTTCCGGCACTACGCGTCCGGCGTGAGGGGCACGGTGGAGATCGAATCGCAGTGGACCGCGTTCCTGCGCGGGAGCCAGTTGCCTGTGGGAGAACGCTTGAGAGAGGGCAAACGCTCGTGCTTCCCCACCCAAGCCGCAAAAGACGCAGCTTGGATGGGGCACAACGCATCGAGGGAGAATCAGAATTGAAAACCTTGACCGGGCCACCTGCCACTACGCGTCCGGCGTGAGGGGCACGGTGGAGATCGAATCGCAGTGGACCGCGTTCCTGCGCGGGAGCCAGTTGCCTGTGGGAGAACGCTTGAGAGAGGGCAAACGCTCGTGCTTCCCCACCCAAGCCGCAAAAGACGCAGCTTGGATGGGGCACAACGCATCGAGGGAGAATCAGAATTGAAAACCTTGACCGGGCCACCTGCCCCAGCTCCTCTCTTGGGGTATTTTTTCGGCCTGACTGAAGTCATGCCCTTTTTACAAAGCTCCTCGAAATCGGGCTCCGGGAGTGTTTTCGCAGCCAGTTGAGTCCGCTTCTGCCAGGGGATAAACATGCTGCTGAAACAGGCCACAGATAAGGTGAAACCTCAATAAACCTTCCCTCAGGGGCTGAAGCCCAATTTTTTGGGGCGTCTTTTCGGCACGAGTCAACTCGTGCCCTTTCAAAACGAGGGCGAGAAGGGGTTTCTCAGCGGCCTCGACCCGCGTTGTGGGTGCCCCGCCTCTGCTCCCGCCGTCTTGTGCTGCTCCCGCCGTCTTTTGCTGCTCCCTCGGTTTTCTACTGCTCCTTCCGCTTTCTACTGCTCCTTCCGTCCTATTTTGTGGCTTCGGTCCATTCGGCTTGGGCGCGGGCGATCAGGGCGGGGCGGTCTTCTGCGAGGATCCAGCGCTGCGCGATCAGGTCGTCGAGGGCGCGGGTGTAGCGGGCGAGATAGTCGGCGCTGCCGGTGTAGCGCTCGGCGATGGACTTGCGGGGATCGCCTGATTTGATGCGGTCGGCGGCGGTTTTGGGGAAGGGCAGGTAAGAGGCCTCGAAGGGGACGCGCTCGTCGGGTGCGCCGATGGAGGGGTCGCGCAGGTTCCAGCTGACGTAGGTGGCGAGGGGCGCGGAGTACTCGGGCAGGCGCACGCCGTCGCGCTCGTTGCCGTCGGCGTCGACCTGGGGCACGAGGACGGGGAAGGGCTTGCCGACGATGGGCGGCTGGATGGAGAGGATGCCCTGCTGCCAGTGCGGGCCGAAGTCGAGACGGAGGCCTTCGTTGGCCTCGTGGGGGCGATTGAGGCCGGGGAGGTCGGGCAGGGCGTAGGCGCTGAGGGGGACGAGATTGCCGTCGGCGATGCGGGGATAACTGCTGGGCGGCGGAGGGGTGTTGGAGCGCACCCAGGCGTCCATGTTGGCGATCATGGCGCGCCAGAAATACTTCACGGGGAGCGGGGACTGGGGCTGCTGGCCGAGCAGGTCGCCGGCGCCTTTTTGCGGCGGGAAGGGGCCGGAGAAGTGCTGCAGGCCGGTGAAGTGGTAGATGCGGACGTTCTCCGAGATAGGCGCGTCCTGCCTGCCGTCGGCGGTGGTGCTGATAAGGGAGGCGGCGCGGCCCCAGTACTCGTAGGAGGTGTTGGAGAAGAAGATTTTGGGCACGACTTTTTCAGCGGTGGCGCGGTCGAGCAGGCCGGCGGTTTGTCCAGTGACGGGGTCGCGCTCGGGCTGGTCGGTGAAGGGGAAGATGTCAGTGGGGAAGAAGACGGAGGAGGTGGGCTGGGCGTCGCGCGAGGGCTGGGCGAAGCGGTAGTTGAAGCTGCCGCGGCCGGCGCCGGCGACGTGGGCGAGGACGCCGTCGAGGGCGATGCGGCCTTCTTCGTCGGCGTTGAAGCCCTGGTAGAGGAAGTCGCGGAGGAAGCGGCCGTTTTGCGAGATGCCCTGGCCGTAGACGCGCTGGGCGGGAGCGATGGCGCCGGGCGCGTGCTTGGCGTAGGAGGCGAAGTCGCGGATGGCGGCGAAGCCTCCGCCGGCGACAACGGGGTCGGCAACGACGTAGACGTACTCGTAGATTTTGCCGGGCTGGAAGCCGCCGTTGAGGTGAATAAAGCGAGGGCTGGGCGTGAGCTGGCCGTTGACGGTGTGGGCGAACTGCCACTGGGCGCGGGGAATGACGGTGCGCGGGGCGTTGCGGGAGTCGCGGACGGTGAGCGTATTGCGGGGATCGTCGGGATCGGAGACCGGGTACTCCGTGCCGCCGATGCTGCCGATGATGAGATGGCCGAGGGGGATTTCCGGCAGGGGCTTGGAGGGCATGAGATCGCCGCGCAGCAGGCCGGTGATGGTGTTGCCGTGGTCTTTGGCGATGGGCGCGAAGAAGCGGAGAGCGCCGGGGCCGGCGGCGTCCCACTGCCAGCCGAGGGTGACGATGGTGTAGCCCTGGCGGAGCAGCCAGGCGTCGCCGGGGTCGTGGGCCAGGTCCCAGTCGCCGCCGTCGACGAGGGAGATGAGGCGGCCGCGGCCGCGGTTGGGGACTTCGAGGATCATGGAGCCGTTGGATTTGGCGGCGTCCTTGGGACGGACGGCGATGAAGTCGGCGGAGAACTCGACCTCGCCGTTGCTTGAGGTTGACGGCGTTGGCGAGATCGACGATTTGGCGGTTGTGGGGATTGGCGATGGGGAGCGAAAAGTAGACGCGGCCGGTGATGCGCTCGTATGCGCCGGCGTCGCCGAAGGGTTTGCCGGAGAGGACGTCGGTGCGGGTGGCAACTTCCACGCGGAGGACGCGGGCGTGGCAGAGGGAGGGCGGTGAGGAGCAGGGCGAAAAAGGACAGGAGGGAAGCAAGGCGCGGGCGCATGGAAGGAAGGATAGCAGCAGGTGGGGTGGGACCGCGTGGGTTGGTGGTTTCCCACCCATCCCGCGATGAGTTTACGAAATGCAGGTTCTTCGACTCCACTTGGTTTCGCTCAGAAGGATGGGGCATCCGACAGACGGCCCGGGCCTGAAGGCCTCCCTGTTTCGAAGCCCAATTCAAGGGCCTGAAGGCCCCTGCTGCCTCCGCTTTCGGGCCGCTGATTCCTCCGTCTTCGCGATCCAATTCCTGCCCGCTTCAGACTTCCAAGTTTGACGCCTACTGGGCGGGGAAGAGGAACTTGAGCATGGGGCGGACGCGGTGGGACCAGCTTGGCTCGTCGTGGGTGCCGTTGTGGACTTTTTCGAAGTGCAGGGTTTCGCCGGGGCGCCAGTGGTTGGCTTTGAGGCGGCGGTTGAGCGTTTCCACGTCGTGGAGGGTGCGGCGGCCTTCCTTGTCGCCGACGTCGAGCCAGACCCTGGGGCGGTCCCAGATGGCGGGGGCGTGCTCGTTGATGTAGCCGAGGATGCTTTTGTGGTTCCACCAGACGCTGGGCGAGTGGATGGCGAGCTTGCCGAACCAGGTGGCGTAGCGGAGGCCCAAATAGAGCGAGACCAGGCCGCCGAGGGACGAGCCGCCGAGGCCGGTGGAGTCGCGGTCGGTGCGGACGCGGTACTGCGTGGCGACCCAGGGCAGGATCTCGCGGGTGAGGGTGAGGCCGTACTGGGCGGCTTCGCCGCCACCCATGTGCCCGTTCCGCTCGTGGGTGTACTCGGCCAGGCGGGCGGGCGTGTTGTAGATGCCGACGATGATGAGGGGTTCGACCTCGCCGGCGCGGATGGCGGCGTCAGCGTGCTCGCGGGCCTCCCAGGTGCGGCCGGGGATGAAGGAGGTGCGGGGGTCGAATAGGTTCTGGCCGTCCTGCAGGTAGAGGACGGGGTAGGTGCGCTCGGGATGGCGGTCGTAGCCGGGGGGCAGGTAGACGATGAGGTCGCGCTTGTCGGGCAGGTAGACGGAGGGAAAGCCGCGATGCAGGCGGAGACGGCGATGGGGCGTGGCGTCGGGGTCAGTTTCCGGAGGGGCGAGCAAGGCCTTGGGCAGATGCGCCGCGGGGTGGCCGTCCGGTGGATGGTGTTCCAGGTGCAAGCTTTACTGTCCTTTATGACGTATCGGCCGTATGGGGTTTCCGCGTCAGGCCGAGCGGGAGGAAAAACAGCCACCCAGGCTGTTACATTAACAAGAAATTGACGGTTCTCCAAAAAGACAGGGACTAGGGACCAAGGGACCAAGGGACTAAGGG
The DNA here is from genome assembly GCA_963776535.1 of uncultured Acidobacteriaceae bacterium. Lineage (GTDB taxonomy): Bacteria > Acidobacteriota > Terriglobia > Terriglobales > Acidobacteriaceae > Telmatobacter. Next base: position 59,410 of record CAVZNB010000014.1, on the reverse strand, counting down.
ACCAGGGACTGAGGGAGTGGGGGGAAGATGAATCGGGAGTATCACAAGTGGTATTCGCCGCGGCTGGGGCGGGAGATGGAACTGCTGGTGTTTGGCCATGCGGGGCTGCCGGTGGTGGTGTTTCCCACCTCGGGCGGGCGGTTCTACGAGTTTGAAGACCGCGGCATGATTGGGGCGCTGGCGGGCAAGATCGACGCGGGGCAGGTGCAGGTGTTCTGCGTGGACTCAGTGGACATGGAGAGCTGGTACAACAAGGCAGGTGCCGCCGCGCTGGCGCATTGCGCGACAGGTGCAGTACGACGACTACCTGGTCCACGAGGTGGTGCCGCTGGTGCGGCAGAAGAACCAGGACTGGCATTTGGTTAGCCTGGGATGCAGCTTTGGCGGCTTCCACGCGGTGAATGTGGCGCTGAAGCATCCGGATGTGTTTACCGGCTTTCTGTCGATGAGCGGGGCGTTTGACCTGCGCAATTTTCTGCATGGGTACTACGACGAGGACTGCTACTTCAACCAGCCGATGGACTTTCTGCCCAACCTGGGCGACAACTGGTTCCTCGAGCGCTACCGCCGGTCGAGCTACGTGCTGGCGACGGGCTGGGACGACCAGTGCCTGGGGCAGAACCAGCGGCTGGACGGCATCATGAATGCGAAAGGGATTCCGCACAAGCTGTTTGTGTGGGACTCGTATAACTCGCACGACTGGCCGACGTGGATGCGGATGGTGGAGCAGTATCTGTGAGACAGGGACTAAGGGACTTGGGACTAAGGGACTAGGGACTAAGGGAATAGGGAGAAGCTTTCAGCTTTCAGCTATCAGCCATCAGCTAGAGACCAAATGCTGAGAGCTGAAGGCTGATAGCTGAAGACTGAAAGCTAGAAGCTGGGAGCTAATGGAGGTGATTTCGATGAGCGAGTTGAATCCTTATGCGAAGTTTCTGGATGGGCGGGCGGTGGAGACGATTCTTTCCTCGACGGCGGGGGAGATTGAGCGGCTGCTTGGAGCGATGGGATCGGAAAGAGTGAATTCTGCGCCGGCCCCGGGCAAGTGGAGTGCGGCGGAGATTGTGGCGCACCTGGCGGACTGCGAGCTGGCTTTTGGCTTCCGGCTGCGGCAGACGCTGGCCGAGGATGCGCCGGTGATTCAGCCGTTCGATCAGGACAAGTGGGCGGCAACGTATACGGGCATATCGGCTGCGCAGGCGCTGGAGGTGTTCAAAGCGATGCGGGGATGGAATCTGCGGCTGATTGGGCTGGCGCTGCCGGAAGCGGCGGAGCGGCCGGTGACGCATCCGGAGCGGGGCGCGATGACCTTCCTGACGATTGTGGAGACGATGGCGGGGCATGATCTGAACCATCTGGGACAGTTGCAGAAAATAGTGTCGAGGGAATAGGGGACTGAGGGACTAAGGGACATAGGGAGCTCGTGGGATCATTCTGTTCGCATCTTCGCGGGGTGATGCGCGTCTACAATCTATAGAGATGTCTGACACACTTTATTTGAGTTTGTGGTACCCGAATCTGCGCCTGGCGGCGCTGGCTGAGAAGCTGACGGCGGTGCTGGGAGCGTTTGGCGCGCATGGCGGCGAGGAGCGGGTGTATTCGGCGACGGTTTGGCCGGTGAGCTGGAGCGAGTCGCCGATCTTTCAGCAGGTGTATGGCAGGCGTGCCGGTGCGCCGAAGGGCGGCGAGGGTGCGGGAGCCTTGGGTGCGGAGCCGCGCGCGGCGGTGGAAGAGGCGCTGGAGCTGTTGCACGACGATTATGCGTATGAGTTCCAGATTGGCTGGAGCTTGTGGGAAGTGGAAACCCCTGGGAAAAATGCAGGTCCTTCGACTGCGCTGCGCTCCGCTCAGGATGACAATTTCCGTGGGGCTCAGGATGACAATTTCCGTGGGGCTCAGGATGACAGTTTCCGTGGGGCTCAGGATGACAAACTGAATTTGGAGGCGCGCTGGGTGCGGGAGCCGCGGCTGGTGCGGGTGACGGGGTACGGGCCGCTGTTCGACGATGGGGCGTACGAGGCCGATGGGCACATCCGCGTGGACTTCGGTCCGGATGCGCCGTTCCTGGAAGAGGGCGTGGAGCTGGATTCAGTGGCGGCGCGGCACGTGGAAGAGAATGTGCGGCAACTGGTGGAGCTGACAGCGGCGGTGGAGAAGGCTTCAGGGGCGACGGCGCGGCTGTTGTGGAGCGAACTGGGCGAGAGCCTGGCGCAGCGGCTGGCGGCGCGCCTCGGGGTGACGAACTGAGCGTGCGATTCACCATTGAACGGCTGCGGACGCTGGTGTTACTGGCAGGGGTGCTGGTGGTGGGGGCGCTGGGGTTGTTTCTGGCCCGGGGCAAACTGAAGAATCCTCTGAATCTGAAGGAACTGCCGCAGAAGCTGGGCGTGAACATCACTTCCGACGCCAGCGGATTTACCCTCGACCATGCGTTTGGGGGGCACTCGCGCTACCGGATCCATGCCTCGAAAGCCGTGCAGTACAAGGACAACCACGCAATTTTGCATGGCGTAAAGATTGAGCTTTACGGCGAGGACGGCCGTGTGGACCGCATTGAGGGAGCGGAGTTCGACTACGACCAGAAGGAGGGCACGGCGCAGGCGACGGGGACCGTGGAGATTACGCTGCAGCGGCCGGAGGCAACGCCAGCTGCGGCGGGCAAAACCTCGGCGGGGAAGCCGGAAAAGGCGAAGCCGACGCCGATTGCCTCCGCGGCGGAGGCGGCGGGGCAGGGCGATATCCATGTAAAGACCAGCGGGCTCACGTTCAATACGAGCACCGGTGTGGCGACGACGGGCGAGCACGTGGATTTCTCGATGGCGCAGGGGAGCGGCAGCTCGCAGGGCGCGTCGTACGACTCCAGGCAGGGTTACCTGGTGCTGGACAAGGCAGTGGAGCTGAATACCCAGCGCAGCGGTTCGAGTGTGTCGATCCATGCCCAGCATGCGGAGTTTGAGCGCGAGACGCGGCTGTGCCGGATGCATGCGGCCACGGCCGATTACCGGGGCGGCGAGGCGACGGCTGGAGACGCCAACGTTCTGTTCCGCGACGACGGTTCGGCAGTGCGGCTGGACGCGCTGAACGGGTTCAATATGACGACCGCGAATGGCGGCCACATTGCAGCGCCGACGGGGTGGATGGACTTTGACGAGCATAACCAGCCGCGCCATGGGCAGTTGGAGGGCGGGGTCAGGATGGACTCGGCGCGGCCCGCGGAGGATGGCGCCGGGGAGCGGCGGATGCGGGGAAGCGCGCCCACGGCGGAGCTGGCGTTTACCGAGCGCGGCGAGCTGCGGCATGTGCACATGGAGCGGGGCGTGGAGATGCAGAGCGAGCAGACTAGCGACGCATCCGATGATCCACTTCGGGTGCACCGGACCTGGACGTCGCCGATTGCGGATGTGGACTTCCGCGACAACGGGCATGGACAGGCGGAGCCGGCCAGGGTTCACGGCGTGCAAGGGGTGGTGATCACGGGCGAGAGCCAGCGCGGAAAGGCCGCGGCGGCGCCGTCGCGGCTGTCGGCGGACGAGGTGACGGGCGAGTTCGGACCGGACTCGACGTTGAAGGCAATGACCGGGATGGGACACGCGAGCCTGGAGGAGACGAGCGCGACGGGCACCCGGCAGGATGCGACCGGAGACCGCGTGGACGCGCAGTTTGTTCAGGGACCTCAGAAGAGTGCGCCGGGAGCGGCGGGAGGCGCGGGACAGATTCAAACGGCGGTACTGGACGGGCACGTGGTTTTGACGCAGCAGGCGGCGGCCAGGCCGGGCGCAGAGACGCCGGCACCGCTCATGGCCTGGGCGGGTCGGGCTGTGTATGAGGGCGCGGGCGAGTGGCTGCATCTGACGGTGAGTCCAAGGGTGGAAGACGCCGGGATGCAGATGACGGCGGACAAGATTGATGTTTCGCACCAGTCGGGCGACGCGTTTGGGCACGGCAATGTGAAGGCGACCTGGCTGAATACGGGCCAGGCCAGAGCCGGGCAACCGGGCAGCGCGTCTAACGGAGCAGGGAGCCAGGGCAGTCCGGCTTTGGGCGGGCAGGGGCCGGCGCACGTGGTGGCGGCCGAGGCGCAGCTGCGCCAGGCGACGGGGGAGACGACGTTCAAGGGGCATGCGCGGCTGTGGCAGCAGGCGAACTCGGTGGCCGGGCCGGTGATTGTGCTGGACCGGCAGAGGCAGACGCTGGTGGCGCGGAGCACGGATCCGGCAGAGCCGGTGAAGGCGGTGCTGCTGAGCACGGGCGGGCTGGAGCCAGGAGTGAGCAAGCCGGCGGCAAGCGCTGCCGGCAAGGAAGCGGCGGGGAAGCAGGCGACGCCGTCGGTGATCCGGGTGCGCGGAGGGGATCTGAAGTACTCCGACGCCGAGCGCAAGGCTGTGATGCGCAGCGGCGGGCTGGGGCCGGTGGTGGCGGAGACGGCGACGGCCGAGACGGATTCAGATGCGGTGGAACTGTTATTGCTGCCGGCCGGCAACCACGCGGGCAAAGACGGCGGGCAGTCCCAAGTGGACCGGATGACGGCCCTGGGGCATGTGGTGATAACCTCCGAGGGACGGCGCGGAACTGGCGAGCAGCTGGTGTATACCGGCGAAGATGGGGATTATGTACTGACGGGAACTTCGACTGTGCTTCCGCGGATGACCGACTCGCAGCGGGGGAGTGTGAGCGGCGAGGCTTTGATCTTCCATAGCCGCGACGATAGTGTGAGCGTCGAGGGCGGGGGACACAGGACGAAAACCGAGACGACAGCGCCGAAGTAGGAGATGGCTGCGTGCTGCAATAACCCAAACGCTTCGGTTTATGATAGGATCGTGCCATGCCAACCGTACTGAGGATTGGCGCATTGCGGGTTGTTGTTTACCCGAATGACCATCGACCGCCTCACGTTCATGTCATCGGGAACGGCCATGAAGCCGTCTTTATGGTGAATGAGCCTGTGGGGTCCGTCGTTTTAACGGAGAACTACGGCTTCTCCGCGCGCGAATTGGCTCGAATTCAACGCGTGCTCGAGGCGAATGTGGCCGCGCTGGTGAGCGCATGGGAGGGAATCCATGGAACTCGATGAGCAGATTGAAGCGGCAAACCTGCGCGCGCAGGAACTCGCCACTTCGCAACCCCGTGCAGTGCGGGTGCGCTACGACAGGCGCAGTGGGCGGATTGTGCTCCATCTGAGTTCGCGGCTGATTGTGGCTTTTTCGCCGCAGGACGCGGAGGGGCTGGAGGGCGCGACCGCAGCGCAGCTTGCGGAGATCGAGATTTCACCCTCCGGATTCGGCATTCACTTTCCCAGGCTGGATGCGGATCTTTATCTGCCAGCGCTGCTGGAGGGATTTCTGGGCTCGAAGCGATGGATGGCCGGCAGACTGGGCGCGAGCGGGGGAAGGTCGACCAGCGCGGCCAAGGTCTCCGCTGCGAGGAAGAACGGCAGGATGGGCGGCAGGCCGCGCAAGGCAGCCGCGGGCGGGGGTTCATGAGCGGTTCGGTGGGGCCGGGGACGCAGTCGCGGGCAGTCGATTGGGCATGACAGAATGAAGTGTGGGTGCATGGACTGGAAGCCGAGCTAGTGTGGTGTCTCAGAGATTCGCAGCATTTGGTGAGAATGGCTGGCATGCCGAGAGATTCCGAAATGCAGGTCCTTCGGCTCCCTTCGCTGCGCTCCGGTCGCTCAGGATGACAAGTCATTTTTGGGCAGGAGCCTTAAAGACGGGACATTAGATGGATACGTTGATTGCCGAGGGACTCGGGAAGAGCTACAAGGGACGCCAGGTGGTGCGGGGCGTGAACCTGCGCATTTCGCGCGGGGAGGTGGTGGGGCTGCTGGGGCCGAATGGGGCCGGCAAGACGACCAGCTTTTACATGATTGTGGGCCTGGTGGCTCCGGAGACGGGCCGGGTGCTGGTGGACGAGACGGAGATTACGCACGTGCCGATGTACCTGCGGGCACGCAACTTCGGCATCAGCTATCTGCCCCAGGAGCCCTCGGTGTTTCGCAAGCTGACGGTGGAGGAGAATATTCTGGCAGTGCTGGAAGCGCAGCCGCTGGGCAGCCGGGAGCGGCGCACCCGGACGGAGCGTCTCATCCATCAGTTGAACCTGGGCCACGTGCGCACCACGCGGGGCTACGCGCTTTCCGGCGGAGAACGGCGTAGGGTGGAGATAGCGCGCTGCCTTTGCATCCAGCCAAGTTTCATTCTGCTGGATGAGCCCTTCAGCGGCATTGACCCGATTGCGGTGCTGGAGTTGCAGAAAATTATCTTTGACCTGAAGGCGAGCGGGATCGGGATTTTGATTACGGACCACAACGTACGGGAGACGCTGAGCGTGACCGACCGGGCTTACATCATTGCGGAAGGGCGGATCATCTTTGCCGGAACGCCGCATGAGCTGGGCAACAATCCGGATGTGCGGCGTCTTTACCTTGGCGAAGGATTCTCGCTGGGCTGAGAAGCCGCGTGCCGGGTGGAGCACGAAATCGAAATTTGTCAATACCCCCGGCGGGCGGCGGGACGCACGAAAGTCCAGCCCGCCATTCCCGAATGGTTCGTTGCCTATTCTGGCACGGCGGGTTCATTGTGGGGTAATTTGAAACCTGTCAGTTTTGCTCGGCAATTACACTGACACTTAGCACACGTACAGGGAAAAGTTCCAACTATGGCGCTGCTTCAACCCAAAATGACTCTCAAGGTGTCGCAACGCCAGGTCCTTACACCGGGCCTGATGCAGATGGTGAGCGTTCTTGCACTGAATAAGTTGGAACTGAAGGAGATGATTGATGCCGAGATGGTGGAGAATCCCGTCCTGGAGGAGATTGACGAATCGGTTCCAATGCTGGATGAGGTTGCAGGCCGCCAGGAGCGCCAGGAGCGGCTGGAGCGGATGGAACTGCTTGACCGGCCCGATCCCGGGGTCGTGGCGGAACCAGCGGCTCCGCCCAAGGACGCTTTCGAAGAGGTCGACTTCGGCTCGTATTTTCAAGACTATCTCGATCCCGGGTATCGCACACAGCCGGAGTACGAAGACAGCGAAAAGCCCTCGTTCGAGCACTTTCTCTCCCAGCCAACGAGCCTTTCCGATCACCTGGCGTGGCAGCTGGGCGCTCTGACGCTGGAGCCGGGGCTGCACGAAGCGGCGGAGTACGTGGTTGGCAATCTGGATGAGGACGGCTACCTGGCCGCCGATACGGAAGAGCTGGCAGCGGCGCTGCGGCAGACGGCGCAAAGCCAGGGCCAGGCCGCTGAGGATGTGCCGGACGCGGAGACGGCGCTGGACCTGGTGCGGCGGGCCATTGACCTGGTGCAGCATCTGGACCCTGCGGGCGTGGGCGCGCGAGATCTGCGGGAGTGCCTGCTGATCCAGATTACGGCGCAGCAGCTTGAGTTTGGCCACCTGTATGCGAAGCCGGGAGCGAGACCCGGTGGGGAGCCGGACGAAGAAGGCGGGGAGGATCTGCACGGCAGCTTCCGCGCCGAGGCCAACGCCAGGCTGGATGAGCGCAGGCGCAGCATGGAAGTGGCGGCGCTGATTGTGGACCGTCATCTGCATCTGCTGCAGAAGCGGGATGTGAAAGACCTGGCGCGGGCGGCGGGCATTACGCCGACCGATGCGCACGCGGGCGTGGAGTTTATCCGCACGCTGGACCCGCGGCCGGGGCGCCAGTACAACCGCGAGCAGACGCGGCTGATTGAGCCGGACGTGGTGTTTGTGAAGCGGGGCGCGGAGTGGGAAGTGGCCATGAACGAGGAAGACCTTCCCAGCCTTCGACTGAGCTCGCGCTACCGGCGCATGCTGGTGGCCGAGAACACCGACAAGGAAGTAAAGGACTACGTGAAGGAGCGGTTCCGCTCCGCCATGCAGCTGATGCGCAACATTGCGCAGCGCAAGAGCACCATTCTGCGCACGTGCGAGGTGATTGTGCGGCGGCAGAAGGACTTCCTGGACCAGGGCGTGGAAGCGCTGCGGCCGATGATGATCAAGGAAGTGGCGGAAGAGATCGGCGTTCACCCCTCCACGGTGAGCCGTGCGGTGGCCAATAAATATGCGCACACGCCGCAGGGCGTGATCGAGCTGCGCTTTTTCTTCTCCGAGGGCTCAAACGGGCCGGAGGGCGCGGACACGCCGCTGCTGGTGCTGAAGCGCAAGGTGAAGAAGCTGATCGAGGATGAGGACGCCAAGCATCCGCTGACCGACGACCAACTGGCGGCGCTGCTGCAGGCGCAGGGGATTCAACTGACGCGGCGTACGGTGGCCAAGTACCGCGAGGACCTGGGGATTCCGTCGACGCATCAAAGGCGCAGCCGGGATTGATGCAGGGGCGCGTGCGGTGAGACAGACGGCGCTTGCGCGGCAGGTTCAGGTTTGTGTCCACCCACTCATTTCGCGATGAGACTGTGAAATGGATGGGGCATCTGGCTGGCGAAATTCCACAATTCGATTTGCAAACGCGATGGGGCCAATTTCGAAATGGACGTTGCAGGTTTTTTCTGCATCTATTTCATGCAGACGGATTCCCGGCATATACTGACCTGTCTCTGCCACGAATTCTCGAAGCCGGTCTGGTGATCCGGCATTCTGGGCGGAGCGACAGCAGTGGTACGTTAACCGCAGTGGATTCGCGGATGACCGGACCCCAACACACCAGCCGCAAGCTGTGCTGGAAAAAACGAGAAGCGGAGGCTGACCATGGAAGTGGAGTTCACCGCCAGGCAAGTTAAGATCTCCAAGGCTCTGCGCACGCAGGCCGAGGAAGGGATGGAACGGATTGCCCGGATCCTGGGCAAGACAGCGCGCGCCAGCATCACTTTTGGCGCACAGCGGCACCTGAAGATTGTGGAACTGACCGTGCAGTTGCGGCTGCAGACGATTGCAGCCACAGGGAAGGCCGACACGCTGGATGCAGCACTGAAGATTGCCATGGAGCACGCGACCAACCAGGCGCGCCGCTACCGCGACCGCCGGATTGAGGGCAAACGGCTGCCCAAGGAAGAGAAGGTGCTGACCGCGCCGCCGGTGGCGCGGCCCAAGAGCCGGGCCAGCCAGCCTCCGGCAGACGGAGCGGAGACCAGGGCAAGCCGGGCCAAGGCCCGCACTTCGATTGCCGTGCACTCATTTCCCAACCGCGCCACGGTGGTGGAACCGCACATTCTGAAGAGCGGCGAAGCCATCTCGCTGAAGCCGATGACCATTGAGGAAGCGGTGAAGGACGCGGAGTTTCGCGACCGGGATCTGCTTATCTTCCGCAACGCGGCCGGGGAGATGTATGTGCTGCACCGGCGGCGCGACGGACAGATGGAACTGGTGGAGGTTTCCTAGCTTGAGTCTCCCGGGATTCCGCATTTCAATTGCACAAAATCCCCGATGATCACCGGGTTGCCCGGGCAGCGGGGATTTTGTGTCTGTAAGCGGCACAGAGCGCGGACTTTGGTAGCACCGGGTACCCGGTTTAGGGGATGGAGCGGGCGATGAATCGGGCCTACGATTTGAAGTATGGCAACACGTATCTGGAGAGCCGCGAACGTACCGCAACCGGAGCAAGCACAGGCGGACGCAACGGCGGGGCCCCGCGAGAGTATGAGCTTGAATCTACCTAAACATGCCGATTCCGCCCAGCAGCAGGAAGTTCTGGATGCGCTGCCTGTGCTGGTGTTTCTTGAGAAGGCGGGCAAGGTGGTGTTTGCCAATTCCGAGGCCCGGCAGATGCTGGGCGTGGCCGATGTCGACTGGGCGGAGCGGCCGGTGGAAGACGTGCTGTGGGGACTTTTCCCCGGCACGGCCGAGCCGCAGACCCACCTGATCGGCACGCGCAGCGCGCAGCCCGTTCCATGCCACGCTGCCGGCGCGCAGCGGCCGGCTGCTGCCGGTGGAGGGCACCTACTGCCTGCTGAACCCGGAACTGCACGAGGCGGTGATTGTGGCCCATCGCCAGCGGACGGGTGAAGGCGCCCAAGTCGCGGCTGATGGAAGATGTGCTGTCCAGCATTCCCGAGGCGGTGGTGATTGTGCACGGCAAGCACGTGCTGTATACCAATCCAGCGTTTACCGAGATGTTTGGGTATACCGCCGAGGAGGCCAGTGGCGGGAACCTGCGGGAGCTGATTGTTCCGGAGACGCGGCTGCACGAGCTGGCGATGCTGGAAAGGGAAGTGGATGAGAATGGCCGTGTAGCCGTAGACACGGTGCGGATGAACAAGGAGGGCGAACTGGTGGATGTGGCGCTGGTGGCCGCTCCGCTTTGGGTGGATGGCGCCAGCCTGGGCTATGTGCAGAGCTTCCGCGACATCAGCGACCGCAAAGCTGGCTGAAGCCAGGGTGGAACAGGATGCGCTGTTCGACTTGCTGACGGGATTGGCCAACCGGCCGCTTTTCCTTGACCGGCTGACGCTGGCGCTGAGGCGCCGCACCCGCCGCCGCGACCGCAACTGCGGAGCATTGCTGCTGGATCTGGACCGCTTCACGGAGATCAACGAGACGCTGGGCCATGCCGTGGGGGATGCCTTGTTGCAGGCGGTGGCCGAGAGGCTGCGCGTGTCACTGCGGCCGGAAGACTCGGCTGCGCGCCTGGGCGGAGACGACGTTTGCGCTGCTGGTGGAAAACATGGTCAACCAGGACGACCTGGACACCTTTGCTCGCCGCGTGCTGCAGCAGATGGAACAGCCGTTCGAGGTGTTTGGAAACTTTGTGCGGGTGAGCGCCAGCATGGGCGTGGCCATGGCCGGCCCGGAACATCTGACCGCCGAGATGCTGGTGCGGGACGCTGACTTTGCCTTGAATCGCGCCCAGCTGGAGGGCGGCGGAAACTATCAGTTCTTCGACACGCAGATGGAGTTGCCGCTGCAGGTGACCGTGCAGGATCCGGAACGGGAACTGCGGCGGGTGCTGGAACGGCGCCAGTTCGAGGTCTGGTACCAGCCGATCTACCAGTTGAAGAGCGGCAAGCTGGAAGGCTTCGAGTCGCTGCTGCGCCTGCGCCGCCCCGATGGTTCGGTGGGCAGCTTCAAGGAATTGCTGGCGGTGGCCGAGGACACCGGACTTTCCATTACGCTGGGCCGCGAAACGATGGACACCGTCTGCCGGCAGTTGCGCAGCTGGTCAGAGAGTGGGGCGCAAGACGAACTGACGCTGACTCTCAATTTGACGGAGCGGCAGTTCTATCATCCGGAGATGGTGGCGCAGCTGGCGAAGTCGCTGGCCGCCAACGCGGTGAATCCGCAGAAGCTGTTGTTTGAGATTGCAGAGAACACGCTGAACCTGAACCCGGATCGCGGCCGCGGTGATTCTGGCCCGGATGGCGGAGTGCAAGGTGCGCACCGCGGTGGACAACTTCGGTTCGCGGTTTGCGCCGCTCAACTTCCTTGCACAGTTGCCGATTGACGTGGTGAAGATTGCGCCCAGGCTTACGGGCAGCGCCGCCGCAGCTGGACGTCCGGCAGTGGTGCTGGAGTCGCTGATTCAACTGGGCCGCTCGCTGGGGATGCAGGTGATTGCGCAGGGAATTGAGACGCCGGAACAGCTGGAGGGGTTGCACCGCATGGGCTGCGAACTTGGCCAGGGACTCCTGTTCTCTTACGCGCTGGAGCCGGCGCGCGCCACGCAGCTGGCCGGATTGGGCCACTGGGCGATGGCTGCCGGCGCCTGAGGCGCTGGATTCAGTGTAGGATGGTGCTCATGACGCCCCGAAAGCCGGCTACCCCGCCGCATGCGGCCGCCAAAGCAGCGAAGCAACCCCAGAAGCCAGAGAAGGAACTTGTGATTGTGACCGGAATCTCCGGTGCGGGCAAGGCCTCGGCGCTGCGAGCCTTTGAAGACCTTGGTTTTCATGCCGTGGACAATCTGCCGCTGGAGCTTTTGCCGGAGTTTGCGGCGCTGGTGGGCAAGTCGGCCGAGGTGCAACAGGCGGCCATTGTGGTGGACGTGCGCGAAGGCTCGACGCTCGACCGTCTGCCCGAAATCCTCAAAAGCGTGCGCAAGCTGCTGCCGACGCGGGTGGTGTTTCTCGATGCGCAGGATGCGGTGCTGGTGCGGCGCTACTCCGAGACGCGCCGGCCGCATCCGCTGGGCCGGTCGGAGACGGTCTCCCGCTCCATTGTGGAGGAACGGCAACTGCTCGACCCCATTCGCAATGTGGCGGACACGCTGATCGACACATCTACCTTCAACGTGCATCAACTGCGCGCCAATATCCTGGAACGGTTTGGCCACGAGGAGAAGAGCAAGCAACTGCTGGTGTCGCTGCCTCAGCTTCGGGTTCAAGAACGGCGTGCCGCTGGATGCGGACATGGTGTTCGATGTGCGGTTCCTTCCCAATCCTCATTTTGTGCCGGAGTTTCGCAAGCTGACGGGGCTGGATCCCAAGGTGGCCGCGTTTGTGCGCAAGTTTCCGCCAGACGCGCGAGTTTCTGGACAAGGTGACGGACCTGATGCTCTACCTGCTGCCGCACTATGTTGCAGGAGGGCAAGAGCTACCTGACCGTGGCGTTTGGCTGCACCGGCGGACAGCACCGCAGCGTGATGATGGCCGAAGAGATGAGCAAGCGGCTGAAGAAGGCGGGCTACCAGGTGAAGGCGGTGCACCGGGATATGCCGCGGTGATGCGAGCGACTCGGCGAGTCTCTCAACATGCGCTCGACGTCATCGAAGAGGCAAGTCGTCGAGCCAGCGGGAGTAGGACCCAGCCTGGGACGGGTCCGCAGGTGACCCGGGATTGAGCCAGACGAGCATCTTTGCCGCACCGGCTTTCTTAAAACCTTCGGGCTGTTCAGGCAGCGCGCCCGTTCCCGGTGCGGCGGCCGATTCAAACCACAACGATGGAATCTTCAGGGCAGCGGCGGCTTTGTCTCCGTTGAAGCGGTCGCTCACCAGCAGATGGGCGGGAACGAGGCGGGCGCGCGCATCCGTGAAGATTGCGTCGAGCGGGGCGGGAAGCGGGTTTTCGAGAACCACGCCGGCGAGTTCGGGATGGGCCGCGGCGGCCTCGAGGGCGAGGTTGGCGCCGAGGGCCTGGCCGTCAAGGATGATTGAACTGGCAGAGACGTGGCGGGTAGCCGTGAGGTAGTGGAGCGCCCAGCCGGCGTCTTCGCGCCAGCGGGCCTCGCTAGGATGGACGAACCGGCTCTGGCCGTAGCCGCGGTAGTCGAAGGCGAAGACGTTGAGGCCGAGGTTGTGGAGTGCGGCGAGTGAGTCGACCGTGTCACTGAGGTTGCCGTTTTGGCCGTGGAGAAAGAGGACAGTGAAGCGGCTGTAACGAGCGCCGGGTGCGGCGGGGATCCACCAGCCTTTGAGGCGCGGCTGGCCGGCTTCGGTGACAGCGAAGGCGACGGGATCGAAGGCGAGGCCGGCGCTGGCCGGAGTGCGCGTGACGGCCGCGGTGGGGTGATAGAGCAACTGCCAGCTGCCTTGCCAGAAGAGCAGGCAGAGCGTAAGCCAGGCGCATGCGGCGGCGGCCAGCAGGGCGACGCCGGCAGCGGTGAGCAGCCAGCGGCCGGAGACGGTGGGCGGCTGCGGCCGCGGCGAACGCGCGCTGCTCCAGGCCTGCTCGAATGCGGAGGAGGAGAGCGGCGGGACGGGCTTGGACGTGGGCTTCTTGCGCGGCATTTGCGGCTCTTTCATTTTCTTCCATGAGCATCTGCTTCTCTTCAATGCTAACCGCTTTAACTTGCCCCAAGGCTGCCGGCAGAATGTTGACAACCTAGTCCGTCCGCACTATATTCCGGGCGATGATCGATATCTCAAATCTGAGGAAACACGCTGAGGACCTGTTGCAGCAACCCGGAGATGGTGCGAGTCAAGAAAAGGCGGCGGGGCTGGTCGAAACGATTGAGAAAATCGAGGGAGAACGTGCCAACACCGTCAGGGTTCTGGAGGAGACGAAAGAGATCTCACTGCGGCGCAAAGAGGCGGCCCGTTCGCATTGGAAAGAGGTTTTGGGGATCGTTACGCCATTCCTGACCACACTTGTTTTGGCTGGCTCGCTTGTCTTCCAGGGGGTCACGTTCAAGACTTTGGAGCGCGATAAGGCAAATGAGTTGAGCCAGTTGGAGCAGGATAAGGCAAATGAGTTGAATCATCAGGCGGACTTGGCTGAAAAGGCCCGTTGGACAGAGGCTTTGAAGGTCCTATCGGAATCGGAGAAAACATCTCCTGCTGCCGCGCTCCTGCGGAGCTTTACGACAAGCCCCTATAAAGAGTACGCGCGGAAGGAGGCATACACGCTGCTCATCGGGCGTGAAAACGACGCTTCCAAGTTTCGAGAGCTCTTTAACTCAACCCTCCTGCCCGCCGATTGGGACTCATTGCCCGACATACTTCAGCTCAACAGGGAGTTGTTTGAGCAGGAAAACCTGCTCTTGTTAAAGCAATGGGACTTTCGCGCTGGAAAAGCGGACCCTTCGAGACTTCAAGGGACTGAGAAGAAGAACCTGGACAGGCTGGAAGCCGAAGTATCGGCGACCCGTTCGGCGATTGTGCCCTTACTAACTTCCAAGCGCCCCGCGAATATTGGGCTTAATCTTAAGTCCGTGGGTCTTGGTGACTGCGATCTCTCGAATGCAGATCTCAGTGGGGCCGATATTGAGGCGGCCAACCTGGCATCTGTTCTATTGGATAATGCGAATCTGGACAACGTCACGAGCTTCCAAACGAGCGAGTTTTCTTATTCCCCTTGGTGGCATGCCAAAAGAATCGGTCCCGATCTGCTTAATTATCTGAAAAGCCACTTCCGTTACGATGAGCAGGAAGAGCGCTATAAAAAATCCAAATTGCCATTGAATGAAAAGGACTACGAGGACTCCATCGATAGGCTAGCTCACCAAGAATCAAGGTAACTACTTCATCGGACGCTCGATGAGCTCATTGTGATGCACCTGTTCGGGCGCGTAGTTCGGATGAGCCGTGAACTGAGCCGACCGAGGCCATCGACGACGGCTATAGCGGTTCTCCAATTGGTGTAGAAGGAACCCACTGACCTCAAGTGGCTTTTTCCTCAACCGGGGCCCCCGGCGACAGATCTTCGTCGCTGGGGGTGGAAGTAAAAGCCACTTTTCACGATCCCGGTGACTCCACGTGAATTGGAGAACCGCTCTAAGTGCGACGATCCCAGTTCTCGAAATCGAGAACTGGGATACGCGACAAAGCGGAGAGAGAAACGTCAGTACTTGACGATGGCGGTGAAGGAGTCCGGCTTGAGGCTGGCGCCGCCGACGAGGGCGCCGTCGATCTCTTCCTGGCCGATGAGCGCGGTGGCATTGTCGGGCTTGACGCTGCCGCCGTAGAGGATGCGGATGGCCGCGGCCACTTCCGCGCCGAGCAGTTTGGCCACTTCCGCACGGATGATCTTGTGGGCGTCGACGGCCATCTCCGGCGTGGCGGTTTTGCCGGTGCCGATGGCCCAGACTGGCTCGTAGGCGATGACGATAGGCCGCGCGATCTGTGCGGTGATGCCGGCCAGCGCGCCGGTGATCTGGGTCTTGAGCACGTCGGCGGTCTTGCCGGCTTCGCGCTCGGCAAGAACCTCGCCGATGCAGACGACGGGGACGATGCCGTGCTTGAGGGCGGTGTGGAGCTTCCTGTTGACGATCTCGTCGGTTTCGGCAAAGTACTGGCGGCGCTCCGAGTGGCCGATGAGGGTGTGGGTTCCGCCCACCGCGATGAGCTGGCCGACGGAGGTTTCGCCGGTGTAGGCGCCTTCCTCGGCGAAGTGAATGTTCTGCGCGCCGACGGCCACATTCGAACCCTTGGCAGCTTCAATCACCGTGGGAAGCAGGACCGGGGAAGGGAACAGCGCGATCTCGTCGCGGGTGTGGCCGGCAACAAGCGGCAAAAAGGCATCGACAAAGGCCTTGGCTTCGGCGGGCGTCTTGTACATCTTCCAGTTGGCGGCAATGAGTGCTTTACGGGGCATTTTTCTTAAACTCCTCAGGGTGATTCTAGTGGATGGAAGCGGCGCGGCCGGGTGACGGCGGGCACAGGGCGGGGGATCAGAGTTGGAGCACCTGTTCACAGAATGCGCGGGCAGTAAGGATCCTGGTTCCTTGAATGTCCTTGCGCTCCAGGATGTGGGCGCGCTTGTCGCCGGTAACCAGGTAATGCGCCTGAGCGGCCGAGGCCAGGTTGAGCAGAAAACTGTCGGTTGGATCGTCGGCGGCAAAGAGACGCGGGAGCGGTTTGCTCCAGATTAGTGCGCGTGTGAGGTTATTGGTCAAGGTTCCAATTCGAACTGGCTGAAGTGCAGTGCGAAACCGGGGATAGCGGCTGGCACGGCGGAGTTCTTCAATCTGCTCGGGGCAGGTAACAAGCTCGAATCTCTTGCCCCGCCATGCGTCGTGAATCTGAGCCGGTGGACCCGCGGGAGAGAGAATGGCGCTCAAGAGGACGTTCGTGTCGAGCACGACAAGCATCAGGCGCGGCGCGCCCAGGCAAGCGCTTCCTCAACCATCTCATCAATTTCCTCCGGCGTTCTGGAAGCGTTCTCCTGTTTGATTGCCAGTGCCGTCAGATCGTAAATCCGCTCTTTCACGGCTTCTTCCACAAAGCGGGAGAGATCGCCCTTGCGTCCACCTCCCTGAGAAGCAAGAAACTGGCGCAGCGAGATATCGGTTTCAGAAGAGACAACCAGGTTCCAGCGGGTTGGGTTTGTCGCCATTACAGAGCTCCAGTTCAAATCTACACCTAAACACCTAGACATACAAGCGCATAAACGTTTATGCGTATAAACACCTATGCATCTATCGATCACTGCGAGTTTCCATTTTTCAGAAAGTACGGCGGTGAAGGGCCAAGCCTATTCGCGCGAGCCTGAGACCAGGACGGCGGAGAGGTCGTCGGGGACGTCGCCGTTGAGGAAGGCGGCGCGATGGTCGGGGTCGCCGAGGTCCATCTTGAAGTGGTGCCAGAGTCCGTCGCTGAAAGACGCCCATGTTCCAGGGGCCGGAAACGGAGTCGGAAAACTGCCAGACGATGTGGAAGCCTTCCTCGTTGGTAAAGCCCTCGCCGTCGGCCTGGATGATGGCGTCGCCGCGCTCCCAGAGTGCGGAGCGCAGGGCGTGGAGGGCGTTGCCGCCGTCTACGAGTCTCCGCGCCCTGCAGGTGCTGGAAGGCGTAGACGGTTTTGACTTCGGCCAGGTAGTCCGTGAGCCATTCGACGCCGCTCTCCGGCTTGCAGTCGCGCAGGTCTTCGAGGAAGTCGGCGATCTCGTCCTGGCCGAGCGAGCCATCGAAGACGGGGTTGCGCTCGAGGACGGCGACTTCGACCTCGTCTTCGCTGGAGAGCAGGAGGGATTCCCAGTCGTCTTCCTCGCCGTTCCAGGGTGAGGCGGAAGTCGGGGTGCGCGGCGCGCAGGACTTCCGTGAGCTCTTCGATGGAGGGGAAGGCGTCGTCCTTGGACAGAACTCGGGTGGAATAGGGCAATTCTGACCTCCTGCGAGCAGAATAGAGGGGTCGTCCAGTCCTGAGTTTAATCGTGTTGTACTGGGCGAGAAAGAGCTATTCGATTCCGAGCGTGCTACAATATGACCATAGTCAGTGACTATGGGAGAAATTCACATGGCAACCACGATACCAGCCGGAGAGTTCAAGGCAAAATGTTTGAAATTGCTTGACAGGGTGTCAGAGGGCCGGGAGTCGCTGGTCGTAACCAAACACGGGAAGCCAGTGGCGCAGGTTATACCGATGCCGGCGCAGGAAGATATCGTCGGGTCGATGAAAGGCAGTGTGCTATGGATGGGCGACATCATCTCTCCGATTGATGTTGAATGGGACGCGATGAAATGACAGCTCCGGAACGCGACCGATCCCCTCTTTTACTGGTTGACACACACACGCTGATTTGGATGGTAGAGAAGGTGCCGCAGCTGGGTGAGGAGACGGCGGAGGCTTTGAACAAGGCTGGCTGGGAAAACCTGATTGTCGTTAGCGCCATTACGCCGTGGGAGATCGGACTTCTGGTCAGCAAAGGCCGGTTGCAACTCGGCGCCGATGTGATGGAGTGGATCCGCAGGGTGCTGGCCAAACCGGGTGTGCGCCTTGCGCCGCTGGAACCGGAGATCGCGGTCGCCTGTACGCGGCTGCCGTTCGAGATGCACGCCGACCCGGCGGACCGCATTTTGGTGGCTACGGCGAGGCACCTCGGGGCGACTCTGGTGACGGCGGACGGGCAATTGCTGGAACTAGCGAAAGAAGGACACTTTCGGGGGATGGATGCGTCGAGCTAGGCGGCGGGCTGGCGCTTGGATGGAGTTTCGGCATCGGGCTTGACGTGCATTTCCTCGGAGAGCAGCTTCTGCATTTCCAGGGGAAGGCCGGAGAACGGAACCGCTTTCGCGAAATCTTCCTCAGTCCACTCCGGGTTTTCGTCGTCAATCAACTCAGGGTTTGGCCGCTTCATATAGTTACCGCTCCTTGCGGTTGGCCTTGCTCAAGCTGATGACCCGAAGAACGCCGTCGCGCATCGTAAAAACCAGCGCATAAAGCGTATCCCCTACGTAGCCGAGAGCCCGAGTACGGACTTCTCCGTAATCCTTGCGCGTGTCAATTCTGAAGGTAGCCGAACTCAGATTGAAATCCGACGCCAATTCAAAACCAAGCCCGCGATCGCGAAGGATGCGCTCGCTCTTCCGTGGGTCGAACGTGATCTCCACAGCAATGATTGTGCTGGGAAACTACGTTCGAAGGAACGGAAATTGGCAGGTGAGGCAACTCCCAGGCTTCAGAAGCGGGACCTGGGGCGGCCGGCTTACTTTATCTTGCGAATTTCTGCGATGGACTTGTTCATTTGATCGAGTCCCGTTAGAGTTTTGGCATTGCATTTGAACGCGATCAGGAAGTCCTTAATCTGGAATACAATCGCCGAGGATGGGACACCGTCGTCGACATAATCGAGTTCGTCAAAGGCCAGGCCGTCCGCGTTTGTAAAATGCTTCCGGGACTGCGCGGTCACATGCTGTTCGGGGCTGAAGTGGGCTATCCAGTTCATCAAGTCCGAACTGCTTTTAAAGCCGCTCGAGTGCTGCGTTGGCACGTTCATGCGCATTGCAAGCACAACGATTCCATCACGCTCGGCGCCCTGACGCGCGGAGAAGAGCAAGAATTCATTGTTGGAAGGGGACCGCCTCGGGAACTGCAAAGAGTTCACGTCATACGGCTGCAGGAACTTGGGCCAGGTAAACGTGAAGTTGAAGTATGTGTTTTCGTAAGAAGGCCCATGAACTTGCCCGTCTGCTGGCGTCTGAGTGTGGGCAAGAATCGAGTAGCCGAGGAACAACACGCCGAGGCAAAGCAGTTTACGTTTCATGGCAGAGTGTCCGTTTGCTCCTTAGGTGCGGTGCAATTGAGAAGCCTCTCTCGTGAAAAGCCGCGTCCGGCGCAAGGGCGCCGGATGCGGCTTTTGCTGATAACTGAAAACTGACTACTGAAAACTCTCTTACTTATCCGTCAGCGCTTCGACGCCGGGCAGCTTCTTGCCTTCGAGGAACTCGAGGCGAGCGCCGCCGCCGGTGGTGATGTGGGTGATCTGGTCGGCTACGCCGGCCTGGTTGATGGCGCTGACCGAGTCGCCGCCGCCGATGATGGAGATGGCTGCCTTGTTGGCCGCGACGGCGTGGGCGATGGCGTTGGTGCCGACGGCAAAGCGCGGAAACTCGAAGACGCCGGCGGGGCCGTTCCAGACGATGGTGCGGGCGGTCGAGACCACTTCTTCAATGGCCGCGATGGACTTGGGGCCGATGTCGAGGCCCTGCCAGTCGGCGGGGAAGTTGACCGAGGTAGTCCCACGGCTGGGTCTTGGCGTCGGGCGAGAAGCTGTCGGCGAGGATGTTGTCGACGGGCAGCAGCAGGTTGACGCCCTTGGCCTTGGCCTTGTCGAGCGCGGCTTTGGCCATGTCGATCTTGTCTTCTTCGACGAGCGACTTGCCGGTGGTGACGCCGAGGGCGCGCTGGAAGGTGTAGGCCATGCCGCCGACGATGACCAGCGTATCGACCTTGTCGAGCAGGTTGTCGATGACGTCGATTTTGCCGGAGATTTTGGAGCCGCCGATGATGGCGACGAAGGGCTTCTCGGGCGATTCGAGAGCCTTGCCGAGGTAGGTGATTTCCTTTTCCATCAGCAGGCCGGCGACGGCGGGCTTGAGGAAGTGCGTGATGCCTTCGGTGGAGGCGTGGGCGCGATGGGCGGAGCCGAAGGCGTCGTTGACGTAGACCTCGGCGAGCGAGGCGAGGGCCTTGGAGAAGGCCGGATCGTTGGCTTCTTCTTCGGCGTGGTAGCGCAGGTTTTCAAGCAGCAGCACCTGGCCGGACTCGAGCTGGCGGGCCATTTCGCTGGCGACTTCGCCGATGCAGTCGGGAGCGAAGGCCACGTTGACGGAGTCGCCGAGTTCCTTGTCGAGCAGTTCGCGCAGGCGGTCGACGACGGGGCGCAGCGAGTACTTGGGATTCGGCTTGCCCTTGGGACGGCCGAGGTGCGAGGCGAGGATGACCTTGGCGTTGTGCCTGAGGGCGTAGACGATGGTGGGCAGCGTGGCCACGATGCGGGTGTCGTCGGTGATGGTCGGAGCCGTCTTCAGTGAGCGGCACGTTGAAGTCGACGCGGATGAAGACGCGCTTGTTGGCCAGTTCGATGTCGCGGATGGAGAGCTTGGCCATGGTGTTTTCCTTGAAAACAGTTTTCAGTTGTCAGTGATCAGTTGTCAGAGATCAGAGACTCAGAGACCGGAGATCGGTTAGTCGGGATTACTGCATCGAATTCGATTTCGATGCGCCAGGCGGGGTTGAGCAGGGCGGCGACGACGACCATGGTGGCGGCGGGACGGATGTCGCCGAAGAACTCGCCGTGGACGCGGCCGACGGCTTCCCAGTCTTCGGCGCGGGTGAGGTACATGCGGGTGCGGACGACGTCGTTGAAGGTTGCGCCGGCCTCGGCGAGGGCTTTTTCGGCGATGGCGAAGATGCGGCGGGTTTGGCCGGCGGCGTCTTCGTTCTCCGCGCCGACCGGGCCGGTTCCGGCCAGATGAACGGAGTTGCCCACGCGCACGGCGCGGGAGAAGCCGATGATGGGCTCGTAGGGAGAACCGCCGCTGATGTTTTGGCGCATAGCAGAGATCAGTTGTCAGAGATCAGAAAACGACGGTCGGAGAACTGGGATCAGAGGCAGAGTCAGCGACGGGTTCTGCGATCCCTGATCTCTGACCCCTGATCCCTGCGTCTTACAGGCCCTTTTCGACCAGGAAGCCGATCAGGTCGACGACGCGGTTGGAGTAGCCCCACTCGTTGTCGTACCAGCTGAGCACCTTGACGCTGTTGCCGACGACCTTGGTCAGCGGCGCGTCGACGATGGAGGAGCGCTTGTTGCCCTTGAAGTCGGAGCTGACCAGCAGGTTGGAGTCAACGCCCAGAATGCCCTTCAGTTCGCCCTCGGAGGCAGCCTTGAAGGCGGCGTTCAGATGCTTCGACGGTGGTGGGCTTCTCGGCGATGTAGGTGAGGTCGACGATGGAGACGTTGGGGGTGGGGACGCGGATGGCGAAGCCGTCGAGCTTGCCGGCGGTCTCAGGAATGACCAGCTTGAGGGCCTTGGCGGCGCCGGTGGAGCTGGGAATCATGTTGAGGGCGGCGGCGCGGGCGCGGCGCAGGTCCTTGTGCGGGAAGTCGAGGATGACCTGGTCGTTGGTGTAGCTGTGGATGGTGGTCATGATGCCGCTGACCAGGCCGCGTGGTCTCAAGGATGACCTTGACGACCGGCGCCAGGCAGTTGGTGGTGCAGCTGGCGTTGGAGATGATGTTGTGCTTGGCGGGGTCGTACTTGTCCTGGTTGACGCCGAGGACGATGGTGATGTCTTCGTTGGTGGCGGGAGCGGAGATGATGACCTTCTTGACGGTCGCGCCCAGATGCGCCTTGGCCTTGGCGCCGTCGGTGAAGTGGCCGGTGGACTCGACCACGATCTGCGCGCCGACCGAAGCCCAGTCCAGCTTGGCGGGGTCGCGCTCGGCCCATACCTTGATCTTCTTGCCGTCGACGGTGATGAAGTCGTCGCCGGAGGTGATCTCGTTCTTCAGGTTGCCGAGGATCGAGTCGTACTTGAGCAGGTGGGCCAGCGTGGCCGGGCTGGTCAAGTCGTTAACGGCGACAAAATCGATCTCAGGATTGCCAAGCGCGGCGCGCAAAACGTTGCGGCCAATGCGGCCGAAGCCGTTGATACCAACCTTAACTGCCATGTGCGTATTCTCCTTCGTAATCGGTGAAGCTGTGTGATTTGAACTTCGATAGGTTCGGCGTCTGAAATGCGCCCAGAAGGCAATTCCACCAAACCCATGATGCGTAACACTCCTGTCAACGGGAACGGATGAAAACTCGTGCGATTTCCGTCTTGGCGAACGGAAACTCCCTCATCGAAAGTGTGCCGTTACCGGATATGGGACAGGATGTGACGGGCTGCACAGTCATCGCTGCTTGCCCGATTTGCAGCGCGCGCGGCAAGTATGGTATTCGGGTAGCAAGACTGAAGGTGTCAAAGGCGGCATGAGAAGACGTTCAAGACGCGCACCCAATACCTCGGAATCCACAGGCAAAATCGGCCAGGAACTCCCATCGAATCAACCAGCTCCGCTGGTGCCGTTTTATCCGGACGACACCCCGTGCGAGCGACACAGACCGCCGGAACCGGCCCGTGCCCCGGCAGCGCGCCCGGCTGCCAGGCCCGCAGCGGCCTGGTCGCGCCGGAACGGCCGCCCGCAGCCAGCGAATTGCCGGCAAGGCAGGACTGGAACGAGCCGGCAGGCTCCGGGCGCTTCGAGCTGGAAACGCAGCCGGAGATGCCCTCCGTGCCGCCGCCGGAGGCCGAGGCTGCCGAACGCTCGCCGCAGGCTCCCAAGGGCTACGTGGTGCTGGCCATCGGCATGCCGGGGTCGGGCAAGACCACCTGGTTTCGCCGGCGCGGGGTGACGCCGCTGTCGAGCGACCTGCTGCGCAACATTCTCTTTGACGATGTGGAGGAGCAGCGCTACCAGGGGCTGGTGTTTTCCACGCTGCGCTCGCTGCTGCGGGCGCGGCTGATTGCGCGCATGCCGTGGAACTATGTGGACGCGACCAACCTGTCGATCCACGAGCGGCGGCAGTGGATCAAGATGGCTAAGAGCTTTGGCTACGAGGTGCAGGCGGTGTTCTTTGATGTGCCGCTTGAAGTTTGCCTGGAGCGCAACAGCAAGCGCGACCGCAGCGTGAGCGAAGACGTGATGCGCAAGATGGCCGAGAAGCTGAAGCCGCCGGTGTTTGAAGAGGGGTTCGCGAAGATCACGGTGGTGCGGGTGAAGAGCGCGGGCTGAGCGGCCCGGCTGCCGGTCTTCGATGTGCGGTTTCCCGCCCAGGATGAGGCCGCGTCAGGGATGGCGGCGCCGGCGGGTTACCGGGCGCCGCGCTGGTTGGTTTGCGATGAGCGGGCGATCTCCGCGGCCTTCTCGGCAACCCAGAGCTTGATGAGGGACTGGTAAGGCACGTCGAGCTTGCGGGCGTGGTTGCGGATGGTGTTCAGGACGTCTTCCGGCATGCGCAGGGAGATGGTTTCAGTGGACGGACGCAGCTTGGGAAACGTCACAAGTTTGGCCTTAGTCCAATCGACATACTCCGTGCTGTCGTTGTTGGGCGACTCCCAGAAGGCGCGCTCCTCGGCTTCTGTGGCAAATTCAGGAATGGGCTTGAACGGCTTGCTCATAAACGGCTCTCTCCTTCCGGCTCATGTCGCGGGCTGAGATGCGACGAATCAAGGTTCTGCTCCCACGCTCGGTGAAAGTTACTTGGAGGCGGCGATCCTGGTCAGTCCGGCCGAGTGCATGGAATCGAGGCTCCCGCTGGCTGTGCTTCAGGTCATCGGCCACAATCAGCGGAGCATTGAGAAAGACCTGCTCCACCTCCGCCTTGGTTACGCCGTGCTTCTCGTTCTTGCGGGCATTGCCTGCATCCCAGTCGAATCCGGTGTAGGGCATTGGCAGCCTCTGTATATGTCAGCAATATACCACAGAACGGGTAAACCTGGAAGACGAGCAGGAGAAAAAAGCGCTTTGTTGGACTGCGTCCCATCCCACCCTCAGCGGAAGGTCAAGGGCGCGACAAGGTGGGTGTCCGGGGCTGGCTGCGGTTTGCAGACCAAGGGCAATCCATAGTTCACGAAGTACCAAAACCTTCGGTTACTAGATTATATTTATCAAGCACTTATACGTAATTACTCAACGATAACTTCATGTGGAAATCTGGGGTTAAATCGAGCCCGGCAGCTGTCTCTTACTCGCCGCTGAAGGGGTTGCTCTCCTGCGGTTTGAGCGTGGTGGGGTCGGGCGCGGCTGCGTGTTCCTCGACGGGGCGCTGGCCGGGCAGTTTGCCGGCCGGGGCGCGGTCGGTCGCGACAAAGGTGCTGAAGACGCGGTTGGGGTCGCCGGGAAGCAGGTGGCTCTCTTCCAGGGCCAGGCGGACGCGGCGGCGGAACTCGCGCACCGGGCCATACTGCTTGGTGGCCTGGGTCTTGAAGACGACCGGAAAGATCATCTCCGAGCCTTTAACGGCGTCCACGCCCAGGATCTGGGGATCGGCGACGAAGAGGTTGCGGAACTCGTCGCTGGTGCGGATGTCTGTGGCGATCTGCTGCAGGAGCTTGAGGACGGTGTCGGGGTTGGCGGAGAAGTCGACGCTGACGTTGATGGTGGCCACGGAGTAACCGACGCTCTGGTTGGCGACGGTGGTGATCTGGGAGTTGGGGATGACGTAGAGGGTGCCGTCGGCGTCGCGGACGGTGGTTTTGCGCAGGGTCATGGCCTCGACGGTACCGGCCAGACCGGCCAGGCGCACCGTATCCCCGACATTGAACTGGTCTTCAATGAGGATGAGGATGCCGTTGAGCATGTCCTTGACCGTGGTTTGCGCGGCCAGGCCGATGGCGATGCCGGCAATGCCTGCGGAGGCCAGCAGCGGTGCCAGGTTGAAGCCCAGGGCGTCAAGAAACTGCAAACCGGCGATGAGACCGATGATGGCGAGGCCGGTGGTGCGGATGACGCCGGAGAGCGTCTTGACCTGGCCAATCCGTTCCGGGCTGGCCGAATGGTGCACGGCCACGCGCACCATGTGTTTGGTGATGAGGCGCAGCAAGCGGCTGAGGACAAAAGCGATGAGGGCCACCACGATGAGGTGGGGCAGCTTGGTGTGCAGAAACTCCTGGGAATCGGCGATCCACTCATCGAGCACCTTGCCGAGGAAACGGCCCTCTTTGAACAAACCGTACCTTGCTGCCATCAAAACCGGGGTGAATAAAGGATGCATCCCGAGACTCCTGTTTCTAGAACTCCTGCATCTAGACTAGACTGTGCGCAGGGAAGTTCGGGGCGGAGAGCCGGGATGCAGGGCGGGTTGAGGCAACCCGGGCGCCAGAGAGTTGGGCACTGACCGGCAACGCAGGAGGTTCCCAATGCGAGAGACAGAGGCTGGCGCGGGCGCGGGCGCAACGCTGAGGCGTTTGCGGGGCGTGCGCTGGCGGCAAAGAGGAGCGGCGCTTGTCTTTCTTGGCGCGTTTCTGGCGGCGGCCCAGCAGAGCGCTCCCACCAGCCAGCAGCAAGCCAATGGTGGCACGCAGGCTGCGGACCCTGGGCCGAGCCGGCCGGCAGCGGGCGCGACGCCGCTGGCAGTGCCTTCCGCGCAAAGCGGGATGCCGAGCGCTGATGTCCTGAACGCCGAACGCAGGAACCAGATTGCCGCGGACAGCGCAAAGCTGCTGCAACTGGCTACCGAACTGAAGGCGGCAGTGGACAGGACCGACAAGGACACTTTGTCGTTGACCGTGATTCGCAAGGCGGACGCGATTGAGAAACTGGCCCATGCCGTGAAGGAAAAGATGAAGGCCGCGCCGGGGGTGAACTGATGAGGATGGAGTTCACACATGCCGCGGTGCTGGCGTTGTGCTTTTGGGGGATGGGGACCGCGTCTGGAGCGGCGCAGGTGATGGTGGGAGGATCAGGAGCACCGCACATACCCGTGCCGTCAAATCCAGAGATCAACGGCCCGGGAGACGACCAGGATACGGCCAGGATGATCGACGAAGAGAAGCGCTTGCGTGCGCTGAATGCGGACCGGCAGAAGTCCCTGGTTTCCGACACCAACAAGCTGCTGGTCCTGGTGAATGAGCTGAACGCCGAGATTGCCCGGAGCAAAGCGGATGCGTTGACGGCGGAGCAACTGCGCAAGGTGGCGGAGATTGAAAAGCTGGCCCGCAACGTGAGGGAAAAGATGAGCCTGTCGGTGAAAGGGCCGCCATCGAACGACCGGGACCTGTTTCGAACGCCGTAAGGATTTGATGGGAGGGCGGACTCAAGGCTTTTTGCGGGAGTACCGCAGGTTGGATTTGCTTCTGTTCGAGGCCGCGGCGGGTTGTTACAATCAGGTTGGCTTCCTCAAAGAAATGCAAGTTTGGGAGAGACGGGAATGGAACTGGCAATCCCCAGCACTCGCGTGCCCGAAACGGGTGAAGGCCCAGGTGGCCTGAAGCCCCGAGCAGTTGGTCCATATGTACCGGCTCATGTACCTCTCCCGCCGGGTGGACGACCGCGAGATTCTTCTCAAGCGCCAGCAAAAGATGTTTTTCCAGGTGTCGGGCGCCGGGCATGAGGCGCTGCAGGTGGGCGCGGCGCTGGCGTTGAAGCCGGGCTACGACTGGTTCTTCCCTTATTATCGCGACCGGGCTCTGTGCCTGGCGCTGGGCGTTACGCCCACCGAGATGCTGCTGCAGGCGGTGGGAGCGGCCACCGACCCGGCCAGCGGCGGGCGGCAGATGCCGACGCACTGGAGCAGCCGGCCGCTGCACATTGTGAGCACGTCTTCGTCAACGACCACGCAACTGCTGCATGCGGTGGGCTGCGCGGAGGCGGGGCGCTACTTCAGCCGCCATCCGGAGACGGCCGCGAAGGTTCCGCGGCGACTACCGCGCTTTTCACGACGTGGAGTTTCACGGCGACGAAGTGGTGTTGACCTCGCTGGGCGAAGGGTCGACTTCGCAGGGCGAGTTCTGGGAGGCGCTGAATACCGCTTCGAACCGCAAGCTGCCGGTGATCTTCCTTGTGGAAGACAACGGCTACGCGATCAGCGTGCCGGTGGAGGTGAATACGCCGGGCGGGAATATTTCGCGGCTGGTGGCGAACTTCCCCAACTTCTTTTTCGCCGAGGTGGATGGAACCGATCCGGAGGCCAGCCTGCGGGTGTTTCAGGAGGCGGCGGGGCACTGCCGCGCGGGGCTGGGGCCGGCGTTTGTGCACGGCCACTGCGTGCGGCCTTACTCGCACTCGCTCTCTGACGACGACAAGCTCTACCGTTCCGCCGCCGAGCGCGAAGCCGACGCGATGCGCGACCCGATCACAAAAATGCAGATGCGGCTGCTGCGCGAGGGGATTCTGACCGAGGACCAGATCAACGCTCTGGAGCATGAGCTGGACCACGAAGCGGAAGTGGCGGCGGATCGCGCGCTGGAAGCTCCGTTGCCTACGGTGGAATCGATTGGGGCGCATGTCTACTCCGAAGATCTCGATCCGACCAGTTCGCTGTTTGCCACCGAGCAGGTGAAAGCGCCGGGTTCGGCCGGCGGCGGAAAGACGGGCGGCGAGAAGGGCAGCGCGCCGCGCACCATGGCGGACCTGATCAACGCCTGCCTGCACGACGAGATGCGGCGCGACAAGCGCATCGTGGTCTACGGCGAAGATGTGGCCGACGCCAGCCGGGAAGAGGCGCTGAACGAAGTGAAGGGCAAGGGCGGCGTCTTCAAACTGACGGCGGGCCTGCAGAGCGAGTTTGGCTCGGAGCGGGTGTTCAACTCGCCGCTGGCCGAGGCCAACATTGTGGGGCGCGCGGTGGGCTATGCGGCGCGCGGCATGAAGCCGGTGGTGGAGATCCAGTTCTTCGATTACATCTGGCCGGCCATGCACCAGATTCACAACGAGCTGGCTCTGATGCGCTGGCGGTCGAATGGAGTCTGGGCTTCGCCGGCGGTGGTACGCGTGCCCATTGGCGGCTACCTGACGGGCGGAGCCATCTATCATTCGCAGTCGGGCGAGAGCATTTTTACGCACATTCCGGGGCTGCGGGTGGTGTTTCCCTCGAACGCGCTGGACGCCAACGGGCTGCTGCGGACTGCGATTCGCTGCGACGACCCGGTGCTGTTTCTGGAGCACAAGCGGCTGTATCGCGAGACGTATGGACGCGCGCCGTATCCGGGACCGGATTTTGCAATTCCCTTCGGCAAGGCGAAGATTGTGCGGGCGGGCACGGACATGACGCTGGTGACCTATGGCGCCCTGGTGCCGCGCGCGTTGCAGGCCGCGCAGAAGGCGCAGCATGAAGGCGTGGACGTGGAAGTGCTGGACCTGCGCACGCTGAGCCCGTACGACTGGGAGGCGATTGCCGAGTCGGTTCGCAAAACCAGCCGGGTGATTGTGGCGCACGAGGATATGATCAGCTGGGGCTACGGCGCGGAGATTGCGGCGCGCATTGGCGATGAACTGTTCGAGCATCTGGATGCGCCGGTGCGGCGGGTGGGCTCGATGGATACGTTTGTGGCCTATCAGCCGCTGCTGGAGGATGCGATTCTGCCCCAGCCGGAGACCATCCTGAAGGCGATTCTGGAGCTGAAGGCGTATTAACCCGGCGCCGAATGTGCGCGCGGAAGCTGGCAGTGGCTTTGAAGGAGCGGGACGCGCTGGCCGAGCCTTGCGCCGTCTTCCCAATCCGTGTTGCGTAAATTAAGGTGAATGAAACTGCCGCTGGCTGCGGCGGTGCCGAGTTGCGTCCGGTTTCGCCGATGCGAGAGGAAAGGGGATCCATGCTGGGAAAGCTCATGCGCGTGCTTCAGGACGACCCGGCACGCATCCCGGTGCGGCTGTGGGGTAAGTGGCTCGCGCTGCGGCTTTCCTGGCAAAGCAATGTGGTGCTGGAGGGGAAGGTCACCCTGCTCGGTGTCCCGCTGATCGATATTCGCAAAGGCAGCAAGTTAATCCTCGGAAACGGAGTGATTCTGACCTCGCGCAACCGGGGATACCACTTGAACATACAGGCGCCGGTGAAGCTGTTTGCGGACCGGCCGGGCGCGGAGATCCGCATTGGGGACGAGACGCGGATTGCCGGGTCGTGCATTCATGCGCAGCGGTCCATCACGATTGGGAAGCGCTGCCTGATTGCGGGCAACTGCCAGATCATCGACGCCAACGGGCACGATCTTTCGTTTCCGAACGTGGAGAACCGGATGAGCACGGCCGGGTGGAGCTACCCGGTGGTGATTGAAGACGATGTGTGGATTGGCACGAACACAGTGGTGCTGCCGGGCGTGCGGATTGGGCGGGGTTCTGTAATTGGGGCCAACAGCGTGGTGAGCGCCAACATTCCGGCGATGGTGGTGGCGCGCGGAAATCCGGCGGAGGTGGTGCTGGACTATCGGCTGGACGATGCGGAGTTGACCGGCTCCTAGAACGGGGATGCAGCCTGGCAGGAGTTTGCCGGCGAGTTGATGCTGAGGCTGGATTTTGGACGGAAGCGTGGACGATCGTGGAGGTCCCCTGAACAACCTGCGCCAACGTTGGGTCAAGCCGGTATGGGAGGCCGTTCGCGATGCCCTTCCGGCGCGGGCGCATGTGCTGATCGATCATCTCCGGGTGCATGGCAGGCTTCCGAATCTGAGGCATCCGCGCACCTTCAGCGAGAAGATTGCGTCCCGTATGCTCATGGACCGCGACCCGCGGATTCCACCGATGGTGGACAAGATTGCGGTGAAGGAGATGATGGCGGCGCGATTCGGCGCGGAGTTCGTGATTCCCACGCTGGCCGTGTTTGCGAGTGAGGCAGAGGTGGAGTTTGCGGCGCTGCCGTATCCATGCGTCATCAAGCCCAGCCATGCGTCGGGGCTGGCGATGTTTCTAACCGAGCGGCCCGCGAAGGAAAGCAAGGTGCGGCGCATGCTGCGGGGGTTTCTGCGCCACAGGCATGAGCGAAAGGCGGAGGAGTGGGCTTATGGGCAGATTGTGCCGCTGCTGCTCGTGGAGCCGTGGATTGCGGGCGGCGCGCATGGGCTGGTCGACTACAAGCTGCATACATTCGGAGGCAGGGTCTTCGCCATCCAGGTGGATGTGGACCGGTATGGAAACCACGCGCGGAGTTTTTTTGATCCGGCATGGAAGCCGATGCCGTTTGAACTGCTCTACCCGCGGGCGTCGTTTGAGATTGCACGGCCGGCGACGCTGGACGCGATGATCGGCTATGCAGAACAGATCGGCGAAGGCTTCCCGTACGTGCGCGTGGATCTTTACGAGATTGAGGAAGCGGTGAAGTTTGGCGAGACGACGTTCTATCCGGGCGCGGGGCTGGAGGTCTTCAATCCAGTGGAATACGATGCACTGTTCGGGGCGCAGTGGAAGTGAAACCGGCGAACGTGGATGGATTCAGCGGTGAGGCTGCGAAGGATGAAAATGGAATTGGAAGAAACGGGGGAGAAGCGGATTGCAGCCTGACACAACCGTGCGCAGAGTCTTGATCTATCGCCTGGGCAGCCTGGGCGACACGGTGGTGGTGCTGCCATGTTTCCACCTGATTGCGCGGGTGTTTCCGAATGCGGAGCGGCGGCTGCTGAGCAACTTTCCGGTGCACGCCAAGGCGCCGGCGTCGGCCGCGGTGCTGGGCGGGTCAGGGCTGGTGGATGGGTACATGCGCTACACGGTGGGCACGCGCAACCCGCTGGAGTTGCTGCGGCTGATGTGGGAGATTCGGCGTTTTGGGCCGGATGTGCTGGTTTACCTGATGAACCCGCGGGCGCGGAAGGCCATTGAGCGCGACATGATGTTCTTCCGCCTGGCCGGCGTCACGCGGGTGGTGGGCGTATTGCCCGAGCAGGAGATGCAACTGCGCTTTGACAAGGCCACCGGCCTGTACGAGAAAGAGGCATCGCGGATGGCGCGGCTGATTGCGGAACTGGGCGACGCGCAGCCGTTCGATCTTGCGAACTGGGACCTGGTTCTCTCCGGCGCGGAACGGGCTGCGGCGCGCGCGGCGCTGGGTGCGCTGGCGGAGCGGCCGCTGATGGTGTGCGGGCCGGGAACCAAGGTTCCGGCCAAGGACTGGGGCCGCGAGAACTGGCGCGCGCTGCTGGCGCAGATTGACGCGGAGCATCCCGGGCATGGGCTGGCGCTGGTGGGCGCGCAGGCGGAAGCTGACCTTGCCGAGTATGCAGCGCAGGCGATGGATGGGGCCGAAGGTGAACCTGTGCGGACGGCTCACTCCGCGCGAGACGGGCGCGGTGATGGAGCATGCGCGCATTTTTCTGGGGCCGGATTCAGGACCCATGCACCTGGCTGCGGCAGCGGGCGTGCCCTGCGTGATTGCGTTCTCCGCGGCGGGGCTTCCGGGCATCTGGTTCCCGCCGGGGAACAAGCACCAGATCGTCTATCATCAGACCAGTTGCTGTGGCTGTTACCTGGAGAGATGCAGGGTGGATGGCCATCCGTGCCTGTCCTCGATTGGCGTGAACGAGATGGCCGCCGCGGTGGGCCGCGCAATGCGGGGCGAGGACTCCGCGAAGCCGGTCACGCTGATTGGGTGAGGCCGGGTTTTCAAACCGGTTTGCGGAGCGGGATCCGAGCCGCATGAGGGAGAGAGTGCGCGCATGTTGATCGTTACCGGGGGCGCGGGCTTCATCGGCAGCAACCTGGTGCATGAGTTGAATGCCCACGGGATCACGGACATCCTCGTAGTGGACAACGTGGCCAACACGCGCAAGCTGGCCAACCTGGAAGGCGCGCGCTACTCCGGGTACATGGACAAGCGCGAGTTCCGGCGGGCCATGGCGGAGAATGCGCTGGGCGCGGACAGGATTGAAGCGATTCTGCACCAGGGCGCGTGCTCCAACACGCTGGAAGACGACCGCGGATACATGATGGACAACAACGACCAGTACACCCGCGAGGTGCTGGCGTTTGCCATCCACGCGGATGCGCCGCTGGTGTTCGCCTCGACGGCTGCTGTGTATGGACTCAGCGGGCCGGGACACTTCACGGAAACGCCGGAGAACGAGCGTCCGCTGAACATCTACGGCGAGTCGAAGCTGGCGTTCGACAATTATTTTCGCGACCAACTTGCACAGGGCCGGGTGCCGATGACCGCGGTGGGGCTGCGCTACTTCAACGCGTATGGGCCGCGCGAGCAGCATAAGGGGCGCATGGCGTCAGTGATGCACCACTTCACGCGGCAGATGCGCGAGACCGGCAAGGTGCGCCTGTTTGCGGGGACGGGCGGCTACGGCGATGGCGAGCAGCGGCGGGACTTTGTTTACGTGCGCGACCTGGCGCGGCTGAACATGTTCTTTGCGCAGCTGGGACCGTATGCGCCGCAGGCCGGCGCGGCCAGGAAGACGTATCGCGGGGTGGTGAATGCGGGCACGGGTGTGAGCCGCAGCTTCAACGCCGTGGCGCGGGCGCTGATGACGGTGCATGGCGCAACGCCGATTGAGTACGTTGCGTTTCCCGCCGACCTCAAAGGACGGTACCAGCACTTTACCGAGGCGGATCTGACCGGGCTGCGCGGGCTGGGATGCGACCTGGAGTTCACGGCGCTGGAAGCGGGGATTGCGGAGATGTTTGCGACCATGCGGGCGCTGGGAACTTAGCGCGAGTTTCCCGGAACGCCCAGGCACATGCTTCCGCTTCCGGGGTTGCGCCCGCACTGGCGAAAGAGCAGGTCGGCCACGGCATCGTAGAGCGAGCGGTAGTGAAAGTGGGCCAGTGTGCGCGCTTCCTCGGCGCCGGGTTTGCTAAGGGCAGGGTCGCCTTCAATGAAGGCGTTGAGCATACCCAGAGCGTGGCCGAACACCATGTCTGAGAGCGAGTCGCCGATCATGATGCTGCGCGCGGCGCTGATCTGGGGGAACTCCGCCCGCGCCTGCTCGAAGAGACCGGGACCAGGTTTGCGGCAGTTGCATTGGCCTTTGTCGTGAGGGCAGAAGTAAAAGCCGTCAATGTGCGCGCCTTCAGCTTCCAGCAGCTTCTGCAGTTTGGCGTGGATCGCCAGGACATCCCGCGCCGTGTAAAGGCCGAGGGCGATGCCGCGCTGATTGGAGACGACAATAACGCGGAACCCGTAGCGGTTGAGCAGGGCGATAGCTTCGACGGCGCGGGGCAGGAGTTGGAACTGGTCCCAGCCGGTGACGTATTGGCCTTCGGGCATCTTGCGGTTGATCACGCCGTCGCGGTCGAGGAAGACGGTGTCGACCGGGCCGGGATCAAGACTGCCAAGGGCATTGTTCACCCCGCTATGATAGCAATAGAGAGACTTACGCCTGCCTGCACGGCCGTTCGCAGGACCGCGAAAGCGAGGGGAAACATGTCCAGCAGTCCCGATGCGGGAGTCATCTTCAGGAAGGCGATCGAGCAGCACGTCGACGTGGTGCGGACGCTGGAGACGCAGCTGCCGGCGCTGGAGGCGATTGCGCGGGCGATGCTGGATGCGCTGCGCGGAGGCGGCAAGATTCTGTGGTGCGGGAACGGCGGCAGCGCCGGCGACGCACAGCACCTGGCGGCCGAACTGGTGGGCAGGTTCAGCCGCGAGCGGCGCGGACTGGCCTCGATGGCGCTGACGACGGACACCTCGATTCTGACAGCGGTGGCCAACGATTACGGGTTTGAAGCTGTCTTCTCGCGGCAGGTGGAAGCGCTGGGCCGGCCCGGGGATGTGCTGGTGGCCATGTCCACTTCAGGCAACAGTCGCAACGTGCTGGCCGCGGTGCAGGCGGCGCGCGCGCAGGGCCTGGTGACGGTTGCCTTCACCGGCGCGGGCGGCGGCAAGCTGGGTCCGCTGGCCGATCATCTGCTGGCCGTGGACTCGCGCGTTCTGGCACGCGTCCAGGAAGCGCACATGCTTGCCGGACACCTGCTTTGCGACTGGATTGATCAGGAGTCCGTGCGCAGCCAAGCCGCACCTGTCCGCGCAACAGCCGGCGAGGCAGCGCGATGATGGATCAACTGCGCCGCGTGATCCGGGAGATCGAACACAACTGGGCCGCCAAACGCCTGCTGGTGGTGGGCGATGTGATGCTCGACAAGTACATCTTTGGCGAAGTGGGACGCATTTCGCCGGAGGCGCCGGTGCCGGTGGTGCGGGCCATGCGGCAGAGCGAGCAGCCGGGCGGCGCGGCCAACGTGGCCATGAACCTGCGCAGGCTGGGAGCCGCGACCCATGTCATCGGATTTACCGGCGGCGATGACAACGAGCGTGCCCTGTCTGCTGGCCTTGCGGGGCAGGGAATTACGGCGAGCCTCGTGGTCTCGGAGGGTTTCCCCACTGTGACCAAGCAGCGCATTCTGGGCGGGCGGCAGCAGATGCTGCGGCTGGACACGGAGCGGATGGGAGCGCGACCGCAAGCTGACTACGATCGGTTGGTGGCTGTGGTGCTGGCACAGTTGCCGGGGTGCGATGCCGTGGTGCTCTCCGATTATGCCAAGGGCGTGCTGACCCCCGATGTTTGCCGGCGGGTGATTGAGGCAGCGCGCGCGCAGGGGATTCCGGTGCTGGTGGATCCGAAGAGCGCGGACCTCTCGCGCTATCGCGGCGCCACGA
This sequence comes from uncultured Acidobacteriaceae bacterium, assembly GCA_963776535.1. Classification (GTDB taxonomy): domain Bacteria; phylum Acidobacteriota; class Terriglobia; order Terriglobales; family Acidobacteriaceae; genus Telmatobacter. The sequence continues at coordinate 24,813 of CAVZNB010000014.1, read as the reverse complement.
CCATTTGCCCGAATCTGGGCGAGCTCGCGACGGCTGCGCGGCTGGAGGGAAGCGATCTGGAGGCGCTGCTCGGAGCGGCGGAGGCGATGGTTTCCGCGCTGGGACTGGACTTCCTGATTGCCACGCTGAGCGAGAAAGGGATTGCGCTGGTGCGTCCCGGCGGGCACAGGATTGCGCCGGCCGTGGCGCGGCAGGTGTTCGACGTCTCCGGCGCGGGAGACACGGTGATTGCAGTGCTGGCGCTGTGCCTTGCCTCCGGGCTGGAGGCCGAGGCCGCGGTGCAACTGGCCAATGTGGCGGCCGGGCATCGTAGTAGGCAAGGTGGGCACGGTGCCGGTGGAGAAGCATGAGCTGCTGGCCGCGCTCTCGCCGGAGATTGCGCTGCACGCCGAGGACAAGGTGGTCTCGCGCGAGGAACTGGTGACGCGCGTGGCGCTGTGGAAGGCGAACGGCGAGCGGGTGGTATTCACCAACGGCTGCTTCGATCTGCTGCACGTGGGGCACATCACGCTGCTGGAGCAGGCGCACCGCTTCGGCGACCGGCTGATTGTGGCCATCAACAGCGATGCTTCGGTGCGCGGGCTGAAAGGGCCCACCCGGCCCATTGTGGGCGAGCGGGAGCGGGGACGCGTGCTGGCGGCTCTGGCTGCCGTGGATGCGGTGGTGGTGTTTGGCGAGGCCACGCCGATGGAACTGATCCTGGCCACGCGGCCGGATGTGCTGGTGAAGGGCGGCGACTACGTGGTGGACACCGTGGTTGGAGCGCCGGAAGTGCTCTCGTGGGGCGGGCAGGTGGAGATTGTGCCCACGGTGGAGGGGTACTCGACCAGCGGGCTGATTGCGCGGGGCGCGGACGCGCAGGATTGATGCCGAGACTTGATTGGGCCGTGTCTCAAAGCTCCGCCGGATACAATACTAGGATGATGTTTTGCATTCCAGCGGCGTGGCTCCTCCCCGGGCCGGCCGTTCGCGGGGCGGGCCACGCAGCATGAGAAACTTTCTGCGCCTTGTGCGCTACGGCCTGCCGTACGCGCTCGAATGGCTGCCCGGCGTGCTGCTGCTGGCCGCGGTGGGCGTGCTGGACACGTTCCGCACGCTTCTCTTCCAGCCCATCTTCGACCAGGTTCTGCGGCCTGATGCGCCTGAGGGGCCGATTTTGCTCGGCCTGCGTAACAGCCGCTGGCACTTTGACCTCAGGGCTGTCATTCCTCATTTTCTGCACCTGCACAACGCGTGGCATGTGGTGGCCTTTGCGCTGATCGTCTCCACGCTGTCCAAGGGCCTTTGCGATTATCTCGGCACCTACCTGGTGAACTACGCGGGCTTCGGCCTGATCACCGACCTGCGCAATCATCTCTACGAAGCCACGCTGCGCCGCTCCTCCAGCTTCTTCCACAAGCATCCCACGGGCACCATTCTTTCCACGCTCATCAACGATGTAGACAAGGTGCAGACAGCGGTGAGCTCGGTGATCGGCGAGTTCCTGCAACAGTTCTTCACCTTCGCCGTCGGACTGGTTCTGGTGATCAAGCTCGGCGGAGAACTGAGCTGGGCCCTGCTGCTGTTTGTTCCGGTGGTCATCACCTCGTCGCGCAAGATTGGCAGGGAAGTGCGCACCCGCACGCGCTCCGGCCAGGACAAGCTGGCGGAGATCCAGAACATCCTGCATGAGACGGTGACCGGCAATCGCATTGTGAAGGCCTTCAGCACGGAGCTGTGGGAGGTGCTGCGCTTCAAAAAGGCCTCCGGCCGGCTGTTCCGCGCCAACCTGCGCAGTGTGCGGATTCAATCCATCAGCTCACCGCTGATGGACACGCTCGGCGCGGTCGCCATTGCCATGTTCCTGTTTATTGGACGCAACGAGATCATGCATGGCCACATGACCATGGGCATCTTCGGCGCGTTCATCATCCTGCTCTTCAAGCTCTACGATCCGGTGCGCAAGTTTGCTTATTTCTACAACAGCTTCCAGCAGGCCATGGGCGCATCCTCCTCCATCTTTGCGTTCTTCGATGCCGAAGACGATGTGAAGGAACGGCCGCACGCGATGAACCTGGAGCGGTTTCGCAAGTCCGTCCGTTTTGAGAATGTGGGCTTCTCGTACTCGACCGAAGAGGGCGAGCACCAGATTCTGCACAATGTGATTCTTGAGATGCACGCCGGCGAAGTGCTGGCGCTCGTCGGGCCGAGCGGGGCCGGCAAATCCACGCTGGTCAACCTGATTCCACGCTTCTTCGATGTGACCTCTGGCTCCATTGTGATTGACGGCAACGACCTGCGCTACCTGACCCTGTCTTCGCTGCGGCGCCAGGTGGCGCAGGTGACGCAGGAGACGATTCTCTTCAACGACACGGTGCGCAACAACATTGCCTACGGACAGCCGGAAGTGAAGTTCTCCGTGGTGGAGCAGGCGGCGAAGAATGCGCTGGCGCACGATTTTATTCGGCGCATGCCGCAGGGCTACGACACCGTGATTGGCGAAAAAGGATTCCGTCTCTCCGGCGGCGAGCGGCAACGGCTGGCGATTGCGCGCGCCATTCTGAAGGATGCGCCGATTCTGATTCTGGACGAGGCCACGTCTGCGCTGGATGCGGAGAGCGAGTCGCTGGTGCAGGCCGCGCTGGCCAACCTGATGCAGGGGCGCACGGTGCTGGTGATTGCGCACCGGCTCTCGACCATCCGCCGCGCCAACCGCATTGCAGTGCTGGAGGACGGGCGCATTACCGCGATCGGCTCCCACGAGGAGTTGCTGGTTTCATCGCCGACGTACCAGCGGCTCTACCAATTGCAGTTCAGAGATATGCCCGAGGCGAATGGATCGGAACCGCTGGAGAAGGACCCGTCGCAACTGCAACTGGCGCTCACCGATGGAACAGAGGAGTAGCACGAGATGCCGATTTATTCGATGACCGGGTTTGCGCGCGTGCAGGTGCGGGTGCATGATCAGCTGAGCTATACGCTGAGTGTGAAGAGCGTGAATCACCGCTTTCTGGATGTGCAGTTGCGCATGCCCAACGGCCTGGACGCGCTGGAAGTGGAACTGCGCAAGGCGCTGAAGGATGCGCTGGTGCGCGGACACGTGGATGTGACGCTCAGCGTGGATCGCACCGCGCAGCAGAGGGCTGGCTATAACCGCGAGCTGGTGGCGGGCTACATTGCGGCGTTCGCGGCGGCGCGCGACGAGTTCGGGCTGATGGGCGAGCCGGACCTGAACGCGATTCTGCACTTGCAGGGCGCGCTGCAAAGTGACAATCGAGGCGATGACGATTTGACCGTTCTGGCCGATAGCGTGCGGCAACAGATTGCGCCGTTGCTGGAGGAGTTGAAGACCATGCGGGCGCGCGAGGGCGAGTCGCTGGCGGCGATTCTGAACGTAACGCTCGACCGGCTGACCGACGCAACCAACGGCGTGGCCGAGTTGCGGCCGGAGATTGAGCAGCGCTTTCAGGACCGGCTGACGCAGCGGCTGCTGACAGCGACCGGGCCGGAGTTCAACCGGCAGCGGCTGCTGGAAGAGGTTGCGGTGATTGTGGAGCGGAGCGATGTGTCTGAAGAGCTGGCGCGCATGCACACGCACATCGGGCACTTCCGCGAGTTGCTTGCGGCGGGCGGCGAAGTGGGCAAGAAGCTCGACTTCCTGTTGCAGGAGATGAACCGCGAGGCCAACACGCTGCTCTCAAAGACCGGCGGCGTAGGCGGCAAGGGAACGCGCATGACCGAGCTGGGACTGGCGATGAAGGCGGAGATTGAAAAGGCACGGGAGCAAATTCAGAACGTGGAGTGAAGGCGCAGTGAACAGTTGTCAGTTGTCAGTTTGGTTCTTGCGGCGCTGGCGGGTCGTGACTCATGAAAGATTGCTTAACTGCCCCTTGAATGCAGCCGGCCTGACCACTAACAACTGACCACTAACAACTGACAACTAGCAACTGACAACTAACAACTGACAACTAACAACTGCGAACTAACAACTAACCACAGGAAGCTATGGCAGGCATACTTTTTATCATTTCGGCGCCTTCGGGCTCCGGCAAGAGCACGCTGGTGAGCGAGCTGCGCAAGCAGGTCAGCGGCGTGGACTTCGCCATCTCGTGGACCACGCGTGGGCCGCGCGGCTCTGAGGAAAACGGGCGCGAATACAACTTCACCACGCGCGCGGAGTTTCAGCGCATGTTGGACGCGGGCATCTTCCTGGAGCACGCCGAAGTGTTCGGCAACTTCTACGGAACGGCGCGCGCGTCGCTGGACGAGGCGCGCGCGGCGGGGCACGATCTGCTGCTGGACATCGATGTGCAGGGCGGGGCGCAGGTGCGGGCCAAGATGCCGGAGGCGGTAAGCATCTTTGTGCTGCCGCCGAACCCCAAAGTACTGCGCACGCGGCTGCGCAACCGGAGCCGCGCGGAGGGCGTGGTCAACGAGGCTGAGCTCTATCGGCGGCTGAGTGAGGCCAGCAAGGAGATTGAGAATTATCGCGAGTACGGTTATATTCTGGTAAACGACATTCTGGACCGGGCGGTCGCGCAATTGGAGGCCATTGTGCTGGCTGAACGCTTCTATCGCAATGGCGAGGTCATTGCTTACCGTTCGCGCCGGGTGTTGGAAGTGGCCGCTGCCTGCCTGCAAATCAATTCGCAGGATCGGCTGAAGCCAGTGCTGGAAGCCTTTGGAATTCTGGGGCCGAACCCGGGCCAGCGGCAGCTCGACTTTGGGGGCAACCTCGAAGACGAGGAAACAGAAGACAACAACGACGAGGACAACGACACCCATGACGATTGAGACCAAGTTCGACTCGAACTATCGAAAGGTTCTGGTGGCCGCGCGCCGTGCGCGCCAGTTGCAGAGCGGTTCCCACGCCCTGGTCCACAGCCAGTCCAACAAGGTGTGCCGCATTGCCCAGGACGAGATCGAGGCAGGCAAGATTGCGTATGTGAAGACAGCCACCGAGGTGCACAAGCCCTTGGTGGAGGGTCCGGCGATTCCGATTCTGCTCAGCTAAGACCAGGCCGGACGCCAGTTTCCCTGGATCGGGCCGCGGTTCAGGCGGTGCGCGTCACGCTGACTGTCGCAGCGCGGGTTCAAGCGTGCGCCGCGGATGCGTGTTTGCGCAGCCGCGATGCGGGCCGGGGCACACCGCCTGCACGCCAAATTGTCAGGCCCTCAACACTTTTGAAAACGATTCCTCTTCCCCGTCGCCCCTGCACTCCCACCTGAAAGAATCCAGTTGATCGCGTGCGGCCCATTGGCTGTGCGCCGGACTTGATCGATGGCGCGAGATCGATCATGTTGGTCGTCCCCGAAATCGATTTTGCGCTTTTGAACAAATTTTATAGACATTTGATTATTTTTTGTGTAAGGTTCTTGGCATCAAAGGCGGAGAGTCCCGATGACGATCCTGGGCAATACTCTGGTTATTCTGCATTCGATCCCGCCTGGATTCTCTGCTGACTCACAAAGAATGTTTCCCTCCCGTCCGGGGGAGTGAACGCTCCTTGCCCCGGGAACGCGGCAGGCTCCTGCCGCAGATGCAAGCCGCCGGCTGGCGGTTGGTTTCACTGCAACCGCACATCGGAATCACCCGCTGACTTCTTTCACACCAGGAGAAAACTTGCCATGAACATCCCAGTTCTGCATCGCCACAATCGGATACTTCCGTGGTTTGCCATCGCTCTTGTTTCGCTGCTGGGCGCAGCGTCTATCCGCGCCCAGGTCGTGATCGCCCCGGCAGAGCCGGTGATCGGCTCCAACAACACGGTCAGCGCAACGCCCCGGGTTCCCGTGCCCGACACCAAGCCCTGCACGGTGACCCTGTTTGAGAATCTTGAGTTTGCGGACTTCAACACCAAGAACTTCACCTACACCCCGCCCAGCGGCTGTCCCGGCCCGTGGGCCAAGGTTGTCTTTACCGCGGACTTCACGGTGACCGCAGGCACGCAGTACGACCGCACCGGCGAGTTCTACCTGGGCGGAGCCACCCTCTTTTTTGGAACCACGGCGGAGCCGGGCGCAACGCTGAGCCCGTACTGGCACGTGGAGAGCGACGTGACCGACCTCAGTTCGGTCTTTACCGCTTCGCAGGCAGGAACCGCTCTGCTGGGCAACTATGTGGGTGTGTATAACGGCGTGAACTACAACGGCATCATCTACGCCAATGCCCACCTGGTCTTTTACCCGGCGTCGTGGCAGCACCCGGCGCCCCTGACGCCGAGCGTGGTGGTCGGGCTTCCCGGCAACAGCGGCCCGGCCATCCTGAACACCCCGACCAGCGTCTACACGCAGGCTGTCACGCTGCCCACCAACGTGGTTGGGGCGTACCTGGATGTGATTGCGCAGAGCCAGATCGGCGACGAATTCTGGTACACCTGCGTGCCCACCGCGCTGGCCAGCGAGCTGGAGAGCTGCGGCGGCACCGGCTTCCGCGAGACCGAGATCACCATCGACGGCACTCCCGCCGGCGTGGCCCCGGTCTATCCGTGGATCTATACGGGCGGCATCGATCCTTTCCTGTGGAGCCCGCTTCCGGGCGTGCAAACGTTGAACTTTGTTCCCTACCGCGTGGACCTGACGCCCTTTGCTGCGCTGCTCTCCGATGGCGAGAGCCATACCGTGGGCATCCAGGTGTATAACGCCAACGGCTACTTCCAGACATCGGCCAACCTGCTCGTCTACACCGATCCATTTCTGAAAAAGGTGACCGGCGGCGTGGACACCAACACGCTGGCGGCCGAGCCCTCGCCGGACATTACCAATACCATTGAGACCAGCAGCAGCGGCGCGGTGACGGGCAACGTGACCATCACCTCGGCGCACAACTACACCATTGCCGGCCATATCAACACCTGGCAGGGCCCGGTGCGGACCACCGTGAGCGGGAAGGTTGGCTTTACGCAGACGCAGACCTTCAACGTCACGCCGACCCAGGACATGCAGGACATTGTCCAGTCCACCACCGTGGATGGCGATACCGAGACTTCGATCCACGGTTTCACACAGCACCACCCGGTCCACTACTCGTATCCGTTCACGCTGGACTACAACTACACGGTGAACGCCGACGGGTCGTCGTACCAGACGGTCACCTCCAACCAGCAGGACCTGGTGAACAAGGGACAACAGGGCGGCTGGCCGGGCGGCTTAGGGTCCAGCCTTTCCAACCAGGTGGTCTCGCAGGACACGCTCAACTTTGACGCCAGCGGCAACTTCACCGGCAACACGGCGACCAAGTCCTTTCAGAACTATGTGTCCACCGACGGGTTCGGCAACTGCTACAGCCAGAAGCTGACCTCGGCCGGCGGTGTGCTGACGGGGGTGGTAAACGGCGCTGATTGCCACACCCACTGGCAGTAAAACTCGAAGCGAATCAACCGGGAGCCGGTGCTGCTTTTTTTGCCGCAATGCAAGGGGGCAGCATTGGCTCCCGCTCCGGTTCTCGGCTGGTTTCGGCCGGCATTGCGGGCGGGGTTACGCACAGGCGTGCTCCCCATGCTGAACTCGAAACCGGCTACAATCGAGCCATGAGGGTCACGGTGGGGGTCTCGGGCGGCATTGCCGCTTACAAGGCGGCGGAGCTGGTGCGGGCATTGCAGCGCCAGGCGCTGGAAGTCCATGTGGTGATGACCGCCGCGGCCACAAAGTTTATTCAGCCGCTGACCTTTGCCTCGCTCTCCGGGCACAAGGTGATCACCAGCCTCTGGGATGAGTGGGATTCGGCCGAGGCGACGGCCGAGCAGAACGGCATTGAACACATTGGCGAGGCGCAGTGGGCCGAGGCGCTGGTGGTGGCTCCTGCCACGGCAAACATTCTGGCCAAATTCGCGCACGGCATTGCGGACGATTTTCTGACCACCATGTACCTGGCCACGCGTGCTCCGGTGCTGGTGGCTCCGGCCATGAACGTGAACATGTGGGATCATCCGGCGACGCAGGCGAATCTTGAAATCCTCAGCAGCGCGGTGTGCGCGTCATTGAGCCGGGAACCGGCTCGCTGGCCTGCGGCATGGTGGGCGCGGGGCGCATGGCGGAGCCGGAGGCCATTGCAGACGCGGTGCTGAACGCGCTGGGACGACGGCACGACCTGGCCGGCGAAGTGGTTATGGTCACCGCGGGCGGGACGCGCGAGGCGCTGGATCCGGTGCGCTTTATTGGCAACCGGTCGAGCGGCAAGATGGGCTACGCGCTGGCCGATGCGGCGCAGAGCCGCGGCGCGAAAGTGATTTTGATCAGCGGACCCTCCGCGCTGCATCCACCGGCGCACTGCGAAGTGGTGAAGGTGACCACGGCGGAGCAGATGCGGAAGCTCCGTGCTGGCGCGCATGGAGGAATCGACGCTCATCATCAAGGCCGCGGCCGTGGCCGACTACCGGCCGGTGATTGTCTCCGACCAGAAGCTGAAGCGCACCGGGCCCATTACGCTGGAACTCGCGCCGACCGAAGACATCCTGGCCGAGGTGGTGCGGCGGCGGCGGCCGGGGCAGTTGATTGTGGGCTTTGCCGCGGAGACCGAAAACCGCATGGAGAATGGCCGCGCCAAGCTGCTGCGCAAGGGCGCCGACGCCATTGTGGTGAACGCCGTGACCGGCGACGGCGTGGGCATTGAGGCGGACAGCAATGCGGCCACCTTTCTGACTCTGACCACCTCCATCGAGCTGCCGGAGATGCCCAAGCGCAAGCTGGCCGATCGCATTCTGGATGAGATTGTGACGCTGCGGCGGCCGCGCTCGCTGGTGGTGGAGATGGATGAGCATATGGACGAGCAGACCCGCCAGGATGCAGTGCTGAGGCAGGCCGAAGTGCTGAAGCAGGCGGACGCGCCTTCGCCAATCCGCCGGCAACTGATTGTGGAGTAAAAACGTTGGCGCTCACGCTGGACCCCGCAACCCGCGAAGCCTTGATCGCCCGGGTGCGCTTCTATCGCGACCTGGGGCTGACGGAGTTTTATCGGCGGCCCGTCGATCCCGCGCTGCTGGCGCAGTTTGAAGCCGACGCCGCGGCAGCGTCGCAACATGACTCCGGCCCGCCGCAGAGCCCGGGTGCCCCAGCGCCTGCCGTGAGCCCGTCGAAGGGCCTCGTCTCTGAGAACTGGGAGACCAGGCCCCAGCCCACACAATCCCAGGAGGATTCCGCCATTCCGCCGCGCAAGTCCATCACCGCCCCACCGCAAGTGGCCGCCGCTGTTCCCGCCGCGGACCGCGCCGCCGCACTCGAACTCATTCGCGAAGAGATTGGCGACTGCACCCGCTGCGCGCTGCACAAGGGCCGCAACAAGCTGGTCTTCGGCGACGGCAATCCCGCCGCGCGGCTGATGTTTGTGGGCGAAGGTCCGGGCGCCGACGAAGACGCGCAGGGCATTCCCTTTGTGGGCAAGGCCGGCCAGCTGCTCAACAACATGATTACCGCCATGGGCCTGAAGCGCGAGGAAGTGTATATCGCCAACGTGGTCAAGTGCCGTCCGCCGGGCAACCGCACGCCGGAGCCGGACGAGGGCAACACGTGCTCGCCTTTTCTGTTCCGCCAGATCGACGTGGTGCGGCCGCAGGTGCTGGTGGCGCTGGGCGCAACGGCGGCCACCTATCTGCTGGGCCAGCGCCAGCCGCTGGCCGGGCTGCGCGGGAGGGTTCATGCGTTTCGCGGCATGCAGTTGATCGTCACCTATCACCCGGCCTATCTGTTGCGCGATCCACGGCAAAAGAAGGAAGCGTGGGCCGATCTGCAGATTGCCATGCGCGAGCTGGGTCTGAAGCCGCCTTCGCGAGTGTGAGACGGTGCACTTCGCAGGCCCGATACGGTAGCCTGACATTCAGTCTTAAATGTTCCTGAGGGATCCATGCGTCTTCATCTTCTCTTTGCTTCTGTTCTGCTTTTGTGTGTGGAAATAGCCGCGGTTGGCCAGGGTTCCACGCCCGCTGTGCCGGGCTGCGCCGAACTGCGCCTGGTTCCCGCGCCGCGGGAGTGCGCGGCGGTCGCGTCCATCCCCATTGGCGGCGTGGGATTTTTTGTCATCGCCGACGGCCCGGAGGATGGGTTTGCGGCCGAGGACCTGACGGAGCAGGCGCTCGGCAAACGGCAGGTAAAGCAGGACGCGCCTTTCATCCGGCTGGAGCGGGCAGACTCAGTGCCGGCGAAGGCGCTGCTGAAGCAGAATCACCTGAGCTTCGACCCGGCCATGCACGACGAAGGCTACGTGCTGACGCCCGACGGGCAGAGCGGGCTGGCGGTGATTGCGGAGACCTCCGCGGGCATCTTTTACGGCGTACAGACGGTGAAGCAGTTGGTTCGCGGCAGCGGCAGGGACCAGATGTTGCTGGCGCCCACCCTGCGCGACTGGCCGGCGATGGCGCACCGGGGATTGTCGGACGACTGGTCGCGCGGGCCGCTGCCGAACATGGATTTCCTGAAGCGCGAGATTCGCACCCTGGCGGCTTACAAGATCAATATCTTCTCGCCCTACTTTGAGCACACGTTTGCCTATGCCAGCACGCCGGTGGCGGCTTTTCCCGGTGGGTCCATGACGCCGGCCGAGGCCGAGGAACTGGTGATGTACGCTGCGCAGTACCACATCACCGTGATCCCCGAGCAGGAGGCGTTTGGCCACCTGCACAACGTGCTCAAGTTTGAGGAGTACTCGGGGCTGGGCGAGACAGCGCACGGCGCGGTGCTGGCTCCAGGCGACGTGGCCACCATCCCGCAGATTGTGGAGTGGTTCAGCGAGCTGGCGCAGGTGTTTCCCGGGCCCTACGCGCACGTGGGCGCCGACGAGACTTTTGAACTGGGGCTGGGCAGGACGCGCGACGACGTGAAGAACCGTGGACTGGGCGCGGTGTACATGGACTTCCTGACGCAGATTCACGCGGCGCTCGCGCCCAGCCACAAGCAACTGCTGTTCTGGGGTGATATTGCGGTGAATTCGCCGGACCTGGTGGCGACGCTGCCCAAAGACATGATCGCGGTGCCGTGGCGCTACGATGCGGAGCCGGATTTTACGCCGCTGATTCTGCCATTTACGAAGGCCGGGCTGGAGACCTGGGTGGCGCCGGGCGTGAATAACTGGAGCCGGCTCTACCCCAACAACAACGAGGCCCTGGGCAACATTCGCGCGTTTGTGCGCGACGGGCAGAAGCTGGGCTCGACGGGCGAGCTGAACACGGTGTGGAACGACGACGGCGAGGGCATCTTCGACGAGAATTGGTTTGGCGTGCTGTTTGGCGCCGCGGCGGGCTGGCAGCCGGGTGAGAGCGCCGAGGACGCGTTCACGGCCTCGTACGGGCAGGCGTTCCATGGCGACCCGACCGGCAAGATCAGCCAGGCGCAACAGGCGCTGATGGCGGCGCATGCGCTGCTGAAGAAGGCCGGCCTGGGCGATGCCAGGGACAGCTACTTCTGGGTGGACCCCTTTTCGCCGGAAGGCCAGCGCGTGGCGGAGAAGCTGCGGCCGGTGGCCGGCGAGCTGCGCATGGACGCGGAGCGGGCGATTACGCTGCTCGCCGACGCGCGGGCGGCGGCCAAGCTCGCGGGTGGCACGCTGGAGAATGCAGAGGCGCTGGATGCGCTGGAACTGGGCGCGCGGCGCATCGACTTTGTGGGGCTCAAATTCCAGGCCGCGGACGACTGCGTGGCGCTCTACGACCAGGCGCGGGCAATTTCCACCACGGGCGACAAGACCCGGCGCGGCGAAGTCTCCAACCTGTTGCACACCATCAGCTCCACCAACGGGCGGTTGCAGGACATTCGCGACGGCTACACGCTGCTGCGCGAGCTCTACCGCCAGGCATGGCTGCGCGACAACCGCGTCTACTGGCTGCAGACCAACCTGGACCGTTATGACCAGAGTGCGCAGTTGTGGATTGCGCGCGCGGATCGCTGGCAGACCCAGGTGATCCAGCAGTGGTACGACACGCATACGCTGCCTACGCCGGAGGAGGCCGGCTTGCCCGCTCCGGCTGCGTCGGCGCAGGGGCAGCAGCCGCATAAGGCGCCGCCGAAGGCGAAGAAGTGGTGGAGGATGTAGGAAAAGCAGGGAACAGGAATAGGAGGAGAGCCGGAAACGCTTCCGGTTCCGCAGCCCCTGATCCCTGAACCCTGGAGTGCTATCCTCACACCGAGATGCACGGCCTTCCGCTGCTCCAGTTTGTCGCTGTCGCCATGCTCATCCTGGCCAACGCCTTTTTTGTGGCCGCTGAGTTCGCGCTGGTCTCCATCCGCGACACCCGCATCGAGCAGATGCTGGCTGCCAGAGTCCCGGGCGCCCGCGCCGTGCGCCGCCTGCAACAGGATCTCGACGACTTTCTCCCCGCCGTCCAGCTCGGCGTCACCCTTTGCTCGCTGGCCCTCGGCTGGATCGGCGAACCCCTGGCCGCCGCCGTCGTCTTCGGCTGGTTCAACATCCTCCCGATCACCCAGCCTCACGCCCTGCTCTACGCCCACCTTGTTGCGGTCGCCTTGGGCTTCGCCGTCATCACTTACTTCCACGTCGTGGTGGGCGAGCTGGTGCCCAAGTCCCTGGCCCTGCGCCGGGCAGAGGCCCTGGCCGTCGCCGTTGCCCCGGCCATGCTGCTGTTCATCGCCATCGCCCGTCCCGCCGTGCGCTTCCTCAAAAGCTCCGCCGCCGTCCTCCTGCGCGGCTTCGACATCCAGTTGTCCGAGCGCGCCGCCGTCCACTCGCCCGAGGAGCTCAAGCTCATTGCCACCGCCGCGCGCCGCATGGGGCTCCTGCCCAAGTTCCAGGAGACGCTCATCCATCGCACGCTGGAACTGGACGATGTCACCGTTCGCGAAATCATGACCCCTCGCCAGCGAATCTTCTCCCTGCCCTCAAGCATGCTGGTTGAAGAAGCCAGCGCCCGCGTCATTGACCGCATGCACTCCCGCGTGCCGGTCTACGACGATGCCCGCGGCCCCGAGCACATCGTCGGCGTCGTCTACTCCAAAGACCTCGCCCGCCTCATGTACTTCCGCCCCCGAACATCCACTGCGGGCGCACCGGCGTCTGACGCTGAGACCGCCGAAACCACCAAACCCCGCCCCACTCCGCCTTTCGTCGAGCTCCGCCTCGCCCAGGTCATGCGCGATGTCCTGGTCGCTCCGGAGACCAAGTCGGTCCTCGACCTCCTTCGCGACTTCCAGCAGCGCCGCCGCCACATGGCCATCGTCGTCGATGAGTACGGTTCCACCGTCGGCCTGGTCACCGCCGAAGACGCCATTGAGCAGCTCACCGGCGAGTTGGAAGACGAGTTCGACTCGCCCGAGCGCCCCGTCCTCACCACTGCCTCCGGCGCGCTCCTCATGGACGGCAGCGTCAACCTGCGCGACCTGGAAACCCAGATGCAGTGGAGCCTGCCACGCGAAGGCGGCGTCGAAACCCTCGCCGGCTTCCTGCTCATGCGTCTCGGCCACATCCCCAAGCGAGGGCGAGAGCATCGTCTACGACGGCCGCCGCCTCACTGTCGCCGACATGAACGCCCGCCGCATCGCCAGCATCCGCGTGGAACCGGTGGAAGATGCGCCAGCTGTTGCCGGATAGAAATCCGCTCTTGACCTTTCTTGAGCATCTTTCAAGATCCCGCATTGCTCCGGCGCGAATCGATTGGTCCCCAATCTTGGTACTTCCCAAAAATTCTCCCCGGATTTGCCTCCCCCTCCATTGCGTCCGGTCGATATAATCATTGCCTGACTGCGCGAGGCGTGCGCCTGAGTCTCCCCGCTCTGCGCCCGCGCAGCGTTACACAGGCGTAGGGGAGAAAGAATATGAGCGGCAAAGGCAAGAGCAAGCACCACGGCAAGGCGGGAATAGAAAAACCGCAGGAACCGAATCCAGGCAAAGCCAACGAAGAGGTTGTTCCATCGCCGTCGCACAACGGCGCGCTGCAACTCGGAAAAGACTGTTCCTACGAGAAGGAACTCTCCCGACTGCAAATTGAACTGGTCAAAATGCAGGAGTGGATTCGTGCCCAGCGCCTGCGCGTGGTGGTCCTGTTTGAAGGCCGTGACGCAGCCGGCAAGGGCGGCGCCATCAAGCGCATTACTGAGTCGCTCAATCCCCGCATCTGCCGCGTGGTCGCCCTGGGCACGCCCACTGAACGCGAAAAATCCCAGTGGTACTTTCAGCGCTACGTGCCGCACCTGCCCGCGGCGGGAGAGATGGTTCTGTTCGACCGCAGCTGGTACAACCGCGCCGGTGTCGAGCGCGTCATGGGCTTCTGCACCGAGCTCGAGTACCAGGAGTTCATGCACAGTTGCCCGGAGTTCGAGCGCATGCTGGTGCGCTCCGGCATCATCCTCATCAAGTACTGGTTCAGCGTCAGCGACGCCGAGCAGGAGCGCCGCTTTCAGGACCGGATGAACAAGCCCACCAAGCGCTGGAAGCTCAGCCCCATGGACCTCGAATCGCGCAAGCACTGGGCCGACTACTCCCGCGCCAAAGACGAGATGTTTGCCATCTGCGACACCCGGCAGTGCCCGTGGTATGTGGTCAACGCTGAGAATAAAAAGACCGCGCGCCTCAACGTCATTCGCCATCTCCTCTTGCAGATCCCCTATCAGGACCTCACGCCCGAGACGCTCACGCTGCCGCCGCTGGAAAAGTCGAAATACGTTCGCCCGCCCATGCACGAGCAGAACTTCATCCCGGAGTTCTATCGCTGAGAGGCCAGAGCACCCTCCCCGGTATCCAACCAGTACCGGCAGTATTTCTCCCGGTTGTCACTGACCACACCTTCCTCCCAGTGCTAAAGTGTCTGCCCGATGGAGGAATGTCATGCGCAGGACGGTTCGGCTTTTTCTTGTTCTTGCATTGCTGTTTCTGCCCGCGGCGCTGCGTGCCGGGGACAAAAGTGAAAAGTTTGACGGCAAGTGGCTCACCAAAATGAGCTGCCCCGCGAAGGGCAACACCGAAGGCTACACCTGGGAGTTTCCCAGCACCATTGCCAGCGGCAACTTTCACGGCGAGCACGGCACCGCCGGCCAGCCCGGCTATCTCTTGATCGAGGGCAAAATCAACGACGATGGCTCGGCCAAGCTCTCCGCCAACGGCCTCGTCAACTCGCGCAAATACGCCACCGGCATCTTCACCACCCAGGGCGCGGACTACAGCTACAACATCAAAGCCGAGTTCAAAGACACCACAGGCACCGGCGTTCGCGACAAGGGCCTGGGCATTGTCGGCCGCCCCTGCACCTTCGACTTCGCCAAGCAGTAGCCCAACCGGATCATCGCCAGGAACCGCCGTCCTCCACCCTCACCGCCCGTGGTCTGCCCACGCCACCCCCGCGCCCCCAAGCCCCTCAGCCACTAAGTCCTACTCTCGCGCAACTGACAACTGATCCCTGATCCCTGACCCCTGATTTATCGTAGTACCCAGCCCATGAAGCAGATCCTCACCCGCCTCGCGCTCACCCTCCCCGTCGTCTGGCTGGTGGTTTCGCTGGTCTTCCTGCTCATTCACCTCGTCCCCGGCGACCCCATCCTGCAGATGCTGGGCGACGGCGCAACCCCGGCCGACATCGGCGCCCTCCGCCATCAGTACGGCCTCGATCTGCCCTTGCACACGCAGTATTTCCACTACTGGAACGGCGTCCTCCACGGCGACCTCGGCAGCTCCATCCGCCTCCACTCCACCGTCTCCACGCTCATCGCCGCGCGCTATCCTTACACGCTGGCCCTCACCCTCACCGCGCTCTCGTTCGGCCTGGTCCTCGCCCTGCCCGCCGGAATCCTCGCCGCCGTCCGCCGCGGACGCTGGCTTGACCAGTTGCTCTCCGTCGTCTCCCTCTTCGGCCTCAGCGTTCCCGGCCTCGCGCTCGGCCCGGTGCTCATCCTGGTCTTTTCCATCGAACTTGGCTGGCTGCCCGTCTCCGGCGCCAACGCCGGCGGCGGCCGCTCCATCGACTGGCATTACCTGGTGCTCCCCTCCATCGCCATGGGCGCTTCGCTGGCCGCCATCCTCACCCGCATGATCCGCACCGCCATGCTGGAAGAACTCGGCCAGGACTACATCCGCACCGCCCGCGCCAAGGGGCTCACCGAGACCCGCGTCGTCTGCCGCCACGCCCTGCCCAACGCCCTCGTCCCCATCGTCACCGTCGTCGGCCTGCAGTTCGGCGCGCTTCTCGCCGGAGCCATCGTCACCGAGACTATCTTCAGCTGGCCCGGCCTCGGCCGCCTCACCGTCACCGCCATCTCCAACCGCGACTACGCCCTGGTGCAGGGCTGCCTGCTATCCATTGGGCTGACCTATGTGCTGGTGAATCTGCTCACGGATGTGGTCTACCGGTGGGTGAATCCGCGCATGCGGGGGTAAGAGGTTGCCCAGTTGCGGGTCAGAGCGCGGTAATGTCCGAAGAGCCGACCATCCGGGAACTGGTTCTCAGGTAGTACGGCACCGTCCGATATCTCCAGCACGTGCATGTCCGCCGTTCGGTTTATGGTCTTCGGCAGATGACCTCGCCAGGACTCTCGCGATAAGGCTGGCGCCGTGGGATTAGGCGAGCACCTGTGGACAACGCGGATTAGGCGAGCATCTAGACAAGATAGTCGCGAGGAGTCAGAATCGGTGACAATCTGATATTCTTCGTGCACGAAAGGGGTGCCGTCACTATGGCATGTCAGAAGAGAGCTGTGCTTAGTTTGCTGACATCCGCGCTCCTGGTTAGCTCGACCCTGCCCATGTTGGGTGCCAGCGGGACCAAGGACGAAGAGACCATCAGGAACGCCTCCATGGTGTTACAGGCGATGGTTGCCAGCAACGGCCTCCCAGCCAGCGTACTCGCGAAGGCCGATTGCATCATAGTTCTGCCCGGCGTGAAGAAATTCGCGGTTGGCATTGGAGGAAGCGGCGGCCGTGGTCCCATGACTTGCCGTAGGGGCCCGAACTTCAGCGCCAATTGGGCCCCGCCAGCCATGTACAGCATCGGAGGCGCCAGCGCCGGATTCCAGGTCGGCGGCACAGCCACCGACTACGTCCTGGTGATTCTGAGTCCCGGCGCTGTGGACAAGGTGCTGAATGGCAGCGTCAAGATTGGCAACGAGGTGACCGCAGACCGCTGGACCCGGTGCTTCCGCGGGGAATGCTGTCGGCGGGGCCGACATTTTGACCTACTCCAGGACATCGGGCCTTTTCGCCGGCGTGTCTCTGAACGGAGCCAGCCTGTCTCCCGACTCTGACGCCAACCAGCGCCTCTATGGGAAAGCGGTCAGCGCGACTGAAGTCGTGCGTGATGGCGGCGTTACAGCTACGCCGGCAGGCGCGTCCTTTGCTTCACTGCTCAACAGCAAGGTCGCAAAGCACATCCAGTAAAGAAGCCGGCAGCCACCGGTTACAAGACTCCGGGAGCCTCGGCGTAGATTCCTCGTCTAGCTTGGTTGTGCCTGGACGGGGGTGCTTGACTTTGCGCAAATTTTCGCACCGCAAACTGCGGGATGACCTTGCAGCTTGCCATCCCTTCCGGGCTCAGATCATAGCCAGGTGCGACAGCGTATACCTTGATCGTCTCCGTCGCAGGTCGGACAAATGACTATGTAGCCCTTTACTCCCGAGGGCAATGACATACTTCACTGAGCAGTCTAAAGGTAAGGAAACGGGTAAACTCTCAAGACTGTCTTTCCCGAAAGAAGCACTCTTAGACGCGGCATATCGCCTATTGGGTCAAAACCTCTGGGCCAAGTTGTGTATATCGTTTTCCGAATCTCGGTGTTTTCTGGGTAGTTTACGTACACAACTTGCAAAAGGTCGGGCATCAAGGAGTCTCGGTCCATCGTTTGAACCTCACCTTCGCCCGTGGGTTCGGAACAAACGAACTCTCGCCCGCAAGCGGGGCATAGAAAATCTGCTGGCCATTTATCCGTGGGTTGGCCTCCAAAGCTCTGAAATATTCCTAATGGGCTTTGATGCGGGAGAACAATGGGCACATGACACGCAGGGCAACACACAACATCCCGTCCAATGTGAGTCAAAAAGTACCTCCGAATCCAACTGAAAGGATTTTACCCAATGCAACCTGATCGATGCCGAACTATAATCGGCATCCATCATGCCAACTCAAGAGCAAAGCGGTAAAATCCTCAGCGCTATAAAGAGTCCTATGATATTTAACGCATTCTCGATTATTTCGCTTGCCTCTATCGCTACTGCTACAGCCGTAACGGGCAATGTACCTATGCTGGTCTGGGTCGTAGTCGTCTGGATCGTCGGGATGACCATCTGGGTTAATTGGCAATCAATCCACGATCCTCGCGCCTTGACGTATGGCCCGCATGAGTACCTAGAGGAAAGCCGTTTAGCCCATCAGCGCCACATGGCGGCGGTACGGACCCAAAAGCCAAAAGGCTAAAAGGCGCAGATTATTCTTATTTCCAATCTGGGAGTATCATTTTTACATGAGCGACGAACAGCGGCGGTTTGACGACCTAATGAAACGAGTCATCAAAGTTTCGCCAGAAGAGTTGCGGCGCAGACTTGAAGCGAAAAAGACGGCGAAAGATAGCACAAAAAGAAAAGACCAAACCGAGCAAATAGATAAATAGCAAACATTGAGATCAAAGATAGGCGGTATTAGTTAAGGAATATAAAGAGGCGAAATATGACTAGAGTACGCTCCAAGAGCATGGTCCACCCTGTCAAAGAGAAAGAAGTCTATTCGACAGAGCCGGACGTTCAAACGGAATCTAACCTCGAAGAAATCAAGCGCAAAATTGAACAATCGCTAACACGGCTAGACCCTGATGTTTATTCCGACATTCTTATTTTTGATTTAGGCTTAGACCGCGCAGGGAAGTCATACAAACAACGAATGGATGCCTTCCGTCGCGCATGTAATTTAGATTAGCGAACTTTCCTCGCCACAATGCGGGTCGTCAGCGCTGCTTGCTGTTCGCTTGTCATTGTGGCGAATTTTTCCCGAAATAGTGCCAGAGTGTCCTCTACTACTTCCTTTTGAGCCTTTTTTATCTCCAATGGGGAGAGTTTACGCGCGCGGACCTTTGGTACTCTTGCCGCTACTGTAGTCGCCATTTAAACGCCCCTTTGCGGCAAGTCTACCATAAAAAGGCGCAGTTTTTAGATACACCTTCCTTTGGACTTGCCCATCAAATGAGGCTTACATTAGTACCGCATACTAGACCTAGAGAGACGTTTTGGTGCCTTTCCGTTCTCCCGCTGAGTCATGTATGTCAGTGCCCTCCCGAGTGACCGCCAATTCGGAAGTAACCCTTGCTAAGCCGGCCTCAGTGGCACAATCTCCACCGTCAACTCCCCATCCTCTTCAACGTCAGCAACCCCGCCGTCAGCGGCAACTCCCCAAGGCCGGACCCCCGCCGACTGGCCGTTGCCACTGGGGTAGAATAAGCCGCGACCTCGTGGACAACTCAAGGGACCGCACACTTTCTGAAGACGCCCCATAAAGGCGCCACCCCCAGCCGCGTCCGGTTGAATCCGGACACGGCTGGGGGTGGAATTGCCGGCTTGCCGCGCGTTTGTTATCCAGGCAGCCGCCTACCATTCAACCCGGACAACATCGCCCGCTCTACGACGGCAGCTTGAGTCCAACCGGCGCCGCCAGGGCCTTCTCCTTGACGAGCGTAACCACGGGAGAGCCGGGCTTGATCAACGTCACCGTCTGGAAGTCGGTGGCGTAGATGATTGGATAACTGTATCCGTTCGTGGAGCGGGTTGTGGCCTCGATCTGGAACAGATACGCGCAGGTGACGGGAGGAACCCAGACGGCTGGGGATGCCGGCTCGGTCAGGCTTGTTACACCTTGCCAGATGTGCGTTGGGCTGGCGTGAGCGCTGTAGTTGTCGCTGTAGATGCCTGACGGATAGGGTGGAGAGGGTGGAGAAGGAGGGGTATTCCCGTGACCCCACTGCGCCGTCAGCGCCATGCTCAGAAGGTCACCTTCCGGATCGTAGGCTTCAAACTGAATTTGTACGCCATCGGTGGCCGAAGTCAGGTTGACGATGGCGCACGCCGGCACCACAGTGCCGCCATGCAGAATGTTGATCAGGTCCACAGTCGGCGGCTGGTTGTCCAGCGCCAGAGTCAAGATCGGCGAGGTCACCCCCGGCGGCAGCGCAACCGCGACGTTGGAGGAGTTGAAGAAGTTGATCTGGAACTGATGTACGCCGTCCGGCTCCGAGGAGGTGGTCCACTGGAACAGCAGGTTCTGGATGGTGTACGGCGTGCCCGGATTGACAAACGTATAGAAGCCGCTCGCGTCCGGACCGAAAGATTGCCACACGTCGAGCGGGCCCACAATCTCATAGTTCGACCAGGCCTGAAGAATGGGGCTGAAGGCAGCTGCATTCGCGGCGGCCAGGGTGGCTCCATAGCGGTGCATGACCTGGTATTTCTTCGCCGCAGCCGGCAATCCCCCATCCCACAAGGCGTTCAAGCTGGCCACGTTGCCGATGAAGTTCAGCGTACCGCAGAAGGCCGCTTCGTCGGGGTTCAGGTAGTAGGGCGCGGCGATGGTGGCGTAGCCGTCTGACGCGATGTCGCCGGTGCCAATCAGGCCGATTGCCGCAATGATCGGGCCAACCCCGGGGGCAGGCGCGGCATTCGGCGCACAGGCCAGCACAATCGAGTTGAGGTCGGAGAAGTTTCCGCCCGCGTTCGGGGGCGAATCGCTCGACGTCCCTCCCACGGTGCCGGTCACCACTCCGTAATCGACAACGGGAGAAGGGCCGGCCGGGTCGATGGGGGCAATGTTGAGATCCGACAGCGCAAACGAGATTTGCCACTGCCGGTGCGGCGTGGCCGAGTTCAGTGACGCTCCAAAGCCGCTCTGCAACAGCGACGGGATGACCTGCGACGGGTTCACACCGGTGTTGGAGTTTGGACCAAGCAGGTAGAACTTGTACAGCCGGTTCTGATTCCCTGAAATGGTTGAAAACAGCAAGTCGCGGTTTGGATCGATGACCCCGTTGTCGTTCACATCCACATAAAAGTAGAAATAGTCGTTGGGGTTGGCTGTGCCGGTCTCCGACGTGATGTCGAGACCGATGTACAGGTGGGTGGCATCGTTCTGTGCCAGCAGCGTCCCGCTTGGGATCGCCATTTTTGCAGCTCCCGACCATTCGGCCGCCGTCAACAGGCCGGTCAAGGGAGGAGGAGTGGGTAACGTCCAGGTGCTTCGAATCTGAGTCATGTGCTTTCTCCAAGTGCGAGGTTTGCAGTGCGTGGGGGCAGCCTGCTCTGAAGCCCAGATGCTCTCAGTTGCAGGGAAGGGAGAGGCAATTCAAGGCCCGGGTATGGTGCAGTCAACACTTGCCGCCGTGCGATGACGGGAATGCCGGCCGGCTTGAAATATACCTGTCCTGCATGGCTTAACGCCAGATCGCAAGAGTTCTCTTCGCCACTCGCGGATTTATTTCATCGGCCCCGCGCCGGCAGCCCAGCCGGTCAATCCCGCCGCCCACCCAGCCGCCGCATGAATTGTCATTCGGAGCAGTCACCCGCAGCATTTCTGCCTGGATTGCAATTTCTTCCGCAAAAAGATGCTTGTGGAGTATGCCGCGAGGTTCTCCCGCTCTCATCGAACACGCGGATTACTAACCTTGAGTCGGATTCTCGAACGTTTTCCGTCCCTTGAGCGTAGTTCTGGGCGGATTACCGCCTAACCGTCAATGACTGGTAAGGTATTGGTCGTCACGAAATTAACGGCGACATCACTTCCGGCTGGCCGACAACACTCCCGCAATCTGGGTTTTATCCTCAATCGGTGAAGTCTGCGGCGCCACGCGCCTTAATCCTGAGCAGCTTGCGGTCCGGTACTATGATGACGATCTACAGTATTGAAAGCTTCCGCGAATTGCTGTCGACGCGCTCGAAAAGGGCTATGGCGGCCCTGCGTTGAGGTCCTGACATGCCAGAAGGTTCGAGGTGCGGAGCGATCGGAAATCGGGAGAGCACAGAAATCTCGGGCCGGACTTCGAGAAAAAGTCGGATAATCTCCTCTGGGAAGGATACCGATCATGTCGCTGCGCAAAGGGTTGCTGTTCGCAATGCTGTTCGCGATCGTTGCCTTGGCAGAGCCCGGAAGGGTTAACGCTGACAAGGCGGAATTTGAGGTTCCCAAGCCGAATACGTTGTTGCGCGCTGCTGCGCCCGCCGCTGCGGCATTGCCTTGGCACGGCAGCCGGCCGGCAAACAAGCCAAGTCGATGGCTCAAGGCATTCCGCAGGAAAGGCCAATTGCTGCCGGCGTCATTTCTTCCCCTTCAATTCAAGAACCCCAAAGATTTAGGTATTGGGAAGTTGCTCGTCGCGAGCCGCAGCCTCCGTGACCCGAATTTCGCTGGATCGGTGATCCTGCTCATTCACTACGATGAAAATGGCGTAGTCGGACTATTTCTTAACCGGCGCACCAATGTGCCGCTTTCTCAAGTTCTTGATCTCAAGGCCGCGAAAGACCGCTCCGACCCGGTCTATATCGGGGGTCCTTTGGAACCTTCGGCTGCATTTGCACTTTTTCAGTCCTCGGCCAAGATTGAGAAAGCTGAGAACCTCTTCGGTCGTGTTTATTTGATCTCCGACAAAGGCCTCTTCGAAAAAACAATTTCGGCCCGGCCTGACCCTAACGTTTTTCACGTTTACCTGGGATATGCCGGATGGACGGAAGATCAATTGCGGACTGAGGTGCAATTGGGCGCGTGGTTCGTTTTTCCGGCAGACACCGCCGCAGTATTCAATTCCGATCCGGATTCTTTGTGGTTGCAGATGATTCAGAAGACAGAGTTGCGATTGGCGAAGACTGAGCCCTTCGTAGAAATCTCCCAGCCAGTAGAATGGCTTGCATGCGCCCTTGATGTCGATTTGAACGGGCATCCAGCCGGACCGGTCATAGATGATGACGCCCGTCGGGTGATCGTAAGCAAAGTGAAAAGTGGCATCGGTTCCCTTCACCGAAACTGATCGCCACGCTCCTACCAACTTCCTGGCAACGTCATCTTGCTGCGCCTCTGCGGAGACGAAGGAAACGCTCGCGCGGAGCAGCATAAGAATGCAGGCTCTTTTCATAGACGCCAAACATACTGCGCCCGCAGTTCTTTGCTAACGATGAATCGCGGCCGAAAAACCGGCTAACCGGAAAAGTCTGGTGCTCGCCATAATTTTCTCGTTGAATCTGACTGGCAAGCGGTGCGGTTAACGGGGCTCAACTCGTTCCCTGGTCGCGCGGAATCGGTGCATCGGCCTGCACAGAGGGCACCTCAACGTAGCCTGCCGAAGTTTCCGCAATGAACAGATCTCGGCATCTCTCAGCGGAGGGTGCAGTCCAGTTTCCCTGGTTTGCTTCAGCGGACAGCTTATTGTACTGAGGGGCTGTCGTCCGCTTGCAGGTCGCCCAGCGCGTATTGAATCCCGGCTCGAAGGTGTTCCAGCATCGGCGTCATGGCATATACACGATCGCTGTGGCCGTGCCCTTCGTAGAAAACCCGCCCCTTGCCCTCGCGGCGAATATAGCTCAATGCATAATCGGCATCGGTTCGCGGACGCGCTTCCTTCGCCTTATCCTCAGCGCTCATCTTGTCGTAGTCGATGCTCGTCAATACATGCACGTTCCTGCGCGAAAACGAGTCCTGCTCGAATGTATATGTCTCGTCATGGATTTCGAACTCTTTGCCATGGAACATAACCGTCAAAGGGCTATTCGGATCATCGATCTTGACATAAATCAGCTGCGGATCGGGCCAGTGAAATTTAAAGTAACCGCCAATCAGTGTGTTGAACTCCGGCCATTGCAGCACAGGCGTCGATTCCAGGCCTAGACGACGCATCTCCAGCGGGGGTAACAACGAATTGAAATGCGCCACAAAATCGGCGCGGGTGACCTTCTCCGTTTTGTCTGTATCCAGCTTTTGGAACCAGTCGTCGGCAAGGGCGGCCCACTCCTGCCGGCTGACGGTTTCGTCACTGTTTTTGTCGGCTGCGGTCACCAGCCGGGCAGCTAAAACCAACGCCCCAATATTCAGGCCAGGACCGCCGTTCTTTGCAGCGGCCTCACTTGCCAAGCAATCGGTGTGATACGAATCTGTCGCCGCGTGTATTGCGGCAATCCCTTTTCCGCCCCGCACGAAATTCAAGAACGCCGCTCGCCGCGCGGCCGTCACGGCGGGATCCGGATCGTCAAGAAAGCACGCAGTCGTACTGTCCAGAAAAATGGCGTCGTATTTCTTGAGGTTATTGGTGTTGATATCCGCCGCGTCGTAACTGACGGTCGTGGTCCATAAACCGCCCTGGTTTCCCAGTGCTTCCACGGCCTTCGCAGCCAGCGGAATGGAGGCGTGAACGAACCCTCCTGCGCCCGTATGCGCCAGCACCAGCAGCCTGCGCTCGTGCATCGGCTTCGCTGCCCGGCGTAGTGGGTAAGGCTGCCATCATGGCGTCCACAGCAGCTTGCGGTACGGGGATAGGCGTCGAATTACCGGCCGGGTTGAAAGTGTTGGCCTGCCCAGGCTTGACCGCGGGCGGTGCAGGCAACAATGTACTGATTCCGGCCACTATCTGAGGCTGGGTCAGGGTCCCGCTATGAGTCTTGTCCCAGGCTGTAAACCAGGAATTGAAGCCAGACTCCAGCTCGAGCCGTGTCAGCGTTCCATCCTTGTCAGTATCGAGAGCAGCAAATAGAGCCTGAGCAGTTCGGCCGCCGTCCGGTCCCTGCGCTCGCAAGCTAGCGATACCGGCCGCGAGCAGCACGGCAGCGCCAACCGAGATAGATGTCATTGCGATGAATCTGGTTTGTCTCATAAATTCTGTCGGAATGAGTCTACCTCGAATGTGACCTTCGAGTCGCGTCAAAAGCGGGAGTGCGTCTATGGCGATTTGGAAAAGATG
>CAVZNB010000013.1:0-155822 GCA_963776535.1 uncultured Acidobacteriaceae bacterium | reverse complement strand
CGACGCCCATCCAGTGCTGGACCAGGAACGTCATGTTGAAGCCGATGAACATGAACCAGAACTGGACCTTGCCGATCCTGCTGTTCAGCATCTTGCCGGTCATCTTCGGCCACCAGAAGTAGAACCCGGCGAACATCTCGAACAGCACCGTGCCCGCCAGCACGTAGTGGAAGTGCGCGACCACGAAGTAGGAGTCGGACACCGCGAAGTCCATCGGCGGGGAGGCCAGGATGATGCCGGTGATGCCGCCGAACAGGAACACGACCAGGAACCCGATCGTGAACAGCATCGGCGGCTCGAAGGTGAGCTGCCCCTTCCACATGGTGCCCACCCAGTTGAAGAACTTCACCCCGGTCGGCACCGCGATCAGGAACGTCATGAACGAGAAGAACGGCAGCAGCACCGCGCCGGTGGTGAACATGTGGTGCGCCCACACGGTCATCGACAGGCCGGCGATCGCGATCGTCGCGGCGATCAGCGTCTTGTAGCCGAACAGCGGCTTGCGGCTGAACACCGGGATGATCTCGGTCGCGATGCCGAAGAACGGCAACGCGAGGATATAGACCTCGGGATGGCCGAAGAACCAGAACAGGTTCTGCCACAAGATCGCCCCGCCGCTGGCGGCGTCGAAGACGTGCGCGCCGAGCCGCCGGTCGATCTCGAGCACCAGCAGCGCGGCGGCCAGCACCGGGAACGCCATCAGGACCAGCATCGAGGTGAGCAGCGCGTTCCAGGTGAAGATCGGCATCCGGAACATCGTCATGCCGGGCGCGCGCATGCAGAAGATCGTGGTGACGAAGTTGACCCCGCCCAGGATGGTGCCGAAGCCGGACAGCACCAGGCCCATGATCCACATGTCGGCGCCGACGCCGGGCGAGTAGATCGCGCTGGTCAGCGGGGAGTAGGCGTACCAGCCGAACGACGCCGAGCCGCCCGGGGTGAGGAAGCTGGCCAGCAGGATCAGCCCGCCGAAGGTGAACAGGTAGTAGCTCAGCAGGTTCAGCCGCGGGAACGCCACGTCGGGCGAGCCGATCTGCAGCGGCACCAGCTCGTTCGCGAACCCGACGAACAGCGGGGTGGCGAACAGCAGCAGCATGAGCGTGCCGTGCATGGTGAACAGCTCGTTGTACTGCTGGTCGGACACGAAGTGCTGGTCGGGGCCCAGCAGCTGGATCCGCATCAGCAGCGCCATGACCCCGGCGCACAGGAAGAAGAAGAACGAGGTGATCAGGTACAGGTGCCCGATGATCTTGTGGTCGGTCGAGGACAGCCAGCCCGCGAGGACCGCCCTTGCGCTCGGTCCTGCGCTGGCGTGCGCGGCGGACCGGCTGCTCGATCGTGCTCACTGCGTGCTCCCGGATGTACTCTGCGCCGCCTGCTCGGCGGCCATGTACGCCTGGAACTGCTGCGGGGTCACGACCTTCAGGGTAAACAGCATCCGGCTGTGGTAAAGGCCGCACAACTCGCTGCAGTGCCCGATGAAGGTCCCCGTCTGCGTCGCGGTGACCTGGAAGTGGTTCGGGTGACCGGGGATGACGTCCCGCTTGAACAGGAACTCCGGCACCCAGAACGCGTGGACCACGTCGGCGAGGTCAGGTTGAACTCGACCGTCTCGCCCGTCGGGATCTCCAGCACCGGCAGCGGGCCCTCGCCCCACATGTTCCCGCGTTGGTCACGTCGTACTGCGGGTAGTTGAACTGCCAGCTCCACTGGAAGCCGAGCACGTTCACCGTCACCTGCGGGTTGGCCGGGAGGTTGTCGATGTAGTTCTCGTCCTTGGCGGTGAAGTAGAACAGCACCGCGATCAGCACGAACGGCACCGCCGTGTACATGATCTCGATCGGCATGTTGTACCGCGCCTGCGGCGGGAGCTTGTCGCCGCGCTTGCGGTGGAAGATCACCGCCCACAGGATCAGGCCCCAGACCAGGGCGCCGACGGCCAGGCCCGGCGATCCAGGAACCCTGCCAGAGCGTGAGCGACGGTCTTGCCCTGCTCGGTGATCGGGTTGGGGAAGCCGAGCCGGGTGAACGTGTTGTTCGTGCAGCCGGTCAGGCCGAGGACCAGAGCACAAGCGCGACCGTCATGCCCGCGCGCGCGCGCGCGCGCACCCGGCGGGGACCGGGGACGCGGTCCTGGCGGACCCTGTCCGGCGTGATCGGTAGTCAAGGCGAGGGCCTTCCTCGGTTCTGCTACAGCGTGTCGTGCAAACAGTATCGCGCGCCGCCCGCGGGCTTCGAGGACCCCCACATGTTTGCGTCATCTTTGCGCGCCGGCGCGCGTACCGGGGCCGGCGGCGGGCATGATGGAGGCGTGAGGGTGCGCGGCGTGCCGGGACTGGGTCCGCATGATCGGGCGCCGAGGCCCGCCGCTCGGCCGCGGCAGCGGCCGCCGCACGGACCAGCCGGGCGCCGCGCCAGTCCCGTCCCTTTCCGAGGCCGAACGGGCCGTGGTTCCACCGCCCGGCCCGGCTCCCGTGCTGACCATCGACGCGCTCGGCCGGAAGTGCCCGATCCCCATCATCATGCTCGCCGAGCAGATCAGGGACGTCCCGCTGGGCGCGATCGTCGCGGTCCTGGCCGACGACCCCGCGGCCTACACCGACGTGCCGTCCTGGTGCGTGATGAAGTCCCACGAGTTCGTGCGGGCCCAGGACCTCCCCCGCGGCCTGGGCCCTGTTCATCCGCCGCACCGGCTGCTGACGCTCAGGTGGGCTTGAAGCGGTCGGTGAAGCGGGGGTCGTCTTCCCACCAGGGTCTGGTGGCGTCTGCGGCTCGCCGGCGCCGGCGGTGCCTGGCCCGGGGGTCAGGCCGGGCCTCGGGGCGGGCCGGCGGCTCGCCTGGCGCTGTGGCGTCCCTGGCGTCCAGCTCGGCGTCGATGCGGGCCGCGTCGGACTCGTCCTCGCGCATCATCTGGATCAGCTGAGCGGCGAGGAACGGCAGGCCGACCAGGTCGCCGAGGATCCACAGCACGCCCCCGCCGAGCACCTGGTCGGTGGGCAGGGTCGGGCCCAACGGCCAGGCCAGCGCGTGGTAGTAGGCGGCGCCGAGCAGGTTCTGGTCGGCGATGACCGCGATGCCGAAGAACGCGTCGCCGATCACCTCGGCGCCGGTGATCCACATCGCGACGCCGTACGGGTACTCCTTGGGCACCGGGTCGACCCGCAGCAGCGTCCAGAAGAACACGAAGCCGGGCACCATCAGGACCAGGAAGGTCAGCTCGCGCACCGTGGCGCTGTGGAAGACCGCCGTGTACCAGGACGTGAAGTACATCACGAACGGCACGGCGACCAGCGCGAACGTGGTGATCGCGGGGAAGGTGAGGATCCGGGCGAGGCGGGAGCGGATGACCGCCTCGAGGCGCGGCGCCCGCGCGCGGGAACACCGCGATGGCCAGCGTGACCGGGCGGCCCAGGGCCAGGAACAGCGGGACGACCAGGACCAGCAGCACCGTCTGGATGGCCCGGGCGTAGAACAGGACGGGCTGGTAGACGCCGACCCAGGACATGGTGGCGATGACCAGGAACCCGAGGCCGAGGCCGAAGAACCAGATCGGCCGCGCCACCGACCAGTCCCCCGCCCGGCGGCGGACCGTGCGGACGCCGAGAAGGTAGCCGCCGCCGAGGACCACGATGAGGGCCAGCATCCACGGGTCGAGCGTCCACTCCGTCAGGGCCCGGGTCAGCGGTCAGCGCGGGGGGTCCGTGGTACCCGGACCCGCGACGCGAGCGCGGTTCCCATGCCAGCCACGCTACCGCCGCCGGACGGCACCGGCGCATCCAGGGGCGCGGGGGCCGGGAAGCTCAAAACACGCCGCGAACCAACAGGGATTCCGCACAGGGATAAAGCTCTATTTCAGATCAAATAAAGACATATACCGCCAAGTCGGCTTGCAAACCAGGGCGATTATGGCCGGAATGTACCCCTCAGCCCACCTGGGTAACCTCGTCCACGCTGATGTCCAGCCAGGCGGTCACCAACGGGAGCGTCACCGCCCGGGTTTACCTGACCGACACCGATACCAACGAACCGGTCGGGCGGTTACGTCGAGGTCACCGGATCGGCGCAGCAGGTGGAGCAGGCGTTCGGCGTGACGTTCGGGATGTACAAGGCTCCCGGCGGCCAGACCGCTCGCGCGCCCGAGGAGTCGGCCACCGCGCCGACTGCCGTGCCAAGCGACGTGCTGACCGTCAGCGGCCTGGACACGGCCAAGCACATGGCGACGCCGGGCGACACGCTGCCGCCACCTGGCTACAACTACTAGGTCGCGCCGCCCCGCAGTTCGCGCCCGGTCAGTACAACCAGGACCCGGCCAGCGACTTCACCCAGCACCTCGCCCGACGAGTGCGACGCGGCGGGCTGGTACGGCGAGGAGACGCTCGACGTCGAGGCAGTGCACGGCATGGCGCCAGACGCGGACGTCACGCTACGTCGGCGCGGCAAGCTGCGATGACGACCGACCTCGGCGCCGCGCTCGCGCTGATCGTCGACAACCACCTGGCCAGCATCGTCAGCGACTCGTGGGGCGAGCCCACCGACCAGGCCAGCAGATCGTCGGCGTCTACGACCAGATCTTCAAGGCCGGCGCGGCCGAGGGCATCGGCTTCTTCTTCTCCTCCGGCGACTCCGGCTACGAGAACCCGGTCGAGGACCCCGTGCTCGGACCAGCTCCAGGTCGACTTCCCGACCTCGAGCCCGTAGGTCACCTCGGTCGGCGGCACCAGCCTTGCCATCGGCCCGCTGAACAACTACGAGTGCGAGACCTCGTGGGGCACGATCCTCGACCCGCTCGGCCGCCAACGGCCAGTCGTGGTACGTCCACCCCGCCCGGCGAGTGGCCGCGGGATTCTACGACGGCTCCGGCGGCGGCGGCGTGAGCTACATCTTCGCGCCAGCCCTCTTACCAGCGGGGCGTGGTGCCGAACAGCCTGGCCACCAACGCTGCCCTAACGGCACGACCAGCCCCACGCCGATGCGGGTGGTAGCCGGACGTGTCGGCGCTCGCCGACCCGAGCACCGGCTTCCTGGTCGGGCAGACCACGCTGCAGCCGAACGGCAAGACCTACGCGTTCTCGCTCAGCCGGATCGGCGGCACCAGCGTCGCCTGCCCCGTCTTCGCCGGAATCGAGGCGGACGCGCAGCAGGCCGCCGGGCACCCGCTCGGCTTCGCCAACCCGGCGATCTACGCACCGGTACGGCACCTCGGCGTTCCATGACGTGACCGATCACCCGTTCGGCCCCGGCGTGCACCTGGCCGAGGTCCGCAACAACTACACCGACCCGTACACCAAGACCGGGCCGCTGGTCACCTATCTGCGGACGCTCGGCATCGACGGCGAAGGTGCGGCCGCGCTGCCGGCCGTCCCGGGCTACGACGACGCGACCGGCGTCGGCTCGCCCGCCTTCTACATCGAGTCCTTCAAGTCCTTCGTGTACTGGCAGCACGACGACGAGAGGCCTCGGCCTGCCCATTCACGTTCGGCGAGCTTACTCGGCGGTTCCGCTCGGCGGTTATCACGGATGGCCTCGACCTCAGCCTGCACCGCGTGACGAACAGGGTCTGGACCGGCTTGGAGCACCCCTGCGAGGCGTTGGCCAGCTAGACCGGAGCGGTCTGGTTCGGCGGGTAGACCCTGAGGTAGGCGGCCTTCATCGGGTCGCAGGTGCCTGGCGGGAAGTTCAGCGCGTCCACGATCTGCAGCGGGCGCTCGCGGTCGCGCCGGGGGCCAGCGTGACCAGCTTGACCGGCAGGTCGTGCCGCGCTTGGCGGCCAGGCCGATCTGCGCGTACGGCGAAGGGTGACCAGCGACACGCCCGGGTAGCCGTACAGCGTGCACGGGCGCCCGAGGTGTTGGTGAAGCCGATCGTCACGTACACGCCCCCTGCGTACCCGGAGGTGACCCAGCTTGACCTTCAGGGCGCTGGTGGGGCAGGCCGGGGGCGCGGTCGGCGGCGGGGCAGGGTCATCGACGGGGCCGCGGCGGGCGAGGTGACGCTGGTCGCGGGTCGCCGTCGCGCCGGTGAGGAGGCGGCGCCGGGGGACCGCGCCACGTCGAAGGGCGACGACGCGTGGACGGCCACGGCGGCCGCGCAGATCAGGCCGGGACCGCGGCGGACAGCCGGCCCACCCGACTTGCCAGCACTTGACTTCACCGCTGTGGCCTCCCTGTCGGGTGGCGTCGTGACGCCGTTCAATCACATTAGACGAAGCGACCCGGCGGCCGGTTGCGGCACGCCGCGGGCCTGCGGCGACGCCGCAGGCCCGCGAGAAAACGGTGGAAGGCTACTGCTTACCGGGGGTGTAGGTGCCGGGGCTGGTCAGCAGGGCGCTGGTCTGGGTGATCGGGTAGGTGACCCACTTGTGGGTCTGGTAGTCGTAGTAGCGCGGGCGGGTGCCGGTGAGGATCTCCGTCATTTCCTTGTAGGCTGCTCGCTCGGTGGTTCTTCACCACGCCACTGCCCCAGAAGATGAGCAGCGCGGGGTAGGCCTGGAAGTGCCCGGCCACGCAGGACGGGGAGCAGCTGTTCATCTCCAGCGTGCCGACGGCGCTGGCGATGGCCAGCGTCGCAGCTGGTCCAGTCGTGGTGACTGAGGTAAATGTTGTCGTCCGCGCAGCTGATGATGAAGGTCTTCGGCCGGACCAGCGGCGTCGCGTGGCCCCGGGCAGTCGAACACCACCATCTGCACGGAGGGCACCTGGACAGCCGGGCGCGTGGGGGCGGCACTTGCCGATCCTGCGAGACCCAGGCCGAGAGCGCAGGCGGCGAGCATGCAGATCAGCGGGCGCCAAGGCGTGCACGTTTCATGATGTCCCCTCCGATGAGCGGATTTTCAATCCGTCACACTACAGGGCGGCACCCGCGGTTGTCCGGCAAGCGGCACGGTCGTATTTCACGCCTGCAACCGGACGTCGCAACGGTCGGAGACGCAAACCACGGCCCGTTCGGCTTTCGAAATGAATTTGAATTTAAGATTTCCGGGAACTCAGCCAGGCAGTGCCCCGCGACCTCGGCGGCGGCCGCGGCGCCGTAGGCGGTGGCGAACCGGTCGGCGAGCGGGCCGGGCTTCAGCTCGTACTCCTGCGGGCCGACGGTCTCCAGCGCGTGCACCGCCATCAGGTTGCCGAGCTGGGCGGCGCGCTCGAGGGACAGGCCCCAGGCCGCGGCGGCCAGGAAGCCGGAGCGGAACGCGTCGCCGGCGCCGGTCGGCTCGACCGTCTGGGCGTCCGGAACCGCGGCGACCTAGACGCGGGTCCGCGCCGGCCCGCTCGATCCGGGCGCCGTCGGCGCCCAGGGTGGTGACCCGGATGCCGACCCGGCCGAGGACATCCGGCGCCGGCTCCAGCCGGTCTTCCGCTCGATCAGCGCTGCCTCGTACTCGTTGCAGAACAGGTAGGCGGCGCCCGTCCACCAGCGCGCGCACCGCTCGCCGTCGAGGACCGGGCCAGCTGCTGGGAGGTGTCGGCGGCGAACGGCATGCCCGAGCGTCGCGGCACTCGGCTGGTGTGGCTGAGCATCGCCGCCGGGTCGCCCGCGCCGATCAGCACCAGGTCGATGCCGTTGGCGGCGCGAGCGGGCCGAGCTCGATCTCGCCGTCCTCGCTCATCGCGCCCGGCGTAGAACGAGCGCGATCTGGTTCCCGCCACGTCGGTGGTGCAGACGAAGCGGGCGGTGTGCTGCAGCAGCCGACTCGCGCACGCCCGCGGTGTCCACCCCGTGCTCCTCCAGCCAGTCCGGTACTCCGCGAAGTCCGGCCCGACGCGCCGACCAGCAGCGGCCGCAGGCCAGGCAGCCAGGCCGAAGGCGATGTTCGCGGCCACGCCCGCCGCGCCTGATCTCAGGTCGTCGACGAGGAAGGACAACGAGATCTTGTCCAGCTTGTCGGCGATGAGCTGTCGGTGAACTTGCCGGGGAACGTCATCAGGTGGTCGGTCGCGATCGACCCGGTGACGGCGATACGCACGGCGGCGCTTTCGGCGGTGTCAGGCCGGGCGTCAGTGGAAAGAATCGCCGCAGGCGCAGGAGCCGGTCGCGTTCGGGTTGTCGATCGTGAAGCCCTGCTTCTCGATCGTGTCCACGAAGTCGATCGTCGCGCCCATCAGGTACGGGGCGCCATCTTGTCGGTCACCACCTCGACGCCGTCGAACGTCGGCGACGATGTCGCCGTCGATCTGCGCTCGTCGAAGTAGAGCTGGTAGCGCAGGCCCGGAGCAGCCGCCCGGCTGGACCGCGATGCGCAGCCGCAGGTCGTCCCGGCCCTCCTGGGCGAGCAGCGCGCCCACCTTGGTCGCGGCGGCCTCGGTGAGGATGACACCCTGCGTGGTCACTTCTTGCTGAACAGTCATCTGTAGCTCCCGCCTGGTCTGTGCCCATAGCGTCACTGCGCGTGGGCCATCGCTCCCACGTGCATTCCCAACGATACTGCGGTCGCACGCGCATTCCGGCCACCTGGCATGGGCCGGTGAGGCGTGGACTCACAGGCCGGGCGCGCCCCAGACCGGGAACCAGCGGGCCAGGTCGGGCTCGATCTTCAGGTCGTCGCCGATGCACGCCCTTGACCTGGAGCTCGAGCGCGTTGTCGCGGCGCTCGCCGGCTCGCGGCGCGAACGGGTAGAACGTGCCCCGCTTGTACAGGTAGACCAGGGCGAGCCGGCGCTCCTGGTCGTCGCGGAAGGCGACCAGGGTGCACAGCAGCTGCGGGCCGAAGCCGTTGTCGACCAGCGAGGAGTTGACCGCGTGCAGGTCGGTGACCAGCGCGTCGACCTCGTCGCGACAGGCGCGAGCTGACCAGCCAGGTGAAGCCGTAGGAGTCCTTGGTCACCTCGACCGGCAGGCCGCCGTCCTGGCCCGCGCTCATGTCAAGCAGTTCCGGACGTCCTTCTGCACGTCGGCGAAGGACCTGCCCTCGACCGGCGCGGAAGCAGACCGAGCCGGAACCGGTGGGCTTGAACCCGGTCCCCGCCTCCAGCGTGATCGCCGCCGACGGCAGCGCGAACAGGTCATCCAGCTTGGGCTGGACCGGCTTGGTCCGGCCCAGCAGGGTGTCCAGGAAGCCCACGGCCACGGCCCTTCACCCGGCCTGGCTGAGCTGGCGCTGGACCTTGTCCAGCTCGGCCAGCCTGCGCTCGAGGCTCGGGTGGGTGGAGAAGATCGCTGGACAGGCTCGCCCCGGCGCCCCGCAGGTTCATGGCCGGGGCGAAGAAGAACGCGTTCAGCGGCTCGGCCGTGCGCAGGTCCTGGGTCGGGATCCTGGCCATGTCCCCGCTGACCTTGATCAGCGCGCTCTTCAGCGCGCTGGGCTGGCCGGTGAGCAGCGCGCCGCTGCGGTCCGCGGCCAGCTCGCGGTACCGGGACAGCAGCCGGATGAGCAGGAAGCTGATCGCGTAGACGACGATGCTGACCGCCATGATGATCAGGAACAGGTAGCCGGCGTTGCCGCCGTTGTTGTTGCTGCGGCCGCGGCCGCCGCCGCCGAACAGCTCGCCGTAGAAGGAGAACCTGATCAGCAGCGCGGCGACGATGGCCAGGAACGACGCGATCGTCATCACCTGGACGTCCTTGTGCGCCACGTGCGACAGCTCGTGCGCGATGACGCCCTCGAGCTCGTCGGTCTCGAGCCTGTTCATCAGGCCGGTGGTCACGCAGAGCACCGACTTGTCGGCGTTGCGCCCGGTCGCGAAGGCGTTCGGCAGCGGGGTGTTGGCGATGGCCACCCGCGGCTTGGGCATGTCCGCCAGCGCGC
This sequence comes from uncultured Acidobacteriaceae bacterium, assembly GCA_963776535.1. Taxonomy (GTDB): domain Bacteria; phylum Acidobacteriota; class Terriglobia; order Terriglobales; family Acidobacteriaceae; genus Telmatobacter. The sequence continues at coordinate 146,083 of CAVZNB010000013.1, read as the reverse complement.
ACACCCGGTCCACGATGCCGTGCAGCTCGGGCGCCTGCTGCGGGCTGACCTCGACCGCGCCGGCCGTGCTGAGCGCGATCTTGTCGGAGTAGAACAAAGAACCGATGGCGAAACCGCCGCCGAGAACCACCGCGAACAGCACGATCACGGCGTCCGACGCGTGGGTCGCCGCCCCGATCCCGATGATCGCGGCGACGAATCCCGACAAACACCAGCCCGAGCAGGAACATCGTCGCGGTCATCCGCGCCGTCAGCCCCCGGTCGGGCGCATACCTGGTACGCGCCATCTGGCGCCACCTCCGTTTTCGCCCCCGGCGGCGTTGCCGTCCGGGTGCCACCAGCACTACCTAGCTAGAACTGTATCCCACCGATGCTGAACCTGAGCTGAGCGTTGTCCGCAGGTCTGCCAGGGCTACCGGGGCATCGGCGGCGGCGTGACCAGCGGCCCGGGCGGGTATCCCGGCTCGGGCCTCAGCGGGTTTCAGCCCGGGATGAGGCCTTCGTCCGTGAGCATCTTGCGGACCTCGTCCATGCTCGAGTCCTCGGGCGGAAGGATCAGGTCCGATGGCTCAAGGGTATCCGGGGGCAGCGGTGAACCGCTCGCGCGGACCTGGCCGCAGCCGGGTCAGCGCGGCGGCGAAGGCGGCCTCATCGCCCCGCTCGACCGCCGTCTCGAGCTCGGTGTCCAGCTGGTTGAGCTCGGCGGCGGCCGTCGTCGTCGACCCGGAACTGGCCCTCGCCGAGGATCCTGACGATCATGATCCGTCACCGTTTCGCGGCTCGCCGGCCAGCCCGGGCAGGTCCGACACCGGGCAGCCCGGCGGGCTGGGTCTCCTGCTGCGACGGCGGCTGCTCCTGGGCCTGCTGCGGCGGCGTGTACTGGGGAGCGTAGGCTTCTTGCTGGCTCGGCGGCCGGGGGCGCTGGCGCCTGGGCGGCCTGGGCGTCGCCGTTGGCCGCCGGAGCCCTCGAGCTGCTTGGGCGCGCCGGTGGTGAGCTCGCCCTTGAGCATGGCCAGTTCCCGCTCGACGTCGCTGCTGGCGCTCATCGTCTCCAGCTCGGACTGGATGTCGTCGCGCTGGCCGCCGACGGCGTCGTCGAGCGCGCCGGAGGCCATCAGCTCGTCGATCGCGCCCGCCCGGGCCTGCATCTGGGCGGTCTTGTCCTCGGCGCGCTGGATCGCCATGCCGACGTCGCCCATCTCCTCGGAGATGCCGGAGAAGGCCTCGTTGATCCGGGTCTGCGCCTCGGCCGCGGTGTAGGTGGCCTTGATGGTCTCCTTCCTGGTTCGGAAGGCGTCCACCTTGGCCTGCAGCCGCTGCGAGGCGACGGTCAGCTTTTCCTCTTCGGCCTGCAGCTGGGCGTACTGCGCCTGCAGTTCGTTTAGCTGGCCCTGCGCTGACCGGCCTTGCGCGTGAGTGCCTCCCTGGCGAGGTCCTCACGGCCCATCGACGAGGGCCTTGCGCGCCTGGTCGTCGAGCTTATTCGATCTGCTGCTGTAGCTGATTCATCTGCAGCTCGACTCGCTTGCGCGACGTGGCGACGTCCGCGACCCCGCGGCGGACCTTCGTCAGCATCTCGAGCTGCCGCTGATAGGAGTAGTCCAGGGTCTCACGAGGGTCTTCCATCCGGTCCAGGGCCTTGTTGGCCTTGGCCTTGAAGACGAGTGAGACTCGCTTCATCACGCCCATACGCGCGGCCGTCCCCTTCATTGACATTTATGCCGCCACCTGACCGGCGACCGGGCCGAAGGGGGCCGGAGCACCCGGCTAGACGGCGGACGAGCCCGTGCGACTAGTCGCATTCCACCCTACGCGGTCCCCCGCATGCGAGCTCCACGACCGGTGGCTCATCATGCGCTATTTCCGCCTAAGCTAAGCGCGTGTTCCGACGCCGTAGCGCCGGGGCGACGGACGAGACGGCCCAGGATTCCCCGGGCGCGCAGAGCCCGGGCGGCCCCGCTAGATGCCAGCCAGCCACGCTCCCCGCCGAGGCGGCCAAGGGGCGGCCCACGCCCAAGCGCAGTGAGGCCGAGCGCAACCGGCGCCAGCCCGTCACCGGATCCCGGCCGCGGGCCGCGGCCGCGCACCCCGGAGGAAAAGGCCGCAGGCCCGCGCCGACCGCGCCCGCAAGTTGAAGCCATGCAGCGGGGTGAGTCCTGGGCGCTGAACCCGCGCGACCGCGGTCCCGCGCGGGCGCTGGCCCGCGACTACATCGACTCCAAGCGCCGCCCCAGCGAGTACTACATGTACGTGCTGGTGTTCCTGCTTATCGCCGTGTTCGCCGCGGGACAGGCCGCTGCAGAGACTTCATCTCGCCGCTGGTACTGGTGCTCGCCGTCATCATGCTCATCGACTCCCAGCTCATCAGCCGCCATGCGCCGGCTGGTCGCCGCGCGGCTGCCGGGCGAGTCCGCCAGGGGCCTGACGTTTTACGCGGTGATGCGCGCGCTGCAGATCCGCAGGTTCCGGGTCCCGGCCCCGCGGGTGCGGCCAGGGGACAAAATCTAGACGGGCGCTTCCCGGTCGGCGCTTAGTCCTCCGGCTGCAGGCTCATCGGGCCGTACTGGGCGCGGCTGTCGTCCATCAGCGTGACCTGGTCCACTCCGACCGCGAGCAGCGCGCGCCAGTTCTCGCCCAGCCAGCTCTCCGCGTCGCCCTGGCTGATGAAGATGGCTTCTTGCAGCTCATCGGTGGTGATCACGGCGCCGTCCGCCTTCTCGTACCGCCAAGTCCAGGGCATCGGATGCGAGCCTTCCTGTCGTCTTGCCTCTGGGGGCACCTTACCCGGACGGCGGGGCCTGGCGATGAAACCGGACTTTCACCATGTTCCAGGGCGATGAATCCCGGATTTCATCACTGCGTCGCGATAACGATGGATTGCAGGAGACGATGAGAACTGTGGATTCCATGTGGATATTTATTATTTCGCAGCTGATCCGCGCCATACGGATCGCCGCACGGGCATCTGTGGACAGGGAAAACGTAATGGCGCGGGTGCGTAACGCGCAGAAGAGGATCGCCCACACGGCCTTGCCCCGGCCGGTGACCGGACTCCAGCCCCAGACATCGCTCAGCGCGTCCACCATCTGCAGGCCGCGCCCGGATTCGGCGGTCCGGTCCGGCAGCCTGAGTACCGGCGCGGTAGCGGAGGGATCGAGCACGGCGCACATGACCTCGCCGGTCCTGCGCAGCAACCGCAGGCCGATGGGCTGCCCGGATGCCACGCAGCGGGTGGCGTGCGCCACCGCATTGGCCACGAACTCACCGACGATGATCTCGGCGTCATCGGCGAGCGACGGCCAGGCCCCAATCTTTCAGGGTGTTCCTGGTAAAACGCCGCGCGGTTCTGCCTGATTGCGCTTCGGTGCCAAGCGGACACGCCGCCACGGCCGGTGAGTCCCACCAATCCGACGGCATCCGAACCACTCGCGGGCGTCCCGGCGCACACGCCAACCTGGCCGTCACATCCAGCGGCCTACGAACCGCAGGATCGACCTTGGTACGTGTCGGCAACCCTACTTGGCTCAAGCCCATCGCGACCCCGCGAAGCGTTATGCACCAATCCCGGCTGATTGACGCAAATGACATCCTGCCCGAGGATAGCCGCTTCGTGCAAGACCAAATGCACGTTCATTCGTAACGTGCAGCTAACAACATCGCAGGTCGTAGATAGTTCAAGTAAAGCGGGCATCCCCGTACATGGCGGCGGCACCGGCTTGCTACCGGTCGTCGCCGGGCTCCTACCGATCGTCGCGCCGCCTGGACCGGTCGTCGCGCGGGCGTCACCTGCTGCGCTAGTGTCACCAGCGACTCGCAGGAGCCTCGCGTGAGCCTGGCGTGACAGGGAGCCGCTGATGCTTGTCGCTGGCGTCGATTCGTCCACTCAGTCCACGAAGGTTCTGCTCTGCCAGGCCGAAGACGGCACCGTCGTCGGTCACGGCAACGTCACCGCATCCGGACGGCACGGAGTGTGACCCGGAACTATGGTGGCGCGCGCTGACCCCGGCGGGCGACGGCCTGCTCGACCGCGCGGACGCGATCGGGGTCGCGGCGCAGCAGCACGGGATGGTCGTCCTCGACGAGGCCGGGCGAGGTGATCAGGCCCGCCCTGCTGTGGAACGACCTGCGTTCCGCGCCGCAGGCGGCCGAGCTGATCACCGAGCTGGGCGGCCCGGCGGAGTGGGCGCGGCGGACCGGCAGCGTGCCCACGGCCTCGTTCACCGTCACCAAGCTGCGCTGGCTGGCCGAGCAACGAGCCGGACAACGCCGCCCGCACCGACCGGGTGCTGCTCCCGCACGACTGGCTGACCTGGCGGCTCGTGGGCGTTCGGGTCGGGCTCGGCCGGTCCGGGTTCGGCTCTGGCGTCGGAGCCGACCACCGACCGCGGCGACGCCTCGGGCACCGGCTACTTCTCCCCCGCCGACCGGTCGCTGGCTGCCCGATCTCGCCGCCGCCGCGCTGCGGCGGCCGGTGCGGCTGCCGCGGGTCGCCGAGCCCGGCCGAGATCGTGGCGCGGACGCGCCGGCGGCGCGGCGCTGTCCGCGGGCACCGGGGACAACATGGGCGCCGCCCTGGGCCTGGCCTGGGCCCCGGCGAGGTGGTCGTGTCGATCGGCACCTCCGGCACCGCGTACGCGGTCGCGGCCGCAGCCCGCCGCCGACCCGTCCGGGCCTGGTCGCCGGCTTCGCCGACGCCACCGGGCGCTTCCTGCCGCTGGTCGCCACGGTCAACGCGGCCCGGGTGCTGACCGTCACGGCCCGCCTGCTCGGCACCGACGCGGACGGGCTCTCCGGCCCGGCGCTGGCCGCCGCGCCCGGGGCCGACGGGCCTGACGCTGCTGCCCTACCTGGACGGCGAGCGCAGCCCGAACCGGCCCGACGCGCACGGCGTGCTGCGTGGCCTGACCTGCGGCAACACCACGCCGGCGAACCTCGCGCGGGCCGCGGTCGAGGCCGTGCTCTGCTCGCTGGCGGACGCCATCGACAACCTCGCGGCCTGCGGGATCACCGCGCAGCGGGTGATCCTGATCGGCGGCGCCGCCCGGTCCCCGGCGATCCGCGCCGTCGCCCCGGCGATCTTCGGCGTGCCGGTGACCGTGCCCGAGCGCCGGCCGAGTACGTGGCGCTCGGCGCCGCGCGGCAGGCCGCCTGGGCGGTGTCCGGCGCGGCCGAGGCGCCCGCGTGGCCGCGGCGGGGTCCGCCGCCGAGTACACGGCCGAGCCCGCCCCGCAGGTCCGCCAGCGGTACGCGGCGCTCCGCGACGACACAATCGGCTGGTCGGTAGGCTCCGAAAGTTCCCCCGAAAATCGTCGCTGGTGGAGGAGGCCGGCCAGGGTGAAAGTATGGCTATGGGCTATGGCTAAGGCATCCATGGGCGGCATGACAGGAAAGGAACTGCCGGTGAGCACGGATTACGTTCCCTCGCGCGAGGACCACTTCTCGTTCGGCATCTGGACGGTGGGATGGCAGGGCGTCGACGTTTTCGGCGCGGCGGTGCGGCCGCCGATGCCCGCCGAGCGGGCGGTGCGCAAGCTGGCCGAGCTCGGCGCGTACGGGGTGAACTTCCACGACAACGACGTGTTCCCCTTCGACGCCACGCCGGCCGAGCGGGACCAGCGGATCGGCGCGTTCCGCAAGGCGCTGGAGGAGACCGGCCTGGTGGTGACGACCGCCACCACGAACCTGTTCGGCCACCCGATGTTCAAGGACGGGGCGTTCACCGCGAACGAGCGGGAGGTGCGCCGGTTCGCGCTGGCCAAGGTGATGCGCAACCTCGACCTCGCCGCGGAGCTCGGCGCGCAGACCTACGTCTTCTGGGGCGGCCGGGAGGGCGCGGAGTCGGGCGCGGCCAAGGACATCCGGGTCGCGCTCGACCGGTACGCCGGAGGGCTGGACTGCTGTGCGCGTACGTGCTGGACCAGGGCTACGAGATCCGGTTCGCGATCGAGCCGAAGCCGAACGAGCCGCGCGGCGACATCCTGCTGCCGACCGTCGGGCACGCGCTGGCGTTCATCAACGGCTCGAACACCCCGAGATGGTCGGGGTCAACCCCGAGGTCGGGCACGAGGAGATGGCCGGGCTGAACTACGCGCACGGCATCGCCCAGGCGCTGTGGCACGGCAAGCTGTTCCACATCGACCTGAACGGGCAGCACGGGCCGCGGTACGACCAGGACCTGCGGTTCGGCGCGGGCAACGCGCGCGGTGCGTTCTGGGTGGTCGACACGCTCGAGACCGGCGGATACGAGGGCCCGGTCCACTTCGACTACAAGCCGCCGCGCACCGAGGACGACGAGGGAGTGTGGGTATCGGCCGCCGCGTGCATGCGCAATTACCTCATCTTGCGCGCGAAGGTCCGCGCCTTCCGCGCCGACCCGGAGGTCGCGTCGGCGCTGCGGGCGTCGCGCACCGATCAGCTCGGCTCGCCGACGCTGGACCCCGGCGAGACCTGGCGCGACGTGCGGGAAGCCACCGCAGACGCGGACGCGCTGGGCCGACGCGGGATGTCCTACGAGCACCTCGACCAGCTAGCCCTTGAGTACCTCTACGGCGTCCGGCCGTAGCTCCCGCGTTTCACCGGGGCGGATGTGCATGGCGGCACGCGAGGGTGCCTCGGTGCGGGAGGGTGCCTCGGCTAGGCGCCTGGCGCGCCTGGCGCCTAGCCGAGGGCGTCTGGCGCGTCGGATGCGCTCTGCGCCTGTGGCGGGAGCCGTAGTTTAGTCTCGCCTAAAAGATCTTGGAAATTCCGGGCTTCGTGGAGTTTTTGGTGCACTATGATCCACCTTTTTTTCCACTAAACCCGGATCTTCCACGAAAATTTTCGATCTGATCACAAATATGTACGGTTAATGTGGTGTGTGCAGCAAATGTTATCTCTGTGTACTCTGATTCTTAGGCTCAACCATCCGAGCGGGGCATCCAGACGCGCATGGCGTGGCCGTCACGGTTGTCCCACTGGAAATACGGGATCGCGACCGCCGTGATCGGGGTTCCGCGTGGCCGCGGCGTTCTCGCGGTCCGCCCGGTCCTCCGAGGGACGCCTGAGCTTTCCACGGCTTCGGCGGTGACCTGTATCGTCTCGCCGACGCCCGGCAGGGTCACGCGCCGCTCGCCGAGCAGGCCGCCAGAGCGGACCGTCAGCTCGTCGACCGCGACGCCGCCGAGCTGGTCGGCCTGCTCGAAGCAGTAGACCAGCGGGCCGCGCTCGATCGCCGCGCAGCCGCGAACGGCATCGACACGCCGGTCCGGGTAGGTCCAGCGCGGTGTCATGTCCAGCTGCAGGGTTACCACGTCTCCCGGCTGCCAGCGGCGCCGGAGCAGCAGGTAGCCCGGTGGAACCACGGCTCGTTCCGGGTCATCGTTGACGGTGAAGCGCGTGTTGCGGCTCCAGGCAGATATCCGCAGCGCGATCCCGCGGGTGGCGGACGGGGCCGCGTGGACGCGCACGCGAACGGCGCCGGACCACGGGTAGTCCGTGGTCACCTCCAGGTCGAGGTCTGCTCCCGCCAGCCGGGATCCGGTGTACTGATGGATGTACAGGCTGGTCGGTGACTCCGTGGCGAGGTAGTGCTCGAGGGAGGCCGTCAGGCGCATGATGTTCGGCGGGCAGCAGGCGCAGCTGAACCAGACACGACGCCTGCCGGGGTCGTCCTTCTCGAAGTGATCCTCGCGCCGCTGCAGCGGGTTCACGTAGAAGAACCGGTGCCCTTCGGCGGAAATGGCGGCGCCGAAGCCGTTGTACAGCACGCGCTCCATGTGATCCGCGTACTTGGCGTCGCCGCTGGCAAGCAGCAGTCGCCAGCTCCACTGGAAGCTCGCGATCGCCGCACAGGTCTCGTTGTAGGCGCGGTCAGGCGGTAGCTCGAACCGGTCGCCGAAGCCCTCGTCCACGTGCCGTGACCCGTTGCCGCCGGTCAGGTAGGTCTTCGCGGCCACCATGTCGTCCCACCGGCGTGCCGAGGACTCCAGAAGCGAACGTTCGCCCATCTCGGCGGCGACATCCGTCACCCCCGCCTCCAGGTAGAGCGCCCGCACGACGTGGCCAACCTCGGTGACCGAGGAGCGCACCGGCATGTGATCCTGCAGGTAGCGGTGGCCCAGACCAGAGTCCCCGGCCAGCCCGTAGCCGCGCTGGTCGACGAGCTGGCGCGCCAGCTCGAGGTACTCGGCACGGCCGGTCTCGCGGTACAGCTCGACCAGCGCGGTCTCGATCACCGGGTGCCCGTCGAGGCCCCGCTCCCGGCCGGCGAACTCGCGCACCAGGTGATTGGCGAGCTTGATAGCGACCGCAAGCAGGCGGTCATCGCCCGCGCCGCGATGCAGCGCGACCGCGGCCTGGATGAGGTGGCCGGCGCAGTACATTTCGTGGCTCCAGGCCAGCCTGGCATACCGTGGCTCACCGCTGACCTGGAAGTAGGAGTCGAGGTAGCCATCGGGCTGCTGGGCCGTCTCAAGGAGGGAGATGACCTGGGCGGCGAACGAGGCGAGTTCGGGACGCTCGCCGTGTGCCAGTTCCCAGCCGATTGCCTCCAGCGTCTTGTAGATGTCTGAGTCCATGAACACCGGCCCGCGGTATCCGGTCCCTGGCAGGGGGTCAACCGGGCCCAGGCCGATTGTCCGCCGCCCGGCGGCCATCCGGGCGGCGCTGTCCGACGGGGTGGTGCCGCCAGCTCCGACGGGTCCGTCCGCTGGGCCGGTGCCGTCCGCTGGCGTGGTGCCGTCCGGGGAGGGGGTGCCGTCACTTCGGGGCTGATGGCCTGCTGACCGCACCGCCAGCCGTACATTGTCCAGGTTGCCTGCGTCCTCTAGCTGGCGCAGGGCTAGTGGGAGGCTCGCTGAGAGGTTTCGTTGCTGCCAGTCGTGCAGCAGGCCCGCGTCCAGCCGGGCAACGGTCAGGGGCCGGTGCATCCCGGCGGCCGCGGCGGTGGGGGCGACAGGCCCTGTGATACTGGCAGGACGTGGCTGCTCCGGGGTCCCGACCGCGCTCGAAGCGGGTGCCGTCGCAGGAGTGGGACCGGATCCCGTCGCGGGAGCGGATCCCGTCGAGGGAGGGGATCCCGCGGAGGTGGGAGCCGTAGCGGGGCCTTCAGCGGGAGCCGTAGCGGGGCTGCCAGCAGGTGCCGCTATAGGGCTGGCAAGGGGGTTCGTCGCGAGGCTGGCAGCGGGGGGCGTGACAGCGCTGGAAGGGGATCCCGTGGCGGGCACGACGGGAGGCGGCAGTTCGGCATCGTTCACGTACGCGGTCTCCGTGGTCTCCTGGTCTCCGTCATCGAAGGAATAGGTTTTCCTGATTTCCCACGGAAACGTAGGCTAGAGGCTGGCCGACGAGGCGTCAACAGCCCTGGCCCGACGAGAGCGCTGAGGAGAACCGGATGAGGCGGGTGACGATCCGCGACGTGGCGGTGGAGGCCGGCGTATCCATCGGCACCGCCTCCAAGGCTCTCAACGGACAGGGCAAGCTGCGGGCGGAGACCAGGGAGCGCGTCGCCGAGGCGGCACAGCGCCTCGGGTTCGCGCCGAACACGCTGGCCCAGGCCTTGCTGGCGGGCCGCTCGTTCACCGTGGGCCTGATCACCACCGACAGCTTCGGCAGGTTCAGCATTCCGGTCATGCTGGGCGCGGAAGACGCGCTTGGCACCGGCCAGGTATCTGTCTTCATGTGCGATACCCGCGACGACCCCGAACGCGAACGGCGCTACGTCGAGATGCTCGCCTCCCGCCAAGTGGATGGCCTGATCGTGACCGGTCGCCGGATCGAGCCAAGGCCTCCGGTCACGGCAGGACCCGGCATCCCCGTCGTGTACGCGTGACCGTTGAGGCCGACGTTGAGGGCTACGCTGTCCCGATTGACGTGAACCAGCAGGCGGCCGCGGTGGAGGTGCGGCCGGACCGCACCACCATCACCTATTCGCACATCGCTTTCACCATCCGGCAGATCATGTTTTCGCCGAATGATGCCGCTGCGGGGACGGGGCCGCTGGTGATGTTTGAGTTTGACTGCCTGCATCCGACCGACATCACGCTCCGCTTCACGCCGGATTTGCTGTGGATGTGGCCGGAGCGCAACGAGGGAATTCCCGGGGCGGAGTGGGTTCCCGCGAAGGGCGGCGGCGGTTTTTACGTGCTGCACACGGACTACCCGGACCTGGCAGGGGCGGTGACGATTCCCGGGGCGCAACCGGGCATCATGGACCCCTACCAGGAGCGGCCCGAGGAGCATGCTTTGGAACTGAAGCTGCACGTTGACCCGGCGCGGGATCGGGGAAGGCTGTTTCCGCTGCTAATGGCAGTGGGGATGGATAAGAGTACAGCCGGGACCGCGGCGCTGGGCGAGACGCTGGCGGCGCTGAATGCTGGGATTGCCGCGAGCTACGCGGCGCACGAAGAGCGCTACAAGAAGCTGCTGGCGACTTCCACCAGCATTGATACGCCGGACAAGGCGCTGAACGAAGCGTTCCAGTGGGCGACCGTCTCCATTGAGCAGCTGCGCGCGAAAGCACAGGGTACGGGCGAAACCGGGCTGGTGGCGGGGTACTACTCTTCGGGCGATTCGGCGCGGCCGGGGTTTGGGTGGTTCTTCGGGCGCGACTCGCTGTATACGATCTACGCCATCGATGGGTATGGGGATTTTGCGCTGTCGAAGGCGGAGCTGGAGTTTCTGATTCATCGCCAGCGCGTGGACGGCAAGATCATGCACGAGTACTCGCAGACGGCCGCGGCGGTGGATTGGCGGGCGTTCCCGTACATGTATGCGGCGGCTGACTCGACGCCGCTGTTTCTGCTGGCTGTGGAGGACTACGTGAAGGCCAGTGGCGATACCGCTTTCCTGAGCGCGAATCGCGAGGCGATTGAGAAGGCGTGGGCGTTTGAGACCGATCCGGCGCATGACACGGATCATGACGGGATCTACGACAACTCGCAGGGCACGGGTTGGGTGGAGAGCTGGCCGGGCGGGATGCCGCACCAGGAGATCTACCTGGCGCTGCTGGACGAGCAGGCTTCAGGGGCGATGGCGCAGATCGAAAAGATGCTGGGGGGCGCGGATAAAGCGGCGGCGGCGCAGGAACGCGCGGAGCAGATTGCGAAGACCATCGAGGCGGAATACTACGATGCGGAGAAAGGGTGCTACGCGTTCAGCCACAACGCTGATGGGTCGCAGGACCGGACCAGCACGGTGTATCCGGCGATGGCGTGGTGGAGCGATAAGTCGGTGGCAGGGTCGATTGGGCTGGCTCACGGGGAGGGCTGCCTGCAGCAGATTGCCGCGCACACGCTGAATACGGACTGGGGACTGCGTGATGTTTCCAACGAGGAGAAGATCTACGACGGGATGAGCTACCACCAAGGGTCGGTTTGGCCGCTGTTTACGGGGTGGGCCGCGCTGGCCGAATACCGCGCCAACCAGCCGCTGGCCGGCCACCAGATGCTGATGGAGAACGCTAACCTGACGCGGGCGCAGGATCTGGGCGCGGATACCGAGCTGCTGAGCGGCGATTTTTACGTGCCCATGGGCCGCAGCACAAGCCACCAGCTGTGGTCGAGTGCGATGGTGATTACGCCGACGCTGCGGGGGCTGTTTGGGATTTCGATTGATGCGGAGACGAAGACGATTACGGTGAATCCGCATCTGCCGGCAAGCTGGGATCATGCGGAGGTCCTCAACCTGCACATTCCCGGAGGGCAGACCGCGCTCTACTTCAGCCGGGCAGGAGATCGCCTGGAAGTCTATCTGATCCCGACAAACGGGGACGGGTGGCACTTGAAAAGCGACCTGCCGGGCGCTACGTTCGGAGCGTTGGAGAGCACACGAATTCCGGGCGAGGCGAAGAAGTTAGCGGAGCAGGGAATTCGCATACCGCTTTCTGCGTTGGAGGTTGATGAATCGGCTGGAAACTTGAATGTAATCGAGAGTGTGAAGGAGACTCAGCCGCTTCAGCCGCCGATACCTGGAGCGCGAACTGCGAAATTCCGTTTTTTAAACGCGGAGCAGGGGGACCACAAGCTTGTGCTAACGGCGGAAGGCATTGCCGGGAGCACAGGGATTGCGACTCTTTACCGCCATGGCCACTTCGTTCCGAAGGTTCAAACAGCATCTGCCCCGGCTCCGGAGGCGAGTATATCGTTCCGAGGGTGCGACGCGGATCCGTACGCTTGCACTTCGCTGCCTTTGATTTTGAACTTCCCTCCTGGCGAAGGCTGGAAGACGATTACCGTTACACTGACCTGGTAGCCTGGTACCTTCGGACGCCTTTAAACAGAATGGCCCAACTTGCAACGTTGGGCCATTCTGTTTGAGCCACGGGGCTGCCGCTATTTCACCGGAATCCGATACGCCGTAACCGAATAGGCCGGGAACTGTACAGCAATCGTTTTCCCTGTCACATCCACGGTTGAGGCAACTGGCGCAACGGCGTTCGGCTGATCGAAGCTGTTCTCGGTCTTGAGGTCGGGGCTGGAGAGGGTGGTGACCTGGACGGCGGCGGACGAAGACAGGCCGGCTAGTTGGATTTGGGCGGGGATCGGGGCGGCGGTGGTGTTCACCCCGGTTACGATGAGCTCGTGGGTGCGCTCGTCGAGCGAGGCGACGGTGTAGAGGCCGCCCTCGGCCTGCGGCGCGGTGGGGACGACGCGCGTGCCAACATTGCGCGAGAATATCTGCTGGACGTAGTAGTTCGGCGTGCCGTAGCTGCGCAGGTTGTCGAACCAGATGAGGTCCGGCTTCCATTGCCAGGCGTTCACGTTGGCCAGGAGCGGCGCATAGCTGGCCATGCGTACCACGTCGCCGTTGCGCTCCAGACCGGTCATGAAGGCCGCTTCGGCCAGCGCTCCCTGCCAGTTGTTGCGGTTGTCGGGGCTGGTGGTGTCTTTGGTTTGCGCCGCGTACTCGCCAGCAAAGACCTTGGGTCCGGAGCGGTCGTAGTGGTCGTAGCGGCTGCTGTTCTGGAGAAACCACTGCGGGTTCATGTAGTAGTGTTCGTCCACAATATCCGGGTGAAGAGTGCGCCAACTGGCCCAAAGGCTGTCAAACGTGTCGCCATTCGGCGAGGGGCCGGCGCTGACCACCAGCTGAATCTCCGGGTGGCTGGACTTGAGCGCTGCGGCAAACAGCTTGTAGCGCTCCAGGTAGTGCGGTCCCCACTGCTCGTTGCCCACGCCGAGCATGGTCATGTGGAAGGGTTCAGGGTGGCCCATCTCCGCGCGCAGCTTGCCCCACGGCGAGGCGACCGGTCCGTTGGCAAACTCGATCAGGTCGAGGGCGTCCTGGATGTATTCGTGCAGGTCGCTCAGCGCGGCGGTTTCATTGGAGTTGAACTGGCAGGCCATGCCGCAGTTGAGGATGGGCAGGGGGCGCGCGCCAATGTCCTCGGCAAGCTGAAAGTACTCGTAAAAGCCCAGCCCGAACGACTGAAAGTAGTCCGGCGTGGGGCGATGGTCAAACTCGTCGCTCCAGCGGTTCACGATGGTTTGCCGCTCGGCGATGTCGCCCACGGTCGACTTCCAGCGGTAGCGCGTGGCCAGCTGGCGGCCTTCCACAATGCACCCGCCGGGGAACCGCAGAAACCCGGGATGAAGGTCTGCAAGCAGCTGAACAAGGTCGGTTCGCAGGCCGTTGGGGCGGTGCTTCCAGGTGTCCAGCGGGTAAAGCGAAACCATGTCGATGTCGAGCGTTCCTGGCTGGTCAAAGAAGAGCGTGAGCTGTGCATGGTCGGTGGTCCCATTGACCCTGATCACCGTCTCGTAGCGCTTCCAGTGCTGGTCAAACCCTTCCAGCTTGCCGGTCCCGATCTCGTTGCCTTTGGCGTCTGTGACGGAGGCGCGAATGGACCCGGGGCCCTGGGTGCGCACCCAGGCGGAAAAGCGGTACTCCGCACCCTCCTTGACGCCCATGCCGCGAAAGCCGAAGTTGGTGAGGCCGAATCCCGGCTGATAGGCGCGGACCCGCAGGTAGTGCGGGTTGCTGGTGTTCAGCGGCTCTTCCGTGTGGACCGCGATTTCGCCGTTGGGGCTGGCGATGCCGCCGCTGCTGGTGGGCATCACCTCTTTCCACCCGGCGAGGGGCTGGCTGAACTCAAAGGAGCGGTTCTTCACCAGCTCCGGATAGAGTCCTCCGTCCGCGCCAAAGTTAATGTCTTCGAAGAAGATTCCGAACATCTGCGGGGAGATGGCTGCGCCGGGATGCGCGGCGTCCACGGAAATAACAACCGGGGATGATGCCGGCGAGGCTGGCTGGGGTTGCGAGTAAAGGTTTACCGGAACGACGGCGAGGGCGAAAGTACAGATGAGAATATCGGCGCGCATAGGGGTCGGGAGGAATTCTACAGGGACGATGCCGTGGTATGCGAAGACAAAATAAAACGGCCCGGCAAAGGCTCCGGACCGTTTTTCAGTTTCTTCTTCCTAACCGCTGCTGCTTGTCAGATGCGCATGGGCATGAGGACGTAGCGGTACTTGTACTCAGCGTCGGGATCTTCGGGACGCATCTGGCCGGCACTCTGCGAATCCTTGAACTCCAGGCGCACTTCACCTTCGTTGCCGAGGGCCTTGAGGAAATCCAGAATGTAGACGGAGTTGAAGCCGACCATGATGGGGTCGCTGGCGTAGGGCGTGTCGATGGTGTCTTCGCTCTCGCCGCTCTCAGTGGAACTGGAACTGATCTTGAGCTCGTTGCCCTCAAGGCGGAGCTTGATGGCTCCGGAGCGCTCGTCAGCAAACTGGGCGACTCGCTGGATGGCGGCAGACAACTCGCTTGACCGCACCACGGCGAACTTGGTGTTGTCGCGGGGCATGACCGCCTCAAAGTTGGGGAACTGGCCGGAAAGCTTGCGGGTGCTGAGGGTGCGATGGCCCACGCGGAAGAAGAGCGTGTGCTCGTCGTCAGCAAACTCAACCTTTTCGGCTTCGGTGTTGCCGAGTAGCTGTTGCAGTTCCTGGAGGGCTTTACGGGGAATTAGAACCCGCTTCTCGCCACTGATGCCTTCAAGCAGCTCGCCGGGCTTTTCTACGTATGCGAGGCGGTGTCCGTCGGTTGCCACCATGGCGAGGGACTCGGCCTTGATGACCAGCAGTGCGCCGTTAAGCGTGTAGCGCGACTCCTCATTGGAGATGGCGAAGATGGTGCGCGCAATCAGCGTCTTGAGCGCCAGCGTGGAGATGCTGGTGGCTGCCATGGCGGGGAATTCAGGCACCTGGGGATAGTTGGCGCGAGCCATGCCGACCATCTTGGTGTTGGAGCGGCCAGAGCGGATCTGCACCCAGTGGTTGTCAAGAAGCTTGATGGAGATGTCGCCATCGGGGAGAAGCTTGATGTAGTCGTAAAGCTTGCGCGCGGGGATGGTGCAAGAACCCGGCTTCTTGACTTTGACTTCCGCGCTGGTGCGGATGGCCTGGTCGAGGTCGGTGGCAGTGATGTTCAGCCGGTCGCCCTCCGCCTCAATGAGGAAGTTGGATAGAATGGGTATGGTGGTCTTGCGCTCTACCACACTTTGCGTCGCGGTGAGCTCCTTGACCAATTCCTGGCGGCTTACGGTAATCTCCATCGCTGACCCCTGTACGGCCGGCTTCTCCACTTCCGTTTCCACGATCGGCATAGTTCCACCCTCGACGCGAGAAGCGCATTTCTGGCTTGGCCCCACTCTACAACACATTCGAGCCGCGCGGAAGTGCCTGTCTCTTCTTCTGTTTCTGATTGTATTCATCTTCCGCTTCACGGTGAGGGTGGAAAACAGGACACATATCTGAATTCCGGGCAACAATCCAGTGTGCAGGGTATGTTTGGCTTGGCCGCGTGGGTTTGCATCGGAGAGGCGGATCCGGCAATTCGATTCGAGGAAGGTCTGGGTCCCTGGAGCCGTGCAGGATGCGACGGGTAGGAAAAGGGAGTGAGTAAAGAAAGAAAAAGACAGTAGTCCCCGTAGTGAGGCAGGAAAAGTGGAAATTCTTCCGAAGAGATTGAAGCAGCGGGAGTTGAGCTGCTGCGCGGTTTTCTAAATCCTGGCTGTGCAATTGAGGAGTTTTGGAAAACTCCTGTCATCGCCCTGCGAGCGGGCCCCTGTTTCCCACGTCTCCCACAGGTGGCTTGAAAACCCCTGTGAAAAGTCGACGAGTTATGTGGGAAGCTGGTCCGCCGCCGCACTGGGCGCTGGTTTGGCGCATACGCGTCCTGCACAGTGGACGGCTCTTGCACAGCATCCACACTCATCTACCAGGCAGAGGGAAAGCATGTATCTGACGGCATTCCCAGGCGCGGCCGTTTGCGGCAGGCTTCCCATTCCAGCACAGCCACCGATGGCCTATTTCTTTGCAGCGCGGGGGCCAACGTATCCACTCGTAAACTTGGAAGGAACGAGGAAGCCCGGGGCATGTCGATTGATGTACAACGCCTGGAGAAGCTGCTGCTGCAAATGTCTGCCGAGGGTGCGCCGGGCAAGGAATTCTGCGAAGCGATCTCTGAGCTGGCCCGCACCTGCCGCTTTGAGCAACTGCGTGACGTACTCCCGGAGATTGTTTATAACGAGCTTTGGGCCCGCTATCGGCAGGATTCTGCTGCGTTTGTGGCTGGATGGAGGATGCTGGCCCAGGAGATGCGCCAGGGATTTATTCAGCATGCCCGACAGAGGCTTACCTCACTTACGCGGCTGCAACATGGGGGCAGCGATGCTGTGACACCCGCTTGGCAGGAGATTCAGCGCGCCCTGGACGGCCAGCAGAACGATCTGCTACGGGCTGCCCTTGCCATAGAACTGCTGGAATTGGTGGAACCGGCGGTCTTTCGAGCCACCCAGCTGCGCGAGTGCGTGGTGGCCGCGCCCAGCTCCGACGAGGCGGATCGCTATCTGGACGAGGCCACGCGGTGCTACTTCTTTGGTCTGTTCACGGCCTGCGCCGTGATGTGCCGGTCGGTTCTGGAAGAGGCGATCAAGCAGAAGCTGCCCGAGCCGCTGACCCGGCTGGTGCGCACCCGCTACCGTAATGCAGCCACGCTCGGCAACCTGCTGCATGAGGTAAACAACAACCTGCAACTCTGCGGCATCGACGGAGATTTTCCCGGGGTGGCCAACCAGGTGAACGACGTGGGGCGCAAGGCCGTGCACCAGGGACTGCTCTCTGAGGATGAAGCGCGCCTTTGCCTGCAAAACGCGCGGCGGGCGCTGCAACTGCTGCTGCGGCAGTGATTGCACGGGTCGCCGCAGCACGCATAATGCGCACATTCTTCATCCGCCTTCTATACTGAAGTGTCCATGTCTTACGCCGCGGCAGTCGATCAACTCAATTCCATGGTTCCGGAGCTCTTTGAGCACGCCGGCCAGCCCCGCCGCAAATTCTCGCTCGACGAGATTCGCGTTCTGCTCGGCGCGCTCGGCGACCCACACCGGCGCTTTCCGGCCGTGCTGATTGCCGGAACCAACGGCAAGGGCTCAACGGCCTCGACGCTGGCCTCGATCCTGAATGCCAGCGGCCTGCGCACCGGCCTCTACACCTCGCCACACCTGGCGCGGGTGAACGAGCGTATTCGCCTGGACCGCGTGGAGATTGGCGACGACGCCTTCGCCGCGCTCTACTTCCGAGTGCACGATGCTGCCCAGCAACTGGTACTGGATGACCGGCTGCCGCAACTACCCAGCTTCTTTGAAATCCTCACTGCGCAGGCGCTGCTTTACTTTGCCGAGGCCGGCGTGGAAATTGCTGTGCTTGAAGTGGGCATGGGCGGACGGCTCGACGCGACCAATATCGTCGATCCGCTGCTCAGCGTCATCACCGACATTTCGCTCGATCACACCGAGTGGCTCGGCTCGACGATTGCCGCAATTACACGCGAAAAGGCCGGGATTCTGCGCCGCAACGGGACGTTGATCACGCTGCCACAGCACCCGGATGCCAACCAGGTTCTGGGAGAAGTGGCCGCGGAGCTGGGCGTGCGCGGTGTGAGCGCGGCGCCTTACATGCCGTCGCTTGGCTCCGGGCCCACTGGCGCGTACGAAGTGGAGGCTCTGGGTGCGAGAGTTGCGGTTGATTCGCCGCTCAACGGCGCGCATCAGCATCGCAACGTGGCCCTGGCTATTGCCGCGGCTGTCGAACTGGCCGCGCAGCATGGGCTACCCATCACGCCAGCCTCTATGGCCGCGGGGATTCATCAGACCCACTGGCCCGCACGGCTGGAGCGCATCCGGGCCGCAGGCGTCGACTGGATTTTGGATGTGGCGCACAATCCTGCAGGCGCATGGGCCTTGCGCGCCGGTCTGGGCGCGGCTGCGGGTACGGACGGTCAGCTCCGCATCCTCATTTTCAGCTGCCTGCGCGACAAGCCCATCGTGGAGATGGCGCAGATTCTTTTCCCTCTTTTCGATCAAGTGATTGTCGCACCGATCCACGCTGCGCGCGCCGCTGCCCTGAATGACCTGCTGGCCGCCGCCAGCGTTATGGGCACTCCGGCCACTGCTGCCGATTCCGTGAGCCAAGCGCTGCATCTGGCCAAAGAACAGCTCGAAGAGCGACAGGCCGGTAAAGGACTGATCGTGGTTTCCGGGTCGGTTTACCTGGTGGGGGAGGCGCGGTCGCTGCTGCTCCAGGCGCGTGAGAGCGGGGAGAGGGTGGAAGAGCCGTGAGCCGCCCACTGAGTCCGCTGCCGCGGCTTTACCGCTGGCGCACCAACCTCTGGCACATTCCGCTGATGGCGGTGGCCACCATCGTCTGCGCATCGGTTTCGCTGCTGATCTCTTTGGTGGACAAGCAGGGCCGGATACAGCACCGGATCGCCCGTTTCTGGGCCCGGCTGCTCATTATCTTCGCCGGATGTTCGCTTAAAGTGAAAGGCGGAGAAAATCTGCATGAGCAACCTGTCGCCGTCTACGCCTCCAATCATACTTCTTACATGGACACGCCCGTCGTCTTCGCCGCTCTGCCCTTCCAGTTCCGCATCCTGGCGAAGAAGGAATTATGGCCTATCGCGTTCATAGGATGGTATTTAGATAGATCTGGACAGATTCCGATCGACACCCGGAACCCGCGGGCTACGCTCTCCAGCCTGGGTCTTGGCGTCAAGGCATTGCGCGGCGGAATGCCGCTGTTTGTCTTCCCCGAAGGCGGTCGGACGCCCAACGGAGAGCTGCAGAGCTTCCTCTCCGGAGCTGCTTACCTGGCTATCCGCGCCCAGGTGCCACTTGTGCCCATTGCTCTCTCAGGCGTTTACGATTTGCTGCCCATCCACACCCGCCACCTGTATCCAGGGGAGCTGACGCTGACGGCAGGCGAGCCCATCGATACGACTGGAATGACCGTTCGCCAGACCGACGAGCTGACCGAGAGGCTGCGCGCGGCCATCCAGGACCTGACCGAGCAGCAACAACCGGCCGGCACCGCGCAGGAAGTTTCTCTGGCCTGAGTCGCTCAATGCAGGTGCTGGCTTGTTCAAAAGAGGTGACCATGCAAAACAGAACTTTCTCCTTCTTCCTTTGGGGGCTTACACTGTTTGGGCCATGACCGTGCACATTGCCATACCCGAGCCCACCAGCAGCGATCCAGCCTACAATCAGCGCTCGCTCCCTCCGTACATTTCCGCCCTCCACTCTGTCGGTGTAACCCCTGTCCTGGTACCGTTGCACGAACGCCAGGACCGCGTGGCCAGGTTGCTGGCCGGGGTGCAGGGCATCCTGCTGCCGGGAAGCGGCTACGATGTTGACCCACAAAGATATGGCGAAGATCGAATCCCCGAGTGCGGCCTGGCCGACCCTGCCCGGACAGCAATCGATGAACTTCTTATTCAGGATGCCTTCAACCTGGAAAAGCCGATCCTGGCCATCTGCCAAGGCGTGCAGACACTGAACGTGTGGCGGAACGGGACCCTGATCCAGCATCTGCAGACAACGGTCAATCACAGTCCCGGTCGCGCAGTGGTCGAGGCTCATGCGGTCCGCATCGCTCCCACGTCCAGGCTGGCGCGCCTACTTGAGCCAGGAGCCCGCTTTGAGGCGCGGGTCAACTCAAGCCATCACCAGGCGGTTAAGGCGGTGGGGGACAACCTGCTGGTCAGCGCGATCTCCCCGGAAGATGGAGTGATTGAGGCAGTCGAGCTCGATTCGCCGAGTCATTTCGCTGTCGGCGTGCAGTGGCATCCCGAGCGCACCTACACGCAGAGTACGTTTTCGCGGGCCATCTTTTCCATCTTTGCGCAGGCGGCCGCAGCCTGGCAGGCCCGGCAGTTCGAAGTCTCGGTAGGGCAGGCATGAGGCTGTGCGGACGGATTGGCAACCAAATCCCCGGTTCTCAGGACTCCAGCCGTGGCTGAAGACGCGAACTCCATCGGTGCCCGGCTCAATGACAAGCTGGCCCTCGCCGGCTTGGATCGCCTGGATCCGGCTCTTGCCGAGCGATTTGGGGACTATTGTGGGCTGCTGCTGCGCTGGAATGCCCGCACGAATCTAACCGCCATCCGCGACGAGGATGGGATTCTCTCACGCCACTTTGTGGAATCCATCGCCTGCGCGCGTGTTTTACCACAAGGGATTGCCACGCTGCTCGACTTCGGTTCGGGGGCTGGGTTTCCCGGAGTTCCCATTGCGCTCTGCCGTCAGGAGATTGCTGTGACGCTTGCCGAGTCGCAGGGCAAGAAGGCGGCATTCCTCCGGGAGGCGGTCCGCATTCTGGGCATCTCGGCGAATGTTCATTCCGGGCGGGCCGAGCTGATTGCGGGGCGCTTTGATTGTGTGACGCTTCGCGCGGTGGACCGGATGGAGCAGGCGGTTCAGACCGCTTCGCGCCTTGTTGCCCGGGATGGATGGGTTGCGCTCATGACCAACGAGGCCGATAGGAAGACCCTGCAAGCGGCTGTGGGGACGGGGTTTGAGTGGCTGGAGCCTGTACCTTTGCGGGGCAGCGAGCGTGGCCTGCTTTTGTTGGCGCAGTCGAGAATCAGTGAGCCAGCTTAATCTCCGCCAGTTTGAGAATGCCGGCCAGGTCCTCTTTTCTCTTCACAAGAAGTCGTACACCGGTTCCTTCGGCGTACTTCGGCGCCTCATCCAGGGCCTTCGTGACAGCCTTGGGAAGCTCGACCTGCAGTGCGGCATCAACCGCTTTAGCCCCAAGCACGAAGGAAACGAGGAAGCATCCTGCGCAAGGGGCGAGGTAGACAATGGTTCTTTTCTTCAATTTGATCCGAAGGCCCCAGCCGTTTTTCGGCGAGGTCGACTGCCACTCCTGTTCGGTAATGCCTTTTTCCGTCACGAGCCAACTCACCAACTGCTCCCATAACTTCTCCGTTGCTCCCAGCGCTGCGGCAACCTCCGTGGCTATTGGCGGATCACCGCGGCCAATGAATGCATTCTCGATGCCCATTGGGACCATCCTTGCCGAGACCGAGAAATTGTACTGTTAAGGGCAGCACTTGGCGGTGATAGGGCAAATTCTGCAAAGATCGCGACAAGCGGACCTCGCAGACAGTGAACTTTCCGGCCCGCCCAGTTGTTCCACGTGGAACATTTGTGGAACCCGACCCGGAATGAGAATTGTTCCACGTGGAACACCCTCAAATCTGTCCAGATCGGGCGCTTTCCCAATCTGGAAATAGGCACGAAAGCGGGGCAGAACCCAGTCTGAATCGCGGAAGTTTTCCACCGGAGGCCCCTTTTGCCACCGCAACTCTGCATGGTTCTATAATCTCGCGCAAACTCTTTGCACTGAGGCGGTTCCCCGCAGCCTCGACATGCAGCTCCCGGCGGCTTTCCACAAGTTTGTCTCGTTCTCCACAGCGCAACTCGCTACCCTCGGCTCGCGCTTCCCTATAACCTTGTCTCCCATGGGCAAGATTCTCGGCGTCGTCAATCAAAAGGGCGGGGTTGGCAAAACTACGACAGCCATCAACCTCGCTGCCTGCCTCGCTCTCGAGGGTCTCAAAGTACTTTTGGTCGACTGCGATCCCCAGGCCAACTGCTCATCCGGGCTCGGCCTCCAGCGCGACGACAACCGCCATTCCATCTACGATGTCCTGGTTGGCGACTCCCCGGCGGAACAGGTGATTCTTCCCACGGAGATTGGGAGCCTCTGGCTTCTGCCCGGGTCGAAGAATCTGACTGGCGCCAATATTGAACTGGCCAGCGCTCCGGACCGCGCACTCCGCCTGCGCCACGCCCTGGCCTCGATCCAGCCCAGCTTCGACCTGATCATCCTCGATTGCCCCCCGGCACTCGACCTGCTGACCGTGAATGTGCTGGGCGCGGCCGACTCGCTGATCGTTCCCATGCAGGCCGAGTACTTCGCCCTGGAAGGGATAACGGAGCTTATTTCGACGCTTGAACGCGTGCGCGCCGCTGTCAACCCCAATGTCATCATCGAGGGCGTTCTGCTGACCATGTATGACGACCGCACAAACCTGGCCCAGCAGGTGACCGATACCCTCCGCGAATACTTCCGCGACCGCCTATTCCAGACCGTGATTCCGCGCAACGTGCGCCTGGCGGAAGCGCCGAGCCACGGCAAGCCCGTGGCCTTGTACGACCCACGTTCCCGCGGGACCGAGGCCTACTTCGAACTGGCCGGCGAGTACCTGGCCCGCAACAGCATCGAAAGCCCACGCAGCCTGGAGCGCAAAGCAGCGGCAGCCGCCCAGCCGCCTGAGACGCCGCGGCTGGCAGTGCGCAGCAGGGTTCGTTTCTGGCCATACTCCTGAGTTCGGGACGGCGCCGCTGAAAAGAGCCACCCCGGAACAGATCTCTGGACAGATCAGCACTTTGGAAGCAACAAGAACCGGCCTTGAGAGCCGGAAATGAGGAATTTCAGACCATGACCATCGCCCCTCTTGACACCAAACGCCGCGCCCTCGGCAAGGGTCTTGACTCTCTTCTCCCGCGTGTACAGGCGCCCGCCGCCACTCCGGCTGAATCCGAAAGCGGCAAGCCGCGCGAGATTCCCGTCGACCAGATTGATCGCAACCCCTTCCAGACGCGCTCGCACGTCAATGAGGATCAGCTGGCCGAACTGGCTGCTTCCATTGTCGCCAACGGCGTGGTACAGCCCATTCTGGTTCGCCCGCTGGCCAGCGGCCGTTTCCAGCTCATCGCCGGCGAGCGGCGCTGGCGCGCTTCGCAACAGGCTGGCAAGGAAACCATCCCCGCCATCCTTCGCCAGGTCTCAGACGAACAGGCGATGGAGATCACCATTGTCGAGAACCTGCAACGCGCCGACCTGAATCCCATGGAGCAGGCCCGCGCCTTCGAACGCCTGTCGCGCGAGTTCCACATGACCCAGGAGCAGATGGCCACGCGCACCGGCAAAGACCGCGCAACGGTGGCCAACTTCCTGCGCCTGTTGCGTTTACCCGCAACGGTACAGGCCCGCGTAGAGGCTGGAGACCTGAGTTTTGGCCACGCGCGCACGCTGCTGGCCCTGGAACATGCCGAGGAAATTGAAAAGGCAGCGCAGCGCATCATTGGACTTTCGCTTTCTGTTCGCCAAACAGAGACATACATTCAGGGCATGATGCACCCTGAGAAGGCCGCCAAGAAGGAACCGAAGCCCGCGCCCCCGGTTGACCCCAACGTCCGCGAGGTCCAGGAGCGTCTGCAGCGCGCACTTGGCCTGAAGGTAGCGATCGAAGACCACCACGGCCGCGGCAAGGTCATCATCGAGTACGCCAAGCTGGAAGACTTCGACACGCTGCTGGAGCAGCTGGCGGGGGAATGAGCTGGACGGCTCCAGATCGTGGGCAAGCTTCTACGGAATTGGCCGCGTGGACCCGGCAAACAGGAAATTCCATGAGGTATCCAGGTAAAGCCAGCGCTGTGAGCTGAACCAGCTGGTTGGCAGGCTGGGGACGTGCAGCAGGGTGTGGCCGCCCATGCACATCATCTCTGTGCCGTTCCAGTCGAGGAAGGTGCGGGAGGCCTGGCCCACGTGGGCGGGATGTGTGACGCACCGCATGCATACCGGGCAGCGCTGGCGCTGGTCTTTGAGCACCCAGCGCAGGCCGAACAGGCACATTGTGAAGGTGGAGACCAGCTGGATATAAGCCGCCCTTTCGCGACCGAAAGCTGTTGAACCGTAGGCCAGGTCGAGCGAGACGAAGTAGACAATGGGCAGCAGCAGCACGATTTTGGTGCTCAAAAAGCTCCAGCGATGCAGCCGCCGGGCCCACGACGTCTTGTGCGGATTCACGCTGGCCTCACCCAAAGAGACCGTAGTGATGGCCGGCAGGGCCAGCAATGCCAGAAACAGCGCAAAGGCGTAGAGTGTTCCCGGCCCAGGTCCCCATTCATCCAGCGAAACGCCAATCAGGTCGTCCTCCGCGTCGTCCGGCGCGTTGGCGGTAATGCGAACACTCGGAGCCCACATCTCCGCTTTCCCCATCGCCGTGAGGTGCGCAACCACGTATCCGGCGCCACTCGCATCCGCCGCGGCATCGGGCTCAAGCAGCCATGCGTCCACATTCCCCGGCAATCCCAGCGACCCATCGGCTACAACTCCGGCGATCTTCGCCCTCCGCGTTCCCATGCGCACAACCGTCCCGGCAACATGCGGATCCGCACCGAACTGCCTCTTCCAGACCGCCTCGCTCAAAATCACTGCGGGCATCCGGTCCTCAGCATCCCCCTCAGCCTCCGCAAAACGTAATGGGAGGCCCAAAAGCGTGAAGAGGTTCGAGCTGGCGCGCGCCACGCCCCACGCGGTTTTGTCCTGCGGTCCGTCTCCCGGCAATCCAGTTTCGACGGCTTCCTCGGTCACCCGGTAAAATGCAAACCCATCGAAATACCTCTGCTTTCGTCCCTCCCAGGCCCTGAACTGCTCCGGTGCAATGGAAGGCCGCGCAGCATTTCCGGCCGCAGCCGCCTCAATCAGCACCAGGTTTGGATTCAGCTTGCGCTGCCACAAACTCCGTTCCGCGCGCACGCCCGGCAGCAGCAGCGCAACTGCGTAGCCTGCCGCAAGAATTCCCCCAAGAACAAGCAGACATTGCCGTGCCGTGCCCTCCATACCAGCGAACGAGGGCATCTTTTCTCGGCTGTCGCGCCGCAGGCAGAGCGCGTCCCGTCTAAGGCAAAGCCCATCGCGAAAAGCTCCCAGGCAGAATTCCATGACTTCCTGTTCGCGTTGCCACGGGCCGCGGTCACTGGCCGCGCATGCCTGGCGCACATGCCACAGCTCCGCGCGCCACTCGCAGCCCCACTCCGCGCGCTGCTCACGCGGCACCAGCAGCCCGGCGCAGCGCAGCAGCCCACCCTGCAGCAACGCCAACGCATCTGCCCGGGAAGGTTTCATACCTGCTTCGCCTCCTCGCGGGGAATCAGCCGCTCCAGCAGCGGATAGCGCCTGCGCGAGGCTACCAGCGTGGCGTTGCCCGCAGCGGTCAGCTTGTAATACTTGCGCGGAGGGCGCTGTTCGGCGTCGGCGATCGACTGCTTTTCCCACTGCGACTTGATCAGTTCATCCCGTTCCAGCCGCCGCATGGCCGGGTACACAGTGCCGCTGGGCAACCCGGTCATCTCCATGATGCTGAAGCCGTAAACAAACCCCGCGTCCAGCGCCTGCAGAATCAGTGCAGCCGTGTGGGAGAGTTTTGTCTCGGCAATTCTGGGTTCGCGGGCCATGGCGTATTCTACCTATGTAGCAATCTACTTGACAAGAGTCTATGCTGATTGCTACATAGGATATGCAGGTGATTCATGCTCGAGCTGCGCAACGTATCCAAGCGGTTTTCCGGGATTCCCGCGGTGGACGATGTGACTTTTTCGGCACGAGCCGGCGAAGTGACCGGCTACCTGGGACCGAACGGGTCGGGCAAATCCACGACCATGAAAATGATTACCGGGCTCATCGAGATGTCCGCGGGCCACATCATCTTTGAGGGCAAGCCCATTCAGGACGACCTGATTGCCTACAAGCGCCGCCTGGGCTATGTTCCCGAGGAGCCGTATCTCTACACTCATCTCTCCGCAATCGAATACCTGACCATGGTGGCGCAGCTTCGCGACCTGCCGGGCAAGAGAGCGGCACAGCGCATCGATGGAATGCTTCGCCTGTTTTCGCTGCACGGCGATCGCCACGCCTCCATCTCCGGCTACTCCAAGGGGATGCGGCAGAAGGTTCTCTTGATCGCGGCGCTGATGCACAATCCCCAGCTCATCCTGCTCGACGAGCCGTTTTCCGGGCTCGACGTGGCTTCGTCGCTGGTTCTCCGCAGCTTGATTCAGGAACTGGCCTTGCGGGGCAAAGTGGTACTGTTCAGCTCTCACGAACTCGATACCGTGGAGCGCATCTGTTCCAGAGTCGTCATCCTTCACCACGGAAAGCTGGTTGCCGATGACTCGATTGAGCGCCTGCGCTCGCTGATGGAGCTGCCAACCCTGGAAAAGATCTTCTCCCAGCTGGCCGTCGAACAGGACACGGACTCGATGGCGCGGCAGATTGCGGACTTGATCTATGCATGAGCTCATCCAGAAGCTGATTGCCTGGCTGCCGCTGGACTTCCGTGTTCTCTACCGGCAATTCCTGCTGCGCGTCATTGACCTGGAATCCCTCTCCATCGAGGCCGATGTCGCCGGATTTCTTGGCCAGTTTGCCGGGGTGCTCATCATGCTCAGTATGGTCCACGCGACCGTCGCCTATCTGGGGTACACCTTCATCACAGAGCCGGCAGACCGCCTGGCGTTTTGCCTGCACATGGAACACTACCTGATTGCAACCACGATGCTGGTGATTGGGCTGGTTACTGTCATCGGCTGGGACGCGACCTTCCCCGACCGGCGCGACGTAATGGTGCTCTCCCCGCTGCCCGTCGCTCCGCATACCATCCTCTTCGCCAAGGTTTCCGCCTCAGGTGCGGTACTGGGTCTGGCCATCCTTACACTCAACGTGGCCTCAGGCGTCATTTTGCCGTTGCTGATGGGCGCTCAGCCCGGCCCTGCATGGGGATTCTTCCAATCGCTTCCGTCCTGGTGGTTCACCATCATCGCTGCCAGTGCATTTCTCTACTGCTCCGTGCTCACCATCCAGGGATTCACAGCGCTGCTGCTGCCGCGCCGCGTTTTTCTGCGCCTCTCCGCATTCCTTCAGCTGGCCGCATTCGGGCTGTTCCTCGGCGTCTATTTTGTACAACCACCGGTTACCTCGCCCGCGCAGATGGCAGCTCCTGAAAACCATTGGATCTTGGCATCCTCGCCCTCCTACTGGTTCTTTGCGCTCTTCAATCAGCTGGATGGATCGTTGCCCTCGCAGTTTCGCTGGCTTGCCACTCGCGCTTGGATCGGACTGGCCCTCGCCGTTTTCGGTGCGGTCTCCTCCCTGCTCCTCTGCTACCTGCACACCATGAAAAAGACCGTCGAACAGCCCGACCTGGTGCCAGGAGCAGGCGGCCTACACTGGATGCCTTCATTCGGCAATTCGCTCCAAACTGCAATTACACTCTTCAGCATCCGGTCGCTTATGCGCAGCCGCCAGCATCGTGTAGCTCTTTCCTTCTACCTGGCATTTGTCTTTGGCCTCGCGTTCTCGCTGCTGCACAGCGAGTTGGCGGTCGCGGGCCCCACGCCGCTCACCACGGACTTCCTCATCCCCTCATTCCTGATGATGTTCTTTGCGGTCCTGGGGCTACGCAACGTGTTCTCGCTGCCTATCTCGCTCACCGCCAATTGGGTGCTCCGCACCACACAGCTTCGCCCCACGGTAAAGTACGTGGCGGCAACCAGACGATCGCTCGTCCTGCTCGCTGTCCTCCCTGTTTGGCTCATGACGGCTGCGCTTTCGCTCCGTCTCCGGCCGGTTCAGCAGGTTGCGGGCCACCTGGCGGCTCTGGCGCTCCTCGGATGCATTCTTGTCGAGCTGAGCTTGATCGGCTTTTACAAGGTCCCTTTCACCTGTTCTTACCTGCCCGGAAAAGCGAACATTCAACTCATCTTCTGGGGCTCCTTGATTGTTTTGGTCGCCGTAGTTGTCCCCAGCGTGGAGTCTGAATTGCGCGCCCTCCAGGATCAGTTCAAGTTTGTTTGCATGGCGAGCTTCCTGCTCGCCGGGTTCAGTGCTCTTTGGCTGTTCAACCGGTACCAGGCAAAGTCAGCCGTCATCTACTTCGAGGAGATTCCGGATGAGGTGATTACAACCTTGAAGCTCAGCGTCTGAGAGCACTTCGCACAGTCTTGCCAGCTCAGCCCATGCTCCACTTTGCAGACACAGTTCGCCAATCTCGCACCGGAGGCCGTCCCCATGCTTGATGTGCAACATCTCTACCGCAGTTATCGCAGCATTCCTGCCATTGAGGATGTCAGCTTCCAGGTTGCGCCCGGCGAGATGGTCGGCTTTCTGGGCCCCAACGGCGCGGGCAAATCCACCACCGTCAAAATCATTACCGGAATGCTGCGCCCCAACGACGGCCGCGTGCTCTTTGAAGGCCAGGACATCGATAAAGACATGGTGGCTTTCCGCGCCGCCTTCGGCTACGTGCCTGAAGAAGCGCATCTTTACACATACCTCTCGGGCCTGGAATACCTGCAATTAGTGGGTCGCCTGCGCGGGCTGGGCGAAGCGCTGATTGAAGCCAAGGCGACGCGGCTGCTGAAGCTGTTGAGCCTCGAATCGTGGCAGTACTCGCCCATCTCCACTTATTCGAAAGGTATGCGCCAGCGTGTGCTCATCGCCGCATCGTTATTGCACGATCCCAAGCTGCTGATCTTTGACGAACCGCTCTCCGGGCTCGATGTCGTTTCCGGGCGTCTGTTCAAAGACCTGCTCGAACTGCTCGCGGCGCAGGGGAAAGCTATCCTTTATATCTCCCACGTTCTCGAGGTGGTGGAGCAGGTTTGCAACCGCGTCATCGTCATTGCCAAAGGCAGCGTCCTGGCTGACGCTGCGCCTTCCGATCTGACCAAACTGATGAGCCTGCCGAATCTGGAGAGCGTCTTTGCGCAACTGGTGGAGCAGCAGGATACCCGCACTCTGGCGCAGGAGATGGTGGAGGTGATGCAACTTGGCCATGCGTGAGGAATTCCAGCGGCTCTTCATGATGTCGGAGCCCGAGGCACTTTCGTTGAACGCGCAGGCCGCGCTCGGCGCCGTGCATCCGCCGCAACGCAGCCAGTTCTCGCTGCTCGTGCGCCATTTTCTGGAGCGCTTCTTCAACCACGAAACGGCTTCGCCCGACGGCGACGCCAAGGCTCGCCTCATCCTGATCGCTGTGGCCACCGGCATTCCCGGCTTCATGGTCGCGCTCTATCTCTGGCCTGTCTACCACCCCTTCATCGGCTGGCCGCCCGGCCGTCCACTCAACGCCGATCCGCCGCCCTATTGGCTCCAGGTCAATCACCACTTCTTCTTTGTGGTCTATTCGTTTGTGGCCATGGGCATCGTCACTGTGTTCGAGTGGGACCTCTTCTTTCCCGATCTGCTCGACGTATTCGTGCTCACCACGCTGCCCATTCCCGATCGCAGGCTCTTCGTCGCGCGCGTAGCCGCCATTTCCATCCTCATCGTGGGCTTCCTGCTCGACGCCAATATGCTCGCGCCGCTTGTGCTGCCCGCATCCTTCGATCCGCCGAACCTTACGCGCCTGTTCAGCGGCCACATCCTTGCGGTCCTTGCGGCGGGCCTTTTCTCCGCGGCGTTCGTCCTCGCCATGCAGGGAATCCTTCTGGCAGTTCTCGGCGAGCGCCTGTTTCGCCGCTTCTCTCTGCTGCTTCAAGGACTTTCAATTTCCATACTGGTGATGCTGCTTCTGCTATTTCCTGTACTCTCCGGCGCAGTTCCGGTCTTCCTCCAGTCCGGCAGCCGCGTCCTGCTTTTCTGCCCACCCTTCTGGTTTCTGGGCATCTATCAGCGCCTGCTCGAAGGGCCCGCTGCGCTGCCCATCTACACGCGCCTCGCACAGACCGGCTGCGCTGCCGTGCTCATTACCATTGCATTCGCTGCAGCAGCCTATCCGCTGGCCTACCTGCGCCGCGTGCGTCAACTTGTGGTAGGCCCCGGTACCCACGACACACGCAACTGGGCCGCGCGCCCGTTCCACAAGCTGCTCCACGCAACGCTTCTGCGTTCTCCCGTGCGCCGCGCCGTCTTCCACTTCATCAGCCAAACCCTGATGCGCTTGCAGCGCTATCGCATCTACCTGGTGCTCTATGGAGGTGTGGGTCTCTCGGTCCTTGTTGCTTCCGTGCTGCGCCTTAACGTTGTTCACGGCCAGGTTCGCCTAGCTGTCTCAGCCGACGGCGTGCGCGCCGCCATCGCCATCGCTGCTTTCTGGACCATTGCCGGACTGCGCATGGCCTTTGTTTCGCCTGGTAATCGGCAGGGAAGCTGGGCGTTTCGCATCGTCCATGGCCGGCCTCCGCAACTGGCGACCGCCATGCATCAATTGCAGGCCGCAAAGCTCTGGGTACTGCTCTGGTCTGCCATCATCACCTTCGGCGTGTGCATCGCGCTCCGCACCGTTGCCCATTCCGAATTACGCACCGGCGCCGCAGCGGCAAGCCTCGTGCTGATTGCGGCCGGAATGTGCCTGCTGCTCACGGATGTGCTCTTTCTCAACGTCAAGATGGTCGCACTCACCGGCGACACCGCCCGGGAGCAGCCCAATCTGGCCATGGCGCTGCTCAAGTACTTCACGTTTCTTCCCATTCTTATCTGGATCCCCGTTGTTTCTGAGCCGTGGGTGGAAGCCGGAGTTTCCCATTTCGCGCTGGCTGCTGCCGCCATCGCTGCCACCCATCTCGCGCTCCGCTTCGTCCATCGCCGAAACCTCCAGGAACACTGCAATATGCCCGGCCTTGAAGACGACGAAGACGACTTCCCCATGAAGCTCGGGTTACGCTACTGAAACTACCGCCGGGCGCCGCCGATAGCTGGATGGATTCCGACGCCAACCGGCTCCAAGTGCTGGAAGAGGGCGGCATGGTTCTGAAGACCGACGATTCAGTCTCTTCCCCAAAAAAATCGAGGATGCGGGGCTGCTGTCCCATCTTTAGTTAACAGCTACAATTTGCCTCCGAATGCTCTCCCCACCCCGCGTGCCCGTCCAAACCAGCCGCAGGCCGGGTTCGGCTGGCCGGTTTGGCGCTCAGAGCTCGATCGAAAACCTCGGCTCAAATGTCTTGCCCAAAACCAGTCCGTGAAGGTACTTCCCTGCGCTGTCCGGCAGCCCAGCGTGTTCCGTGCAAGTCTCCTGGCGAGTTACTCCTGCGGCTTTTCGTAACTCTCGAATCGCCCCATCGACTTTGTCCTGAACACGTTTCTACCGATGAAAATCAACCATTTGGTTGATATCGGGTCTTGCGCAAAAACCCTCACAGTCTGGTGTGATACCGGAATGAGGGCCGACGTTTGGTCGAAAGGCGGGCCTGTTCCGAGTAAATATAATGTATTATCAATCGAACTATTATTGTTTGCGCAAAAGAGCACGATGATACGGTAACAACAGGTGGACAATAGCAATAAACAATTGGGAAACGGGATGTCACGAATCCGGAAACAACTCAGTAAATCGCTTTATACATAGAGCTTATCTGAGAAAATCCAAATATATCAAGCCCCTTCAGGACCGTTATTCTCCAAATGTAAATGTTTCCAAGTATTGATATGTCGTATTTACGTTCAATCCAGGCATTTTTTTTGCGATCCAGCGTTGACAGGCTCATCTGCGCTTGATATCGTTTCGATTGCTCCGGAGTATGCCTTTTCAGTTCCTCCCTGTTTGCAATCGGGGAACGGCTTCTCCGGCCATTTAGCGATCCTGCCATTGTGGTGGGGGAGCCTTGCGTGCCGACTGGTGGGATCCAACCCGCCCGGCAATGTGGACAGACCACGAGTTCAGAGACAAACAGAGGCATTTTCAGGAGACCGCATGAACAAGAACTTTCGTACAACCCTCGCGTTGGCCCTTTTCGCCTGCGTGGGCTTACTGCTCAGCGTGCCTGCCACGGCGCAATCGGTCTACGGATCGATCTTCGGCACAGTGACAGATAAGACCGGGGCCGCCGTTCCTGGCGCCACTGTCGCGGTAACGGACGAGGCCAAGGGCACCGTCGTTACCGTCACCTCCAACGGGTCGGGCGACTACTCCGTCTCCCACTTGGCTCCAGACACCTACGACCTCAAAGTCACAATCAAGGGCTTCAAATCATTTGAGACCAAGGGCATCGCGGTTGCGGCCGATACTGCGCCCCGTATCGACCCCGCTCTCGAAGTCGGCGGTGCAGAAACAACCGTCGAAGTCAACGCGGATACGGAGCCGCTGATGAAGACCGACCGCGCCGACGTTGCGGCCACGTTCGATTCGCAACAGGTCGAGGATCTTCCCATTGAGGGCCAGAACTTCGCCAACCTGCAGCTCTTGCTTCCGGGCGCACAGCTGGAAGGCTGGTCTCACGCGGCCGATGAAAACCCACAGGCTTCGCGCCAGATCCAGATCGATGGACAGGCGTTCGGCGGTGTGGCGTACGAGTTGGACGGCACCGACAACCAGGATCCGATTCTGGGCATCATTGTCGTGAACCCGCAGTTGGATGCGATCACGGACGCCAAGATCACCACGCAGAACTTTGACGCCGAGATCGGCAAGGCCGTTGCAGCTGTGCAAACGGTCCAGACCAAGTCCGGCTCGAACAACGTGCACGGCACTGCCTACGACTTTCGCACCGGCAACGCCAACCTGGCGCGCGATCCGTTCTCGCAGGTTGGTCCGGGCAGCATTGCGCCAGGCCTGAAGAACAAGTTCGGCTTGACTATCGGCGGCCCGCTCAAGAAAGACAAGCGGTTTTTCTTCTTCGGCTATGAAGGACAGCGCCAGAAGTCCGGCGTCACCGATGTGGACACCCTGCCCTCGAAGCTGCTCACCAGCTCCTGCCTCGCGGGCGTTGCCTGCGACTTCAGCGAATACCTGGCCAACCTGCCCGGCGGCGTCAACAACAACGCCGGCTACGGCGGCGCGTCACCGTACCCGGCCGGTCAGCTCTACGACAACTCGAGCGGTACGCCCACCGCCTACACCGGAAACCTGATTCCCATTAACAAGATTTCCAAGCAGTTCCTCAACATGCTGACGCTGCTTCAGCCCTACGTGAACGAAGAATCCGGCGGCAACCTTGGCGGCCTGGATGCAAACTCCACGGGCAGCGGCACCGGTGTGTTCAACAGCAACATGTGGGTCACCCGTCTCGACCAGACCTTCAGCGAGAAGCAGAATGGCTTTGTCCGCTTTACCCGCTGGACCGACGCTCTGGGCGGACCGCAGATCTACGGCGCTGCCGGCGGCCCTGGATTCGGCATCGGCGGTTACGGGGGCAACTCCACCAGCGCCGACGACAGCCTGGCCATCGGCACCGACTACGTGGTCAACCCCAAGCTGATCACAGACGTCCGCCTCGGCTACCTGCGCTACAACATCATTGACAACAAGAACGATGAAGGTGTGCAGGAAGCGAATGCCCTCGGCGTTCTGGGCGTCAACACCGCGCAAGCCATCACCAATGGTTCGCCAGGCTTTTTTGTTGCCACCCTCTCCGGCGGCTCACAACAGCCACTCTATGGCGACGGCCTCAACATCGCTCGCTGCAACTGCCCTCTCATCGAGCGCGAAGACCAGTTCCAGATCGTCAACAACTGGACCAAGACCATCGGCAACCACGCCATCAAGCTGGGCGCCGATCTTCGCTATGGCCGCAACCTCCGCGTTCCGTCGGACAACGATAGAACAGGGTTGCTCAACTTCAGCAATGGCCCAACGTCCAATCAGCTGGCGCCAACCGGTTCCGCATTTCCCGATAACTACCAAGGCGGCATTGGCTTCGCGGCCTTCGCTCTGGGCGATGTGACCAGCTTCAACCGCTACGTCTCCAGCTCCACCAACGCCAAGGAATTCCAGAAGCGTGAGTTCTTCTACGTGCAGGATACCTGGCGCGCCAGCAGCAAGCTGACCGCCAACATTGGCTTCCGCTGGGAGCTCTACTACCCAGAGTCCGTCAATGCTCCAGGCAATGGCGCAGAGTTGAGCCTGACGGATGGCTATCTGCATGTGGCCGGTATCGGCGGTATCAAGTCCGACATGGGCTGGAAGATCGACAAGAAGAAGCAGTTCGCTCCCCGTATGGGCCTGACCTACCAGCTTGACCCGAAGACAGTGCTTCGTGGCGGTTATGGACGCAGCTTTGACATCGGCGTCTTCGGTTCGGTCTTCGGCCACAACGTCACCCAGAACCTGCCGGTTCTGGCCAACCAGAGCATCACCAACACGACGGCTACTGGGCAGGCTTTCTGCATTGGCAGCCCGGCGGATAACCCTGGCTGCAGCTACGCCAACGACACCCAATCCCAGGCACAGCCTGCCGGCGGCGGACCGATCGCTTACGCGCCTCCCACAGTGCCTGCCGACGGCCTGCTCCCCAACCCGGGC
Source organism: uncultured Acidobacteriaceae bacterium (assembly GCA_963776535.1). GTDB lineage: Bacteria > Acidobacteriota > Terriglobia > Terriglobales > Acidobacteriaceae > Telmatobacter. Next base: position 111,730 of record CAVZNB010000013.1, on the reverse strand, counting down.
AGCCAGGTCAACAGCAAGGCGCGCCCCAACCCGATGCAGTTCCCCACGCTTGATGCCTGGAACTTCAGCGTGCAGCGCGCCCTCACCCCGAGCCTGACCATTACCGCCGCATACGTCGGCAACAAGGGCACGCACACACTCAGCGCTGGTGATGGCAACACCACCAACCCCAACGAAGCGGCAATCAACCTGCCTGCTAACTTCAGCCCCACGGGCCAGACCTTGCACTACGACCCGACGGTCAACACCGATCCCACCAAGGGTCCGGTGATCACGTCCACGGGCGCAACCGCCATCCAAAACTACCTGCAGCGCTTCTATGGTGGCACGCTCAAAGCCTGCCAGGATGCCACCTACGTTCAGCCGACCGATCCCAACATCGCACTTCCGGCTGGAGCTTGCGGTTGGTCGCAGGGCATCAGCTACTACGGCGACAACCAGAACACGCACTTCAATGCGTTGCAGATCACCATCGCTCAGGCCACCTGGCATGGGCTCAACATTAACGGTAACTACCAGTGGGCGCACGCTCAGGACTTCAACGGCGGATACGACACATGGGATCCGGCCGCCGTCTACGGCAACAGCTCCGATGTCCGCCACCAGGCCGCTACGTTCTATGGCAGCTATCAGCTGCCTTTCGGCAAGGGCAAGCAGTTCCTGAATGGCGCCAATCACGCCGAGGATCTCATCATCGGCGGGTATGAGTTCTCGGTAACCGGCAACATCTCCAGCGGTCTGCCGTTCTCACTCTCACTCAACTCGTGTTCGGACGACATTCCGGGCAGCGCACCCTGCCAACCCAACGCAACCGGCGCATTGCCAACCCACCTGTCGGGCTTTGTACCTGGAAAAGGCTGGACGTTCTACCAGGCGCAAACGCTTGGTACCGTCTTCACCGATCCCGGCCTCGACAACATCGGCAATGTTCGCCGCAACACGGAATTTGGACCGCATTTCTGGAACTCCGATCTTTCGCTCCAGAAGAGCTTCACGGTCTGGGAGCAGTTTGCCATGAAGTTCCGCATGGATGCTTCGAACGCGTTCAACCACATCAACCCAGGCAACCCCGGCGGCAACATTCAGTCCGCCGGCACCATCACCGGCGAGGCTCCTGGACCGGGACCCCGTCAGTTGGAATTCTCTCTATCTCTCAGGTTCTAATTGCCGAGAGGAGCCGCAACAAAACTGGAGGGGAGCTTCGGCTCCCCTCTTTCTTTTCCATCGCAGACATCATCGCGGCGCCGGAAAAGGCAGACGGGGAATTAGACTTCTAATTAGGTTTCAGGCATGCAACGCAGATTCGTACCCGCACTCTTTTTCGCAATCCTCGCGCTCGCCTCTCTTCCATCAACCGCGCAAACGGCGTCCCAATCTGGAAGCCAAACCGCACAGCCTGCTCCCCCAACGTTCGAGGCGGCTCAGGTTCTCGCCGCGAAGGGACGCCTTGACAAGGCCTTGGCGATGCTGGACGAGCTGGCATCCCAGAGCCCCGAACCCGCCGGAGTCGAGCGTCTGCGCGGCATTATCCTCTATCAAAAAGAACAGTTCCCGGGAGCGATTACCGCATTCGCCAAAGCCGCCCAGCAGGATCCTAACGATCGCGAGTCAATGGAGATGCACGGCGTCGCTCTCTATCGCCTCAGCCGGCCGGCGGAGGCCATCCCGCTGCTGGAGCAGGCGCATGCCGCGGTGGAGCGCGCCAACGTGGACCCGGAATACGTGCTTGGACTTTGCTATACCGACGTCAAGCGCTATGACGATGCGCGCCATGCCTTTGCCACGCAATACGGCTTTGCGCCTGACTCCGCGGAGGCCTACCTGCTTGCCGCGCGCCTCTTTCTGCGCCGGGAATTTGCCGCAGAAGCCGCCGTGCAGGCATCCAAGGCACTTGAAATCAATCCCGCGCTTCCGCTCGCCCATGAGCTATTGGGTGAGGTCGACCTGGCCAAAGGCGACACCCTGGCAGCGATCCGCGAGTTCGAGCTGGAGCGCAAGATGAACCCGCTCGACGGTCTCCTCTACGAACGCCTCGGTGACGCCTATCTCCGCAACGAACAACTGACGGATGCCCAGCAGGCTCTCAACCGCGCCGTCCTGCTGGAGCCGAGCGCCACCGGACCCTTCATCCTGCTCGGCCAAACCTTCCTCAAGCTCGGGCAGCCCATCGAGGCTTTGCACTACCTGGACCACGCCGTTAAAATGGACCCCTCCAACTACATCACTCACAACCTGCTCGGGCAGGCTTACAAAGCCACCGGCCAACTGGACGAAGCCAACCGCGAGTTCAAGCTGGTGGTTGAGCTGCAGCACAACACCAAGCCGCAGCCTGCGGGAAAATAGAGCATGCCTTTTTCTCGCAGCCCGCTGCGCATCCTCATTCTTAGCCTGCTCGGCGCCGCGCCGGTCCTGCTTGCCGCGCAAGCACCCAACCCCGCCATGCCTGAGAAGCTCAAGCGTGCCGATGCCGCATTTCACGCCGGTTATGCCGCGCTTCAGTCCGGCAATCTTGAAGAAGCCAAAACGCAGTTCGCCCAAGCGGTTCGTCTCGCCCCGCAGATACCTGAAGGCCACGAAGCTCTCGGCGACGTTCTCCTCGAGCTGGGCAAGCCGGCTGACGCCGTACGGGAGCTTGAAACCGCACTGCAGCTGAAACCGGGCGATCAGGGTATGGAGGCCAACCTCGCCCGGGCCTACGTCAAAGTTGGCGACTCCGGCAGGGCCGTTCAGCACTTCAGCGCTGCATACCAAGCGTCTCAGCAAACGGGCGCCCAACCCGTGGACGCGGATTTCTGCCAGGCCTACGGCCGCGCACTTGCCGCCACCGGAAGTCTCGATCAGGCCATCCTTATGTATCAGGCCGCAGCCGACCGCGGTCTTGCTACGGCGGAACTCTTTGACGCCATCGGCTCGCTCTACGCCCACTCGGCCAACTGGGCCGAGGCCGAGCCCCAGTTCCAGCGTGCCCTGGCTATCAATGCCGCCTACCTGCCGGCCCGCATTCATCTCGGCATCGTCCAACGTGAGCAGCGCGACCTCGAGGCCGCCCTCGATTCTCTCCAGGCCGCTGTCAATGAGGCACCCACCAGCGCGTTTGCTCAATCGGAATATGGCCGCACCCTCGAGGCCGCGGGGCAGGACGATGCGGCCGTTTCGCATCTTCAGGAGGCTGTGAAGCTTGACCCCAACCTTCCCGGCGGCCAGGATGAACTGGCCAAGACATTCCAGCGTCTCGGCCGCCAGCAGGAAGCTATCCCGTGGTTCCAGCAGGCGCTCCAGCGTGACCCCCATAACGTCAGCACCATGATCAACCTCGGCCTGGCCCTCACCTTCACCGGCAAGGCCAAAGACGGCCTCACGTACTTCCAGCAGGCACTGGCTGCAGCGCCTCCCGACGCCACGGTCTATAAAGACCAAGGAGTCGCGCACATCCAGCTCGCCTCATTCGACGAGGCCATCGCCGACTTCAAAGCCGCCCTCGCCCTCGATCCCGGCGATCCCCAGCTCCACTACGACCTGGGCATGGCCTATAAACTCAAAGACCGCATGGACGACGCCATCGCCGAGCTGACCCAGGCCAGCCAAATGGACCCCACACTCCAGGACCCGCCCTACACCCTCGGCATCCTTTATATGCAAATTGGCAAGCTGGACGAAGCTGTGGTCGAACTGAGAAAGGCTGTGACTCTGCGCCCAGACAGCGGCGATGGGTGGGCCATGCTGGGCAGCGTTCTCAAACAGGATTCACGGCTGGATGAAGCCCGCGAGGCCTTGGAGAAGGCGATTCCCCTGCTGCCTGGCCAGCCCGGTCCCCGCGTCACATTGGCTGGCGTCCTGGCCGAGCAGGCCGGCGCGGCTTCTGAGGCTGCCGATGCCGCCCAGGCCGCGGGCGACCAGCAAAAGGCTGACCAGCTGCTCGCCCAGGTCAAAGACCTTCGCGCCCGGGTCGCCGAGTTACGCCGCCAGGCCGCCGAACTTTCCCGGAGTGCCGTCAACCGCCAAAAGGCCAGCTTCGCCATGAACGCCGGCAACCAGCTGCTCCTCAGGGGCCAGATTGCCGATGCCGTCGCCCGCTATCTAGAGGCCATTGCTGCTGATCCGACCTTCGCCGACCCGCATCAGCAGCTCGCTCTGGCTTACGAGCGCATGGGACGCGCGACTGAGGCCGCGGCCGAGCGTGCCAAAGCGACAACGCTTGCGCCTGTAAAGTAGAATTCCCCTCAATCCTCGGAGGGGATGGTTGATGTGCTTGTTCTGGAAACGTTTGCGCTCCTGCTTTGTCTTGTCCCTTGTTCTCGGCGCTGTTGCCGCTCTTCCCGCACAGGAACGTTGGACGGAACCCCAGGCCAACGCCTGGTACGCCCAGCAGCCATGGCCGGTGGGCGCAGACTTCCTACCCTCCACCGCCATCAACGAACTGGAGATGTGGCAGGCCGACACCTTACGACCCCGCCACCATTGATCGCGAACTCGGCTGGGCGCAGGCCATCGGCATGAACACCATGCGCGTCTTCCTGCACAATCTGCTCTGGGAGCAGGATCCCAAAGGCTTCCAGCACCGTATCGACGACTTCCTTGCCATCGCCGCGCGTCATCACATCCGCCCCGTCTTCGTCCTCTTCGACTCCTGCTGGGACCCCCATCCCAAACTCGGCCCCCAGCATCCGCCCATTCCCGGCGTCCACAACTCCGGCTGGGTCCAGGCGCCCGGCACTGACATTCTTGCGGACCCTGCGCAATTCCCCCGCCTCGAAACCTACGTCAAAGGCGTCGTCGGGGCGTTCGCCAACGATCCCCGCATCCTTGCCTGGGACCTGTGGAACGAGCCCGACAACGGCAACGACGACTCCTACGCCAAAGGCGATCCCCGCAGCAAGAACCAGATCATCCTCGGCCTGTTGCCCCAGGTCTTCACCTGGGCGCGCGCCACGCATCCCAGCCAGCCCCTTACCAGCGGCGTCTGGCACGGCGACTGGACATCCCTCGACACCATGCCGCCCCTGGCACGCGTGCAGATCGAGCAGTCTGACGTGATCAGCTTCCACAACTACGGCTGGCCGGAGGACTTCGAAAAGGCCGTACACGAGCTGGAGCAGTTCCATCGCCCCATCCTCTGCACCGAATACATGGCGCGCAATATCGGCAGCACATTCGACACCATTCTGCCCATTGCGCAAAAGTATCGCGTCGGCGCCATCAACTGGGGCCTGGTTGCGGGAAAGAGCCAGACCTGGATCCCCTGGGACTCCTGGCAGCGTCCCTACGTCAGCGACCAGCCCGCTGTCTGGCAGCACGATATCTTCCACCCCGACGGCACGCCCTATCGCCAACGCGAGGTCGAAATCATCCGCAACCTCACTGCCGAAAAATAGCTGCCCCCGGACTGTGCAATCCATGCCGGTGGAGGCTGCCGTTCAGCCCGCGCCCGGCTCTCGAAGCCCGTGCCCGCAACGCCAGAATGCTAAACTCCCGCAAGGTACAGGTACATGAAGGCTTCAAAATTCGAGTTTCGTTTTCGCCTCGTGATCATGGTGGTCCTCATCTGGTTCGGTTTCTGGGCGCCCTGGATTGAGTCTCTCCACCTCGGTCATCGCCACTCCTTGCTTGAGGCTCTGGCAGTCGGCCTGAGCCGGACCGGCCTGGTTACATTCACGGTAGCCACGCCGCTTGTCATCCTTTTCGGCTCGCTGGTCGCCGCCATTGGCGCCGGCCTGCGCGTGTGGGGAACGGCGTGGCTCGGGTCCAAAATCGTCAACAATCTCAACATGAAGGCCGATGCGGTCGTGGTTGCAGGACCCTTTCGCTATGTTCGCAACCCACTCTATCTCGGATCCTGGTTCACCATCGGCGCCATCGCCTTCATCATGCCGCCCACCGGCGCGCTGTTCCTGATGGTTCTGCTCAGCCTCTTCCTCTTCCGACTCATCCTCGGCGAAGAAGCCTTCCTCACCACCCAGCTTGGTCAGCCCTACGTTGCTTACCTCAGCGCCGTACCGCGTCTCTTTCCGCGTCTACGTTCCACGCTTCCGCCCGCCAACGGGAACCCGCGCTGGCTCCGCGCTGTGCTCGCAGAGTTGAACCCCATCGGCATCTTTGTCACGCTGGCCGTTTTTTCCTGGAGCTATAACCACTGGCTCATGGTGCAGGCCGTCCTGGTCAGTTTTGGATTGTCCCTGGTGGTGCGCGCCCTGTTGCCGCGCTCCGACGCTCAGCCAGCCTGAGCGGCTGCTTCGCGACGCTTGCCCACTCTGCCCAGGTGCGTCCACTGGAAGCCCGCCGGGTACTTCAGGCCGTAGCCCAGCAGCCGGTCTACGCCGATGTGGTTCATCCAGATCAACGCAAAGGGCAGCAGCTCCGGGCTCTTCAGCAGGAGCGCGGTCACCGCCAGCGTGGCCGGCGTCACATAGCTGTGGATGGCGTTGTAGATCCGCGCGCCCAGCTTTGGCCCGCCCAGATAGCCTAGTATGCTTAAATCCGGCGCCAGCCACAGCGCCGCAAACAGCCACCAGCTGGCGCCGGTCCGAGCGTAGAACACCGCCGAGAGCGCCGCTGCCGCCAGACCCTCAAGCCGCAAAAACACCTGCAAGCGGCCGCCCGACGCCGGTTCCGCATTGGAACTGGACTTCGCCATCATTGCCTGTACGGTAGCCATGCCTTATCGGATGAGCCAAAGAACGATTCGGATGTAGAATTCCGCGCACTCCGCCTCTCAGAACACTTTCAATTCACATGTTCGCATCTTGCTTGAGAGTGTGGAGGGTGGCTTTTTCTTAAGGGAAAAGCCGCTTTGCCTTCAGGTTTCTGTGAAGAGCGGAATCGAAAGTGCTGTAGGTCTCAACAGATCCCTTGGCCCAGAAAAGCAGAGGGGAAGAGCATCGCGCTCTTCCCCTCGTAGTACGCAGTCCGGAATGCTACTTCTTGACAGGTGCGATCACGTCCTTGGCGGCCTTGGCCACGCGGAACTTGACGACAGTCTTGGCCTTGATCTTGATGGCGGCGCCGGTCTGGGGGTTGCGGCCGATGCGCGCCTTGCGCTCTGCCTTTACCAGACGGCCGATGCCGGGAATCACGAATACGCCGTTCTTCTTGGTTTCCTTGATGGCGGTCTCCGCCAGAAGGTCCAGGAAGGCTGCGCTTTGCTTGTTGGTCAGTTCCAGCTTCTCGGCCAGGTGCCGCGTCAGAGCGGTCTTGGTCAGTCCAGTTGCCATTGTGATGTTCTCCTTCTGGGCTCAGCCCTCGGGGCTGGCCGGTGTTGCCTGGGTTCCTTCGCGATTTGCGTACCGCATGGGGGGAGTGCGACCGAGGCAACCTTGCACGTTTCCCCTGTATTCATGCGGGTTCTGAAGAACCCTGTCGTTCGTTACAATGCGGCTTCGGGCGGGGTAAAGTCAACCGAAAAACCCCGATTTCCACAATTTTTTAGGGATTTTCGCCCGATTTACGCCGGTTTTTGCCCGATATTTGCCCGGTTTTGGCCCTCATTGCCGCTCCAAACAGCCCCAGAACCGGCGTCTGCGGCACCTTTGAGCGCAGAGCATGCGGATGCTCAGCTCAATGCAGCCCGAAAAGCACCTTCTTCTTCGGCGCTAGCGACGCCGCAATGGGCGTGTTCAAGCGCATCCACCATCGGCGCCAGCAGCTTGAAATGCCTGATCAGCGTCTGCGGCAAAATCGGTCTCCAGCGCCGTCTCCGCCGGCAACGTCGTGCTCAGCCCCCACTGCTTGCACTTGATCAGGTCCATGGCCGGATGCTCGCAGGGAAACCCCTTCGGCGGCCGCGTCAGCGCTTCGCCTTCAAACTCCTTGAACGTCTTCCTGATGGCCGGCTTGCTCAGCACTTTCCTGAACGCGTCGTGGTGATCTCCAGCAGCCAGTGCCGGATCGCCGCCAGCTGGTCCTTCTCCGGCATGTACGCGCCCGCGGCAATCACCACGCCCTTGGGGCTTACCTGGAAGTAGTAGCCCGCGCCGGAAGTCTTCTCCATGCCCATGTGCGCTCCACCACGCCGCCACATGCGTCTTGTAAGGCAGCTTGTTGTTGCTGAAGCGCGTATCGCGATAGATGCGGAACAAGCTCTTCTCCGCCGGCCGCACATGATGCGGCGCAAACTCCATCATCGCGTCGGTAATCTTGCGCACGATGGCCAGCATGGGCTCTTTCAACTCCGCCTCGTAGACAGCCTTGCGTTCGTTGAACCATTCGCGGTCGTTGTTCTTCTCGAGCCCGCGCAGAAACTTCAGGCCCTCGGGGCGAAGATAAGCGAGAGCGGATGCAGCAGAAATTGTACTTTTCACTTTGGTTGCCATAGCAATCAAGAGTGTAACTCGGACGGGGCCTCCTGGGCATGCAGTCTATCTCCATCGATCTTCTGCCAACTCAATCAGCTCCCCCACGATGCGCCTTGAACGCGAAAAACGCTTCACCCGGGATCAGGCGGGTGGCCTGCACATCCTTGAATCCGGCCTGCTGCAGCTGGCTCACCAATTCGTCCGCCGCAGGCAACCTGCCGCAGTTTGCGGTCGCGGCTCCCCACAGGTTCAGAACCTCAACCCCCAGGCTTCCTCCCTGGCAGCATGTAGTCACCAGCAGGAAGCCGCCGGGCTGGATGAACTCTTTGATGTGGCCGAAGAGCGAGACCCGCTCCTCGACCGGGAAGTAGTAAATGTTGTTGTAGAGCGTGACAACATCGAAACCCTCATCCGGGGCCTTGCTGCGGATATCGCCCGTCTCGATCCTGACCCGGTCCTGCAAGCCCCATCCCTCGATGTTGCGGCGAGCCACCGCAGCCACATTTTCCTGCAACTCCAAACCGAGCGCCGAGAGCGATGGGTTCTTGTCAGCAGCGAATTTTATATAGAAGCCGGAGCCGCAGCCAATCTCAAGCAGGCGCGCAGGCCCGGCAGCGGGAAAGGTGCGGTCGATGGCTTCCGTCTGGAATGCTTCCATTACCCGCGATGAGCGGGCGATGATCTCGCCGTCCTGGTCATCGAGCGCCCACAGCTCTCCCTTGCGCAGTTTTCGGGGCGTGTCGAGGATTAGTTTGTAATGCAATCCCGCCACTTCCTGGAGCAGGGCAAGAATGCTGTCATTTTGCGGCTGCGCCAGCTTTCTGGCCAGCCCCTTCAGCTCGAACCCAACAGGGCCCAGCCTGAGAAGGCCGAGGCGAATGCCCAGTTGCAGCCAGGCGTCGAGCGCCTCGCGAGCCTTGCCGTCCCGGCAGTATGCCGTGGCCAGCCGCTCAAATCCAACCGGCCCGACCCGCAAGAGTTCGAAGAGGCCATTCTCCTGGGCGGCAACCAGGTACACCAGCTTGTAGAAGGGCTTGAGAAGAGCGTTGCTGCCGATGAACGGGGTCAGTTGACCGTTCCGCATTAACTTGAAAAACGGCTTGATGGACAAATCTTCCCCCGCGGCAATGCGCAGTCATGAGCTGGCCTTCACTGAGACGGTTGCGCTCACATCCCGTACCGAATCGCCTTCGGCGCACCCAGGATTCCGAGAAGGGCAGCCGGACCCGAAAGCTGAAGGCTAAAAGCTTATGGCTGAAAGCTGCTTCTACCGGATCACCTTCAGCGCCCCGCGGAACAGCCCGTCGAAATCCCCGGCCAGCGCCTTATCCTTCGCCACAGCCTGCTCAATCGCCTTCTCCGCCGCCAGCGCGCTGATAGCCCAGATTGGTCAGCGCCGACAGCACATCGTCCACCGCCGCGCCCCGCACGCTGGTCTGCACCGGCGCAACCGCAAAGTCGTCGAGCTTGTCTTTCAGCTCCACCACCAGCCGCTCGGCCAGCTTTTTGCCCACGCCGGGAATGCGCGTCAGCTGCGCATGATCCTGCCCGCGAATGGCCTGCACCGTGCGCTCCGCCGAGAGCCCGCTCAGAATCTTGATGGCCAGCTTCGGGCCCACGCCGCTGACCGTGATCAGCCGCTCAAACAGCCGCTTTTCTTCGCGATCGAGAAATCCGAACAGCGCAATCTGGTCTTCGCTGACCTGTGTGTGTATGTGCAGCGACGCCTCGGCCCCGACACTCGGCAGCGCCGTAAACGTTGGCACGGAGATGGTCACGTCGTACCCCACCCCCGCAGCCTCCACAATGGCCTGGCCCGGCTCTTTGAAGATCAGCTTTCCCCGCAAGTGAGCAATCATCGTGGCCTCATTGTAAGATGCCCATCCGCCTCGCCACCCGCTCAAGCGTCTCCAGGGCCTGGTCAAGCTGTGCCCGCGTGTGCTCGCTGGTCAGCATCAGCCTGATCCGCGCCTTTCCTTCAGGAACGGTCGGAAACGCGATCCCCGTTCCCATCACGCCCTCGTCGAACAGCGCGCGCGAAAACTCCATCGTTGTCCGCCCATCGCCAATGATCACCGGCGTAATCGGCGTCTCTGTCGCCGGCGTATTCACCCCGCCCACGTTGAATCCCGCGCGCCGCAACTCCCCTGAAAGTACCGCGTGTTGCCCCACAGCCGCTCGATCCGCTCCGGCTCGTTCTCCAGAATGTCGAAGGCCGCAATGCACGTCGCCGCCACGCTGGGCGGATGCGAGGTGGAGAACAGAAACGGCCGCGCGCGATGATACAGGTAGTCAATCAGATCGCGGCTTCCGCACACGTAGCCGCCCAGCGCGCCGATCGCTTTCGACAGCGTCCCCACCTGCACATCCACCTTGCCGTGCGCGTTGAAGTGGTCCACGCTTCCGCGCCCGTTGCGCCCCAGCACTCCGGAGGCATGCGCGTCGTCCACCATCATGATGGCGCCATACTTCTCCGCCAGCGCAGCCAGCTTGTCCACCGGCCCAATGTCGCCGTCCATGCTGAACACGCCGTCCGTAATCACCAGCTTGTGTCCCGGCTCGCTGGCCACTTCCTTCAGCAGCTCCTCGCAGTGGTCCACATCCTTGTGCCGGAAGACCTTGATCTTGGCCCGCGACAGCCGCGCCCCGTCAATAATGCTGGCGTGGTTCAGCTCGTCGCTCAAGATAAAGTCGTCCTTGCCCAGAATCGAGCTGACCGTCCCCGCATTGGCCGTGAACCCGCTCTGGAAGACCACGCACGCCTCCACATTCTTGAAGCGCGCAATCTTCTCTTCCAGCTCCATGTGGATGCGCATGGTCCCGGCAATCGTCCGCACCGCGCCCGACCCCACGCCGAACGCCCGTGTCGCCGCCAGCGCCGCCTCAATCAGCTTGGGATGGTTCGCCAGGCCGAGGTAGTTGTTGCTGGCCAGGTTGATCACCTGTTTGCCGTCGTAGTGGCATACCGGCGCCTGCTGGTCGTCCAGAATGCGCAGGTTGAAATGCGTTCCCTTGGCGCGCAGTTCATCCAGCACGGCTGTCAAATGGGCAAGCTGGGGGCGGGGAGCAGTCTCGGTCATGGCGTTCACCTCAAAGCAAAAGGATAGCGCGGAAAGGCAGCACCGAGCTTCCGGCTATCAGCTTTTGAATTCTTGACACTAAGCGTCTTCCTGCGTTGAGCGCCAAGCGGATCCAGAGCTTAGAGGTGGAAGCTAGCAGCTAGAAGCTGCTTTTGACTCTTGACACGCCTAGAGGTCTATGCCTATAGTTCTTTATACAAAGTTATCTAGGGGTAGGAAAATGGCCAAAAACGATCTTCAGGGAGCGCTCGATCTACTCGTTTTGAAGACCCTCGCCTACACCGGCTCGCTGCACGGCTACGGCATTGTCCTGCATATTCAGCGCGCCTCCGACGAACTCCTGCGCGTGGAAGAGGGCTCGCTTTATCCGGCGCTGCATCGCATGGAGCAAAGCGGATGGATCGTCTCAGAGTGGGCGATGACCGAGACCAACCGCCGCGCCAAGTACTACAAGCTCACCGCCGCCGGCCGCCGCCAGTTGGAGTCGGCGCAGGAGAGCTTCGATCAACTGGTCCGCGGCGTCCGCGCAGTCCTGCGTTACGCCTGAAGCCTTCGCCACGCCTGAGAGGAACCCTGCCATGGCCGTCTTTCGCCGCATCGCCAATCTCTTCCGCCGCAACCGCATCGACCGCGAGATCGAGGCTGAACTCCAGGCTCATCTCGCCCTGCGCATCGACGATAATCTTGCCGCCGGCATGTCCCCGTCCGACGCCCGCCGCGACGCCCTCCTCCGCTTCGGCAACCCGACAGTAACTCGCGAACGCGTGGCCTCGGCCGATGCGGCTCTGAGCCTTGAAAGCGTCTGGGCCGATCTTCGCTTTGCCGTGCGTCAACTGCGCCGCTCGCCCGGCTTCACAATCGTCGCCCTGGCTACGCTCGCCCTAGGCATCGGCGCCAACACCGCCATCTTCAGCGTGATCGACGCCGTGATGCTCCGCGCGCTTCCCGTCGCAGATCCCACCCACCTTGTGATCTTCAGTTGGACCGCTCACGACCATTCGAAGATCGGCGGCAGCAGCTATGGCGATTGCGCCGCCCAGTGCTCCGTTTCAGTGCCTTTCTTTCACACCGTGCAGACGCAGACAAGCAGTTTCTCCGGCGTGGCCGCCTTCGCAGGCCCGCTGCAACTCGATTTGAGCGGCAATGGCCCCGCGAGCATTGCCCATGGTGAATTCGTCTCCGGCGACTATTTTTCCGTGCTCGGTCTGAAGACTCTGATCGGCCGCCCGCTCGGTTCCTCGGACGATACGCCCTCCGCGCCGCCTGCCATCGTTCTCGACTACCGCTACTGGCGGCGTTCCTTCGGCGCCGATCCCTCCGCCGTCGGCCGCACCGTCCGCCTTAATAACGTTGAGGCCGTCATTGTCGGCGTTGCCGACCCGCACTTCTCCGGCCTTACGCCCGGAAAAACCGAAGACTTCCTCATGCCTCTTTCGCTTGCAAAGCAAGTCCATGGAGAATGGTGGAGCGATCGGGACCATCGCCTCACCGATCCCGCCACCTGGTGGGTTGTCATCGTCGCCCGCCTCAAACCCGGCGTCTCCGTCGCCCAGGCCCAGTCCGAGGCATCCGCATTCTTTCGCAATGAAACGCTGCGCGGAGCCAAGCCCATGCTTACCGAGGCCGACGCGCCCGCCATCAAGCTGCTGCACGCGCGCGAAGGCCTCAACAACCAAACCAACAACATCGCACCCGTGTTGAATATCATCATGGCCGCTGTCGGCTTCGTCCTGCTTATCGCCTGCGCCAATGTCGCCGGCCTCATCCTGGCGCGCTCGGCAATGCGCCAGAAGGAACTGGCAGTGCGCCAGGCGCTCGGCGCGCGCCGCTCTCGCATCAGGCGCCAACTGCTGACTGAAAGCCTCCTGCTCTCCGCCGCCGGTGGCGTGTTTGGCATTCTTGTTGCTGTCTGGGGCGTCGCGGCCATTGCCCGGCTCTTCTCCAGCGGTTCTAGCGAGGCGTTCCCGTTTGTCGTATCGCCCGATTGGCGCGTGCTGGCCTTCACCACCACCGTAACGCTCGTTACCGGCATTGTCTCCGGCATTGCCCCCACGCTGCGCACCGCCCGGCTCGACCTGACCCCGGCACTCCGCGAGCATGCCTCCTCGCTTCCCGGTGAGGCGACGCGCATTGGCCGCGGTATCCGTCTCGGCGACGCGCTCGTTGTGGCACAGGTCGCTCTGTCTATCGTCGTGCTCGTCGGTGCGGGCCTGCTTGTGCGTACGCTACGGAATCTCGAAACCCTCAATCCCGGCTTCGACACGCACAATATCCTGCTCTTTGGCATCAATCCCAAATTCGCCGGCTATAAAGATCGCCAGACCGACGATCTCTATCGCGACCTGCGGCAGCGCTTTGCCGCGTTGCCCGGGGTCCTCTCCGCCAGCTACTCTGAGGAACCGCTTCTCAGCCAAAGCCGGTCCAGCAACAACGTGCATCTCGATAGCGCTCCGCCTAAATCGAACGCCGATGCCGAGGTTCTTCCCATTGGCCTCGATTTCTTCTCCGCCATGCGCATTCCGCTACTCTCCGGCCGCGCATTCACCTCGGCAGACTTCGAATCCGCCACGGAAACGCATGGGGCTGTCGCCGCGGCCGAAGGATTGGCCGACAAGACCCACACCGGCGCTGGCGCCCCTGCGGTGTCCTTGGCAGCAAAACCCTCGACACAGTCGCTCGCGCCGATTCCAGTCATCATTAACCAGACATTCGCGCGCAAGTACTTCCCCAACCGGAATCCTGTTGGCATCCACATGGGCGACGCCGAGGGCGACGAGCCGCCAACAGGCCCGCAGCCCGGCTATCGCATCGTGGGCATCGTTGCTGACACCAAGTACGACAGCCTTCGGCGCGAAGTCACACCCACTTTCTACATGCCGCTCGTCAGCAACCGCGCTTACTTCGAACTGCGCACCGCCGCCGACCCCAACCTGCTCATTAAGCCCGTGCGCGATATCGTCTCCCGCGCGGACAGCAACCTGCCCCTCTTTGACATGCGCACGCAATTCGAGCAGATCGAGCAGACGCTCTTCCGGGAGCGCCTCTTGTCGCGCATGTCGAGCTTCTTCGCGCTGCTGGCGCTGCTGCTCGCTTGCATAGGCCTATACGGCCTCCTTTCCTACGAAGTTGAGTGCCGCACGCGCGAACTCGGTATCCGCATGGCCCTCGGCGCCAAAAAGCCCGACCTGATGCGGCTGGTTGTGCGGCAGGGACTCCTTCTTGTGCTCTTCGGTTCGATGGTCGGCATTGGCGCGGCCATAGGCGTTACTCGCTTTATGGCCAGCACGCTCTACAACGTGCATCCCGGAGATCCCGTTACCTTCGCGGGCGCTGCCCTGCTGCTGTTGCTGGTAGCGCTCGCCGCCTGCTATATTCCCGCCCGCCGCGCCGCATCCATCGATCCCATGCAGGCCCTGCGCAGCGAATAACACCCGAAGGAGGCCCAGGAGCGTCCCAAGTTCCGCTTCTCCTGCGTTCTCGATCCGATTCCGGGCTGCCCGCAGTTCGCACCACTTTCCAATCCCTCCGCGCCGCGTCCAACTGATATCGCACTCTACGGAGTGAGTCTTCAGGCGCCGGTTGGCCGGGGTGCGCCCTCGCCAGCTACAATAGTGTTCTACGCTCGGCAAATGGGCTGTACGCCACTTTTTCTTGAGATTTGGAGCAGGTGCACGTGAGAGGTTTGATCCGCCGCGGTATGCGGCTTGAGTTGGTTGCAGCAATGGGCATCGCACTGGCCGTGCCCGCCGTGGCGTTCGCCGGAGAGAATCCCCAGGTTGTCGCCACGCACACCACGCTGACTGCGGAGTTGCACGACCAGGCCGGTCGCACCGCGGCCTCCCTCGCCGTCTCAGTTCTTGCTGATGACAACCAGCCCCTCACCGGCGCCGTCGCCATCACCGATCAGGGCCGCCCGCTCGCCGGCGCAGCTCTGAACAAGCAGGGCCAGGCCACATTTAATCTCGCTCTTCCCGCCGGCAACCACTCCCTCACCGCCAGCTATATTGGGGATGCCACTCATAGCGGTTCGGTCTCAGAGTCCACCAGCACCCAGGCCCAGTCTACCGGTACGCCTGACTTCGAAATCTCCGTCGCCCCGGCTACTCTCTCGCTTGGCCTTGGAGTGTCGGGCACGGTCACTGCCTCGGTCACCCCTGAAAACTCCTCAGCGCTCACTGCGCCCCTGTTCATCACGCTCTCCTGCTCCGGCATGCCTGATCAGTCTTCCTGTGTCTTTAACCCGGAAAACCTGGAGATCCTGCCCAACGCCACTGCGGCCGTCACCAGTTCCATGGTGCTTACCACGCAGCAGGCCTCAGTCGTTTCAGCCTCTGCCGCCCGTCCTGCCTCAAGCCCTGTCGCCCTGGCCATCCTGTTGCCCGGCGTTTTTGGTCTGGGTGCGCTGGCCTTTTCGGCGCGCCGCCGTCCCTGGCTACAGCGCCTCTCGTTGCTGGCGCTGCTCGCCTTTGTCACCACCCTGGGCACCACAGCCTGCAACCCGCGCTACTACTATCTGAACCACGGCCCGCCCATCAATCCTGCCACTCCTGCCGGCACTTACACCATCAACGTCACCGCGCAGTCCAGCAACGGGGTCTCTGCCATCACCCATACCACCACGCTGGCCTTCACCGTCCAGTAGCGGCGCTCAGCCCCTGGTCCCTCAGTCGCCGTTCTTCGTCACTCGGGCCGCATCACAACCTTGATGGCCTCACCGGTGCGCAGCAGTTCCATCGCCTGGGGAAACTCGCTCAACTTCAGCCTGTGGGTAATCGCCGGGTCCAGGTTCAGCTTGCCCGTGGCCAGCAGCGCCTCCATCTGGAACCACGTCTCAAACATCTTGCGCCCGTTGATGCCCTGCACCAGCGCACCTTTGAAGATGATGTCCCGCGCAAAGTCCAGCTCGAAAGGCTTTGACGGAATCCCCAGCAGCGACGCCCGTCCGCCCGTCCGCAGCACCTTGAAACCGGTCCTGATCGCCGCCGGATGCCCCGACATCTCCAGCAGCACATCCACGCCCGTGCCGCCGGTCGCCTCCAGAATCTGCTCCTCCACATTGTCCGTGGCCGGGTCCAGGACCAGGTCCGCGCCCATGGCCGCCGCCACGCTGCGCCGATGCGCGTTCACCTCAATGGCAAACACCCTGGCCGCCCCGCAGGCCTTGGCCACCGCAATTGAGAACAGCCCGATTGCCCCGCAGCCGGTCACCGCGACCGTCTGCGCCGCAATGGGCCCAGCCAGCACGGTGTGCACAGCATTCCCCAGCGGGTCAAGCAGGCTGGCGTACTCATGCGGAATCTGCGGCGACAGCTTCCAGATATTCGTCTCCGGAATAATGGCGTAGCTGGCAAACGCCCCGTCGGCATCCACGCCCAGGATCCGCACGTTCTGGCAGATATGCGCCTCGCCAATGCGGCACTGCATGCACTTGCCGCAGGCCACGTGCATCTCCGCGCTTACCTTGTCGCCCTCTTTCACGGCGGTCACGCCGCGTCCGACCCCGGCCACCACCCCGGCAAACTCATGCCCCGGAATCAGCGGCGGCTTGATGCGCCCCTGGGCCCACGGGTCCCAGTTGAAGATGTGCAGGTCAGTCCCGCACACGCTCGCCGCCTGCACCCGCACCAGCACTTCGCCTGGCCCCGGCGTGGGTACCGGAACCTCCCTCAACTCGATCCCTGGCGCTGCCTCAGCTTTCACAACCGCCTGCATGGTGCTCAACATCTCGGGAACCCTCCGCGAATCGGCAAACAATCCAGTCTAACAACCGCTCAAAGATGATAGAACGGCGGGGAGGCACAAAGTGGTTCCGGTTCCCGTTTTTCGTTTCTTTCTCGCCTCCGGCTTATGGGGGCGTCTCTTCCTTGCCGCGCTCCTCGCCACTTGCCTGGCGTCTCCGGCCCAAACCGCCGACCAGGCCTGGCTGCGCTACCCTTCCAGCGGTCGAACATTGGTCCCCCGCACCATCCGCGCCCTCGGGCCCGGCCAGCTCGAGCAATCCGCCGTCCAGGAGCTCAAGCGCTGCCTCGGTGATCTTTCCGGCGCCTCGCTCACTGCGCGGGCCGTCGCAGCCCTGGCGGGCCAAACCATCGTCGGAACTGTCGATGAAGTTCGCAAAGCCTTCCCCAACCTGCCTGTTCCCGCCGATCTTGAGCCGGAAGGCTACTGGCTCTACTTGCAAGGTTCCGGTGACCAGACGCTCCTCGTCATCGTGGGCGCCGACGAGCCCGGAATCCTGTACGGCACTTTTGCTCTGCTTCGTCCTCACGACATTGGCAGCGATCCGGCCCAATATGGCTTCCTCGGCCACCCTCTCCGCTCCCACCCCGCCTTGCCTATCCGCTGGGTCGACGACTGGGACAACCCCGACGGCTCCATCGAGCGCGGCTATGCTGGCAGGTCGATTTTCTTTGAGGGTGGAGAAGTTCGGAAGAATCTCGTCCCGGTCGCCGAGTACGCCCGTCTCCTCGCCTCAGTCGGCATCAACGGTTGCAACATCAACAACGTCAATGCTGCGCCGCAGCTCCTCGACCGCGACCACCTCAAGCAGATCGCCCGCATTGCCGACGCCATGCGTCCCTGGGGCGTTCACCTGGCAATGTCGGTAGCCATCGCCAGCCCGCAGGCCATCGGCGGCCTGCCCACCTACGACCCCCTCGACCCAGGAGTGAAGGCTTGGTGGGCTGCAAAGGCCAAAGAAATCTATGACCTCATACCCGACTTCGCGGGCTTCACCGTCAAAGCCGATTCCGAAGGCCAGCCCGGCCCCGCCAGTTTTGGACGCACCCCTGCCGACGCCGCCAACACCCTGGCCTCTGCTCTCGCACCCCACGGCGGAGTCGTTCTCTACCGGGCCTTTGTCTACAACCACCACCTTGACTGGCGCGACCCCAAAGCCGACCGCGCCCGCGCCGCTTACGACATCTTTCATCCTCTTGACGGCCAATTTCTCCCCAACGTCGTCGTCCAAACCAAGGAGGGCCCAATCGACTTCCAGGCTCGCGAGCCGGTCTCCCCGCTCTTCGCCGGTCTTCAAAACACCTCGCAGGCCCTCGAAGTCCAAATCACCCAGGAGTACACCGGCCAACAGCGCCACCTGGTCTACCTGGGCGGTAAGTGGAGCGGCATTCTCAACTTCGACCTTTCCGCCAACAATCAATCTACCCCGGTAAAAGAGATCCTCTCCGGCAGGTCATTCCACCGCCCTCTGGGCGGCATGATCGGCGTTGCCGGCATCGGCCGTGACAGTTGGCTTGGCTCCCCGCTCGCCCTCGCCAACCTCTACGCCTTTGGCCGTCTGGCCTGGAACCCCAACCTCGATCCCGCCGAGATCGCCGCCGAGTGGACCCGTCAGACCATCTCCACCGACCCCGATGTCGTCACAACTGTGACAAAAATGCTGATGCAGTCCTGGCCCACGTACGAGGCCTACACCGGCCCCCTGGGCATGCAGACCCTCACTGACATCACTGGCTCCCACTACGGCCCCAACATCGAGTCCAGCGAGCGCAACGGCTGGGGTCAGTGGCACAATGCCGATCCGGCAGGCGTAGGCATGGATCGGACTATCGCAACGGGAACTGGATTCACGGCTCAGTACCCGCCAGAGTTGGCTGAAATTTATGAGAACCCCGCCACGACCCCAGACGACCTGCTCCTCTTCTTCCACCACGTCCCGTACACATTTATGCTCCACTCCGGCAAAACCGTTATCCAGCATATCTATGACAGCCACTACGACGGCGCCGCACTGGCCGCTCATTTCGTCGACGAATGGGAAAAACTCAAGCCCCGCCTCGACCCCCAGCTCTACGAAGACGTCCTGGCCCGCCTGGAATACCAGGCCGGCCATGCCATCGTCTGGCGCGACGCCATCGTTCAATACTTCCTCAAGCTCAGCGGCATCCCCGACGCACAGGGCCGAGCGGGCCACTTTCCAGGCCGTTTGGAGGCCGAGGACGCGCATCTCACCGGCTATCAGGTCATCGACGTCATCCCCTGGGAAGACGCCAGCGGCGGGAAGGCTGTTTCCTGCGGAGAGCCGCAGAACGCCATAGGAGGAAACAGCCAAGCTTTGTATCAGGGCACGACCTCAGTCGCGCAGCAAATGGGCCAAAACCAAGCCCGTGTTTTAGCCCCTGCGGGCACAAAAGCCTGCGCTGCCGAATGGATCTGGTCCGGCGCCCCCGGCCATTACGATATCGCCGTCCAATACTTCGACCTCCGGGGCGGCGCGGCCAAATTTAGACTGCTCGTGAACGGCCAGCCGGTCGCGAACTGGGCGGCCGACGCGAACCTCCCATCAACCCGCCCCAACGGCGACAACTCCACTCGCCGGACCGTTCCCAACCTCGCCCTCAACCCTGGTGACACAATCCGCGTAGAAGGCACCCCCGACGGCTCCGACCCCGCCGCTCTCGACTACATCGAATTGACTCCAGTCCCAAGTGAGCCGGCCGCTGTCTTGAACCAGTAACGCTCACTCGCCGTTCCAAATAAGAGTGCCGCATTCCATTCCCAGGCACGGTCCTTGCCCAGCTCGTCCATTCTCACCCGCTTGCAAGCCAGGACCTGTCGTTGGATTCCATAGCTTGAATATTGAATGAGGCGCATCGCACAGAATGCGAGGGGGTCCGATGGGTGAGGGTCGCCCGCTTCTTCCGCTGTGGGTCTCAAACGCAGAGCGCGCTTATCGACCAGCCGAGAGGCTGGAAGCCGACATCCCCAGTCTCATCCGCAACTATGACAAGGATTCGAAGCCGATCGTTTGGCGCAGGACACCCGGTCCGATCCTCGAACCCGCCGTTCGCTCACTCATGTAAATTTCAGAGACCGGGCACCAGCGACAAAAAAGCAGGAACTCGCGAGGAGCATCCAAGACCGGAGCCCGGAAGAGATTCGCTGCTGCTCTACTTGCCGCCGGATTTTTTGGCGATGGCGGTTTTGGGCGGGACGGCGGTGTTGGCAATGGCCTGGTCGATGGTGGTGTAGAGCTGCTGCGAGGGGTTGAGCACCTGGGTAAAGGGCGCTCCCTTGCTGTTGGCGGCAACGACAAAGATGGTGGGCGTACTCTTGATCCCAGTGCGGCGGGCAAGTTCCATGTCAGCGTCGATCCCGGCGGCTAGCTTGCCTTGCGGATCGACAGTGAAGGGCAGGGTGAGGCCGTGGCCGCGGGCGAAGCTCTGCGTAAACTGAGCGAGCGTGTCGGGGTTGTAGATGGAGCGCTGATTGGCGAAGACCTGATCGCGGTACTCGTCGCCGATGGCCTTGCTCTTGAGGTCGAACCAGCGAGCGTCGATGGCGGCGGCGCGGCTCCAGTTGTGATAGGGGATGAGAAAGTCGTGGCGAACCCAGGGAATTCTGTACTGGGCGGCGGCGGCCTTGAGGATCGGGTTGGCGGCGGCGCAGGCGGGGCATTGCAGGTCGTCGAACTCGACGATGGCCACGCGCGCGCCGGGCGGCGGATGGAGCGCCGAGGCGTCAAGAACCTGGAGAGGGGTTTGGGCGGATAGCGCGGCGCCTGCAACGGCGATCGTGGCGGCCAGCAGGAATCCGGCGCGGGCGGAGACGGAATGAGCAAGTTTGGGAAAGCGGAGCATAGTGGTTGGACGGCCGTTTACGGCTGATTGTAACGGGGAAACCGTGAGCGAGTCAGCAGGTCAGCGAGTCAGCGATCTGGTCCGCGGAGGTTTTCAACTCTTCTCCGGGGGCTCGCGCGAGCGGCTGAACGCCTCAGCGGGTGCGGGTGTCGGCGATGGCCTGGTCGATGAGCTGGTAGAGCTTGGTGCGATCGACTACTTCGACGAAGGGCGCGCCTTTGCTGTTGGCGGTGACCACCCAGATGGTGGGGGTATGTTCGATGCCGATGCGCTGGCCGAGTGCGTAGTCGCCCTTGACCAGGGCGGCGAGCTTGCCTTGCGGATCGATGGCGAAGGGAAGGGCGATGCCCTTGCTCTGGGCGAACTTCTCCGTGAAGTCGCGCAGGACCTCGGGGCTGGTGATGGAGGGCTGGTTGGCGAAGACGGCGTCGCGGTACTCGTCGCCAAGCGCCTTGCTCTTCAAGTCGAACCAGCGGGCGTTAACGGCAGCGTTGAAGCTCCAGTTGTGAAAGGCGAGCGGGAAGTCGTAACGGACCCAGGGAATCTTGTACTTTGCGGTGGCTTCCTTAAGGAGCGGGTTGGCATGGGCGCAGTCGGGGCACTCCATGTCTGCGAACTCGACAATGGCCACTCGGGCGCCGGCGGGCGGACGCAGGGCGGCGGGGTCGTGGACCGCGGTTCCTGCAGGCGGCGGCGTGAACTGGGCGTGCGCGCCGGCGGCGGCCAAAAGCGCGGCGGCGGCAAGGGTGAGAACAGGGCTGCAAAAGCGCGAAAAGCGGAACATGGCGGTTGGACGGCTCCCTTGTGGTCATTGTAACGGGAGAACAGAGATCAGGGGTCAGGGATCAGAGATCAGTTTTCCTCGATTGATGCAGAGTCGCGGCCTTTAGGGGCTTTGGCTTGGGGTGGGCCGGGTCCATGCGCGGTCGCTGTTTACTGGCGGTCGCGCTTGCGGTCGGCGATCCATTTACGCCATTTGTAATCGGCGATGAGGGAGCCGACGAAAACGAGCAAGACGAGGATGGCCAGGAGGATGCGCATTGGGGACCATTGATGAGTGTTCAGTGGCCAGTGGTTAGGGAGCTATTGAGATCGGTGGTTTCCCAGGTCGTCCGCCGCGGCGGATGAGGCCTGGGGTATCCACGAATTGTACTGAAATTAGCGGCCGACGACGATGACGGTAAAGCTGCCGGGCAAAGCAACCGGGCGGGGATGGGGAACCTCGGCCGTGGGAGCTGGGCGCGGGCCAAACTGCGCAGTGACCAGGTAGACGCGATCGGCGGCGGAGTCGTAGGCCATGGTGCGCGCACCGCTCTGGGTGGGAAGAGTTTCGATGGTGGGATAACCAGGTTTGGAGGTGTCCACCACGGAAAGCACTCCCTCGCCGCAGGAGGCGAAGGCCAGGTTGTGGGCGGCATCGAAGCCGGCGGCGTCTGGGCCGTCGCCGATGGCGGCGTTGCCAAGCGATTTGCCGGTATTGGATTCGGTGATGGCCATGTGCTTGTCGCAGACGGAGAAGAGGCGCGCGCCGGCCACGTCGAAGGCCAGGCCGCTGGGCTCTTCGCAACCGGCGAGCGGCCAGGTGGCGGTGATGGCTTTGGTATGGGCGTCGAGGCGGACGATTTCGCTCTTGTCTTCGATGTTGTCAAAGACGATGCCTTTGCCGTCGACGGCGGGAAACTCGGGTTTGCCGGGGAGCGGGATGTTGGCGACGACCTTGCGGCTGGCAGTGTCGATGACGGCGGCATCCTTGCTGCGGCCGTCGAAGGCCCAGACTGTTTGCGTGGCCGGCTCAAAGACGATGCCGTCGGGGTTCTGTCCGCCCGTGGGGATGGTAGCGACGGTGGCGAGGGTGGTGCGGTCAAAGACGACCACGGCGTTGCCGCCGCCGTCAGAGATGTAGCCGAACTTGCCGGCGTCGTCGAACGCAATGCCATGGGTGCCGTGTAAGCCGGTGATGGCGCCTACCTGCTTCCCGGTGGTGGAGTCGACGGCCACCACCTGGGGACCACGGGTGATGTAAAGGCGATGGGCTGGCGGGTCGGCGAGCAGGTAGTCCCAGCCGCCTTCGCTGCCGATCTTCCACTTGTCGAGGATCTTGTACGGCTGCTGTGCGGAGAGCCGGGCGGTGGAGGCAAGCAGGACGCAAACGAGGGTTGCGGCGAGAGAAGCGAAGGCGAGGGAACGCGCTGTTCGATTGGATTTCATGGAAAGCTCCGTGTGAGTTGAGGCGATCTGGTTGGGATCTGCCGGCGAAAAGAGTGTGTCATCAGTGAGATTAAGGCGTGCTGAAGGTGCGTAGCGCGATCTTTCATTCCACGATGGGCAAACGCAGGGTGACGGTGGTTCCCTGGTTGGGGAGGTTGGGGTCAGCCTGGCTGGCGAGGGCGATGAAGCCGCCGGCTTTGCTGACGATGGCTTTGGCGATGGCCAGGCCCAGGCCGGTGCCGCCGGTGTTGCGGGTGCGCGAGGGGTCGCCGCGATAGAAGCGGTCGAAGACGTGAGGCAGGGCTTCGGCGGGGATGCCGTCGCCCTGGTCCTGGATAAGGAGGACGGCGGTTTTCGCTTCGCGGGTCAGGCGCAGCTCGACGGTGGACTGGGATGGGCTGTGCTGCAGGGCGTTGAGGAGCAGATTGGACAGGAGCAGGGTGCAGTCTTCCGGTGGCATGGAGACGGCGAAGGGCGACGATGAGGCGTCTTCGGCTGGCGCGACGAACGAAACCTGAACGCTGCGCAGCGCGGCCACGGTTTCAAGCTGGGCGACGGTCTGCTGGACGCAGGTTGTCAGATCGGCGGTGGGCGCTGGGCTGGTGGTGGGCGCGGAGCTTTCAGCGCGGGCGAGGATGAGCATGTCGGCCACCAGCGTTTCCAGGCGAAGGGAATCGGCAAGACAGCGCTCCAGGCCGGCCTGGTACTCCTGCGCGGAGCGGCGCTTCATGTTGAGCAGCTGCAACGACGACTTTTGCACGGCGACTGCTGTTTTGAGCTCATGGGCGGCATCGCTGACGAAGGCGCGCTGCTGCAGGAACGAGCGCTCCAGGCGCTGAAGGACGCTCTCCAAGGCCTGGGTGAGCGGGGCCAACTCGGGTGTGGTGTGGGCGCTGGGCGGCGGTGAGAACTGCCAGGCATCGACGGAGACCTGGCTGGCGAGAGCGGCCAACTGGCGCAGGGGCAACAGGCCGCGGTGGAGCAGCCATGCGATGAGCGGGCCTGTGACAAGCAGAAGAAAGAGGCTGCCGCCGGCGTAGAACTCGACCGTGTCACGGATGGAATGCCAGACGTGGCTGGTGGAGGAACCATAAATTATGGTGATTTTGTGAACCTTGCCGCCATTTACGCCAGGATCCACGGTGCGCGTGCCCTGTACGCGGAGGATTCCATAATGGCGGCCGTTGATCTTTGCATCGGAAAAGTCTCCGAAGGGGTGGGTCGGTGCGCCGGGGCCAGCACCTTGCCAGTTCTTGGAGCGGCCAAGCAGGCGGCCATCCTGGTCCCAGACCTCGTAGACATCTTCCGGAGGGATGTGCAGGTCGGCCTGGTCGAGGATGACGTTGTCGCCGGGGTCGTCGGCGTCCTGGACTGCGCCGAGGATGGAGTCAGCGTGGCCGTGGAGCGTGACGCCGAAGGCACGGAAGTGGATGTGGCGCTCGTACCCGAAGGAGAGGAC
This sequence comes from uncultured Acidobacteriaceae bacterium, assembly GCA_963776535.1. Classification (GTDB taxonomy): domain Bacteria; phylum Acidobacteriota; class Terriglobia; order Terriglobales; family Acidobacteriaceae; genus Telmatobacter. The sequence continues at coordinate 87,096 of CAVZNB010000013.1, read as the reverse complement.
GACGACGAGGATGGAGGAGACGAGCTCGACGGCGAGCACGGCGACGATGAGCCGGAAGGCGATGGAGCGGGGCTGGATGCGGAGCTTCATTGGGCTGGCCGCGCAGATGCCGTTGGATCGGGGCCGTCGGATGGCAGGGTGGGGGCGAGTCGATAGCCGCGGCCGCGCATGGTTTCGATGATGGGGTCGGTTTCAGGCACGGCGGCGTCAAGCTTCTTGCGCAGGTTGGAGACGTGCACCTCAATCACGTTGGAGTGGTGCTCCCAGTTGTAGTCGTAGAGGTGCTCCAGCAGTTCGCGCTTGCTGACGATGACGCGCGGACGGTGGATGAGGTATTCGAGGATGCGGTACTCGGTGGGCGAGAGATCGACCAGCACGCCGTTGCGGCTGACGGTCTGCTCCAATGTGTTGACGGACAGGCCGAGGACGTTGAGGGTGGGGTGGGCGGCGCCCTTGCCGCGACGGATGAGGGCCTTGGCGCGGGCGATCAGCTCGCCCAGGTCGAAGGGCTTGGCCAGGTAGTCGTCGGCACCGGCGTTGAGCAGCTGGATGATGGAGTCCGAGCCCTCTTTGGCGGTGAGGATGAGAACTGGAGTGGCGTCGCGGCGGGCACGCAGGCGCTTGAGCAGGCTGAGGCCGTCGAGTTTGGGCAGCATCAGGTCGAGGATGATGAGGTCGTAGGAGGGGGTGCGGGCAAAGTCGTCGCCGGCCTCGCCGTCTTCGGCCCAATCGACCGCGAAGCCGGGGCCGTCGCGCAGGGCGGTAGCCAGGTTGTCGGCCAGGCGGACTTCATCTTCGACGATCAGGACGCGCATGGGTGGGCCTATCTCTCCGAGAATAGTATGGCGCAGGGAAGATTAAGGGAGGCTGAAGCGGAGACCAGACTGAAGGGCGATGTAATCTTATAGCGACTCCGCAACTCACCTGCCTTGTCCTGGGGGAAGCGGTTTTCGAGGTCAAGCAAAACTGGACACACTATGGCAGAAATCGTGAAAGGGAGACTGTGCTCAAAAAGGCCCGGTCTGCGCAGGACCCGCAGGGCGGCTCGGGCAGCGGTGCTGGCGGCGATAATGATCGCGGCTTCGGTACTGCTGCGTGCGCAAGGAACCATCGACCCCTACAGCGAAGTGTGCGACTGGCTGAATTTGAAAGAGGCGACGATCGTGGCCGGCCTCGACTTCCACGCGTATAAGGACATAGCAAGTGGCAAAGCCTGCCTTGAAATACTTCGCGGCTCGGGCGATGGCGTGGTACTTTACCGCAAAACGAAGGAGAGCTTTGGCGAGTATAGGCTTGGCCAGAAGGCCAGCGCCGAGCACAACATTGCGAAGATTGAAGATGGGACAGATATCACCGGTAGAGGGCGCCCGGACATGATCGTGACAGCCTGGTCGGGCGGGGCGCATTGCTGTTTCTTTCACATAATCTTTGAGCTGAAACCGGAGCTGAGGCTGGTGGCGCGTCTCGATGACGGGGACGGCGATCTGGCCCACTTTGCAGATTTGGACGGCGACGGACACTACTACTACGAAGGGAACGATTGGACATTCGCGTACTGGGACGCCACCCTTGCAGACTCCGTGGCGCCTGCGGTTGTATTGCGCTTTGTGGACGACGCCCATGGCGGCCGTTACCACATTGCGATGGACAAAATGCGCAGCCCCGAACCCTCGGTGGAGCAATGGAAGAGGGCGGTTCAGGACGCAAGCGATGCATTTGCACAGGGCGGCGGCTTTGGAGACGGCATTGGCTCGAAGCTGTGGAGCAACATGGTGAACATGATTTATACGGGGCATTCGAAGCTGGCATGGAAGCTGGTTGACGAGACGTGGCCCACGCAGAAAGCAGGCAAGGATAAGTTCCTGTCGGGTTTTTGCTCGCAACTGAAGAACAGCCAGTATTGGGCGGATATGGAAAAGACCCTGGAAGGCGCGCCGCCGGCATGCTCCGGCGGAAAGCCGGAGGGGTAGGATGCCGCGGTTTTCAGGGCTGGCGGGATGGGAGGGCCGCATCCATTCAAGACAGGCGTTGGGGTCGAGCTAGTGGCGTGGAGGTGGGTTCTGTCCGGTTAGGCGGTGGATTCAGGCCTCATCCTCATTGAAGATTACGGGGGCCGGATTCACCTTCCAAAACTCAGTGACTGATACTCCCGTTCAGTGACGAAGTATGCGTTGAACATCCAGTGAAGGTCAAGCGCTCCATCAACCTCGGAGGTGCCAAACTTGCCTGCCGCTTCTCTGAAGTCCGTTTCTCGCAAACACCTGTTAAATCCGATTAGAACCTCTTCGCAGGAACGTCGTGCATATGCGCTCCAATCCTCGTCGGCTATCTTGTCTGACGCATTGGCTTCCAGCCAGAAGGGTTCGTAGAGCGAAACCTCCGAAACAAGAAACCAGAATTGCCCTCCCAAACAGGCGTATCCCAGACTGGGCGCATGATTCAGGGCTTGGGGGAGAGCTGACAACTCCCACGCGTATTCTTGGTCGCGGAGAATCGCACCTTGGGTCAGTTCTGGAGGCAACAGAGCATTCATAGGAAAATCTTTGAATAGCAAAAATAGCCTCATTCTAAGCCTAGACTCAGGGTAGTTTCCGTATCGTCGCTTATCCGGACCTTGCCCACCGTGGGTAGTCTCAACAGAGAATCTGTAGCGCTTGGAGTGGGGCATTCGTTGACGGATGCCGCCGCGAGGGCGCCCCCGATGGATTAACCTCGTAGTTGGTTTGGGTGGGTCAAACTCCAGTTGGTTTGTGTTCGTGGTTTCCCACCCTTGCGACAAAAAACAGAAACGTCGCAAGGATGGGGCACCCAGCTGCTTGGCGAGGATAGATTCTTTGCGCGTGATTCTTTCGAACATCGGAACGTTTGGGGACATCAATCCGCTGATTGCGATTGCGCTGGAGCTGAAGCGGCGCGGGCATGTGCCGGTGATGGCGGTGCCGGCGGTATTCGAGGCGAAGATCCGGCCGCTGGGGATCGAGTTTCACGCGGTGCGGCCGGATATCGACCCGGAGAACAGCGTCCTGGTGGAGATGGTCTACGACGTAAAACATGGCACCGAGCACGGGCTGCGCAATTTTCTCTTCCCGGCGCTGCGGCAGACGTACGACGATTTGCTTGACGCGGCCACCAAGCCGGAGCGGGCCGACCTGCTGCTGCTGGGTGAGCTGAACTACGCGGGGCCGCTGGTGGCGGAGGTAACGGGGATCCCGTGGGCGAGCTACGTGCTGGCGCCGCTCTCGTTTTTTTCCGCTTTCGATCCGCCGGTGCTGCCCATGTATCCGCGGCTGGCGCGGGCGGACAAGACGGTGCCTGGGATGGGCCGGGCGATCAAGCGGCTGGCGCGGTTTGTGAGCCGGAAGTGGCCGCAGCCCATCTACGATCTGCGCGCGGAGCTGGGCCTGAGGCGGGGCGAGAATCCGCTGTTTGACGCCAAGCACTCGCCGTACCTGGTGCTGGCGCTGTTTTCGCGCGTGCTGGGGCACGGAACAGAAGGACTGGCCGGCGCATACCAGAGATTACCGGATTCTGCTACTACGATGCGGACGCGGGCAATGCGGCGCTGCCGGCGCATTTGGAGAAGTTCCTGGCAGCGGGGCCGGCGCCGGTGGTGTTTACGCTGGGATCGGCGGCGGTGCTGGCGGCGGGGAAGTTTTATGAGCACTCGGCCAGGGCAGCGATGCGGCTAGGCGTGCGGGCAGTCTTGCTGATTGGCTCGGACGAGCGGAACCGGCCGCGTCAGGCGCCGCCGGAGACGATCTGCGTGGCGGAATATGCGCCGTACTCAGCGCTATTCAAGCGGTCGGCGCTGGTGGTGCACCAGGGGGGCGTGGGAACCGTGGCGCAGTGCCTGCGTGCGGGCAGGCCGATGCTGATCATGCCCTACTCGCACGATCAGCCGGACAACGCGCGGCGCATGCGGCGGCTGAGGGTTGCGCGGGTGATCCAGCGCGGCAATTACACGCCGCTGCGGGTGGCGCGGAAGCTGAAGGCGATGCTGGAGGAGCCGCTTTTTGCGCAGCGGGCTGCGACAGTGGCAGACCAGCTTGCGCATGAGGATGGCGTGCGGGCGGCGTGCGATGCGCTGGAAGAGCTCTACCGGGGAACGCGGCGCTAAAACATATCTGCGATGGGCGGGAAGGTAAGCAGGAAGCTGAGGACGAGCAGCGTGAAGGCGATGGTGCATACGCGGCCGAGAGCAACTGTCTTCTTTCGCCAGCGCGCCTCAAGAACGCCCCACGCAAGGAGCCATGCCAGAAGGGCGACCGTGGAAACGCCGGAGAGCGGGCCGGTTGGCTTGTAGAAGATGAGCGCGGTCTTCATCGCGGGCAGCTTGTCGCCGGCGATAGCGAGAACAGCGAGAAGAAACGAGCCGATGGCGGCGGCAAGTGTGGCCGCTGCACCCGAGCCGTTGGTGAGCGCTGGAACACGGTGCGAAGAGGAACTCATTGCTCGCCTCCGCGGGTGAGTTGCACGCTGGCCCCGCCGTGGACCGGGGCGAATTTGTTAATCATGGCTCCGAAGAAGCCGGCGATGCCAGCTGCCAGAAACGAGGCTGCGGCAAAGCCCAGCACCGCGGCGCGCAGTTGTTTGTGATTGGCGAGATCGCGGCCGTAGCGAATGAAGACATATGCCGCCATGGTGATGGAGATGGGAGCGAACCAGGCTACGTGCTCCTTCCACTCCATGCCCAGGGAGTGCCAGCCCATGGTGGCGGGATTCGACAGGAGCAGACGCTGCGGAAACAGGGAGAGATCGACTGTGCCGGGAGGCGGCGCGGCCCGGTACCACGGGTAGATGACATAAGCTCCGGTGAGCACGGCAGACCAGGCCAGGATCACCATCGCGACCAGGTATATCTTCAGGAAGCGCTCCTGGCCGGGCTTGGACGGGGATGCAGGAGACGGGGCGGTCAGATGCCACAACTCCACTAGCGCTCCGGAACAGGCAAGCAGGTAGAGCGCGCCGAATCCCATGCCATGAATCAGCGTCCATAGACTGCGCAGGGTGATTTCCATTGGATATTCTCCCTTGCCGGATGAGATGGTCCGAATGAGGCGCCGCTTGCCGTCAGAGGTGCAGTTCACTCATATCCGCTCTGCCGGGTTCGTGCGGAGATCATGGCTTCCGATGCGGTTTTCTTGTCCGCGTCTTTGTCTTTGCCCCAGGTCTTGTAGAGGCCGAGATAGGCGTAGTTTTCCGTCTGTCCGGCGACCGAGTGGCCATAGGCGAAAAGCAGTTGCAGGCCGGGGGACTTGAAATGGTAGTAGCCGCCGGCGTCAACCAGGGTCGAGGCCTGTGTCTGCGCAGTGGCAATGCCTTCTTTGGCGTGGCTGAAGACCTCGGCTGACAGCTCCAGCTTTTCGTTGACGGTCTTCTTCATCAGATAGCCGCCGTAGAGATAATCGCGATAGCCGGTCTGCGGAACCACGGCGTATCCCAGGCCGCCGACGAGGCTCCAGGAGCCGATTTCCTTCTCCGCCCAGAGCGGCAGCTTGTACCAGACGCGGCCCACGCCGAGGCCCTTGGTGTAACTGCCCGTCGGCATTTCGAACATGGTAAAGCTGCCAATCTGCGGACGGTGCGGGGTTTGTTTGATGAAGCCGTACTTCACGCCCAGTTCCATATCCGTCACGCCGAAGGCGCTGGGGCCAACTCCGCCCGGCGCATAGACAGGATTGTTGGACGGGACCACGGCTCCGAAGGGCAGGATGGCGTGAAGCTGAATGTTGGGGATGGCGCCCCAGTTGAACTCGAACGCCGGGCCGGTGGGATCGGATTCTGCGGGCGTGCCGTCGAAGGTGCTGAAGATATAGAACTCGTAGTGGCCGAGATCGACAGGCGTGGGATCGTCGGTTTGAAAGGGAGGGCCGGCCTGGGCCCAGAGCCTTGAGCCGGCGAGGACGAGGAGCAGGACAATTGCCAGGCTTACAAGGCGAACGGCGGCGCGCATGGGCGCGATTGCGGCGCGTGGGCTCATTTGATTCCCACCGAGGGGCCGACGGGTCATGCGAAGAATATATATCGATTTTCGATAACAGCCAATGCGAAATTGCCTGCGGAGCGGTATATTCATGCTGTGTTGAAACAGCAGCGGGAGCTCTATTTCGGCCTGATACGGATCCATGTGCTGGTGCATGCGGCGCACGAGCCTATCTTCGGCCTGGCGATGATGGAGGAACTGGCGCACCATGGATACCGCATTGGGCCGGGGACGCTCTATCCGCTGTTGCACGGGATGGAGCGGAACGGGCTGCTCAGGTCTTCACTCAAGATGGCAGGCGGACGGAGACGGCGGGTCTACAGGATTACCAGCGCGGGCAAAAAAGCACTCGCCAAAGCCACTGAGAAGGTGGACGAGCTGCACGAGGAACTGCATGAGGAGCGGCCGCGGGGGATGAGGGTTTGAGCGAGGCTCGAGCAAGAGTTGCTGGATGAGGATGGGGCGGTGGCCATTCGACCTCGTGGCGGCGATCCGGAGCGGAAACCCAAGTTCCAAAATGCGCGGTCCATGTTGGCCTGGCACCCACGGAAACACGCTCCAGTCACCTCGCTCGTTCATAATGGGAGAGTGCCCTTCACACCCGCACATGCAGCTGCGGCGCTCCCGTTTCGACGGATGCGACTCGTCACCTCGGCGTTGGTTGTGGGCACATTTGCGCCTGACTTTGAGTACTTCCTTCAGCTGATGCCTAGAGGCGGTTTCGGACACACGCTGCGCGGTGTTTTCGTTTTGGATTTGCCACTCGCGTTGCTGGTGCTGTGGATCTTCCAGACTTACTTAAAGGTTCCTCTCACCCGGCTCCTTCCGGAGGGATTCCAGCGCAGGGTCGCTCCTCATCTTGGCGAATTCCGTATTTTGGGCTGGCCGCGGTTCGCGGTAATCGTCGCATCCATTCTGCTGGGAGTGGCGACTCATCTGGTTTGGGATTCGTTCACCCATCCAGGCATGTGGCTTTACCACCACTGGCTCTTTCTGAGGCGCACGGTGCGGTTGCCACTGGTGGGAACCGTTGAATACTGCAAGGTGTTTCAGCATGCCAGCACGGTCTTCGGCATTGGAGTCCTGCTGGTGTGGTTTATGCGCTGGTACCAGACCACGGAGCCTTGCAGCGAAGCTCGGAGCGGTCAGCTCAAGACCGCGCAAAAAGCAAGGGTCATTTTCTGTATCGCTGCGATTGCGCTTCTTGGGGGGCTGCTGCATCCAATTGTGTCGATTGGCCTGCCAACCGGGGTTGCCTCCATGGAAAGATTTACTGGGCAAGCGGTTGCTACGGCAATCGCCCTCATGTGGTGGCAGCTTGTGGCATACGGTGTCTTCACAACGCGGCACATGCGGCGAGAATTCGAGCCTTCGCCCCGGACCTGGTAGGCGAACCGGCGTGGAGGATGCTTGCGCGGATTCTTCAGCCGTCCTGGGTCGGGCGAACCGAATGCTGGCTCTTGACCAACGGCGATCACCCGCTCCAGGCACAAGGGCAGGGCCGCGGCAGGGATGGGAGTACGGAGACAGCCAGGGTTCGAAAAGAGGGGCGCCGGTTATTTGCGCGGGTAGTCCTTTGTCTGGCCGGTGCGGGCGTTGGTGACGGAGAAGCTGCCGTCGGGCGAGGCGACCACTTTGAGCCAGTTGCCGTCAGTGCCACCTTTCAAATTCGCAATCAGAGCATCGGGGCTGTTGTGGGCGGCGTCGGAGCCCTCGGCGGTGTGGAGCATCCAGAGATCTTCCAGGCCGGGGCTCTCGTGGACGGTTTGCCAGGCCTCGGGGCTGCCGGCCTTGTGCGCGCCGTTGTCCATGATGGCCACGCGGGGATGAATGGCGTCGACGAAGGCCTTCGAGTTGGACAGGTTGAAGCCGTGATGGTTGACGAGATAGAGGTCGACCGTGCCGATGAGATTCTCGGGGCAGACGAGGGGAATCTCTTTGGCCTTGGTCAGGTCGCCGAGATCGAGGAAGCGGAATTTGCCGAAGCGGATAAGCACGCCGGTGGAGCGGGGATTCTCCGTGGTGTCCAGATCCCAGTGGGGCTCGGCGGCGCAGTACGGGTTGGGCGTGGGCTTGACGCCGGGAACGGCTGCGATGTGTTCGCCGTCGGCGGTGAGAACGATGGCGGTGAGGCCGGGGATGCTGATGGTGTCGCCGGGGTGCACGATGCGGCGGGGCTTGCCGGCGATGGCCTTGAGGTAGGCGGCGTAGTCGTGGCGGGTAATGTCGGAGTCTTCGCGGTTTTCGCCGTGGTCGAGGAACTCGCCGACGGGCACGCGCTTGACGAGTTCGGGGACGCCGCCGACGTGGTCGGTGTGGAAGTGGGTGATCAGCACATGGTCGAGGTGGGTGATGCCGGCGTCGGCCATGGCGGCTTGGATGCGGCTGGCGTCGCGGGCTGTCTGGTCGGGCTCGCCGGCATCGTGCATGCCCTTCTCGACTGGATCGGCGGAGTGGCCGTTGACGTTGGGCCAGCCGGTGTCAACCAGCAGCGAGGCGTGGGTCGCGGTATCAACCAGCAGCGTGGACTGGCCGCCTTCGACATCGATGGCGTAGATGAGCAGGTGGCCGGGGGTCTGAGCCTGGGCGGGGTGGGCCTGCAGCAGAGCAAGCGTGGCGAGGCAGGCGAGGACAGCCAGGCGCGGCAGAAGCCGGTGGAGAAGCAGGGAGCGGAAATCGGCGGCAATTCGCATGTGCGAAAGAGTGTACACGGTCCGCTGCGCGGGAGCGAAGACCCTCTCCTTGATTGTTCTCGGATTGTTCTTGGCTGCAGCCCGCGCAAGGGCCGCTGGCTGGTGTAAACTGATTCAGACCCTGAAGCCGGTTCGCTCCCGTGAACCGGCTCGATTGTGTCGGGACGTGGCTCAGCCTGGTAGAGCACTCGCTTGGGGTGCGAGGGGTCGGCAGTTCAAATCTGCCCGTCCCGACCATTAAGTTCACCTTTCTCAGTTGTTTATGCCGACGTTCCTCGTCGGCGTTTTTCTTCCTTCTCTTCAAATGTGACGTTTTCGCGTGCAGCTAAGTCTTTTCCGCTTTTCGATGAAGAGATCACGGTTGCTTCAGCGCCACCACTCGGAGCGAAGTTCCCGGTCAGGGACAACCTCACTGGGCGTACCGGGAGCCGGGGACCAGAGTTTGAGACCTTCGACGGCGAAGATGCTCTCGATTGGCTGCTTCCAGGGGTGGAGCGCGAGATCGAAGAGGCCCCAGTGGATGGGCATGAGGAGCCCCTGGCCGCCGAGGGCGCGAAAGCTGCGCACGGCTCCTTCCGGGCCCATGTGAATATCAATCCAGAGCGGGTCGGAAGCGCCAATCTCAAGCATGGTGAGATCGAAGGGGCCAAAGTTTTCGCCGATTTCGCGGAAACCATTCCATTCCCCGGAATCGGCGCCGTAATAAACACGGTGCTGCGGGCCGGCGAGCACGAACGACGCCCATAACGTTTGAAAGCGATTGAACAGGCTGCGCCCGGAAAAGTGGCGGGCCGGCAGAGCGGTTATGGTCAGGGCTCCAATCTTCACATCTTCTGTCCAATCGAGTTCGGTGCAGCGATGTGGATCGACTCCAAGGCGGGTCAGGATGGAACCCACACCCAGCGGCGTAATCCAGCGGGCCGGGCGCACGGTGTCGATTTGAGCCAGGCGGCGAACGGTGTCTGCCCCAAGGTGGTCATAGTGATCATGCGAGATGAGCACGGCGTCAATTGCGGGCAGGTGCTCCAACGCGAGGGTTGGCGGGAAGAAGCGTTTGGGCCCGGCCCACCGCGTGGGAGCCGCCCGCTCATCCCAGACTGGATCGATCAGGACGCGCAGGCCATCGATTTCAACCAATGAAGAGGAATGGCCGAACCAGGTGACGCGCAGGCCCGATTGCGGGCTCTCGGCATAGATTCGAGGATCGGTGGGAAACGGGCCCAGCGGCTGCCGAGGCGACCGGGCAGCGGATCCAAGGAAAAAGCGCGGGCCAATCTTGAACATGAGGGAGAGCCCGCCCACACTGGTTGGAACGGGGTTTACAAACTGGCGGCCGTCCCGCCTGGCTGGAAAAAGTGGCATGTCTCTTTCGATGGCGGGTTGTGCATCTAGATTCCAAAAAGGCCACGGGGAACCGGCGCGGCTCACAAACTTGCATGCGGCTCTTCCCCGGAGCCAGGGCAAATCCAGAACTACTGTGTCCCACTGAGTCCGAGGCAGGTTGCTGCCACTTCCACCCCCGCGACGAAGACCTGTCGCCGGGGACCCCGGCCTTGTGGTCGCGTCGGCTTGAGCGCTTCAGCCTCGAGGTACAGCTATCATGGATTCGCTATAAGGGGAAGTTTCGGCTTGTTTTCAGCAGTTTTTGTGTTGCCTGACGTGGTAAAGGCGGTTTTTCCTCGGCTTGCACAAGGCGCGCGAGCAGGCATGGGCAGCGGGGCGGCCCCAGTTCCGGTACCATACTTGAGGTACCTATTGCCGAATGAGCCTTAAAGCCAAGCTGGAAGCTGTCATTTACGCCGCGGAGGAGCCGGTCACACTGGCCCAGCTCGCCGCATTGTTTGCCACTGAAGCCCTGGAGCTGAAGGCGGAGCAGGAAGCTGCGTCTGCCGCTGAAGGCGAAGAGCCGTCGCAGGCGGCCGAGACTTTGCCGTTGCTGAACGGCGAGTTCGACTACCTGGAACTGGAACCGGTGGCTGAGGCTGCCACGCCTGAGCCGGAGGCGGAGGCCGCAGAGGCGGGCGAAGAGCCGGTCGCAGCGGCAGCGACGGAGGGTGTAGCTGAGGCTGCGCCAGCGGCTGATGCGGAAGTCGGAGATGGACCGGCAGTGGAGGCAGTGGCTGAAGCTGTGCCTGGGGCCGTGGATCCCGAGGCGGAGGCCAAGCGGCTGGCGCCGCTGCGCGATCGCGAGGTGAAGGCCGTGCTGCGCGGGCTGCTGGACGAACTGATTGCCGGCTACTCGAGCGACGACCGGGGCATTGAGATCAAGGAAATTGCGGGCGGCTACCGGATGGCGACCAAGCCGGAGTGCCACGATGCGGCGCGGATGTTTGTGAAGAGCCTGAAACCGGCGCTGAAGCTGAGCCTGCCGGCGCTGGAGACCCTGGCGGTGATCGCCTACAAGCAGCCGGTGACGGCGCCGGAGGTGAACGAGATTCGCGGCGTGGATTCGAGCGGTGTGTTCGGCTCGCTGCTGGCGCGAAAGCTGATTGCGACCGCCGGGCGGAAACAGGTGATCGGGCGGCCGATTCTGTACAAGACGACCAAGGAGTTTCTGCTGCGGTTTGGGCTGAAGGACGTGAGCGAGCTGCCCTCGATGGATGAGTTCGAGAAGATGGCACAGCTTGAGTTTGACGAGGCGGAGATGGCCGGCGGGGGCGAAACAGCTCCTGCGGAGAACGAGGACCAGCTTCCGGAAGTGGATGACTACGAGGACGACGCGGCCGAGGAAGCGGTTGCGGACGTGGGGCAGGAGACCCAGCAGGAAACAGTGACCGCCGCGACGGCGGACAGCGACGAAAGCCCGGCAGTGTCAGCGCCGGAGAGCACGGAACAACCTGCCGTTGAGACGGCAGACGAAGCGGCGTCAACCCCCGCAGAGGCCGCGCCTGCTGCGCCTTCCCCAATAGAGCAGGCAGAAACTGAGAATGTCTCCCATGAGTGATGAACAGCAGCCCGATGCCAACGAAGCTGAGTTGAACGAGACACCCGAAACAGAGATGGAAGACCCGATTGGAGACGAGACCGATGGGGAAGCGGAGACTGCCGTCGATTCAGAGGCCGACGACGAGGCCGACGCCGTAACCGAGGCGGAAGACGAGGCTGAGAACCAGGCCCAGCACGAGGCGGGCGCCGAGGAAGAAGAGTCCGAGCCGGAGTTCAAGCCCAAGGTGCGTCCGCCGGCCAAGCTGGAGCGGCTGCAGAAGATTCTGGCGCAGGCGGGGGTGGCTAGCCGGCGCAAGGCCGAAGAGATGATTGAGCAGGGCCGGGTGCAGGTAAACGGCAAGGTGGTGACCGAGCTGGGCACCAAGGCCGACGCCGGGCGCGACCACATCCGTGTGGACGGCAAGCTGCTGCAAGGGGCAGAGCGGCTGCGCTACTTTGTGCTGAACAAGCCGCGCGGCTTTGTGACCACGGTGAAGGATCCCGAGGGACGGCCGACGGTGATGCAGTTCTTCGAGAAGATGCGGGAGCGGCTTTACCCGGTGGGCCGGCTGGACTACCTGAGCGAAGGGCTGCTGCTGGTGACCAACGACGGCGAGCTGGCCAACAAACTGACCAAGGCTTCGGCTGGCGTGGAGAAGACCTACCTGGTGAAGGTGGCCGGGATTCCCAGCGAAGCCGAGCTGGATGTGCTGCGGGCTGGCGTGGCCATTGAGAAGGGCAAGCCGGGGTCGAGCAAGGTGCGGACGTCGCCGGCGCGGATCCGGCAGGTGCGCCAGGGCGACAACCCCTGGTATGAAGTGGTTCTGATTGAGGGCCGCAACCGCGAGCTGCGCAAGATGTTCGAAGAGATTGGGCATTTTGTGGAGAAGATTCGGCGTGTGGGCTACGGTCCGCTGATTCTTGACCAGGAGCCGGGCAACCTGCGCGAGCTGGATGCCCAGGAACTGGAGCTGCTGCGCAAGGCAGCCGATGGCAAGTGGAAGACGCCCAAGGCGAAGGAGATTCGGCGGCGGAACATTATTGACTCGCTGCCGGCGGAGAAGCCGGCGTTCCGGCCGCGCGGCGACCGGCCGGCTGCCGGACCGAAGGACTACAAGCCAAAGAAGGCGTTTGGCGCGGACGCGCCGGTTCGCGGCAGAACCGGGCCGGCAAAGTTTGGGAGCGGTCCGGGCAAGTTTGCGCCGGGGCGGCCTGCGGGCGGTTCTGGGGAGCGTCCGGCATGGAATAAGGACGACAGGCCGGGACGCCCGCCAGCGCGGTTTGGAGGCGAGGCGCCGAGCGAGGGCCGTACGACCGCGGGCAGGAGCTACGGCGACAGGCCGGCGGCCGGGCGGACCTATGGTGGGAAGCCTGCGGGAAAGACCTTTGGCGCCAGGCCGGACAGCGGCAGGCCGGGAGCGGGGAAGCCTTACGGAGATAGACCGGCGGCGGGGCGGAGTTTCCCGCCCAAGCCGGCATGGAAGAAGCCCGAAGCGGGAGGGCGGCCGGGATTCAAGAGGCCGTTTACGCCCAGGCCGGAAGCGACGCGCAGGCCTGCTCCGGAGCCGGTGGACGACTATGTACCGGCCAAGCCGGGGCGGCTGCGCATTGAGCCGGTGGAGGATTTTGAACGCACTGAGCGGCCAAGGTCGGTGCGGCCAGGATCGGAGCGGCCAAGCTCAGACCGGCCAAGAATGGATCGGCCGAGGACGGAGAGACCCAGCTCATTCCGTCCACCTTCGGGACGCCCGGGATTCGGGCGGGCTGGAGCGGAGCGTTCGCCCGGAGGACGATCCAGCGGTACGCGGCCGTTGCGCAGCGATGGCGGGCTGGCCCGGCCCTACACCACCAGCAGCGGCATGCCGCGGGCAGGCGGAGCCAGGCCCAGCAGCAAGCCCGGTAAGGATGCCGGACGCTCCTACGGCAGCGGGGCAGGACGCGGCGCGGGCAGTTCCAGCGGCCCGGCCAAGCGGCCCTATACGCCGCGCGGGGAAGGCGCGGAGGGATTCCGGCCGGAGCGCAAGACAGGCGGCTGGAAGCCCAAGCCAAACTTTGGCGGCAAGGCCGGGGGCGGCAAGAGCAGGCCGGGATCGGGCGGCAGCGGCAGGCCCAAATCCGGCGGACCCAAATCCGGCGGGCCGGGGAAGTCCGGGTTCAAGGGCAAGCCGGGCGGCGGTGGCGCGAAGCGCAGCGGGCCGCGGCACGGTGGGAAGCGGACTTAGTAGATTTCGCTGAGTTTTTGGAAGACCGCGAAGAACCGGGCCTAAAGGCCGCGTTAATTTGCTGTTTTTCAGGGGGTTCGACCCCGCATGGTGGGTGCCCCGCGCCTGCTCCCTCCGCAAAGGCTGAGTGCAGCTCGAGTACTCGGGCGTTCACAGTTTCACATTTTCACTGTCTCACGGGATTTAGGGGGGGGTGGGGTGTCGGCCACCTTTCTCAGGTTTGATCCCAACTTGATCCAATCTGATCCGAGGGGGGAGCGGACGAGACTCGGCCGGTTCCGGGAGTGCGACAGGTCTTCATGGTTCATCCCCTTCAGCTTCAATAGTGCGCCAAAGGTTGGAAATTATATGCAAACGCGGGGAGAAAAAATCGTCTGCATGGGGCTCGACGGACGGATGGGGTTCTGCTGCGGGATGGGGCGAGCGAACGCAGGCCGGCGTGGGGCCCTGGTTCGGAGACACCGCGGTACGATTTTCGGCGACCTATGAGAGATGCGGGTTAGGTTCGCGCGGAGTGCGCCTTTCCTCGCCACGATCGCGTTTTTGGGGACAGAACGTGAGCGCCGTCTCTTGCCTTCCGGATTGGGCTCCCTGCTGAAGCTTGAATATTCTTGAGCCGAGCAATACCACGCACCCTCTAAGTCCGCGAGATTCAGAAGCTGGTTCGACGCCGCTCATACAGTCCCCGAGCAAGCACTTTAGCTGGATGGAGAACTGTCATAGCGCATCATGAGTTGGAGATACAGGCCACTACTAGGAACCGGCATGGCGGTGGAAAGTGGCGCATATCCTTTCTTTGTCGCGGTGATTGTGATCCGTTGCCCCGTCAGAATTCCATTGGGTATTGCTATTCGGAAGTGCCCATTTGCGTCTGATACAGCTGTCGCTGCTGCAATCGCAACCCGCACCGTTACACCTGGAACAGGTTCCCCCCTACCGTCTACAACCACCCCATCGAAACCTGTAACGGTTGTGGGGCCATGGTTAGGGCTGGAAGTAGTTTCCTGTAGCTTTTCGTTCAGCGCGGAGACCTGGCTCTGCAGAGCAGCAACCGTCGCATTCGACTGATTTTGGGCGTCCAGTGCAGCCTTCTGCGCGGCCGCAACTCTCGAATTCATCAACCAAATCCCAAAACTCCCTGCGGCCAGGGCCGCCACCAAAAGAAAAGCGAGAATAACCGGCACCAGCGATTTCGCAGGTGCGCTCTCCTTCGGCGACACCGACCGTATCAGGCTTTCCACTGCGGAAGCGCGAGAAAGCTCCGCGGCCGCCTGCGCATGAGCCAGATCGACCTCCTTGCGCAGCTGTTCGATCATCGCCTGCTCATCGCGAATACGCTGCTCATTCCGAGCACTGGTTTCTCGCAGCAGCTTTATCGCCGCTTCCTCTGTTTCGCGGTTCCTCCTCGCTTGCTCGGCCTCTTCGTTCTTTTGCTTGATTGCCGCTGCGACCGAGTTGATCAGTTCCTGCCATCCCGCGACCTGGTCCTTTCTCCAGCGCGAGGTGACAATCTGGAAAATGTTTGAATAGGCGGTGAGCGTCGCATAAGTAAACAACGACGCCGGCGACCCCAAAAACGGGACCATCTGCGCTTTATACGAGTGCAGCACCTGTAGATCGGCCGGAATCGGATATGTGTCAGAGTACTTCAATATAGGGAATTCTCGCGTCAGCGCGTTTCTGAAGGAAGATTCCACTCTCGAAAGATCCAGGCCCGTACTCTCCGACAACCCGTCCACGGCTTTGTTTACCAGAAAGCCTCTCAACACCGACGTCGATCCCGATTCTCCCGCCGCCTCGTCGATGCGCTGGACAAGGTTCCTCGACTGGTAAAACGACGTTGGGTCCGCCTCGATTACCACCAGGAAGCTGTCCGCCAGTCCGCATAGATCGGTGCTCTCAAACGAGAAGCCGCCGCGCGTATCCACGATCACGTAGTCATACTCGCCGGATCGTCGAAGCGCATCGAATAACTCTCTCACTGCCGACCGGAAGGTCCCTCGATCGACGTTGGGAATTGGAGAGATTGGAAGGTCCGCAAACCTCTCCCCGTATAGAAACCTTCCGCTGATGAGGGCGTCGTATACCACGCCATGATCTTCCGGGCCATTTCGATAGACCTGGCGTGCCTGGAATTCAAGTTTCCCGGTTGCATTGTAATGAGCGATTACACCGGTAAATGTGTTCGATGGCTCAAAAGAGTTAACGAATTCCATTCCTTGGGGGCCAAGCAGGAAAAGCGAAAGTCCATCGGTGGCGAGATCGCCATCGATCATGAGGACGCGCAGTCCCGCCCGCGTGAGCGCATAGCCCAGGCACGAGGAAAAAAGAGTCTTTCCGACGCCTCCTTTGCCGCTGCATACGCAGAGAATCTCGGTCTTCCTGAATTCCCCGTCGGTCATCATTTGAACTCCCTGATCGGGCCCCATTGTGGTTCGGGAAGTCTCCAATCACTCGCATTTTGGGCGACCATGGTTCCCGACGCTTCCGCACTCTCGCTTGTTTGAATGTTGCGCGTGGAGTTCCTCCGAGGGGCGAGATTGTCGTAATTAGTCGTACGGGGGGCCGGAGAGGTCATGGAGTCTTCCCTCCATGTTCCTGACGCGCCATGGTCAGGTTCTTAAACCGGGCCCGAAGCTCGCGATCGGCGGCAATCAGTCTTCGGTGCAACTCTGCGGCATTCGCGCAAGCCTCAGGGCCGTCTCTCAAGGGCAACACGTATGTTTCCCAAGCGGCAGCAAATTCGCGGCTAACATCTACGAACATCTCGCGCGACTCGCGATAGCCTTGGGCGCGCTCTGCCGCGTTCGTAAAGCCCTCCAGGGTTGCAACGATTGTCACCATCACTGCAAAAACCGATGCCGCGATGCTCACATGCGCGCCCAACTGCGACTGATGGCTCGGGGAGCTCGGGGAACTCAGGTAGCTAGCAAGGATATTGACCAGCGCGATCATCCCAGTGCTCACAATGACGATCCATCTCCACACCGAATGTGCCCGCATAAAGTGCTCATACTTATCCACACAGCGATTGGAGGAGCCCACAATTTCCCGAATGAGGCCCTCGTATTCGGCAAACGTTCTCTCTAAGAACTCCCGACGCTGCTCAACAGGCAGCTCGGCCCAATTGATAGGCTGCAGACCCACCGTGGCGCTCGGCAGTTTGTCGAGCGCACGCGGCTTGTTCGCGGATGATTGGTTTCGAGAAGTCGTCTTGGCCATCGCTATCCTACGGGCTCGCCCTGGAATTTCTGGAGCTTCCTAGGACGAGATACCGCTGAATCCCGGTTTGCGGAAAGAATATGGGGTCGACGCCAGGATGATACCATCAAAAGCCGATGTAATGGCAACAACTTGCAGGGCTCCAGGCCTGGGGCAGACTGAAGGTTGACCTACGCACTGGCGGTGTTGCGAACGGGTTATCGTGTGAGTCGACCCTTGCCTGGCAGAGAGCTCGCCAAGTGACCGTGCTTTGGCCTCCTCTGAAGGATTTCTACGTCTGGTCAGGCATACATCGCCACGTCCGCACTGGTCGAGGGATCAAAAGGGGAGCTCATTGAGGGGCGGATTTGTAACGGGGAGTCGGTCTCTCGAGTGTTTTCCGGCGCGTTGGCGGGGGGCCGGGTGGTTCGGCGGCGGTCCGGGAGCCGGGCAGCGGCCTGGAAAGCCGCTTGTTTGCTTACGAAAACGGCTTTGTGCCGTCTTTTCCTCAGCGGAATACTCTCAGACAACCGGAGCACAGACTGAATGGCAACGGATGCGGTGAGCTACCCTTTTTCCCGGGCTGCGGGCGCGGCAGGTTTGGCGTGGCCAGCTGCGAGGAGGTTACAATCCTCCGCAGGTATGGCTGCGACGCACGGCAATGGACGGCGGCAAGAGCGCCCAGGAGCGGATGCAGGCGCGCGCGCCGGAGATGGAGCTGATCCGCGAGGCGCAGGCGGGGTCGCGGGCGGCCTTTGACGCGCTGGTGCGGCAGTATGAGCAGCAGGTTCTGCGGCTGGCGCTGCACCTGACGGGCAGCGAGCACGACGCCGAGGACATTTACCAGGAAGCGTTTCTGAAGGCCTACCGGTATATCGGGAACTTCCGCTTCGAGTGCTCGTTTTATACGTGGATTTACCGGATTGTGACCAATCTCTGCCTGGACCAGCTGCGGCGCAAGAAGACGCGGCGCGAGGACCACGCGGTGGTGGTGGACCACTCCGGCGACGAGATTGATCTGCTGGCTTCGGTCTCCGACGACCGGTCGTTTTCAAACCCGGCCAAGGAGCTGGACCGCAAGGTGCTGGGCGAGCAGATTCAACTGGCGCTGGGCAAGCTGACGCCGCGGGAGCGGATGGTTTTTGAACTGAAGCACTACCAGGGACTCCGCCTGCGGACGATTGGAGAGATGCTGAACACCACGGAAGAGACCGCCAAGAATACGCTCTTCCGGGCGACCAAGAAGTTGAGAACGCAGTTGGCGGAGTTGCGGTAAAGGCGCTCGTGGCAATCTCCCGACGACGGGATGCGGATTTTGGGGCGCGAGTGGGAGTTTTTTGAGGCTGGAAGGACGTAGCGATGAATTGCGAATTTGCACATGAGCGGATTGTGACGGCGGCCTACGGAGAGCTGCCCGACGAACAGGTGCACGAACTGGAGCGGCACATGACGGGCTGCCCGGAGTGCGCACAGGAGCGGGAGCAACTGCTGGCGCTGAAGGTGCTGGCGGATGCGCATCCGGTGATGGAGCCGGAGGCGAACCTGGTGGCGCGCTCGCGGCTGCGGCTGGAAGAAGCGCTGGACGCGCTGCCGCCGAAGCGCTGGTATGAGCGGCTGGGCCAGCGGATGATGAACAACTTTGCCAGCATGCAGGCCGCGCCGGTGGCGGCTTGCCTGCTGCTGGTGGTGGGCGCGGGGGCGGGCATCCTGGGCGGCTATGAGTTTGCGCAGAACCGCGCGGCGCATGCCGCGGCGGCCGCAGCGCCGGCAGGTGCAGCGTCGCCGACAGCCGGCTGCCGCAGCACGGCGGAGATTGCCAGCATCTCCAGCATTGTGCGCCAGCCCAACAGCGAGATGGTGGAGGTGCGCTACAACCAGGTGGTGCCGCAGCGCATGCGAGGGCTCGCTGGACGATCCGGCGATCCGGCAGTTGCTGATGCTGGCATCGGAGAACTCGGCATCGGCCGGGGTGCGGGACGACTCGGTGGGGCTGCTGGCGGCTGAGTGCCGCGCCGGGCACGGCTGCCAGGCGGCGGGAATTCGCGATGCGCTGATGGTGGCGCTGCGCTACGACAAGAATGCAGGGCGTGCGGCAGAAGGCGCTGGAGGGCCTGGAGCCTTATGTGGCCGAGGATATGCGGGTGCGGGATGCGGTGCTGGAGGCGCTGTTGAACGACACCGACCCGCGGATTCGCACCGCAGGCGATCAACATTCTGGAGCCGGTGGAGGCCGATACCAGTGTGCGGCAGGTGCTGCATACGGTTGCCAATTCGGACCAGAATCCACATATCCGGACGGTTTCGAGAGAGGTTTTGAGCCAGCGTGCCGGAGATTCAGTAGGGACCTTTTACGCTTACGGCGACCACATCGTCAGGAAAGAATGCGGGCCGGAGCCAGAGAAACAACGGGGGAAGAACGATGAAGCACTTTTTGAGGCCGTATCACGGAATATGGAATCGTCGTGCTGCTGGGGGTGGTTGCCGCACCACCGGGAGCACGGGCGCAGGCGACACAGATCATCGAGTTGCTGGAGGGGACCAGCCCGCTGCTGCTGCATACCAGCTCGCAGGGCTACCTGGGCGTGGATGTTGCGGATGTGGACCAGGAGAAGGCGCAGGCGCTGAAGCTGAAAGAGGTGCGCGGCGCGGTGATTACGCTGATCGACCACGACGCGCCGGCCGGGCAGATTGGGCTGAAGGTCAACGACGTGGTGCTGCAGCTGAACGGGCAGAACGTGGAGGGCGCCGAGCAGTTGCGCCGGATGCTGAAGGAGATTCCGCCGGGACGCAAGGTGAGCCTGGAAATCAGCCGCGACGGCAACATCCAGACAACCTGCAGTGCAACTGGCGGACCACCGCGCGATGGAGCATGACGTCTGGAACAAGCTGGGCAAAGACAGCGAGGACAATTCGCCGATGCCGGGGATGGGCATTCTTGCCGGGTGCGGGCGACAATGACGCTGCCGGGCATGTTCCACATGCCCATCTTCGGCAGCACGCTGAACGTGGGCGCGCTGGTGGAGCCGCTGACCAGCGCAGATGGCCGAGTACCTGGGCGTGCCGAACGGCCTGATGGTGAAGCAGGTGGCGCGCAAGAGCGAGGCGGCATCGGCGGGGCTGAAGGCCTTCGACGTGATTCTCAAGGTGGGCGCCGATGCGGTGACCACGATGTCAGACTGGGACCGGGCGCTGCGCTCCAACCAGGGCAAGCCGGTGCAGGTGACCATTCTGCGCGACAGGAAGCAGCAGACGCTGACGCTGCAGGTGGACTCGAAGCGCAAGACGGGCGAGTTGGAGATGGAGGAGCTGTTCCCGAACGACGAATGCGCGCAGTTTGCTGAGCTGGACCCGCAGCAAGTGCAGATGTTTGCCGAGGACACCGCGAAGGCTGCCGAGGCGCTGAAGGACCAGCTGAAGCTGGATAAGTTCCAGTTTGACCAGAAACAGATGGATGACATGAAGCAGCAGATGGAGCAATTCGGCAAGAACTTCAAGGCTGAAGACTTCAAACTTGACCAGAAACAATTTGATGACCTGAAGCAGCAGATGGAACAGTTCGGCAAGAACTTCAAGATGGAAGACTTCAAATTCGACCAGAAGCAGATGGATGACCTGAAGCAGCAGATGGAGCAATTCCGCAAGGACTTCAAGCCGGAAGGCTTTCAGGTCGCGCCGAATTGAGGTTGGGCAGGTTCACGGGAAAGGGGGGCGTTCGCCGCGGCGAACGCCCTTTCTGCATTGCGGCGGAAGTTGCCGGCCTGCGATGGGAATTCCCCGTTATCACGCAGGAGTTGAGACGCCCCGGGGTAGACTGGCTTCAAGCATGGCCGGTGAGGGTGGCAATGGAGACGATTGAGGTAAGCGGGACGCAGCGGCGGGTGAAGGCGGACAACGCCGATCTCTCGGGATCGAGCTTTACGGATGTCGATCTTTCCGGGGCGACGTTCCGGAACGTCAACTTTGCCGGGGCCAGCTTTGAGGGCGCCAACCTTTCCGGATGGGCGCTGCGGAACGCAAACCTCTCCGGGGTGAGGATCAGCCATGCCGACCTGCGCGGCGTGTCGATTGCGGACAGCCTGACCGCTGGGATGACGATTGACGGGATCGCCGTGGCGGACTTGCTGGCGGCTTACCGGGTACTGACCGGCAGGGCGGAGTGAGCCTGGACCGATTGAGGCGAAAATTTCTTTTCCGGTGCGGAGAATTGGACTAGACTGGCGGCAATGTCAGCCGTGCCGGATATCAAGCTTGATCTCTCTTCGCTCACCAGCGCCATCACCACCTTCCTGATTGCACCGGTGGCGCCGGGGTTGAGTGTGCTGGTGGGCACTGCTCTCTGCCACCCTAATTGGGTGGGGGCGTTCTTCGGATTCACTCCCCTGGGCTATTACTCCAAGCTGATCGCCCTGGCCCTGTTCACCTATGTGGCGGGGTTTCTGGTCTGGCTCACCACCGCGGTGATCACGGCAGCCGTGTTTGTCGCAACCTGCGCTATGGCCACGCGCAAGAGCAGACTCTACGCCAACAAGCGCGCGGTGCGGATGAAACTGTGCCGGGCTTATCTTGGCCGAGCGGGCATTGCATCGCTGCTGCCGGCTGTGGACGACGACGCCCTGTGGGATAACTGGTTCGCCATCCTCAAGCAATCTCTGGTGGGCGGCTGGGACTTTCTCCCCGGCGAGGTGAACCTTTTCACGTCACTGGAGGCGACCGCATTCATTGTTGCCGTGTGCCTGTGCTGCGGCCCGTTTCACAGCCTGTGGATCTGGGCGCTGGCGATTATCACCTTCATTTGCGCGCTCTTCGGCACCTGGGTCTACGTCTCGGATAATTTTGACTCGGACGATCTATCCTCCGAGATCCTTCGCAGGCTGGAGCCGCCGGAGCCGAAGGCCGATGCACCCTGCGGAGAGAATGCGCAGAACCCCGAAGAGAGCGACTGAGCGGAATCGGCGGTGATTTCTTCCGGGCTTTGCTGCGCGTGATCCGCTTCCTGGGAGAACCGGGAGAATCGTTGGCGTATAAGTCCTTTAGAAATGGGTCCATTTACGCCTTTTGTGCATGTAACCCGATTATTTTCATGGGGCTGGAAGGAAAGCCGGGGGAGGGGTGGGGTACTGGGGGAACAATCTGCGAAGACCGAGGCGCTTTTGCATGCGTCTGGTTTCCCGTGGCTGCTCCATCTATCCGTATTGTGCGCGCATGGGCCGTAATTATGTGCAACCACACTGCGACTAATTTTTCGTGGCCCGGGGACATGCGTTGGGATTCCCTGCGTCTTGCATGGGGCGAGCCTTTAACGATGCGGGGCTTCCGCGGCCTAGCGATCGTCATGGCTGATCAGCTCGATTCGCTTGCCTTTCCAGATGCCGGTGACGAAGGCATCACCCTTCCTGAGGCTGCGTTTCAGTTCTTTGGAAGTGAGAACAGTCAAGTTGATTGCGCGGCGGAGGGCTTTCCCGGCGGCGCGGGTCTCGGCGGCGAGCAGGGCCTGGTCGGGCTTGCCGACGATGAGCAGGTCCAGCTCCCGGGCGGGGTCGTCGGCTTCGTTTTTGGCGGACCCGCCGAAGAGCCATGCGGAACGGATGCCGGGGACGGACTGGAGCGCGTGCCTGAGCGTGGGCTGAATGCCGACCGAGCCCTGAAGCAGGGCGAAGACGGGCTTGAGGTAAGGGTAGTCGCGGTTGATGTTGTAGTAGAGCTGGCGGCCTTCCACCTGTGATTGCAGCAATCCTTCCTGGGCCAGGCGGGCCAGCTCGCGAGAGAGGTTGGTGGAGTCAACGTCGAGCGCAACGGCCAGCTGGCGAACATAGACGCGCGCATTCCGGTTGACGTAAAAGAACGTCAGGAGCTTGCGCCGGAGCTCAGAGCGGAGGGAGATCATTGCAGTATTATTCTACTGCATTTGCAGTAGAATAATACTGCAATTGTGAAAACCCGAAGGGTTTGGGTTCGTGCGGTCCCCGATCTCACATTCGAGACCGGGGGCACCGAACCGGATGGAGGTTCGTGCGATCCCACCCGGCTCACCGGCTCTCGCTAGAGCGCGCCGATGGGTTTCATTCCTGGCTGCTGACGAGGGAGAACATGGCTCCCTGCGGGTCCTGGCCGTTGATGATCCAGCCGCCGCCGGGGACCTGCATGGGACCGTTGAGGACCTTGCCGCCGCCGGACTGAACGCGTTGGACGGCTGCTTTGATGGAGTCGACGGCGAAGTAGAAGTTCCAGCACGAGACGGGTATGTGCGGCGCTTTGGTCATCATGCCGCCATCGCCCATTTGCTTGTGGTCGCCTTCATCGAAGATGCGATAGAGGCCCATGGGTCCCATGTCCATATCGCTGACCTTGGTCCAGCCGAAGAGCTTGTTGTAGAAGCTCGAATCCGCCTTCGAGATCGGTGGTGTAGAGCTCGTGCCAGCCGATGGTGCCGGGAGCGGGTGGCTCGGGGCGTTGCGGCGAGGGCATGGTCGGGTTCGGGGTGAAGACCACGATGGCCGCGCCCTGCGGATCGGACATGACGGCGAAGCGGAGCATGCCGGGAACGTCGGTGGCGGGTTTCCAAAGTTTGCCGCCGGCTTCGACGATCTTCTCGATGTGCGCGTCGACATCGTCGACCGAGATGTAGCCGACCCATGCGGTGTGTCCCTGGAGGTTCAACATGCCGGCCATGCCGACATTGCCGATGTTGAAGACGGTGTACGGGGGGCCGTCGCCGCCAGGCATCTCCTGGGTGGTCCAGCCCACAACGTCAGAGTAAAATTTGCCGGCGGCTTTGGTGTCGCTGGTCATCAGCTCATACCAGCCGAACTTTCCCTTGGGGGTAAACATGGCGAGGGTCCTCCTTTTGTGGCAAAAGCCTGGACATCAGCGTACACCTCTGCGCCACCTGCGGTGGGGCGGACGCTCGCGGGGGCTCGCTCGGGGGTTGCGAGCCCGGGTCTCAGAAGCGAGGGCCCATCGACTCCGCTCAGGCAGGCCCTGAGGCAGCCGCCATACGTAGGCGGGGTTTATCGCGGAGCTCAGCTTCCCCTCCTGTAGGAAGGGGTGAGAATAGCCCAGGGTAAAACCCTGGGAGCAGGTCCAACGCGGAATGCACCGCCCCGTGGGGGCGGTATGATAGCCCCGTGTGGTTTGACCAGGAGGCCGCTCTCAATGGCGCACACCTATTGTTCCGCGCTCTTTCATTGCGTGTTCTCCACCAAGGAGCGCCGAGGAGCTATCGCACCCGAGTTGCAGGAGCGGCTGTGGGCGTACATGGGTGGAATTGCACGGGAGAACGGGATGAAAGCGCTGGCGGTGCGCGGCACGGATGACCATGTCCATCTTCTGCTGTCTCTGCCGTCGTCCGTGACTATTGCCGAGGCAATGCGAAAGATCAAGGGCGGATCGTCGTTGTGGTTGCACGAGTGCTGCGGGCTGACCGGGTTTGAGTGGCAGAAAGGGTATGGGGCATTCAGCATCGGATGTTCGCAGGTGGATGCGACGGTGGCGTACATCGCCGGGCAGCAGGAGCACCACCGGAAGCGCGATTTCCAGGCGGAGTATTTGTCGATCCTGAAGCGGCATGGGATTGAATACGATCCGCGGTATGTGTGGGGGTGAGTCACGCCGGCCCTACGGGACGGCGGGCGAGTAGCGGGGACGGTTTCCCCGGGTTTCACCCAGGGCTATTTTCATTGGCTCCCGCTGGGAGCCACATGCGGTGTGGCAGACGCTCGCGCGGGGCTCGCACGGGGCTCGCACGGGGCTTGTGCGAGCCCACCGTTCGCCGAATGCACCAACGGGGTGGCGGCCGGTATGAAACGTGGCCTGGCCGCCAGTAGCGCCAAACGTAACGGTGAACGGTGCTGCTTCGATGTGATTCAATAGTAGAGATGGGTATTCCCCGGAGATCTACGGTGCGCGGGCGGGCGATTTGCGGCTCGGCGGAAGATGCGCGAGTATGCGATGGTGGTGCGGGCGCTGGCTTCCACCTCGCACCCGGTGCTGGCGCAGATTGTGCCGGCGCGGTTCTGCAACCTGAGCTGCGCGTATTGCAACGAGTACGACAAGGTTTCAGAGCCTGTTCCGCTCGAAGAGATGTACCGGCGGATTGACCACCTGGGACGGCTGGGGACGGCGATGATCGGGATCAGTGGCGGCGAGCCGCTGACGCATCCCGACCTGGACGAGATTATCCGGCGGATGCGGCGGACGGGCGCCATTGCCGGGATGATTACCAACGGCTATCTGCTGAACGTGGAACGGATTGAGCGGCTGAACGCAGCCGGCCTGGACCACATGCAGATCAGCATCGACAATTTGATTCCGGACGAGGTTTCAAAGAAGAGCCTGAAGGTGCTGGACAAGAAGCTGGAGATGCTGGCCGAGCATGCCGAGTTCCATGTGAACATCAACTCGGTGGTGGGCGGGGGCTTCAAGGATCCGAACGACGCGCTGGTGATTGGCAGGCGGGCGCAGGAGCTGGGGTTCGCGACGACGATCGGGATTATCCACGACGGGAGCGGGCAACTGAAGCCGCTGAAGCCGGAAGAGGCGCGGATTTACCACCTGATGAACGACCGCAAGAAGAGCAACTACTCGCAGTTCGACGACTTTCAGGCGAACATTGCGGCGGGGCGCGAGAACGACTGGCGGTGCCGTGCGGGGTCGCGGTACCTGTATATCTGCGAGGACGGGCTGGTGCACTACTGCAGCCAGCAGCGCGGATATCCGGGGGTTCCGATTGCCGAGTACACCACCGCGGATGTGAAGCGGGAGTTTTTTACGGCCAAGAGCTGCTCTCCCAATTGCACCATCGGCTGTGTGCACCGGATCAGCTATATCGACCACTGGCGCGCGCCGCAGACCCGTACGGTAAGCCCCGGCGCGCAGGGGGCGGAGACGCTGGTGCAGATACAGACTGGGGACTGAAAGAACAGGGAACAGGGAACAGGGAATAGGCGCTTGCCTAGAACTGCGTCAGGCTGAGCACATTGCCATCGGGATCTTTGAACCAGGCAATGCGCGCGCCGCCGGGCGCAGTCCAGATGCCCAGTGGATCGCCGTCGTTCAACCCCGGAAAGCGCAGGAACTCAACCCCGGCCGCTGCCAGCCGCTCCACCGTGGTCTCAATCTGCTCCACTTCCCATCCCAGAACGGTAAAGGGTTGCGGGGTCAGCTTGCCCACCAGCGTTACGCGCAGCATGGTTCCGTTGGCGTCGAAGACCAGCGCAAACGGCTTCTGGTCTTCCACCAGCCGCAGCCCGAGTACGTCTTCATAGAAGGCCCGCGCCAGCGCCGCGTCGGTTACCGGCGCAAACGCCACCACCTTGCTTCCGCCCAGAATCGATTCCTGTGCCATTGTGTACCTCCAACATCGTGCTTTAGCGGATCATCAACTCCACAAACTGCTTCTGGAATCGCGCCAGGTCCAGATCCACCTGGGCATGGACCAGCCGCACGCCGGTGGCCGGCTTGATGTCTTCCGTCCAGGTGAGCGTATTGCCGTAGCTGGGCCCATGGCTCACGTCCACGTCCATGTATAGCAGCTTCTCCTTGGTAATCAGCGCCGGGTCCAGCCAGGCGCAGGCGGTGAGCTCGTCCCACAAGTAATAGCGGTCCTTGCTCCAGGCGGCAATGTACTTCGCCGTGGGCGTCTGCGCCCTGGAGATTTCGTCCAGCATCTTCTGCGTGAACGGCGCCTTGATGGACACATCCGTGGTGGTCACATCCACCCGCGGCCAGTCCGCCCGCAGCACAATCCGCGCTGCCTCGGGGTCGAACCAGAAGTTGAACTCGTGGCGCGGGCTGGTGGCAAACTCCGGATCGTCGGTCTGCGGATTCAGGCTGCCGCCCATGAGCGCAATTCCCCTGGTCAGCGCGGCAAACTCGGGATCGATGCGGATGGCAAGCGCAATGTTGGTCATGGGCCCGGCCGCATAAATTGTGACTTCGTGAGGGTGGGCATGCACCTGGCGGACGAGAAAATGCGCCGCATCTTCGTCGATGGGCTTCAGCTTCGGCATGCCCTCCGGCATGGGCCCAATCTCATACGGCCCATGCTCGTGGAACTGGCCCACCACGGGCGTGACCCCATCGGCCGTCTCCATGAGCGTGGTCTGCCCCTTGCCCCACGCGCCCAGCCACGCCACCTTGCCTGTCAGCGCCGCGTCCAGTTTGGTTTCCTGCTCGGTGCGCACCAGGGGAAACACAGCCCCGCGCGCTACCGGCACATCCGCATGTCCAGTCAGCTCCAGCATGCGCAGGGTGTGCAGCGTCTCTTCGTCGCGCCAGGCGTCGCCGGTCACCATGGTGATGCCCAGTACCTGCACGTTGGGCGCCTGCAACAGGGCGAGCATCGCCATCTGGTCTGACCCGCCGGGGCCAGAGCCGTCCTGGTCGATGAGGACGAGGCGCTTTTGCGCCGGAGAAGCAGCGGCGAGGGAAGCCAACAACAGAGGAAGAAGAATTTTTCTCATTGAAGGGTATTTTGGCACACAGGCCCCACGGCTTACGCGTCGGCGATTTGACGCGAAGCAAGAAATCCACCCGGCTTCAATGGCATCATCGGGATTTCTGCCAACCCAGCCACAATTACCATGAGGGAATTGCGCCGCAGGCGGCGATTCGGTCCAGCCTGGATCCTTTGTCATACGAGTCGCCCGCTATCGTGTAGGCCGACGGAGGCGGAAACGATTCTGGAATATCCAGAGTCGGGAACAGTCGAGGACCGCCCTGAAGCGTGAGCACCTGGCGTTTGTCGGTTTCCGTAGAGGGCCGGCCGAAGCGCAGCGTGACGCTGCTCGACTCTTTGTGGTTCTGCACAATCAGGCTCGCTGTCCACCGATCTCGGCCCTCTCCTCGAGTTTCAGGCATGTTTCTTGGGCCGCCATTGAGCGTCATGCTGGTTCGCTGGACGATCGAGTTGCCTGGGCCGTTCAAATCGTACGTGACCTGTTCGGGGGAATCCTGATTGCGATAGACGACGCCGCCGATTTTGAGGCGGAGGGTGGTGTAGTTCTTCGTGGCGCCCTGGCTGGAGCTCATAAACAACTCGAAGCAGCGCGGCGTGACGAAGGTTTGCTTGCCGGCGGGCGCAACCTCACCCGTTGCGGGCGGGAGCGGCCTGGTCTCGACGTTTGGCGCGCCCGAGGCCAGGTAGCCGGACCAGTAGAAGGGATTCTTGTATTGCGTCCTGGAGATCATATCGAGCTGCGCCTGGCGCAGGGCGGCGGCAGGTCCCTGGGCGAGATGGGAGTAAAAGAACTGCATGAACTGGCGTCCAGCCACATCGTCCACGGGCCACAGGGTCATGACCAGGGCCTGCGCTCCCGCCATGGAAAAAGCGGCTCGCAGGCCAAGCACGCCGAGCCCTTCCACGGGAGTGCCCTGCCCCGACTTGCAGGTGGAAAGCACCACCAGGCTGGTCCCGCTGAGATGCAGGCGCGAGACTTCAAGGCCGGTCAACAGGCCATCTTCCGGGCCGGTCTGAGCGTGGTTGGCTCCGGCCAGTGCAATCACTGAACCCAGCAGAGGATTCTGGCTGGTCTGAGGCTGGGGAATATCGAACAGGTTGTATTCGACCACGGGCGGCGCATATTCGAGCGAAGGAACGGTGTGCGTGGCAAAGTGCAGGATCTGCGGCGAAGTGAGCGATTGAATCAACCATTTGCGGGCGGCGTCGCCGATGAGGACGCGATCGTCGGGAACCTTAAGCAATTTCTCGATGTCGCGAGCCTCAAGTTCGGCGCCCGGCAAGGGTGCAAATGCGGGACGGTTGGATGATTCCGCGGGCGCCGCGGCATCGCCGATGGTGAGGTTGAAATCGGGATTGGCGACAATGACCGAAGAGCCAGGCGTCTCCGAGCCGTAATGGACAGAAGACCAAATATCCCGCCAGGAATTCATGAACGAGACGGTGTAGTTCTCCAGCAGGAAGTGGCCGTGAGCATCGATGAGGGCGCTGACAGGAGCGAGGGTGAGCTTACCGTCGGGGACGATGAGCAGCTGGCTGGTCCCGCGCAGGTCATTCTCCAGCGGTGCAATGATTTTGGCGTAGAGGGATTTGAGTCTCTGGCTGACCACCTCTTCGCTGACGGCTGGTTCCCGGCTTACCACGAGGAAACCGCGAGTATGGCTGCCCAGCACGCCGGAGTTGAGCGAGTCGATCTCCTTGTCGATGGCGTCGGAGGCGCCGAGGCGCACATAGTGAACGGGCTGGCCGTGACGCAGGACAAAGACACCGTACTCGCGATGCGAGGGCGCCCTGGGGTCACGGTCCATGCGATTCCAGAGGACGAAGTCCAGGAAAGCGGCATCCGCGGGGACCGCCTGCAGCAGGGATTTCACGGAGACGTCGCCGGTGAGGCTGCTGATGGAAGGATCGGCGCTGAGGCTCTTGGAAAGGATGCGCTGCACATTCTCGGCAGTTCCGAACTCCGCGGCGGGAAACGGCTTGCCGTCGAGGGCCGCTTCGAGGTAGAGTTGCGCCTGATATTCGCGGACCTCCCCCATCTCGTCCATGATCGGCAGCGTGTTGGTGTCGATGCCGGGCCTATTGCGTCCGTATTCGGCATAGCCGGTTACCGCGGCGATTGAATCCAGGTACCGTCCTTTGGAATCGCAGAGCAATTGATACGCTGCGTCTACGTTCTGCTGGGCAGGCTCGCCATCCAGCAGGATGGACATGTGCAGGAAGACTCTCTGCTCGATCCAGGAGAGCAATTGAGCGAGTTCCGAGTCGGAACCGGAATCGAAGAGCGGGCGGTTGGTGACAACGTAGGGGGACGGCAGCAACGCCGCGCCCGCTGCCGGTCCGTCGCTTTGCCACTTATCGACGGCTTCGATCTCTTTGAGTGCTGTATCGCTTTCCTCCCGATAGAGAATGTACGCGCTGTTCGCGACTTCCCTCCGGGGGCGCGAATCGATCAGATAGGGCATGCGCGTGGAAGGTTTCAACTGCTTGTCCTTCGTTCCCGCGTCCACCTGGTAGGCGATCTGCGCCGCCGTATGAAAATCTCCGCGGCGCGCGTAGAAAGCAGCCATCTCGCGCAGGGAATCCCAGTAGGGGTTGCCCTGTTGCAACGGTTCGCGAAGCGCAACGGTTTGCTTCCACAAGCGTTCGGCATCCTGCCACTTGCCTTGCCGCTCAAGCAGCAGCGAGTCGAAGTAGACGGCAAACAGAGAACCGACGTACCCAACCGTGTTCTTCTGGTTGCAGATGGCCACGGACTCGCCCAGGCGTTCCTGGGCACGCGCCAGGTCGCCTTTGCCCAGGTCCATCTGTCCCAATCGCGTCTGCATATCCGCCAGGTGCATGGTAATCTCCAGGCGCTTCCGGAGATCCGGATCGGGCGTCCCCTCATGAGGCTCGGGGCTCAGGGTCTTGAGCATCGCCCGCCGCACGGCCACTGCTTCCTGGATAGTCTGATAGCCCTTTTCGAAGTTCCGCCCTTCGAGGTAATACTCACCCAGGTGGTCGAGCATCAGGGCGACACTACTCGAAGTGTCGCCCTGTGCTTTCCGCAGTTCGGAGATCATCTCCTGGTAGATGGGGCCGGCCACTGCAAAAGCGCCCTCGGTGCGAGATTTGTCGGTCTGCTCCAGCAGCCGCAGCCACATTTCATTCTGGTAGACATACAGGTTGTTCAGATCGAGAACGTAATTGCCGTCGGGCCCTTTGCAACCCTGGATCATGCAGTCGCCATTTTGCGCGTAAGTCGGCTTCACGCGGCCCATATTCTCGTCGAAGTGGCTGATATCGATAAAGCCGCCCCGGTCGGGAGCCATGCGCTGCTCGAGGAGGTAGGCCTCGCGAAACCGGAACGGGCTCTGAGCAGCCAGTTGCCCAGGAGCAAGGTGCGCAATGAGGGCAAGAATCGAAGTTGCGACCAAGACTCGATTCGTTTTGGATTTCAGCGCGGGAAAACGCATCGCAATCATCCTTGACGGCACTGCGAACGGCCGGTGTGGTTTTCGGAGTGGAATTGCCGGCGGGAAAGCGGATCGGCATGCCTCATCAAGAAATTTACAACAGAACGAGACTCTTTCTGTTCAAGCACGATCAAAAATATGCCGATTGAGGGAGGGGCGGAAGCAAGTCACGCGGAGGCGCGAGAGGCCGAGAGCATCCTCGGTCCAAGTGTGGACACAAATTTGGGGGCCCCACCCGGGCGCCGCGGCGGTGCTTTTGCGGCTTGAGTGGGATACCGCGGATGCCCAGGGTGAATTCAGTCGGGTCGAAAGGGCTCCAGGAGATGAGAGCTGAAAGCTACCGCCGCCGATCGCGCCTGTCGTCGCGTTCATAGCTGCGCGGCTTCACCGGCGCCGCCACCGGCAAGTGCGTCTTTCCTGCCGGATAGACGGCCAGGAAGCGGTCCTGCCCCTCGCCGGAGCTGGCTGTCTCCACGCCCTCGATGTCGCGGAACGACATGTGCAGCAAACGCCGCTCGCGGCTGTTCATGGGCGGAAAGGCAAAGGGTACGCCGGTGCGGATCACCTTGTCCGCCGCCACTTCGGCCTGCAGCTTCAGCTCCTGCGCCCGCAGCGCCTTGAAGTTGGCGGCGTCAAAGCTGACCAGGTCGTGCTCGCGCTGCTCCAGCCGCAGCATCTGCGCGGCAATGGTTTCGAGCGCCCTGAGCAGCTCGCCGTTGTGCGCCGTTACCAGCGGCACGTCCGGGCCGCCCAGCTCCACGTAGATCTGGCGCGCCTCAAGCCCCTGCGGGTCGCTCGCTCCGTCGCCCGCCGTGATGCGGTACTTCAGGCGCATCCCGCCGAGCTTGTTAAGGGTGGAAAGAAATCCAGCTATCTTTTGCGCAGCCTGTTGAAGGTCGTCGATGGGCATAACAAACTAGTATCGCAGAGCCGGGGCGGATGCGGGCCTACAATTGCCCGGAAACTGTGTGCCGCAGCATCTTAAGCGTTGCTTCATACTAACGCTGTTACTTTTAATGCCAGGCAATTCCTCTTGATTTGCGATTTCCTGTCCCCTGGGAGCACTCTTCGAACGTCCATGCGCAGGCTTCTAACCGTCCTCTTTTTACTCATCCCGGCCATCGCCGTTCCCTTTGCCCGCGCACAGGGAGGGCCCCCTTTCATTACGGATGACCCCGGCACCCCGGGCAACAAGCACTGGGAGATCAACTTCGGCTGGATTGCTGACCACAACCCCGGCAACGCTTACTATGAGACGCCCGACATCGACATGAACTACGGCTGGGGCGACCGCATTCAGCTCAAATACGAGCTGCCCATGGCTGTCTATACCGATCCCAACAACACCACCCACGCCGGCCTGGGCGAGTCGCTGCTCGGCGTCAAGTGGCGGCCTTACGAGCACCACAAGGCGGGCGAGGCTCCCTCCGACGACAACATGGACTTCTCCATCGGCACCTATCCCCAGGCCTCCATCAACAACCCCACCAGCGCCGTCAAGCGGGGCATCGTGGAGAATGGCCCGCAGTACTACCTGCCCATGGAGATGACCGCAAAGATCGGTTTCCTCAACCTCAACGGCGAAGTCGGCCACTGGTTCGGCAACCAGCTTATTCCCAGCCGCTGGGGCCGCGGCCTCATCGCCGGCCACGAGTTCAACGACCGCACCGAACTCTACGCCGAGCTCTACGACCTGCAGGACGCCAACCGCATCGGCACAGTTCCCAAGCAGCGCGAGCTTACCCTCGACGGGGGCGGGCGGCAGAGCCTGAACCACGCCAACACCATTCGCCTGCTCTTCATGGGTGGCCGCGCCATCCAGGCCGTTACCCGCCAGAACTCCGAACCCAGCTGGATCGCCTATCTCGGCGTGCAGTTCCTGCTGGGCCCCAAAGACAAGGACGCCGATACTCCGGCCAGCGAAACCAAGCCCGCCAGCCTACCAGCCCGCTGACCTGCTGACTCGCGCCGCCAGGAATTGACCGCAGCCACTGTTTCGGGGCAAAGTGGAGGCTATGGCCGTCACGCAGCCCCTCCACCTCAGTCCCGCCCAGGCCCGTGTTCTCGGCGTACTGGTTGAAAAGGAAGTCACCACCCCGGACTACTATCCGCTCTCTCTCAACGCGCTGGTCAACGCCTGCAACCAGCTCACCAACCGCGAGCCGGTGATGCGCCTGGACGACGAGGAGGTCCACCTGGCCCTGCGCCGGCTTGAAGATCTTGGCCTGGCTGGGCGCGCGCGCGCCGCCGACGGCCGCGTCGCCAAGTACGAACACTGGCTGGGCGAGGCCTTCAACTTCACCCGCGCGGAAACCGCGCTGATCTGCGTGCTGCTGCTGCGCGGCGCGCAGACCCCCGGCGAGCTGCGCGGCCGCACCGAGCGCCTGCACCATTTCGAAGAGATTGCCGACGTGCTTGCCGGCCTGCAAAAGCTTGCCGAGCGCGACCCTTCGCTGGTCGCCGTCCTCCCCCGCCAGCCCGGCACCAAGGAGTCCCGCTACGCTCACCTGCTATCAGGGCCGGTCGAGTTCGCGCTCCCGCCGGAGCAGGCGTTCGCCCCGCGCGCCGCCGTCCAGTATTCACAACGGGGGTCCAGTGACGACTCCGGCCAGGAAGACCGCATCGCGCAGCTCGAAGCTAAAGTTGCCGAGCTTCAGGAAAAAGTCGAAGCGCTCACGAAGAAGATCGACGATTTGTTCGGGGATGGATGAGCTGCGGGCGTTATTCTCGCAAATGATAACGGTGCGAATTCGTTTGGAATGATGCTGGATGCCCATCCTTTCCGCGCTCTTTGCGGAAAAAGGTGGGAGACCACGAACCTCGAGCGGCGCAAGCGGCGTCTGCCCCATCGCAGGTGGCTACACCAGCTCATACCCCGCAAACCAGTAGCCGATCTCAAACGCGGCCGTATCTTCCGCGTCCGAGCCGTGAATCGCATTCTCCTGGATCGATCCGGCAAACTTCTTGCGAATCGTCCCCTCTTCGGCATTCGCCGGATTGGTCGCGCCCATCAGCTTG
Organism: uncultured Acidobacteriaceae bacterium; assembly: GCA_963776535.1. Lineage (GTDB taxonomy): Bacteria > Acidobacteriota > Terriglobia > Terriglobales > Acidobacteriaceae > Telmatobacter. The sequence goes on along the minus strand of CAVZNB010000013.1, from coordinate 53,140 downwards.
CGCAGGTCCGCAATCGCGTTTTCCTTCTCGAGCACCAGCAGCACCAGCGGCCCGGACGACATGAACGTGGTCAGATCGTTAAAGAACGACCGCTCTTTGTGGACGTAATAAAAACCCTCCGCCTGCTGCTTTGAAATCGATTGCTTCCTGATGGCCACAATCTGGAAACCGGCCTTGTTGATCTCGGCCAGAATGGCTCCGGTAAACCCCTTGCGGACCGCGTCCGGCTTGACGATGCTGAATGTGCGTTGCGCCACGTGTCTTGCTCCTTGAGGAATTTGTCTCTGCCTCTTCATTGTAATTGCGCGCCTGAAACTCTGCCCTTCCTGGCCGTCAATCTGCTAGAGTTTTCGCATGTTCCGCGCAACCGTTTCCGTTCGTCGCTGCATCGTTCTCGCTGCTCTTCTGGCCGCCGCCCTCAGCGGAATCGTGGTCCACGCCCAGACCCCCGCGCCCGCCGCGCCGGAGCTGCGCGTCTTCGACCCCTCGCTGATCGACAAGTCCGTGGACCCCTGCGACAACTTCTACAGGTACAGCTGCAATGGCTGGTTCAAGCGTAATCCGCTGCCCGCCGATCAAACCTCCTACGGCCGCTTCACCGAGCTTTTTGAGCTGAATCGCCTGCACCTCAGGCAGATACTGGAGCAGGCCGCCGCGCCCTCGCCCACGCGCAGCGCGAACGAGCAAAAAATCGGCGACGAGTACGCCGCGTGCATGGACACGGCCACAGTCAACAAGCTGGGCATCGCGCCGCTCCAGCCGGAGCTGGACCGCATTGCCGCCGTCACCAGCCGCGCGCAGTTGCCCGCCCTTGTCGCCCATCTCCACTCCATCGGCGTCAACGCCTTCTTCATGCTCTATCCCACGCAGGATTTCGCCGACGCCAACCCCGTCATCAGCGGCTACATGGCCGGTGGTCTCGGCCTGCCCGAGCGCGACTACTACACCCGCACCGACGCCAAGAGCGTGGAGCAGCGCCAGCAGTACGTGGCCCACGTGCGCAAAATCTTCACCCTTGCCGGCGAGCCCGACAAGCAGGCCACAAAGGATGCCGAAATCGTTCTGGCCATCGAAACGCGCCTGGCCAAAGCTTCGCTCACCATTACCGAGCAGCGCGACCCGCAGAACCTGAACCATCCCACCGACATTGCCAATTTCAGTAAGACCATGACCCACTTCGCGCTGGCCGATTACGTGGCCGGCATCGCCGCCCCGGCCGCGGGCAAGATGAACGACGAGCAGCCGAAATTCTTTGCCGAGTTCAACGCCCTGCTGGCCGATACGCCGCTCGACCAGATCAAGACCTACCTGCGCTGGCACCTGCTGCATGCCTACGCCGGAACCAGCCTGCCCGAAAGCTTCGACCAGGAGAACTGGAACTTCTACTCGCACACGCTGAACGGCGCGGAAAAGCAGCAGGAGCGCTGGAAACGCTGCACCAGCCGCGTAGATCGCGAGATGGGCGAGGCGCTGGGCCAGGTGTACGTGGCCAAGTACTTCCCGCCCGCCGCCAAGCAGCACGCAGTCGAGATGACGCTCGCCATCGAGCAGGCCATGGGCAAGGACATCGACTCCCTGGACTGGATGAGCCCGGACACCAAGGTCAAGGCCAAAGACAAGCTGCATGCGGTGATGAACAAGATCGGCTATCCCGACAAGTGGCGCGACTACTCCAAGCTCAACATCGTGCGCCGGCGATGCGCTTGGCAACCAGGAGCGCGCGCATCGAGTTCGAATACGCGCGCCAGCTGGCCAAGATCGGCAAGCCCGTGGACAAGGGCGAGTGGGACATGTCGCCGCCCACCGTGAACGCCTACTACGATCCGCAGCAGAACAACGTCAACTTTCCCGCCGGCTACTTCCAGCCGCCGTTCTTCAGCGACAAGGAAGACGATGCGGCCAACTACGGCGACATGGGTTCCACCATCGGCCACGAGCTCACCCATGGCTTCGACGACGAAGGCCGCCAGTTCGACAAGGACGGCAACCTGAAAAACTGGTGGACCAAAGACGACGAAGACAAATTCAACGCCCGCGCCGATTGCGTGGTCAAGCAGTACGACGCCATCGAGGCCGTTCCCGGCGTGCACCTGAACGGCAAGCTAACCCTGGGCGAAAACCTCGCCGACCTCGGCGGCCTGTGGCTGGCCTGGCTGGCCTGGCTCGACAAGGCGCAGACCGCGCATCTCGACATGACCGCCACCATCGACGGCTACACCCCCGACCAGCGCTTCTGGATTGCCTACGCGCAGCAGTGGTGCACGCAGACGCGCCCCGAGCAGCTGCGCACCCAGGCGCAAACCGACCCCCACGCGCCCGACGAGTACCGCACCAACACCGTGCTGCAGGATCTGCCGGAATTCGCCAAGAGCTTCAGTTGCAAGAAGACAGCCCCCATGGTGGCAACGACTCCCTGCCGCGTCTGGTAAGAATTCGGCGCGTATTTTTCGCATCGGGCTCTCTTTCAGGAGAGCTCGACTTCTCTCGGCCAATTCTGTCTCAGCCGCGTATTTACAGGGGTTCGATTGCAGTATCTTCTCAATTACCGTTCAAATATTCGTTACGATAGACTTGAGTATTTTAAAGTGATACTATAACTTTCTCAAATGCAAACGATCGCCCGCCAAATCGTTCCCTTGCTCCGCTCGGCCCTGCGCCGCTTCCCAGCGGTGGTCATTACCGGCCCGCGGCGATCGGGAAAAACCACCCTCCTGCGCACCGCTCTTCCCCGCGCGCAATACGTCCTCCTCGAGGACCCCGACATTCAGGACCGCATCCGCCGCGACCCGCGCTCCTTCATCGAGAGCCTGCATCCGCCCGTCATCTTCGATGAGATTCAGAACACACCGCAGTTGCTTGATTACATTCGCACGCTGGTCGACGCGCATCCGCGCAAGATGGGCCAGTGGCTCTTTACCGGCTCGCAGGAAGCGCCGCTCATGCAGGGCGTCACCGAGTCCATGGCCGGCCGCGCGGCCATCCTGCAACTCCTGCCGTTCAGCCTGAACGAGACGCCCAAAGCCGATCCGCTGCTGGGCGGCTTTCCTGAGGTAGTGCTGCGTCCGCGCGGCCGCGAGCTGTGGTTTGCCTCGTACCTGCAGACCTACATCGAGCGCGACGTGCGCATCATCACCAGTGTCCGCGACCTGCCCGGCTTCCGCCGCTTTCTCTCGCTGCTGGCCAGCCGCCATGGGCAGATGCTCAACCGGTCCGATCTCGCAGCGCCGCTGGGCGTGTCGGTGCCCACCATCTCCGAGTGGCTGCGCATCCTCGAAATCACCGGCCAGGTGATCCTGGTGCCCCCGTACTTCGAGAACTTCGGCAAGCGTCTCGTCAAATCTCCCAAGGTCTATTGGGGCGACGCCGGCCTGGCCTGCCATCTGCTCGGCATTCAGTCCCAGGCCGAACTGGATCGATCCCCATTTCTGGGCTCCATCTTCGAAGGCTTCGTCGCTTCCGAGATTCTCAAGAGCCAGATCAACCGCGGCCAGCGCAAGGAACTTTACTACTTTCGCGACCAGCAGGGCCTGGAGGTCGACTTCCTGGTGCCGCAGCCCAACGCGCGCTTCTGGCTGGTGGAAGCCAAGGCCTCCAAGACCGTGCAGCCACAGATGGCCGCGCCCATGCTCTCGCTCTCCCGCGTGGCCAAAGACCGCGCCACGCGCCGCATCGTGGTCTACCGCAAACCACGCACCGGGCCTGCATTCACCGCCCTTGCGCGCGGCGCCGAAGCTCTCACTCTGGAGCAGTTCACAGTAGAAATCAACCGCGCGAAGGCCTCGTGAAGCGGTGTTGTTTCGTCGCCTTGAATATTGAGAAATATAAAGTGTCACTTTAAATTTCTCAAACGATACAACTTCCCTCTCGCGCCGCGATTTCCACCCGAATGAATCCGCTCAATGGAAACAGGTCCAGGCGCTACGCCTTCCCAATCACCCGTGCCAGCGTAGCTCCTATCTCCGCCGGCGAAACCACTACGTGAATTCCGGCCTCGGTCATGGCCTTCATCTTGTCGACCGCCGTGCCCTGGCCGCCACTGATGATCGCTCCCGCATGGCCCATACGCCGTCCCGGAGGCGCTGTTTGCCCGGCGATGAAGCCCACCACCGGCTTCCTCACATACAACTTCACAAACTCCGCCGCAGCTTCTTCCGCCGATCCGCCGATCTCGCCGATCATGATGATCGCCTCGGTCTCCGGGTCGTCGTTCAAGAGGCGCAGCGCGTCGATGTGCGTGGTCCCGATAATCGGGTCGCCGCCAATGCCGATGGCGGTCGACTGTCCGATGCCGCGCTGCGTCAGCTGGTGCACCGCTTCATACGTCAGCGTTCCGGAGCGCGAAACAATCCCGATCGAGCCTTCCTTGTGAATGCGCGCCGGCATGATGCCGATCTTCGCCTTGCCCGGCGAAATCACACCGGGGCAATTGGGCCCGATCAGCCGCGAAGTCGAAGTCTTGAGCTTGGCCCACACCTTCACCATGTCCAGCGTGGGAATGCCCTCGGTGATGCAGACGATCAGAGGAAGCCCTGCGTCCTCGGCCTCGAGGATCGCATCGGCGGCAAACGGAGGCGGCACGAAAATCACCGTCGCGTTGGCGCCTGTCTTCTCAACCGCGTCGGCCACCGTGTTGAACACCGGCCAGCCCTCGTGCGTTGTTCCGCCCTTGCCGGGCGTCACGCCGCCCACCACGTTGGTGCCGTACTCCGCCGCGCCTTTGGCGTGGAACGTGCCTTCTTTGCCGGTGATGCCCTGCACGATCAGCCGCGTATTTTTATCAACCAGAACAGCCATTGGAAACAGCTCCTAGCTTCTAGCCCTTAGCTCCTAAAGATTGGATGAACGCGCCGAGCATTTTAGAGGTTTCTATGCAAAGCGCTTCTGCCCGTTGCAGCATTTCTTCATCGCCGATCTTCAACCTTCTGGCCACTAGAATTTGCGTTTGTACTTCGTAGGTTGAACCTTGCGCAATTCCAAGAAACTGCCGGAATTCGCCGTCAGTCATTCTTCCTCTGCCCTCGGCAATATTGCTGGCAACGGATACGCTTGCGCGGCGCAATTGCGAGGTTAGTCCGTACATTTCATCTTTCGGAAAAGCTTTGGTCAGGCTATAAACACAGACCGCCATTTCCATGGCACGCTGCCAGACGGTCAGATCTTGAAATGCTTGCGCCAAACCGATACTCCGTTCCCGTTACGCATCAAGCTAGCGGCTGGAAGCTGCTTTCACCACGAGATCTGCCGCCTCTTCCATCGTTGCGCCCACCTGGAAATCCAGCCCGGACTCTTTCAGAATCTGCCGGCCTTCTTCCACGTTTGTGCCTTCCAGCCGCAGCACAATCGGCACCTGCACATGCAGGTTGCGCGCCGCCGCTACAACGCCCGTGGCCAGCCGGTCCACGCGAAGAATGCCGCCGAAGATATTGATGAAGATCGCCTTCACATGATGGTCGGAGAGCAGAATCTCGAACGCATGCTCAATCTGCTCCTGCGTGGCGCCGCCGCCCACATCAAGAAAGTTGGCCGGACTCCCGCCCGCATACTGAATGATGTCCATGGTGGCCATGGCCAGCCCGGCGCCATTCACCATGCAGGCAATCGAGCCATCCAGCTTGATGTAGTTCAGCGCGTACTTGCTCGCCTCCACTTCCAGTGGATCTTCCTCAGCCGTATCGCGCAGCGCCTTGATGGCCGGATGGCGGAACAGCGCGTTGTCGTCGAAGGTGATCTTCGCGTCCAGCGCAAACAGCTTGTCGTCCTTGGTGGTGATGAACGGATTGATCTCGATCAGCGATGCGTCCGTATCCATGAACGCCTTGTACAGGCTCTGCAAAAAGGTCACCGCCGCATTGATCTGCGTGGATTTGAGCCCCAGCGCAAAGGCCAGCTTGCGCGCCTGCCAGGCGCCAAACCCGATGGCCGGGTCGATGGTCTCCTTGAAGATGGCTTCAGGAGTTTTCGCGGCCACTTCCTCAATCTCCATGCCGCCGGCCTGCGATGCCATAAACACCAGCTTGCCGGTTGCGCGGTCCAGCACAATGCCGAGGTAAAGCTCGCGGTCGATGGCCGCGGTCTCTTCCACCAGCAGCCGCTGTACCTTCTGCCCGGCCGGCCCGGTTTGATGCGTCACCAGCTGCATGCCCAGAATGTTCTTGGCATGCAGTTCGGCCTCTTCGCGCGTCCGCGCCACCTTCACGCCGCCGCCCTTGCCGCGGCCTCCGGCATGAATCTGCGCCTTCACCACTACGCCGGTCGCTCCCTCGGTGAACAGCTTGCGCGTCACCTCAATTGCCTCTTCCAGCGTGTTGGCCATCTCGCCTTTGGGCACCGCAACGCCGTACTTGGCCAGAATCTCTTTTGCCTGATACTCGTGGATTTTCAAGTTGGGACCACCCAGACCGCTGTTGTTTGAGGGATTTGGCGGCAGACCCATTTAGACCGTGAGTCCGCCAGACCGTGCCAGCGATACCCAAATACTATCTCGCCTGCCAAAGGAGCGGCAAATCCCATCCCCCCAAGCCTCTCAGTATGGGGCAGAACCCAGGAGACCTTTCACCGGGCCGCGGCCAAACCATCACATCCAGCTAAAATAAGAAGCCATGGCCCTGTTGAAGGAACTGCTCAAACCGCTGGCGGAGGACGGCACCGCTCTTACCCGCGAACAGGCGGCCGACGTGCTGACGGAGATACTCACCGGCAGCGTGCCGGACGTTGAAATCGCCGCATTGCTCACGGTGCTTGCCACGCGCGGCGAACAGGCCCCGGAGCTGGCCGGCTTTGTCGAAGTCATGCGCCGGCGCGCCACGCCGGTTCCGCTCACTCCGGAAGAGCGCACCGAGCTGGTCGACATTGTCGGCACCGGCGGCGGCGGACCGCTGACCTTCAACATCTCCTCCGGCGCAGCCCTGGTCGCCGCCGCTGCCGGAGCCAAGGTGGCCAAGCACGGCAACCGCGCCATCACCTCCCGCTGCGGTGCGGCCGACGTGCTTGAGGCCCTCGGCGTCCCCATCGACCTTTCCCCCGAGCTGGCCGCCGAATGCCTGCGCGCCACCGGCTTCATGTTCCTCTTTGCGCCCCTTTACCACCCGGCAATGAAGGTCGTCGGACCTGTCCGCCGCGCCCTCGGCTTCCGCACCATCTTCAACCTCTGCGGCCCGCTCACCAACCCCGCCGGAGCCCGCAACCAGGTCATCGGCGTGCTCGCCCCCAGCCGAGTCCTGCTGGTTGGCCGCACCCTCGCCGCCCTGGGGGCAAAGCGCGCCTTCGTGGTTCACGGGACCGACGGCATTGACGAGCTCACCACCACGGGCGAGTCCGTCGTCGCCCGCGTGGAAGAGTCGGAGACCGGCGAATCGATCCTGAAAGGCGCCCGCGTCACTCCAGAGATGGCCGGCCTGCCCCGCGCCACTATCGAGCAGTTTTCCGGCGGCGACGTGGAGCTGAACGCATCCCTGCTTTACGACGTGCTCACGGGCATCCCAGGCGCCCGCCGCGACATCGTCCTCATGAACGCCGCCGCCGCCCTGGTTGCCGCCGGACTCGCCCTCGATCTCAAGGAAGGCGTAGCCCTGGGCGCCGACGCCATCGACTCCGGCCAGGCCGCCGCGACGCTCGCCAAACTCCGCCAGTTCGGCGCGCAGCACACGCGGGTGCAATAGGGGAACTTACAGCAGCCCCGACTGTCCCGCCAGCCGCCGCGCCAGCAGCCACGACCCCATCGACAGGCTCAGCGCCAGCGCAACCCAGCCTGCCTGCTGCATCGGCATCACCATCGCTGCCGGCAATTGCGGCAAAGCGAGCGCTCCCCGGTTCATGGCTGGAACCACTCGCCGCGCCAGCTCAACTCCAGCCCATCCAAACACTCCGGCTGCCAGCACCAATCCCGGCAGCGTACGCTTCCACGGGAACGGGATCGGCGCCGGCATCCTCGCCTCTTCTTCCACGCGCTCCATCACCGCTCCAAGGAAGCCGGAAGACGGCACAATCTCGTCTTCGGCGGTCAGAATCGCATCCATCCTGTCGAGTTCTGTGTTTCTATTGTCCATCTTCAAGCCTCCCTTCCCGCGTTGTGCGTAATCCCGTTTGAAGTGGAATCCGTCTGTTCAAAACCATCTGGGCGCCCCATTCCCTGCGCTTTTTGCAAAGGGTGGGATTCAAGCGTCGACTCCAGCCCCGGAAACCGTCTTCGCAACAGAGTCCGCGCCCGCGCCAGCCTTGCCTTCACCGTTCCCTCCGGCAGCCCCATGGTCCGAGCGGCCGCGCCCACATCCATCTCATGGAAATAGAACAGCACCACCGGCTCCCGGTAGCGCACCGGCAGCGCCAGCACCGCACGCCTGACAACTTCCGAGTTGAGCCGGGTGGCCAAATCGTGGTGTTGTGCGGCCGGCGCGGAAGGCTCGGCAATCTCCTCCATCGGCACTGTCACCGTGGGAAACCGCTTGAGCTCGCTGCGGTAGACATTGCCGGCGAGCGCAAACAACCACGTCGAAAAGCTGCTCTCACGGCGCCAGCTCTTCAGCCCCCGCCACGCCCGCAGGAACGCCTCCTGCGCCAGCTCCTCGGCCCGTCCCGGGTCGCGGCAGTAGCGCCACGCCATATTCACCAGCGGTCCCTGCCAGCGCCGCACAATCCCCTCGAAAGCGCGCACATCCCCTGCCAGCACCCGCTCCACATCGGTCTTATCGTCCTGGGCGTTCATGCCGGGCTGCGCTCCTCCCAAACAGGGTACGACCGACTTTATTCCAATCCGGTTGCAATTTCTCTTGTATGGCAGCTTGGCTGAAGATTATGCAACCGGAAACGCGCAGCCTCTGTCGTACCGGGTGCAAGGGGAAAAGCCCCGGCAAGGAGGAATTGATGAGTACACCAATGATTTTCCTGTTTCCCATCGCGATTATTGTGGTGGTGTTCGCATTCACCGGCGTTCTCCATTGGATCGACAGCAGCCGCAAGGAGCGCGAGGCCTTTTACCGGGCCGAGACTCTCAAGCGGCTTTCCGAGGCGCCGGGTGAAGGCGCCAAGGCGGCCATTGACCTGATGCGCGAGGATGAGCGGATCAAGCGGCTCAAAGCCCGCGAGGGCCTGAAGATCGGCGGCCTGATCAATATCGGGGTAGGCATTGCCCTGTTGATCTTTCTGCATGAGCTCGTTGGGTTTAAGGTGTCGCTGTGCGGCCTGATTCCGGGGCTGGTCGGCGTGGCGATGCTGGTGTATGTCTACAAGATGGCCGCGCCGCTTCAATAGGCTTGAAAACGAATGAATCCTTGCCGGAAGCTTGGCCATCCAAGGGATTAGTTGTTTGAACGACTATTCTTCGGAGGACCCTAATGTCAGTCCAAAGCCAGCGCCAGCCCACGCTCTTCATCCCCCACGGCGGCGGTCCCTGCTTCTTCATGGACTGGACCTGGGGTCCGGCGGACACCTGGCACACCACCCAGCGCTTCCTTGAGAGCCTGGCCGGGACGCTGCCTGAGCTGCCGAAGGCCATTCTCGTTATCAGCGGGCACTGGGAGGAACCGGCTTTCACCGCCAGCGCGGCGCCGGCACCGCAGCTCATCTTCGACTACTCCGGCTTTCCCGAGCACACTTACCGCCTCACCTGGCCCTCGCCCGGATCGCCGGAGCTGGCCGCACGCGCAGCCAGCCTGCTCTCTCAGGCCGGCCTTCCCTCCGCTGTAAGCCTCACGCGCGGCTTCGACCACGGCGTCTTTGTGCCGCTCAAGGTGGCCTTTCCCCAGGCGCAGATCCCGGTGGTGACGCTCTCGCTGGCCAGCTCGCTCGATCCCGCTCTGCATCTGGCCGCCGGCCGGGCGCTGGCGCCACTCCGCGACGAAGGCGTGCTCATCGTAGCCAGCGGCATGAGCTTTCATAATCTGCGCGGCTACTTCCAGCCGCAGACCCCGGAGCGCGCCCAGGCCTTCGATGCCTGGCTCACCAGCGCCGTCCAAGCGCCGGACGCCGAGCGCTCAGCCCTGCTCACCGCATGGCGCACTGCTCCATTTGCAACCTACGCACATCCCCGCGAGGAGCACCTGATCCCGCTTCTGGTGGCGGCGGGGGCCGGCAGCGACGCCCCCGGAACGCGCATCTTCACGGACGACCCCATGGGCGCCGCCATCAGCGCCTATCGGTTCGACTGAGCGCCGGCCCCCAGCAGTTCCTCGATCTTCGCCGCCATTGCCTTGGGCGCTTTCGAGGGCCCAAACCGCTCCGCAACCCGCCCCTGCCGATCGATGAGAAACTTTGTAAAGTTCCAGCGGATGCTTCCGCCTATCAAAAATCCGAGCGTTCCCGGCTTGCTTTGCTTCAGGAAGCGATAGAGCGGGTGGGCGTCTGCGCCGTTCACATCAATCTTTCCGAAGATGGGAAAGCTGACGCCATAGTTCTTTTCGCAGAACGCCCCGATTTCTTCCGCCGAACCAGGCTCCTGCCTCCCAAACTGGTTGCAAGGGAACCCGAGCACCTCGAACCCGCGATTGCGGTAGGTCCGGTAGAGCGCTTCCAAACCAGCATATTGGGGCGTGAATCCGCATTTGCTGGCGGTATTCACAATCAGCAGCACCTTTCCCCGGAATTCCTCCAGGCCTGCCGGCCGTCCATCCAGCAGCGGGGCCGAGAACCCGTAAACTGTTCCATCCTCCGTGTCCATCGTTCAAAAACCTCCGTTCGGTGAGGATGCCATGTCTGTCCGATCTGCGTCTAAGAGGCATGCCGTTCAGCGTGAGGGGGATGCAAACAGGCCCCAACCCGCCTGCATCCGGTAGACTGTGGGATAGACCCCAGTCCGAAGGCGGTATGCGCGGCAGGGAAATTCTGGGAAAGATTCGGTTTCCGGGCCGTCGCGATGCCCGCCGGTTTGGGCGGGGTGAGCACGGTCAAATATAATCATTCTTTCCTCGAGGCAGGATCAGATTTTTCAGCAATGAGGGTGTCGATATTCTTCCCGTGAAGCCGAACCAGATGGCGAACTATGGACCGCACCAGTACTTGTGCTCGCCGCAGGGCTCCAGCCCGGTGAAGATCAAGCACACTTCCATCTCCCGCGTTTTGCAGGGCCCCGGGCCGTCTGGCGCGCATCGCCCTGTCGCTCGCGCTGCTGGTCACTGCCGTGTCGGCCCTGGCCCAGCAGTCCGCAGACCATCGATTCGATCCGGGTCATCGGCAACCGGCGCATCCCCAAGGAAACCATCCTGGCGCGCCTCTTTACCCATCCCGGCGATACCTACGATCCCGATCTCCATCGAGCGCGACTTCAACTCGCTCTGGAACACCGGCTACTTCGACGATCTGCGCATCGAGCGCGAAGACACGGAGAAGGGCATCATCCTGAACGTCTTCGTCCGGGAGAAGCCCACCATCCGCGAGATCAACTACAAGGGCCTCAACGCCGTCTCGCAGTCCGACGTGCTCGACCGCTTCAAGAAGGAAAAGGTCGGCCTCTCGGTCGAGAGCCAGTACGACCCGACCAAGATCAAGCGCGCCGAGACGGTGCTCAAGGACATGCTCTCCGAGCACGGCCACCAGTTCGCCACCATCAAGACCGAGGTCAAGACCATTCCTCCGGCCTCGGTGCAGGTGAACTTCAACATCAAGGAAGGCCCCACGGTGAAGGTGGGCCAGATCAAGTTCACCGGCAACCAGCACCTCAGCGGCCTGCTTCTGCGCCGCTCGATGAAGAACCTGAAGCCCATCGGCATTCCTTATTCGATCATCTTCGAGAATCTCTTCGCCGCAGACCTTCGACGCCTCCAAGCTCGAGGAAGACACCGAGCGGGTGCGCCAGGCCTACCGCGACAAGGGCTACTACAACGCCGCGATCGAAGAGCCCAAGACGCAGATTCGCGACGAAGGCGGCCTGAACTGGTTCACCTTCCGGCCCAACAAGGGCAAGCGCATCGACATCCTCATGCCCATTGAAGAGGGCGCGCGCTACCGGCTGGGCACCATCACCTTCACCGGCAACAAGGCGGTGCAGCAACGTGAAGGCCCTGCGCGCCACCTTTGCCGTCAAGGACGGCGACTGGTTCAACGCCACGCTGATCGGCAAGGGCCTGGAGAACCTGAAGAAGGCCTACGGCCAGCTGGGCTACATCAACTTCGGCGCCATCCCCAAGCCCGTCTTCGACGACGCAGAAGAAGACCGTCTCGCTGGACATCGACATCGACGAAGGCAAGCCCTTCTACGTCTCGCGCATCGAGTTCCAGGGCAACACCATCACCCGCGACAAGGTCATCCGCCGCGAGCTGATGCTGGAGGAAGGCCAGGTCTACAACTCGCAGCTCTGGGAGTACAGCCTGCTGCGCCTCAACCAGTTGGAGTACTTCGAGCCGCTCAAGGTGGATCAGGACTCCGAAGCCCACCAGGATGCCGAAGCCGGCACCGTGGACCTGCTGCTGAAGGTGAAGGAGAAGGGCAAGAACTCCATCGGCCTGAACGGCGGCGTCAGCGGCCTGTCCGGCGCCTTCCTCGGCGTCAACTACCAGACCAACAACTTCCTCGGCCTGGGCGAAACGCTCAGCCTGCAAGGCAACCTGGGCAACGTCAGCCGCCAGTTCATGTTCGGCTTCTCGCAGCCCTACGTCCGCAACCGGCCGCTCAACCTCGGCTTCCAGATCTTCAACAACAAGCAGGACTTCAACGCCGCCAAGAACTACCAGGCGACCACCGGCCAGTCGGCCAACCTGACCGCGGCGCAGCAGTCGCTGACGCAGAACTACAACCAGGCCTCCACCGGCTTGAACTTCTCGCTCAGCTATCCGCTCAAGCGCCACGCCTTCCAGCGCGTCGGCTTCACCTATTCGCTGAGCAAGTCGACGATCACCGCCTTCAGCACCGCCTCGCAGACCTTCTTCCAGACCATCAGCTTCCGGTCCGGCATTCAGGGCTCCAACGCGCTGGCCGGCATCGTCAACAGCTCGGCCTCGTTCAGCTACATCTACAACACCATCAACAATCCCATGCGCCCGCGCACGCGGCAAGGAATACACGGCGGTCTTCCAGATCGCCGGCATCTGGGGCAACGTGCGCTACTTCTCGCCGCTGGTGGCCTACAAGCAGCTTCCTGCCGATGCACTACCTGATGCCCGTCGGCCAACGGGCGCAACGTGCTGGGCCTGCGCGCGCAGTTGGGCTATGTGCAGGGCTTCGGCGGCGATGTGGCTCCGCCCAACAACCGCTTCTACGCCGGCGGCGAAGGCGATCTGCGCGGCTTCGACATTCGCGGCGCCACGCCCTACGGCTACGTGCCCAATCGCGTCAACTGTGCAGCTGACCAATCCCGACGGCACCTGCGTTCCGCGCGATCCCACCAATCCGCAGTTGAACCAGTGCATCCAGGTGCCGCTGCCGGTCTACGGCATCGCCTCCATCGGCGGCGACACCAACCTGACCACCAACGCCGAGTACCGCATTCCCATCGCCGGCCCGGTCACCTTCTCGTTCTTCGACGACTTCGGCATCGACGCGGCCCTCAACAAGGGGCAGTTGAAGCAGAGTCCCGAAGGTTTCGCCTCGCTGACCGCGCCGCTCTACGGCTGCCCGGTCTTCAACAACGGCGCCTGCCAGGGCGGCATTCCCGGCTCGCAGGTCGGCTTCCAGCAGAACATCCGCCCCATCGCCGGCACCAACTTCGTTCCCCGCATGTCCACCGGCGCGCGAGCTGTCCGTCATCATGCCGATCATCAACGCGCCCTTCCGCCTCTACTACGCCTACAACCCGCTGCGGCTCTATGAGACGCCCTACTGCAACGACGTCATTGCTCGGAGGCAACAAGGGCAGCTGCTCGGCCGAGCTGATCACCCGCGACCTGTTCCCGCCGGGCGGCGCGGGCGACTACACCTACCAGGAAGCCGCTGCAGGCCTACGGCGCGCGCTACCTCTTCCGCGAGCCGCGCAAGACCTTCCGCCTGACGGTCTCAACAACCTTCTAACTGCAGCGCACCACGCAGTTCTAGGGCCGTCCGCCGCAACGGACGGCCCTTTCGTTTTCGCCCGCCATGACGCCTCGTGTCCCATCCATTACGCGCACTTTGCGAAACGGGTGGGAAACCACGAACCCCCTCCTTTCTTGTTCCCCCTCGCCAAACTGCAATTTAACGCTCTCCCGCTTTGCCACTCCCAGCCAGGACTCTTATAATCCATCGAGTTCCTGCTGATGTCTCCGCACGCGTTCTTTCCTGTCTCTGCATGCTTCCGGCGCAGAGTTGATCAAGGAACGGGGCCCCAGCGACGGTTTTCGTCGAAGGGGTGGCAAAGGACGGCTGGGTTTCTCAGGAGGCACAGGCTCGGTTCGGCGATGAAGCGCCGGCCGCCCAACAGGAATTCCGAAGGAGTTTTGCATTCACATGAAGCGTTCGCTTGCACTCATTCTTACGCTGGCCTCGGGCCTTGCCCTGAGCGCCGCCGCCCAAACTCTGCCCGCTCCCGCCGCCGCTGCCGCGCCTGCCGGTCCTGCCAAGGTCGCCGTCATCGCATTCCAGGCGGCGGTGGGCCAAACCAACGAGTTCCAGCGCAACTTCGCCGACCTGCAGAAGAAGTACGAGCCCAAGCGCGCCCAGCTCAAGACCATGGCCGATGAGATCGACAACCTGAAAAAGCAGCTGCAGGCGCAGGGCGACAAGCTCAGCGATGCCGATCGCGCCGCCCAGGCCAAGACCATCGACGACAAGAAGAAGCAGGCCCAGCGCTTTGCCGAAGATGCCCAGAACGACCTACCAGGTGAGATGCAACGACGTCTACGGCAAGGTCGCCCAGAAGGTCTTCGACGTCCTGGCCGCCTATGCGCAGCAGCAGGGGTTCACCCTGGTCCTGGACGGCACCGCAAGCCAGCAGCAGGCCCCGGTGGTTCTCTACGCCAGCCCCAGCACCGACATCACCAAGGCCATTGTCGATGCCTACAACCTCAAGTCCGGCGTCCCCGCTCCGCCGCCGCAACCGGTGTCCGCGCCGGCTCCCAAGCCTGCCGCCCCCAAGCCCCCGGTTACCCACTAGGCCTCAGCCGGTGAATCCAGGCCGCCGCGCCTCAAAAAAACGCCCCGCCATGCGGGGCGTTTTTGTCCCTGCGCGCGTCAAGGCTCACACCCAGGTCTCTGCCTCGTCGCCCTCGTTGCTGCCGCGCCTCAATTGACGCTCCCCTTGCCGCCCTCCTATAATCGAGACTGTTCCCGCTGACGTCTCCGTTTGCGTCTTGTCCTCATCTTCGCTCCCTCCGGTTTTGTGGCTGGGTCGGTTAAGGACCGTGAGGTTGCTCAGGAGGCACCGGCGTTACCCCGCTTCCGTGCGGGCAGGCCGGATCGAAAATGCGCGCGGGAATCCTAAGGAGTCTTCCATTCACATGAAGCGTTCGCTTATCATCGCCACTTTGCTGGCCTCGGGGCTTGTCCTGGGCGCAGCCGCACAAACCCCGCCCGCAGCCGCTGCCTCTACCGCACCTGCAGGGCCCTCCAAAATTGCGGTCATTGCTTTCCAGGCAGCCGTTGCCCAGACCAACGAGGGGCAGCGCAACTTTGCCGACCTGAAGAAGAAGTATGAGCCCAGGGAAAACGTCCTCAAGTCCCAGAACGATGAAATCGAGTCCCTGACCAAGCAACTGCAGACCCAGGGCGCAAGCCTGAGCGAGGCTGACCGTGCCTCCAAGGCCAGGACCATCGACGAAAAGAAGAAGAAGCTCGAGCGCGACGCCGACGATCTGCGCACCGAAGGCGGCCAGGAGGCCAACGAGATGTACAACAAGCTCGCCTCCAAGGTCTACGACGTCCTGGCCAGCTACGCCCAGCAGCAGGGATACACCCTGGTCCTCGATGTCTCCCAGCAGCAGAATCCCATCCTCTTCGCGCTGCCCTCCACGGACATCAGCAAGGCTGTTGTTGACGCCTACAACGTGAAGTCGGGTGTGCCGGCTCCCGCCGCCCTCGTCCGCATCCGCCGTTCCGTCGGCTCCCAAGCCGGCCCCCAAGCCGGCCGCGGCCCACTAATTCCTGCTTCCGCAACGCGCAAAAGGCCCCGCTTCCGCGGGGCTTTTGTTGCCTCATTCCCGAAGATTTAAGGGCTCTACAAGTGTCTGGCGGCAGCGCGAAAATAAATTTGTGAGCCAGCGCACCGCCCTGTGGAAAATTTTGTGGATTTCCCCCGCTACTTTTCCGCGCAAATCCCCTTTTTTTCGCTTGTCAGTTGTATATGGATTCTGCTAGGCATGGTAAGTCCTTATATATCAATAGAGAATTCGTATGCAAAACAAAGAAGGAGCCCGGGGCCTCTCGGCCAGGATGCAACGATCTTCCAGCAGGCTTTCCACAATTGGCCATGAATGCCAGATGACTGAAGTATCCGCTTAGTTACTGCGCAGAGCCTACTTCTGCTGGTCTTCGCCCACGCGCAACACGGCCAGAAACGCTTCCTGCGGAATGTCCACTTTTCCGATCCGCTTCATTCGCTTCTTGCCTTCCTTCTGCTTCTCCAGCAGCTTGCGTTTGCGCGAAATATCGCCGCCATAACACTTCGCCAATACATTTTTGCGCAGCGCCGCCACCGTCTCGCGGGCAATAATCTTGGCGCCGATGGCCGCCTGAATCGCCACCTCGAACTGCTGCCGCGGAATCAGCTCGCGCATCTTCGACACCAGCAGCTTGCCGCGCTCGTATGCAAAGTCGCGGTGCACGATAATCGAAAGCGCGTCCACCGGCTCGCCGCTGACCAGGATGTCCATCTTCACCATGGGCGACGCCCACTCCCCGGCCAGCTGATAATCCAGCGACGCATACCCGCGCGAGATCGACTTCAGCCGGTCGTAGAAGTCCAGCACGATCTCGTTCAGCGGAAGCTCGTAGGTCAGCATCACCCGCGTCGGCGTCACATACTCAAAGTTCAACTGCTTGCCGCGCTTCTCTTCCACCAGCTTCAAAATCCCGCCCACATACTCTTCGTTGGTCAGAATCTTTGCGGCAATCACCGGCTCGCGAATCTCGTCGATGTTGGTTGGCTCCGGCCAGCGCGATGGATTGTCCACCTCCAGCACGCTGCCGTCGGTGAGCTTGATGTGGTAGCGCACGCCTGGCGCCGTCGTAATCAGGTCCAGCTCGTACTCGCGCTCCAGCCGCTCCTGGATGATCTCCATGTGCAGCAGCCCCAGAAATCCGCAGCGGAATCCAAACCCCAGCGCTACGGAGCTCTCCGGCTCGAAGAAGAACGACGAGTCGTTCAGGCGCAGCTTTTCGAGAGCGTCGCGCAGCAGAGTGTGCTCGTGCGAGTCAACCGTGTAGAGCCCGGCAAACACCATCGGCTTGATGTCTTCAAACCCCGGCAACTGCGCCGGCGCGGGTCGCGTGTCATCGGTCACCGTGTCGCCAATCTTGGTGTCGCCCACGTTCTTGATGGTGGCCGCAAAAAATCCCACTTCGCCCGCGGTCAGTTGCCCAATCTCCACGGGCTTCGGCATCAGCACGCCCATTGACTCCACTTCGAACGACTTGCCGTTCGACATCAGCCGGATCCGCTGCCCCTTGCGCATCGTCCCCTGCATCACGCGCACCAGCACAATCACGCCGCGATACGCATCGAACCACGAGTCGAAGATGAGCGCCTGCAGGGGGGCATCCGGGTCGCCGGTTGGCGCCGGCAGGCGGTGAACAATGGCCTCAAGAATCTCCGCCACGCCCTGCCCGGTCTTGGCGCTGCACGGAATCGCATCCGTCGCGTCCAGCCCCACGGCCTGTTCAATCGCCTCCTGCGTGCGCAGAATATCCGCCGAGGGCAGATCGATCTTGTTGATGACGGGAATAATCTCCAGCCCGTGATTGATGGCCAGGTAGGCATTGGCCAGCGTCTGCGCTTCCACTCCCTGGCTCGCATCCACCACCAGCAGCGCGCCCTCGCACGAAGCCAGCGACCGCGACACCTCGTAGCTGAAGTCCACGTGACCCGGCGTATCGATCAGGTTCAGCTGGTAAGTGATTCCGTCGTTGGCCTTGTACATCATGCGCACCGCGTGCGCCTTGATGGTGATGCCGCGCTCCCGCTCCAGGTCCATGTCGTCCAGAATCTGCGCCTGCATCTCCCGCCCGGTTACCGAGCCCGTCAATTCCAGAAGACGGTCGCTCAGCGTCGACTTACCGTGGTCGATGTGGGCGATGATGGCGAAGTTGCGAAGGAGACGTGCGTCCATGCGGGGGTCGGCGAAAGGAAGCTTGACGCGCCTGGATGCGCGGTGCCTCCAGGTCATAGCTTATCATCGGGATAGTGTCCTTCGCGGCCTTGCCCTGTCTGGGACGGCGGTTGGAGTGGCGCAGTCACTCATGCATATCCATTCCTCTCGCTATCGTCTTCTCGGATTCTCTCTGCTTGCCCTCTCGCTGGCCGGATGCACCCCTTCGCAACACGTAAGCAAAGGCCCCAATGCCCAGCCCCAGGCCACTGCGCCGCCCGTGGCGCCGGAGCAAGCCCAGCAGGCTGCCGCACCCTCCACCCCGCCGCCCTCCAGCGAGCAGCGGCGCGTGAGCCAGCTCATCCAGCAAGTTGAACAGGCGTATGCCCAGGGACAGGCCGCCTACAAGAAGGGCCAGCTCGTCGAGGCCAAAGCCGACTTCGACCGCGCCGTCGATCTCATGCTCACAAGCGGCATCGACATCAAGTCCGACCCCAAACTCCAGGACGAGTTCGACCACATCGTCGACGGCGTCAACGCCCTCGAAATGGAGGCCCTCAAACAGGGCAATGGATTTGTCCCCAATGAAGAGCCAACCCCCGCCGATGTGGCCAGCGATGTAACCTTCGCCGTCGATCCCAATATCGTGGCCAAGGCCCGCGCCGAACTGGCCACCACCAAGTCCGACCTTCCCCTCATGGTCAATGACTACGTGGCCGCCTACATCAATTTCTTCGCCAACACGCAGCGCGGCCACAACACGCTGCTGCACTCCTTCCAGCGCGCGGGCCGCTACCGCTCCATGATTCAGCGCATCATGGCCGAAGAAGGCGTCCCGCAGGATCTCATCTACCTCGCCGTCGCCGAGTCCGGCTTCAATCCCCGCGCCATGAATCCCCACTCCCACGCCGGCGGCATGTGGCAGTTCATGCCCCACGATCCCTCCTACGGGCTCGCTTTCAACAGCTACGTCGACGAGCGCTTCGATCCGGAAAAATCCACCCGCGCCTACGCCCGCTACATGAAGTTCATTTACAACCAGCTCGGCGACTGGTATCTCTCCATGGCTGCCTACGATCACGGCACCGGCAACATTCAGCACGCCGTCCAGAGAACCGGATACGCCGACTTCTGGGAGCTCTACAAGCGCCACGAACTGCCTACAGAGACCCAGAATTACGTCCCGCAAATCCTCGCCGCCATCATCATCGCCAACAACCCCACGCAATACGGCTTCGACGACATCACGGTCGATCCCCCCGTACTCACTGACACCGTCACCATCAACTACTCCGTCGACCTCCGCCTCGTCTCCGACGTCGTGGACGCCCCCATCGATGAGCTCACCGCTCTCAACCCCAGCCTGCTGCGCATGGCCACGCCGCCCGACGAGCCGTTCGATCTCCACCTGCCCGCCGGCACAGCCACGCTCTACGAGCAGCGCATTGCCGCCGTGCCAGAAGCCAAACGCACCTCCTGGCGCTACCATCGCCTCAACCCAGACGACACGCTGGCCTCCGTTGCCCGCACCTTCCACGTCTCCGAATCGCAGCTTGCCGAGGCCAACCAGCTGGCGTCCACGCAAAGCCTCACGGGCGTTGAGGCTCTCGTCATTCCCGTCGCCCCCGTGGCCGCGCCCTCCTCGCGCATGGTTCTTTACACCGCGCGCAGGGGCGATACGCTGGTCACCATCGCCGATCGCTTCGGCGTCTCCCTCACTGAACTTCGCCGCTGGAACAAGATCGCCGGCACCAGGGTTGACCCGGGCCGCAAGCTTCACATAGCCGAGCCCTCGGCCGCTCCGCGCTCCACGCATTCCCGCCATCGTGGAACTGAATCCACCGCTGCCAAATCTTCGCAAACCGCCGCCGCGAAGGGCTCCGCGCACAACTCCGCTGCACCTGCTCCCGCCAAAAGGTCCGCGCCATCGACCTCGTCCGCCAGGCCCGCGCAAAAGCCGCACAGCACCTCTTCCGCAACCAGCAATGCGCCGGCCGCAGCGAAAAAGAAGCACACCGCCAAGAAATCCACCCAGTCAAAATCTTCCACGCACTGACAAAACTTGCGCGGCATCTCAATAAGCACTTGTGTTTTGATAGCCTTTACGTGCAAGCTAGTGATATAAGCGCATCTGTGCGCAGAACTCTTCCACGTGTTCTGCAACCAGGTAAACCAATTCAACGTCAGCGGCTGGCCGCTGGAGGCAATGGGATGGAAGAAGTGTTCAAGATGTACGCAATGAGTGACGGCGATCCCAAAGGTGAACCGCTTGAACTGGACCCCGATCACGATGACGACTTCAACGACGAAGACGAAGAAGTTGAAACCTCCAGCGTGATCACTTCCTCAGACGACGACGAGGGAGTTGTTGAAGACGCCGTGATCCTGGTTATCGAAGAACCAGTTGCACCACCGGCCCCGATCAAGGCCGCCAAGAAGAAAAAAGCTCCCGCCAAGAAGGCTGTTAAAAAGGCCCCGGCCAAGAAGGCAGCCAAGAAAGCTCCGGCCAAAAAGGCAGCCAAGAAAGCTCCCGCGAAGAAAGCCGCCAAGAAGGCAGTCAAGAAGGCTCCTGCCAAGAAGGCCGCCGCGAAAAAAGTTGTGGCGAAAAAGGCCGCAAAGAAGTCCGCCGCTAAACCCGCTGTCGCCAGGGGCGGAAAAGCCAAAGCCAAGAAGGCTGTGGCTAAAAAGAGCGTCAGCAAAACCACCAAACGAGGTAATCCGTTGGCAGTTAAGAAAGCAGCAAAGAAGGCGCCCGCCAAGAAGGCAGCAAAGAAAGTAGTTGCCAAAAAGGCTCCGGCGAAGAAGGCAGTAGCCAAAAAGGCCCCCGCCAAGAAGGCAGTTGCCAAGAAGGCACCTGCGAAGAAAGCAACCAAGAAGTAGAACGGCAACAGGCAACGCAAGGCAAGCAAAAGAGCCCGCTAAGGCGGGCTTTTCTGCGCCCAAAAATCAAACTTCCAGTCCACCCCGCAACGCGAAGATCCCGCTCTCACAAGCCCTGACGTGCCCGAAGACTCGATGGCGAGTTGAAAGGTGACCGCAATCACTGTGTGGCCCGTGGCCCGGATCGAGAATCTCTGGCAGCATCGAGGTGGAGTCTTGCCTATCCACTTGATGGCTCTGCTCGCGGTGGCGGTATTTGGCGCTGTTGGGATGCTGCTGACGGCGGCGGTGTTCCTTGAGCACCTTGTGTATGGGTGCGCGAAAAAATCTGGCGCCGCGCACCCTGCGAAAACCGCCTTGGCCACTGCCGGAACCTCCGGCGCCTACCCCCGTGACCCGAATCGACGAGGAACCGCATGGTGGCGGCATGGAAGCCGTTCGCAAAGGAGAGATCTCATGGCGACTGTTCTCGATAAGAAGGCCGACCTCGCCGGGCCGGGAATCGGCGACTACAAGGAACTGGAAACAATTCTGCCACGCGATTACCGTTCCCTGCTGACTCCGAGAGAGACGCAACAGGCCATCTTCCAGGTCAAACGGTATATCGAAGACAACCTGTGCAAGGAACTCAACCTGATGATGGTTGAAGTGCCGCTCATTGTGGATGTGGAGAGCGGGGTGAACGACATGCTCGATCGCGACGGCTCGCGCACGCCGATCCAGTTCCACATCTCCAACGATCGCGACCTTCATCCCATCGACGCGCAGGTGGTGCAGGCCGCAACCAAATGGAAACGCGCCGCACTCAAGCAATTCGATTGCCAGGTGGGTGAAGGCATCTGCACCGACATGCGCGCCGTTCGCAAGGATTATTTTCTGGATCACGACCATTCTGCCTACGTCGATCAGTGGGACTGGGAGCGCGTGATGACCGCCGATCAGCGCAACCTGGACTTTCTGAAAGAGGTTGTCGGCAAGATCTGGAAAGTGATGGTTGGCGCGGAGAAGTTTGCCCAATCGGTCTTCCCGCAATTGAAAGACCCGCGCTATCCGGACCTGCCTGAGAAGTTGATCTTCCTGCACGCGGAGGAGATTCTCGACATGTATCCCACGCTGCCGCGCAAGCAGCGCGAGACGGCAGTGCTGCAAGAGCATCCCGCGGTCTTCATTATCGGGATCGGCTGGCCGCTCAAGGACGGCTATCCCCACGAGATGCGCGCCGCCGATTACGACGACTGGGTGACTGACACCAGCCATGAGACGGGCAAAGACACGCACGGGCTGAATGGCGACATCCTGGTCTGGAACCCGGTCACCAGGCGTCGCCATGAGCTGACGTCGATGGGCATCCGGGTCACGGCCGAAACCCTGAAAAAACAGCTTACGATGGCCAGGCAACTGGACTTCCTGCAATTGCCCTACCATAGGTCGATCGTGAACAACCGGATTCCGCTCTCGATCGGCGGCGGAATCGGCCAGTCGCGCACCTTGATGCTCCTGCTCCGCAAGGCCCATCTCGGAGAGGTAAGCGTAACGGTGTGGCCGAGGGTGCTGAAAGATATGTGCGCGGAGAAGAGTATCTTTGTGTTGGAGTAGGATGTTTCAGATGCGTGCGCCCCGGCGAGCGGAAGTTTGAGCGGGGATCGGCAAGCCGAAGCGCCTGACGCCGGGTTGAGTCCATCCAACTTTGTGCGCCAGGCTCTCAATCGGCACAGAGAATTCTGATAAGGAGAGACATTATGTCAGGAAAGCGAATTGGCATCCTCACCGGCGGTGGCGATGTACCAGGCCTGAATTCGGTCATCAAGTCGGTCGTCTACCGCGGGTCGGAAATCGGATGCGAGGTAACCGGCATCCGTCGCGGCTGGGAAGGATTGACGCATGTCGATCTGAAGGATCCGGCGAGCATGGCGCGGTACATTCTGCCGCTGACCCGGGAAAACACGCGAACCATCGATCGCACGGGCGGCACGTTTCTGCACAGCTCGCGCACCAATCCCACCAAGATGAAAAAGCTGCCTCCTGTGCTTGAGGGGCAACAGTTCCCGGCCAGGGAATCCACCAAGAACGGCGTAACCAGCACGGTGTTCGACGTGACGCCCGCGGTGCTGAAGAACATTGAGACGCTGGGGCTGGACTACATTGTGGCCATCGGCGGCGACGACACCCTGAGCTATGCCGCTGAACTTGACCGGCACGGCATGAAGGTAATCGCTGTGCCCAAGACCATGGATAACGACGTGCGCAATACCGAGTATTGCATCGGGTTTTCTACCGCCATCACGCGCGCCATGGATGCGATTGAACGGCAGCGGACAACGGTCGGCTCGCACGAGCGCATCGGCATCTTCCGCGTGTTTGGCCGCGACGCCGGCTACACTGCCCTCTATACCGCGTACGTGACGTCCTTGCGCTGCTGTATCCCCGAATACAAGGTCAACCTGGAGAATCTGATCGACATTCTGATTGCCGACAAACGCAACAATCCCAGCAACTATTCGCTGGTGATTCTCTCCGAAGGCGCGGAGTGGGAAGGCTACACGGTCAAGGAATACGGTGAACCCGATGCTTTCGGGCACCGCAAGAAGA
This sequence comes from uncultured Acidobacteriaceae bacterium, assembly GCA_963776535.1. Lineage (GTDB taxonomy): Bacteria > Acidobacteriota > Terriglobia > Terriglobales > Acidobacteriaceae > Telmatobacter. The sequence goes on along the minus strand of CAVZNB010000013.1, from coordinate 29,530 downwards.
TGAGCGTGGCGGAGGACCTGAGCAGCGAGATCAATGCCGCCACCGGCGAGGAAACGATGGTCAGCGATCTGACCTACGAGTTGCGCTCCGGCAGTCCGGATTTTGTTGACCGCATGGTGGCCGTTACCTTTGCAGGCATGGCGATGGACGCGGTCGAGCAGGGCAAGTCCGGCCTGATGACGGCGATCAGCAGCGGTTGCTACGCAATGGTGCCGATTCCCGATCCGAAACTTGGGCCGCGCAAGGTGGAGATCGCCACCATGTACAACACAGAGCGCTATCGGCCGACTTACGATTGCAAGCTGGGGCTCCCGATCTTCCTGACGCGAGGATAGTTTCAAGAAGCGGTGTTGGATCGAAGTCTTTTTGTCCCGCTGTCGGCCGACCGGAAATCGGTTGTGGACAATACCGGGCCCATTCTGACCCCGGTCCTGACTTGCCGATGCGCCGGAAACGCAGGACGATTCGTTAGATCGTCCTGCGCGGCGTCCATGGGGATCCAATAGCAATCACGGGTGAGCGAGAATGGGTGGAGATCATCCACCCTTCGCTCCCATCAACCCATGCTCCGGTCAGGAACTTGCGCCGTATCGACGACAAGCGAGGCCTGCTTTGTTGAACCAGCGCTTCCCCGTCCTATCCTGATCCGCACCGCCGGCCCGGGCGGATCGGTTGGGTGCAGATCCCACTCGCCCTCACCCGCGACCACCAGATGGAATTCGCGGTTCACATCCTGAAGGGCAGGCTTCAGCCCCTCCGGGAATGCGCCGCCTTGCCTGGCGGTCTCCCATTGATGGACCGCCTCCAGAATCTCTTCTTTCTTCCCGTCAACCCCGGTAACGCCGCTGGAGCTTTGCGTCGCCTTGCTGTCGAAGCTGGTGGCGAGGGCAAACCCCGCATCGTACCCGGCGGCCCGCGCACAAAGCCACTCCGCATCTTGCAGCGTGGTTTCCGGACGCAGTGAAAACCACCCAAGCATGCGTGGAATCAGGTTGCGCGTGTAGAAGAGCTGATTCTTCAGCCGGTAGAGAGTCTGGCTCTCGCGAAAGCCCGCATACCACGGCTCGCCCCAGTTATAACGCGTGGCAATGTGCCATGTGAAGTGGTGGGGATTGCTGGCGTCGTTGATGAAGCGCCCGCGCTCTGCGCGCGTCAGCGCGTCGTACCACGCCTTGGTGAACAGCGAGCAGCCGTACTGGCCCATGCCGGTTGACCAGTTGCCTTCCAGGCCGTCGAGCGAGAGTTGCATCGAGCCGGTGTAGTTGGAGAACTCCGCAATCCTGCGCGCCACTTCCTGCCCCAGCCCGGCATCGGTCAGGAACACCTTGTACGAGTGATCCATCAGCTTGCCGACCGTGTCTCCCTGGCGATGCGCAGAGGCCTTTGTGCCCCACGCGCCGCGCTGGCAATGCAACAGCCGCCATGGCGCGGCGGCCGAGACGCCCTCGTATCGAATCAGTTCGTCCCCCACGGCAATGGTATTCATGTCGGTCTTCCTTTGAAACCATGAAGGGTCGGCCACCGGAATCTCAGTTTGCTCCGCATCCACGCCCGCAGTGAGTTGGCTGTTGCTGATGCGCGCCAGGCGCGGGTCCGGTGTTGGCGTCACATAAGGGTCGTTGGGCGTAATGAAGTTAGAGAGTGTGTGGAATCCAACGCCGATACCGGCCCCGGCCGCCTTCGCCACGCAATCCCGGAAACCATCCCAGCCGCGCGGAAACAAATCCGGCTTGAGCTTGAAGTGTCCCCACGTCTCAAACGGCGAACTGTGGTAAACCACCTTCAGCCCGGCCCTCTTCGTCATGCGGATGGCCTCATCCATCGTGGCCTCGCCGAAGTCCACGATGAGGTAAGACTGGGTGGCACGTGTAGACTGCTTCGCCCACTCGCCATCCAGCGTCGGATGCGGCAGGCCCTCGGCCACCTCGATGGCGCCAAGCGTCGCCAGGGCCTCTGTTGCCGGCCCCGCGAACAAGGCGATCCTGCTGCCCAGAGCACCGCCATCGTCGAAGGGCAGGGCAGCGAACTTCTCATTCCCCCAGTTGCTGATGATCCGCTCCCTGTCGCGGTTGCGGCAGTAGGCCTGAAGGGTGCTGCCAAACTCCGCCGCGCTTGCCGTGTCGCCGCGCCAATTCTGTTGCTTGCGCAGTTCGTCCGGCAGTCCCGGATAGATTCCGCGGTCGTCGGCGGTAAATCCATCCGGTGCAATGTCGCTTTCCGCCACGGGAAAGCCGCCCAGCGTCTTCACGTTGAGCGCCTGAATCCCCACGGCGCACTCGGAATCGCGCACCACCCCCACCACTTCGCCCACCAGGTCCCCGATACCGATCGGATAAGGTCCCCACACCACCAGTTCCACGGGGCGGGCAGCGCGCCACTCGATGAGTTCCAACGTCACATGGGTGGCCTTCGCCTCGATCGCCACAACTGCGCTTCCATCGACCTCGCCAAAGGCAAGCATCAGCCTTCGTTTCGTCGCGTCCCAGCTGGCGCGAGTTGGCGTATGCAGTCTGCCATCGATGCGCACACTGAGCAAGGGAGCGGACTGGCCGGCAGCGAGGTAATTGCGCCCATGAAAAGTAATGGCGCATAGCGACCCCTTCGCGTCGATGCTGAACGCAGACTCCCGGGTCGTGAAGGTCCGCAAGGCGCCCGGCGGAGCCGCGCCGGAGATCCCGGCTACAGCGGCCAGTACCGGCCTCGACCCGGCATAAGCGGCAACTCCGGTTGCGGACAGCAGACGCCCGAATTGGCGCCGGTCCATCGCTCCTCGTCGTTCGCCTGGCGCCTTCGCCGCGCTGCTGGGCAAGCCTGCCGGCTCCCTTCTCTCTGGCATCGTAACCGTCCTTGATTCAGGTGTCCTTGATACTGGGTGATTCCGTCTCCAGGGTTTCTTTCCTGCCGATCCGGTGGAAACCACACTATTGAGACGGACTCGACCCGTCAAGCCGTGGCGAAAGAGCTCTGGCGACTTGCGTCGCCCTGCGCATCGGCTGCAATGGGACCTGTATGCTGGTCTGCGTCGGCGATCCCGCAGTCTTTGTCAACGACCGCGAACTCACGCTCCCTGTCCTCCTCTCCCGGGGTCGCAAACATGCTGGTTGAGGACCATCTGCGGCCAGCGGCAATCGCTGCGGGCGTGCTGAAAAGCGGGCGGGTTTGGCTCCCACAACCTCCGGCAGTCGCTGGCGAGCCTCCTGGTTGGTCAAGGTACGGAGCCGCAGACAGCCCAGACGCTGATGCGTCATGCGGACCTCGCGACCATCCTTGGGATCCATGCTCACTCCCGAAGCGAGTCTCGCTTGACCGCACCAGGCCATATGCCTGCGTTCGTGGTCCTGCCGGCAACTGAGCGGATCGATGCCACCGTTGCCGAAGGGCAAACCGGCAAGCAGATAAAGCGGAATCGAGGAAAATCCCCAACGGCTGGAGAGGCGGGCAAGAATGGCCATGCCGATGGTTGCCAGGCCAAGTTCAATGAATACGTGAGCCAGTTCGTGCGTGGCTGGATTCAAGGTGGCTCCTAATCGTCCAGGAGAATCACTTAAACAAATCCCAGAAGATTATCACTCACGATCTCCGTTTTGCCTATCGGGACTTTACGCAGGCTCCAGTGGAGTGAGCGGAAAACCCCATCGGAGCAGTCCCGAAAAGGGGTGCGCTTTTACAATGCTTTCCGTTCTACTTTCAGGTGAGCGGGGAGGTGTGCCTTGTTGACCGGGCGAAGGCTCTCAAGACGCAGGCAAAGCCAGGCTTCTTCTGCCTGTCGCCACGAACCTGAACGAGCGCCTGCCGCGACATGCCAATGGCGTCTTTCGTGCCATCTGCGCGTGTGCTGGAACGGCAATCGCGGGTGAACTACGTGAGAGCGAATGCGGATGGAGATTTGTCGCGGTCCTCTGCGGGCAAAGCGTGAATGAAATGGCAGAATCAGCAGGTCCTGGCAATGTGCTGAACCAGGCTTCTCCCTGCATCCACGACGTCGACGCTCAGCGCCATGGACCCATCGGCATGTGTCGCGCAACTCAAACAGGGATCGAACGATCGGATCAGGCCCTCCATCCGATTCAGCATGCCTTCAGTCACCTCATGTCCGGAAAGGTACCTGTCAGCGACCTGCTTGAGGCCGCGATTCATCGCCAGAGTATTATGCGCGGTGGCGACAATGAGATTTGCGCTGGTCATCATGCCGTTACTGTCAACCTTGTAGTGGTGGATCAACGTGCCGCGCGGTGCTTCAATGATGCCCACACCCTCCGGTTCATTGGCCTTCGCTTCGGCTCGAATGTCCTTGTCGAGAATTTCGGGGTCCCGGAGAATCTGCTCCATCCGCTCAAGGGCAAAGATAATCTCAATCAGTCGCGCGTAGTGATTGTGGAATGAACTTTGAGAGATCTCCCCATATCTGCCGCGAAACTCGTTGAGTGCCTCATCGGCCAGCGGTGTGCCGCATTGCCTTGCCATATTGAGCCGGGCGGCAGGACCAACCCGGTAGATGCCATCAGGAAACCCTAGTGGCTTGTAGTACGGCGCCTTCATGTAGCTGCTCGCGTCCACTCCTTCGCCAATGTAATCCTGGTAGTCTCTCGGGTGGATATTATCGGCCACGATATTTCCATCTGCATCGGCAAAGCGCAGCCAGCCCTCGTGGCGCCTGCGCGAGCCGTAGAGGCAAAGATTGCCGTCCTTGCGGCCGATCGCCATGAACATCGTGGGAAAGTTGCCAAAGACCTCCACTTCATCGGTCAACTTCTCCATCATGTGCTTGAAGAAAACCAGGGTGCGCGTTGCGGTGGCAAGGGCTTCCGGAATCCCACTCAGGATTTCGTCGCGCACGGCAACGGTGAGGGGCCAGGCCACACCACCATGCACGATCCAGGGAGTGTGAATTCGCTTCCGGCCGAGCAACTCAATCACCTGCTGTCCCCACTTCCGCAAGCGAACACCGCTTACAGCCAGGTCGGGATGTTTTTCAGCAAGTCCGAGAATGTTCCGTTCCGATACGTTTGCGTCCCAGCCCATCAGGAAGTCCGGCGAGGAAAGGTAAAAAAAGCTGAGCGCGTGCGACTGCACAATCTGTGCAAGATGCACGACGCGGCGCTGCATCTCCGCTGCTTCGGGGATGCGAAGCCCCATGATTGCGTCACAGGCCTTCGCGCCCGCAAGCAAGTGACTGATTGGACAAATGCCGCAGATACGCGCCGTGAGCGATGGCATCTCGTAGAAGGGCCGGCCCTCGCAGAACTTCTCGAATCCACGAAACTGAAGCACATGGAGATGCGCATCCTGCACGACGCCATGGTCATCAAGTTGGATCGTAATCCTTCCATGACCTTCAACCCTTGTAATTCCATCAACTCGAATGGTCTGCATACGCTGACTCCTAATTCCCGAAGCGACCCCGAGTGGCCAGGTCGGGTACCCTGCCTGCCAGCACTTCACTCAACACGAAATAAATCAGGTCCGCCGATGGTGGGCATCCGGGCACGAATAGATCCACCGATACACATTCATGCAATGGGATCACTTTGGGCTCCAGCTTCGGAACTTCATTGGTCGGCGCACCCTTGTTAGCGGTTGCATTATCGACATAGCCCCGCCTCAGCACATCTTCGAGAACAAAGTTGTTGCGCATGGCAGGCACATTGCCAGTCACAGCGCAATCGCCCAGCGATACCAATAGCTTGCTCTTCGCACGAACGCGCTTGATCTTTTCCAGGTCTTCCTCGTTCGCGATCGCGCCCTCAACCAGCGTCAGGTCGACGTTGTCCGGAAACTCCTTGGCGTCCACAACCGGGCTGTACACCAGTTCGATCTTGCCCGCGATCTGCAGCAGTCGTTCATCCATATCGAGGAGAGACATGTGGCAGCCCGAGCATCCATCCAGCCAGAGCGTTGCAATCCGTGCTTTCTCCATCACTGTGCCTCCCCGCGCATCTGGAGGAGATATGGCAAGAAGTTTGGCTTGGTCATCTCCGACACAGCCTTGCCCTTCTCGACGAGCGCGCCAACCGGACAGACACTGACGCATTTGCCGCAACTGGTGCAGGTTTCGGAATCTCCCCAGGGCTCTCCCAGATCGGTAATCATGCGAGCGCTGATGCCACGGCCGGTAATGTCCCAGGTGTGAGCGCCTTCTATCTCGTCGCACACACGCATGCAGCGAGCGCAAAGGACGCATCGATTATGATCGGCAACAAAGCGCCGGTGGGACCCATCCGTTGCACACTTCATATGCAGGTAGGGCAGCGTCACATGGTTCACTCCCAGCTTCTGCGCCAATGCCTGCAGTTCGCAGTGGCCGGAGGATACGCACACCGCGCATATGTGGTTCCGTTCGGTAAAGAGCAGCTCGATAATCAGCCTGCGGAACTCAAGCAACTGCGGCGAATGCGCAGTAACCACCATCCCTTCCTGCGCCTGTGTAACGCAGGCAGGCAGAAGTTTGTTGCTGCCTTTTACTTCGACAACACACAACCGGCAGGCGCCGATTCCCTTAAGTCCGTCAAAGTGGCAAAGGGTTGGGATATCAATGCCGTTTTCGCGAGCCACCTCAAGTATGGTCTGATGTTCGGCTGCGCAGACTTCCTTGCCGTCGATCGTGAGCGTCTTGACTTGATACTGATTTCGCTCTGGCATCTATCGGCCTCCTCATCTCACCGCCGTTGCGGAAGGCACCTTGGAACAAGCGCACCTGCCTTGCGGGCAGGTCTTGTTCTCGATGTGCTCTATGTACTCATTTCGGAAGTATTTCAGCGTGCTGCTGACTGGATTCGGCGCAGTCTGTCCGAGTCCACACAGCGCAGTGCGCTTGACCATGACGCCGAGACGCTCCAACATCTCAAGGTCTTCCATGCGCCCCTGGCCCTCGCTGATTCGCTCCAGTAGACCGTGCAGCTGCGTGGTGCCAATCCGGCACGGAATGCACTTGCCGCAGGATTCGTCGCGCGTGAAGTCCATGAAGAACTTTGCCACGTCAACCATGCAGGCAGTCTCATCCATAACAATCATGCCGCCAGAGCCCATGATGGAACCCACAGAGGCCAGCGACTCATAATCGACACTCATGTCGAGAAACTGCTCAGGAATGCATCCGCCCGATGGACCTCCAGTCTGAACCGCTTTGAATTTGCGATCGCCAGGAATCCCGCCGCCCAGCTTGTAGACGAGATCGCGCAGCTTAATGCCCATCGGCACTTCAATCAAACCGGTATTGACCACATCTCCGACCAGCGCGAATACCTTTGTGCCCTTGCTCTTGTCGGTTCCGATGGAAGCGAACCAGTCGGCGCCATTGCGCAGGATTGGTGCGATATTGGCAAATGTTTCCACATTGTTCAGGAGCGTGGGGCAGTGGTTCAGTCCGGAATAGGCCGGAAACGGCGGCCGCGGGGTGGGTACGCCGCGATTGCCTGCAACCGAGGCAATCAGCGCGGTCTCCTCGCCGCACACAAACGCTCCCGCACCAAGGCGAATCTCTATCTCAAAGCCAAAGTCGGATTCTCCTATCCTCTTGCCAAGCAGGCCCAGCTTTTCCGCCTGGCGGATGGCAACCTTCAACCGCTTCACTGCCAGGGGGTACTCTGCCCGGCAGTAAATGTATCCCTTGGTCGCGCCCACTGCATATGCGGCGATGGCCATGCCCTCCAGCACGCGGTGCGGGTCGCTTTCCAGAACCGAACGATCCATGAATGCGCCGGGATCGCCTTCATCCGCGTTGCAAATCACATATTTCAGGTTGCCTGGAGCCTTGGCGACCATCGACCACTTCAAGCCCGTCGGATAGCCGGCTCCGCCTCTTCCGCGAAGACCGCTCCGGATGATTTCCTGCACAACATCGTCGCGTGAGCGGTTCGAGATGCAATCAAGCAGGGACTCGTAGCCACCCGCGCCAATGCAATCCTCGATCCTCTCCGGGTCGATCTCCCCAAAGTTCTCCAGCACAATCCTCTTCTGATCGGCAAAGAATGGGAGATCCGGAGAAAGTGCGAATTCAGGTACCGGGTTGCTGTTCAAGTTTTCGATCACTGCGCTCAGAACCTCGGGATTCTCCGGCGACAGGCCTCGATAGTAGGTGTGTTGCGGTTCAGTCCGGATCAGAGGGCCAGCCGCGCAAAGCCCCATGCAGCCAACCGCCTTTACCTTGCAACTGCCTTCTAACCCGCGCTTCTGAACTTCACTTTGAAGAATCTCGAATACCTGGTCGCTGTGCAGAGACAAGCAGCCGGCAGCGACGGATACATTGACCCGGCACGAGATTCTCTTCTGCTCTTCTCTTTCGTTCTGCGCAATTTCCTGAAGCTCATCCAGCGTCATGGTCTAACCACCTCCGAAGTCGATCCCTCACGGCGCTCGTTTGCGCCTTCGGAATCACCTCTCCGTCAAAAACCACTGCGGGCGCAAGGCTGCAGGATCCAATGCACCGGGCGGCGACTACCGAAACTTTACCGTCGGGTGTTGTCTCACCGGCCTTCACGTTTGCAATTTCCTCAATCACTTTCATCAATTGATCTGCGCCCTTCACGTAGCAACCCGTCCCCATGCAGATCACGCAAGTGTGTTCGCCCGGCGGTTTCAAACTGAAGTAGTGATAAAAAGTTGCAACGCCGAACACCTTGCTCATGGGAAGGCGCAATGAAGAGGCAACGAAGCGCAGCGAAACCTCGTCGAGAAAGCCGAACGACTCCTGGACCGTGTGGAGAACCTCTATCAGGGCTGCGCCCTTGTGGCCATGCCGGCGCATTGTGCCCTCCACGAGTTTCCAACGTTTATCACTGGAGGGAAGTGGAACAGCGGACGGATATGCCTGCATGCTTTACTCCTTTTTCTGAAACCAATTCCTTGCGTTCACGGTTGTTCAACTCGTTGGCGCCTTTCTGAACTCCGTGAGAACTGTTTCTCTGAACATTTGGCAACTGAAGCCAGGAAGTTGGAAGTAGAGAAGTCATCAGTCGAACCCGAAGATCCCGCAAACAACCGCAATGTCTGGGTGGGTTTCAGCTCGAAGGGAATAGCTCCGGTGCCGGCCCGGTAAAGACGTTCCAGGCGAAGCAGCTTCTGCATGATCCGAGTTGTTGCCACATGCAGTGAAATGACTTAATCGACGAATCCCGGCAGCAGGCGGGGCTGCCTCCCGAGTGCTCTTCATCGATTTCTCACAGCTTTATCCAAGCAAGAATGGAGGCTGTTCCCAACTCGAACCCGCATTCATTGATGCAACGTCGGGCGACCCCTACGCCCTTCCAGGAGAGTCGGGTCAAAGCGCGAGTGGAAGATGGATTGTCCGCAATATCTTCCACTGCTTGAGGCGAATTGGATCTCCCGGGCGCGATCCTCGGAAGGCTTTTCCCTTCGATCGCACGGCGCTCGCGCCCAGGCTTCGCTGCACGTAGAGGTTCAGCGTGGCCCGCTGATTCTTCTCGTCAGCGAATGATCTGGCTGGAATAGTCAAACTGCTCAAACGCTTTGTGATGTGCCTAGAGTCACACTCGCGTGTGATTAAAATCTAGAGGAAACAGGCCATTGATTCGACGCCGCAAGCCATATGTTGCAGTGTTTTGTTCCAGGTGCAGGCCGGTAAGGAGCCAAAAGAGTCCATGCGCTCCTACGGTACCTCGACGTACACGCCACCTGGTAGATTCATGCGCACAGTCAGACATGAAGATCGAGGGAACGCGCAAAGCGAAACCCTGGCAGTGCTGTTTCGCACCGTCATCACAGCGGTGCAACAGCAATCACGGGTGAATTGCGGGTGAGCGTATTCCTATAATTTACGTGTAACTTCTTTAGAATGTGGTGGCCAGAGACGGGATTGAACCGCCGACGCCGGCCTTTTCAGGGCCGCGCTCTACCACTGAGCTATCTGGCCTCAGTGCAAACTTCAAGTCGTCATTTCCTGCGCGGATTCCGTCGTCGCCAAAACCGTCGTACGAGTCCTCGAACACTGCGCTCAAAAACAACCTGAACCAGTATAGCAACTCCTTTTCTCCGCGCAAAACCGGCCCTTGCAATCGCGCCCCCAGCCCTGCCCATCCACCGCGCCCCTGCACTACACTGGAAGGCAATCATGCGCCGCCCTGCCAGCCTTCTCGCCTGCATAGCACTCGTCCTTACCGCCTGCTCCCACGCGCCCAAGCCGCACATCTCTGAGGCCGAAGCCCGCACCGCACGCGCCTTCCTCAGCTATGAGCATCAGGGCCCGCTCGCTCTGCGCGCCTTCCTCGCCCAGTTCCCCAAAGGCGCCGACCTCCACGTCCATCTCTCCGGCGCCGTCTACGCGGAGACATTCATCCGCGACGCCGCCGAAGACGGCTTCTGCGTTGACCCCGCCGCTCTCAAATTCGCCAAGCCCCCCTGCTCCGGCAAGCTCGTCCCCGCTTCCGCCCTCTCCGGCAACATGACCCCCGCCAACCAGGACCTCTACGACCGTCTCATCGATTCCTTCTCCCTGCGCAGCTTCGTCCCCATGCCCAGCCTCAGCGGCCACGACCAGTTCTTCTCCACCTTTGCCCGCTTCGGCGGCCTCGACAAGCGCCACGTGGGCGAGTGGGTCGATGAAATCGCCGCCCGCTCTGCCGCCCAGAATCAGCAGTACCTCGAGCTCATGGACACCCCGTCCTTCGGCCACGCCGCCCAGATCGCCCATCAAATCGGCTTCACCCCCGATCTGCCAACCCTCCGCCAGAAGCTCCTCGACCATGGCCTCCGCGACGAAGTCCCCATCGACCGCGAAGAACTCCGTGCCGCCGAAGCCACCCGCCGCCAGCTCGAGCACTGCGACACTCCTCAGGCCGCGCCCGCCTGCGAGGTCGAAATCCGTTACATCTACCAGGTCCTCCGCGGCTTTCCGCCTGAGCAGGTCTTCGCCCAAACCCTCCTCGGCTTTGAAACCATCCAGGCCAGCATGGCCGCCCACGAGCCCGGCTTCGTCGGCATCAACTTCGTCCAGCCTGAAGACGGCTTCGTCTCCATGCGCGACTACACCCTCCACATGCGGATGCTCGATTACCTCCACTCCCTCTATCCCCAGGTGCCCATCAGCCTCCATGCCGGCGAGCTCGTTCCGGGCCTCGTCCCGCCGGAAGGCCTCCGCTTCCACATCCGCCAGGCCGTCGAGCTCGGGCACGCCCAGCGCATCGGCCACGGCGTCGACATCATGGAAGAAGACAACGCCCCGCAGCTCCTCCGCGAGCTCGCCCAAAACCACGTCATGATCGAAATCAACCTCAGCTCCAACGAAGGCATCCTCGGCGTCAAAGGCGACGACCACCCCTTCCCCCTCTACCGCCTCAACCACGTCCCCGTCGCTCTCTCGACTGACGACGAAGGCGTCAGCCGCATCGACCTCACCCACGAGTACGTCCGCGCCGCCATCGACTACAACCTCACCTACCAGGACCTCAAACAGCTCGCCCGCACCGGCATGGAGCACGACTTCCTGCCGGGCCCAAGCCTCTGGGCCTCTCCCGACGTCTTCATCACCCCCGCCCCCGCCTGCAAAGGCCAGGACCCTGGCTCCGACAACCCCTCACCCGATTGCAAATCCTTCCTCGACGCCAGCCAGAAAGCCGCCGCCCAATGGGAGCTCGAACGCCGCTTCCGCGTCTTCGAATCGAAGTTCTGAACCCTCCGCACCGCCGTCCTCATTGCGCTCCGCCGGTGTTCAATTCCGAACGATTTGTTGCATGAACGGACATCCAGCCCAGACCCACGCGCATCCGATCTTCCATAAACCGCACACATTGCTTAAGTTAGCTGGAGCAGTGTTTGGCGTGCCGCATGCAAAAGCCTCAGGAGTCCGGTCATGGACGGTTGGGGGTCGATATGCAGGCACTATGGCAGGACATTCGCTACGCATTGCGTCAGCTGAACCGCAGTCGCAGCTTCGCGGTCGTCGCCATTCTTACCCTGGCGCTCGGCATCGGGGCCAATACCGCCATCTTCAGCGTGATCGATTCCATCCTGCTTGAGCCCTTGCCCTTCCCCCATCAGGACCGCCTAGTCCAGATCATCGGCGACCAAAATTACACCAACTCTCCCAAGGGATGGATTCGCGCGTACCAGGAACGCTCCCATGCTCTGGCCAGCGTCTCCGGTTATTCCCTCAACACGGAATTCAACGTCACCGGCGCCGGCAATGCAGCACGAGCCTTCGGCAGCACGGTAAGCGCCAACCTCTTCGATACTCTCGAGGTCCGTCCCGCGCTTGGCCGCTTCTTCTCGCCCGGTGACGCCATCGACGGGCAGGATCACGTCATCGTCCTCACCGACGGATTCTGGCGTCAGCAGTTTGCAGCCGACCCCAGCGTCATCGGCCGCACCATCCTGCTCGACGGAGTCAGCCGCCAGATCATCGGCGTCGCCCCTCCGCAAACCCACTTCCCCGACTTCGACACCCAGTTCTGGACTCCCATCGCCTTCAAGGCCGGCGATTTGTACGATCCGTGGACCGACTTCTCTTACCAGGCGATTGGGCGTCTGCGCGACGGCTACAGTCCCAATCAGGCGCAGGCGGAGTTGCAATCCCTGCACCGCGAAATGCTCACGCTGTTTCCCTGGATCATGCCGGATGACTGGGCCCACGATGTGCGCGTAAGCCGGCTGCTCGATTCCATTGTCGGCGACGTGCGCCCGCGCCTGTTGCTGCTCTCCGGCGCCGTGGGCCTGGTGCTGCTGATTGCCTGCGCCAACGTGGCCAACCTGATGCTGGCGCGCGCCGCGGTTCGCCAGCGCGAAATTGCCGTGCGCACGGCTCTGGGAGCCAAAACCGGCCGCCTTGTCCGCCAGATGCTCACCGAGAGCGCGGTGTTGGCCACGCTTTCCGGTACGCTTGGTGTGCTGCTGGCCTCCGTGAGCCTCAATGCCCTCAAGCTTGTCCTGCCGCCCGATACCCCGAGGCTGGCAAACCTGGCCCTCCATGGCGATGTATTTCTGTTTGCCGCGGCGGTCTCGCTTCTCACCGGCGTCCTCTCCGGGCTCGTCCCCGCGCTGCAATCGGGAAACAGAGACCTGCAAGGCAGCCTGCGGGTGAACGCCGGCAATGTCTTTGGCACAGCGCACCGGTTCCGCATCTCGCGCCTGCTCGTCGTCGGCCAAATCGCGCTTGCAGTCGTCGTCATCACTGCGGCCGGCGTCATGCTGCGCAGCCTGTCGCGGCTGGCCGCCACCAATCCGGGCTTCCGCGCCCAGCAAACGTTGACCGCGCAAATTTCGCTGAACCGAAGCGAGCTCCGCAACGACTGCGCGCGCAAGGGTTCGTGCCTGGCCTTCTTTGAAACGCTCCTCGACCGCGCCCAGGCGTTGCCCGGCGTCGAGGCAGCCGCCTTGGTCGACCGCCTGCCCATGAGCGGCAATGACAATTGGTTCAACTTCGATGCGGAAGGCCATCCGCGCACCCCCAGGGAACGTGGATTCGAATCCTCCGGCCGCATTGCTTCGCCCTCATACTTCAGCCTGATGGGCATTCATCTGCTGCGCGGACGGCTGTTCAACGCCTCAGACTACTCCGGCAGCACGCGCGCGGCTCTGATCAATGCCGCGGAGGCCAACCAGCTTTGGCCCGGTCAGGACCCGATCGGCAAGCACATTGAGTACGTGGTCGACGAACCGGCGCCTTCTATGTTGGACCCGAACGTTGCCTACATCGTCGTCGGCGTGGTGAGCAATACGCATCACCAGGGCCTCGATCAGGACTCCGGCCTGGAGACTTATCTTCCCATGGTCCCGCGTGACGAAAAGCCGGTGATGAATATCCTCCTGCGGTCCAGCCTCAGCTCCACAGAATTGGCCGGCAGCCTGCGCACCCTGGTGGAGCAGCTTGATCCATCCGTGCCCGTCACCCGGGTGCGCACGCTTGAAAGTGTCATCGCGTCATCCACCGCCGCGCCTCGCTCCCTCACCATGCTTCTCACCGCCTTCGGGGCGCTGGCCATCCTGGTCGGCAGCATCGGCGTGTACAGCCTCATCTCCTACACCGTCAGCTGGAGAACGCGCGAAATCGGCCTCCGCCTGGCCCTCGGCGCAAACCGTATGCAGGTAGCTCAGCTGGTCCTGCGTCAAAGCCTGGTGCTGGCCCTCGCCGGCTCTGCACTGGGCATTGCCGGAGCCGTCGCCGCAACCCGGCTCATGAGCCGTTTCCTCTTTGAAACCAGCCCCCTCGATCCACTCACCTATTCGCTGGTTCCAGCGCTTTTCTGTCTGCTTGCGTTGCTTGCCGCCTGGGCCCCTGCGCGCCGCGCCGCCAACGTTGACCCCATGGTGGCCCTGCGCAACGAATAGGGTCCGCACATCGCTTGCATCACCACAACGTTGAGATTTGCACCATTCTTCCGCGGCCTTTTCGTCCTGCAGCGCTTTCTGTTCCGGTGTTTACAGATACCTGGAGGCAATGTGGCTTTTTCCCCAAGAAGCAATTCACCCTCTCAAACAAGTGAACCGAAGCTGCTTTAAACTCTCCCCATGGATAACGAGCGCATTCGCGAAATCTGCCTCGCCCTTCCCCACGTCACTGAAACCATCGGCTGGGGACACCACCTCGTCTACTGGGTCGGCGACCGCGACATCGGCGGCAAAATGTTCGCCTCCACCGACCTCGACGGCAGCGGCGTCGGCGTCCTCGCCTTCCACTGCGGCCCCGAGCGCTTCCACGAGCTGCTGGAGATCGAAGGCATGCGCCCCACCCCCTACTCCGCCAAGCACTTCTGGGTCACCCTCGAGCGCTGGGACGTCCTCCGTCCCCGCCAAATCCAAGACGAGCTCACCCGCGCCCACGCCCTGATCTATGAGAAACTCCCCCCGCGCACCAAAACCATCCTCGCCCTGCCAGAGAAAGAGCGCGCCCAGGTCATCCGCGACCGGAAAAAACTCCTCGCCGCCAAAGCCGCCGGCAAAGCCACGCGCCCCAAATCCAAATAATCGCCGTCCAATTCCCTGATTTTTTCGGAGAAGAGCACCAACCTCGCAGACCGCGGAAAAGCTCGCCAGCGCTCCATTTCGAGAAGCTTTGTAAAAGGGCATGACTTCAGTCAGGCCCATAAAGCCAATCAAATCGACGTCGGGCTTCAGCCCCAGCAAAGGCCAATACTCGAACTCCCCCTCGTCCAGGCCTTTTTCCGCAGCCTGTTTAGCCGGGCCGAAAAACGCAGCAAAATAGGGGGATTTAACCACGCCAATCCCCGGATGCCCCTGGCCTGCGTCTGGTCCCCATCCGGGACCCGCAAGCCGCCTCCCCCGCATCCTCTCCCGACCACCCGGGGAGGATGCACCTCTGCGCGTGACCGGGTCCCAAAAAGGGGATGTCATCCCGAGCGACCCGATGGGAAGCCGAGAGCCTGCCCTGAGCGAATTCGAAGGGGACCTGCGGTTGCTTTTCGGGGTCCTGAAGGATGCGTCGCAAGCCGCGCCCAAGCCCAGGCCCGCAGCCGAACGCTTCCGCCATGGTGACATTTCGGGAGTAGTCGGCTTCGGTGAGTGATTTGGCGATTGTGCGCGAGGCGAGACGCACTTCCGCTTCCCGCTTCACGGGAACTGTTGACCACGAAGCAACTTCCGGATTGACGACCGACCGGGCGCTGGTCCAATGCAGGACGGTCCTGCGGTAGCGCCATCGCTGGTGATTTGCAACACAGACCGTGACAGCTCAAACCGCCAACCATGGATGTGCCGACCATCCAGGGAAGTGCTCGAGTTCGAACTCCTCGGACCCTGCCCAAAACTCGGCGCACTACGCGGGAGATGGCGATGTTCTCTAATCGCAAACCGGGATCGCTGACGCGGCGCCAATTTGTTGTGGCGGGCGCCCTGGGCAGCGCGGTTCTCGTCATCGGTTGTAAAGCTGGAAAACGAGGAAACTGGGAGTGTCTCACTGACGAAGAGGCAAGGACGCTAGCGGCGGTCTGCGACCAGATTGTGCCGGAAGATGAGTTTCCCAGCGCCTCCCAGGCAGGCGTGCTCAACTACATTGACCGGCAATTGATGCGGCACTATCGGCGGCATCGCGGCGCATACCGGCGAGGTCTGCAAGGTGTCGAGGCTGCGAGCCGGAAGCGATTCGGTTCAGAACTGGCATCTCTCTCCCAACCGCAGCAATTCGAAATAGTCAGCGAACTGGAACGTCAGAACCCGGCTTTTTTTGAGCTGGTGCGCCACCACACGCTCGAGGGCTACTACGGCTCTCCGCGGCACGGGGGCAATCGCGACGCCTTGAGCTGGCGGATGCTCGGTCTGGCCGAGCCGCCGATCCGCGGCCGTGCGCAATACGACCTGAGAAAGGTTTCGCCCTCATGAAGCGCGTGAATGCTGTGGTAATTGGAGCGGGCGCGGCAGGCGGAATTGTTGCCAAGGAACTCGCGGTCGCCGGCTTGAGTGTTGTTCTGCTGGAGCGGGGAAAGTGGTATACGGCGAACGACTGCCGCAAAGACGATCTTCGCAATCAGCGCACTACCCTGCTCGGGAATGCCTTTGGTCCCGAAGACGAAGGGAATCCGCGGGTTTGGCTGGATGCCAAGGGGCAGCCGCACATTTCCCTTGCCAGCGAGGGAGGGTACCAGAACAACGCAGCGTGTGTTGGCGGCGGGACCCTGAGTTACGGCGCCCAGGCCTGGCGCTACATGCCTCAGGACTTCCGCATGAAGTCGACGTACGGGGCGCCGGCGGGCAGTTCGCTCGAAGATTGGCCGATTTCCTACGACGACCTGGAGCCTTTCTACGAGAAGGCGGAATACGAAATCGGTATCTCCGGCGATTACTCTGGGACACCATTTCATGGCCCGCGCCGGCGTCCTCTGCCCATGCCGCCGGTACCTCCGGGGCAGGAATTTGAAATCCTGGAGCCGGCGGCAAAGCGCCTCGGCTTGCATCCCTTCCACATTCCGATGGCCCGCAACAGCGTTCCCTACAACGGCCGCGGCCCCTGCATGCGATGCCGCTGGTGCTGTGGATTCGCCTGCGAGGTGGATGCCAAGAACGGATCGCAGAACACTGTGATTCCCGTTGCTCTTGGAACTGGGAATTGCGAACTGCGCACCGAATGCATGGTGAAGGAGATTCTTGTCGACGACCACGGACGAGCCCGCGGCGTCGCCTATTTCACCAACGACGGCCATTTGCAGGAACAGCTCTCCGATCTTGTCGTAGTCTCCGGCTGTGCCGTTGAGTCGGCGCGCCTGCTGCTCAACTCGAAAAGCCGGCTCTTTCCCAACGGCCTCGGCAATCGCTACGACCAGGTCGGCCGCAATCTTCAGGGCCATCATTACACCGGGGCAATCGGCTATTTCGACTTCGATACCTACGACGACGTTGGTCCCGGCGCCAGCATCGCCATCAGCGACTACAACCACGGCACCCCGGGACTGGTTGGCGGCGGCATGCTGGCCAACGAATTCATTCGCCTCCCCATTCACACCCTCGATCGCCTGCCAGCAAACACTCCGCGGTGGGGTCTGGGGCACAAGCAGGCCATGCGCGCATGGCACAGGCGCAGCATTGTCGTCATCGGACCGACGCAGCAGATTCCTCAAGCGAGTGCCCGCGTCACCGTGGATCCGACAGTAACAGACAAGTGGGGTCTGCCCGTAGCGCGCTTCTCCGGCAACGTGCATCCGCACACTTTCGAAATCGGCGAGGTGCAGGCCAGGCGCGCCGAGGCATGGCTCAAAGAAGCCGGCGCCATTCACACGTCCGTCATGGCCGGCAAGCCGGATTCTGTTTCTGCCGGTCAGCACCAGGCTGGAACGTGCCGCATGGGCAACGATCCCCAAGCTTCCGTCGTCAATCGTAACTGTCAGATTCACGACGTCGAGAATGTCTTCGTCATCGATTCAAGTGTCCACGTCAACAACGGAGGCTTCAACCCTGCGCTCACCATCATGGCCATTGCCTACTTCGCCTCTGATGCGTTGGTGCACAACTGGAAGGGTACGGGATTCCGGTCATGAAGCGATTTCTGAAGATCGCGGCGTTGGCTCTCGTTCTCCTGATTCTCGCGGCCGCCGGTGGTAGCTTGGGCGCATCGTATTACTACTCATCGGAGCATGGCCAGGGCTGTGCAAGCTGCCACGAGATGGCCGCCTATGTGAGCGAGGTGCACGGCGCTCCGCATCGCAATGCCACTTGTGTGGATTGCCACGTGGCCAGCCTCTCCACCAAGCTCCGTCATATTCGCGTTCATCTTATGGGCAACTGGCCAGAGGCGATTCGTCTGCGCGATGTGGATGTAGTGGAGATGGTGCACAACTGCCAGAACTGTCACCAGCAGGAATACGCAACCTGGCACGCCGGCCCTCACAGCGCCAGCTACAGCGAGATATTTGCCAATCCGGTCCAGAACTCCCGCCAGCGCCTGATGGACGATTGCTTTCGCTGTCACGGCATGCACTTCAACGGGTCGGTCCGCGATCTGGTTGTGCCGCAAAACTCTCAAGGGCCATGGCGCGTGACTCGCAAAGACCTTGCCGCCCAGCCCGCAATTCCTTGCCAGGCCTGTCACCAGGTGCATCGCCAGGGCCCGGTTGAATCCAGGCCGCCGAGCCGCATTTCAGTTGCGGGAAACCCGGTCCATGATTCGCTCGCATTCTTCGACCGCCGCGAGCAGACACATTTCACCGCGGAGTCTCTGGTGATTCCCGAAGTGCACGACGGCGCGCGTCTGGTGACAGTGAGCCCAGATCCTCGTTCCGCCATTTGCTACCAGTGCCACGCGCCGCGCAGGCCTGAGGCCGGTACAGTTGCGGAAACCAATGGCTGGGGCTCTCAATTCGGCTCAGGCGACGATCGGACTCCCGTTGGTGTTCATGAAGGCCTGAGTTGCATCGTCTGTCACACCGGGCACAACCAGAATGCGCGCGCTTCCTGCAAAACGTGTCATCCTCAAATGTCCAACTGCGGCCTGGATGTTGAGAAGATGGATACCACCTATGCAAACGCGAACAGCACCCATAACATTCATTGGGTAAAGTGCACCGACTGCCATCAGCACGGCATCCCAAAAGGAAATCCAGTGGGAAGAACACGCAGCATCGCGATTTCGGCAGTACCGCCGGCTATCCGGAACTAACCCTCGATTGACGGTAGCAGGGCAACTCACTCATTGAGAATCGTTTCCGTAACAAAAGAAGGATCGGTATTGGCAAACGCCGTAGCGTCCGGAAGCTGGGGGAACCGTGGGCCGGCCGCTTCCGTATTCTCCTTTGGGCCGGAAAGAGCCCCGCAAGGCGGTAAGACAATGGTCAAATTTCTCCTCTGGTGCATCCTCTTCGTGCTGTGCTGGCCCTTGGCGCTGCTCGCCCTGGTCCTCTACCCCGTCGTCTGGCTCCTCCTGCTGCCCTTCCGCGTCGTCGGCATCGCCGTCGGCGGAGCGCTCGAACTCGTCGGCGCCGTCATCCTGCTCCCCGTCCGCGTCCTCCGCGCCATCTAACCTCCTCGGTCTCCGGTCCCTAAGTCCCTCAGTCCCTTAGTCCCTAAGTCCCTAAGTCCCTAAGTCCCTAAGTCCCTCCGTCCCTAATCCCTGACCCCTGATCTCTGACCTCTGATCGCTGCATTCTCTTTGCACATAATTACGCCCATCCGGCGCACAATGGAAGAATGAAGGTCAAAGCGATCGGCGAAACCCGGAAGAACGCGCCAGCCGGGCTTCTCTTCCTTGCCCCCAAAGTCCTTCGGCGCTATCCCGAGCAGGGCGAAGAAACAGGAAGCAACCGCACCCCTCCCCCCCTTTTCCTTCCAGCCCCATGAAGACAATAAAGATGCAAGCATAAAGGGCGTAAATTGCCACCGTTCTAAAGGACTTGTACGCCAAGCCAATCGGCAGAATCTCCAAAACAAGGCCTTCCGTCCCGATCCATTCCCGCAAAAATCCCCTCTAAATCCCTCCCGTTTCGCCTCCCGCCGATCATCCGCGCTTCCTGCTTTCCCGTCCAACCATCTGCCTGGTTGCTCTCAACCGGCTCTCTGCGTTAGCGTCAGCCTTATGGCAGCAGTCCCTCTCACTCTTGACGGCAAAGTCGCCCTCATCACCGGCGGCTCCCGCGGCATCGGCGCGGAGACGGTTCGCCTCTTCGCAGAGGCCGGCGCGCGCGTCGCCTTCAGCTACGAGAAGGCGCAGCAGCCCGCCGAAGCCCTCGCCGCCGCCTGCGGAGGTCCCGAGCGCTGCATCGCCATCCAGCAGCCGCTGGCCACGCCCGACCACGGCCGCGCCCTGGTCGCCGCCGCCGTCCGCGCCTTTGCCCGCCTGGACATCCTGGTCGCCAACCACGGCATCTGGGAGCCGGCCGACGCGCCCATCGCCTCCATGGCGGACTCGCAATGGCGCCGCACCCTCGGCGTCAACCTCGACTCCGTCTTCGGCCTGGTCCAGGCCGCCGTCGCCCAGTTCGACCGCCAGCCGCCGCCAGCAGGCGACGCCGCCGGACACATCGTGCTCATCAGCTCCACCGCCGGCCAGCGCGGCGAGGCCAACCACGCCGACTACGCCGTGACCAAAGGCGCCCTCATCAGTCTCACCAAGAGCCTGTCCAGCGAGCTGGCGCCCCGAGGCATCCGCGTCAACTGCGTGGCCCCCGGCTGGGTCTCGACCGACATGTCCGCCGCCACCCTCAATGACACTGAGCTGGGCCCCCGCATCGCCGCAGGCATTCCCGTAGGCCGCCCCGGCCACGCCCGCGAGATCGCCGGTCCGGTACTCTTCCTATGTACCCCCCTGGCCGGCTTCATCTCCGGCGAGGTGCTCAACGTCAACGGCGGCGCGGTACTGGTGGGGTGAGGGAGAACACGATGCGGAGAGTCTTGACGGTTTGCCTGGCACTAGCACTGATGGGGTGGCCCCATGCAACGCAAACGCAGACCACAGACGACGCCGGCGCCAAGAACGCCAAACAGGCGCGCGCTGTTCTCGACGCCATGGTGCAGGCACTGGGGGGCCCGGCATGGCTCAACATGAAGAACGTGGAGCGCCAGGGCCAGGTTGCCGCGTTCTTCCATGGGCGGCCGGATCTTGGCACCACCGAGTATTTCGAGTTCCACCAATGGCCAGACCACGACCGAATCGAATTTACCAAGCATCGTGACGTGGTGCAGTTTTATGTGGGCCGAACCGGCGAGGAAGTCACCTACAGAGGCAAGGCGCCGCTGCCCCAGGATCAGGTTGATGACTACATGCGCCGCCGCGACCACTCCATTGAGACGGTGATCAAGACGTGGCTCAACGATCCCAGGACCATTCTGATCTACGAGGGCCAGCGGCTCGCGGAGCGCCATCTTGCCGATCAGGTCACGCTGATTTCAGCCGACAACGATTCGGTGACCATCCAGACGGATACACAAACGCATCTGCCGCTGCGGCGAACCTTCCAGTGGCGCGATCCTCTCTACAAGGACAAGAACACGGATGCAGAGGAATACGACGACTATCACACCATGGACGGCTTCCCCACCCCGTTCACCATCTCTCGCTACAAGAACGATGACGAGATCCGCCAGTACTACCTGGTCCACGTGAAGTACAACCAGGATTTACCTGCCGATTTTTGGAGCGTGGACGCGGCGGATCGGCGTATAAAAAAGTGAATGTTCAATGGATCTCCATCCGAACATCTCTATCTTTGATTCGATATCGCTATAGAAAAATAGAAATGAATCTTGAATGACTGTTCTTGATCGATGTGCCTCTTCTTCGTGCATGGAGAGCGTTTCCAATGTTTTTGCCATCGCTTTCGAATCATAGAATCCATTTCATTTCAAGTACCACTTAAGTGGCAGAATGACATGGCATTCTGTGCTTGCGTTCATCATCCTTCTTGGGTAAAAACTAAGCTGGCTTCCCTAGAAAATCGCACCTGGCCAAGGTGAAAGCGGTTCGATTTCTCAACTGGAAACGGAAAAATCGCAGTCTACATCAGAGTACGTTGAGGAGAATTGCTTCGGATGCAATGCCGAGTAACCATCGAAGCCGGAGATCTCGAAACTCGTGGAACAGCGGGTGCCGTCCAGGATGCAGACGAACTTCCTGAGACCAACGCATTCGGTGGGGTGCCCGACCAGGAAGAGATCCCGGCATGGAATCCGGAAGGATTGCTGAGCCGGGATCCTGAGAACGAATTGAACCGCCAGATTCTTTCCTATAGTCAACGTTTCGATATCCAGACCGGTCTCTTGAACCATCAGGCCATCCAAGATGCGCTTGCCGGCATGTTGCGGAACCGGGCCACTGGCCGCGAGGTAGCGCTGATCTGGATCGATCTGGTGAACCTGCGCCGGGAGTTTTCGCTTTGGGGCTGGACCGGTGCAGAGGCTCTGGCGCGTCGCGTCGCAGGCACGTTGCGCTCGGTAGTCGACGCCAACTCGCTGCTGGGCCGTGTTGGAGGTCGAAGCTTCCTTGTAGCCATGGAAGCCTCAAAACATGACAAGGCTGGCCGGCAGCGAATTCAAGCGATCGTGGACGCGTTAATGCCGGTTCGGAATCGGGGCTCGGAGACGCGCCCGGAAGTTGCGGCCGGGGTCGCTTTCTTTCCGGTGGATACGGAATCTGTCGAGGACCTGGTGCGGTTCGCCAGCCTGGCGGCTATGCGGGCCGGTCATGTCAAGAGCCAGACGGTCATCGCCTTCCATGCGGGGATGAACAGCCTCATTGTGCGCGACCATGTGCTCGAAGTGGAGATGCGCAAGGGGCTCGACCAAGGCCAGTTCACGCTGGCATATCAACCCAAAGTTGCGCTCACGACCGGGGAGATTCTCGGGGCGGAGGCGCTCATTCGCTGGAACCATCCGGAGTGGGGAACCGTTACACCGGGCGAATTCATCCCGATTGCCGAACGTTCCGATTTGATTCATCGCATCTTCGACCTGAGTTTGAGGGGCGCGCTGGAGCAGATGCAGCGTTGGCGCAATCTGGGGCTGAGCCTCCCCTCAATGGCGGTGAATGCCTCCGCTGCTAACGTGCGCTCCGACAGCTTTGTGCGTTCCGTGCAAACGATCATGGGAGAAACGCCGATCGGCAGCACTGAGCTGGAATTGGAGATGACCGAATCCCTGGCATTTGAGGATGAGGAACTCTTCACGGCCCGCATGCGCCAACTCAAAGAAATCGGAGTTCGCATCGCGATCGACGACTTCGGCACACGCTACACCGGCTTCAATGTACTGAAGCACCTGCCACTCGACACCATGAAGATCGACCAGTGTTTTATTCGCGGCATCGACCACTCCCCCGGCATGCGCTCGCTTTGCCAGACGATTGTGGCGATGGCGCGCCAGCTTAAGCTTCGTACCGTGGCTGAAGGCATTGAGGAGATGGGCGAGATGGAGGTCATGCGGGAGATTGGATGCGATGCGGGACAGGGGTACCTGTTTCAGCGGCCAGTGCCGTCGGACCAATTCAGGACGTTTCTGGAAGAGTGGCCGGCGCGCAAGCGCGGCTTTGGCTTCAAGGATGTCCATTGTGTGTATGAGGCCGATCCGCTCTGGGACATCGCCTGAGGGGTAGCTCAGAACAACCACCGTTTGCCTTGTTTATAATCCAGACGAGCGCAAAGCGGTCAGGCCCGCTTGCTGTCTGGAGCTAGAGAATGACATTCGACATCCAGGAGATCCTGGGTTTCCTTCCCCATCGTTATCCCTTCCTGCTGATCGACCGAGTGGTGGAGTTTGAGCCCACCAAACGGATTGTGGCGATCAAGAACGTCACCATCAATGAGCCCTTCTTCCAGGGACACTTTCCCGGCTATCCCATCATGCCGGGGGTGCTCATTGTGGAGGCGATGGCCCAGGCTGGCGGCATGATCATGATGGCTGAGATTGCCGACCGCGACAAAAAGCTGGTGGTCTTCACGGGCATCGAGCGCGCCAAGTTCCGCCGCCCTGTGACGCCCGGCGATCAGGTCCGTATTGAAGTCGACGTTCTCTCCTTCCGCCCCCGTGCCGGGCGCATCCAGGGCCGCGCTCTTGTCGATGGCAAGCTGGCATGTGAGGCAACACTGACCTGCCAGGTGGTTCCGCGCGTGCGTGAGCCGCGCCCAGCGGCTGCAGAACCGGCAGCAGAGGCCCCGGAGCCGGGGCCAGCGGAGTGAGTATCCATCCCAGCGCGATCATTTCTCCGGGCGCCGTTGTGCCGGGGTCCTGCACGATCGGCCCGTTCTGCACGATTGGACCCGAAGTGGTGCTTGGCGAGAACTGCCATCTTATCTCTCACGTGGTGCTGGACGGCCGCACACGCATCGGCGCCGGCAACGTCTTTCACCCTTTCTGCGCCGTAGGCATCGCTCCTCAGGACCTGAAGTACCACGGAGAACCAACGGAAACTGAGATCGGAGACAACAACACGATCCGCGAGAATGTCACCATCAGCCGCGGCACGATTGGCGGGGGCGGCATTACTCGCCTTGGCTCCGGGTGCCTGCTGATGGCCAGTGTTCATATTGGTCACGACAGCCAGGTGGGCAGTCACATTATCCTGGCCAATGCAGCTACCCTCGCCGGCCACGTGGTGATTGAGGACTTCGCCACCGTGGGCGCATTCAGCCCGGTGCATCAGCATTGCACGGTGGGAAGGTACGCTTTTATCGGCGGCGGGACCATTGTGACCCAGGATGTGCTGCCGTTCTCAAAGACCTCCGCGCGGCGGGAGAACAAGGCCTTCGGCGTGAACAGCGTGGGGTTGGAGCGGCGGGGATTCAGCCCAGAGCGGATCAAGGCGCTGCAAAAGGCCTTCCGGCTGCTGCTGGTGTCGAAGCTGAACACGACGCAGGCTCTTGAGAAGATGCGGGAGCTGGAAGGGGAGGACGTGGCGCTGCTGGTGGGGTTCATTGAGCGCAGCGAGCGCGGGGTGATCAAGTAGACATGAAGCTCGGCCTCATCGCCGGCAATGGGCGGTTCCCGTTTTTGCTGCTTGACGCGGCACGGGGGCAGGGGTTGGCGGTGACGGTCGCGGCCATCCGGGAGGAGACCGACGCGGAGATTGATCAGCGCGCCGCCGCTGACCAGGCGATCAGCGTTCACTGGCTCTCGCTCGGCGAGCTCTCCCGGCTCATCGAGATCTTCCACAAGGAGGGCGTGACCCGCGCGGTGATGGCGGGGCAGGTGAAGCACAAGCAGATCTTCTCGTCGATCCGGCCGGATTGGCGGCTGGCGAAACTGCTGCTGAACCTGCGCACCCGCAACACCGATATGCTCCTCGGCGCGGTGGCGAAGGTTCTTGGCGACGAAGGCATCGAGCTGATCAGCTCGACGGCGTTCCTGGAGCCACTGCTGGCGGAGGAGGGTGTGCTGACCGACCGAGGGCCGGATGAAGAAGAGCGCAAGAACATTGAGTACGGGCTGGGGGTGGCGCGCGCGGTGGCGGCCTTCGACATCGGGCAGACGGTGGTGGTAGCGGCTCAGGCTTGCGTGGCGGTGGAGGCGATGGAGGGCACGGACGCGGCGATTGAGCGAGCGGGGGCGTTGATGCGGGCCGTGGATGAGGGCGATGCGTCAACGCTGGCGCGGCGGCTGACGATTGTGAAGGTGGCCAAGCCGAACCAGGACATGCGGTTCGATGTGCCGGTGATCGGGACGCGGACGGTGGAGACAATGATCCGGGCGGGGGCGACCTGCCTGAGTGTGGAGGCGGGGCGGACGCTGCTGTTCGACCGGCAGGCGCTGCTGGAGCGCGCCAGCGCGGCGGGGATTGCCATTGTGGGGTCGGCGCGCGGATACTGACGGAGGTTGTCAGTTGTCAGTTCGTAGCGGCCGGTTTGCAGAGTGGTTGCCTTTTCCCGAGTCCCGCGGCAGCCGTTCCCCGTCCAACCGAACAGGAGGTCCCCATGAGAAAGCCACTCATATTCGTCTTGGCCGGCGCACTTGCGCTTGCGGTCACGTACATCACTGTGGAGGCGGCTGATGAACCGATGCCCAGTGTTGGCCAGATTGCTCCCACCTTTACGCTTCCGTCGCAGGACGGCTCGCAGATTTCACTGGACAGCTTCAAGGGCAAGTGGGTGGTGCTGTACTTCTACCCCAAGGACATGACGCCGGGGTGCACGATTGAGGCGCACAACTTCCAGCGCGACCTGGCGCAGTTTGAGGCCAAGAACGCGGTGATTGTGGGCGTGAGCGTGGATACGCCGGACAGCCACAAGCAGTTCTGCACCAAGGAGGGGCTGACCTTCCGCCTGCTGGCCGACCCGGAGCACAAGGTGGTGGACGAGTACGGCTCCCTTGGGCACTACGGGCCGATGACGATTGCCAGCCGGAACACCTTCCTGATCGACCCGCATGGGAAGATTGTGAAGGTGTGGACCAAGGTTGACCCGAAGGTTCACTCCGCCGAGGTTCTGGCTGCCATTCCTGGCAACTGAAGCGATTCCTAAAGCTAAAGGCTGACCCGGCTCGGGCGAAGAGAGATTCGCCCGAGCGGGGGGAATGTTTGGCGAAATAGGGCGGATTGTCCGGATCTTTTGGTGTGCAAGCCATTCAGAATGAATAAGATAGGCGCATTTTTAGGTGTAAGCCGTTTATTTTCATGGGGTTGGAAGGAAATCCGTAGTTTGACTTGTTGTCTTTCTCTTCTTCCACCCCGATTTTGGGATGCGCTGCGGGGCGGCGAGGCGAGCAGACCAGGGAGTCAGCGAGTCAGCGGCGGATGAGGCAGCGGAAGGCGCCTGGGCTTTCCACGTGCATCCCAAAATTGAACCTGTGGGGCTGAAGTTTCGGAGGATTCTGCCGGTGCGGCACACGGATGATTTTGCCCGCAGTCTGTTGGACTGCTTCAATCTGTCTCCATTGTGCGCGTTCTCGGGATAATTATGTGCAAAGAAAATGAGGGAGGGTGAAAGATTGCCGACACAGCTGGCGCGGGAGTTCAGGGAGGAGCTGGGGGATCTGCAGGCGATATTGCTGAGGCTGAATCCGGGGCTGGCGGATGTGCCGTGGCGCGCGGGCGGGTGGACGCGGAAGCAGATTGTGGGGCACCTGCTGGACTCGGCGACCAACAACCGGCAGCGGTTTGTGCGGGCAGGGACGGACGGGCGGTATGCGGGGCCGCGGTACGCGCAGGAGGCGTGGGTGGCGGCGCACGAGATTCTGGCGGCGGTGGTGGACCGGATTGCGGAGGAGCGGCTGGAGACGGAGTGCGCGGTGGGGGAGGATGCGCCGGTGACGCTGCGGTTTTTGGTTGAGGACTACCTGGCGCATCAGCGGTGGCATTTGGGGCAGATGACGGGCGGGGCGGGGGCGGGGTAGCGGGCGGCCGGATCGGGATCGGAGAAGAGGAAATGCCGAATCCCCGGAGGCTGCGGCGGTTATGGGGAGTGACCCTGAGAATTGGGTAGTGTCCTAATTTGAATTCTCATTCCCCTAGACCCCCTCGGCGGCGAGCAGTTTGCCGCGAATAAACTCTGATCTGGTTTGCCCCTTGGCTTTCGCTGCCGTCTCAAGACTGCGCAATTCATCTGCCGTAATGCGCACCCGAAGCATGACTGCCTTTGCGCTTCCCTTGGGTAGTGGCGGGCGTCCGGGTTTCTTAGACTTCGGCATTGTCATACTCCTGAACTATGAAAGCTCTTACTGCCTTGGCTGGCGACAGGGCCGGGTCGATGTGCAGGACGGTAACGGGTAGCGGGTTCTCCGGGTCAATCGCGCACCACGTCCAAACGTCTCCCACTCCCTTTTCATCGTCCTGCTTGACGGTGCGGGCCTTCTTACCAACGAATCCCCAAATCTCGTCCAGCTCAATCCGTGCGCAGGGAAGGTTGCGCATCTTGGCGTTCATCATCGCGGTGCAACCCTGCCCGACCTTCACGCCAAGCCGCATGATCGTATCGCGGTGTATGCCGGTAATGCGCTCGATTGAACGGATAGACGATCCCTCCGCCAGTGCGCCGATTACCGCGATTTGCTTATCCGTGTTGAGAACGTTCGCCATAAAGCCTCACTGGAATAACTGTACCCCAACAATCATATTAAGTCAAGATGTTTGTGGGGTACAATTAGTGAATTATGAAGAAGTATTTGGGGTTTCTCGCCGCTCTTTTCGTCGTTTCGGTACTCGTAAGCCTTGTACATGAGCACTACGCCGAAAATCCCGGCAATGATCGCGGCCACAATAATCTCGCGGTCGCGGCGGACAATAGCCCAAGCAGCAAAGACCACGCCGCAAAGTCCGACAACAAAGCAGAAAGATGGTGGGAGATAGGGTACCTTTTCTTTGGATGGCCAAATGGCATAACAATTTGGGCGCTCATTCTCACAATGATTGCCATTGCTGAGCAAACGATGGCGACTAGACAAGCGTCTCAAAATGCCTCGGAGCAACTTGCCATTCAGAGAGAGACCCTCCGCCCCAGGCTGAAAATATCCACCTTTACTAGGGACACTTTCAAAGAGGCAATGGCTGGAGAATGGGTATTCGTGAGCATGAAGATAGCCAATACCGGGGGACTCCCCGCCTATGGTGTCGTTGCTGAGACTTGGATAGAGTTCATTAGAGGCGAGCGACCACACAGATTTTCTTCTCGGGCCAAGTATGACAAGTCCGATTCCCCGTTGAATGTTCATGTTGGAAAACCGACTGGATTCTTCATTCCTCTTCACCGGAAACTCACTGATGAAGAAAGGTATGCCATGGGTCACGCCCTGGCTGACATATGTTTTCGCGTAAAGTTGACGTATCGCGCATTCTCCGATGAAGTGCACACCGATGAGGCGTTTATGGTTGGCCTCGACGGAATGGAGCACATAGGCGAGTACAGCAGCGAGACATAGCCCTAAAACCAAATTAGGACACCACCGAGAATTGCGTGCAACCGACGCTCAATGAGTGCTTTGCCCTGTTCGCGTCAACGCACAATGAAGACCCACTGGGCGGAGATTGGTCTCTGGCCTGTGAAATCCGGTTGCCCTTCTCGCCAATCAATTGGAGGCCGCGCACACGCCGAATTCGCGCAATTCGGGTCGAGTCCGAACTGCAGCTTACAGTTCGCGAATCGCGGTCACGGGGTTTCGGCGCATCGCTCGATGTGCGGGAAGATAGCATGCTAGCAAGGACATTGCTCCCAGGAGCATGACGACGGAAACGACGGTGATGGGATCGTTGGCTCCGATTCCGTACAACAGCCGGGCGATAAGACGTGTCAGTCCCAACGCAAACGCCAATCCTAGCGCCAGCCCGATGCCTGTGAGCCATAATCCCTGCAACAGCACGAGCCGCAGCACGTCCACACGTGAAGCACCTAACGCCATTCGTATTCCGATCTCGTGGGTTCGCATTTGGGTTCGATAGGCCACGACTCCGTAGATCCCGGTTACCGCAAGAACCAGCCCGATCAGCGCGAACATTCCCGCCAGGGCGCTCTGTATGACGGCGAAACTGCTCGCCATCTGGGTACTCTCCCGCATGGGACGCACATCGAAAACCGGCAGCCGTGTATCGATTTCGTGGATGACGTTTTGCACCGCTGGCGCCAGGTCGAGGGGATTTCCCTCGGTCTTCACCTGCACGATAGTCTCGTACCCCGCCTGGAAAAAGCTCAGATACACCATGGGCTCCGGTGACTCATTCACGAATGTA
>CAVZNB010000012.1:0-371908 GCA_963776535.1 uncultured Acidobacteriaceae bacterium | reverse complement strand
GGCCAGCGAAACAATCTTCAAAAACTTCTTCTCGCGCAGTTCGCGGGCTACCGGCCCGAAGACGCGCGTGCCCACCGGCTCGTGCGCATCGTCGATCACCACAGCCGCATTCTCGTCAAAGCGGATATAGGTGCCGTCGCGCCGGCGATACTCCTTGCGGGTGCGGACAATCACCGCCTTCACCACCTTGCCCTTCTTGATGGTTCCATCCGGCGAAGCTTCCTTCACCGCGGCGGTCACAATGTCGCCCAGACCGGCCTTCTTGCCGAGTCCGCCGCCCAGGGGCAGAATCACTTGCAGCTTGCGCGCGCCGGAGTTATCGGCCACCGCCAGCATGGTTCTCATTTGCACTGCCATGGGTTCTTCTCCTCGCCAGCTTCCAGCTTTTAGCTGCTAGCTGCTAGCCCTTAGCTTTCGCCGTTTTCAAAGCAACCTGACTTCCCGACAAACCAGCTAAAAGCTAGCGGCTAGAAGCTAGAAGCTCGGTGCCTTACTTCGCGGCCGCCGTGCTGGCCTGTGCCGCGTCTTCAATCTGGCCCAGCGACGAACGCCGAACAATCTCTTCCAGCGACCACCGCTTCAGCTTGCTCAGCGGCCGGGTCTCGCGGATGCGAACCACGTCCCCTGTCCGCGCCGAGCTCTGCTCGTCGTGGGCGTAGAACTTCTTGGTCGAACGCACAATCCGCTTGTACTTCGGGTGAGCCTTGCGCATCTCGACCTCGACCACAATGGTCTTCTGCATCTTGGTCGAAACCACCTGGCCAACCTTCTCGTTACGCCGCGCGCCTGTTGTCGCCGGCGCCTGCACTGCCTCTTGAGTCGCCGTCATTTAGCGGGCTCCCTTCTTGCTGTCCGCTGCAGTGGAAACTTCCCCTGCAACGTCCTGGACCGTGTCTTTGCTCGCGCCGCGGATGCCCAGCTGGCGCTCCTTGGCCACGGTCTTGATCTGTGCGATCTCCTTGCGCAGCTGGCGGAGCTTCTTCACTCCGTCGTTCTGCCCCAGCGAGACCTGAAAGCGAAGCCGGAAAAGCTGCTCGGAGGTCGTCTTCTCCTGGTGCACCAGTTCTTCGTCGCTCAAGTTACGAATCTTTTCCAGTTCCATCTTCTTAGCTCCTAGCTTCTAGCTGCTAGCTCCTAGCCCCCGCTTTTCATAACCCTTCGAATCAACGCGAAGAGCTGGAAGCTGGAGGCTGGCAGCTAAAAGCTGCATTTCTACTTGGCCGCGGCCACTACCTTCTCCGCGCCGGGGCGCATCACGAACTTGGTCTTCAACGGCAGCTTGTTCGACGCCAGACGCATGGCTTCCTGGGCAATCTCCGGAGCCACGCCTTCCATCTCGAACAGGATCTTGCCCGGCCGCACCACGGCGACCCAGTGATCCAGAGCGCCTTTGCCCGAACCCATTCTCACTTCGGCCGGCTTCTTGGTGATCGGCTTGTCCGGGAACAGGCGCAGCCAGATCTTGCCGCCGCGCTTGATAAAGCGGGTCATGGCGATACGGCTGGCTTCAATCTGCCGGTCGGTAATGTAACCGCACTCCAGCACCTTCAACCCGTACTCACCGAACGACAGCGAGGACCCGCGCCACGCCTTGCCGCGGCGCTTGCCCTTCTGCTGCTTGCGGAACTTCACCTTCTTTGGCATCAACATAAAGAAAATCCTCGAAAACCAGCTTCTAGCTGCTAGCTTCTAGCCGCTAGCTTCAAACCTTTTCCCGCGCAGCCCAAGTTCCCACCCAACTAGCTAGAAGCTAGAGGCTAGAAGCTAAAAGCTGCTTCTAGAACACACTCGTCCCCACCACCGGCGCCTGACGGCGCTTCTGCTCGTAAATGTCGCCGCGGTAGATCCAGGTCTTCACGCCGATCACGCCATAGGTCGTATGCGCCTCGGTAAACCCGTAATCGATATCGGCGCGCAGCGTGTGCAGCGGCAAACGGCCCTGCAGGTACCATTCAGACCGCGCGATTTCATTGCCGTTCAAGCGGCCCGAGACGCGCACCTTGATGCCCTTGCAGCCGAAACGCAGTGCCGAGTCCACGCTCTTGCGCATGGCGCGGCGGAAGCTCACGCGCTTCTCCAGCTGCAGAGCAATGTTCTCCGACACCAGCTGTGCGTCCAGCTCCGGCTTGTTCACCTCGATGATGTCGATGAACACATCACGGCTGGTGCGCTTGCCGAGCTCCGTCTTGAGCTTCTCAATCTCCGCGCCCTTGCGGCCAATCACGATGCCCGGCCGGGCGGTGCGGATCAAAAAGCGCAGCTTGTTGCCCGGACGTTCAATCTCCACCGAGCTCACGCCCGCGGCCTTGAGCTTCTCGCGCAGCTCAGCCTTCAGCTTCACGTCCTCAACCAGGAGCTTGTCATAGTCGCGCTCCGAGAACCAGCGCGAACGCCACGGCTTGTTCACTCCCAGCCGGAATCCGTAAGGATGGACTTTCTGTCCCATATTGCTTCCTCTCAAAAACCTTTAGGCCTTCTTGCTGGCCTTTTTCTTTGCAGCCGGCGCCGACTTGGCTGCCGTCTTTGCCGACACGCTCTTGCCCTTGGTCGCCTTCGCGGCAGCCTTCGGCTCTTCAACCTTGGTTACCAAACCGGCGCCGCCGTCACGCTCGGCCACCGACAGCACAATGTGCGTCAGCCGGCGCTGGTAGCGGTAGGCCCGTCCCATGGGAGCCGGACGGATGCGCTTCATGCGCGGTCCTTCGTTGGCCAGAGCCTGCTTCACATACAGGTTGTCCACGTCCAGATCCAGGCCCTGTTCCCCGGCCAGGTACTTCGCGTTGTCCACCGCGGAGGTCAACAGCTTGTGGATCACCGGGGCGATGCGCTTCTTGGTGAAGGCCGCCGTCGTCAGCGCCTCTTCAACCCCCCGGCCCTTGATCAGGTCAAGCACCAGCCGCGCCTTTTGCGGCGATACGCGCTGGAACCTGGCTTCGGCCCGAAATTCCCTTGTTGTCTCGACTACAGCCATTGGTCTGTCCTCAAATCAGCTACTAGCCGCTAGCTTCTAGCTTCTAGCTTTTTCTCTTGCTGAAACACCGCTTCTCGTTCGCGGCGTCAAGCAAATCTCACTTTGCCTCGTCTGCCGGCTCCGCCTCAGCCCAGCTGAAAGCTGGAAGCTGATGGCTGAAAGCTGCCTTACCGCGGCTTGGCGCCGGCTTCCGCCGACTTCGATCCCCCGGTGTGCCCCTTGAAGGTGCGCGTCGGAGCGAACTCGCCCAGCTTGTGTCCCACCATGTTCTCGGTCACGTACACCGGAACAAACTTCTTGCCGTTGTGGACGGCGATCGTGTGCCCCACAAACTCGGGGAAGATCGTCGAACGGCGCGACCAGGTCTTCACAACCTTCTTATCGTTCGCCTGGTTCAACACCTCGATCTTCACCGTGAGGTGCGCATCCACAAACGGGCCCTTCTTTGTCGAACGTGCCATAAAATCAGCTCCTAGCTTCTAGCTTCTAGCTGTTAGCCTTTTCCTGCTCAAACTAACTGCTTAGCTATTGCCTCAAATCTTCGTTTGCCGCGTTCTTAGCTAGTAGCTGGAAGCTAGAAGCTAGAAGCTGGCCTTTCCTACTTCGCCCGGCGGCTGACGATGAATGCATCGGTCCGCTTGTTGTTGCGTGTCTTGTAGCCGCGTGTGGGCTGGCCCCACGGCGTCACCGGATGACGGCCGCCCGAGGTCTTGCCCTCGCCGCCGCCGTGCGGGTGATCCACCGGGTTCATTACCACCCCGCGGTTGGCGGGACGAATTCCCAGCCAGCGGTTGCGGCCCGCCTTGCCGATCGACACATTCTCGTGATCCGTGTTGCCCACCTGCCCGATGGTCGCCAGGCACTCCACCAGCACCTTGCGGGTCTCGCCCGAAGGCAGCTTGAGCAGCGCGTAATCGCCCTCTTTGGCCACCAGCTGCGCCTGCGCTCCGGCCGAACGCGCCATCTGCGCGCCCTTGCCCGGCCTGAGCTCAATCGCGTGCACCGTGGTGCCGGCGGGAATGTTCTTCAGCGGCAATGCGTTCCCCACCAGGATGTCCGCATCCGGGCCCGAGGTCACCGTCGAACCCACCTTCAGACCGACAGGCTGGAGGATGTAGCGCTTCTCGCCGTCCGCGTAGTTGACCAATGCGATGCGAGCGGACCGGTTGGGGTCGTACTCGATCGTGGCCACCTTTCCCGGCACGCCGTACTTGTCGCGCTTGAAGTCGATCAGGCGCAATTTCTGCTTGTGTCCGCCGCCCTGGTGGCGGATGGTCAGGTCGCCCTTGTTGCGGCGGCCGCCGGTGCGCTGCTTCACTGCCAGCAGCGGCTTGTGCGGCTTGTCCGTCGTCAGGTCGTCGTTGACCAGCGAGGTCTGAAAGCGCAACGTCGGTGTTATCGGTCTGTATGTCTTGATTGGCATCGTCTTTGTCCTTGATGAGCCGTTAGCTTCCAGCTGCTAGCTTCTAGCTCATCCTTCTCAAACAAACTTCTGTGACTTACTCCTCGCCTCTTAAGTTAGCTTCCCGCAATAACCAAGCTAGAAGCTAGAGGCTAGAAGCTAAAAGCTGCTCTTACAGGTTGCTCACGTACTCGGGCAGCTTCTCGCCGGCCTTCAGCCGCACATAGGCCTTCTTCCAGTCCGGCCGGAAGCCCGCGAACTTGCCGCGGCGGCGTTCCTTGCCCACCACATTGGCCGTGCGCACTGCCGAGACCTTCACCTTGAAGAGTGCCTCAACCGCCTGCTTCACTTCCGTCTTGGTCGCCTCGGGAGCTACGTCGAACACCAGCGTCCCCTCGGTCTCCTTCACGCTCAGCCCCTTTTCGGTAATCAGGGGGCGGCGAATCACTGTATAAAGAGTCGGCATTATGCAGCCTCCGTTTCGGCCAGCTTGCGCCCATCCGTCTTGCGTTTTGAGGCCGTCTTCACCAGGACTTCGATCAGTTGCTCGAAGGCGGCCTTGGAGAAGATGGCCCGCTCGTAGCGCAGCAGATCGTAGGGGTGCACTTCGTTGTTCAGCACCAGCTCCACGCCGGCCAGATTGCGCGCACCCAGCAGCAGCGCCTGGGTCAGCGTCTTGCCGTTTTCCACCAGCAGCGCCGTACGCGTCACATTCAGCTTGTCCAGAGCCGCCCGATACAGCTTGGTCTTGGGCTCCTTCAGTTCCAGCGTGTCCACCACCGTCAGCTTGCCGTCGGCCAGCTTCGAGGCCACGGCCGAGCGCAGCGCGCCCAGCAGCTTCTTGCGCGGAAACGCGTAGTCGTAGCTGCGCGGCTGAGGTCCGTGCACCGTGTAGCCGTGGCGCCAGAGCGGTGAACGCACCGAGCCGATACGCGCGCGGCCCGTGCCCTTCTGCTTCCACAGCTTCTTGCCGGAACCGGCAACTTCGGTGCGGCTCTTGGTCTTGTGCGTGCCCTGGCGGAGCGAGGCGCGGTAGTGCTTCACCGCCTCCCACAGCAGGCCCTCGTTCACCTGATCGGGCGCAAACAGCGCGTCCGTCAGCTCGATCGAGCCCACCTTCTCTCCGCTTCAGATTCAAAACATCCACGTTTGCCATCGTCTTATCCAATCAGCTTCTAGCTGCTAGCTTCTAGCTCCTAGCCCTTACTTGCCAGGAATAAGCCATTCGCCTATCCCGCTTGAAAATCCTCGTTGCGCCATCGCTGCCCGTTCCACCTCAACCAAGCTAGAGGCTGGAAGCTAGCAGCTAAGAGCTCGTCACTTTCTCTTGCCGCCGGCCTTCTTCGAAGCCTTCAACGGATCCACCGTGCCGGACCCGGCAAAGCCACGGCGCTCGCGCGGCGGAGTCTTGGCCTTGGAAATCAGCACGTACCCCTCGCGCGCTCCCGGAACTGCGCCTTCCACCATCAGAAGGTTCTCTTCCAGGTCAATGCCGCGAATGCGCAGATTCCGCACCGTAATCTGCTTGTCGCCCATGTGCCCGGGCATGCGCTGGCCGGGAAACACGCGCGACGGAAAGCTGGAAGCGCCGATCGAACCCTGCACCTGGAACATGTGTCCGTGCGACTTGGGACCGCCGGCGAAACCGTGCCGCCGAACCACGCCGGCAAAGCCGCGGCCCTTGGAGGTGCCGATCACGTCCACAAACTTGGCCTCAGAGAAGATGTCCACCAAAACCCGGTCCCCCGCCTTGGTCGCGACCACCCCCTCAGCGTCCACCTCCAGAGACACTTCCTTGATGACCTTGACAGGTGGCGCTTCGGTCTTGGCGAAGTGGCCGGCCTGCGGCTTGGTCACGTTCTTGTTCTTCACAAACTCGACCAGGCCAATCTGTGCCGCCTCGTAGCCATCGTGTGCCAGCGTCTTCAGTTGCGTAATCACGCAGGGGCCCGCCTGCAACACCGTAATGGGGTGCACATCGCCCTTTTCGTCGAAGACCTGCGTCATGCCGATCTTTTTTCCCAGAATCCCTGTAACTGCCATGTCGTCCTCACCTCATCATGCGATGTTGAATGTCATCGCACTGCCGGAATGCTTGATGAGCCGCTAGCTGCTAGCTTTTGGCTCTTTATGCTTGGCGCCGCCAAGCAGTTGATTCGTCCCGTCGCTGCACGCCCCAGCTGGAGGCTAGAAGCTAGCAGCTAAAAGCTATTTCTCAAACGCCTTGATCTCAACATCGACGCCGGCCGGCAGGTCGAGCTTCATCAGCGCGTCC
Source organism: uncultured Acidobacteriaceae bacterium (assembly GCA_963776535.1). GTDB lineage: Bacteria > Acidobacteriota > Terriglobia > Terriglobales > Acidobacteriaceae > Telmatobacter. Next base: position 365,260 of record CAVZNB010000012.1, on the reverse strand, counting down.
ACCGTCTGCTGCGTCGGCTCAAGAATGTCGATCAGCCGCTTGTGCGTGCGGATCTCAAAGGCTTCGCGCGATTTCTTGTCCACGTGCGGCGAACGCAGCACGCAATACTTGTTCTTGATCGTCGGCAAGGGAATCGGGCCGGCCACCGTTGCCCCGGTGCGCTTGGCCGTCTCCACAATCTCGCCGGTCGAGGTGTCCAGCACGCGATAATCGTATGCCTTCAACCGGATGCGAATTCTCTGACCTACCATGCTTGTCTCCTTCCAGTTGCTCAGTTGTCAGTTCTCAGTTGTCAGTTCAAAAGCCGCATTGCTGACAACTGACAACTGTTCACTGACAACTTACTTCGTAATCTCCGACACCGTGCCGGCGCCTACCGTGCGTCCGCCTTCGCGGATGGCAAACCGCAGGCCCTTTTCCAACGCAACCGGCGTAATCAGCTCCACCGCCAGCTGCACGTTGTCGCCCGGCATCACCATCTCCACGCCCGCCGGCAACTCCGCAACCCCCGTCACGTCCGTCGTGCGGAAGTAGAACTGCGGACGATAGCCCTTGAAGAACGGCGTATGACGGCCGCCTTCTTCCTTCGACAACACGTAAACCTCGCCCTTGAAGTTCGTGTGCGGCGTGATCGAGGCCGGTCTTCGCCAACACCATGCCGCGCTCCACGTCTTCCTTGGGAATGCCGCGCAGAAGAAGTCCGGCGTTGTCGCCCGCCAGGCCTTCGTCCAGCTGCTTCTTGAACATTTCCACGCCCGTGACGACCGTCTTGCGGGTCTCGCGGAAGCCCACAATCTCCACTTCCTCGCCCACCTTCACCTTGCCGCGCTCGATACGGCCCGTCACCACGGTGCCGCGGCCGGAGATCGAGAAGATGTCTTCGATCGGCATCAGGAAGGGCAGGTCGACCGCGCGCGCCGGCAGCGGAACATACGTGTCCACCGCATCCATCAGCGCGTCGATCTTGGCTTCCCACTTCGGCTCGCCGTTCAAGGCGCCCAAAGCAGAGCCGCGAATCACCGGAACGTCGTCGCCGGGGAACTGGTACTTCGACAGAAGCTCGCGCACTTCCATCTCCACCAGGTCGGTCAGCTCTTCGTCTTCAACCGCGTCGCACTTGTTCAGGAACACCACGATGCAGGGAACGCCCACCTGGCGGGCCAGCAGCACGTGCTCCTTGGTCTGCGGCATCGGGCCGTCGGTCGCCGCAACCACCAGAATCGCCCCGTCCATCTGCGCCGCGCCGGTGATCATGTTCTTGATGTAGTCGGCGTGCCCAGGGCAGTCGACGTGCGCGTAGTGGCGCTTGGCCGTCTCGTACTCCACGTGCGCCGTGGCGATGGTGATGCCGCGCTCCCGCTCTTCCGGGGCGTTGTCGATCGAGTCGAACGAACGGAACGTGTTCTTCGGGTTGTGCTTCTGCAATACCTTGGTGATCGCCGCCGTCAACGTCGTCTTGCCGTGATCGATGTGCCCGATCGTTCCCACGTTCACGTGCGGCTTCGAACGATCAAATTTTTCCTTCGCCATAAAAGTCCCTGCATCCCTTTCGTAGCTTGTACTGCCCGTTTCTTACCCGGGGCGCCGGCCATCCGGCTCCAGCCCCAAAACTCAGTTCAGTTCAGCTCAGTCCAGTGACACTACCGTACTGCACTGCCACTGCCTACTTCCCTGCGCCCGGCCGATAATCTCATCGGCAATCATGCGCGGCGCCTCTTCGTAGCGCGCAAACTGCATTGAATACGACGCCCGGCCCTGCGTGGACGAACGAATGTCGTTCACGTAGCCGAACATTTCCTTCAGCGGCACAATCGCCTTGATCACCTGCGATCCGCCCACGTGCTCCATGCCCTCAATGCGGCCGCGGCGCGAGTTGATGTCGCCGATGATCACGCCCATGTGCTCCTCGGGCACCGTGACTTCGACCGCCATCACCGGCTCCAGCAGCACCGGCGACGCCTTGCGCGCGGCTTCCTTGAAGGCGATCGAGCCGGCAAACTTGAAGGCCATTTCGTTCGAGTCCACTTCGTGGTAGCTGCCGTCGAACAGGGTCACCTTGATGTCCACCAGCGGATAGCCGGCCAGGATGCCCAGCTCGATTGCGCCCTGCACGCCCTGATCGATGGGCTTGATGTATTCCTTGGGCACCGAGCCGCTCTTGATGGCGTTGATGAACTCGTAGCCCGCGCCCGGCGTCGTTGGGCTCGATGCGCAGCTTGCAATGGCCGTAGTTGCCCGAGCCGCCGGTCTGGCGAATGTACTTGCCCTCGGCCTCGGCCGACTTGCGAATGGTCTCGCGGAAGGCCACCTTGGGCTCGCCCACATTGGCTTCGACCTTGTGCTCGCGCTTCATGCGGTCGACAAGAATCTCCAGGTGCAACTCGCCCATGCCGCTGATGATCGTCTGGCCCGATTCTTCGTCGGTGCGCACCTTGAAGGTGGGGTCCTCGTCGGCCAGCCGCGACAGCGCCACGCCCATCTTCTCCTGGTCGGCCTTGGTCTTGGGCTCGATGGCCACCGAGATCACCGTCTCCGGGAAGGTGATCGCGCCAAGCGCAATCGGGTGATGCGGAGCGCAGAGCGTGTCGCCGGTCTTCAGTTCCTTCAGGCCCACGCAGGCGCAGATGTCGCCGGCACAGAATCTCGGTGATGTCTTCGCGCTTGTTGGCGTGCATCTTCACCAGGCGGCCCACGCGATCGGTCTTGCCGGTGCGCGGATTGAGAATCGTGTCGCCGGTCTTCAGCGAGCCCGAATAGACGCGGATAAAGCAGAGCTTGCCGAACGGATCGTTGATGATCTTGAAGGCCAGCGCCGAAAGCGGCTCGCTGTCGTCCGGCTTGCGGATCACGATCATGCTCGAATGATGTGAGGATCGATGCCCTCCACCGGAGGCTTGTCGAGCGGGCTGGGCAGATAATCGACCACCGCGTCGAGCAGCGTCTGCACGCCCTTGTTCTTGAATGCCGCTTCCGCAGATCACCGGGAAGACCTTCAGATCGATGGTGGCCTGGCGAATGCCGGCCTTCAGCTCGGCAATGGTCGGCGTCTCGCCTTCGAGAAACTTCTCCAGCAGCACATCGTCGGTCTCGGCGATGACTTCAATCAACTGCAGGCGGAAGGCCTCGGCCTTCTTCAGCAGATTGGCGGGAATCTCTTCGACGGAGTACTCGGCGCCCATGGTCTCGTCGTGCCAGAGAATCGCCTTCATCTCGATCAGATCGATGACGCCCTTGAAGTTGGCTTCGGCGCCGATGGGAATCTGCAGCGCCACCGGCCGCGCGCCCAGGCGCTTGCGGATGGTCTCCAGAACGTGCTCGAAGTCCGCGCCGTTCTTGTCCATCTTGTTCACGAAGCAGATGCGCGGAACCTTGTACTTGTCGCCCTGCCGCCACACGGTCTCGGTCTGCGGCTGCACGCCGCTGACAGAGTCGAACACCGCAACCGCGCCGTCGAGCACGCGCAGGCAGCGCTCCACCTCGGCGGTAAAGTCCACGTGGCCGGGCGTATCGATGATATTGATGCGGACGTCTTTCCACATGCAGGTGGTGGCGGCGGAAGTGATCGTGATGCCGCGCTCCTGCTCCTGCTCCATGTAGTCCATGGTCGCAGTGCCTTCATGCACTTCGCCGATGCGGTGCGTGATGCCCGTATAGAACAGGATGCGCTCTGTCGCTGTCGTCTTTCCGGCGTCGATGTGCGCCATGATTCCGATGTTCCGGCAACGATTCAGAGGTATGGTGCGAGCCACGGCATTTTTCCTTGCGGGCGCTTGGCCCGCGGTTAAAATCAGCTTCTAGCCGCTAGCTTCTAGCTTCTAGTTCGCTTTGCTACGGAGCCGCGTCTGCGACCCCAAATCTACATCCGCTCCAAGATCAGCTAAAAGCTAGAAGCTGATAGCTGACAGCTGCTTTACCAGCGGTAGTGAGCAAAGGCCTTGTTGGCCTCGGCCATGCGGTGCACGTCTTCCTTCTTCTTCATGGCCGCGCCGCGCCCGTTGGCCGCGTCCAGCAGCTCGTTGCTCAGCTTGTCGATCATGCCCTTTTCGCCGCGGTTGCGGCCGTAGGTGATCAGCCAGCGAATGGCCAGCGAGGTGCGCCGGTCGGGATTCACTTCGATCGGCACCTGGTAGTTGGCGCCGCCCACGCGGCGGGTCTTCACTTCCAGCAGCGGCTTGCAGTTCTCGACCGCCTTCTTGAAGAGCTTCAGCGCGTCGTCGCCGCCGCCCTTTTCTTCCAGGTTCTTCATCGCCTGGTAGAAGATGCCCTGGGCGGTCGACTTCTTGCCGCCCCACATCATCGAGTTCACAAACTTGGTGACCAGCGTCGACCCGTAAACCGGATCCGGCGCCACTTCCCGCTTCGCAATGTGCCCTTTTCTTGGCATAGTCCTCAAAACCTTCCGCGCTCGCGCGCTGCTTCTGCTGCCCTAGTCCGGGTCCCAATACACCGTCCCGGAACCGTAAATTCAGTCAGCCAGTTTTCAGTTTCAGTGGTCAGTCTTTGCTGATCCCTGATCTCTGGCTTACTTCTTCTTCGCCGGCGCCGCGCCGCCCTTGGCGCGCTTGGCTCCATACTTCGACCGGCTCTGCTTGCGGTTGGCCACGCCCACCGAATCCAGCGTGCCGCGCACCACGTGATAGCGGACGCCGGGAAGATCCTTCACACGGCCGCCGCGGATCAGCACAATCGAGTGCTCCTGCAGGTTGTGGCCGATGCCGGGGATATAGGTCGTGACCTCGATCCCGTTGGTCAGCCGCACGCGGGCCACCTTGCGCAGCGCCGAGTTCGGCTTCTTGGGGGTCTGTGTGTACACGCGGGTGCAAACACCGCGCCGCTGCGGCGAGGCCTGCAAGGCCGGCGACGCCGTCTTGTAACGGGGGGCCGTGCGCCCCTTGCGGACAAGCTGATTAAAAGTAGGCAAACCAAAACTCCTTACCACCAAAACCGTGCTGCTTCCCAAATCTCATCAGCCGCGCGCAGACCCTTCGGGCCGTTCTGGCTCTGCACGGCATTCTCGCCGCGCAAACGCACAGAAGCCCTATCGTTGCTGCTTCGCGTCTGCCTTCGTTCCAATCTCAGACGAGAACCGGGACGGTGGCCGGGCGTTTCTCCTCAGATCTCCAGGGAAAGCCAACTCCGTTTCGCGGTTCCGGCCCGCATAGCCCTCCAAGGTGGAGAACGCGCGGGCACCGTATGCGATATTGCCCCTGCCCTTCGCAAGAAGAGAGCCATTCCGGGACTTGTCTGGCCGGCCTGACTGCACCTGGCCTTGGATTGCAACCCTGACCATTTACCGCCGGACCGGGCCTGCCCCTACGCTCCCATCGTTAAGACACACGGACGGAGCGCGTTCTTGCGGAACCTTCTTACAATAGCAAGAAACCGGGGCGGGGTCAACGAATTCGACTCCCACCCCGTTGATTTTTGCGAAATCTACGTTAATCGATTGCAGCGTCCAGGCCCCATTGTTCAGCGGCAAACGTCGCCGTCTTCTTGCTGCTCAGCTTGTTGCCGGGGTTGTGGGCGATGTCCTGCAGCGGCGCGGGCACCCCGTCCAGACTCACCGCTTCGGTGTAAATCGACGCTCTTGGTCCCGCCCACATTCGTCCTGAGGATCCTTCACGTCCCGCGCCTTCAGGTGGTTGGTCGCCACCGTGGTCACAACCACCGTAAAGTTCTTGTCGTCAGCGCTTTCCGGACGCCACTGGATCACGTCCCCGCCGCCCGTCAGCGTCACCGCCTTCTTGCCGTCCGGGGTCAGCTGTGAAGTCCGCCCAGTACTTGTTCGGATAGACCTTGGTCCGCTCCCAGTACTTCGCCGTCGCGCCCTGCATCATGCCCTGGTCGTCGACCGTGATTGCCGCCCCCATCGCCGGGCTCTGGCATCGTACTTGGCCTGGATCAGCGCCTGCGCCTGGGCCGGCGTCAAATCCGGAGCCGACTTGCAGCCGGTAAACAGCAACGCCGCGCCCAATAGCGCCGCGACTCCCAGCATTCCTCACATCCCACATGTTCTTCACTTTCCCTCCATAGACCGCACAAAACGGTTTGAATTTCCTCGACCCGCCATTTTTACCCTACTTTCCGGTACTGTCAATGGAGTTGGAAGTGACTTGGCGCACACCTCTGCTGATTCGCCGCTGGAAATCCAGGCTCTTTCACCGCAAATCGCCTGCTCCATGCACAGGATCTCAGGCCCCCGCGCGCTCAAAATTCTATTTTGTCAGTCGCTCCAGCAGCAGCTCCAGAAACCCCTTCTCATCCGACTTCAGGCAGACCTGCGCATTCGGCGCGCCTTCCACCGGCCGCGTAAAACCCTTGTCGTCAACCTCAATCCGCATCGGCGTGGCCGGGCAAAGGTCCGGCCGAATCGCATAGGTCACCGCCACCGGATCGAACAGCGTCGGCGCGTCCGGGTGCCCCTCCGTCCCCGCCTTCCACTGGTGATATAGCAGCGTCAACTGGTCGGTCAGCGGCGATCCATGCGCAAAAATCTCCTCCCGCTCCTTCGTCTCCAGGTGGATCTGCGTCGAATCCAGCGGCATCATGAACACCGGCACGCCGCGACGCCAGCAGCGCCCGCAGTCCGGCCGGGTCGCGGCTGATGTTCCACTCCGCATCCGGTGGCCGCCGTTCGCCGTTTTGCCCGTCATAACCGCGATAAATGCTGCCACCCATCATCACCACCCGCTTGAGCTTGCGAAACGTCTCCGGATCTCTCTTGATCGCCGTCTCGATATTGTTGAGCGGCCCAATGGCGATCAGCGTGATCTCGCCGGGATGCGCCTTGATCTGATCCAGAAGAAACTCGACCCCATCTCTGTGCCTTCCCTTCAAGCCATGCTCGGCGTAGACGCGCTGCGTGAAGACGTTGTTGGCGGGAGTCGGAATTCCCGCGGCCACTGGAATGCTCCTTCCCAGCGATCCCAGATAGCGATCCACCAGCCGCGCCCGCAACTCCGTATCCCCGAATGCCGTCGTAATCCCCAGCAACTGAATCTCCGGGGTCTTTAGCACCAGCGCCAGAGCAAACGCGTCGTCGATATCGTCTCCGATATCCGTATCCAGAAGCACCAACTGCGGCGTCGCAGCCGCCTTTTCGCCACTCGCGGCCGTCTGCCCGCCAGCACGCACCCCTCCGCCCATCGCCACCGCCAGCACGCCCGCCGCCACAACCAAGCCCAATATCTTCATGCACAACACTCTACCGCGAACCGCCCGCCGCCCGCTCCCCACATTCCGTTTCGTAATTTGTCTCCGCTGCGTTAGCATCAAACCACGCTTCGCCTGCTCCTTTCGGGCCTCCTGCCTATGCGCTTTGGTTCCTGTCTTCGACGGTTGGCCGTGTTTGTGGTGGTTGCCCTGGCCTGCGCGGCCTGGCTGCCCGCGCAGTCGTTTGACCTGGACCGCGACCGCGAGCCGCTGGTCTCCCTCGACGGCAATTGGCACTTCCACGCCGGCGACTCGCCCACCGACCCCGCCAATCCCCACCAGTTCCTCTGGGCCCAGCCCGCCTTCGACGACTCCGCCTGGCCCCTGCTTCAAAGCAACCGCTCCTGGTCCGTCCAGGGCTACCCGGGCATGAGCGGCTACGGCTGGTACCGGTTCTCCGTCAACGTCCCGCCCGGCGGCGAAGCCACCTCCCTGATGCTCGCCCCCATCGTCACCTCCTTTCAGGTCTTTGTCGACGGCAGGCTCATCGGCCGATCCGGCTACATGCCCCCAACCATCTTTCCCAACACCCGCTTCAGTCACCAGGCTTTTCCATTGACGCCGGCCGAAAGCTCCACCCCGCGCACAATCCAGGTCGCCATCCGCGTGTGGCACTCGCCCATCTGGGCGAGCTACATGGGCGGTGGCCCGTATAGCGGCGGTAATCTGGTCGGCAGCCGCTCGCTGGTCGACCTGGAAATGGCCCGCGAGCAGGTGGCGCGCAACGTCCGCTTCGTCGACTACTACGCCTACTCGATCGCCGCCGGGCTGGTCGGCCTGGCCATCCTCTGTCTCTTCCTCATCCGCAAAGCTGAGCTCGAGTACCTGTGGTTTGCGCTGATGCTGCTGGCCCAGGCGACCGACAGCGCCCTCAACGTCTCCAAGGAGATCTACGCATTCCCGCCCGTCCCGGTCTTCGATCTCTTCGATGGAACGCTGGCGGCCCTGAGCATCTTCGCGGCCTTCTGCTTCTTTGCCAAGGTGCTCAACGCCCGAGCCGGAATCACAGGCCGCATCTTCCTCGTTCTCGTTGTCCTCAGCCCATTTCCCAACATTTTTTACTGGCCGGGCTGGACCTCGGCAGGGACCGGCGCAATCATCCAGTTGGTCCTGTTGCTGCCCGCCTGTCTGTGGATCTTCTGGCTCCTCGGCAAACGCGCCCTTGCCGGCAACCTCGACGCCCAATTGTTGATCATCCCCACCCTCCTCGACGTCGGCTTCTACGTTGCCGATAACGTCGCCATCGTCCTCGCCCAGGTGGGCTTGAGCCGGGTGCCGCGCATCCTCGACGTACCCCTCTCGATTCCTCCCTTCACCATGCGCCCCGGCGTACTGCTCCACCTGGTCTTCCTGCTGGCCATGTGCGTCTTCCTCATCCTGCGCTTCACCCGCGCCCGCCGCCGCGAGGTCTGGCTGGCCGGCGAATTCGAGGCCGCCCGCCAAATTCAGCAGGTGCTGCTCCCCGACCAGCAGGATCAGTGCCCCGGATTCAACGTAGAGTGCATCTACCAGCCCGCCGAGCAGGTGGGCGGCGACTTCTTCCAGCAGATCAGCGACAACCGCTGCGGCACGCTGATCGTGGTGGGCGACGTCAGCGGCAAGGGTCTGCCCGCCGCCATGCTGGTCTCCGTCCTGGTAGGCGCCATTCGCGCCCAGGCCGCGCACGATACTGACCCTACCGCCATGCTGCGCTCCCTCAACGACCGCCTTATGGGCCGCGCCCACGGCGGCTTCACCACCTGCATCGCCGCGCACATCACCGCCGGCGGCTTCCTCACCCTGGCCAATGCTGGCCATCTGCCGCCCTACCTCAACGGCGAAGAAGTCGGCATCCCCGGCTCTCTACCGCTCGGCATCATGGCCGACACGGAGTACGAGTTCTGCACCGTGCAACTTAAGCCCGGTGACCGCCTTGCCTTTGTCTCCGACGGCGTCGTCGAGGCCCAGTCAAAACCCTCCGCCCGCGCTGCCGAGCTCTTTGGATTCGATCGCACCCGCGAACTCAGCCGCGCATCCGCCGCGGTCATCGCCGAGGCCGCCCGCGTCTTCGGCCAGACAGACGACATCACCGTGGTCACCGTCGAATACTGCGGAGCACCCGTCCCCTCCATCGCCCACTGACCCGCCGGCCCCGCCAGTTCCTCTCGCAGTCGCCTAAACAACCGTCCGGTTTCCCGCACCGTCTCCCTGCGTCTACCAGGATTCCTGCCCCTTGCCGGGAGTTGATCATGTCCGCAGATTCTCTTGTCTCTCCATCCCGCCGCAATCTTCTCAATCAGATCGGCCTCGCCGGCCTGGCCTCCGCATGGCCCATCCGGCAATGGCTCGCCAGTGCTCCCGTCCTGGCGGCCTCATCTCCAACAACACAGCCTTGGCCCCCGCCAAAACTCGCGCCAACACACCCGTCCGTCGCAGCGAAAAGGCCGGCAAGCTCACCACCTGAGCGAACGGGCCCCCAGACGTTTTTCAGTCTGGGGGTGGTGAGCCGAAAGCCTGCCCTGAGCGTAGTCGAAGGGATCCGCAGTTGCACCTCGGGATCCATGCTGGGAGCTTCAGCGACAGGATTCTAGGGCTTCGCTGCCGCCGCGCTCACCTTGTACTCATGCGTCTTTGACGCGGCCATCTTGTAGATCGCATCCTCCAGCGAGTTCTCGAAACCATCCATCACCTCCAGCTTGCCCGCCTCAGCCCCGGGATCGAACCCCCGCACCGCCATGCGCAGATGAATGTAATGCGCCTCGTCGCGGTCGCGCACCAGCCAGCTCACTTCCTGCGATTGCCGCCGCATCGGCGTCCCAAAGTCCGCTAGGTTGATGCCCCTGTCCAGTTCCTCCGCGGAAAACGTCCCCACCGCGCTGCCATCAATCTGCAAGGTGTAACTTCCCGCATCCAGCCCGGTCACGCGCAGCGGTTCCTGGTTCAGCGCCTCTTCAATATCCGTCAGCTTCAGCAGCAGCGCCTGCAACTCGTTGTCGCGCAGGAAAGCCAGTGGCAGCGCGTTCTCCGTCTCGCTCCAGCGCACACCACCTGCGTCCCGCTCCACGCCCTCCACCGTCGCATTCTGCGCATCCGTCGCCCTGCCCGCTCGCGCGTCGATGCTCACGGAAGACACCAGCGCCGGCGCGTTCCATCCCTTCAGCACCGCCTCCGCCATCACCCAGTGCACAATCGCCTCCGGATGCACGCGGTCCGGCAGCAGCAGCTTCGCCACCTGCGGATCGAGAGCCTGCGCCTTCTCCACCATCGCCACCACCGCCGGGTTCAGATTGATGAACGTTCCGCCAATCTTGACCGCAAGCCCGCGGTCCAGATCGGCATAATGCTCCATCACGCCGTTATAACCCCCTGCAAACTGGGCAGGCCGCGTTACATCGTCAAACGGCGACGGCCCCAGCAGCGTGATTCGCGCCTGAGGATCGTGCTCGTGAATCGATGCCAGCAGATGCTCAAAGCCCTTGGTATACGTGCTCTCGATCGCCTCCGTGGTGGGTTGATAACTCCCGTCGTTCATCCCCAGCATCACCGCGACCACCGTCGGCTTCAGAGGGAACACGTCCCGCGCCAGCCGCTCGTCAATCGGCCCGCCGCGCCCTCCCGTCACCCGGTCGCCGCCTACACCTGCGCCGTAGAAATGCACTCGCATTCCCGGAAACCGTGTCGCCGTGTAGTACTCGACGTACTGGTTGTAGTAGTTCTGCTCGGTAATGCTGTCCCCGTAAAACACCACCGTGTCGTTGTTCTTCAAGTAGAAGGCCGGCACGCCCGCAAACGGAGCCATCGGCGCCGTAGCCACGCCCACCAGCGAGTCCGCGCAGCCGTAGTAGAGAAACCACTCGTCGTGAAAGTACACCAGCCCTTCGGCAAACGTGGTTCCCGCAACATACTGCCCGGTCTTCTCGTACGGCAGCTCCGGCTTCAGGTCCGGATGCTCCGTCTGCCTCAGCAGGTGCGCCGGATCTTTCGCATCGAACAGCGCTTCGCCCGCCGCGTACGCATCCGGCCCCAAATCCGGATCGCCCCCATCCGCAGCATTCTTGCCGTTGTAGAGCACCACGATCCCCGCGTCGGTAAGCACCGGCGGCGGCCCTGTCTCCGGAAAGCTGCTGTCGAAATGCCCCGCGCGCGGCCGCAGCAACTCAATCGGATTGCCCTGCGCGTCTTCCACCGGGGCCCAGTGAATCAGGTCCGCCGACGTCGCCAGGCGGATCGCCCCCTCGCCCCAGTACATCCAGTACTTGCCGTCGATCTTCGCCGCAATCAACCGCCCCTTGGCCGCGTCCAGGCGCGTCACAATCCCCGCCGACTTGTACCTCAGATCCGCGTACTTGCCGCCCGCCGCTGTCAGAAACGCCGGCCCATGCTTGGTCCAGTGCGTCAGGTCGCGCGACGTCGCAATCCCCACCGAGTACGTCTTGCGGTTCCACTGCGTATACGTCAGCACGTAGGTCCCGTCTTCCCGCTCCACAATCCGCGGATCTTCCACGCCGCCCGGCCACTCGCGCGCCTGCTGGCTATCCTTCGCCGGATAAAACACCGGAGCCTCTCGCCGCGTAAAGTGAATGCCGTCGTCGCTCTCCGCCAGCCCCAGCCGCGAAGTGTGCCCGCCAATCTCCATCGCCCCCGAGTCGTCTTCCGCCCGATACAGCACATAAATCTTTCCATCCCGCACAATCGCCGCTGGATTGAACGTATGCAGCGCTTCCCAGTGCGCCGGCGCTTTCAATATGGGGTCAGTAAAAGTAGACTCCGCCCGCGGCGTAATCACCGGATTCCCGCTCGCCGGCCGTGTAAACGGCCCAATCTGCCAGGGCGCAACCGTCTGCGCCTGCATTCCCGCCGCGCAAGCCAGCACAAAACCCAACATCAATCTCAATCGCATCTTCATCCCTTCAATCAACTCTCTCACCACACTCCCACCTCAAATGCTGACTCGCTCGCTCGGCTGCACCCCATAGAAACTCAACCCCGCATCCCCCTGCACCAGCAGCCGCGTCCGCACCAGCGCCCCGTACCTCTCTTCCAGCCGCTCTTTCTTCCGATGCTCCGCAATCACCAGCGCGCCCTCCGCCAGCAGCGCGCCGGCATCCCCGCCCAGCAGCCCCAGCGTCGCCGCATACTCCGCCGCCGCATCGTACGGCGGATCGAGAAACACCACATCGAACACCGTCCCCGCCTTCATCCGCCTGCAGCACCGCGCCCACCCCCGCCCGCATGAATCCGGAAACCCTGCGCGATTCCCAACTTCTCCAGGTTCTTCGCTGCAGCGCACTCAACGCCGCCGGAGCCCGCTCCACAAACTCCACGCCCGCCGCGCCCCGGCTCAGCGCCTCAATCCCCACCGCGCCCGAACCGGCATACAAATCCAGAAACTGCGCGCCCTCAATCCGCGGCGCAAGCACGTTGAACAGCGTCTCCCGCAGCCGGTCGCTGGTGGGCCGCGTGGCCAGTCCCGGCCGGAGCCCCAGCGTGCGGGAACGGTACGTTCCGGCAATGATGCGCATCGCGAGTTCAGCATACCGGAAGCGCACCCGGCCCGACCCTCTACAATCGAAACATGCGAGGCTGGTCAATCCCGCTGGGCCGTTGGATGGGCGTCGAATTGCGCGTCCACGCCTTCTTCCCTCTGCTGGCCCTCGTCTGCCTGGGCTCAGCGCCGCAGACGGCTGGGGCGCGGCCTCGGCCTCTTCTTGGTGCTTGTTGCCGCGGTCGTCGTGCGCGAAACCGCGCGGCTGCTGGTCGCTGCCTGGCTGGGCCTGCGCCTGCGCGCCATCCTGCTGCTGCCCATCGGCGGCCTCTTTGCCTACGCCAACCCGGAAAGCCAGGAGAACGCCAGCCAGGGCAGCGGCCAGTTCGCCATCGCGCTTCGCCGGCCCCCTCGCCAACCTCGCCACGGCGCTGGTGCTGGCCGCCACCTTCATCGGCGCCAGCGGCGACGTCCACCTCTTCGACCAGCCGCTGATCACCGCCGCCTGGCTGCTGCGCAGCATGGTCTGGATGCAGGCCGGCCTGGGCGCTGCTGCACCTGCTGCCCGCCTATCCGCTCGACTGCGGCCGCCTGCTCCGCGGCAGCTTCGCCCGCAAGCACGGCTTCGCTCCCGCCGGCCGCGCCGCCGCCGGCCTCGGCCAGGTGCTGGCGCTCGCCGCCATGGTCGGCGGCATGTTGCTGCACAACTACTGGCTGATCATCGCCGGCTTCTTCATCATGATCGGCGCGCAGATTGAAGACCAGGGCGTCTTCTTCCAGTCGGTGGTCGACACCGTGCAGCATGCGCGAAGTGATGCTCACCGACTTCGCCACGCTCTCGCCCTCCGACACGCTGGCCGACGCGCTGGTCCGCTGCGTCCACTCGCTGCAGGAAGATTTTCCCGTCGTCCGCGGCCCGCAACTGGTCGGCATCGTCTCCCGCCAGCGCATCGTCGACGCCCTGCGCAACGACGGCAACGGCTACGTGCAGTCGGTCATGTCCCGCGCCTTCCAGGTGGCGCGCCCTGAGGACACGCTGGGCACCACCATCCGCCGCCTCACCGCCGGCCACGGCCTGGCGCTGATTCCCGTCACCGAAAGCGGACGCGTCGTCGGCATCGTCAGCGTGCAGAACCTGATGAGCTCCATGTCCCTGCTCGCCGAGCAGCGCCGCATCGAGCGCGAAGAAGCCGGAGACTGATCCCCCAGGCCATTCAGAAATCAAAGCACTGTCATCGAGCGAAAGGGGCCCAGGCGCATTCAGCTGGGGGTGGTGAGTCGAAGGACTGCATTTGTTCTCTCCGAATATCACGAATAACCCCATGGACCAGCAACCCCTCGCCCCCGGCCTCTACCTCGTCGCCACGCCCATCGGCAACCTCGGCGACATCACCCTCCGCGCCCTCGACGTCCTCAAGCGCGTCGACCGCATCGCCTGCGAAGACACCCGCCAGACGCAAAAGCTGCTCAACCACTTCGAGATTGCAACCCCCACCGTCAGCTGCCACCAGCACAACGAGCACCAGCGCGCCGCTGAACTGATCGAGACCACTCAAAGCTGGCGAGCGCGCATCGCCCTGGTCTCCGACGCCGGAATGCCCGGCATCAGCGATCCCGGCGCCTGGCTCGCCGCCGAGGCCATCGCCGCCGGCGTCGCCGTCATTCCCATCCCCGGCGCCAATGCCGCGCTCAGCGCGCTCGTCGCCTCCGGCCTGCCCACCGCCGAGTTTCACTTCATCGGATTTCTGCCGGAAAAAGCCGGCGCCCGCCGCACGCCGCCTGGAAGCGCTCGCCGCCGAAGCCGCGAAAGCGGATTCCGCGCGCACCCTGATCTTTTACGAAGCCCCGCACCGCATCCTGGACACGCTGGCCGATCTTGAAGCCGTCTGGGGTCCCGATCTGCGCGTCGTCGTAGCCCGCGAGCTGACCAAGATTCACGAAGAGTTTCTGCGCGGCACCGTAGCCGAAGCCCGCCGCGAACTTGCCGCCCGCGATCGCATCCGCGGCGAAATCATCCTGCTCGTCGAAGCGCTTCCGCAGTCCCGCGCGCAGGCTCCATCAGGCTCCACGGCGGCGGAAAAAATCGCCGCCCGCGTCGCCCGCCTGCAAGCCGAAGCCGGCATCGATGAAAAGGAAGCCCTCAAGCGCCTGGCGCGCGAACTGGGCCAGTCCAAGAGCGATCTCTATCGCGAGTTGCAGCGCGAGCGCGCCCGGCTCAAATCCGGCTCACGCTGAACCCAGGAACTTCGCCACAGGAAAAGACATAAAAAGAACGCCACTTCTAGCAGCGTCATTGCACCTTCCCCTTTGCGTCTCGCTGCATCGTCAGCATCTCTTTCAGCATGGGCATCGCGCTGCCGAAGTGAGGAAACAGCTCTGCCGTCTGTGGGGACAACCGCCGCTTCCGCCTCGCCGGCGGTGTGCCCACGTCCTCACATAACGCCGGCAGTTCCGCCCCCTGCTGGATCCGATACGGATGCACAAGCACCCTGGCCAGAAAAAACCACGGATACTGGGTTAGCTCAATCCGCTGCACCTCCACGGCGTTGGAATTCTCTCCCACCCGCAGCAGCGCCAGTTTCAGTGCACTGGCAATCGCCTGTTGCGATGTCTCGCCCACCCCGCTGCGCAGCGACCCGTCCGCGAGTCGCACAAAATTCCACCCGCTGCTCTGCACCTTCTTTTCGATGCGTTCCGTGCCTCCGGACCGCATCCGGCCCCATCCATCGCGAAACTCGTCCGTGGCCACCTTGAAGCCAGACGGCATCTCGGCCTGCGCGCGCAACAGCACATTCGATTCAGCTATGGTGCACATGTTTGCAGCCCTTTCTTCTTCTTTTCGGCGTTGGAATCACTGCGCGCTGTCGAGCGCGCGAAAGGTAAAGGCGGTTTGCCGCTTATGCATTGAAGAGTCGGACTTCTGGCCGGCGGCCTTTCGCTCATGCCCGGGCAGTTGATCCAACAGCCGCACCAGCGCTACCATGCTGCTGCCCTTCCCATAGAACGCGTCAGCCGCAACCCCGCTGGGAACCTCGTTCCCGCTGAACGCGCCGCTCATGGCGATTGTCTTGATCTCCGGAAACTGCCGGCGAACCGTCGCCAGCAACTCGAATCCCGACATGCCCGCCATGTTCAGGTCGGTGAGAAGAATCTCAGGAGCTTCCTTGGCTATTTCAACCAATGCGGTGAAGCCGTCCTCGGCTGTCCGCACCTGGTAGCCAATCTCCCCAAGCACGCACGACAATGTCATTCGTATCGAACGCTCATCATCGACAATCAAGAGTTTCGCTCGTGTCTCTGGCATCGCTCACCCCCACCATCCGAATCCGGGAATTGGAGTGAGTATCCCATGCTCTCAATTGCTGCGATGTTCAATTCCGAACAACACCGTGCGCGGCCGTTGACCGCTCTAGTTTCCTGAGTCTGAAATTCTCTGCGCAATTGGCGGTGTCATTCTGTGCGACCGGAGACCCAAACGTCGTTCAGTTTGGGGGTGGTGAGCGAAGAATCTGCTTCTTGCCTTCCCGGGCTCCCGTTAAGAACGTCAGACCCACCGCCCAGGGAGTTTTCTTCTAAATGCCGTCAATATCCGGCCGCTGCGCATCGTCGCCCGGCAGTTGATCGTGCAGAACCACATTCAGCAGCGACTTGTGAACTCGGATGCGGCCGTCGTATTCAATAAAGCCCAGCTTGCGGAAGCGATTCATGAAGAAGCTCACCCGCGACCGCGTCGTTCCGATCATCTCCGCCAGCGTCTCCTGGGAAATCTTCGGAATGAATTGCGCCTGTTCACCCGGCTTGCCGAACTCCGACATCAGCAGCAAAATCCTCGCCAGTCGCTTTTCGCTCGAGTTGAATAGCTGGTCCACCAGGTCCGCCTGGACACGCATGCTCCGCTCCAGAAGGAACTTTAGAAACACGTCTGAGAAATCGTGCTCCTCATGCATCACCCGGATCATCTCGTCGCGCCCAATCTTCAGCGCGGTGCAGGGGACGATGGCCGTGGCCGAGGACAGCCGCAAGCCTGCAACCGCTGCCAGCGCGCCCTCGCCTACAAATTCTCCCGGCGTCACCAGCGTGATGGTCGCT
Organism: uncultured Acidobacteriaceae bacterium; assembly: GCA_963776535.1. Lineage (GTDB taxonomy): Bacteria > Acidobacteriota > Terriglobia > Terriglobales > Acidobacteriaceae > Telmatobacter. The sequence goes on along the minus strand of CAVZNB010000012.1, from coordinate 348,495 downwards.
TCCTTGCCTGCCTGTGATACCACCGTGATCTTCGCTCGGCCCTTTTGCAGGTAGAAAACCGAATCCGCCGGATCTCCTTGAGTAAAGAACGCCTGCTTGGGCGCGAGTTGGACAATCCTCCGCCCCAGCCCCGCACTGGCCAGAAAGGCCGCCACATCGAACGTTGGCTTGTGAAGCTCGAGCATCGGACAGAATCCCTCCGGCTGCAAGCCTCTATGCCGAGCACTGCCGGGGGGAATCGAGATTGCATTGTCATCTGGCTCGGGCTTGAATCGTTCCGATGACAAGAATCATCAAAAGCGGCCGGCAACTTGCGCCACCATGCGCTCCACTTGCGGTCGAGCACCTGCTGCGCGCATAGGCACAGTGCTTGCAGCACTGTAGCTCAGATTTCCACCCTGTGGGCGGTCCAATCTGTTCAATTCTGCTCACTTTTTCAGAAAAATTTCAAGCCCCCCCCCCAGGAGAAAAAACCCGTCGCCTGCATTGCCTGCGTTCCCGGCCTCCTCCCATCCAACTACCTCAATCGAAACACTCCGTCCCATCGCCCCCCTGCGCCACCCGGCCCATTCTCCGCGTGCACCTGTCTAGAGCCCTATTGCTCAGACTCAGCCCAATAACCCCGTTAACGTCAGAGTCACCATGTGTGACCCGAACTCGCGTAGAGAAGCTGACGCCGCGCATAGGTAGAAAAATGGAGAACTACATGAAAAAGCTTGTGACGTTAGTGGCAATTCTCAGCATGACCAGCATCTGCTGGGCGGGAAGCAATCGCCAAGCAACCGACGACCGCCTGGATCATGCCGGCCGCGTCCTCCACGAGATCATGTCCGCACCGGACAGAGGCATTCCGGAGGAAGTCCTCGAGCACGCGAAGTGTATCGCCATCGTGCCCCACATGCTCAAGGGCGGCTTTGTCTTCGGCGCTGAAAATGGCCGCGGCGTCGCCACCTGCCGCACTGATGCTGGTTGGAGCGCACCGGCGTTCTTCACCATCACCGGCGGTAGCTGGGGCTTGCAGATCGGCGTCGAAGGCGTCGACCTGGTCATGATCATCCAGAACGAAGAAGGCATGAAGCACCTCATCAACAGCAACTTTGAGCTGGGCGGCGACGCCTCCGCGGCAGCCGGCCCGGTTGGCCGTCACGCCTCCGCCGATACTGATTGGAAGCTCAATACTGAAGTGCTCACCTACTCGCGTGCCAAGGGCCTCTTTGCCGGCCTCACCCTCACCGGCGCAGCCATTCGCCGCGACGACGACTCCACCGAAGCCACCTACGGCCACGATGTTTCCACACGCCACATCCTCGATGGCGGCGAAGCCGTTCCGCCCTCGGCCAACTCTTTCCTCGACGCAGTCCGGGGCGCCAAGGCCCAGGCCGTCGCCTCCAACTAACTAACCATCTGGGTGCCCCATCCTCGCGGCGTTCTTGCCGCGAGGGTGGGAGAGCACGATCCCCATGCCGCACCGCCGGTCCCCGGGTCGCTAATCACTCCAAGCGCTCGTGGCCCACATCACTCAAAGGAGAGATCGCATGCTCTGGACAATCTTCGTCATTCTCGTGGTTCTCTGGCTGCTCGGCTTCACCCTCCACATCGGTGGCGGCCTCATCCACATCCTCATCGTCATCGCCGTCGTCGTCCTGATCTTCAACCTGATCAGCGGCCGCAGGGGCCTGTAAGCGGCGCTTCAACCTGGGGCCCTTTTACCGCTGCCCCTCGGGCGGGCCCTCAACGGGGTCTGGAACCTCGAGCAGTAAACCTGTCTCTTCCATCTGCTCCACTTCCATCATCTCCACGATCAGCTGCTCCAGTTGTTCCCGCTTCCGCGCGCTCAGGTCCAGAAAGCGAATCCCCACCACCCGCGGTGCGTGACTCGCCTGAATCACTCCGCTCAGGCGCAGCGGAAACCCCTCCAGGCGGAACTCCGCCTCCACCCGCGTATAAATTCCCACCAGCAGAGGATCGTCGCAGCGCACACGGCAGCCGCTCCCGCTCAGGTCCAGAATGCGCCCGTGCAGCCTCAACCCGCTATGCACCAGGACGACGGCGACGTCAGAGTTCAGCACGTGGCGAACCTGTACCCGCCGCTCGCCCCCGTTCGGAATGGCACTGGGCTCCGTCACGGAGTCTCCTTGCAAACTCAGTGTCCGCCGGCCGGCTCCCAGGGACGCACCGGTGCGGCCTCCGCAGGTTCCCTTCCCTTCAGCCGATCGTACTCATACACGTCGCTCGTCGTTCCCAGCCCCTCGTTGTACAAGCTGATCTGCCCCGTCAGCTGGCTCAACTCTTCGCTGAAAAGGTGGATGGCCTCAAGCTGCTTCGCGGTCGCCGGAAGCTCGTACTTCTCCGTTTTCAGAAACTTCTGGTAGCCCCGGTCCAGCAGCCGCGCCACCTGCCCGCCAAAAACCGCGCCCGGCCGCTCCCAGAAAGCCACCGCCGCATCCTGCCCCGGCACCAGCACCGCACCCGCCCCGTGCTTGGTTACCAGCACACCCCCCGCGGCCCCCGCAAAAGGTACAACCTCAAAAGAATGTGCGCGCAGGTTCTCCAGAGTCTGATCGAAGTTCGGATTGCGGGATTTTCTTGCCATGAATCGTCTTCCAGTCTGCGAGGATGTTGAAAGGGGAATCCCGCACGTTTCGTGCCGTTCCCAGGCTCGCTCTCCTCAATCTCGCACAACCGGAGCATTTGCCGCAATTCTGCAACCAGATGAATCAGCCTCAGTCCCAACTTGGAACCTCCGTGACCGAGCGCATCGGTTCCACCCCGCTCGTCCGGCTTGAGCAGGTGGTCCGGGGCCTTCCGGGCATCACCCTCCTCGGCAAGGCCGAGTGGGCCAACCCCGGCGGCAGCGTCAAAGACCGCGCCGCGGCCTCCATGGTGGCCGACGCCCGCGCCCGCGGCCTGCTCACCCCGGGCAAAACCCTCCTCGACGCCACCAGCGGCAACACCGGCATCGCCTTTGCCATGCTCGGCGCGGCGCTTGGCTTCCCCGTCCAGCTGGCCATGCCCACCAACGTCTCGCCGGAGCGCAAGCGCATCCTCCGCGCCTTTGGCGCCCAGGTCGAGTGGACCGACCCCGACCAGGGCTCCGACGGCGCCATCCGCCGCGCCCGCGAGCTGGCCGGCAACGATCCCGCCCGCTTCTACTACGCCGACCAGTACTCCAACGACGCCAACTGGCTGGCCCACTACCGCACCACCGGCCCCGAAATCTGGCAGCAGACCGCCGGCCAGGTCACTCACTTCGTCGCCGGCCTTGGCACCAGCGGCACCTTCATGGGCGCCACCCGCCGCCTCAAGGAGTTCAACCCCGCCCTCCAGGCCATCAGCTTCCAGCCCGACTCGCCTTTCCACGGCCTCGAGGGCCTCAAGTACATGGGCACCGCCATCGTTCCCGCCATCTACAACCCCCACCTCGCCGACCGCAACCTCGAAATCGAGACCGAAGCCGCCTACGACATGGCCCGCCGTCTGGCTCGCGATGAAGGCCTCCTGGTCGGCATCTCCGCCGCCGCAGCCGTCGTAGCCAGCGTCAGAATCGCGCAGGAAGAAGCCGCCGCCGGCCGCCCGGCCGTCATTGTCACCGTTCTGCCTGATGCCGCCGACAAGTACCTGTCCGAGCGCTTCTGGGAGGAGGTCGCATGGGCATACTCCATCTGACCAGCGCCGTTTACCGCCAGATCCGCGCTCACGGCGAGCAGACCTACCCCAACGAGTGCTGCGGCGCCCTGCTCGGCCATTCCACCCCTGAAGGCTGGCAGGTCGAATCCGCCGTCCCCGCCGGCAACACCCGCACCGACTCCGCCCACAACCGCTACCAGATCGCGCCCCTGGAGCTGGTCAAAATCGAGCGCGACGCCCGCCGCCAGGGCCTCGGCATCGCCGGCTTTTACCACTCCCACCCCGACCACCCCGCGCAATGGTCCGTCACCGACCTGGCGGAAGCCCACTGGCTCGGCTGCTCCTACGTCATCACCGCCGTCGCCCAGGGCAAAGCCACCGTCACCAACTCCTTCCTGCTCGCCGGCGCCACCGAAGAAAACAAGCGCTTCGAGCCGGAAACCATCCTTGTGGATGGCGCACCCTCAGAGGCCTGTCATCCTTGAGCGACCTGACCTGCGTCGTAAGTTACATCTCGAATGAACGCCCTGCGCCCAAAAACACCCCACCTGGGCCGCAGGCTGTATCCAAAAACGCCCCGGAGGGGCCGAAGGATAATAGCCCAGGACAAGCGCAGTCCTGGGAAACGGCCAAAAATATGGCCCGCGTCCCGTAGGGACGCGGCGAAATGCCCCTGTTCATTAGGAGCGACCGTAGCGCAATCGAAAGTCCCTCGGTTGCTCTTGCTTTTGCCGGCATCGAATCAATCCCCAGCCGAATCCAATAATCGTGAGCCGAGGAACCCTGCACATGACCATCTTCATCCCCACTCCCCTCCGCCCCTTCGCCGGCGGCCACGACGCCGTCGAGGTCGACGCAGCCACCGTCTCCCAGGCCCTTGAATCGCTCACCCAGGCCCATCCCGATCTGCGCAAGCATCTCTTCACCGCCGAGGGCAAGCTGCGCTCTTTTGTTAACCTGTATCTGAACGACGAAGACGTGCGCTACCTCCCCGCCAAAGAGGCCACGCCCGTCACCGCCGCCGACACGCTCTCCATCATCCCCTCCATCGCCGGCGGGGACTAGCCGCCCAGGCGTACGCACCTTCGGCGCCTTAAATCCAACCTGTCCACTGCGAACTGACAACTGACAACTGCGAACTGACAACTGTGAACTGACAACTGAGAAGAGCCCCATGCCCACCATCACCGAACCCGCCGCCCTGCCCGAGCTCACCACCGACGACCTCTCCCGCTACTCGCGCCACCTCATCCTGCCCGAAGTGGGCATGGAGGGCCAGCAGAAGCTCAAAGCCGCGCGCGTCCTCTGCGTCGGCACCGGCGGCCTCGGCTCGCCGCTCGCCCTCTATCTCACCGCCGCCGGCATCGGCACCCTCGGCCTGGTCGACTTCGACGTCGTCGACGCCAGCAACCTGCAGCGCCAGATCATCCACTCCACCAAAGACATCGGCCGCAAGAAGCTCGACTCCGCCGCGGAAAAGCTCACCGCGCTCAATCCCGCGCATCAACATCGTCAAGCACGAGACCATGCTCTCCAGCGCCAACGCCCTGGAGATCATCAAGGACTACGACATCGTTGCCGACGGCACCGACAACTTCCCCACGCGCTACCTGGTCAACGACGCCTGCGTGCTGCTCGGCAAGCCCAACGTCTACGGCTCCATCTTCCGCTTCGAGGGCCAGGCCAGCGTCTTCGCCACCGAAGCCGGCCCCTGCTACCGCTGCCTCTATCCCGAGCCGCCGCCGCCCGGCCTGGTGCCCAGTTGCGCCGAGGGCGGCGTGCTCGGCATTCTCCCCGGCCTGGTCGGCGTCATCCAGGCCACTGAGGTCATCAAGCTCATCCTCGGCAAAGGCGACCCGCTCATCGGCCGCCTGCTGCTGGTCGACGCCCTCAACATGCGCTTCCGCGAGCTCAAGCTGCGCAAGAATCCCGAGTGCCCGGTCTGCGGCACCAACCCCACCGTTACCGCAGCTCATCGACTACCAGCATTTCTGCGGCATCGTGCCCGAAACCCCACAGGAGAAAAACGTGAAGAACGGCATTCCCCAGACTCACCGTGAAGGAACTAAGCGCCGCATCGATGCCGGCGAAGACATCTTCCTCCTCGACGTGCGCGAGCCCTACGAGTACCAGATCGCCCAGATCGGCGGAAAGCTGATCCCGCAGAACGACGTGCCCAACCGCCTCGCCGAGATCGCCCGCGACCGCGAAATCGTCGTCCAGTGCCGCAGTCGGCGCGCGCAGCCAGCGCATCGCCGAGTTCCTCAAGCAGTCCGGCTACCCCAAGGTCGTGAACCTCGCCGGCGGCATCCTCGCCTGGGCCGACGAGATCGACCCCAAGGTGCAAAAGTACTGAGCGGCTCCAGATTGAGTCCGGGACGTCGTACCTTGGAAGGGCGCGGCTTCAACCCCCGAAGAAGGTCGATGTTTTGAAAGGGCACGGCTTCAGCCGTGCCAAAGATGAGCCAAAGACGAACCATGCTATCTGCGTGAGATTTGAGGACGAGGATCGGCAGCTGTGATTTGCCCCTGACCTTGTCGAATTGGTTGACCATGCGCCGGGCTCGACCATTCGAATCGGAGGTCAAAGCCACATTCGCGATGTGGGTGGAGAATGGCGCGATCTGAACAACACATCTCAGAATTAGGCGATGCCCCGGACCCCAAGTTTGAGATCGGGAGAGATTCGGCTGAAATTCAGTGCGCCATCTCCACCGGCCCCGGCCGCCCCTGTTCCCCGCTCTTGCCGGCCTCGTCCAGTTTGCCGAAGATCATCTTCCCGCTGGCCGTCTGCAGCACGCTGGTCACGCGAGATCTCCACCGCCTTCCCAATCAGCTTGCGCGCGTGATCCACCACCACCATGGTCCCGTCGTCCAGGTACCCCACGCCCTGGTTGAACTCCTTGCCCTCTTTCAGGATCAGCACGTTCATCTTCTCGCCCGGCAGCACCACCGGCTTCAGCGCGTTGGCCAGGTCGTTGATGTTCAACACCTCAACGTGATGCAGGTGCGCCACCTTGTTCAGGTTGAAGTCGTTGGTCACCACCTTGGCCTCCCACTTCTTGGCCAGTTCCAGCAGCTTCAGGTCCACCTCGCGGATCGACGGAAAATCGTCCGGCACAATCTGCACCTGGATGTGTTCGCTCGACTGCATCCGCTGCAGCATGTCCAGTCCCCGCCGCCCGCGCTGCCGTTTCGACCCATCGGTCGAATCCGCCACCACCTGCAGCTCCCTCAGCACAAACTCCGGCACCACCATCATCCCGTCAATGAACCCGGCCTCGGCGATATCGGCAATCCTTCCGTCGATAATCACGCTCGTGTCCAGCACCTTGGCACTCTTCCGCGTCGGCTTCTCGCCGCTGAAAATCGTGCCCAGCGCCGCCGGATTCAGCAGGTCGCCCTTGCTGGCGCCCACCAGCAGGCCCACATAGGTCATCAGCAGCAGCACAAAAATCTGCAGCGCAGCCGAGTTGGCCTCGCTCAGCGGCGCCGACTTCAGCACCAGGCAAAACAGGAACGCGCCAAAGATGCCCAGCACGCTGCCCGCCACGGCCCCAATCAGCCGCCGCAGGGTCAGCGCGCGCACCCGTAACTCGAAGACGATCACCGCGCCGGCCGCCGCAGCGCCCATGACCGCACTCACCCAGCCATCCAATCCAAAGGGGTGAAGGAAATAGCAAACCCCGCCAAGCAGGGCCACGAACAGAACACGTAACAGAATGAGATCCATAAAAGGCCAACTCCCGCTTGCGCTGGGGGAAAAGCGCACCAGCCTGGGTACAAGTGGCGAGTATGCCCACTTCCCCGCAGAGTCGTCAAGAGAAGACTGTGCGCCGCATTCGAACCGGTACCTCAAAGTCACATGAAAAGCGTTACCAATCGAAGTTCCCAGGCAAACAACTCGGGTTCCCGCGCCCACTACCCCCTACTGCTTGTTCACATCCACGTAATACAGCTCCGTCGCCACCTGGAAATCATCTTTGCCCAACGCCGTCTGCATCGTCTGCCAGCTCGTCGTCGGATGGATAACCCGCCAGTGCCCCGGCGTGCCCACCCCCACCGGCATGGCAAAGCCGTCCTCGTCCGCGTCCCACTTGTACATCACCGTCCCCGGCGCCTCTCCAAACAGCAGTTCCAGCCGCGGTATCCGCACATGCCGAAGGTACTGGTCGAAGATCGGCGTCAGGTTCATCCCGGTGTGCTGGTTCCACCACGCCACCACGTCTTCCGTCATGATGTTCTGGTACTTGAAGTGCTGGTAAAACTCGTGCAGCAGCGCGAACCACTTGGCGTCGTCGTTCACCACGCTGCGCAGTGTGTTGATCATCAGCGCGCCTTTGAAGTACTGGTCCTGCGTCGGCTCCGCATTCACGCCCCGCTCGGCCACAATCGGCCGCATCCCCACCACCTTCGGCTTCAGCCCGCCCAGGTACTTCAGCGCATCGTCCTTTCCCCAGCGGTACTCCACATACAGCGCCTCCATGTACGTCGTCCAACCCTCGTGAATCCACATATCCGACGAGTCCGCCGCCGTAATGCTGTTGCCAAACCACTCATGCCCGCTCTCGTGGATGATGATGAAATCGAACCGCGTGCTGATCCCCACCCCCGTCCAGTCGCGGCCCAGGTAGCCGTTCTTGAACAGGTTCCCATAGGTCACCGCACTCTGGTGTTCCATTCCCGAGTAAGGCGCCTCCACCAGTTTGTATCCGTCCTTGATGAACGGATACTCCCCAAAGTAGTGCTGATACGCCTCCATCATCCCCCGCGCCTGCGAAAACTGCGCCTTCGCCTTCTCCAGATCCTCCGGCAACACGTAGTAGTCCATCGCCAGGTCGCCCAGCTTCTCTGAAAACTCCACATAGTTCCCAATATTCAGCGAAACATCGTAGTTGTTGATCGGATAACTCACGTGCCAGTCCCAGCGCGTATAGCCGTCGCCCAGGTCGGTCTTGCCCACAAACCTCCCATTCGAAACATCCACCAGCCCATTCGGAATCGCCACGCTGATGTCCATCTGCTCCACTTCGTCCTTCCACTGGTCCTTGTCCGGCCACCACATGCTCGCGCCCGTACCCTCGCACGCCGTATTGATCCACACATGCCCGCTCGGGTCCTTCTTGAACGTCATCCCCCCAAACCGCCCCGTCTCTTCCGGGTGCCCCGAGTAATAAAAGTCAATCGAATACACCTGGCCCTTGCGCAGCGTCTCCGGAAAGTCCACAAACACCGCGCCGGTGTCCCGCTCGTACTTCAGCGTCTTCTCTCCCAGCAGAATCCTGTCGATGTTGAGCGTGTCCCTCAGGTCGAGCTGAATCCGCGTCCCGTCCTCCAGCATTTTGAAGCGGATCGTATTCTTCCCGCTAACCCACTGCTTCTCCGGATCCACGCGAATATCCAGGTGGTAGTACAGCAGGTCGTTGTTGGCCCGGTAAGGCCCATACGCCCCGCGCAGCATGTCATACCGCGTCGGAACCGGCGCCCCCGCATCGTTCGGCCTCACCCGCTTCTGCTGTGCCGCGGCAATTGGGGTCGCGGCAGCCGGAGTTGCAGTAACCGGAGTCACGCTTGCCGTTGCAGGTGTCGCCGTGGCGGGCGTCGCCTGTTGCGCTGTCGCAGCAGCCGCAGGAGCATCCGGCTTGGCACTCTGCTGTTGTGCGGAAGAAGCCGAAACCAAGACCGTGACCAGGCCCAATACAACCACAACCCGCCATGCATTACAGCCTGTGGTGGAAGTCAGGTCTTGAAAGGGCACGACTTCTGTCGTGCCGCAAATGCCTGAAAATGAACGACGGGCTTCAGCCCCTGGGGAATGTTTTTCAGCGATCTGGACTTTCGCCACAGGCTGATCAGTTCGAAACCCACGGAATCCCATGGCGCTATCCTAACCGCCACGCCCACGCCCGGCCCACAATTCCACCCCACCCCCGCCGTGGCACAATGGTTGCTCTGGGAGGATTCGCTCGATGATGCCTTTGCACTTTCAACACAAGACCAGGACAGCGTCACACTTCGCCGCGCTGTTCGTCGCAGCAACTTGCGCGCTCACCGCGCCCCCATCCCCCGCCCAGCAAGCCTTCACCATCGAGCAGGCCCTCAGCGCGCCCTTCACCTCCGACCTCACCGCCGCTCCCGCCAAAGGCCGCCTTACCTGGCAAGCCAACAGCAACGGCCACCACAACCTCTGGGTCGCCGAACCCGCGCCCGACGGCAAAAGCTACGTCTCCCGCCAGATCACCCACTACTCCGAAGACGACGGCCAGGAACTCAGCGCCCCCGCCTGGACCCCCGACGCCGCATCCATCGTCTACGTCCGCGGCAACGCCGTCCAGGGCGAGTCCCATCCCGTTCCCAATCCCGCCTGGTTTCCCAAAGGCGCGCAACAGCAGCTCTGGCTCGTCTCCGCATCAGGCGGCGAATCGCGCCTCCTCGGCGAAGGCCACTCGCCCGCCGTCGCCCCTGACGGCAAATCCGTCGCCTACCTCTTCCACAGCCAGCTCTGGTCCATCCGCCTCGACGACCCCGCCGCCAAGCCCCAGCAGCTTCTGCAAACCCGCGGCTCCGCGCAGAACCTCCGCTGGTCCCCTGACGGCGCACACCTCGCCTTCGTCAGCGACCGCGACGACCACAGCTTCATCGCCGTCTACACCGTCGCCTCCGGCTCGGTCACCTACCTCGACCCCTCCACCGATCAGGACCTCAGCCCCGTCTGGTCGCCTGACTCCGCCCACATCGCCTTCCTCCGCATCCCGCCCGACAAAAACGCCATCCTCTTCGTCGCCCATCGCACCGCGCTGCCCTGGTCCATTCGCGTCGCCGACATCGCCACCGGCAAAGCCCATGAAGCCTGGCGCGCCGCCGAAGGCCAGGGCAGCGCCTTCCGCCAAACCGACTCGCTCGACCAGCTCCACTGGGCTGCCGGCGACCGCATCGTCTTCCCCTGGGAGCGCGACGGCTGGCTCCATCTCTACGCCGCTCCCGCCGCCGGCGGAGAAGCCAAAGAACTCACGCCCGGCGCAAACTTTGAGGTCGAGCACGTCTCCCTCAGCGCCGACCGCAAGTCCCTCGTCTTCGACTCCAACCAGAACGACATCGATCGCCGCCACGCCTGGAAAGTCACCTTCAGCAGCGACGGCTCCATCAGCTCCGCCGAATCCCTCACCTCCGGCGAAGGCATCGAGACCCAGCCCGTCGTCGCCAGCAACGGCGCCATCGTCGTCCTGCGCTCCGATGTCCACATCCCCATCCGCGCCGCCGTGCTCCAGACCAGCAACCTCGTCGACCTCGCCCCGCAAGCCATCCCCGCCGACTTCCCCAGCGCCAAATTCGTCACCCCGCGGCAGGTCATCTTCTCCGCTGCCGACGGCCTCGAAATTCATGGCCAGCTCTTCCTGCCAGCCAACCTCGCGCCCGGCGACCATCGCCCTGCCATGGTCTTCTTCCACGGCGGCTCGCAGCGCCAGATGCTGCTCGGCTGGCATTACATGGAGTACTACTCCAACGCCTACGCCATGAATCAGTACCTCTGCTCGCTCGGCTACATCGTGCTCAGCGTCAACTACCGCAGCGGCATCGGCTACGGCCTCAACTTCCGCGAAGCCCTCAACTACGGCGCATCCGGCGCCAGCGAGTTCAACGACGTCATGGGCGCGGGCCTCTACCTGAGGAACCGCCCCGACGTCGACGGCGCCCGCATCGGCTCCTGGGGCGGCAGCTATGGCGGCTATCTCACCGCGCTCGCACTCGCCCGCGCCTCCAATCTCTTCGCCGCCGGCGTCGACATGCACGGCGTCCACGACTGGAACGAAGTCATCACCAACTTCTCGCCCAGCTACGACCCCAGCCAGCACGCCGAAATCGCGCGCCTCGCCGTCGAGTCCTCGCCCATCGCTTCAGTCTCCACCTGGCGCTCGCCCGTCCTGCTCATCCACGGCGACGACGACCGCAACGTTCCCTTCGCCCAGACCGAACTCATCGTCGACGCCCTCCGCCGCCAGAAAGTCGAATTCGAGGAACTCATCTTCCCCGACGAAATCCACGACTTCCTGCTCCACCGCGACTGGGTCCGCGCCTACTCCGCCAGCGCCGACTTCCTCAACCGCAAACTCAACAAATGATCTTGTCACCCTGAGCAACAAATAGCTTTGTCACCCTGAGCACAAGTGGTTTTGTCATCCTGAGCGAGCGCAGCGAGTCGAAGGACCTGCATTTGCTTTTCGGCGCAACCAACAGCTTTGTCATCCTGAGCAACAAATAGCCTTGTCATCCTGTGTATGACGACGTTGTCTTCTGTCAAGGCGCACTACTGCGTCGGCGTGGGAGGCGGTGTCAAGGGCGCCGTACTGTGGCGTTCATCTTGATCCTTGACACCGCCTCCCATACCCTCACAATTGAGTTGGGAACGAAGATCAGAGTTCTTTTCTGAGCTTCGTTCCATAGTTGAAAAACGTGTGTGTTTGCCATGCCCGTTTTCTTTAATCTCGCGGTGGAACTGGTTCCACCAACCATGTATTCGACCGCCGTCGCCGACGGCCATGATTGCTACTTCGATCTCCCCACGCTTTCAGGGAGGCAGGCTGCCCACTCAAGCGGTCGGTCTTGTCTTTCGACCACAGAATGACACGGGCTTGCCTGCATACGGACCGTGCAGCTGCGCATAATCGATCTGGTTGCGCAGCATCCAGTACAGCCGCAGCGCCAGCTTGCGCGCCACGGCAACCTTGGCTACACCGGTCGAGTGCCGGTGCTGCAAACGCTGGTAACAGCGCCTCAGTTCGCCATCGCCGCGCACCGCCGTGTGCCCGGCCTCGACCAGAAGAAAACGCAGCAGCGGATTACCCTGCTTCGAGATGTGCCCCAGCCGCTGCTTGCCGCCTGACGAACGTTCCGACGGGATTAGTCCCAGATAGCTGGCCACCTGGCGCGACTTGTTGAAGCGGCTCACATCTCCGATGGTCAGCACGAATGCCAATGCCGTCACCGGCCCCACCCCAGGATGAGTCATCAATCGCACCGCCGCTGGGCAAAGCTCGGCTTCCTTGCGCACCATCCGATCCAGCCGCTCAATCTCCGCGTTCATCTCCTCCAGTTGCTTGAGCAGATCCGTGCGCCGCGCCGCCGCGTAGGGCAACAAGGGCAGAGCGCGCAACTGCTCAAGCCCCTTCTCGGTCCACAACTGCCAGCGCAGCCGCAGACCCTGGTTCAGAGCCAGCGCGTGCAACTGGTTCTTCACCCGCGTCCGCATTTGCACCCGCTTATGGCGATGCACGATCAGCTGCCGAGCATCCCGCTCCGACGCCGAGGGCACCCACAGCGCCGGAAATCGCCCTTCCACCAGCAGCCGCAGAATGTGCCCCGCATCGCGCCGATCCGTCTTCTGCCGGCGCACATAGCTGGCACGGATCGCCGCCGCGTCCCCGATCTGATACCGATGACCCATCTCGTCCAGCATCTGCTCGAACCACTGCGTGTAACCGCAGGCCTCAATCCCGACTAACACTTCCTGACCCTGAAGCGAGGCATAAAACCGTCGCGCCTCCTCCTTGTGCGCCAGACGCAAATCCCTTACTTCACCGGTCTCGGTCTTCAGCGCCGCAATCTGCTGAAAACCAGGATGGTAATCGCATCCTATAATCACCATGACGTTGGCTCCTTCCTCCGGGCCATGGCTTTACACACACTGCCAATCTACCCGCTCGACCGAGCCAACGTCGTCATGAAATCAAGCAACCAACAGCTTTGTCATCCTGAGCGAGCGCAGCGAGTCGAAGGACCTGCATTTGCTTTTCGGCGCAACCAACAGCTTTGTCATCCTGAGCAACCAACAGCTTTGTCATCCTGAGCGAGCGCAGCGAGTCGAAGGACCTGCATTTGCTCCCCCTTTTGCCGTTGCTTTTGTCTTTGCCGTTGCTCCTGTCTTTTATAAATACATGTCATCCTGAACGGAGCAGATCGCGCTTTTTGGCGATCTGCTCCGTCGAAGGACCTGCATCTTTCTTTCGTCCGAATCCCCTACACATTCCCCATCCGCATCTGCTCCGCCAGGTACTCCGCCGACCGCATCGCCAGCGCCAGAATGCTCATCGTCGGGTTCTGCCAGCCCGCGCTCACAAACGCAGCCCCATCCACCACAAATAAATTCTTCACATCGTGGCTCTGGTTCCACTTGTTCAGCACGCTCGTCTTCGCGTCGTCGCCCATCCGGCAAGTTCCCAGTTCGTGAATGCTGTACCCCGGCGGATTCGGCTCGTAGTTCTTCGCCAGCACCTCGAACCCCGCGGCCTCGGCCAGCGCAATCGACGTGTCCACAGCATCGCGAGCCATGTTGAACTCGTTCTCCGTATACTTCGTCTCCACCCGCAGCGCCGGAATATCCCACGCATCCACCACGTTCTTATCGATGCTCACATGGTTCTCATATCGCGCCAGCACCTCGCCCATAATCGACGTCGAAAACCCGCTCCCGTGATAGCTCTTCAGCTTCTGCTCCAGTTCCGCTCCATACGCCGCAAAGTGGTGCGGATCCATCGCGCCCGTGTTGCTCCAGACGTTGAGCGCATAGCCGCGCAGAAAATTCTTCGCCTTCGTCTCAATGTTTCTGAACCGCGGAATCAGCGCCCCGCCGCCCATCAGCCCTGGTGCAGCCCGGCCGTCGCGCGCCTCCGGCACCGAACACACAATCCCCGGCCCATACACCTGGTCGATCAGGTAATGGCCCATCACTCCGCTCGAGTTCGCAATCTTCGAGTTCAGCAGCAGTCGCGTGCTCTCCAGCGTCCCCGCCGCCAGCACCACCACCCGCGCCTTCACGCTCATCTCGCGCCGCGACAGCCGATCCACAAAGTGCGCCTCGTTCACCAGCCCCGTGTTCTTGTCCACACTCAGCTCGCGCACCACCACGTTGGGAATCGCACGCAGCTTCCCCGTCGCAATCGCGTCCGGCAGCAGCAGGTTTACTGAACTCGCCAGCCCATCCACGCCCTCCGCGCTGCGCGCCTTGCATACCGGGATCCCCATCCCCTTGCCCGCCGCGACAAACCGCTCCATGGAGCCCGACCACGGTGAGTCGTCCACCACAAAGTTTCCATCCGGATACTGCGGCAGTCCCTCCGCGCGCCCTCGCACGCGAAAAATCTCTTCCACCCGCGAGTAATATGGCGCAACATCCTGCAGGCTGATCGGCCAGTCATCGCCATAGCCGTCATGCGACTTGCCCTTGAACTCGTAGTCGCTCAGCCGAAACGACTGCCGCGACCAGAACAGCGACCGTCCCCCGAACAGCCGCACCCGCACCCAGTTATACGGATGCTGCGCATCGTAGGTGTACGGAACTTCCTTCTCATCCACCCACGTGTTCGCGTTGAACTCGTTCGACTGAAAAACGTGCGGCAGAATCCCCGGCTGCTTGAACCCGCGAAACGGCAGCGCATACGCAGGCTTCACCTCGGTGTCCTTCTGCGCATCCACCACCGGCCCCGCGTTCAGCATCAGGCAGCGGATTCCCTTCTCCGTCAGAACCTTCGCCGCCATCCCGCCCGAGTGCCCGGACCCAATGATCAATACATCAACCGTCTCGTCGCTCATTGCTCCTCAACGTGCTTCAACTGGAATCGGCTGCAACAATCATGCTTTGAAAGGGCACGGCTTCGGTCGTGCCGAAAACACGCAAGAAAAGCCTGGGCCTTGCAGGCTGCGGAAAAACTCGCACTGAGCTCCGTTTCGAGGGCCCTGTAAAAGGGCATGACTTTAGTCAGGCCGATTAAGCCCATCAAATCAACATCGAGCTTCGGCCCCTGCAAAAGCAAATACTCGAACTTCTCCCATCTGAGGCCTTTTTTCGCAGCCTCTTTAGCTCCCGAGGACATGCCCTGCCGCAGGCCCCTGCCGCCGCGGCAATGCACTCGCCTCCCGATGCACATCCGGATCCACCGGGTACCAATACAAATCCACCCCTTGCGCCGCACGCCCCGCAGCCTGCGCCGCTTCGTTCCACGCCTGCGAGTTGATGGTCGCCTTGCGAATGTCGTCATGCGCCAGGTTGATGAAACGCGCGTACGGCTCGGTCGGCGGATGATCTGACATCCACGCCCGCAGCCATGGCCGCACCAATGCGTCCGCCTGCGCATCCGTCGTCGCTTCAAATGCCACGCCGAACTTCCGCTGCGCCTCCGCCTCCAGCCGCTCCAGCCCTGACACGTACATCTGCTTCCGCTCGCCCGGCGATGCCCCGATCAGAAAATCCAGAAACTCCGGCACGCCCGCATCCAGCGCACCCGGATACCCGTCCAACGGCGGCATCAGCAGCGCACAAAGCCGCCGCAGCGTCTTCGTCCGCGCTGCATTGAAAAAATGCGCCTCCGTCTCCGCCACCGCGTCCGGCACCAGCATGCCCAGGTCCAGCGGCTTCGCATCCAGCAGCCCATGCATCCACGGCAACGGCCCCGGCGCCACCGGCGCAGCCGGCGGCAGAGTGTGTTGCGCAGCAGCAGCGGCTGAAGCCGCAGGAGCAGCCTGTTGCGCCGCCATCCCCTTGGCCGCAGCCGACGCGGCCAGAATCCCCTTCACAAAATCACGCCGTCGCATCCCCGCCCCATCTCTGACCCCTGATCTCTGTTACGACGCAACTGCCAGCTCCGCAGCCGGCTGCTGTACCCGCACCGAGCCCTTGCGCGGCCCGCGCTTGCGCGCGCTCATCACTTTGATCCTTTCCAGAAGCTCCTGCGCCGTACAGTTCTTCTTCGCCAGCAGCGCGTCCGCCGCGTGGATATCGGTGATCATCCTCTGCGGGTCGCCCAGCAAGATCATCGGAACATGCGATGCAATCTGTTTCAACCGGTCCACCAGCTGGCTTCCGTTCATCTGGGGCATGGCGAAATCCGCCAGCACCAGGTCCACCGCGGTCTCGGCAAACAAGCCGATCGCCTCCTGCCCGTTCGAGGCCGAAATCACCCTGTATCCATTGGTTGCCAGCATGAACGTGAGCACGGAAAGCTCCTGTTCGTTGTCGTCTACGCAGAGAATCACCTTCTTGGGTCGCATGTTCTTTCGTTAAGCTCCTTACTTTCGATTTCGCTTCTTTGCCCGCAGGCACGGCATCTCCCTCACCCGCTCGCATGGAGGGCTGGCAACGTCAATTGCTCGGTTCGGCAACCGCAATCGAGGTGGAATCCCTGCTGATCTCGCAACCCGAAATGTCTTGCCGGACTCAGTAACAACCCGGGGAGGGTTCGGCGTCCACACAATGCAACATCGGGCCTTCGACACACAGAAACACAGCCTGCAACTGGCGATCAGCTTTTGAGTGGTACCTGGGGGCAATGCCGCCCTTGGAGACGGCTAAATTCCTTCAATGAAAGCCAAGAGTACGAGCCTTCTGCGCCCTTGGGAAGAGGGAATAGCTGGCGAAAAAATGCCTGAAAACTAATCTGTAACAAACGCAAATTAGCTAGAGTTAATCCTTGCCGTCACTTGCCTTGAGGAATGCCTGTTGAAAGCGTGTGCATCAGGGCAGGAAAAGCCTTCCGATTGCCACAAGAACAGTGCTCCCGCCCACACAAACTTCGCTCACCTTCGCTGACCCTGCTGAAGCGGGATCGCTTTTCATCTGCGCGGAGAAGTAGATTTCACTCGACCGCCCCATCTCCACGCCCTGCCGCAAGTGTACTCGCTTGCCCGCTGCCACAGCACCGCGCTTCACCAGGTAGCTGATGGCGCAGCCTGCGGCCGATCCCGTCGCCGGATCTTCTCCGCCATAGAACTGCATCCGCGCGCGCCACGCAGGCGCCTCACCGCCCGCAGGCGCAAGCACATAAAACCACCGTGCCCCGCGCGGCCGCAGCCAGTCCAAAGCCTCCTGCGCGCTCACCCGGAGCCTCGCCAGTGCATCCACGGTCCGCAGCACCACCATCGCAAATGCCGTCCCTGTCGACACAATCTGCGGCGGCAGCGCGGCATCCACATCATCCCCAACCAGCCCGCATAACCGCGCCACTTCTGCTGCATCCAGTTCCGCGCCAAACTCCGGATCAGGCTGCGTCATCTCCCCGAACGCACCATCGCCGTCAAACCGAACTGGCACAGCACCCACATTTTCTTTCAGCGTCACTGTGTTCGCGCGCACTGTCTCCGGCGCCATCCTGCGCAGCACGCTCGCCGTTCCCAGCGTTGGATGCCCGGCAAAGTTCAGCTCTTCCTGCGTCGTAAAAATGCGCACCCGCACACCCTCGCGCGCCTCCACCGCCGCCGCTCTACGCTCCACAAACGTGGTCTCGCTCAAATTGAACTCGCGCGCAATCGCCTGCATCCGCTCGGTCGTCAGCCCCGCGGTATCCATCACCACCGCCAGCGGATTTCCCGCAAGCGCCGTCTCCGTAAAAACATCCACGATGCAATAGTCGAGTTCCATCTTCCCCGCCCCGCGCAACACTTGACACAACTTCGCGCTCCCTCTAGTCTACGGTTATCGCGTGAGTTCAGCTGTTGAACTTTCCCTCACGCTCACAAGGATTTCAATGGCCCGCACCTTCACTCCCGCCTGCTGTCTCTGCTGCTGTCAGAGCTGCTTCGCGCGGGCGTGTTCGCTGGGCTAGATTCAGAACCACGGAATCTCCAAGCCCACGACCCACCCGCTAGAAAGCGAGGTGGGTTTTTTGATTCTTCAGCCAGTAAGAAATGAGAGACGTAGAGACCAGGGACTTAGGGACCAGGGACCCAGGGGCTAGGGACTTAGGGAAAGAGGAAGAACATTTGGCACTCAGGAGAAAGAGAACAGCCGCAAGTGTCAGCGAAAAGCCGCATTTCCCATAAGCTGCACGAACGCAACTATTCCCTGTTCCCTATTCCCTGTTCTGTTCCCTGTTCCCTGTTCCCTGCTTTTCAAGCACCGGTGGCGAAGTGGCTAACGCGCAGGTCTGCAAAACCTGTATACGCGGGTTCAATCCCCGCCCGGTGCTCCAACTTTCCGCAGGCAGCAAAAAGGCCGCAACTCCTTACACAGAGGTTGCGGCCCTTCGCATCCATTTTCCCCGCACGCCGGTCCTCTTCTACAGCGCAATCAGCGGCCGCGGCAGCCGCGTTCTTGCGCGATCCAGAAAAATTCGCATGCGCAGCGCTTCGGCCCGTTCCAGCGCCACCAGCCGCATCTGCCGGCGAATATGATCTCCGTTCGCCAGCGCCGCCACCTGCGCCTCGTCAAACTCCGCATCCCGCTCCAGGCGCGCAATCCGCTCTTCCACCATGTGGCGAAAGCGCGGGCTGATCTCAAATCCTTCGTTGGCGGCACAGCTGGTCATCATGGCGGACTCCTCCATTGCCGGAATTCCTCAGGCTCAAAAAAATATCTCTCAAAAGCCCTCAAGTATTTCCTGCATGTGCCGATAGTAGAGAAGACCCGCTCTGCGCGCCAGATTACCGACGGCTCATGCGCACGTAATCGACTGTCCAAAAACAGGACAGGCGCACCAGGTCCCTCAACCCCAGAGAATCACCATCCAACTCTTGTGCTGAATCTGTCCGATGGTCTCCGCCGCGGCTCCTCAGCCGCACCCTATTCCGAAGGTGGCGACGCAAAGTAGCCCTTGCGCACCTGCACCTTCATCCCATCCCCCTTGCATTCCACGGAGATGTGCCGGAAGGTCCCGTCCAGCTTCGTGTTCGAGGGCGTATACGTGGCCACGTACTGCGTGCGCAGTTCGTCTTCAATCTGCTGGAACGCGTCCTCCAGCTTCTTGCCGTTGTTGCCCACGTCAATCAGCCGGCCGCCCGTCTCTTCGGTCAGCTTCTTCATCGCCGAGTAGCCGCTGTATCCAAAGCCCCCATAGAACCCGCGGTCCGCAATCAGAATGGTGTAAACAATCACATTCGTCTTCTGCGCCGCCGCTATCGCATCCTGAATCCTGTGGACGCTGCCTTCATCCTCGCCGTCCGTCAGCAGGATCATCGCCTTGCGGCCTGTCTCCTGGTTCATCTTTTCGTTCGAGGCCAGGTACACCGCGTCGTACAGCAGCGTTCCCTTCGGCGCGCCAATCGTCGGCACCGTTCCCCCGCCTGCGCCCGGAATGCCCGCGGCTCCATTGCCGCCCGGCGGTGTTGATCTCCGCCTTGTTCATCGCCCGCGACAGCAGCCGCGCGCTGTTGGTGTAGTCCTGCAGCAGGTCCACGTTCACGTCAAACGACAGCAGAAACGCCTCGTCCTTCTGGGTCAGCACGCGCTGCAGAAACTGCGCCGCCCACTTCCTGCTCCAGCGGCAGCACCCGGTACTGGCTGCCCGAGGTATCCAGCAGAATGCCCAGCGTCAGCGGCTGGTGCGTCTCCGCCACAAAGGTCTTCAGCGTCTGCGGAACCTTGTCCTCCAGAACCGTGCAGTCGTCCTTGGTCAGATGCGGAACCAGGTTCCCCTGCTTGTCCTTCACCGTGAAGAACAGGTCCACCAGGTTCACTTGCAGCTTGAACGTGGCCACCGACTGCTCATCCTCGGTCGGAGCCGGCGCCGTGCTCACCGGCGGCGCATCCGGAGATGGCGCAAGCTGAGCCCTCGCCGCACCAGTCCACACCGGCAGGCCAAGGATCAACGCGGCAAATCCCCAACGCAAGCTCATTCTGGTCATTTAGACGGAAATCTCACTCCGAAGAAAGCATACCTGAACTCTTTCGCGGCTGGCAGGCAACCTGCACGCGGCTGGCGCGTCTGATAGTCTGACGAGTGCGGTATTGCTCGCCCGGAATACCGCCGATTGCCCGTTTTTGCGCGTTCTGTCGTACCTTGTTGCGGATCCCTGATCCCTGATCACTAACCACGGACCACTAACCACTGGAGATCCACCTGTGAAGCTTGGCTTGACCGCAATGGCGCTGGCAGCGCTTCTAAGTTTCAACCTGAATCTGAGCCCCGTGGCGCAGGCCCAGCAGCAGGCCCCCGTTCCCGATGCGCCCACTCCCCAAGCGCCCAAGCCGCTCACAGACGTCGATGGTCCCATCACCCCCGGCCTCGGCGCCGGCCAGGAACAGGCCAACCCCAGCCCCAACGGCGGCAGCAACTCTGACCAGGCCGCGCCCAGCAGCCAGGCTCCCTCCACCCAAGGCAAAGACACCTTCCAGGCCGCAGCCCCGGAACCCCTCCACTCGGACATGGTGCTCCGCCTCAATACAACTGAAATCATGGTTCCCGTCACCGTCAAAGACAGCAAGGGAAAGCTCGTAGCCGGCCTCACCTGGCGCGACTTCAAGGTCTACGAAAACGACGCCCGCGAGCCCATCACCTTCTTCACCGTCGATGCGTTCCCGCTCTCCATCGCCTTCGTCATCGACCAGAGCCTTACCTCCGACGTCATGGCCAAGGTCAACTCCTCGCTGGATGCCATCCAGGGCAGCGCTCACGCCCTACGACGAGGTCGCCGTCTTCTCCTACAACAACGGCGCCCAGGAGCGCACTGGCTTCACCGGCGCGCAAAGCCCCCGCCTCCCCGCCGTCCTCGCCCTTACCAAGGAAACCGGCAGCGAAATCGAGGTGCCCGTCAATAGCGGCCCGCTGGCCGGATGCCCCATCCGCACCAACGGCAATTGCGCCGACCCCAACATTCAGCCCGGCTTCTCCGCCGGCGGCACCGGCAGCGGCACCGTCATCACCATCCCCAAGGAGATCCACACCCTCAACGACGCCATCCTGGCCGCCGCCAAGGAACTCTCCACCCGTCCCAAGGGCCGCCGCCGCATCATCTACGTCATCTCCGACGGCAAGGAATACGGCAGCAAGGCCCGCGAGAAAGACGTCGTCCACTATCTCCAGACCAACGAAATCGCCGTCTACGGCACCCTGGTGGGATCCTCGGCCGGCTGGGGCGAGGGCTGGGTCAGCAAAATCCACCTGCCCTTCACCATGTACGACAACATCCTCTACAAGTACATTGCCGCCACCGGCGGCCAGGCCGACTCTGAACGCAACCTCAACGGCATTGAGAAGAGCTACTTCGATATCGCCAACGATGCGCGCAACCAGTACACCATCGTCTACACCAGCCACGAGCCCCTCATCGACGGCAAGTACCGCAAGATTGACATACGCGTCGACCGCCCCGGCCTTGAAGTCGTCGCCAAGCCCGGCTACTTCCCCTCGGCAACGCTTTCCCGCGAGTGAGCAGCTCACCACGCTGTAAAACTGCCGTTCCGGATTGAAGCCCTGAAACGTAGGGGCTTCAGCCCCCGAGGGAATGCGCGTTGAACCGCAACAACCCACTCCGGCCTTCCCACCCCGCATGAGCTCCCCTGGCACAGCGGCCGGTCTGGGCCTGGTTTCGGCCGCCTCCTGGGGCGGCTCAGACTTCCTCGGCGGCCTCGGCGCCCGCCGCGCTCCCGCCCTGCTGGTCGTCGCCTCCGGCCACATCGTCTCCCTGCTCATTCTTCTCGCCGTCTGCCTCGCCACTCATCAGCCCCTTCCCGGCCATCACCCTCTGCTCTTCGCAGCCGCGGGCGGTTTTGAAGGCTCCCTGGCCCTGGCGATCTTCTACCGCGCGCTGGCCATGGGCGCCATGGGACTCACAGCCGCTCTCACCGGCCTCCTCACCGCCCTGGTGCCTGTCCTCTTCTCGCTCTTCCACGACGGCCTGCCCACCCTGCTCACCGCCTCCGGCCTGGCCATGGGACTCGCCGCCATCTGGCTCATCACCCACTCTCCCGCCGAGAAAGGCCAGCAGCAAAAAACCACAACCCCGCCCGCCGCACTGCTCCTCGGCGCGCTCGCCGGCCTCGGCTTCGGCGCACAGCTCATCCTCTTCAAATTTGCCGCCGGGGGCGGCCTCCTCTGGGTCATGACCTCGGCCCGCGCCGCCGGCGTCGCTGCCATGGTGCTGGTGCTCATGGCCATGCCGCCCAAGGCTCCCTGGCGCGGCTTCTGGCTCTTCGGCATCTCCGCCGGCCTGCTTGACACGCTCGGCAACCTCTTCTACATCCAGACCACCCTCTTCGGCCGCCTCGACGTCGCCGCCATGGTCTGTTCCCTCTACCCCGCCGGAACCATCCTGCTTGCCGCCCTGGTCCTCCGCGAGTGGCCCACCCCCCGCCAGCTCGCCGGCATCGCCCTCGCCCTCGCCGCCGTTGCCCTGCTCAGCGTCTGACGCCAGGCGCAAATTACGCAACTTCCAAATGGCCCTTGCGGACGGAGCCGGGGGTTTCAACCCCCTGAAAATCAGCCCAGGGGACGCGGCCCTCAGGCCCGTGCCCTTGCGGGTCTTCTCAAAATTCAGCGAAACACGGCTCTACGCAAAAAAGCCTGTGCGTCTGCACAGGCCTTTGGGTCGAACTGGATATTCTCGAACGCTATTCCTGAAACCGGCACGGCTGCCGGGCTGGAAGCCCGGAGCCTCGCTCAGGGAGCATTCATCTGACGCTTAACTCTGCTTGGGCTCGTTGGGATTCGCAGCCGGAGCAGCCGGCGGAGGAGCCACACTCTGCTGAACCGTCGGTGGCGCTGGCGGAGGAGCAGGATCGGTCACTCCCTTGATGCCTTCCTTGAAGCCCTTCAACCCCTCGCCCAGTCCCTTGCCCAGTTCCGGCAGCCGCTTGGCGCCAAACAATAAAAACGCAACCACACCCAGAACCACCAGGTGCCATGGCTGTAGTAGATCGCCCATTTCATCCTCCGCGCACCACGCAAACCCGATGCGCATTCTCAGCAGTTATTGTCGCACAAAGCCGCATCCCCGCGCAGAACCGGAATCACAAGCCTTCCCTTGCAGTACGGCGCAGCCTCGCACCCGGATTCACCAGCACCGCGCCAATCCTCTCCCCACTCAATTTTCTTTCGCATTTTTGCATATAATTTTGCCCTTCGCGCGCACAATGAAATTGGAAAAGAACGCGCCGTCGAGATCGCAGGCCCCCACGCACCCAAAGCCAGCCGCAGAATCCTCCGGCGGCTCTCTTTTTCAAGGGTTCGCAGGAAACGCATGCAAACTACGGATTTCCTTGTAAGTCACTGTAAACAAACAACTTACATGCAAAATAGTCCATTTCTAGTATGAATATACTTGACGAACGACTCGCGCTTTCTGTCCTCCCAAAACAAGGAACCTCCACTCCCTTCAAGTCTCCTCTATTCCCTCAGTCCCTCAGTCCCTCAGCCCCTCAGGCCCTGGAGCGTGTTTCATAAATGCCTTCTCACGACATTATCCCCATTGAAATCAACCGTTTACGGCCGATGAAAGTGTTTATGAGACACGCTCTAAAAACCTGCATAAAAAATGCCGTGGCCGGGCTGTCTTGAAAGGGCACGACTTCAGTCGTGCCGAAAAGAGCCAAAACGATATGGGGTTTTAACCCCTGAGGAATGTTCTTTTGCCTCTGGTTCCAAAGCTGTCGAGAGTTTTTATACAGGTTCTAAGTCCCTAAGTCCCTAAGTCCCCGTCTTCAATTCACCTGCGCCGGCTTGCCCAGCCGCTCCATCACCATGCTGAAGAATGTGCGCAAATCCTCCTCCTCGCCCACCGTCAGCCGCCGGTAAACCTTCATCAGCGGAAACAGCCGCGAGCCGCGTACCTCAATGGAAGGAACCGCCACCATGCCGCCCGGATACTGCGTCATCTCCCAGCTCCCCGCATAGCGCCGCCGGATTACCTCGCCCAGGTAGCTTCCCCACAGCCGCACCTCGAACTCCACATCCAAGTCCGGGCTCTCTCCCACCATCACCAGAATCTCGTCCAGCCCATCAATCGACTCTGACGCAAAGTCCAGCGTCTGCTTGAACTCCCGCTTGCCCAGCTCAGCCGCCGCCCGGGCATACCCCTCCATCATCGTTCCCAGGTCGGGGTAAGATACCCCCTCCAATCGCTTCCGTAGTTCGCTGTGACTCGACATCCCGTCTCCAGACTATATCCCCGTCCCGTGCCATGTGCAGTGCAAGTGGAACCGCGGCCCACCTTTATGGCAGACTGGACGAGGACCTGTCAACACCGCGGCCCAGCACACCGGAGGTTTCCCTCTTGAACTCTTTCAAATTCATCGTCCTTGCTGCGTTGCTCACCCTCGGCGTCGCCTCCGCCCGCTCCGCCGGCCGCGATATCTACCCCGACCCCTCCCAGGCCAAACACGACCTCGCCGCCGCCCTGCGCACCGCCGCGCAAACCCACAAGCGCATCCTGCTCGACTTCGGCGGCAACTGGTGCGGCGACTGCCAGGTGCTCGACATCTACTTCCACAACGCGCAGAACCTGCCCATCCTCGAAGCCAACTTTGTGCTGGTGCACGTCAACATCGGCCACATGGACGAGAATCACGGACATCGCCGCCCGGTACCAGTCCCGCTCGAGAAAGGCGTCCCCGCGCTGGCCGTGCTCAGTGACAAAGGCAAGCTGCTCTACAGCCAGCGAAGCGGCGAGTTCGAGGCCATGCGGCGCATGGAAGCCTCCTCCGTCACCAGCTTCCTGGTGCAGTGGAAGCCCGCAAAGAAGGCTGCTCCGCCGTCATGATCAACTGCTAGGCGGCGTTGATCGTGCGCTCACCCAATCGGCGCCAGGTGCTTGGTCTTCGAGTAGGTGTATGTAATCCGGTGCGCCACCGTGATCGTGGACAGCACGGCCAGCACCCACAGCACCGGCGCCATCACGCCCCAATGGTTGAACAGCGCCCCCAGCAGGATCAGCACAATCCGCTCCGGCCGCTCCATGAAGCCCACCTTGCATTGGCCGATCAGCGCCTCGGCGCGCGCCCGCGTGTAGCTCACCATCAGCGACGTCACCATCACAAACGCCACCAGCACCACGTAGCGGAAGCGGTTGATGCGCCCGTAGTAGACCAGCAGCCCGAAGAACAGCACCACGTCGGAGTAGCGGTCGATCACCGAGTCAAAGAACGACCCGAACACCGTCACCTGGTTGTTGCGCCGCGCCACGCGCCCATCCACCATGTCGAAGATGCCCGCCCCAAAAATCACCAGCCCGGCGTAGAAGAACATGCGCCCGGAGTTCGAAGCGTTGGCGTGCCCAAACAGGAACGCGGCCACGATGTTGATCACCAGGCCGATAAACGTGAGCACGTTGGGGGAGATGCGGGTAAGCGCCAGGCCGTGCACGATGCGGTCGAGAAGCCAGCCGCAGGCGCGGCCGAAAGCACTGGTCCAGGTCATTCCAGATATCCTTAGCTACTGCTGAGCCGGCGGCGCCGTTTTCCGCCGTTCGTCTTCGCCGGCTTCATCGTGAATCGTCGTCAGTTTCAAAACCTCAAGCTCGCGCTTGCCGTTGGGCGTCACAATCGTGGCCACATCGCCCACCTGCTTGCCCACCAGCCCGCGCCCGATCGGCGAAGTCGTCGAAATCAGCCCCTTGACCACGTCCGACTCCTCGCTCGTCACCAGCCGGTACACAATCTCCTCGTCCTTGGTCGAGTCGAACACCACCACCGTCGAGCCGAACCCCGCCTTGTCCCGCGGAATGTTCGACAGGTTCACCAGCGAGAGCTCCGCCATCCGCCGCTTCAGCTGGCCCAGCCGCGCATTCACAAAAGTCCTGCCGCTGCTTCGCCATGTGATACTCGGCGTTCTCCGACAAATCTCCCATCGCCACGGCCTTCTTGATCTCCGCGGGCAGTTCGTGGGAAAGCTCGTGCTCGAGAATGGCAATCTCTTCGAGAAGCTGTTTTTTAATGTGCTCGGGCATCCATGGTCCGTTGCGGGGAGCGGCGCGCTCCATCCGCGGGAAATAGAAAATCTTGACTCCCCATTATACGCCGGGCCAGGGAAGCACGCCGGAATCGAGCCGCCACCTCCCTGATCCCTGATCCCTGTTCCCTGACTCCCTGTTCCAAGAACGATTGCAGAATCAGCGTAGCCGCCACCTGGTCCACCACCTTGTGGTGCTCCTGCCTGCGTGCCCCGCCTCATACAGAATCTGGTGCGCCTCCCGCGTCGTCAGCCGCTCGTCCCAAAGATGAATCGGCAGCCCGCTCAGCGTCCCCAGTTCCGCCGCAAAGGCCTGTGTCTTTGCCGCCTGCGGGCTCAACTCTCCGGAAAGGTGCACCGGATTGCCCACCACAATCCCCACCACCCCAAACCGCCGCGCCAGCCGCGCCAGCCGACCGCAGATCCTCGCGCTGGCTGCGTCCGCCGCTCCAGCGTCATCACCGGCTGCGCCGTCAGCCCCAGCTCATCGGAGACAGCCACCCCGATCCGCCGGTTGCCCACATCCAGTCCCAGATACCGAGGTTGTCGCGCAGCTTCCAGCTCTTTCAACTCCCGGCTTCCAGCTTACAGCCCCGCCCTCGCAGCAGCGCCACTTCTCCCAGCGCCATCCCAGAAATGCCCCAGGCCCGATACAATCAAAGGTAGAGAATCCTCACGGGGAATTCACGCGTCTTAACTGAGTGAAGGGTTGAAAACCACGGAATGGCTGGCCGCAAACGGAAGAGCAGGAAGAAAAAGAAGGGTTTTGGCGCTGTTGCATTCCTGCTGACGGTTCTTCTTCTGGTGCTGGGTGCGGCGGGAGCAGCGGCCTGGCTGGTGCTCTCTCCGTTCGGGCCCACTTCTGAAACCTTTGTCGAAGTGGCGCCAGGCTCGTCTTCAGCGCGCATCGGCCAGCAACTGGAGGCTTCGGGCGTGGTCCGCAGCCGGTTTGCCTTCGAGCTCGTGCGCCTCTGGAAACATGGTACCCTCCGCGCCGGCGAGTACCGCTTTGACCATCCGGCGCCGATAACCGAGATTTACGCGCGCATCGCCCGTGGCGACGTCTACGCGAAGTCCGTCACCATTCCGGAAGGAGCCACCATCTTCGAGGTTGCGGCACGGTTGGAACAGGCTGGCTTCGGAACGCGTAAAGACTTTCTGGACGCAGCAGCCCAGCAGACCACCCTGGTGGCTGACCTGGACCCCGGCGCCAAAAGCCTGGAGGGTTATCTGTTCCCGGACACCTATCTTTTGGCCCGCAAGGCCACCCCGGCGCAGATCTGCGCCACCATGGTGAAGCGGTTTCGGGCAGTGGCCGGGCAGCTGGGATTGAAAGAAAACGTACATGCGGTGGTGACCATGGCCTCGCTGGTGGAGCGCGAGACAGCACTGGATTCCGAGCGCCCTCTGGTAGCCAGCGTCTTTTTCAACCGGCTCGCCAAAGGCATGCCCCTCATGACCGACCCCGCCGTCATCTACGGCCTCCAGGTCGAAGGCCGCTGGCGCGGCACAATCTACCAGAGCGACCTGGCCCGCAACACCGCCTACAACACCTATCTGCACAAGGGCCTGCCTCCGGGCCCGATTGCCAGTCCCGGTGCAAAGTCGCTCCACGCAGCCATGGACCCGGCCAAAACGGACTATCTCTACTTTGTGGCCGCCGGCGCCGACCCGCAGGGCCATTCCATGTTTGCGCGCACCCTCGAAGAGCAGAACCATAACGTCGCCGGCTACCGCCATGCCGTGAAACGCGCGGGTGGCAGATGAAGCCATCCTGCCGCCTTGCTTCCCTCGCCGCGCTCGGCATCCCCCTGCTCCTCAGCGGCTGCTCCCTGCTCCCCACCACCCGCAAGCTTCCCGTGCCCAAGGCGCCCGCAACCGTCCAGACCATCACGCCGCAGCAGTTGGTCGGCCGGCTGAATGACCGTTGGTCTGCCATCAACACCCTCACCGCCAAGGTGGAGTTCCATGCCACCAAGAGCAAAGACGGCATCGCCACCGACTATCCCAGCGTGGAAGGACACATCCTCATCCGCAAACCGGCAGACCTCCGCGTCCTCGGCCAGTACTTCGGCGTCTCCGTCTTCGACATGGCCAGCGACAGTCAGAACTTCACCCTGTCCATCCCCCACAACAGCGTCGTCATCCACGGCTCCAACTCCGTGAAGAAGAAGTCGAAGAACACCTGGGAAAACCTGCGGCCAGGCTTCTTTCTCGACGCCATGCTGGTCCGTGGACTGGAATCCGACGACCTGTATGCGGTCACCGCGGATACGTTCACAGTCGAAGATGCGGCCAAGAAAAAATTGCTCTCCGTGCCGGAGTACATCCTCAGCATCATGCGCCGCAATGGGGACAGCGAGCAACTCACCCCCGTCCGCGTCGTCTACTTCCATCGCGACGACCTGCAAGCCTATCAGCAGGACATCTACGACAAGGAGGGCAACCTCGAAACCCAGGTCTTCTACGCTGGCTACCAGAACTTCGAAGGCAGCCTGTACCCTTCTGTGGTCACCATCAAGCGCCCCATCGACGAGATCCAGATCATTCTCACCGTCGACGATGTGCACGAAAATCAGAAACTCGAAGATAACCAGTTCGTCGTGCAAATCCCCGAGGGCTCCAAGGTGCAAAGCCTGGAGTAAGCCGGCCTCTGCCGGTCCTTCCCCCGCACCTGCGGCAATACCGCTAACTGTGCTAAAAATGGAGGTTGCGCTCCACCCGTTGCTTCACGAAAGGATCCCTCATGGACCGCAGAACATTCCTTGGCGCCGCCTCGGCAGCCCTCCTGACCGACGTGCTTCATCCCGCAGCCGCGCTCGCTTCGCCGCCCGCCGCGCTCAAGCCTATGGACCTGGGTCTCATCATCAGCCCCTTTTCCGCGCCGGAGGCTACCTTCCGCCGCGTCCATGACATCGGCTTCAACAACTGCTTCCTTTCCCTCGACGGCTATATCAACGGCTTCACCCCGCAGATCGCTGACCAGTTTGGCGAACTCCTCAGCAAGTACTCCCTGGTGGCCACAACGGTCGAAGTGGTCGGTCCTCCGCCGCTCGAATGGAACTTCCTGCGCGGTCCCTCCACCATCGGCCTGGTTCCTCCCAAAACGCGTGCCGCGCGTATCGATGCCCTCCGCCAGGTTTCCGATTTCGCCAAGCTGCTGGGCATTGCCCAGGTGCAGACCCACTGCGGCTTCATTCCCGAGGACCCCGCCGACCCGCTCTATCCCGGCGCCGTTGATGCCATCCGCACCGTCGCCCGGCACTGCCAGTCGAACGGCCAGTACTTCCTCATGGAGACCGGCCAGGAAACGCCCACCACCATGTCCCGCATGATTCGCGACGTCGCCATGCCCAACCTTGCCGTCGGCCTCGACACCGCCAACCTCATCCTCTATGGCAAGGCCAACCCCGTCGACGCGGTCGACATCATCGGCCCCCACGTGCGCAGCGTCCACGCCAAAGACGGCCGCTGGCCCACCGACCCCAACCAACTCGGCGAGGAAGTACTCATCGGCAAGGGATTGGTCGACTTCAAAAAGGTCTTCACCAAGCTGCACAAGCTGGGTTATACCGGCGCCATCACCATCGAGCGCGAGACCAGCGGCCCGCAGCAGATTGAAGATGTCCGCCAGGAAAAAATCTACCTGGAAAACATCCTCCGCGAAGTATTGTCCTGAGAGCAGCCTGCATCTGCGGCACATTGAACCAATTCTTCACCGCACACAAGGAAGAGAGGCACCATGGATCGTCGCGAACTTATCCAGACCGGAGCGGCAGCCGCTGCCGGCATCACTCTGCTCAAACCCCTCACCGCCTTCGGCTATCAGGCCAACTCGGCGGTGCGCCACGGCCTGCTGGGCTGCGGAAACCGCGGCTCTTCCGTAGCCGAGTCGTTTCTCCCGGAACACCGTAGCCCAGGTTGTGGCCATTGCCGATCTCTTCCCGGACAACCTCGCCGCTGGCCGCGCCCGCTTTGACAAGATCAACGCCGATCTCGGCCGCGCGCCCATCGACAGCAAGCTGCTCTTCCATGGCCCGCATGCCTTCGAACAGCTCGCCGCCTCGTCCGGCGTTGACCTCATCCAGATCTCGACGCCGCCCTTCTTTCACGTTCAGCATCTTGAGGCTGCGGTCGCGTCCGGCAAGCATGTCTACTGCGAAAAGCCCGTGGGCATTGATATTCGCCAGGCCAATCACGCGCTGGAGATTGCCAAGCGCGTCAAGTCCACGCAAAGCGTCGATGTCGGCTTCCAATGCCGCAATGCGCCGCCGATTGCAGCCATTGCGGAGAGGATCAAGAGCGGCGCATTGGGGAAAATTGCAGTGGCTTCGGGCATCTACTATGCGCCCGCATCCACGGAAAAGAACCGCCCCGGCGCCTCGCCCGACGAGTATCGCCTGCGCAACTGGCTCTGGGATCGCGCCCTCTCCGGCGACATCCTGGTCGAGCAGAACATCCACATCATCGACCTCTGCAACTGGATGCTCGGCGCACACCCCGTCAAGGCAACCGCCACGGGCGGACGCAACATTCTCACTCATTTTGGCGACTGCTGGGACAACTACGAGGTCGACTTCACCTATCCCGGCGACATTCACCTGTCCTTCTCGTCCACGCAATTCGGCAGCGACGGTCTCTTCGAAGCCGGCCTTCGCCTCTTTGGCGCCGACGGCTCCGCGACCGTCCCCTACTCCGGCCCGGTGCGCATCACCGGCAAGCAAGCCTGGGCGTGGGAAGACTCGGCCCAGACCACCGAGGGATCCGGCAAGTTTGCCGCCAACGGCGCATTCAGTGACAACCTGGCCTTCGCCGATCGCGACAAGGAACGAACCTTCCTTGAGAGCATTACCTCCGGCAACTGCCACAACCAGATTGCAGCAGGCGTGGAAACCGCTCTCAGCTGCATGCTGGGCCGCATGGCCGGCCTGCAAAAGCGCGAAGTCACCTGGGAAGATCTGCTCGCCCATGGCGAAACCTACGAACTAGGCTTCAACATGGAACAGTTCGCGTAGCTGCGTGGCGCGTGCTGCGCCCTGCAAAAGCACTTCATTCGGAAAAACAACCAAACACGAAGATGCCCGGCTGCAAGCCGGGCATCTTCGTGTTATGCAAAGAAACGTTGCCTGGACGGCCAGTCCTACTCCGCCGCCATCTCCTCGGCTTCGCCTTCCTGGCGCATCAGCTCCAGTTCGCGCTCCGCCGCTTCGATCTCCGCGCTAACTTCCTGCTGCACACGCGCTGCCGCCTCTTCCAGTTCCGGAGAAAGCTGCACGTTGCGGTAGTACTCCAGACCTGTGCCCGCGGGAATCAAGCGTCCCACGATCACGTTCTCCTTCAGGCCGCGCAAGTTGTCGACAGCACCGTTGATGCTGGCTTCGGTAAGCACACGGGTCGTCTCCTGGAAGCTGGCAGCCGAGATAAAGCTGTCGGTCGAGAGCGATGCCTTGGTGATGCCCAGCAGCAGCGGACGCCCAATGGCCGGACGGCCTCCGTTGTTGAGTACGCGGTCGTTCTCTTCGCGGAAGCGGAAGCGGTCAACCTGCTGCTCGAGCAGGAAGTTGGTGTCGCCCACTTCGTCGATCCGCACCCAGCGCAGCATCTGCCGCACAATCACTTCGATGTGCTTGTCGCTGATGGCCACGCCCTGCAGACGGTACACTTCCTGAATTTCGTTCACCAGGTACGACTGCAGTTCCTTCTCGCCCAGCACGGCAAGAATGTCGTGCGGGTTCAAGGGACCATCCATCAGCGGATCGCCTGCGCGCAGACGCTCGCCTTCCTGCACGTTCACGTGAATGCCCCGCGGCACCGAGTATTCTTTCTCGTCGCCGTTGTCAGCCGTCACGTAGATCTTGCGCTGTCCCTTGCTCACTTCGCCGAAACGAACCGCGCCGTCGATCTCGCTGATGATGGCCGTCTCACGCGGCTTGCGCGCTTCAAACAGTTCCACCACGCGCGGCAGACCGCCGGTGATGTCCTTGGTGCGGGTGCTCTCCTTGGGGATCTTGGCCAGCACATCGCCCGGTCCCACTTCGTCGCCATCCTGAATCATCAGGTGGGCGCCGCGCGGCAGCAGGTAGCGCTTGTGCGCCTTGGCGTTCTTTACCGAGAAGGCCGGCTGGCGCTTTTCATCAGGGCTATCGGCAACCACCCAACGCGAGAGGCCGGTCACTTCGTCCACTTCTTCGTTCAGCGTAATGCCTTCCTGCAGATCCTTGAACTGCACCGTGCCGCCGATTTCGGTAAGGATCGAGTACGTGTACGGATCCCACTCGGCCAGCAACTGGCCCAGCTTTACGTGCTCGCCATCCTTCACCTTCAGGCGCGCGCCGTAAACCACCACGTAGCGCTCCTTCTCACGGCCGCGCTCGTCGATGATCGCCAGTGAACCGGAGCGGTTCATCGCAACCAGCGTGCCGTCCTTGCTTTCCACGGTGTTCAGGTTGATGAAGCGCACAAAGCCGTTGTTCTTCGCGTCGAGCCGCGACTTGTCCTGCACGCGGCTGGCCGTGCCGCCCACGTGGAAGGTACGCATCGTCAGCTGCGTGCCCGGCTCGCCGATCGACTGCGCCGCAATCACGCCGCAGGTCTCGCCGAGTTCCACCATGCGGCCGGAGCCGAGGTTGCGCCCGTAGCACAGCGCGCAAACGCCGCGCCGCGATTCGCAGGTCAGCACGGAGCGAATCTTCACCCGCTCCACGCCCGCGCCCTGAATAGCGGATGCAATATCTTCGTCGATGCCCTGGTTCACATCCACCACGATGTTGCCGTCGTAGTCCTTGATGCGCTCCAGCGTCACGCGGCCGATGATGCGGTCGCGCAGCGGCTCGATGATCTCGCCCGACTCGACGATCGCGCCGACGTAAATGCCTTCCACCGTGCCGCAGTCGTACTCGGTCACGATCACGTCCTGCGCCACGTCCACCAGTCGCCGCGTCAGGTAGCCGGAGTCGGCCGTCTTCAGCGCCGTATCGGCCAGGCCCTTGCGTGCGCCGTGCGTCGAGATGAAGTACTCGAGCACCGTCAGTCCTTCACGGAAGTTCGCCGTGATCGGCGTCTCGATGACTTCGCCCGAAGGCTTGGCCATCAGTCCGCGCATGCCGCTCAAGCTGGCGAATCTGCTGCTTCGAACCACGGGCGCCGGAGTCGGCCATGATGTAGATCGGGTTCATGGCGCCTTCATCGTCCGCGCGCTTCATGTTCCCGAACATCTCGTCCGCCACCTGGTCCGTCACCGCAGACCACATCTGGATTACCTTGTTCGAGCGCTCGCCGTTGGTGATGGCGCCGTCCATGTACTGCTTCTGGACCTCGATCACCTTCTTGTCGGCGGCATCCACCGTGGTGTACTTGCTGTCTGGAATCACCATGTCGTCCAGGCCAACAGAAAGACCCGACCTCGTCGCATAGTTGAAGCCCAGCGACTTGATGCGATCCAGCATCCCCACCGTCACTTCAAGGCCCAGGTTCTGGTTGCAGTAGTTCACCAGCTGCCCGATGCCCTTCTTCTTCAGCAGGCCGTTCACGTACGGCATGCCCGGAGGCAGCGAGTCGTTCAGAATCACGCGGCCCACCGTCGTCGAAATGTACTCCTTGTTGAAGTCCACCGGCTCGGTGTGCGTCAGATCCTGGTCGTCGTAGGCCGTGGTCATGTCCAGCACCTTGCCCGTGTAGCGCAGGCGGATCGGCGACAGCGTCTCCACTTCCTTGGCTTCCAGAGCCATCAGGATCTCTTCCGTGTTCGCGAACACGCGTCCTTCGCCCTTGCGCGCCCTTCTTGGCCTTGGTCAGGTAATAGAGCCCAAGCACCATGTCCTGCGTCGGCACGGTGATCGGCTGGCCCGAGGCCGGCGAAAGAATGTTGTGCGAAGCAAGCATCAGCACGCTGGCTTCAATCTGCGCCTCAGGCGACAGCGGAATGTGCACCGCCATCTGGTCGCCGTCGAAGTCCGCATTGAATGCCGTGCAAACCAGCGGGTGAATCTTGATTGCCTTGCCTTCCACCAGCACCGGCTCAAATGCCTGAATGCCCAGGCGGTGAAGCGTAGGCGCGCGGTTCAGCAGCACCGGGTGGTCCTTGATCACTTCTTCAAGAATGTCCCACACCACCGGCTCCTGCATCTCCACCATCTCCTTGGCCTGCTTGATGGTCGTGCAGTGGCCCGTCTGCTCCAGGCGGTGATAGATGAACGGCTTGAACAGTTCGAGCGCCATCTTCTTCGGCAACCCGCACTGGTGCAGCTTCAGCTCCGGACCAACCACGATCACCGAACGGCCCGAGTAGTCCACGCGCTTGCCCAGCAGGTTCTGGCGGAAGCGGCCCTGCTTGCCCTTGAGCGTATCGGACAGCGACTTCAGCGGACGGTTGTTCGCGCCACGCAGCACGCGGCCGCGGCGGCCGTTGTCGAACAGCGCGTCCACGGCTTCCTGCAGCATGCGCTTTTCGTTGCGCACAATCACTTCCGGCGCGTGCAGGTCCATCAGCTTCTTCAACCGGTTGTTGCGGTTGATCACGCGGCGATACAGATCGTTCAAATCAGACGTCGCAAACCGTCCGCCATCCAGCGGCACCAGCGGGCGCAGCTCAGGTGGAATCACCGGCAGCACATCCAGAATCATCCACTGCGGCTTGTTGTCGCTCTTGCGGAACGCCTCCACAACCTTCAGCCGCTTGGCGTACTTGATCTTCTTCTGCGACGGAAGTTTCCGTCTTCATGCGCTCGCGCAACTCAATGCCCAGCTCGTCAATCTGCACGCGCTTGAGCAGTTCCTTGATGGCCTCTGCGCCCATCATGGCCTTGAAGCCCGAGGGACGGAACTGCTGATCCAGTTCGCGGAACTTGGTCTCGTCCTTGATGATCTCGCGTTCCTTCACCGGCGCGTCGCCCGGATCGACCACCACGTACGACTCGAAGTAGAGAATGCTCTCCAGGTCGCGCAGCGAGATGTCCAGCAGGTGGCCGATGCTCGACGGCAGGCCCTTGAAGAACCACACGTGCGAGCACGGAGAAGCCAGCTCGATGTGGCCCATGCGCTCGCGGCGCACCTTGCTCACCGTCACTTCAACGCCGCACTTGTCGCAGATCACGCCGCGGTGCTTCATGCGCTTGTACTTGCCGCACAGGCACTCCCAGTCGGTCACCGGTCCAAAGATGCGCGCGCAGAACAGGCCGTCGCGCTCCGGCTTGAACGTGCGGTAGTTGATGGTCTCAGGCTTGGTTACCTCGCCATGCGACCAGCTGCGGATCTTCTCCGGCGAGGCAAGCATGATGCGGATGGCGTCAAAGTCGGTAATGGGGCTGGTAAGCTCAAACGGGTTCGAACGGAACAAGGCGACCCTCCTTGGCAGGCCTTTCGGCGCTCTGCCGCGGCTTTTCCCGGGATTACTTGAAGGATCCTTCCTTCCCGGGAAGCGGTGTTTGCCGCTTTCAAGAAGGACCCTGAAAAACAGCTTCTAGCTGCTGGCTTCTAGCTCCTGGCTCGTGCTGCTGCTTTCGAGCGCGCCAACTTGGCACGAAGAAAGCTAGCAGCGAGAGGCTGAAAGCTAGTAGCTGTTGTTAGTCCGCTACCGCTGCCACTTCCGGCGCGGGGAGCTTCTTGATCAGATCCGCGCGCTTGATCAGTTCCACGTCCAGGCACAACGACTGCAATTCGCGAATCAGCACGTTGAACGACTCGGGCACGCCCGGCTCGATTGCTGCCTCGCCCTTCACGATGGCCTCGTAGATCTTCGTACGGCCATACACGTCGTCACTACTTCGCAGTCAGCAGCTCCTGCAGGATGTATGCGGCGCCGTAAGCTTCCAGGGCCCACACTTCCATTTCGCCGAAGCGCTGTCCGCCGAACTGCGCCTTGCCGCCCAGCGGCTGCTGCGTGATCAGCGAGTACGGCCCGATGGAACGCGCGTGAATCTTGTCGTCCACCAGGTGCGACAGCTTGAGCATGTAGATGTAGCCCACCGTTACCGGCTGCTCAAACTGCTCGCCCGTCATGCCGTCGTAGAGCGCGGTCTTGCCCGATGAAGGCAGACCGGCCGAAGCCAGCAGCGCCTTGATCTCGCTCTCCTGCGCGCCGTCGAAGACCGCGGTCCCGAACCAGATGCCGCGCTTCATGCCGGCCCCAACGCGAAGCAACATCTCGTCGTCGAGCTCCAGCAATTGCCGCAGCGTGGCCGTCCCCGCGAACTCCTTCTTCATCAATTCGCGCGTGTACTCTGCATCGGTGTTGGCCTTGATCAGTGCTGCAATCTTGGCGCCCAGCGCATGTGCGGCCCAGCCCAGGTGCGTCTCCAGAATCTGGCCCACGTTCATACGCGAAGGCACGCCCAGCGGATTCAGAACAATCTCCACCGGCGTTCCATCGGGCAGATACGGCATGTCTTCCTCGGGAAGAATGCGCGCAATCACGCCCTTGTTGCCGTGGCGGCCGGCCATCTTGTCGCCCACGCTCAGCTTGCGCTTCATGGCCACGTATACCTTCACCAGCTTGATCACGCCGGGAGGCAGTTCGTCGCCCTTCTGCAGCTTGAGGATCTTCTCGTTGGTGATCTTGCGCAGCACTTCGATCTGACGCGAGGTCATCTCCTCGATCTCGTCGATCTGCTCGTTCACCCGCGGGTCCTTGTCGGCGTAGCGGATACGCTTCAGGTTCTTGGTTGAAATGCGCTCGATCGTCTCGCGGTCCAGCATCGCACCCTTGGTCAGCAGGCGCTTGTTGGTCCGCTCGTCGTGCAGGTCGGCCAGCACTTCCTTCTGTCCCAGAATGCCGTCCAGGCGCTTCAACCGCTCGTCGGTCAGAATGCGGATCTCGTCGCCCAGGTTCTTTTCGAGCTTGGCCACGTACTCGGCCTCGATCAGCTTGGCGCGCTCGTCCTTCTCCTGCCCTTTGCGGCTGAAGATGCGCACGTCGACCACCGTGCCTTCGATGCCCGGAGGGCAGGTCAGCGAAGCGTCGCGCACATCGCCGGCCTTTTCACCGAAGATCGCGCGCAGCAGCTTCTCTTCCGGCGTCAGCTGCGTTTCTCCCTTGGGAGTCACCTTGCCCACCAGAATGTCGCCGTGCTTGATCTGGGCGCCGATGCGGATCACGCCGCTCTCGTCCAGATCGCGCAGCGCATGCTCGCTCACGTTCGGAATGTCGCGCGTAATCTCTTCCGGTCCCAGCTTCGTGTCGCGCGCTTCAATCTCGAACTCCTCAATGTGCACCGAGGTGTAGTAGTCCTCGCGCACCAGCTTTTCGCTGATGAGGATGGCGTCTTCGAAGTTGTATCCGCGCCACGGCATGAAGGCCACCAGAACGTTACGCCCCAGCGCCAGCTCGCCCTGCTCCGTGCAAGGTCCGTCGGCAATCACCTGTCCCTTCACCACCCGGTCGCCTTCGCGTACCACCGGCTTCTGGTTGATGCAGGTGTTCTGGTTCGAACGCTTGAACTTGATCAGCTGATAGATGTCCGAACCCACTTCGCGCGACAGCTGCGTGGGATGATGCTCGCCCTCGACGCGCACGATAATGCGCTCGGAGTCGACCGAATCCACAATGCCGTTGCGCTTGGCCAGAATCACGGCGCCGGAGTCGCGTGCGGTCACGCCCTCCATGCCCGTACCCACCAGCGGAGCCTCGGCCACCAGCAGCGGCACACTCTGGCGCTGCATGTTGGCGCCCATCAGCGCGCGGTTCGCATCGTCATGCTCGAGGAACGGAACCAGCGACGCGGCCACCGAGACAAGCTGCTTCGGGCTCACGTCGATGTAATCCACATCGCCGCGATTCACCAGCACAAAGTTCCCCTGGCGGCGCGCATTCACCAGGTCTTCGGTGATTACGCCCTCTTCGTTGAACTCGATGTTGGCCTGCGCAATGGTGTGCTTGTCCTCTTCCCATGCCGAAAGATAGAAGCTGAACGGAATATGGTCGATCGCCCGCTTGCCCGCCTTCTTCAGGTTGGCATTCAGCTTCCCCGCTTCCTCCTTCTCAATGTGATCGCCCACGCGCAGTCCGCTCTCGCCCGCGTTGACAATCTCAACGTAGTCCAGAATGCGCGAGTCCTTCACCTTGCGGTAAGGCGACTCGATGAAGCCGTACTCATTGATGCGCGCAAAGCAGCTCAGCGAGCTGATCAGTCCGATGTTCGGACCTTCCGGCGTCTCAATCGGGCAGATGCGGCCATAGTGTGTCGGGTGCACGTCGCGCACTTCAAAGCCCGCGCGCTCACGCGATAGGCCGCCCGGCCCAAGTGCCGACAGACGGCGCTTGTGCGTGATCTCCGACAGCGGGTTGGTCTGATCCATGAACTGCGACAACTGCGACGAACCGAAGAACTCGCGGATGGCCGCCATTACCGGCTTGGCGTTGATCAGGTCGTGCGGCATCGCCGTCGAAAGCTCCTGATACACGCTCATCTTTTCCTTGATGGCGCGCTCCATGCGCACCAGGCCGATGCGGAACTGGTTTTCCATCAGCTCGCCCACCGCGCGCACGCGGCGGTTGCCCA
Source organism: uncultured Acidobacteriaceae bacterium (assembly GCA_963776535.1). Taxonomy (GTDB): domain Bacteria; phylum Acidobacteriota; class Terriglobia; order Terriglobales; family Acidobacteriaceae; genus Telmatobacter. Next base: position 309,728 of record CAVZNB010000012.1, on the reverse strand, counting down.
GGTGATCGATATCGTCCACCATGCCGATGTTCTTGCGCAGCTTCAGCAGGTAGCGAATCGTCGCGTAGAAGTCTTCCGGCGTCAGCGTGCGATGGTCGAGACCGGTCGCGTCCTGGTTCTCGTAGAGCTTGATGTTGAACTTCAGCCGGCCCACGCGCGAGAAGTCGTACTTGCGCGCGTCGAAGAACATGCCTTCAAACAGCGCCGTGGCCGTGTCCAGCGTCGGCGGATCGCCCGGACGCAGCTTGCGGTAGATCTCGATCAGCGCCTCTTCGGGCTTGCGTACCGAGTCGCGCTTCAGCGTGTTGGTGATGATGTTGCCCACGTCGTCGCGCTCGGGGAAGAAGACCTCGAAGCTCGCGGCGCCGCTCGACAGCACCTTGTGCAGCCGGTCGGCGGTGAGCTCGACGTTGGCCTCCACAATCACTTCCCCGGTGTTCAGATCGATCACGTCGGAAGCAGTCAGCGCGCCATCCAGTTCCGCCTGTTCAACCTCGACCCTTTCAATCGCTGCCGCACGCAATGCCTTGAGCGTGTGCGCAGTGATCTTGCGGCCGGAGTGAGCAATCTCGTCGCCGTTGTGCAGCACCGCATGCGCCGGCTTCGCGCCCTGCAGATGCGTGGCCGCGCCGGCTTCCTGTGGAACAGCCCACTGCAGCTTGCCGTCGACAACGTGAATGCGATCGACAGTGTAGAACGTCTTCAGAATCTCTTCGTCCGAACGCAGCCCCAGCGCGCGCAGGAAGATCGTGCCCAGGAACTTGCGCTTGCGGTCGATGCGCACATACAGCGTGTTCTTCTGGTCGTACTCGAACTCCACCCAGGAACCGCGATACGGAATGATCTTGCCCAGGAAGTAGGTGCGGTTGTTCGCCGTCTCGAAAAACACGCCGGGCGAACGGTGCAGCTGCGAAACAATCACGCGCTCCGTGCCATTCACGATGAAGGTGCCGTTCGGCGTCATCAGCGGAATGTCGCCGAAGAAGACTTCCTGCTCCTTGATGTCGCGAATGGTCTTGTTGCCCGTCTCCGCGTCCTTCTCATAGATGGTGAGGCGCACCGTCACCTTCAGCGGCGCAGAGAAGGTCATGCCCCGCTCTTCGCACTCCTGCTGGTCGTACTTCAACTGCAGGCTCACCGGGTCGCCGCACTTGTTGCAGAAGTCGGGCGTGTTCTTGTTGTACGTGCCGCACTTCTGGCAGAGCACATCGCCGGGCAGGAAGGGATCGGTAATCACCATCGCCCCGCAATGCACGCAGGCCGTACGCAGGTGATGCAGCCCCTTCAGGTGGCCGCACTTGCACTCCCAGTTGCCGATCGAGAAGTCCACAAAGTCCAGCTGCGAGATGCCGCGGAAGTCGGTAATCGGAAACACCGACACAAATACCGACTGCAGCCCCGAGTCGTCGCGCTCGTTGGGCAGCTTGTCCATCTGCAGGAACCGCTCATACGAGCGCCGCTGCACTTCAATCAGGTTGGGAATCTGGGTTGCGGTGGGAATCTTTGAAAAATCGAGCCGGCTGCGAATCGCGCGCTTCTCGTTAGGCATGTTCACTCCTGAGGCTCGTCACTCCGGTTCCGCCAGGTCTTCAGGCCGGTCCCGGGCCGCCGCCCGAGTCTCGGAGCAACGGCTGTTTACGGTAAAAACTTAAAATTCCAGACTGGTCAACCGCTCCAAACCCAGTCCCCACCCATGCAACCACGGCTCGCCCTTCAACAACCCTTAAGGCGCGCCAGATCGCCGCTCATGCCAAGCATGTTCCGGGAGAGTCAGAAGCAGTTCGCGCGTTTTGGGCATTGCCGCACATCCGGCATGTGCGCTAGACTGCGCACAATCGAGAGAAGCAGAGCGCAACGGGTAATCCCGTTGAAGAAATATTTGCGCTCCAGGCAGGGTTTGGGCCAAAATGGCTCAGCCTGCCACAGCTGGGAGACACGAAAAGCCCGTAAGGACGCAATGCCTCACGAGCGCGGCCCTTTGCCTGTGCCCCCATCCGAATTCTGTATCACTGCTCTCGCCGATCCCAAAGCTCGCTTCTGCCGCTCGCTCGCCAACCGTCAACCTCTGCCCACCCTATCCAAGGCATCCTGTTGACCCTAAGGCACTTAACCACATCACGCCAACCGTCGCCAGAATGCTTGGCTCTGCCCCGGCCCACGGACGCTTGCGTGCCACTTCACTTGTCCTCAAGACGCGCCGTCCAGCCCCGCTCCATTCCAAGAAAAACCGGAATGGGCCGGAAAGACGCGCAACGAATATCTTAGCGCGTCCCGGCCGTGCTTGCAAGTGCCCGGCCGGCTCCACCTGGCCATGCCCGCCCGTCATTGACGGGCCAAACCCGGCCAGGTCTCGCCTGCCTCACTCGAACTACTTGATTTCGATGGTCGCGATGCCTTCGAACTTCTTCCGGATGGCCTCGGCCTCGTCCTTGGTCGCGCTTTCCTTGATCGCCTTGGGGGCCCCGTCAACCAGGTCCTTGGCTTCCTTCAGACCCAGCGAGGTCACTTCGCGAACAGCCTTGATCGTGTTGATCTTGTTCGCGCCAAAGTCCTTCAGGATCACCTGGAACTCGGTCTTCTCCTCAACCACCGGAGCCGCCGCGCCGCCGCCCGCCGCCACAGCCACTGGGGCCGCCGCTGCCGCTGAAACGCCAAGACGCTCTTCCAGCTTCTTCACCAGAGCCGCTGCTTCCAGCAGGCTCAGAGATACAATTTGCTCTTCCAACTGTGCCAGATCCGCCATTTTTTCTTCTCCATTCAGAATCGTTTGATCCAAACCCGCCGAAGCGGGTCTGTTGGATATTGCTGTTACCGGCCGCCGTCCCAGAGTGAAAGTTTCCGATGCGCCAGACCCGCGCACTTTCAACCCGTTTCCCGGCCAAATCTCTTGCCTGAATCTCAACCCAAAGGCTTCCCCACGCAGTGGTTACGCAGCTGCCTCGCCGGCAAACTTTTCCTTCTCCACGCCCTGCCCCAGAACCACCGCCAGGTCGCGGCCCGTCGCATTCAGCACCGTCGCCAAACGCTGCGCGGGCGCATTGATCAGGAACAGCAGCTTCGAGAACAGCTCTTCCTTGCCCGGCATCGTCGCCAGCGCCTTCACTTCGGTCACGTTCAGCAGCTTGCCGTCCACAATGCCCAGCTTGAACTGGAACTCCGCGTTCTCGCCTGCCCACTTGGCAAACACCTTGGCCAGCGCCACGGGGTCGCCGGAAGTAAACGCCACGGAGTTCACGCCCTTCAGCCCCTTCAGCGCCGCTTCCACCTGAGGTGCCCTTGCCGGACACGGCCGCCAGCTTGTTCTTCACCACGCGGTACTTGCCGCCCGCCTCGCGAATCACCTTGCGCAGCTCAAAATCCTTGGCCACAGTCAGCTTGCTGAAAGTGCCCACAATCGCCGTTGTCGAGGTCTCCAGCTCCTTTGCCAGCAGCTGAACCTTCTCATTCTTCTTCGCCTTCGAAATCGCCATGTCTTCGCTCCGCTACGACAGAGATCAGAGATCAGGGGTCAGGGATCAGTTCACACAGAGTTGCTTGATCCTCGCCGCCGTTCCCCCCATCCCTCTTCCTCGCCCTCACCGGGCGCTTTGTATTTCCGATGCCGTACAGGTCAGGCACTATGCTGATCGAATCACTGGACCAGCTGATCCCTGACCCCTGATCTCTGACCCCTGCTTTTAGTGCTTGCCCGCCGCGTCCGCCACAGCCGAATCCAGCGGAACCCCGGGTCCCATCGTCGAGCTCAGCGTCACGCTCTTGATGTACTTGCCCTTGGCCGCCGACGGCTTCGAGCGCACAATGGCGCCAATCACCGTGGTCGCGTTGTCCACCAGCTTTTGCGGATCGAAGCTCAGCTTGCCCACCGGCACATGCACCAGGCTGGTCTTGTCGGCGCGGAACTCCACCTTGCCGGCCTTGATCTCCTTCACCGCCGCGGCCACGTCCAGGGTCACGGTTCCGGTCTTCGGATTCGGCATCAGCCCCTTGGGTCCCAGCACCTTGCCCAGCCGGCCCACCACCTTCATCATGTCCGGCGTGGCAATCAGCGCGTCAAAGGCGGTCCAGTTTTCCTTCTGGATCTTCTCCACCATCTCCTCGCCGCCCACAAAGTCCGCGCCCGCCGCGGTAGCTTCCTTCTGGCGGTCGCCGGTGGCAATCACGGCCACAATCTTGGTCTTGCCCAAGCCCGTGCGGCAGTACTACGGTGCCGCGAACCATCTGGTCCGCATGGCGCGTGTCTACCCCCAGGCGCATGGTCAGGTCGACGGTTTCGTCGAACTTGGCATACTTCACCTGCTTCAGCAGCGTGACGGCATCCGGCAACGCATAGGCCGGCTTCTGCACAGCCGCGCGCGCCTTCACAATGTTCTTCGAGTCTTTTCTTGCCATTTTTCCCTCGTCTCCCACCGCCTCTGCCAGTCCGCCTTTGGCGGAAACCCGCGGCTCGCCGCCAACACACGTTTCGTGCCGGGCGAACTCTTGAATCGGGTCCAGAAACCGTGGTGCTTATGACTGCGACAGGGACTTCCCCGGGCGCATCTATTGAGTGTACTGAAACCGCGTTCGAAATGCAAACCCGGAGACGGCTTCGAGTCTTCGGTGTCCTCCGCGATCCGGTTGAGAGCGGAGCCCGCTCTCCAGCTTCTACCCGATCAATGCGTGCAGCAGTTCCTTTCCCGACGCCTGCCACCGGCGCACAATCTCATACACAATCACCGTGGCATAGGTCACGGAAATCCACACGCATACCTCTTCAACCGGCAGCCTGCTCCACGCCGTGATGCGCACACCCATCATCGCTTCGTCCCGGAAACCCCACCATCCATACGGCACTGCCAGCGTTACTTCCCACAGCAGGCTGGTCAGCAGCAGGATGAACATGGTCAGGCTGAGCGCGCGCCAGTTGATGACCGGCATGGCTGAAGGAAGCAGCGCTGCCGAGGGGCCCAGAGCTCCGGCCACAAGAAACGTGAAATAGCCCGGAAACCCCGGCTCGGGCACGAAAACCCTCCTATAAAGGATGGCCGCGGCAATCAGCACCACGGCCCAGGCCATCGACTGCCAGTGAAAGCGCACCAGCCGGTCGAACTCCGCTCTCTCTTTGGCGTCGGCACGGACGCCATATGCGGCCAGCCAATACTCATCAAGCCAAATATAGAGCAGCAGCACAGCCACGAATCCCGTGAAATAGAACAGGTACTCTTCAATCGGCACTCCGCCATGCAGCGCGGGCGCGGCGATGCGCAAGGTCGCGCCGGGATTGGGGAAGGTAAAGAACGAATGGGCGAAGAAGAAGTCCAGACCGGCGCCCAACGGAAACAAGATCCCTATCGTGCGAAGGAACGATCGCTTCGAGATCTTGACGCCTTCCCGCGGCGTCAGCCAAATGCCGATCACCAGGATTGGCACGATAAACAGAAGCAGGCTGACCGTGTAGCCGTAAGGTGACGAACCTGCCCCAGGGTCGCCGGCAACGGCCAGTCCGCGCACGGTGAGGAGTGCGAGCGCCGCGGGAACCGCGATCATCCCCAGCATGGCCAGGACCAGATGGAAGCTGGTCCGGGGAGAAATTGCACCCGAAGAACCCTCTCTGACGCCAGCCATCAAGCCTCCTCCGCCAGCCTCAAACCGATGGCAAAACCGGGACAACTCTGCTTCGCCGCCTCAGTCAACCTGCCGGCCCATGCTCAGGCAGATACCGCGGCAGCAGGCTGAATTCATGGGACAAAGTTTGCTTTCTCTCGCCCAGGCCATCCGTCCGGTTGGAGCAGTCCGTAAAGTCGAACGGGCTATAGCGGAACCAGAGCCGCTGTAGCTCGAAGTCAATCCTGTCCGGTGGCTCTTTCTTTAAAGAAAAGCCACCTCAGGAATCTGCGGCATGCCAAGTTTACTCGTGTTCCGCTCTGGCCAGCCCTCTACTCATACCGATAGAGCGTCACCTTTTCCGTAGACAGATGGCGCGGATCGAACCGCCACCCCTTGCCCTGGTCGTTCTCATCCCCATTCAGCCGCCGCCCCGGAACCCATTTGCCGTCTTCAAATGTGCCCTCATCAACGGCCCCGATCCCCACCTGCGGCCCACCCGTAGCACGCGGCGTAAACGACACCCTGAAGCCCTTGCCCAGCCCTAGAAACTCGTCTTTGCCCATGGCCATAATCAGCCCAAATCCGTTCTCCGCGTGGTAGCCGAAAATCTCGTCCAGAACCACATGCACCGTGTAGCCGCTCATCGTAAAGTCCACTGAGGAGTGCGACTTGTCCAGCACAAACCCATGCACGTCGCCCGCACTCTGGTGCTCCAGCAGCAGCGGTTCCAGGCTGGCGATCGCGTGGTAGCTCGCCGCCAAATCGCCCTTTTCATCCATCTCGGACTCGATGCCGAAGGGAGAAAAACCGAACCCTGCCTCTTCCCCCAGTGCGTAAAACACGTTCGCCGCCCCAGCCGTCCCGCCCCGTGTCTCAGGCATATACAGCGGATTCCCGTCCCGGTGGTAGCGCTTGCACCATTCCACAAAGTTCGAGGCATACAGGTCCGGCGCATAGAAATCCAGTCCCTGACCCGCCGCCCTCCACACATCCATCACCCGCGGCTGCGGCCCTCCGCTGGGATAATCCCCGGGCGTAGTATCGTCGCCCGCCAGCCACGTGTTCACATACATCGGGATGTTGTAGGCCGCCTTGCCCCTGGCCGCCACCGCCTGCACAAACCGCGCATAGTGCCAGGCCATGAAAATCTCATCTGCGCGGGTCGAATCGCCAAATACCTCCGCCCACGTGCCGGCAGTTCTGTCGCCGTTCGCATCCCAAAGCGCGCGCAGGTCGGGGTAAAGCGTCTCGCGATGCTCCTTCAAATAGGCGGTCAACTCCCCGGGCACCGGCCCCACAAACTCCTTGTTGGCCGCCTCCGAGTGGTCGCGCGAGTCGCCCAGAACCCCCACTTCGTTCTCCACCTGCATCATCACCACCGTATGATCCTGCGCGTCCACGTCTTTGATGTGCTGCATCAGCGCGGCGAAGGCGCGCGCGTCCGCATCGCGCGTCGCGGCCGCATCCGGGCTCAGAATCTCCACCTCGATGCCATGCTCCACCACCCGCGGAAAGCGCTTCGTATCCCGCTTCACCCACACCGGTGCATAGCTCGACATCCCGTTCTTCCACGAGGCCAGCCACAGAAAAACAATGCGCTCGTGCTCCGCCCGCGCCTGCTGCAACAGCCCGTCCACCAGGGCAAAGTCGAAGTTGCCCTCCGTGGGCTCAATCAGTTCCCAACTCAGCGGCGTCACCACCGAGTTCAGCCCCATCGCGGCCAGCTTGGGCCAGATCGGTTTCATGTACTCCAGGCTCGACGACGAAGAGTTGTGCAACTCCCCGGAGAGCATCAGGAAAGGCTTGCCGTCCACAATCAGTTGCGTGGCCGCTCCGCGTTTTTCCAGGTGGGGGACAACGCCCTGCTGCGCCAAAAGCGCAACGTTTACAAATCCCAGAAACAGCAAAACCATTGGCAACGCAAAAACTCTGCTTTTCATAACGCAGGGAGTCTACCACAGGCTTGGATCGCCGTTCCGAGTTGATTTCCGAACGCGCGACTGTGGCGGGCACACACTTATACCTGCCATAAAATCGACGAAGCATTCGGATGTGGGATTATCATCCCAAGTTATGAAAGAAGACATACTCGAACAGCTCGTCGACGACTACCTGCGGTTCAAAGGATTCTTCACAATGCACAACGTGAAGTTCCAGCCGCACAGAGCGCACCAGGAATACGTGAAGGCAGAGGATTGGGAGCGCTTCTGCTTGGGAAGGGAATGCTAATTTCCGATCCAGATTGGGCGGAAACCCTCTCAAGATCCTAACGCTCCAGGATGTGCTCAAAGATCTGTACAACATGACTGGAACTTCATTAGCCTCGTCGGAAGTTGGGCGACTGCTCCAGGTAATCAAAGCCGCCGGATGGAAACCCTAAGCAGGCGTTGGTCAAGTAGACTGTGAGCGTAGCCGATACGTCAGGCGGGCAGCCCGACCATACGCCGCCCGAAATGCGGTGCTTCCCATCCGCGTCCGTTTCTGGCGAAGGGTGAGAGTGCGCGAACCCAGCCAAGCACAGGGCGCCTGGCGCACCGAAAGTCAAGTTGACATGTGTACACATTTGTGTTCATAATCAGGAACAGAGGTACGTGGACAAAGAGCTCGAGTTCGAATGGGACGAGTCCAAGGCCAGAATCAATCTGGAGAAGCACGGCGTTTCGTTCTTCACCGCCGCCGCGATTTTTCGCAGCGTGAGAATTGAAAGAATCGACGACCGTGAAGACTACGGCGAAGTTCGCTGGATTGCGCTGGGCCGCGCCGGGCTTGAAGTCTACCGCGTTGTCTACACCTGGCGTGGGGAGAATCGCATCCGTATCGTCAGCGCCCAGAAAGCGAATCGAAATGAGCAGGAAACCTACTATCGCGAGATACACCCTTAGCCAGATCGAAGCCCTGCGCGAACGCGGCCAGGACCCCACTCGCGCCGACGCCCCCGAAGCCGAGTCCCTCGGCGCGGATTTCTGGAAATCCGCCCGCGTGGTCATGCCCAGCGGCAAAACCTCAGTGCACTTGCGCCTCGACAGCGATGTGGTCGACTGGTTCAAAGCGCGAGGCAAAGGCCACCTGACCCGCATGAACGCCGTCCTCCGCGCTTATGTGGAATCGCAGAGGCACGTTTCCTGACGATCGGGACACTGTATCTCTGCGCTCGGTCCACATAAATTGCCCACCCGCAGACCGCCAACCCGGTCCCGATTCGACCCGCAGTTTCAATTAGGTCAAACCTCGCTGGAATCTCCTCCCTGGGCTCTTGTCCCTGAGACACCGCGGACGTAGCGTTAGTCCATGGCCGTCCTCTCAGTTGATCTCGCATACCGCACCTGGGCCGATCTGGGAATCGTCGTCCTCGACCGCGCAACTGCAGCGCTACAACAGGCCCAGCCCGCGGACGGCAGAATCCACTGCGAGATCATCCCCTCCATGGCCTCCGCGGATGACCTCGGCCCGGTCGACGCCAACATCCTCGCCGGCCGGCTCAACCACCTGTGCACCGTCCGCAACATCCGCGTCATCATGCTCGATGGACCGCAGGCCTGGAAGTCAGGCTCGAACGGTCTTGAACACTCCCGAGTCAGTGAGCGCCAGCTCAACACCGCCGCCAAAACCGGCCTGCCGGGTATGGTCAAGCCCGTCACCTACCGCGCCTTTGCCGAGTTCTGCCTCGATGTCTACGACGCCCTCTGCCGCCGCGGATGGCATCGCCTCAAATCCAGGGAACAGCCCGGATCGCCGCCCCCGCGCGTCCTTGTCGAGAGCTACCCCCATGCCGCATGGAAGTCGCTCGGCCTCAAGCCGCTGCCCTCAAAACGGCGCGCTCGGGTGAGCGACCTGGCCGAAGCCTATGCCGCTCTGAACGCCCTCATTCCCTTCACCACCAGCCGCCCGCCCAACCACGATCAGCTGCAGGCCATCGTTGGCGGACTTTCCGGCCTGGCCCTCGAAGAGCGCAACGATGCTGCTGCACGCATCGTCGGCAACCCGCCCCGCCGCGAAGACGGCCACTGGCGCGAAGGCTTCATCGTGTTGCCGGTCAGCCCCAGCCGACCGGCGAACCTTGACTGGCTCAACAGCATGCGCTGGCTGGACTGACTCGGAAACGAACCAGGGCCCCCGGTCACACGCCGCCCAGCGGCCATCACGGCTCAATTTTTTCTCCCTGCTTTTGCATATAATTCCCGTCCGGAAGAGCACAATCATTCCAGCCTGATCCTCGGCTCGGGCCAATTCCAGCCCGGAGAAAGCAGAAAAATGGCACCCCCCTGCCACTTTGCCTCCAGCCCTATGAAAACAATCGGCTTCCACGCATAAAAGGCGTAAATCGACCAATTTCTAAAGGACTTGCGGGCGCACCAATCCCTCAAGCCGCCAATCCGTGGGCGCCTACGATCCCTTGGCAGCCGGAGCCGCAAACGCCTTCTCCAGGAACTCCACAATCCGCTGCCGCCCGTCGAACCCGTGCCACGGCTCCGGCGAAGGTCGCCCAAAGATGCCCGTCGCCAGCGGCCCGTGGTCCTCGCGGGGGTAAGTCACCAGGTCGACAGGTACGCCCTCCTGTCGCAGCGCCCGGTACATCTCCTGGGACTGCCCCAGCGGGTCCGTCGAATCGCTGTCGCCCTGGATCAGCAGAAACGGCGTCTTGGCATGCGCCGCGCCGGACAATGGGCTCTGCCGCCACGCGTCCGCCATGTGCTCCCACGGCTTGCCGTAGTACCACTGGTCGTACCAGGATCCGTTCTCCGTGCCGTACTCGCTGAACTGGTCAATCACCGGCGCACCACTGACGATTGCCTTGAAGCGGTCCGTCTTGCACTCCACGAACCCGGCCATCTCGCCGCCGTAGCTGTAGCCGATCAGCGCCATGCGGCTGGGGTCCAGAGGATACCTGGCCAGCACAGCGTCCACTCCAGCCATCACATCCCGGTAGTCGCCGCCGCCCAGGTCGTTCTTGTTGGCCGCCGCAAACTTCACGCCGTAACTGGAGGAGCCGCGCGGATTCGGCCGCAGGATCGCCCAGCCGTGCCCAACGAGGAAGGCCGCAAACGGGTCGTTCCGGTCTTGCCAGGCGCCAAACGGCCCGCCGTGCACATCGACGATCAGTGGAACCTTGGCCGCAGCCGAAGCCGACTCAGGTAGAAACAGCAGCCCCTCGATCGTGAGCCCGTCACTCTTCCACCGAACCAGTTCAGGCTTGACGCTACGGAGATTGTGCGGCGCCAGTTCCGGCGTGGCAACCGTCTGGCAGGGTTCGCCAAGATTCGCTGCGAAACAAAGACGGGCGGATTCGCCACCGCTCTCCGCGAGCCACACCCAGCCGGTGCGGTTGCGGTTGGTATCGAGCCCGCTGACCACGGCCGCGCCCAGATCGATGGTTGTGGGCTTGCCGCTTCCGTCAATCGCGACGCGTACTGGAGACGTTTTTGTGCCGATTCCCGCCAAGGCAATCACGGACCCGTCCGGTTGAAAGTAGAGTGGAGATCCGCTCACCTGGCCCGCAAAACCCGAGGTGAGCGGCACGGTCGGAGTGCCTGTAGCCGCTTTGGGGAGGGCAAAGAGCTCGTTGTACGCGGGTGGGGCATCCTCGGGGGTCTGCGCAGTGAAGACAACTGCGCTCTCATCGGGCGAGAAGACTGCGCTTCTGACCGTGGCGGGGACGGCATTCAGCCTGATCGGCTTGTCGGGGCTGGCGGCATCGACCAGCCAAGCCGCTCCGGCGGGGCCAAGGTCAGAGGCTCCATTGGGCTTCTCGTCAATGACCACGAGGCGATCGGAGGCCAGCGACCACGTAGCCTGGCGGACGTCGGGCTCGACTGCAACAGGCTTCAATGCGCCATCAAGTGACCCATCGAGCTTGAGGGCAACCAGGTAGAGGCGCGTGCCGTGCAACTGATGGTCAACCCACGAGGCGTCCGCCTTGGCGTCTTTCTGCTTCTTCTCGCCGGGAGTTTCAGGATCGCGCGCCCAGACCGCCAGCCACTTTCCATCCGGCGAGGGTGCATATCCGCTCACATCCAGCGGCAGCGCCTCTGGCGGGGCATCCGGCTTCTTCTCCGCCGCCTTTGCGTCAGCCTTCTTGTCGGAGCTCGTACCCATTGCGGACAGAGCTGCGGCGCTTGGAGGGGGAATGGCGCCCGGCAGCTTCGATTCGTCCACCACGGGCAGAACCTTCAGGTCGTAGGGAGCGGCCTCGCCCCCCCGCAGGTCAAGACGGAACAGCTGTGTCTGCTCTCCTCGCTTGGCCAGGAACCAGATTGCAGTACCGTCAGGAGCCCATTGCGCCCCCCGCTCGCCACGCTTTTCCGCCGGCGGAGAGAAGGTGATCTGACGTGCTCTTTCCTGGCTGCCCGCCGTCGGGGCGAGCCAGAGATGGCTCTTGCCGCCATCCGCGGTAGCTTCGGTGACAGTGAACAGGATCTGCTTGCCATCCGGCGAGAGGATCGGCGCACTCAATGTCTTCAGGTGCCGCAGGTCTTCACTGGTTGGAAAGTGCGATTCTGCGCTCGCCTGTCCGGATGAAGGCGTTGCGGGGGTGGAGACTGCAGGCGCCTGCGCACTCACGAAAGGAGAAATCACCAGCAGCGCCACGGTCATCCATCGAAGCAGGGAGGAGATTCGGGCGAAACACATGCCGCCAATATACATGCTGGGAACGATCAATCAGGTCCCCGCCAGAATTCCGAACGACAAAAAGAGGGAGCTGAATACAGGAACAGGCCGTCCATGTGGACGGCCTGTGAGGCGGTTTAATTGAAACGTGTCTTACTGCGCTTGAGGAACCGGAGCCGGTGCCGCCGCTGGTTTCGGTTTGGGAGCTTCCTGCTTCTTGGATGGCGCCAGAATAGCATGCAGAATCGTCCCCTCCATGCGCGGCATGAACTCAACAATGCCCGAATCGCCGATATCTTGGATCAGACGGTTGATGATGGCGTAGCCGAGTTCGCGGTGGGCCATCTGGCGGCCGCGGAAGCGCAAACTCGCCTTCACCTTGTCGCCATCGTTGAGGAAGCGGACCGCCTGGTTCTTCTTGGTCTGGTAATCATGCTCGTCCACGGTGACGGAGAACTTGACCTCCTTGACCACGATCACTTTCTGCTTTTTACGGGCAGCGCGCTCGCTCTTTTCTTTCTCGTAGAGGAAGCGGCCATAATCCTGAATACGGCAGACGGGCGGAACAGCGTTGGGCGAAACTTCCACCAGATCCAGTCCCCGCTCTCGGGCGATTCTCAATGCCTCAAAGGGCGGCAAGATGCCCATCTGTTCGCCGTTTTCGTCGATGACGCGGATTTCACGGGCGCGAATACGGTCGTTGATGCGGATAAAGGACTTTGCAGAACGTTTGTCGAGTGCGATGGTGCTCCTCCAAGATTCGTCGCTCCCCGCCACCGGGTCTTCCGGAGTCGCAGCGGGTACACGAACGCACACTGAGTATAGCACTGGCTTCGCTCGCTGAACGAGTGGTTCACATCAGATTCAAAGCGACGGCTTGCAACACACCCTCCGCGTTGAGCGCCTTCACACTGACGCGGACCAACCGGTTTGCGGCGAGATGTCCCTCCAAAGCAACAGGCAGGAAATTCTCAGTGAGAGCCGACGTGCAACCAGCCACGGACATATCCTTGGGGGTTTGCAGCGTAATGGCATCCAGTTCGCTGCCAACGAAACGGCGGCGGTGCAGCTTACTCTTTTCGGCTGCCAGTTCTCTCAAGGCACTCATTCTCTCCTCGACCGCTTGCGGGGAAACGGGCCGCTCGGCGTGCAGAGCCCAGGCGCATGTGCCGGGTCGGGGGGAGAATGGGAACAGGTGCAGATAGGCGAAAGGAAGCCGGCGAATGAACGCCAGAGTCTCGTCGAACTCGGCGTCTGTCTCGCCAGGAAAACCGACCATGACGTCAGCGCCTAAGGTGAGTTGCGGGCCGGCGGCGTGAATGAGGGCAGCGACTTTCTCCTCGTAATGCCAGGGCCGGTAGCGGCGATGCATGCGGCGCAGTACGGCGTCGGAGCCGGACTGGAGCGGCAGATGGGCATGACGGGCAAGGCGGTTTCCGCCGAAGTCGCACATCAGTGCCATCATTTCAGCGTCCCAGTCCATGGGTTCGATGGAACTAAGTCGAAGCCAGGGAAGGCCAGTCAGTTCGAAGATGAGGCGCACCAGGGATGGGAGGGTCCGGGGAGAAGAATGCGCTGTGCCCTCTTCCCGATCAGGAGACAGATCACGGCCCCAGCGTCCGAGGTTAATACCAGAAAGGACCAACTCGTTGCCCCCGGCCGATACAAAGCCTTCGACCTGCTTCAGGACTGCCGCGGCAGGCAGGCTTCTGGACGAACCGCGCGTCTGCGGGATGACGCAGAATGTGCATCGATTTCCGCAACCCTCCTGAATCTTGAGGTTGGGGCGTGTCTGGGAACTCGGAACAAGCTTCGTCTCCTCAAGAAAAGAGTGAGCGAAGCTATCGTCGACCCAGATGGGGGCTGCACCGGCTTGACCAGTCAGGATCGATTCGATGCTCACCAGTCCGGAACCGGGGCCCGCGGTTGCGAAAGATTGAGACTGCGCGAGTCGTAATGCAATCTCAGGCGCCAGCGCCTTATGGCTGTTGCCCACGACCGCGGACACACCGGTCATTCCGGCAAGCTCATTGGGCGCACGCTGGGCATAGCAACCAGTGACCAATATCCGCGCCGCGGGATTCAGCCGGCTCGCTCGCCGGATAAAGGCACGTGCCGCGCGGTCGGCCTCGGCCGTGACGCTGCATGTGTTGACGATGAGCACTTCGGCTTCCGAGAGCAGCTTCTCAGAAAGCCCCGCGGAGCGCAGCCGCTCGCTGACGGCCTCGCCATCCGCGCGGGCGGCCCTGCATCCGAAATGCTCAACGTGAAATCCCGGCATGGTTCCAGTCTAGAACGGGTTGGCAGTGCGTTGAACATCGTCTCAGTGCGCAGGGGAACCGACAGCACCTCCGGTATACTCAAGGTAGTATCTACTCGCCCGCGGGATTATCCCCCTTCGCATGCAGACATCCGCAACAACGAGCTCTTCAGCCTATCCTTTGCCTGCATCCAGCGGGGCGGTTCGCTCCATTCTCGGGTACGTGTACTTCACCTTCATTTGCTATCTCTCCATTGGATTGCCGCTCGCTGTGCTGCCCGCTTTTGTGCACCTGCGGATGGGGTTGCACGCCGCGCTGGCTGGGTTGGTCATCAGCATCCAGTACATTGCCACGTTTCTGAGCCGGCCGTGGGCGGGGCGCATCTCAGACCACGCTGGTGCCAAGATCTCCGTACTGTGGGGCATGGCGGCATGCACGCTGAGCGGCGGGCTGCTGCTGGTTGCCGTGGCGCTGCACTTCAGCCCGTCGCTGACTTTTGGCGCGCTGATCCTTAGCCGGCTGGCGCTTGGGGTGGGCGAGAGCCTTGGCTCCACGGGGTCCACGTTGTGGGGCATCACGGCAGCCGGTCCGGAGCACACGGCCAAGGTGATTTCGTTCAACGGGGTTGCAACGTATGGCGGCCTGGCTCTGGGTGCGCCGCTGGGCGTCATTCTCGATCAGCACTGGGGCCTGACTTCGCTGGGGTTGCTGACGACTTTGCTGGGTGGCATCAGCTTTGTTTTCGCGCAGCGCAAAAACCCGGTGCCGGTAATTGCTGGCGAGCACCTGCCTTTCCGCGATGTGCTGGGTCGGATTGCCGGGCACGGGATGGCGCTGGCGCTGGGCGGCATCGGCTACAGCGTGCTGGCGACGTTTGTGACTCTTTACTACATCAGCCGGCAGTGGAATGCGAATGGCGCGGCGCTTTGCCTGACCGCGTTCGGTGTGGCGTTTATTGCCGCGCGGCTGCTGTTCATTCAGTCCATCAACCGGTTCGGGGGGTTCCCGGTGAGCATCGTCTGCCTGCTGGTTGAGTCGCTCGGCGTGCTGCTGCTTTGGAGCGCCGGTTCGCCGTGGATGGCCTGCTGGGGCGCGGCGCTGACCGGATTCGGTTTTTCGCTGGTGTTCCCCGCGCTTGGCGTGGAAGCGGTGAAGCGCGTGCCCATGCGAAACCGGGGCACCGCGCTGGGCGTGTTCACCGGCTTCTCGGATGTGTCGTTCTTCCTGGTGGGGCCGATTGCCGGAGCGGTGATTGGCGCGTGGGGCTACTCAAGCGCCTTCCTGTTCGCGCTGGGCTGCGTGCTGAGCGCGCTCGGCATTGTGCTGGTGCTGCGGCAGTTTCAACGGGCCTGACCCCGGAAAACGATCACCGATGGAGGCGAATCCGGCGCGATCACGCACGGTTTTGGGGCGATTTCTGCCTTCAAATTGACGCTTTTCAGCCACTTTTGGGCGTGTTTTGCTGGGTCGCGGCGGAGATGAAGCTGTCGGATCTCTGCTTTTTTTGAAGGTTGGCCAGATCGCGCGGGGCGTCAGTCCCCTATAAATGTGGCCGATTTGGGCCTTTTATGCATGGAAGTCGATTGTTTTCATGGGGCTGGAAGGAAAACCGGGGGGGCCACCCCCTATGGAGCTGTTGCAGCAGCGAAAACGGAGAGGTTTTATCGGCCCGTCTGTTCTCCATGGCTGATCCCCTCCATGAATAGTGTGCGCTTGTTCGCTTAAATTATCGGCAAACCGGGGCGAGGTTTTTGGGGTGGGGCGGGGAAGAACAGTGGTCAGCAGTTGGTGGTCTGGCGTGGGGGTCGCGCGGTCCCGGCTCTCCGGTGCGGGCTCTGCGGTACGCACAGCGACGGCGGGGCGGCGCAGTTCGCTGGAAAGACGGGGGACGCGCGGGTTCGCAGGGAGCTGCCTGGCCTTCGTCGCGTAAGACCTGGTCCTCGGGTGGTTTGGGCTGGAGTCGCCGGTTTGTGTCATCGCCCAAGGAAATCGGTGGACCCTTGCCTTCTTATCGGGAGCGATCCGGTTGCGCCAAGAATGGGTTTTGCTGCCCATTCTTGATTCTCGAGGGCTGGGTCGTATTTTCACGCTCCACAGCGGGTAGCCAGTTAGGATCGAAGTGTGAATGCGGCAGAGGGACCAGCAGTTGCATCATCCTCATCCCCGAGGTCCATGGCCGCGATAAGACCGGTGTTCACAGTGAATACCTGGAGAACTTCTCTGTCCGATAGACATCCCCTTGAAGGCTTTTGGTGGAGTCACGTACCTTGAATTTTGGCCAACCATTCAATCATAGGGAGAAAGAGCGGCATGAATATGAAAACGATCAGGAGATTTTTCATACTGACACGGCTCATTGAGGCATTCGTCTGTATGGTGGCATTCGCAGCTGGGATGAGGATCGCGTGAAGCGAAGGGATTTTGTACGGCTTGGATGGGGTACCATGATCGCGGCCGGGGCAGGCAAGTTGCGGCCCGCGTTTGGGAAGCCGGCAGGCCTCCAGCCTGATCCGGGGCCGCTGCAGCATACGATGATGCCGCTACAGCCGAAGGCGTCGGAACCAAATGCGTCCGAATCGGCGGCCACGGGGCGTGGGGCGGATTTCACCTTGCAAATCGCGCCGATGTTGGTCGAGCTGGCCCCGAAGGTGGTCATCAGCACCATCGGCTACAACAATAAGGTTCCCGGTCCCCTCCTGCGGACGCGCGAGGGCCAGCTCGTCACCGTCGACGTTGTGAACGACACCGACGTTCCGGAGTACGTTCATTGGCATGGCCTGTTCGTCCCCTCGGAAATGGATGGGGCGGAGGAAGAAGGCACTCTGCCCGTTCCGCCCCATGGCAGGCGGCGCTATCAATTCGTGGCCAGGCCGGCCGGTTCGCGTTGGTATCACTCGCACACCGCAGCCATGATGGATCTGCATCGGGGCAGCTACACCGCCCAGTTCGGTTTCTTGATGATCGACGGAGCGAACGACCCTGGACACTACGACCAGGAAGTCTTTCTGGCGCTGCGCGAATGGCAATATTTTCTGTCTACGATGGATCAGGACGAGATGGCGCCGGATCCCAGGGACCCGATGCCCGAACGACCCGCCACTCCAGACCTGCGGGCCAACGGATTGGAAGTGAGCGCTCCTCTTTATTCGATTAACGACAAAATACTCGGAGCGGGGGAACCCCTCCGCGTGCAGCCGGGTCAGCGCGTCCTGATGCACCTGCTCAACGCGAGCGCTGCCCAAATTCATCGCCTGGCTTTGCCCGGCCACAAGTTTCAGGTGATCGCTCTCGACGGCAATCCCGTGCCCACGCCTCAGGCGGTGGATATGGTTGAGATCGCCCCGGGCGAGCGCGTGGATGCGATCGTGGAGATGAATAACCCGGGCGTCTGGATTTTAGGGGAGATCCGCGATGTCGCGCGGCAATCCGGCTTGGGGCTAGTCGTGGAGTACGCCAATCAAAAGCAGCGCGCGCGATGGGCTCCGCTTCCAATGTCGCGCTGGGACTACACAATCTTTGGCACATCCGCGCCGCATCCCGCGCCAGACCAGACCATCGACATGGTCTTTGAAAAAGTGCCCGGCGGACCCAATGGATTCAATCACTGGCTCGTCAACGGCAAAGAATATCCGCATGAACGGGAATTCTTGCTCCACCAGGGACGCCGCTACCGGCTGGTCTTTCACAATCGCAGCGACGATTCTCACCCCCTGCACATGCACCGGCACATGTTCGAGCTGGTCGAGCTCAACGGCAAGCCGACTGCCGGCATTAAGAAAGACACGGTGATTGTTCCTGCATTTGGACGCGCCACGGTGGATCTGGTTGCCGACCAGCCGGGTTTGACGCTGTTTCACTGCCATATCCAGCAGCACATGGACTTTGGTTTCATGGCGCTGTTTCGCTACGCTTGAGTGACGCATCGTGAGCAAGCCGGGCGATGCGCGATTCCGCGAACATGCTTATGCGCTCGTTCTGCGGCACATGCGGGATAGAGTGGTTTGCTGCCGGACGGTCGAGAGAGCGAACTGCCAGAGCTCAGCCTGGCGAAAATCTGGCAAAGTTCCGCATAGCCGGTAATTCGACCGGAAACCAAGCTCCCTGCCCTACAGCCTTATAATCCGCGCTATGGCGGGCTTCGGGCAGGGGAACTTCGCAAGTCCCCCAGTCGTAAGACTGCAGATGTAGTGAATTCCCCACTCCTAATCTCTGCCACGAGCAAGGAGACTCCTGATGCCGTTTATCTCGAATATCGGCGCGCCTGCTTCAATTCCGTACTTGACTGTCGAGTACGCCTGGGCTATCACGGGCCTCTACTTTGTGGCAACCTGGCTCTTCACCAAGTCCATCAAGCGCCGCGAGCGCATTTCCCAGCGCGGTCCAGACTTGATTATGTTCTTCGCCGGTTTCATTCTCCTCTTCTGGCGAAACCGCCTTCCCGGAGTGAGCAGCCTCCAGTTCCTCACGCCGCCACCTAGCCTGCAGATTGTGGGCGCCACTGTGACGGTTCTTGGCCTGGGGCTCACCATCTGGGCCCGGGCCACGCTGGGATCCCACTTCAGCGGCGGGGTCGCCCTCAAGGCGGACCACAAACTGGTCTAGGCGGGTCCGTACCGCCGGATGCGCCACCCCATCTATTCGGGACTCATCCTGGCCGGAATCGGAATGGTTCTATGCGCGGCCACTTGGAGCAGTCTTCTGGGAGCGCTCCTGATCGTCATCACCTTCGAGCTGCATACGCGCAGGGAAGACCTCTTCCTGGCCTCTGAATTCGGCCCGGCATTCCATGCTTACCGCGGAAACACGGGGAGATTGTTTCCCCGCATTTAAGACTGAAGTATCGAGCAAGGAAACCAGGCGTCCTGGCGAGCGAGGACCCACATAAGGAGCACCTTTGGGAGGCGTGTCCCAAGGGAGACAGCTCAGTCGAACTAAAGGCAACCCGCACGCGAGCAGCCATCGCGGTTGCCGAAGGCCAAACGTACGGCGCGACTATAGAGCAAAGAAAAGTGGTTCGAGTCTCTTCTGGGCCGGACCGCTGAAGATTATTCTGCAAGTCTGTTCAAGAATGCCGATGCGGTCGGGTCGTCGGCTATTCGGAAGTTTCTAGTGAGCCCGATCGTCGGTCCCAGTCGAATTGGCCGGAGAATTTAGCCTGGAAGGTGTGCGCCGCAACTGCGATCTCGCTTACGGCAAGGCTCTTTGGTCTTCGGCAAGGTCAAGGACACTTCGATTGCCGACGGCTTAAACGACCACCCCAAAACCTCTGTAACCGTTTTTTAACATGTTCGATATATACAAGAAATATTGAACAGATAGAAGATAGTGGTCTGGCAAGTATCCCCGACCTGGCAAGCTTCCCAACCTGGCAAGTATCCCCAACTTGGCAGGTATCCCCAACCACAAATCCGAACCGGAGGTCTGCATGAAGATGATCCAAGGCAGGTTGCGAGCGGCAGTGCTCGTTGGAGCCGCTGTCTCGGTGATGGCATTTGCCCCGGGAGCAAATGCACAGAATCAAAACCCAAGTGGCAATCAATGGTCAAACGACAATCCGTGGCCTTACGCAAAGACGAGCCGCTCAGCACCTGTGCTTGCGGTCGTCGGCGACGTCTCCTGCGAGCCAGGCGAGACGGAGCCCGCTGGCGAGAAGGCGGGTGAAAGCTGCGGCACCCCCAAGTCCCCCTACACCACCACCTCTCTGTGGCAATCCCAGGAGGCCACTGCGAATGAGATAGAGACGATGATGCCTGACCTCGTCGCGATCCTCGGAGATCTGCAATACCAGGTTGGACAATACGAGGACTTTGAGAACTCGTACGATTTGACCTATGGCGCTTTCAAAATGATCACGCGGCCGGCGCCTGGCAACCACGAGTTTTATGACGAGCATGGCGCCACCGGCGTTGCCGGCTACGGCTACTTCTCCTATTTCAACGGCTTCCAGATCAATACCGCCGGGCAGCCGATCATGACGACGCTCGCGGACCCGTGCCCATCATCGATGACGGGGTGCGGCTATCCGGCCGCTACCACTCCCAACCCCCAACCTATACCGCGGGCTGATGGACAGGCGGGGCACTTCGAGCAAACGGGCGGAGTTGGATCCACCGTACCGGCGGGTGGCCCAGTCGGAGTCGGAGATGGCTGGTATTCCTATGATCTGGGCTCCTGGCACATTATCTCGCTCAATATAGAGTGCGAGACCCAGCCGGGCGGTTGTTCGACCACGGGCCCCTGGTTTGCCGCCGAACTCGCATGGCTGAAGAAGGACCTCGAGGCGAATCATTCCGCTTGCACAGCCGCGTACTGGCATCAGCCCACGTTCAGCGCTACCAACGGCATCACCCAGGAGGGCGTGACCGCTCAGGCCTTTTGGCAACTGCTCTACCAGTACGGAGCCGACCTGGTGCTGAACGGACACGACCACCTCTATGCCCGCTACCAACCCCTTGATCCCAATGGAACGCCCGATCCGCGGAGGGGCATACGGGAATTCATCGTGGGCACCGGCGGCGAGACACTCGATCCGATCGTCATAACCCCTGTCACGAGCGGCACAAACGAAACAAACCAGGAGGATCCGAGCGGCAACGTGAATTTCAACGCACAGAATCTCCAGGCGTATTCCGGGTACTACTGGGGTGTGATGGGCCTGACGCTCAATCCGAACGGCTACGCGTGGGATTTCGAGTCGGCACTGGCAGGTCCTGCAGCTTTAAGCAATGGCCCTACACTTCCTGCACCGAATGCGAATGGTGGTTATAGCGACAAGGGCTTCGGCACCTGCCACGGTTCACCAAACAAGTGGTAGCGACCCGATCGTCTTCGCCGCGTCACGCTTGACCTTGCTTCAGTACGCATTCCCCCTTCGCGAGAAATCGCGAAGGGGGAACTTCTTTTGCTTGGCTCTCAGTTCCTGTTCGCGGCCTTTCTAGGCGAGGACGGGGGCGGGTTTGGCGAGCAGGACGCCCAGGGCGCAGCTGGCCATGCGGGCTAATTCGCCGTCGGCGCGGCTGGTGAGGACGATGGGGACCTTGGCGCCGACGACGACGCCTGCGGCGAGGGCTCCGGCGAGATATTGGAGCTGCTTGAAGAGGATGTTGCCGGCTTCGAGGTTGGGGACCATGAGGAGGTCGGGGTCGCCGGCGACGACGGACTTGATTTTCTTGATGCGGGCGGCGTCGGAGGAGATGGCGTTGTCGAAGGCGAGGGGTCCGTCGACGAGTGCGCCGGTGATTTGGCCGCGGTCGACCATTTTGCAGAGGGCGGCGGCGTCGAGGGTGGAAGGGATGGCGGGGTTGACGCTCTCGACGGCGGAGAGGATGGCGACCTTGGGGTTGTGGACTTCAAGGGTGACCATCATGTCAATGGCGTTCTGGAGGATGGAGATTTTGGTTTCGAGGTCGGGCTGGATGTTGACGGCGGCATCGGTGACAAAGAGGGTTTTGTGGTAAGAGGGGACGTCGAGGGCGAAGACGTGGCTGATGCGGCGGCCGGTGCGCATGCCGCCCTCGCGGGATACGACGGCGCTCATAAGCTCGTCGGTATGGAGGGAGCCTTTCATGAGCATCTGGACCTGGGCGGTGCGGGCGAGCTCGACGGCGCGGGCGGCGGCGGAACGGCTGTCGGGGACGTCGACGATCTGGATGGGAGTGAGGTCGAGCTGAAGGGTTGCGGCGAGGGCGCGGATGCGATCTGCCGCGCCGACGAGGACGGGGACGATGAGCTTGTCTTTGAAGGCCTGGATGGCGCCGCCGAGGGAGACTTCGTCGCAGGGCCAGACGATGGCGGTGCGGACGGCGGGCTTGGCATTGGCGCGGGCGATGAGGCCGTGGTAGCGGCGGTAGGGGTCGTTGACGATGAGTTGGGGGACGGGGAGGGTGGACCAGCGGACCTTGACGAGCGGGGCAAGCAGATTGGCGGTGCCGGAGAAGATGGGCAGGCCGGCGGCGCTGGCGGCTTCGCAATCGAAGGTGACGATTTTGGAGACATCGTCTTTGGCGGTGACCCTGACCTGGACGAGGATGCGATCGCCGATGTGGAGGCGATTGTGGAAGTTGAGCCCGATGTGCGTGAGGGTGCAGCCGGGGCCGGGGATGTTCATGGAGAAGAGGCCGGAGACAAGCGAGGCGCACCACATGTTGGGGCCGGTGGGCGGGACGCCGCCGGTGCGCTCAATGAGCTCGTCCTGGCGGAGGACGGAGCCGAAGCCGGAGATGGAGGCGAAGGCCATGGCGTCGTCGGTGGTGAGGACATGCTCGGTGCGGGCGATGTCGCCGACGGAGATTTCTTCGTACGTTTTGCTTTCAATAAAGCCGAGATTCATGGGGATCTCCTGTGCCGCTCCAGCGTAGGTCATTTTGGGGCGCTGGGCTTATGGTATTTTCCGGCGGGGGCGAGGAACGTGATTGATGTCACTCATGGTGGGAGAGCGTCCCAACAGGAAGGACAAGGCTACGGTTTGTTTTCGCGGGCGATGAGATGGAGGATATATTCGCCGGCGCCGTAGCCGACCATGGGAAGGGCTCCGGTGGGCGAGCCGATTGGGCCGGGAAAGAGCTTGCAGGGCACGGCGACGTACATCTCCGGAATGATGTTGTGGTCGGCGGCGGCCTTGGAGACGATGCGGCTGAGGATGGCGGCAGCTTCGGCGGTGCGGTGCTGGCGGCGAAGGAGTTCGGCGAGCGAGAAGTCGACGAAGAGGAACTCCTGCTTCTCGTACCAGAACTCAAAGATGGCGGGATCGGTGTAATTGCTGCGCACACGCTTGTAGCCGCCGGAGACGACTTTGAGCAGGTCCATGCGGGCGAGGGTGTCGCGGATGAGGGCGGGATCGGTGACGAGGCCGAAGCTGATGATGGGGAGCAGGGCGCCGTCGATGTCGTTCTTTTCAAAGGGTTCGAGGGTGCCGTGGAGGTGTCCGTCGCGGATGAAGGCGGCGGAAAAGCCCTTGCGGAGTTGGGTGGCGTGAGCTAGGGCTAAGGTGCGAGCGGGCTCATCGCCGGCACGGTGGGCTACGGCGGCGAAGTTCTCCAGGCCGACGATGGCGAGAGCGGTAGACCAGGCGAAGTGCTTTCGGTCCTTCTGGTGCTCTTCCCAGATGCTGGTGTCGGCGGCGACGATCTGGGGCTGATCCTCGCGCGCGTTGAGGCTGGCGCCGAAGGGTTCGAGGTTGGCGAGGAGGGGTTTGACGATGAAGTCGCGGGCGCTCTGGTAGAGCGGGCCGCGATAAGTGGGGGTGGTGAGCAGGGCGGGGTCGTTGAAGCGGCGTTCATATTCGCCCAGGGTCCAGAGGGCGAGGCCCCAGTCGTCGAACTCGATGTTGGTGGCGCCTTCTTCGGTGAAGAAAGGCTCTTCCGAGCCGTCGCCGAAGTAGCGGACGACAGAGATCTGGTAGTCGACGCCGGCGACCTGGGCGCGCATTTTTCCGGTGGGCTGGGCATTGAAGTACGCGAGCAGGGCGGCGCGGGCCTCGGCCTGGTGGCCCATGCGGATGAAGGCGACGGTGGCGTAGGCCATGTCGCGGACCCACGGGGTGAAGTAGACGCCGTCTGGCAGGGCGGCGACGATGAGGCCGTTGCCGTAGCGGCCGGGGCGGTTGGGCTCGCGGCTCTGGGCCATGCGGAGCATGACTTCGCTCTGCCGCCAGAGATGGCCTTCTGCCTCACTGGCGAAATGGACGGCAGGCGGGATGCGCCACTGATCGAGCTGTGCAATTTCGCGCTGGGCGAGGGCGCTGGGGGCGAGGCCGGCACGCCATCGATTGAAGTCTGCCGCTGCCTGTTCCAAGTCGGTTGGGTCTTCCAGGGAGATGAGGGCCCAGGCGTTGCTGGCGGCGAAGGGCTGTCGGGGGTCGGATGGGGCAGGGCGAGTGGAGCCGAGTGGGATGAGTAGGAGGGATTCCGGGACGCCGTCGAATTGGAGGAGATGGGCTTCTGCGCCGGAGACTTCGATGGTCTTTTGCGCGGTGACGGGGTGGTTCCACTCGACGTGAAGTGCGCCGGATTGGGCAGCGGTGGACGGCTGCCAACTGACTATGAGGGCTGGGCGACCGAGGCCGAAGGGCATGAAGACGAGGCCTTCGCCGGCGCTTGAGCGGGCGCGGATGACGTGGGAATCCTCAACGTAATCTGCGGAGGGGGATAGTAGGGGCTCGGAACTGATCCAGGAGAGCAGCTTGAGGAAGTTGGTGGTTTCGATGCCTTCGCTGAGGGGGTTGTTGGGGTCGGGACGGAGGAAGCTGTAGGGGTGGGCGTAGAACTTGCAGACGGTGGCGTTGTCCGGCGAGACGACGGCAAAGCCGAAGCCGTTGCCGGTGACGAGATGAGAAGCGGAGGCGGGCAAAGCGGCGAAGAAGAGGGCGAGGACAGGGCCGAGCAAACGGGTAAGACGCATGGCCCACCCAGTTTCGACGATGGGGGAGGGTTGTGCAACTGGGATTCAGCTTCCAGGTGCGAAGGCAAGGTTGAGCGAGCTGGATCGCCCGGTGATATACACTCCGCTTCAGGTCAAGTGGATTTGCGGTTTGAGAAAGGCCTTATGCAGCCGGTGATTGAAGTCGAGGGAGTGCGCAAGGCCTATGGGAAGACTGTGGCCGTGGCGGAAGCTTCCTTTGCGGTGGAGCAGGGCGAGATTTTTGGGCTGATCGGGCCGAACGGCGCGGGGAAGACAACCACGATGGAGTGCATCGAGGGGCTGCGCAAGCCGGACGCGGGCAGGATTGCCGTGCTGGGACTGGATCCGTACCGGCAGGTTTACCAACTGCAGGAGCGCATCGGGGTGCAGCTGCAACAAGCGCAGTTGCAGAAGCGGATCAAGGTGTGGGAGGCGGTGGACCTGTGGGCGTCGCTGTACGGGAAGAAAACCGTGGATGCAACGCGGCTGCTGGAGCAACTGGGGCTGACGGACAAGCGGAATGCTTGGTTCATGAATCTCTCCGGCGGGCAGAAGCAGCGGCTGTTTATCGCGCTGGCGCTGATCAACGACCCGGAGGTGGTGTTTCTGGATGAGCTGACAACGGGGCTGGATCCGCAGTCGCGGCACGCGATCTGGGGACTGGTGCGGGGGATTCGAGAGCGGGGCAAAACGGTGTTTTTGACGACGCACCTGATGGAAGAGGCGGAGCGGCTGTGCGACCGGGTGGCGATCATGGAGCACGGGCGGGTGATCGACATGGACACGCCGGACGGCCTGGTGCGGCGGCACTGCCCGGAGCGAACCGTGGTGGTGGAGACGGACGACGCCGCGGCCGAGGGGCATTTCAGGGCGATTGCGGTCGTGGAGCAAGTGACGCAGGCCGAGAGGCGGTTCACAATTCGCGGGCGGGGCGAGGATCTGGTGACCGAGGTGATCCATTGCCTTTCAGAGAATCGGATCCGGGTGACGGATTTTCGCACCATTCTTCCGAACCTGGAGGATGTTTTTCTGAAACTAACCGGACGATCGATTCGGGAATAGGACAGGGACGATGATGCTGCGCGGGCTTTGGAAACTGACGTGGATCGAGCTCAAGGTGTTCCTGCGGGAACCGATGGGAGCGTTCGGGACGATCGGCGTGCCGGTGCTGATCTTTCTGGTGCTGGGACGGTATGCGCACTTCCGGTTCGGCGGGCCGGCGGTTGCGGGAAACATACTCTCCGGCGCGGGGCTGCCGGTGCTGGCGTCGATTCTGATTGCGATCAGCACGGTGCTCTCGCTGGTGACGATCATTGCCATCTACCGGGAGGGCGGGATTCTGAAGCGATTGCGGGCCACGCCGCTGCGGCCGCAGACGATTCTTTCCGCGCACGTGATTGTGAAGCTGCTGCTGACGGCGGCGACGCTGCTGCTGATGTTTCTGGCGGGCAAACGGTACTTTCCGCCGGGCGGGCAGGTGCCGTGGTTCTCGTTCACCGTGGCGCTGCTGCTGAGCACATGGAGCATTCTGTCGATCGGGTTTGTGATTGCAAGCATTGTGCCGACGGCGCGGTTTGCACAGCCGATCGGGGCAGTGATTCTGTATCCGATGATTATTTTTTCGGGCCTGTTTGTGCCGGTGGCGGCGCTGCCGCCGGCGCTGCGAGCGCTGGCGCGGGTGCTGCCGCTCACGTATGCGGTGAACCTGATGGAAGGAATCTGGAACGGGGATGGCTGGTGGGCGCATGCGGGGGATGTGGCAGCGCTGGCGGGGTTGTTTCTGGTGTTTACGGCAATCTCGGCGCGGGTGTTCCGGTGGGAGTGATGGAGAGCGTCGCCTAGCCGCCCCGTTCCGTGGAACGAACTAACGGGTAGCGGGTGCGGGCGCTGGATTATTTGCCGCGAGCGGAGGCAGCTGGCTGACGGCTGCGATGGGTAGCTCGACTGCGCCGACGCGGTTGGTCAACAGGTCGTGAACGCCGACGCGCAGATAGTATTCGCCTTTGACTGGAACGCTGATCTCCTGCTTGTACTGGAACTCGGGGTGCTGGCCGGGGCGATGCAATGAGGAAAAGAAATCCGGCTTCACCATTTCTTTAATGTCGTTGACCTGGGTGTTGATAAGCAGGCCGCCGGCATCGAAGACGCAGGCGACGAATTCCACAGCACAGTAGAGCGGGCCCTGCGGAGTGGGATTGCAATGGATGTCGTCCAGATGAGCCTTGTAATGGACGTTGTAGCGGCGATAGGGGCCCCTGGCGGATGAGCCTGGCTGGTTGTGCGGGTAGGGTGCCGGTTCCTCGGCGGCGATGCTGGGGCGAACGATGGTCTCGAAGAGGATCTCGGTCGGCTCCGGGCCTCCGTGGACCATGGCTACGCGCATGGCGCTGTAGGGAACGGGTGCGGGGCTGTCCGACTTTACTTCGGCCTTTGCGTCATTTTTTGGCGCGGAGCCGCTGGGGTCGGTGGCATAGTAGCCGCGGCGATAGGAAAGCGTGAAGCCCTTGCGCGCAAGTTCGACCTGGATCTTGCGGTACTGGCCCTTCCACTTGTCGCTGCTGGGCGTATAGGCAAGCGTGTAGTAGTTGGAGCCGCCTTCAACGGCGCGGGCTGCTGACTGCTTGAGGCTGTTGGTGTTGAAGAAGGCCTGGCCGCCGGTTGCGTCGGCGATTTGCTGCATGGTTTCTCCCTGAGAAGCGAGGTTGGAATAAAACCTGTCGTTTTGCGAGGGGACAACAGGGTTGGCGCGACCTCCGCCGGAGGTGTTGGCGTTTCCGCTTGTGAACAACTGCCCCGCGGATAAGCCGCGGGAGTCGATGGGATAGACGGCGACCTGGTTGTGTGCGAGCAGGTTGACGGTCTCCTGGAATTCTTCAATATAGGCCGGACGCAGGTTTTCGGGCGCTTCTCCGTTGGGGAGGATGGAGATCGGGAATGACGAAGAAAACCAGAGTAGATTCTTGCGGCCGGGAAGCTGGCCGAGGTAGCGGCCGAGCTGGTTGAGCGAATCTAGGGTCAGCTGGCGGCGCGTCTCGCGCTTGGCGGCGTTGGCCGCATTCATGCCGGATGGACCGGAGGGCGAGGACGCCATTTCGCCGGTGAGAAAAACGGGATAGCTGGGCGCGGCCTTTTTGTTGCTGAGAGCGGCGAGAAGCAGATCGTGGTCGGTGGTGAATCCTTGCAGCAAGTACATCTGCGTGGAAGTGAGGGTGAGAAGGGCGAAGCGCGCGGCCGCCGGGGCGGTCTTCAGATATTGCGCTACCTGATCGAGCGACTTCGACTGATCGGCCTCAGGGGTATTGAGGTGGTCGAGCAGGATCAGGTTGAGGGGACCGGTGGCCGGGATTGCAAGGTCATTGGTAAACGAGCCGGGGGCGTGACTCCGCGGGGGCTGCTGGGGTGCACTGGCTGTCTTGTCCGCCGAGTGCTCCTCGAAATTCTTGATGGTTTCCGGATGGCCATCTTCGCGCAGGCTGAAATCGGCGGCGGTGAGGTTGTGGACAGGGTCCTGATGAGAATCCGTAACGATCACATCGACGACGACCAGGTTGGTGCCGAGGTGGATGGTTGCGGCGGGCTCGGGCGCAGGAGATTGCGCGGCAGCGATGAGCGGTGTGCAGAGCGAGACAGCTATGAAACATCGCAGGAAAGCCGGCGGCATGGGCTCGGACCTCTTGAGTTGCCCCAAGATAACACGGGATCACTTCTGAATTCGAGCCGAGTCTCGCTGAGCCTGCCAGGATGTGGACGATCTCCCTGTTCCAAATGCACAACGGCCACCCTTGCGGGTGGCCGTTGTGGTTGATGCGATTGGTCGGACGAGACTAGTTTTCGCGTTCGCTCTTCCAGTTGATGAGATCGCCGAGGGTGGTGGTCGACGAGGAGACGGGGGCCTTGTGGCTGCCGCCGCGGGGCTCGCGCTCCGCCTTGTAGTCCTGCACCTCGGCGCGGCTGGCTTCGTGGCCGGAAACTGCGCGCAGGCTGAGGCCCACCTTCTTCTCTTCCACGTTGATCTTGATGATCTTGAAGTCGTGCTCCAGGCCGGTTTCCAGCTTGGATGGTCCGCCGCCTTCATCGCCGGCTTCCGAGATGTGGCAGAGACCCTCGACGCCTTCCGCGATTTCAACGAATGCGCCGAACTGCGCGGTGCGCAGGACCTTTCCGTGGACGATGTCGCCGACGCGATGGGAGGCGAAGAAGCTTTCCCATACATCGGGCTGCAGCTGCTTGATTCCCAGGGAGAGGCGGCGGTTCTGCGGCTCGACGCCGAGAACGACTGCCTTGACCTTTTCGCCCTTCTTGACGATCTCCGACGGATGCTTGACGCGCTTGGTCCAGCTGAGGTTGGAGACGTGCACCAGGCCGTCGATGCCGTCTTCGATCTCGATGAAGGCGCCAAAGTCAGTGAGGTTGCGGACGCGGCCCTCGACAACGGTTCCGGCGGGATAACGCTCGGTGAGGTTCTCCCAGGGGTTGTCCATGAGCTGCTTCATGCCCAGCGAGATGCGGCGGTCGGCCGGATTGACGCTGAGAACGACGGTCTCGACCTCGTCGCCGGGCTTGACCAGCTTGGAGGGATGCTTGAGGCGCTTGGACCAGGTCATCTCAGAGAGGTGAACCAGGCCTTCAATGCCCTGCTCGAGCTCGACGAACGCGCCGTAGTCGGTGACGGACAGGACGCGGCCCTTGACGTGGGCGCCAACCGGGTACCGCTCGGTGGCGTCGAGCCAGGGATCGGGCGTGAGCTGCTTGAAGCCGAGCGAGACGCGCTGCTTGTCTTTGTCGAACTTGAGCACCTTGACCTGGATCTCATCGCCGACGTTGACCAGGTCGCGGGGGTGGGTGAGGCGGCCCCAGCTCATGTCAGTGATGTGGAGGAGGCCGTCGATGCCGCCGAGGTCGACAAACGCGCCGTAGTCGGTTAGGTTCTTGACGGTGCCGGTGAGGACAGCGCCCTCGCCGAGCTGCTCGAGGGTGCCGGAGCGCTTGGCGTTCTGCTCTTCCTCGAGGATCTCCTTGCGGCTGACGACGACGTTGCCGCGCTTCTTGTTGAGCTTGATGACGCGAACTTCAATCTGCGTGCCGAGATAGCCGTCGAGATTGCGGACGGGACGGATTTCAAGCTGGGAGCCGGGCAGGAACGCCTTGAGGCCGATGTCGACGGTGAGTCCGCCCTTGACGCGGCTCACGACCGTGCCGAGGACGGGGGTCTTGTCGTTGGCGGCCTTCTCGATGACGTCCCAGACGCGCAGGCGCTGGGCCTTCTCGAAGCTGACCAGGTAGCCGCCTTCGGGCTCTTCGCGCTCGATAACCACGTCAATGACGTCACCGGGATTGAACTTGACTTGGCCGGTGTGGTCGAGGACCTGTTCCAACGGCACCATGCCCTCGGACTTGAGGCCGACATCCACAATCAGATGCTTGTCGGTAGCTTTGATGACCGTGGCGGAGACAACCTTGTCCCCGTAGGCTTCAACGGCGGCGGCTTCGGCAGCCTGCTCGCGTTCGAAGGCGGCGAGGGCGGCGGAGAAGTCGTCCATGGACTCGAGGCCGTGGGACTCGTGTACGTGGGCCTCATGGGCCGGCGCGGCCGCGGCAACGGGAGTTTCAACTGCGGCAGGCGCGGTCTCGACGACAGCGGCTTCAGCGGCGACGGGCTCAACGGCGGTGGAGATTTCAGGAACTTCGGCTGCGGCGGGGACGGGCTCCGGGGCAGTTTCGACCGGTGTGGCCTGGACAACGGGGGCGGCCTCGACAACAGGCACGGTTAGGGCATCGGCGTCCAGCGCGACGGGTTCGACTGCAGGTACAACTTCGGCGGTCTCGGTGTTGGACGTGGATTCAGACGACGGCTGCTCAAGCTCCGTCGCAGGTTCGAGGGTAGGGGTTTCGAGTTCGGTGTTCAGGGTTATGCTCTCGGGTTCGGGATTGAGGACGTTTGCCATCACTGCTGCTCCGGAATTCCTTAACTCCCGCGACGGAATCAGACTTGCCGCTGGAAGTGGCTCCCGCGCCCCGCTTGCCGCGGGCGGGATTGCCTTCAAGACCGTTTCCCCGCCAATGCCCTTTGTGAATGCACCGATGTGTTTTCACGAGGGACAGTCCTGCCAGCCTGTTGCGCTGGACGAAAGAGCGACTGGTCTCCTTGGGAAACACCCGGCAGGCAACGGCTTTCTGGAGGGCGGCCGTAGCAAACCACGGGAATGCGCGCAGTAAGCTACGCTCACGAGTGTAGCAACCCTCAGATTCCCAAGTCAATGCAATGGTTTGAGGCGGACCCGGTAGGAGCCGCATTGCAACTGGATTTTCACATGGGCGAGGGGAGAAGCAATGGGGTTGCGGGAGAGCAGA
Source organism: uncultured Acidobacteriaceae bacterium (assembly GCA_963776535.1). Lineage (GTDB taxonomy): Bacteria > Acidobacteriota > Terriglobia > Terriglobales > Acidobacteriaceae > Telmatobacter. The sequence continues at coordinate 278,526 of CAVZNB010000012.1, read as the reverse complement.
GCTTGGCCGGGGGAATTTGGTGGCGTCCCGCAAAGTGGGAATGGGGATGCGGGTTGGCGCGGCGCCTTTGGTATGGGGGAAGGAAGCGGAGAAACGCGGGTGAGGACGCGAGCCGGGGAAATCCCCTCTATACTGGTGGGAACGTTGCGAGCCCTGCAAGAACCCTATGGACCATCTTTGGACTCCCTGGCGCTATGCTTATGTAACCTCGGCGGATAGCGCGGTGCGCCCGGGGGTTCCGGAGAAGCTCGCCGGCTGGCCGGGCGACCTGAAGTGCGTGTTCTGCAACCTGATTGCTTCGATCGACCACGCGATTGCCCATGGAATGAGCGCGGAAGAAGCCGAGGCGGCAGGCGGGTTGATTTTACGGGCCCGGCATTGCTTCATCTGCCTGAACGCCTATCCCTACACCTCGGGACACGTGATGGTAATGCCATATGCGCACCTGGACCGGCTGTCAGCACTGCCGCGGGACGCGGCGCATGAACTGATGGATCTGGCCCAGCGGACGGAGCTGGCCTTGCAGCGGGTCTACACGCCGCACGGGTTCAACTTCGGGATGAACCTGGGGCGCGCGGCGGGGGCGGGAGTTGCGGGACATCTGCACCTGCATGCGCTGCCGCGGTGGGCGGGGGATACGAACTTCATGACCACGGTGGCGGAGTCGCGGGTGCTGCCGGAGGATTTGGAGATTACCTGGAAGCGGATGCGGGAGGCGTTTGGGGAGCAACGCATCTGAACCGGCGAAAGCACTTTCGATTCACATGTTGACATCTTGAGGGTTTGGAGGATGCCTTTTCCTGAGGAAAAAGCCACTTTGCCTCCAGGCTTCTTTCAAGAGCAGAATCGAAAGTGCTGTAAACCGATTATTTCGCCCCCGCCTTAACCAGAAGTTCCTTTATTTCCGGAGGCGCGTCAGCGGGGGTAAGACTCAGGGCCGTTTCTCTGCGTCCCGGCACAATGACGCTTCCTGGAAAACGCGATGCAATCTCCGATACCGTCATGGTGAGTCCAGGGTACGCCCTGGCTCCGTTCGGCATTTGAACGTATTCAGGGATGACGTTCTCCGCATTGACGTCGGCCCCGCTATCAAGCAGGAACCTCACCACATCCAATCGGCCGTTTTCTGACGCCAACATCAAAAGAGTTCTTCCATTCGCGTCCCTCTGGTCCAGAGGAACGCGAGTGGCAAGAGATTGGACAGTAGGGGTGTCCCCGGCAGTCGCTGCCCTCAGCAATGCTGAGACCATCATTTTCTTCGCAAGGTCGCGCAGATCGGCGTCATTGCCCTCGTGCATCACCCTCGTGAGCAGTGTTGGATCCATCAGCTTCTGCACGGCTGCCGTGCGCGCGTCACTGGCCTTACCCTCCAGCGCCACCTTAGCCAGTAGCGTTTGATCGGTCATCCTTCCAACCGCGGTCTTACGGAGGATGCTTGCATACATTCGAATATAGCCGTACTTGGTCGTGTCGGCGGGTATACCTTCGAGCGCCACCTGGGCCAGCACGGCCTGATCCGCGACCCGTTCCACGGCTACGGTGCGGAGGCGGGGAAACACTTCGGGACTTAGGCCTTTGCCGTAGCTCTCGTCCCCCAAAGCAATCCGGGCGAGCAGGCTCTGGTCTGTCAGCTTCCCAACCGCAGCCTCGCGGACGATACCGTACTTCCATTTGTCTTCGAGGGCGATCCTGGCTAGCAGGCTTTGATCGGTGAGTCCCTTCACGGCTGCCTCACGGACAAGCGGGCTCTTGTCCTCGACGGCAATCGCTGCAAGCTGGCTCTGATCCGTAATTTTGCGGACGGCGTCCGCGCGTAGCTCATCCTTCTTCTCAAGGGCGAAGGATGAGTTGGCCCAGCCAGCCATGGCGGTGGCTAGAATACAGAGTCTCGCTGCAAGGAGCACGGATGGCTTCTTAAACATGGCGAACATCCTATCACTTATTCGCCGCTCTTTGGCATTCGAGAACTCGATGCTTTCCACAGAGGCGCCCGAAGGACAGACTCACTGCAAGGATCGCTTTTGGAATTACAGTTACAAGTGAAGTCTTTCCGGGCATGAATGCCCCTGCTCTGCTCGTTACTGCTCGATGGCATCGCTTTCTTCTGCTTCGGCGGCGAGGGCCAGGGTGGGTTCTTCTTCGCTTGCTGCGTCAAGGAGGGTGCGGGGGATTTGCTTAGTGGTTCTTATGCCTAGCTGCTTCAGCAACTCCACCTGGCGGACCAGGTTGCCGCGACCCTCGCTCAGCTTCTTCATGGCATTCGAGTAGCTGATGTCGGCTCCGCGCAGACTCTTGCCTACGGCTTCAAGATCGCTGACAAAGTTCACGAACTTATCGTAGAGTTCGGCGCCGCGGTTCATGACGTCTCGCACGCTGCGGGCCTGGAGCTCCTGCTGCCAGAGCACGTTGACGATGCGGATGACATAAAGCAGCGTGGTGGGTCCGACGAGCAGAATCCCCTGACTGTAAGCGTCGGCCCAGAGCTCCGGGTCGCCCTGCAATGCGAGCAGGAATGCGGGCTCGATGGGGACAAACATGACGACAAAATCGGGCGACTCGACGCCGGGGAGCTTGTGGTAGCCCGCGTTCGACAATCCCGAGATGTGGCCGCGCACACTGGCAAGGTGAAGCTTCAGCGCGGCCTTGCGCTCGTCTTCGGTGGCGGCGTTTACGAAGTCGGTGTAGGCGGTGAGCGAGACCTTGGAGTCGACGATGAGGTTGCGGCCGCCGGGAAGGAAGACAATCACGTCGGTGCGGGCGGTCTTCAGCTTTTCGCCGTCGTCGGCGGCAAGGCCGGTGAAGCTTTGCTGGAAGCTGTATTGCTCCCCTTCGCGGAGGCCGGCTTTCTCGAGCAGGTCGCGGAGAATGAACTCGCCCCAATCACCTTGTGCCTTGGCGGAGCCGCGGAGGGCTGAAGTCAGGTTGCGCGCCTCTTCCGCCAGCTGCATGTTCAGCCCACCTAGAGCCCCGATCAGCGTCTCCAGCTTGGTAACGCCCTTGGTCGAATCGGTCTGCGCCTGCTCGACTTTATCGCGGAACTCCTTGATTTGCAGCTTGAGCGGATCAAGCAGCGTTCCCAACTCCTTCTGGCTGCCTTCGGCAAAGCTCTTCGACTTTTTCTCCAGAATTTCACCGGCAAGCGCTTCAAACTGGTTGGCCAGCGTTTGCTTGGCGGTTTCCAACAGAGCCAGCTTTTCGGCCAGATTGGCTTTCTCGCCCCGCAGCTCCGCTTCCAACTGGCTGATCCGTGCAGCGGCCTGCTTCTCCGCCGGGGCCTTCTGGGCAAGCTCCGCACGCAGACCGTCGCGCTCGGCTGCGAGCTGGGAGACGATTTGCGCCCTTTCGACGGCCAGCGACTCAAAGCCCGCCCGCGCGGCCGACTCCGCCTGCGCCCGCGCGGTCTCACCCCGGGCGGCGTTCGTCTCGGACCGAGCGGCATTCAATTCTGCCGCAAGCTCCTGAGCCCGCTGGTCAGAGAGTGCCTTTTCCGTCTTGGCGGACGAGCCGCGCAGCCAGTATCCAAGAATGATTCCAACAAATGCCGCTACGATCGCGCCTATCAAACCCTGCATCCGATTCGCTCTCCCCGCTTCGCCTAATGTACGCCTTCGGGCTGTGCATTTCCTGGCAAGCCCATCCAGTTTTCTATTCCCCGTTCCCTATTCCCGATTCCCTGCCCTGTCCACCTTTACACACCCTGAGCCGCCCGGTAGACTTGGAGTTCGGGGCCATGCGCGAAATTTTCTGCGCGGTGGTTGTGTTTCCCTGCCTAGAGCCGGTATCGTAGGCAGGCGGAACGGGATTGGACTTTACCCGGAGTGATTCTGGAGTTCCCAAAAAAAGAGGAGAAGCACGCATGGCCGTAGAAGAGAAAGTGAAGCAGATCATTGTCGAGCAGTTGCAGGTGGACGAAGCCGAGGTAACGCCCGGCGCCAGCTTCCAGGAAGACCTGGGCGCGGACTCGCTCGACGTGGTCGAACTGGTGATGCAGTTTGAAGAGGCATTCGATCTGGAGATTCCGGATGAAGATGCCGAGAAGATCAAGACGGTGAAGGACGCGATCGACTACATCGAGAAGAACGCGAAAGGCAGTAAGTAACCCTTGTCCAACGTGTCCCGCAGAGTCGTCATCACCGGCCTGGGGCTGGTGTGCGGTGTGGGCAACACCGCTCCCGAAGTCTGGCGGCAGCTTCTTGACGGCGCCAGTGGCATGGCCCCGATCCAGGGGTTCGATACCACTGGCTTTTCTGTCACCTTTGCCGCCGAGGTGAAGAACTTTGACCCGCTGAATTTTGTAGACAAGAAGGAAGCGCGCAAGATGGGGCGCTTTACCCACTACGCGTTTGCCGCTACTCAAGAGGCGATTGCGCAGTCGGGGCTGGAGATTACGCCGGAAATTGGCGACCGGGTCGGAGTGTTTATCGGCTCGGGCATCGGCGGGTTCGAAGTGATTGAGCGCGAACACTCGAACCTGCTGGCGGGCGGGCCGCGCAAGATTTCCCCCTTCTTTATTCCTGCGGCGATTGTGAACATGGCGGCGGGACATATCAGCATCCGGTACGGGGCCAAGGGGCCGATTTCGGCCACGGCAACGGCCTGCGCCACCTCCGCAAATTCCATTGGCGACGCGGCGCGGATGATTGCGCACGGCGACGCCGATGTGATGATTGCCGGCGGAGCGGAGGCTGCGGTTACCCCTTTGTCGGTGGGCGGATTTGCGGCCATGCGGGCGCTGTCGCAGCGCAACGACGAGCCCACGCGGGCAAGTCGTCCGTTCGACAAGGACCGCGACGGGTTTGTAATTGGCGAGGGCGCCGGGATTCTGATTCTGGAAGAGCTGGAGTTCGCCAGGGCGCGAGGCGCGAAGATTCTGGCCGAGATTATCGGCTACGGGATGAGCGCGGACGCGTATCACATGACGGGCATTGCTCCAGAGGGCCAGGGCGCACAGCGCAGCATGCGGGCGGCGCTGAAAGATGCAGGGATTGCGCCGGAGGAAGTGGGCTATGTGAATGCGCATGCCACTTCGACGCCGGCCGGCGACGGCAACGAGTCGCGGGCAATCGAACTGGTGTTTGGCGAGCACGCGCTCAGCGGTGACCTCAAAGTTTCCGGCACCAAGTCCATGACCGGGCACCTGCTGGGCGGGGCGGGCGGGCTGGAGGCCGGCATCAGCGTGCTGGCGCTGGTGAACCAGAAGCTGCCACCAACGATCAACCTGGACAACGCGGACCCGGAGTGCCGGCTGGATTATGTGCCCAACAAGGCCGTAGACCACAGCTTCGACGTGGCACTTTCGAACTCGTTTGGGTTTGGCGGGATTAACGCGACGTTGATTATGCGGAGATGGGTGGGGTAAGGCAGTTCTCAGTTTTTTCCTTCTGGGGGTAGGGCTGGGGGCTTCGGGGGTTGGATTCTAAAGGCAAGATTCAAACAACGACAGCGCGAATCCTGGTTGGGTTCGCGCTGTTGTTGTTTTGCGGGGCGGATGGAGCTCAGCTAAAGGCCGCCGTCCAGGCCACTCCAACGAGAACAATGATCGCCCACCAACCGAAAACGGCGATGTAGCCAGAGCTGCGCTTAACGTTGCCGACAGCCGCGATGCCAATCCCCATAAGAGCCATCGACCAGATCGTAGTGAAATCGAGCGCAGTGGCCAACTTATAGAGAGCCGGATTGGTATCGGATACGGGCAGGAGCGAGCCGACGTTGGTCGGCGCAAAATTACTAAGGTTGAAGGCCTCCGGCGTTCCTCCAGCGAAGAGGACAATGATGCCCAAAAGCGTCTTTATGAGGCCCGGCAGACCCGCGAACATCCAGACGGAAAATACGCTTCCAAAGCTGGCCTTGCCGCCAAAGACAAAATTGATGGTTCCCCATAGAACCAGGGAGCCGATCGCCACCCCGACCAGGATAAGGATCGGGCTGGCGGCGAACGCCCCTTCCATCGAGTATTGAGTGATTTTCATTGCCGTGGCGCGCGATTCCGGAGGGGCTTGCGCAAGCTTTTCTTCGCTTTTTGGATTCAAATGGATCGCATTCTCGGCCACCTGGGCCCAGCCGACTTTCATGGTGATGGCGGCGAAGAACACATAACCGACCAGCACCATGATCAGGAATGGCAGCCACCAGCTCTTGTTGCCGCGCTTGATGTCCGCGAATGTTTTGGACGGCGCGGTGAAGGTGTTTGTTACGCGCTCCAGTTGCGAAAGACCGGGAGCCGCGGGGGCTGGGTCAGTTGCCGGTTGGAATTCAAGCTCGCTCATGATTTTGCCTCTCGAATAGCGGTTGGGGCTGATGAATTTCATTCCGGAACGGAGACCTTGAATCTGCGGCCGCGGTTGCGTTTTCCTTCATCAACACGGCGACGCGCAGAGCCGGTTTCCGGCAGTTCCGGAAAGGAAATGGCATTGCCCGCGATTGTACCCTTGAACCGGGAGAAAAACCCAATCAATTTGTGGATATGCGGGGGAATGAGCGGGTCTGGCGAGTCTAGCGGCCCAGCGCGGAGGCTCCGCCGGTGGCGTCGGAGGTGGACGGCCTTGGCCTGGGGTGAGTGGACTTTCGCTGACCGGCTCGGTTTGTGGTGCTTACCGGGTGGACCGGCACATAGCTTTTGTAGACCGTGATGTGGAAGCAGGCCTGCTGGAACTCCTCTTCAACGTCGATTTTGCCGGCATTCTGGAGGGGAAGCAGGAAAGCGCGCATCCAGCCGATCTCCTGGCGGCTCATGCCGCTTTTGGCGATGTCGATGGTGGCGCCAGTGAGATGGGGGCTGGCGATGTCGCCTTCCGCAGGGGCGGCGTTGCCGTTGATGGCGATGAGGCGCTTCTGGTACTCGACGGTGCGAACGGCGGAGCTGACTTCAAGGGCGTCGTGGAACTTGGCGGCGTGGGCGTGGGCGAGGTCGGAGAGAAAACGGGCAGTCCAGGGACGGCAGTAGCGGTGGTGCTCGGGGAGAGTTGCGTTGACGGCGAGCTCTGCGGAGGCGGGAACGGGGACCAGCATTTTGCGGGCAATACGGTCAGAAAGATCGTCTTCGTCTTCGATGCGCTCCAAACCGTCCGCTTCGGCCTTCTCATTCTGTCGCTCGAGCGAGGTGAGAGAGCCGCGCATGGGCGGTGGCATGACGGTGTGGCTACGGCTGAACGAGGCCTGCTTGGCGACGGGATCAGGCGTTGGCAGATCGGGGACGTCGGGAGGCGGTTGCACTTCGGCTGTTTGGGTCTCGACTGCGGGCGTCGTGGTTTGACGAGCGGCGGAGCGGCGGGAGCGCGGGGTGGGTTGCGCATGCGAAGTAAGGGTTCTGCTGGTCTGGCGTTTGTGCGCGGCGGCACGGGGAGCCTGGCAGGGGGCGGTTGGGGCCGATGCGTGCCGGACGACGGTGCGATGGGCGGTTCTACCGTGAGCGTCGGTGGAAGTGGAGTGGTGTCTGGCAGATGGAGCGGGGGCGTCGGTCTGCGCGAGCAGAAGCGGAGAACCCACGGCAGCCGTCAACAAGAGACTGCCCAGCACGAGAACCATGGGAGCGGTTCGGCGCATGAGGGGGAGTGCGGAGAATCCAGAGCAATTTCAGTGTAGGCCCTCGCCTGGATAAATCCGAGTGCCTGACGTGGTGCGGATGTGTCTGATAACTGGATGGACTGCTCAAAGGCAACCAAAGCGACTGAGTTTCCAGGCCCGAGGCTCCAGGCCTGGAAACTCTTTCCTACTGCAACAGCGTCCCCTGGTCGTCGTCTTTCAGCTCTTCCGGCGGGATAATCACGGCGGCCGCGACTTTGTCTTCGGGTTCCAGGTTGAGCAGGCGAACCCCTTGCGTGGCGCGGCCGGCGGCGCGGATGGTCTTGGTGTCAATGCGGATGATCTTGCCGAACTGGCTGATCACCATCAGCTCCGAAGTATCGTCCACCAGCTGAATGCCGCTGACGCGGCCGATGCGGGGGGTGACGGCCATGTTTTTGACGCCTTTGCCGCCGCGCGTCTGGAGGCGGTACTCCTCAACATTGGTGCGCTTGCCAAAGCCGTTCTCCGTGATGGCGAGGATGCGGTACTCGCCGGGCTCATGCTCCTTGGGGGTAACAGCGACGCCGACGACAAAGTCGTTCTTGGCAAGGTCGATGCCGCGGACGCCGTAGGCTGGACGGCCCATGGAGCGAACATCGTTTTCGTCGAAACGAATGGCCATGCCCAGGTGTGTTGCGAGGAAGACGATCTGGTTGCCGTCGGTGATGCGGGCCTTCACCAGTTCGTCGTCCTTGTCGATGCCGATGGCGATGATGCCGCGGGCCATGACGTTGGAGAAGTCTCTAAGCGGGGTCTTTTTGACCGTGCCGTTGCGGGTGGTAAAGAAGATGAACTTGCCCTCTTCTTCGAGATCGCGGACGGGGAGGATGGCGCGGACGTTCTCACCGGGTTGCAGGTCGAGCAGGCTCTGCATGGATTTGCCCTTGCCGGCTGCGCCGACGTCGGGGATCTCATAGACCTTGAGCCAGTAGACGCGTCCGGTGTTGGTGAAGCAGAGCAGGTAGGCGTGGGTTGAGTCGACGATCAGCTGGGCGACGAAGTCTTCCTCGCGGGTCTTCATGCCCATGCGGCCGGTGCCACCGCGGCGCTGCTGGCGATAGATGCTGATGGGGGTGCGCTTGAGGTAGCCCTGGTGCGAGACGGTGACGGCGACCTGCTCGTCGGCGATAAGGTCTTCCATCTGCAACTCGGCGCTCTCGTCGATGATCTGGGTGCGGCGGGCGTCGCCATACTTGTCGCGGACTTCTTCCAGTTCCTTGACGATGACGGCGCGCAGTTTCTTCTCGCTGCCGAGGATCTCTTCGTACTCGGCGATCTTCTTGCGGATCTCGGCGAGCTCGTTGAGGATTTCGTCGACGGAGAACTGGGTGAGGCGGTAGAGCTGCAACTCGAGGATGGCATCGACCTGGCGGAGGGTAAGGCCCTTTTCCTCGTTGGGGAGCTGCACGCGGCCGAGGTTGATGATGATGTCTTTGCCCTTGCCCCAGGCGTAGAGGTTCTCACGGGCCTCGACGCGCGAACCAGATCCGCGGATGATGCGGATGACGGTGTCAAGGTTGTCGATGGCGATTTTGTAGCCTTCAAACTGGTGTTCGCGCTCGCGCGCCTTGCGCAGCAGGATAGACGGTGCGGCGCTGGACGACGTCGACGCGATGGTCGATGAAGGCGTGAATGGCCTGATCGAGACCCAGTTCACGTGGCTGCCCGTTGAGCACGGCAAGAAAGATCATGGAGAAGCTTTCCTGCATGGACGTGTGCTTGTAGAGCTGGTTGAGGACGATTTCCGGCTGGGAGCCCCGCTTGAGCTCGATGACGATGCGCATGCCGTCGCGATCGCTCTCGTCGCGCACATCGCTGATGTCGTCGACGATTTTCTCGTTGACCAGCTCGGCGATGCGCTCGATGAGCTTGGACTTGTTTACCTGGTAAGGGATCTCAGTAACAATGATGGCCTGCTTTTCCTTGGTCAGGTTCTCAAGCGCGGTGCGGGCGCGCATGAGGAATCGTCCGCGGCCGGTCTTGTAGGCCTGGGGAATGCCAGACTTGCCATAGAGAAATCCGCCGGTGGGGAAGTCGGGGCCCTGCACGTGCTTGAGTACTTCTTCCAGGCCGCCCGCGGGATTCTTGACGAGGGCGATGGCTGCATTGACGACTTCAGTGAGGTTGTGCGGGGGAATATTGGTGGCCATGCCCACCGCAATTCCATTGGATCCGTTGACGATGAGGGTGGGAATGCGCGTGGGCAGGACGGTGGGCTCGTCGGTGGTCTCATCGAAGTTGGCCATCATATCGACGGTTTCCATGTCGATATCGGCCATCATCTCTTCGGCGATGCGCTCCATGCGGCACTCGGTATAACGGTAGGCCGCAGGCGGGTCGCCATCGACGGAGCCGAAGTTTCCCTGGCCGTCGATGAGGGGGTAGCGGAGGCTCCATGGCTGGGCCATGCGGACCAGGGCGTCGTAGACCGAGGAGTCGCCGTGGGGGTGGTACTTCTTGAGGCACTCGCCAACCACGCCGGCGCACTTGGAGTAGCGCTTGTTGTGCTGCAGGCCTTCGCGGTCCATGGCGGTGAGGATGCGGCGATGGACAGGCTTGAGGCCATCGCGGGCATCGGGGAGGGCTCGCCCGATGATGACGGACATGGAATAGGCCAGATAGGAGCGGCGCATTTCCTCCTCAATGTTCATGGGAAGGAAGTTTGTGCCGCCATTGGGTGGAGTGCCGCCGTCGAGGGGGAGCTGGGGATTCTTGTCGTCTGCCATAAGGTTTTTCCGGCCCTGCGGAAGGCGGCAGAGAGGGTCCGGAAAAAGCGGGGCCGGGCTCCGTGGGCTGTGCTTCTATTTTAGCCCCGCTGAGCGGGTTTCAGCAAGGGGCAAAGAAATAAATAAGTCCTTATTTTGGTTGAATTTATAGCAGCTTATGGCTGGCCGATGGAAAGCTTCCCAGGGGTCATGCGGCGCAGCCGGATTCGGGCTTGAATTTGGGAGCGGGTACAAGCCGGTTCCGGAGTCGTTTTCGCCATGCATGCGGTTCGGAACTAGAGCAGCCCCGGCAGGCTCAGGATGCAGAAGACGGCCTGGAGCAGGACGAGGGCGCCGCCGGCGGCAAGGGCGACGCGGCTGCGGGGGCTCTCGTAGGCGTCGGCGAAGACCCCGCCGATGAAGGTAAGCAGAAACGGGAGGGCCCACAGCCAGGGGGCGCCCTGGGTTCCGGTCAGGACGAGCGGAAAAAGGACCAGGGCGCAAAGGAGCGGAGTTGTGTTGCCAAAGTAGCGGGAGCGGCGCAGGCCGAGGTAGAGGGCGAGTGCGGCAGCGCCGGCGAGGGTAATGCCCGCGTTGGAGAGCGTGGTGAAGAAGCGGTGGGCGGGATCGGTGGATACCGTGAGGAAGCCGGCGGCGGAGCGGAAGACGTAGCTGAAGGCGTCGGGGGAGAAGCCGTAGCAGGCAAAGACAACCAGGAACGCGCCCGTGACGGCGGCAAGGACCACGGGGAGAGCCTGGCTTCTGCGGCCTTCGGCGACCCAGAGCATGGCGAACAGACCGAGCAGGGCCACGACGGGCAGGGCTGCGATGTGAGCGGCGGCGGCAAGTCCGAAGGCCGCGACGAGCAGCAGAATGCGCGGACGCCATTTGCGGCGCGGGCCCTGCATCGCGTGGGCAACGCCGATACAGGTGTAGACGCCTCCATAAACACCAAGGGCGGCGAGCACCTCGACATTGGGTGCGAGGCAGGCGCGGAGAATGGGCGGGGAGAAACAGAAAAGGGCGAGCGCCGTGTAACCGCCGAGGTTGCCGTAGAGGCGGCGGGTGACCCACCAGAGCGATCCACCCAGCAGGCAGCCTGCGAGCAGGAAGGGAAGACGCAGAAGCAGCAGCACATGGGTGAGCTGATGGCGGAGCTCCCAGATACTGATTTCACTGCCGGTTTCCGACCCCACGGACGAAGACCCATCCGTGAGGGCCCCGGTTTGCAGGACGCGGTCTTCCGGCTTGCGGAAATGGTCGAGGGCGCGCTCGGCAAGCAGGTTGAGGGTGAGGGGCAGGCCGGCGAGGCGATAGCCGAGGATGCCGTCGTGGATGTTGCCGCAGGTGGTGTAGTAGCCGGCCAGGGCAGAGGGTCGCTCCCAGGTTTCGCGGCCGCAGCGGGCGTACTGGTAGTCGCGGTCGGAGAGTGTCTGGTGCTCGATGAGCCACATGCCCTGGGCGAGAAAAAGCGCCAGCAGACCCGCCGCGATGCGCTGCGGAAGATTGAAATGGAAGCGGCGAATCCTGCGAAACCGAGGTGTCATCACGTTCAAGCGGGTCGTTTCCAGTTTAAACGGCTCAACCTGCTGGTGCGGACGGCGCAGGATCTGGTGTTTGCGCGACCGGAGATTTAAACGCAGTAATGCACTGGTGGAATTTTGCCGCCGCCGCCGGCAACCGCTACACTTCTCCTCAGCATGGCCATTGCCAAAGACAATTCGCCGGAACGGCTGGTGAGCGCCTCGCGCGCCGAAGAAGAGCAGGGATTCGAACTGAAACTCGGCCGCGCTGGCTGGGCGAGTTCATTGGCCAGTCGAAGGCCAAGGAGCAGTTGGCGATTGCTCTGGAGGCGGCCAAGTCGCGCGGCGAGGCGCTGGACCACGTGCTGCTGTTTGGGCCGCCGGGGCTGGGCAAGACCACGCTGGCCACGATCATTGCCAACGAACTGGATGTGGGTTTTCAGCAGACCTCAGGGCCGGCGCTGCAGATCCAGGGCGACCTTACGGCGATATCTGACCAACCTGCGCGAGCGGCAGGTGCTGTTTCTGGACGAGATTCACCGCATGCAGCCGGTGCTGGAAGAGAAGCTCTACACGGCGCTCGAGGATTACAAGCTGGACATCATCATCGGCCAGGGTCCGGCGGCGCGGACGCACGTGATGGAGATTCGGCCGTTCACCTTTATCGGGGCGACGACGCGGCCGGGACTGCTCTCGTTCACCGCTGCGGTCGCGGTTTGGGATTCTGCTGCGGCTGGAGTTTTATACCGAAGAGGAATTGCGCTTGATTGTGGAGCGCTCGGCCGAAGTGATGGGCGTGCCGATCGACCAGGATGGGGCGGCGGAGATTGCGCTGCGCTCGCGGGGAACGCCGCGCATTGCCAACCGGCTGCTGCGGCGGGTGCGCGACTATGCGCAGGTACGCGGGTCGGGGACGATTGACCGGCCGACGGCGAATGCAGCGCTGACCATGCTGGAAGTGGATGCGCACGGGTTCGACGAGATTGACCGCCGGCTGCTGCTGACGATTATTCAGAAGTATGATGGCGGACCGGTGGGGCTGGGCACGCTGGCGGCGACGCTGGCGGAAGAAGAAGATGCGCTGGAAGAGGTGTATGAGCCGTTCCTGATTCAGATTGGTTTTCTGGATCGGACACCGCGCGGGCGGGTGGCGACGCGGCTGGCGTATGAGCACTTTGGGCTGACGATGCCGGGGAGGCAGACGCCGGCTGTTTTAGGTCTGGGCGATCGCGAGTTAGCGGAGTTAGCTCTGATAGTTAGAGTGCAGATGCGGAGGAGAGTCTATGGCACTTACTGAATCGACCATGCTTGAACTGGGAACCATTGCGCCGGACTTTGCGCTGACCGGAAGTTGTAACGGGAAGCACGGTGCGGCGCGACGATTTCAAGGGCAGGAAAGCGCTGCTGGTGATGTTCATCTGCACGCATTGCCCGTATGTGAAGCACATTGAAAAGGAACTGGCAGCGCTGGGCAGGGATTATGCAGGCAAGCCGTTGGGCATTGTGGCCATCAGTTCAGCAACGACGTGACCACGCACCCGGACGACAGCCCCGCGGGGTTGAAGCAGCAGGCGGAGACTATGGCTTTGTCTTTCCTTATCTCTATGACGAGACGCAGGCTGTGGCGCATGCATACAAAGCCGCCTGCACGCCGGACTTCTTCCTGTTCGACGCAGATTTCAAGCTTGTCTATCGCGGACAGTTCGACTCGAGCCGGCCAGGAAACGGTGTGCCAGTGACCGGCGAGGATCTGCGGGCGGCGATCGACCAGGTGCTCGCCGGACAAGCCGGTGCCCGCAGACCAGCGGCCTTCGATCGGCTGCAATATCAAGTGGAAGGCGTGAAAGGCAGCGGGGCTAGCCGAAGCTTCGCGTCGAGTTAGCGGAGTTAGCCAGGAGCCGCTTCTGAGCTAACTCCGCTAACACCGCTAACTCCGCTAACTCCGCTTCACAGCGTCGAGCCCCTTCAGATACTCGCGGAACTTTTCGCCGAACTCGGGGCGCTTGAGGGCGAACTCGACTGTGCCTGTAACATGCCGAACTTTCGCCGGCGTCGAAGCGCTTGCCTTTGAAGGTGTAGCCGAAGACTTTCTCCTCCTTGAGCAGGGCCTTGATGCCGTCGGTGAGTTGGATTTCGCCGCCGGCGCCGGGCGTGGTCTGCTCCAGCAGTTCGAAGACGCGGGGCGTGAGGACGTAACGGCCGATGATGGCCTGCTTCGACGGCGCATCTTCAAACTTTGGCTTCTCCACCATGCCGGTGCAGTTGTAGATGCGCTCGTTGGTCGGATCCTGGCGAGCCGGCAAGCACGCCGTAGGCGCTGATGCCGGGCCCTTCGATGGTCATGGTGGCCAGCACGGAACCGCCGCGCTCGTTGAAGACGTCGATCATCTGCTTGAGGCAGGGCGGCTCGGCGTCGATGACGTCGTCGGGCAGCATGACGGCGAAGGGCTCGTCGCCGACCAGTTCCTTGGCGCAGAGCACGGCGTGGCCCAGGCCCAGCGGTTCCTTCTGGCGCACGTAGCTGATGCGGGCCAGCGTAGAGACGCCGCGCGAGACGGCGAGCAGTTCTTTCTTGCCGCGGCGCTCCAGCGTCGCGTCGAGTTCGAAGCTGATGTCGAAGTGGTCTTCCATGGCGCCCTTGCCGCGGCCGGTGACGATGATGATGTGCTCGATGCCGGAGGCAATGGCTTCTTCAACGCCGTATTGCATGATGGGCTTGTCGACCAGCGCCAGCATCTCCTTGGGGATGACCTTGGTGGCGGGCAGGAAACGCGTGCCCAGACCGCCTGCGGGGAATACTGCCTTTCGAACGGTTTGCTCATACCTCTATCCTCTTTTCAGCATCAATGCGTGCTGGTTACGAAACGCTTACTTAGCTGCATAGAATACTTGGTACCTTAACTTTCCGCTCTAACTCTTGTGTGGGATGGCTGGTGGGACGCACGGGGTGATGGTTCATAACGCAGGCGAATCATCGCCGAGCATGGCCTCGCGCACGATCTTGATGGGCGGCAAGCCCTGGCGCAGAAATTCGTCGTGGAATTTCTCCAGCGAGAAGGCCGCGCCCTGCTTCTTGCTTCACGTCTTCGCGCAGCTTCATGATCTCGAGCTTGCCCAGGGTGTAGTAGAGATAGGTTGGGTCGCCGGTGCCGCGCTTGGTTTCGACCATGGCAGTCTCTTTCGATTGGTAGCCTTCCTTCTGGAAGAAGTCGACGGCCTGATCGATGGTCATGTTGCCGCGTGTGCATTTCGATGCCGACGATGAAGCGCGCGTTGCGCAGCAGCGCATCCTGCAGCTGGCCCAGGCGCAGGAATTTTGATTCGCGCTCGTCCTTTGCGCCTGCGCCGGGCTGGCCATAGCCCTCGTCGAGCATCATCTGCTCGCGTGTAGTGGGCCCACCCTTCGACGTTGGTATTGGCGCCGAGCAGTTTGCGCACCTTGCTGGGCGCCTGGGACTGAAACAGGAACTGGATGTAGTGGCCGGGATAGGCCTCGTGAACCGAGGTTGAAATGACTGTGCCGACGTTGAAGGAGTGCATGAAGCCCTCCACCTGTTCGGGCGTCATGGAGGGATCGGGCAGAGTGACGTTGAAGTAGGCGTCGGTGGCGCGGGTTTCGTAGGGGCCGGGCGAGTCCATGGACGCGAAGGTGGTGGCGCGCATGAAGGGCGGCGTCTCTTCCACGATGGGGCGCACATCGGAGGGAATGGTGACGATGTGGTGGGCACGGATGAAGCCGATCAGGCCGTCGAATGTGGCGCGGAAGGCATCGAGCAGATGATCGGGCGCGGGATGATTCTCGCCGAGCTCTTCCAGCACTGCGCGCGGCGTCCTTGTTGGGCTCCAGTTCCTTTGCGACTTGATTGAAGTGGGCCTGGTTCTTGCTGCAGGTCCGCCCAACCGATTTCAAGCAGCTTGTCGAGCGGAGTGTCGACCATCTCGTCGTAGGCGAGTTTCTTCTGAGAAGGTGTCGGCGCCGATGCGGAAGTCGCCATTGGAGCGCGGCAGCAGGTCAGTCTTGAGCCAGTCGAGATAGCTGCTGAGGGCAGCGATGACGGCGGCGTTGGTTTGTGCGAACTCCGCTTTCAGCGCGGGGTCCTGCGCGTCGGCGAAGGCCAGCGGGACATCGTGCTGAAAGAAGGTGATGATGTCCGGCAGTTGCTCGATGGCGATTTCGGTGTAGATGTGGGGAGGGTTCTTGAGGTTGACGCGCGCCGCATCGAGCAGGGCGGGCATCTGCTTTTCGCGCGCGATCAAGGAGCGCAGGCGATCGTCGGCAGGCGCGAATTTGCGCTCCATGAGCGAGAAAGCGCCGTTGCCGCAGGCGCTGGAATAGTTGTCGGCATTCTTCTCCCAGGGGCGGATGGTTTCCAGGGTGAGCAACTCGGAGCGAATGTTGGAGAGCAGCATCTCGCGATCGGTGCGGGAAACAAAATCGGCCCTCGCATCGCCAGGTTGAATGGCCTGGAAACGCTGCTCGAAGCTCTTGAGCGCGGCGATCTGGGCATCGATGGTTGGACGCGCATAGTCTTCCAACTGGCCGTCGTACTGGTGAAGGCCCGCCACAGTTCCCAGCGCGGGCTGGTAGCGGAAGTAGACCTGGTCGAAGTATTCGTCGGTGGCCTTGACGAAGCTGCTTCTTCCAATCGGCAGCGTGCGCGGCGATGGCTGCAGTTCATGCAAACTCCAATGCCCAGTAATGCAAAGAACTTCTTCATGGTGTCCTCTTTTCGAATCGAGGTCTGTTGTTCAGGCATTGACCGGCGCAGGGGCCAGCTTGGCGAGCACCTCGTGAATCTCAAGCAGAACTTCGTCGGGCCGCGTTGCAGCCAAAGGATACTTCAACAGACCCTGCGGCGTGAACTGCGCGCCGCGCTTGGCGTTGCTGCGCGACCAGGCGCATCAGGTGCTGCGGATCGACGGCGGCATTTTCCATGAAGCGTATCTGCAATTCGCCGCGCTTGCGATCGACCTGGGCAATGCCCATGCGCTCGCATTCGAGGCGCAGCAGCGCCGGCTTCAAGCAGATAGACGGTTGCGTCGGGCGGCGCGCCGTAGCGGTCTTCCATCTCCGCGCGGACCTCGGCGATGGCGGCCTCGCTGGCGGCGCCGGCGATCTTCTTGTAGAGGCGCAGGCGCTGGTTTTCTTCCGGCACGTAGCTCTCGTCGATGCGCAGGGCGATGCCGAGATTGAGCTGCGTGGCGGGGCGCTCCTCGCTGCTTTCGCCCTTCATCTCCTTGACCGCGGCTTCGAGCATGGAGGTGTAGAGCTCGAAGCCGACGGCCTCGATGTGGCCGCTCTGCTCGCCGCCGAGCATGTTGCCAGCGCCGCGCAGCTCCAGATCGAGCGCGGCGATTTTGAAGCCCGCGCCGAGGTCGCTGAACTCCTTGAGCGCGGCGAGACGGCGGCGCGCAATTTCGGTCAGTTCCTTTTCCGGCGGGATGAGCAGATAGGCATAGGCGCGGCGATTGGAGCGGCCGACGCGGCCGCGGAGCTGGTAGAGCTCGCTGAGGCCGTGACGGTCGGCGCGGTTGATGAGGATGGTGTTGGCGAGCGGAATGTCGAGGCCGTTCTCGATGATGGTGGTGGCGACGAGCACGTCGTACTCATGGCGCATGAAGGCGAGCATGACGCGCTCCAGCTCGGTTTCGCCCATCTGGCCGTGGCCGACGGTGACGCGCGCGGCGGGGACGAGCTCCTGAATGCGCGCGGCGATTTCGTAGATGGATTCGACGCGGTTGTGGACGAAGTAGACCTGGCCGCCGCGCTCCAGCTCGACTTCGACGGCGGAGCGAACGATCTTCTCGTCGAACTTGGCGACGACGGTTTGAATGGCCATGCGATCTTTGGGCGGCGTCTCGATGACGCTCATGTCGCGCAGGCCGACGAGCGACATGTGCAGCGTGCGCGGGATGGGCGTGGCAGACATGGCGAGCACGTCGATCTCCTTGCGCATCTGCTTGAGGCGCTCCTTGTGGCGCACGCCGAAGCGCTGCTCTTCATCGACGACGAGCAGGCCGAGGTCCTGGAACTTGATGTCCTTGGAGAGCAGGCGATGGGTGCCGATGAGGATGTCGACCTTGCCGGTCTCGACCTGCTCGACGATCTCCTTCTGCTCCTTGGCGGTGCGGAAGCGCGAGATCATTTCGATGTTGATGGGGAACTGCGCGAAGCGCTTCTTGAAGGTCTCGAAATGCTGGAAGCTGAGGACGGTGGTCGGCGTGAGGACGGCGACCTGCTTGCCATCCTGCACGGCCTTGAAGGCGGCGCGCATGGCGACTTCAGTTTTGCCGTAGCCCACATCGCCGCAGAGCAGGCGATCCATGGGGGTGGTGGATTCCATGTCGTACTTGATGGCGCGAATGGCGGAGAGCTGGTCGTCGGTCTCGGTGTAGTCGAAGGAGTCTTCAAACTCGCGCTGGAACTCGTTGTCCTTGGAGAAGGCTTGTGCCTCTGCGCGGTGTGCGCTCGGCGTAGAGCTTGAGCAGTTCGCCGGCCATGTCCTGCATGGCCTTGCGGACGCGGGCCTTGGTCTTGGCCCACTGCTGGGAGCCGAGCCGGTTGAGGACGGGCGCGGGGCCGGCGTCGGTGGAGCGGTATTTCTGGATCAGGTCGAGGCGGGTGAGCGGGACGTAGAGCTTGGCGGCCTCAGCGAACTCCAGGATCATGAACTCGACGGCGAGGCCGTCCTGCACGATTTCGCGAAGGCCCTGGTACTGCGCGATGCCGTGCTCGACGTGGACCACGTAGTCGCCGACGGTGAGGTCGCGGAAGTCGGAGACGAAGGCCGCGGTCTTGGAGCGACGCGGCTCGGGACGGGCGGCGACATCGGCTTCGTCGGAGAGGTCGTTGGCGCCGAAGAGGACGAGGTTGGCGTCGGCAAAGCTGACGCCGGCGGCGAGCGGAGTGCGGACGATGACGGGGACGCGCAGATCGCCGGCGAGGTAGCTGGCCTCGTCGAGCATGGTTTCGCCGGGATGGGGATTGCGGCTGCCGAGGCGGTAGGAGATCTGGTACTCGCGCAGCACGGTGGCCAGACGCTCGACGTCGCCCTGGTGGGGCGCGGCAAGGACGATGCGCGACTCGGCGAGCATAAGGGCTTTAAGTTGCTCGGTGAGGGCGGGAATGGAGCCGTGAAAGCGCAGGGTGGGGCGGGTGTTGAGCTCGATTTCGCCGAGTGTGTGGTCTTCGTCGAGAACATCGACGACGCCGAGCTGATCGAGATCGAGGCCCATGTGGGAACTGAGCTGGGCCTGGAGAACCTCGGGGCGGAGATAGATATCTTCCGGGGTGATGAGCGAGCCGATGGCGGAGCGGTCGTGGCGTTGCTCCACCTTGTTCCACCAGCGGTCGATCTGGTTGCGGACCATGGCCGGCTCTTCAACGAAGAGTGCGCACTTGGGCAGGAGAGTGAGGAGGGATTTTTCCGCGCCGGCGACGGCAGAGAAAAACTCCCAGCCGGGAAAGACGCTGACGCCGCCGGCAGCGGCCATTTCGACCGCCATCTCCTCGTCGTCCGTATCTTCATGGACGTCGACGCGCTGCCGGTTGAGGCGGGCATGGACGGCGGCGAGCAGGCGCTCGGTGACTGGGGTTTCGGTGAGCGGGAGAAGTTGCGCTTCGTCGAGACCCGACTGCGAGCGCTGGGTTTCGGGGTCGAACTTGCGGATGGTCTCGATCTCGTCGCCGAAGAACTCGATGCGAACGGGGCGGTCGGACTCGGGCGAATAGACATCGAGGATGCCGCCGCGGCGTGTGAATTGGCCGGGCATTTCGACGAGGTCCATCTGCGTGTAGCCGACGCTGGCGAGATGGGCGGTGAGGACTTCGACGTCGACCTCTTCGCCGCGGCGGAGGGTAACGGCGAGGCCGGCGTAGTAATCGCGGTCAAAGAGGTGGAGCGCGGCGGCCTCGACGGGAGCGATGAGGATGGAGACGGCGCCAGTGGCGAGCTTCCACAACGCTGCTGCGCGCTGCTCCTGCACGTCGGGGTGGGGCGAGAGATTTTCAAACGGGAGCACATCGTGAGCGGGAAGACGCACGACGGCGGCGGGATCGATGGCGCCGGTGAGCTCGCAGCCGGCACGGAGCATGGGCTCAAGGGCCTCGGCGGCCTTGTTGTCGGCAACGACGACGATGACCGGCTGGCGGGCGGCGCGCGCCATGAGGGGGATGTAGAGGGCCCGAGCGGTTGCGGTGAGTCCGGAGACACGTCTCCGCCCCGCAGCGAGGCTGAGATGCCTTCGTACGCGCTCAAAACCCGAAGAGTGCTCCAGCTCCGCGAAGATTTCGCGGACGAACGGGAGGATCATGTACTCCTAGTTTATCAGCGATCAAAGGACGGCCTATTGCCGCTCTCCGTTAAACTGAATGGATATGCGACTTGGAATCGATTTCGGAACAACCCGCGTGGTTGTCGCGCTGGTGGATCGCGGCAATTTTCCTCTTGTCAGTTTCGAGGCGCCGGATGGTCAGACGCACGAGTGGTTTCCGCCCGTGGCCGCGGTAAATGGCGCCGCCCGCGTCTATGGGTGGGACGCGATTGCAGTGCAGGAGGACGAAAGCTGGACGATTCTGCGGTCGCTGAAGCGGCATCTGCGTTCGGCCAACCCGCACACAGTGGTTCCGGTGGCGGGGCAGAGGATTCCGCTGCGGCAGCTGATGGCGGAGATGATGATGTCGCTGAAGGCGCAGCTGCTGGAGCACTCGAATGTGGGCGGGGATGGGGATGCGGAGGAACGGCTCGAGGTGATGCTGGGGGTTCCGGCAAACGCCAACAGCAACCAGCGGTTCCTGACGGAAGAAGCGGCGCAGGCGGCGGGGTTTACGGTGCTGGGCCTGTTGAACGAGCCCTCGGCGGCGGCGATCGAATTTGCACACCGCAACAGCGCCGAGCGCAAGAACCGGGTGGGCAGCGGGCTGGTGGTCTATGACCTGGGGGGTGGGACGTTTGATGTTTCTCTGGTGACGCTGGGCGAGACAGAACACACGGTGGAGGCTTCGGATGGGATTCCTTCGCTGGGTGGGGACGACTTTGACGAGATTCTGGCCGAGCTGGTGATCGAACGGCTGGGCGAAGGCGTAAAGCTGAAGCCGCGCGAGCGCTACCGGCTGCTGGAGGAGTGCCGCGAGAAGAAGGAGACGCTGAACCCCAACACGCGCAAGGTAACCATCGACCTGGAACGGGTGCGGGCGGGGTGGGAACAGGTGACGATTCCGGCGGACGACTACTACGAGCGCTGCCGCCCGCTGATTGAGCAGACGCGGGCAGTGGTGGACAACCTGCTGGCGAAGCACGCGGACCAGCAGCTGGACACGCTGTATGTGACGGGCGGGGCTGCGGAGCTGCCGCCGGTGGCGCGGATTCTGCGCGAGAGCTTTGGGCGCAAGGTGCGGCGGTCGGCGTACATGCGCTCGGCCAGCGCGATTGGATTGGCGATAAGAGCAGCGGTGCTGGGCGGCGAACTGCCGGGGCAATTGCCGGAAGATGTGCAGGACCAGTTCAACCGCAATTTTGGAATCTGGCGGGAGACGGACCACGGCGGCACGATCTATTTCGACCTGATCTTTCCGCGCGGCGTGCAACTGCCGGCGCCGGGTGAGGAGCCGCTGCGGATTGAGCGAATTTACCAGCCGGCGCACAATATTGGGCACTTCCGCTACCTGGAGTCGTCGCAGCTGGACCAGCAAGGGCAGCCCAAGGGAGAGATTGCAAATTGGGACCAGATCCTGTTCCCGTTCGACCCGGGATTGCAGCAGCACGCGGACCTGGGCTCGGTGGCGGTTGAGCTGCTGGAGAACCCTGGAGACCTGCGGATCCGCGAGGAGTATACGTGCGACGCTGCCGGGAGCTTGCGGGTGAGGATCCACGCGGAGCCGGCGGGGTATACGCGCGAATACACGATTGCGCAGTGGGCGAAGGGCGATACGGAGTGATGGCTGCGCAGGCTCCATCCGTGCGCTACAGAACGATTCGCGGATGGAACACGGCGAATTCGAGCCAGCAGCCCATCAATCAAGACGCCCGCCGCCCTATTCGCCTGGAACAAGTGGGCGGTCAACAAAGACCTGGCTCGGGGCATCAATCTTCGCGCGCGTGCCGCTTAACGTCAACTTCATCGACTCCACTTCAGGCTTGCGGCCGAGGGGATAAGAAAAGCTGATCTCGTACTGGTTGTTGAGGCGGCGTCGGATGTCTCCCAGGTAAGGCTCAAAGGAGACGGGATTGCCCATTCCCTCCCAGAAGCTGGCTCCGCCAGTGGCATCCGTTACGGCGAGCAGCAGATTCTGACCGGCGTTGTTCTCGTACATGGTGCGGTCGAGGCGGCCGTCGTTGCGCCAGTAAATCGAGTAGACAACGAGCCTGGAGCGGACAGAGTCGGCAATCGCGGACAGGAGGTAGGGATCGTCTGGATCGTATCGGGGGTTGTAATAATCGACGCCGTCACTGATCATAACCACCTCGCGCCGGGCCTGCAGGTCAGAGGAGGGCCAGTGTTTGGCCAGGTCGGAGAGGCAGAAGTAGGGGCTGGCGTCAATTCCTGCCATTCCGTTGGGAAGGTGCAGCCCGCGCAGAATCTGGTCGTGGTCGGTTGTGAGCGGGCTGACAAGGTTGGCGCGGCCTTCTTCCATGTAGCCGATGGTGGCGCGGGTGTTCGGAGGCAGGCTCTTGATAAAGTTTTTAACCTCTTCAAGTTGCGTGCCGAGACTGGACCGGGCTCCCTGGTCAATAAGAAGCACGAGTTCGACGCCGTCGTCTACGCCTTGCAAGGGGACCCAGCCGGTGATGGCGGTCTCCTTGCCATCGATCTTCAGGTTCAACTGCTGCTTTGAGACAGAGGCCGCCTCTGCCTGGTTGTGTTCGGGGAGGATGGTGATAACGGCTTGCCCCTGCCCTTCGCGTTCTCCCGATTGGGGAAATGCAGGGGCGGCCGCGGCGAGCGCTGCGGCGGCTGCGAAAGCCACGATCTTCAGTTTTCCGATTTTCATTTTACGTACCCCCTTCGAGGGGTGAATGCCGGTGGACGGCGACCTTAAGACGCCCCCTACCGCGTTAGATGCGGAAGCGGGAGAGTCTGCTTACACAGAGATGCGGACGGATTTTGAATCTTCTTCAAAACATTGATTTTGAATCTCTTTTCAAGATATCAAACAGGCTTATTTCGATTCATTCAAGGGCTTCAGCTCGCTCTGAAAGCCGCTTCGGGGCGCACGCGCCAGAGCCTTTCAAGACGAGCCTTTGCAGATAACAGCCCTACTCCGCTGCGGCTTTGTCCACAAATACCTGCTGAGGAACAGTGACTTGCAGGCCGAGACCTTCCACTTTGAGCTTGAGAGTTTCCACCGCGGGTTTGCGGTCGAGGTGGGCGGCGAATTCCAGGTCATACTGGTTGGCGAGGCGGATCATGAGATCTCTGAAGAAAGGCTCGAAGGAGATCGGGTTTGAGGAGCCAGCCCAGTAGTTGTAGCCGCCCGTAGCAGTCGCAACTATGTTGAGCAGGCTCTGGCCGCCGGTGAGCACCATGGGATCTTCGTTCATGGTGGAGTGGCTATGCCAGTAGATGGTGTAGATCACGATACCGGCCCGCACGGAGTCGTTGATGGCGGCACTCACGTATGGGTCGTCGGCATCGAAGTGGGGGTTGTTGATGTCGATACCGTCGCTGAACATGACGACCTCGCGGCGCGCCTTCAGATCCTGAGACGGCCAGTGCCTGGCTAGGTCGGATAGGCTGAAGTAGGGGTTGGAGGTTGGGCCGGCGGGCAGGCGCAGTTCACTGTCGACCACCTTGTGGTCTGTCGAGAGGGGGACAGCCATGACGGCGCGTCCGTTCTCCATGTATCCGATGGCAATCTTGGTGTTCGGGCCCTGGCTCTGAATAAAGTGAGTGATCTCTTCAAACTGGCGGCCCATGTTGCGCGCGCCGCTGTCAATGAGGACAACCAACTCGAGCGCGTCGTCGGCACCTTTGAACTGAGTCCAGCCCGTCACCGAGGCATCCTTGCCATTGATCTTGATGCTCACATCCTGCTGGGCAACAGTGGGGGTAACCTCGCTGTGCTTGGCGAAGATGGTGACGATGGCGCGGCCCCGGCCTGTGGCCTTGTCACCCTGTGCAAACGCGCCAACGGCCATGGGAAGCGCCACGGCGACCATCAAGACCGCCAATCCAGTTCTTTTCATTCAGAGCGTCCCCTCGGTATTGCCGACGTGCAAGAGCGTTGCTTCGCTCACTCGTCTCCGACGGCGCGGGCAAACGAGTAAAAGAAGTCGAGCGACTTCCAGTAGGAATCGACGGGCAGCCGCTCGTCCTGGCCGTGAGCGCGATCGTCGTCGCGCTCCAGAGCGATGGCGGAGTAGCCGTAGCAGGGAATGCCGGCCTGGGCGAAGTAGATGGAGTCGCTGGCGCCGTTTTCCATGACCGGCGTGACCGGTGTGCCGGGCCAGATGGCCTGGGTGAGACGGGTGAGCGGCTCGAAGACTTCCTTGATGGGCGCGGGCGGGACCATGGCTTTGCGCTCCGGCGCTGTATCGGAGACGACGCCCGCGTCGGAGACGTACTTCACGGTGAGCTTGGGGTCGGCGAAGATGCCGATCAGCTGCTGGCGAATCTCTTCCGGCGAGTGGCCGGGGAAGATGCGGCAGTTGACGTTGGCCTGCGCGGTTTGCGGCGAGGGCGTTGTTGGCGTGGCCGGCGGCGAGGCGCGTGGCGACGCAGGTGGTGCGGAAGTTGGAGTTGAAGCTGGGCTCGGCGCTGAGGCGCGCGGCGGCAGCCAGGTCGGGCGGGCTGGCGAGGATGGCGCGTCATGTCGGCCGCAGTCTGGCCG
Organism: uncultured Acidobacteriaceae bacterium; assembly: GCA_963776535.1. Classification (GTDB taxonomy): domain Bacteria; phylum Acidobacteriota; class Terriglobia; order Terriglobales; family Acidobacteriaceae; genus Telmatobacter. The sequence goes on along the minus strand of CAVZNB010000012.1, from coordinate 253,906 downwards.
GTTTCCTGGCCGGCCAGGTTCTTGAAGTAGGTGCGCGTGACCTCGTTCATCTCGAAGGGAAAGGTGAAGGCGGCGAGCTTGTTCAGGGCGGTGGTGAGCTCGTAGATGGCGTTGTCGGGCCGGGGAATGGAGCTGTGGCCGCCGCGATTGGACGGCTGTGACCTGGTAGTCGGAGTAGACCTTTTCGGTGGCTTCCACATCGGCCACCACGGCGCGGCCGTGATCGAGTTCCACGCCGCCGGAGTCGGGATTGATGACGAAGGCCGCGTCCACCAGGTCGCGATGCTGCCGGACCAGCCAGTCGGCGCCGTTGAACTTGCCGCCTTCCTCATCGGCGGTGAGAGCCAGAATCAGGTCGCGCTTCGGCTTGTAGCCCTCGCGATGAAGGCGCAGGAAGGTGAAGACGAGCGCGGCGTCGGAGTCCTTCATGTCCTGCGTGCCGCGGCCGTAGTAGTAGCCGTCCTTCTCGACAAATTGAAAGGGATCGGTGTGCCAGTCGGAGCGCAGCGCCTGCAACGACGTCCATGTGGCAGAGGAAGACGACCGGCTTCTCGGTCGGCGTGCCAGCGGCGCGTGATGCGCACGACGAGGTTCATCTTGCGGGCATCGGGTCCGAGCAGGTGCACGTCGTCGGGAGAAAAACCGGCATCGAGGAAGCGCTTCTGCATGGCCGCGGTCGCGGTGGTCACGTTGCCCGAGGGCGTATCCGTGGTGTTGATCTCGATGAGTTCCTTGAAAATTGCGCGGGCCAGTGCCCGGTCATCGGCGCTGGTTCCGGGCAGCGAGCTCTGGGCAAGGGCGGCAGGGATGGAGCATACGGCAAGGGCAAGGACGGCAAGGGAGCAGGAAAAGTGGCTTCGACGCATGAGCGCATTGTATCGCCCCGATGCCGGACCTGAAGGTTCGGAGATGGCGCGTACGGGTTTGCACGGGGCCGCGAATGGATTTATGGTGAAGCCAACCCAAAGTTGAGGTGCAGGATGCAGTTCAGGTGGATGGCCGCCATTTCTTTCATTGCTCTATCGCTCACCGCCGCGGCGCAGTTGCCCGATAAACCGGTCATGCGGCCCAGAATTACCGGGATCTCGCACATCGCGGTGTACACGTCGAACCCTGCGGCCACCGAGCACTTCTATGTGGAAGTCGTGGGCGCGGTGAAGCAGGCCGACCCGGAGAACCCGAAGGGGGTTCGCTACGCGCTGAGTACAACGCAGTTTATTGAGGTGTTGCCGCTGCCGGAGGGTGCGGGCATCAATCGCCTCGACCACACGGCGTGGAACACCGAGGACGCGGAGACGCTGCGGCGCTACCTGGGATCGAAGGCGTGGAAGGTTCCGGGGCAAGTGGAGAAAGGGATCGACGGCAGCCGCTGGTTCACGACCAGGGACCCGGAAGGCAACAAGGTGGAGTTTGTGCAGTTGCCGGAGCATCCCAAGGCGGTGATGGCGCCGAATGCGATTGGGCATCACATCATCCACGTGGGTTACCTGGTGCACAACCGGGCCGTGGAGGATACGTTCTACCGCGACCTGCTGGGCTTCAAGCCTTACTGGTATGGGGGGATGGTGCCGGGCAGGGTTGACTGGGTGAGCCAGCAGTCGCCGGACAGCCACGACTGGCTGGAGTACATGCTGACCCACGGAGACACGCCCCTCGCGGCGAGCGCGGGGATTCCCGCCGGCATGTCGCAGCACGAACTGGGAGTGCTGGACCATCTGTCGATTGGCGAAGACTCGGTGGATGCGGCATACAAGACCCTGCAGGATGGGAACAAGCTGGCGGGCGTGCAAAACGACGGGCATACGCAGATCGGCAAAGACGGCAAAGGGCAGTTCAACCTCTACGACCCGGACGGGATACGACTGGAGCTGATGAACTTCCACGCGACGGAGAAGCCGTGCTGCTCGGCGTTCACGGCGGACGATCCGGCGGAGTAAGCGACAGGCGGGTGTCTGTAAATTCTCCACCTGATGCGGCGGAATCCCGATCCTCGACCACCTTGCGCGCTCTTCCAACAGTGCCTGATTCAACTGCGTTCGTGCGGGGAATCTGTTCATTTGCGAGTATCTGCCGGTCTGGCGCCGAATCCTGCCGCAATTCCGTCTAACGGGGAAACTGATTCGTAAACGAGCGCGCGAACTCTTGCTCGGTGAGTGATATGCCCTGTGGGCAACGGTTGAGGATTCTGGCTCTTTCATGTTTCTGCAACTCATACTGTTTTGCCCGCCAGCGTTCCCAGCGCGAGAGCCGAGAAGGTCAACGGCTATGCTTCGCCTCGCGCTAAAATCCCAATATGCCTGCTGCAATCGCTCCCGACGTTTTGGCCAAATACGAGCCTGTGATTGGGCTCGAGGTTCATGTTCAACTGCTGACGGCATCCAAGGCGTTCTGCGGTTGCGCAAATCACTTTGGTTCAGACCCGAACACCAATATCTGCCCGGTCTGCCTTGGGCTGCCGGGGGCGCTGCCGGTGCTGAATGCCAGGGCGGTTGAGTTTGCCACGCTGGCGGCGCTGGCCATCAACTGCCAGGTCCGCGAGCGGTCGATCTTTGCGCGCAAGAACTACTTTTATCCCGACCTGCCCAAGGGCTACCAGATCTCGCAATTCGACAAGCCGATCGCCGAGCACGGATGGATCGACGTTCCCGCGGCCACGGGCGAGATGAAGCGGATCGGGATCACCCGGCTGCACATGGAAGAAGACGCGGGCAAGAGCCTGCACGATGGGTTTGCGGACTCGGCAACGCGCACCTATCTCGACCTGAACCGCTGCGGAACGCCGCTGGTGGAGATTGTTTCCGAGCCCGACATCCGCACGCCGGACGAGGCATTCGAATACCTGACGCGGCTGAAGGAGATTCTGCTGTATACGGGTGTCTCCGACTGCAACATGGAAGAGGGGTCGCTGCGCTGCGACGCCAACGTGAGCGTGCGGCTGAAAGGCGCGGAGCGCTTTGGAACCAAGGCGGAAGTGAAGAACGTGAACAGCTTCCGGTTTGTGCGGGCGGCGCTGGAATACGAGATCGAACGGCAGATCGAGGTAATCGAGGCCGGCGGGCGCGTGACGCAGGAGAGCCGGCTGTGGAACGCGAACGAGGGGCGCACCTACTCCATGCGGTCAAAGGAGCAGGCGCACGATTACCGCTATTTTCCCGAGCCGGATCTGCCGCCGCTGGTTGTTTCGCGCGAATTTCTAGAACGCAAAAGAGCGGAGCTCCCGGAGTTGCCGGAAGCGCGGCGGGCGCGGATGATTGCCGAGTACGAGTTGAATGCGCAGGACGCCGCGACGCTGACCTCTTCGCGCGAGTTTGCTGACCGCTTTGAGGCCGCGGCAAAGAAGGCGCGCAATCCCCGGCGCGTGGCCAACCTGCTGCTCAGCGAGGTGGGCGGCCGGCTGAAGGCGCTGGGATTGGAGCAGGAGCAGTCGCCCGTGTCCATGGCCGGCATTGTGCTGGCTGCCGACCTGCTGGACGAGGGCAAGATCAGCTCAAAGCAGTTGAAGCAGTTATTCGACGTGTGCTTCGAAAAAAGCGAGGACTTCCCTGTTGTGTACGAGCGGGAGAAGCCGGAGCAGATTACGGATTCGTCGGCGATCGAAGCGATGATCGACGAGGTGATTGCGGCCAACCCCAGGCAGGTGGAGCAGTATCGCGCCGGCAAGAAGACGATGGCCGGCTTCTTTGTGGGCCAGGTGATGCGGGCGTCAAAGGGCCAGGCGAACCCGGCCCTGCTGAACGAATTGGTGGTGAAGAAGCTGGAGGGGTAAGGCCCGTTTTATTTCAGCTTCAGCTCAGCTTCGAAGTCCTTGCGCGCGTCCCATTGGCTGACTGTCTTGACGGCGCTTTTATGGCCGGCCTTCTCAGCCCATAGCTCGTGGTCTTCGGCCATGTCCACCTGGGTGAAGCGGAATTTGCCGGTAGGGTCGGAGGTGAAGCTGCGGATCAGCTTGGTCTTCAGATCCTTGAGGAAGACAGTGGCGCCGGAGACCGGATTGGAGGCTTCGTCGATGACGGTTCCATTGACGACCCGCTGGCCAATGTTCTGCGCCTGCGCACTCTGTGGGCTCAGCAATCCACCCGCAGGCCCTGCGGGTACCAACCCCGCCACACACACCACAAACGCGATACCGGCCAGTACACCCGCACGATTCAGCCTCACTCGTCCTCCTCTTCCTCTTCAAGCAGTTCGTCTTCCTCGTCCAGATCGCCGTCAACCCGCGCTAACTCCAGCGGTTCAACGCCGACTACTTCGTACTCGGTCCCGCATTCCTCGCAGGCAACCACATCGCCTTCTTCAACCTCGTCCAATTCAACATCTAATTCATTCTCGCATTCAGGGCAGCTGGGCATGGCAGCCTCCTCACTTTCCAGGGTGTTTCATCTTGTAGGATGACGTTACGTCGCGGTACGACACCGCTATTCTTTGGGAGAAAGCAGCTTCAGGTCAAGGGGCACGGCTCGCCGCTGGTCCGCTGACTCCCCACAATGGAGAATATCCGATGATTTTCCCTCGTATGGTCGCGCGCCTCGGACTGGTACCGGCAGCGCTCCTCTGCGCTTCGCTTTGCCAGGCACAGGCAGATTTCCTCATCGGCGCCAAGCCGATTGCTCCGGCCCCGCCGGACCCGGCCATCGCCGGTGCCCTCAAGACCATTGAGCCCTCACCGATAGAAAAGACGATTAAAACGCTGGTTGGTTTCGGTACGCGGAGCACACTTTCCAGCATGGTGACGGATCTGCCGCCGGGCCAGGGGATCAACGCCGCGGCAGACTGGATTGCCGGGCAGTTTGAGGAGATTGGAAAGCAGTGCGGCGACTGCCTTGAAGTGCATCGCGACACCTTTATCGAGCCGGCGGGGGCGCGGATTCCCCAGCCCTCGACGATCAGCAACATCTACGCCATTCTGCGCGGCAGCGATCCGGTGCAAGCCAAGCGAATGGTACTGGTTACAGGGCACTACGACTCACGCAACACCAACGTGCTGGACGCGCGGGGCGCGGCGCCGGGCGCCAACGACGATGCTTCGGGAGTGGCCGTCTCCATGGAGTGCGCGCGGGCGCTGAGCAAACTGCATCTGCCGGCCACGGTGGTGTTTGTGGCCGTGGCGGGTGAGGAGCAGGGGCTGAACGGGTCAAGCCACCTGGCCAAGCTGGCCAAGAGCGAGGGCTGGCAGCTGGAGGCGGTGCTGAATAACGACATTGTGGGCGGAAACACGACGCCGGGCGACGCGCTGCAACTGAAGGACCGGGTGCGGGTGTTCAGCGAGGGCGTGCCCACTGCGGCCACGCCGGATCAGGCGCGGCGGATAAGGGCGCTGGGCGAGGAGAACGACTCAGCCAGCCGCGAGCTTGCGCGGGCCATTGCCGACACGGCTCGTACGTATTTCCCTGCTGCTTCGGGGGTTCCGTTTGCGCCGTTTCTGGTGTTCCGCCCAGACCGCTATTTGCGTGGGGGCGACCACATGTCGTTCAACCGGGAGGGGTTCGCGGCGGTGCGGTTTACAGAGTGGCGGGAGGACTACAACCACCAGCACCAGAACGTCGTGATGCCGGCGGCGGGGTCGAGCGATCCCATTCTGGGCGACCTGATCCAGTTTGTGGACTTCAAGTACGTGGCCAACGTGGCGCGGCTGAACGCGGCGACCCTGGCCACGCTGGCGGCTTCGCCAGGCGAGCCGGCAAAAGTGGCTATCTTGACGCAAAAGCTGGAGAACGGCACCACGCTGCAATGGGAAGCGCCGGCCGGCGCGGCGGCGGACATCCACTATGAACTGGTGTGGCGGGAGACGACTGCGGGCGATTGGCAGTTTGCGAAGGAGGTCACAGCGCCGGCGGGTGGAGGACCCGTGACGGTGGATGTGCCGATCTCAAAGGATAACGTGGTGTTTGGCGTGCGGGCAGTGGACGCAGCCGGACATCGCGGCCTTGTGGTGGTTCCGTAACGGGACGCTCGCATACACCCGGTTGCCGTTGCCGTGGCTTCCCGGATGCTCCACACCCATATCCATGACATTCAGGGCTCCAGCGTTTACTCTGAGGACAGCGATGGCAAGACCCGGCGCCAGTTCGATCTCCTTTCCTGCCTTCCGCGGGATAACACGGTTGCTCGTGCTGGTAAACCTGGCCGCTTACTTCCTGGTGCTGCTGGCGGGCGCGGTTGCTCCCGAGTTCGCAGCCCAGGTGATTCCACCGCTCTGCTTCGTGCCCAGCCAGTTTCTGCACGGCTGGTTGTGGCAGCCGCTCACGTACAGCTTCGTCCATTCCGGGATCCTGTGGACCTTCAGCGAGCTGGTTTCGCTCTGGTTCCTGTCCGGGTTTCTGGAGCAGATGCATAGCCAGAGCTGGACCCTGGGACTCTATGCATCCTCAGTGCTGGGCACCGCGGTTTCCGCCGTTGCCATTCACGCGGTGAGCGGCCCGCTGGGGCTTTCGCAGCTGGAACCCGCGCTCTACGGCTGCTTTGGCGGCATCTTCGGCATGCTCGTGGCCATCGGGGTGCTTTACGGCGAGATGGAGTTTCTGCTGTTTCTCACCATTCCCATCAAGGCACGCTACATCGCCGTAATCTACGGGCTGGTGGCGGTGGCGATGATGTTTGGCGCGCTGCGCATGTATGCCTTTGCGCAGTTGGGCGGGGCGCTGGCCGGGTACCTGTTCATCCTTTTTGCTCCGCGGCGGGGACTTGGATTTGTGGTGAGCGAACAGTGGTTCGGTCTGCGCAACAGGTACTACCGCTGGAAGCGGCGCAAGGCTGCAAAAAAGTTTGAGGTGTACATGCGCTCGCAGGGGCGGACGGTGCGCTTCGACGGCCAGGGACGCCAGCTGGACGAAGACCCGGACGACAAGAAGCGCTGGAACTAGCTGCATGGCGCAACCTCACACGCTTATAGCGAATCCCTAATAGCTGTACCTCGAAGCTGAGGCGCTCAAGCCGACGCGACCACAACCGGGGTCCCGGGCGACAGGTCTTCGTCGCGGGGGTGGAAGGAGCGGCAACCTGCCTCGGACTCAGTGGGGCACGGTAGTTCTGGATTCGCACCGACTAAACAGCTTGGTGAAAAACTCATCCAAACCAGGATTCCCCTCGTGTCCTGTTTCTGAAGTTCGCAACATAAATAACGCTGTCATCCTGAGTGACGCTTGGCCCGATTTTGGGCCAAGTGGAGTCGAAGGACCTGCATTTCGGGGCTTCGACTTATGCTGCGAACTTCGGGGACACCACCCTGGGCCTTGTAACAAGGGCACGGCTTCAGCCGGGCCGTAACTGCAACAAAACAATTGAGGGCTTTAGCCCCTGCGGGAAGCCTTTCACTCGAGTTTTACCCTCGAATGGAGTTTTTCACCAAGCTCTAAACGCTGCGGATTTATCCCGCACAGCCGGACTCTCATCCCGCGCCGGCAAATTTCCCCTCGCGCATTTGCACATAATTATGCGCATCCGGCGCACACTGGTCTTGAAGGGTTGAATCATGCAAATCGCCAGCCTCCTCAAACCGGAAAAAGCGAGCCCGAACCACGCAGCCCGGACCAGGAATACATCGATTTTTCTGGTTTTGCTCTATACCAATGAAACTAAATAAGTTACATGCAAAATCAGCCATTTTGTGCCTTGATATACTTGACGAACGGAAGTTGACGCGACCATAACCCGGCGACAGGTCTTCGTCGCGGGGGTGGAGGGAGCGGCAACCTGCCTCGGACTCAGCGGGGGCACAGTAATTCTGGATTTGCCCTGGGTAATGGGTTGGCAGAGTAAAATTTTCTCTGAAATGACCACCACACTTGCTTTTCTTTTTCCGGGACAGGGTTCGCAGGCCGTGGGGATGGGCCGCGCTTTGGCTGAGCAGTTTCCTGTTGCCGCGCAGACGTTTGCTGAGGCCGATGAGGCGCTGGGATTTCCCATTACAAAACTGATCTTCGAAGGGCCGGAAGAGGAGCTGAAGCTGACGGAGAATACGCAGCCGGCGATTCTGACGGTGAGCGTGGCTGCATGGCGGGTATTGGCGGAGCATGGGATTCACCCGGCGCTGGCGGCGGGGCACTCGCTGGGCGAGTGGTCGGCGCATGTTGCGGCAGGGACGCTGGGATTTGCCGATGCCGTGCGTGCTGTGAAGGCGCGCGGACACGCGATGCAACTGGCTGTTCCGGCGGGTGAGGGAGCTATGGCCGCGGTGCTGGCGCTGGGCGCAGACCAGGTGGCCGAGGCTTGCCGCGAGGCTGCTGCGGAAACCGGACTGACGGTACAGGCGGCCAACCTGAACTCCCCTACGCAGACGGTGATCTCCGGGGCGCTTGCCGCGGTGGAGAGAGCTTCCGCTCTGGCCAAGGCGAAAGGTGCGCGGCGGGCGGTGATGTTGCCGGTGAGCGCACCGTTCCATTGCGCGCTGATGCAGCCGGCGCAGGAAGAGGTGGCGCGGGTGCTGGGCGGGCTGGCGCTGGCAGATCCCAGCGTACCGGTGGCGGCCAATGTGACGGGCGGCCTGGTAACGACGGCCGATGCGGCGCGGGATGCGCTGATCCGGCAGGTGACCGGCGCCGTGCGCTGGGTAAACTGCGTGCAGGCGCTGGTGGCGGCCGGAGCGACGCAATTTATCGAAGTGGGTCCGGGCAAGGTGCTGTGCGGGCTGTTGAAGCAGATTGACCCGACGCAGAAGTCGCTGAACGTGGAGGATCCAGCGAGCCTGGAGGCTACGCTGGCGGCGCTGGCGACGGTCGAGGGCTGAGGAGGATGAAACTACCCGGGAGCTGAGTCCTGGAATCTCTTCCCGCCTATGCCTTTCCGAGCTGGCGCGCTTCCGCGGTGAGTTGCTCGGAGTGCTTATACGCAGTCATGGAGTGTTCGAGCGCCTTCTTGCTCAGTTCGTGAGCGGTGAGATGGTCTGCTTTTGCGTGGGCGACGGACGCAGCGGCATGGGCATGTTCGGCCAGATTGTGGAGTTCCGCGGTTCGATCATGAGTACTCTGAGGCATTGATTTCTCCTGCCTGTTCGATGCAAACCAGCGGAGAACGGGAATTTCGCGAGAATGGGATAAGGTGGCTGGGCTCCAATATCCACGCATCTCCGCAAGGCGCACGGCCCCCCGGAATCACAGTTGACTCAGCTGACCCGCTAACACGCTAACTTGCTCAGAATAAACTCCCTACGGGCCAAGGTAGAGCTCGACGCCGGGCGGGGCGAAGTCCAGAGTCTTGGAATGCGGGTCGTAGTCGAGGTTGAGCGCCTTGCTCTTGCGACCGTTGATGAGGATGGCGATCAGCACACCATTGCCATAGCGGCCGGCGAGGGCGATCTTGTGGCTCTGGATGGCGCCGTACTCGTTGTCGGGACTGGTGGAACTCCAGTCCTGCTGGAAGCGCGCGAAGGGGTAAGCGGCGGCCTTGTCCGGGTGCTGCTGCCAGTTCTTGTCGTGAATCCACACACCGTACGCCGAGGCCAGGTCGTTCTTCTCAACGTCGGTGAGGAAGCTGTTAACCGCCGCGCGGCCGAAGAGGTAGTTGTTCCAGTTCCATGGCCAGTCGACCGGACGGCCGGCTACCAGCCACCAGGCAATGAAGAGAATGAACAGGAACCCTACGGTGCTGTAGAAGAACACCTGCCTGCGCCGGTCGCGGGCTGCGTCGAACTTTGGAGCGTCGAGCAAGGTCATTGGGATACTTCCTCGTGGTTAGGATACGGCAAGAAGACAGGGACCAGGGACTAAGTGGACTAGGGACTACACTGCGGCGACCAGCCTGTTCGACTCGGATGCGCACGCATTGGCTCCCCTCAGCGCCCATGGCCCATTCGTCCTGATAGGTTAGACACCGGCTGGGCAATTCCTGTTCCCTGCTCTGCTCAGTCCCCAGTCCCTAGTGCCTCAGTCCCTCAGTACCTAGTACCTAGTCCCTTAGTCGCTCAGTCCCTATCTCTGCCCCTTCAGTCCCTGCTGTACGAAGTGCGCGTCTTTTCCGCGTGGCGCTCCAGGGCCAGCTCGATCAGCTGGGTGATCAGGTCCTTGTAGCCGATGCCGGTGGCTTCCCACAGCTTGGGGTACATGCTGATCTGGGTGAAGCCGGGGAGGGTGTTGACCTCGTTGAGGAAGATGCGGCGCTTGCCGTCGGGCTCCATGAGGAAGTCGACGCGGGCCAGTCCGGAGAGGTCGCAGGCGCGGAAGGCGGCCACGGCCATCTCGCGAATCTGCTTTGACTCCGCCTTTGTGAGCTTTGCCGGGATGACCGGGACCGAGCCCTCGGAGAGGTACTTGGCCTCGTAGTCGTAGAACTCCTTGCCGGGGATGATCTCGCCGACGACGCTGGCCACGGGAGCATCGTTGCCGAGGACGGCGACTTCCAGTTCGCGAGCTTTTGCCTGCGGGAGGCCGCGGCGAGCGCTGCCGCCGACGCCCTGCTCCACGACCAGCTTGCGGTCGTACCTCGCTGCCAGGGCGAGCGCGGGGCCGAGTTCGGCGCGGGTGTGGGCCTTGCTGATGCCTACCGAGGAGCCGAGGTTGGCGGGCTTTACAAACACTGGATATTTGAGCGCGGCTTCGACCTGGCGGATAGCCCTGCGGGGCTGGGCTTCCCAGTCGGCGCGGAGCAGGGTGACGTGCTTGACGATGGGGAGTCTGGCCTGGGCGAAGAGGCGCTTCATCACGTCCTTGTCCATGCCGGCGGCGGAGCCAAGAACGCCGGAACCAACGTAAGCGATGCCGGCCAGTTCAAACAATCCTTGAATGGTCCCGTCCTCACCGAAGGTTCCGTGCAGGACGGGGAAGACCACGTCCAGATTGGCAGCCTGGGGGCGAAGGGTTCCGGCAGCAAGAGTCGAGCCGGTGCCGGCGGGCTCTGGGGCGAGCAGGGTGGGGATGCCCTCGTGGAGCAGCTTGGCCCCCGGTGTCGCCTCGGGATCGCCAGCGCGCAAACGGCGCGCGACGGGGCTTTGGTTCCCCGCCAGCAGGTTGTGCGCATCGCCGGCCGCCAGCCAGCGGCCCTCTTTGGTGATGCCGATCGGGACCACGTCGAACTTCTTGCGATCGATTGCCTTCAGGATGGACGCGGCAGAGAGCAGGGAGACTTCATGCTCCCCGCTGCGTCCGCCAAACAGAATGCCTACGCGCAGTTTTTTTGCCATTTTCCTTCCAGGTCGCGCCCTATGGACTCGAAAACTCAGCCTTCATCCAGTCTAGAACCAGCACCTGCGCGCCTTCCCGAATGCCGAACACGCCTCTGGATTCACTTCGTTTGCACCGGTTCGCCGCGCTCATTGAGTGGAGTACCGAAACAGGCATCGGTGCGGATTGGGTGGGGATCAACTTTTTGCGGCCACGCGTAGCGGGCGGACCCTGCGGTGCGCGGCACGCCGAGCGCAGCGTCGACCGTCCAGGCGGGGGTGTTTTCGAGAGGGAGAATCGAGCCGTCAGCAGCGAAACGGAGCGGCGGACCCCAGTATTGCAGGTCGTGTCCCTTGACGCCGTCCGGACGCGAATTCCATTCGTCTCCCATCCAAAGGTAGGCCGGCCCAGTCGCGGTCTCGATGGTGGCGACAAAGGTCTGCTGCGCGGGGATGGTCGTCTTGCCCGCGGCGTCGCGATTGATGTTCGCAATTTGCCGGTAGGGGCCCATGGGGTTGGAAGCCACCAGTACCCGCGCCCCGCTGCCCTCGGTGCAGAAGCAACAGGTGGTGTCGAACAGGGCGTAGTAGCTTGAGCCGCGGCGGAAGATGGAAGGCGCCTCGCATCCCACGCCAAGCACGCCGCTGACCTGGCCGGTGGAGGAGAGGAAGTCAGGAGCGAGCCTCTCGACGCGAATGGAGTGATGCTGATCGATGGCGGTGTAAATGAAGTAAGCGGTGTTGTCGTCGTCCACGAACAGGCTGCCGTCGCCGGGGTGGTCTTTGGCCTGCGACAGCTCGACATGGGTATTGACGATGGTGAACGGGCCGACCGGAGTATCGCTGGTCGCCACGCCCACTTCGCCATCCCAAAGCTTGCGGTACCAGTTGTACCAGAGCACGTATTTGCGGGTGCGCTGGTTGTAGGCCACGTAGGGGCGGTAGTAGACGCCGTCCGGAGGCGACTTGAGCAATTCCCCTTCATAGGTCCAGCGCTCCAGATCCGCGGAGCTGTAGACCCGGAATCGGTTGTTGATGGTGTATCCTGCGGTTTTTCCATAGGCCGTGCCGTAGAGGTAGTAACGGCCGGCGTAGAAGTGCAGGCAGCCATCGTGGGCGTCGATGACATTGCCGTCCACGTCTCGCCGGGGCACGGTGTTCTGGATGGTCACGGAGCGGAACTTTGCCGGCTGGGCCAGAGACATTGCCGCTGGAAGGCAGAGCGAGAGAACCAGCAGCGAGAGGAAAAAAGCGGAGTTTCGCGGAAGCGCGACGGTACAGCTGGGAGGCGGAGCATCTGTCCGGCAAAAGCGCTGTTTGTTCATAGGATCTTCTTCCCAAATGCCGAGCAGGCCAGTTCCACGGCCAGGTCGGCGGTGCGGTTGTGCTCGTCGATGACGGGGTTGACTTCGACCATCTCGAAGCTGAGCAGGCGGCCGTGGTCGGCGATGATCTCCATGGCCAGGTGGGCTTCGCGGTAGGTGGCGCCGCCGCGAACGGGCGTGCCCACGCCGGGCGCGTCTTCGGGATCGATCCAGTCCATGTCGAGCGAGACGTGATAGCCCGCGGTTCCGCGGCCGGCGGCGCGCAGGGCCTCTTCCATCACGGTGCTCATGCCGCGCTCGTCGATGTCGCGCATGGTGTAGACCTCGGCCACGCCGGCGCGGCGGATGTTGGCGCGCTCGGCGGCGTCGATGTCGCGGACGCCGATGAGGACGGTGTTTTCCGGGGCGATCTTGGGCGAGTAGCCGATAGATGTTGCCGAGCGGCTCGGGGCCCAGGCCGAGCAGGGCGGCCAGCGGCATGCCGTGGACGTTGCCGCGAGGGCGAGGTGTCGGGGGTGTTGATGTCGGAGTGGGCGTCGATCCAGATCGATGCCGATCTTCTGGCCCTGGCGGCGGTAGAACTCGGAGACGCCGGAGACGGAGCCGACAGCCAGGGAGTGGTCGCCGCCCAGGACCAGGGGGGTCATGCCCTCTTCCAGGGTTTTAACCGACGGCTTCGGCCGTGCGCGTGCAGGTTTCGGCTATCTGCTTGAGATAGCGGGCGACTTGGTCGCCGAAGGCCTGGGTTTCGGCAATCTCGACGCGGATGTTGCCGCCGTCGATGACCTGGTGGCCGAGGGCTTCCAGCCGGGCTTCGAGGCCGGCGACGCGCATGGCGGAGGGGCCCATGTCCACGCCGCGGCGGCTGGCGCCCATGTCCAGGGGAACGCCGATGACGCGAATGCGGCGGGTGGGCAGGGACTGTGTGCCGCCGTGAGGCGACCGCGATCCTTTTGTGACGACTTCATCGCTGTTCGACATCGAAACCTCCTCTCGCAACGGGCTCCGGTAACGTCCCAGGGGGCGACCGCCTGCATTCCAAGCGGCCGGCAGTGCCCGTCTTCATTCGTGGGCTAACTTTCACCCGGTGACCGGCACCAAGACATTAAAACAGACTCACCTGGGAGTGAGATGGCTGGCAAGAGCAGCGGGCCTGTTCCAGAATCTCCCGATTGCAAACTTCCTCACGCCGATTGGTGCTGCGGCGGGCCACTGCCGATAAGGTCTGTCAGGAAAGGGGAAACTCCCACAAAACCCGGAGCCTCCCGGTGAAAGCAAGGCATCCATCCCATCAAAAGTCCTACAAGAGTAGGACAAGCGCACACCCTTTAGCGGTATTGTCGATTGCGTGAGGGGGGCTATGCTTGGAATTGACGTAGTGCCTCTTCATGGACATGCCCCTCTTTTAGCCATGCAGGGTGCACAGAACGAGACGGTTTCGATGAGATTCCTCTGATGAAGAGAACAGCGATAGGATTGCCGATCATCCTCGGATGCGCCTTGGTTGCCTGGGCTACTGAGCCTGGCACGCTGACCACCATCCATGCGATCCAAGCGCTTTCGCGAACAGAGGCCGCGAAGGGACTGCCGGTGGCGTTTGAAGGCACCGTCACCTACTACGCGACAACCGATGTAAACGGTGCGTCGGATGTCGACCTCTTCGTGCAGGACGGGAACGAGGCCATTTACGTGCAGACCAAGCCGAACCAGGTTTTGGCTCTTGGCGATCGCGTGCTGGTGAAGGGCAAGACTCGGGACAGCTATCGGACCGATATCTTGGGCGACAACATAACGCGGCTTCACCCCGGGACTGTTCCCAAGCCGGTGGAAGCCAGCTTTGGACAGCTCGTCCGTGGCGAACTGGATTCCATGAGGGTAACTGTGCACGGAACGGTGCGCAGCGCGGACAGGGTCGACTACGGAAATCTTCCGGGTGTCGATCTGAAGCTGCTGATGGACGGCGGGTATATCGATGTAACCGCGGTGGGCGGCGCGGTTGGCAACCTGAAGGAGATGCTGGACGCCGAGGTGGCAGTGACCGGAGTTGCGGCGGGAATCTTTGACAGCAAGAACCAGCTGACGGGCATCCTGCTTGAAGTGCCTTCGCTGGGCGACATCAACGTATTGAAGAAGGCGGAGGCAGCGACCACTGAGCTGCCGGTGACGCCAATGGACGAGGTAATTTCCGCCTACTTTGTTCATGACCAGACGCGCCGGGTGCGTGTACAAGGAACCATTACCTACTATCAGCCGGGTTCTGCGGTAGTGCTGCAAAACGGCGCCAAGAGCCTTTGGGTAATAACTACCTATGAAGGCCCGCTGCGGGTGGGCGACTGGGCGGACGCGACCGGTTTCCCCGATGTAAATGGGACCTCGCTGATGCTGACGCGGGCCGAAATTCAGGACAGCCAGCTTGCCTCGCCGGTAGCGCCGCGCCAGGTGAGCGGGGAGGAACTCGCTTCCGGAACCCGCGCTTTCGACTTGGTATCGATGGATGGCTGGGTGCTGATGGCCGCCCGGGAGGCCGCACAGGATGAGTATGTCCTGACGGCCGACGGCAAGGTGTTCTCTGCCATTTACCGGCACCCGGACATAGAAGGCGCGGATCTTCCCCCCATGAAGCACATTGAGGTGGGGTCCAAGGTACACGTTACGGGGATCTGCCTGATGCAATACGGGTCCGATCCGTTCCATGGTCCGGTGGCGGTGGATGTGCTTCTGCGCACCTTCGACGACATCGGCGTCGTGGCCAGACCTCCATTGCTGAGCGTCCGCAACCTGGGGATTGCCGCGGGCCTGCTGTTCCTGCTGGTGCTGGTGGCGGGCGCCAGAGGCTGGACGCTGGAGCATAAAATGCGGCGCCAGACGGCTGAATTGGCTTATATTGAGCGGCGGCGCAGCCGCATCCTTGAGGACATTAACGGAACCCGGCCGCTGGCCGAGATTATTGAGCAGATCACGGAACTGGTCTCGTTCAAGCTGAAGGGAGCGCCCAGCTGGTGCCAGATTGCCGAGGGCGCGCAACTGGGCAATTGCCCGCCCAAACTGGACGCCTTTCGCATTGCACAGGAGCAGATTCCGGCGCGAATCGGCGCGGCCCTTGGCACCATCCATGCCGCGCTCGATCCGCTCACGAAGCCACAAGCGATTGAGACTGAAGCACTGAGCATGGCGGCGGCGCTTTCCGCCCTGGCAATCGAAACGCGGCGGATCTACTCCGATCTGCGGCGCCGCTCGGAGTTCGACCTGCTCACCGACACGCACAACCGCTTCTCCCTGGACAAGCATCTGGACACGCTGATTGAAGAGGCACGGCAGAATGCCAGCATCTTTGGGCTCATCTACATCGATCTGGACGAGTTCAAGCAGATCAACGACCTGTACGGGCACCAGGTGGGCGACCGCTATCTGCAGGAGGTTGCGCTGCGGATGAAGCGGCAGTTGCGCTCCCATGACCTGCTGGCGCGCCTGGGCGGCGATGAGTTCGCGGTCCTGGTGCCGGTGGTGCGCAGCCGGGCAGACGTGGAAGAGATTGCGCAGCGGCTGGAACATTGTATGGATGACCCGTTCCTGATTGACAGGTACTCCATTCAGGGTTCGGCCAGCGTGGGGATTGCGCTCTATCCCGAAGATGGAGTCAACAAGGACAGCCTGTTGAACTGCGCCGATGCAGCCATGTACCTGAAGAAGAACTCGACTCGCCAGCTCGACTAGGTCCCGCTCTGGAAAATGGCGCTCAGGTTCGACTTGCCGGTTCCAGAGGCGTACCAGGCCGCCCAGTAATAGGGGTGACTGTAGCGGGGATCCCGGACCATGGATTGCCGTGCCGCCGTGAGGGCCTGGGGAACGGTGAGCCCGCGAGCCAGGCCGCCGTAAAAGGCATCCATCATTGGGACGGCAGCGCTGGAGTCGATTTGCCAGCGTGTGGCCACCACGTCGGGCACGCCGAGCGCGGCCAGTGTGGACACAATATCATCCATGCCGTGGTTCCAGCCTTGCTCCCTTTTCCCGCTGGAACAGGCTGAAAACACCGCCAGGCGGGCAGCGCGCGGAGGATGCTTGCGCAGGAGGGTGCTGTCGAGCCAGGGCGTGTCTGGAATCGCGCTGGTTTTGCCGGCGGCGGGAGCGAGCAGCAGCCGCGTGCCTCCACCCTGTTGCGCTGCATGGCCGGCGAAATGAATCGCTGAAGCCGTGGCCAACTGCGCGGCGACATGCGGTTCTGTCGCCTGAACGCCAACCAGCAGGGTGGGGTCGGCGTCGAAGCGAGCCACGGCCCGCGCCTCCGCGAAGACTTCGGGAAGGTTCTGACTCTCCCCGGCGGCAACGGACGCACCGACAACCAGCGCCTTGCCCGTCACCGGGCCGGGGAGCGGGGTATCGGAATGTACGTCCAGCAGCAGGGAGGGCAACTCCTCCAGATTGGAGGACAAGCCAAGATCGCCTGCCGCGGTGGCCACCGAGGGCCAGGGCAGATTACCGAGCAGCGGATCAGTCTCCAGCAGCAGCCGGCCACCCTGGCTCGCAACTGCAGTCCCAGGGTCAATTTGATTGAGGGGATCGATCAGGAAAGCGCCCATGCGGCGGGCGGCGCGGTCAACGGTATCCATGGGGGTCGACGGTGAGTTGACGGCGCGCTCCAGCGACTCCGCGGCAGCCAGCAGATCTTCGCGACGAACCGGAACCTGGGTCCAGCGAACGCCCTTGGGGTTGGTTTGGTAGAGCAGCAGCCGATCGGGAAGAACCACCTGGCCGAGGAGTTGGTCGAAGCCGGGCCGTTTGATGGTGGCCGCGACGCTGGTCTGGAGACAGTCCAGACCCTTGTCCGAACAGGCAGCGACGGGCATACCCAGAATGCGCAGGCGATAGCGCTCCCAGAGGGCGAGAATCTGTTCGCCCGAGCGGCCCTGCGCCAGCCACACGCCAGCCAGGATCGCATAGAGGTCGCGATTCTGCTGGGCCTGCACAATGCTCTCCGCACCGGCGCTGCCGGCGGCCTGCTCCTGGGCGAGCAGCGCATCGCGCAACAGTGGCTCGGCGGCCTCGGGATGCCCCTGCTCAAGAGCGAGTTGTCCGCGTGCCACCGCATAGTTGCGCAGATAGATGCCGGTGCGCCCGCCGGCCATGTGCGTGTAGGCCGCATCGAGCATTGCGCCGGCCTTCTCGAGTTCGCCACGATCGAGGTACACGTTAGCCATGGCCGTTTCGACCTCGGCCAGGATTGCGTGTACGGACCGTCCTCCACCGTTGGCGGCCAGCTCGCTCTCGGCAATGCGCATGGCGTTTTCCGCTTCGGGAATGGAGCCTGCGCGAATGGCGGCGGCGGCCAGATTGAGCCGGGCGGTGGGAATCAACTGGCGGTTGGGGGTCAGCTCGAGGGTTGCAAGGGCTTCCCGCTGCAGCAGCAGCGCCAAGCGGGTGCGTGGCGTCGACTGCTCCACCTGTTCCAGTCCGCTGAGCGTGCCGGAGAGACGCAGCGCGGAGTAGTCGCCCTGGTAAAACTCGCGCAGGTTGGCCAGGTAGTCGCGCCAGGCAGCCTCGGCGTTGCCTGCGTCCACAGCAGCCCCGCCGCGCATATTCCGGACACGCAGCTCGATGAGCCCATAGTGGTGGTCGCGGGCCAGCTCTTCAGCCCGCACAAAGCCTGGATTGTCCTCGGTGTCAGAGCCGGGTGCGGGATCGCAGTAGGCGTCGAGAGCCTGATCTACGGCTTCAATCCAGGGAAATTCAGGGTTCCGGAGCAGCAGCGCATGGGCTGCCTGGTAACAGCCGCCATAGTTGGCAGCAGCCTGCAGCGCGTCTGCCTGCTCCACCTGGGCCAGTTGTTCTCCAGCCGCATTCTTCAAAGCCTTGAACTGCGCGCCGGCTTGCTGCGCGCTGTCGGCCGCGGCAAGGTAGTCACCGTGGGCGAATGCTTGCACGGACTGGGCCAATGCATGGGCTGCCTGGGCAAACTGGGGATCGGAGAAAGTGGAATTGGAAAGGAGAATGGAAGGAGGAAAAAAGCTGGTGAGCCAGGGGTCCTGATGGTTGCGTTCGAGCGAGGCGGCGAGGGAGGAAAGAAGGGAGCGTGCGGCCAGGCAGTCGTCGCCGCAGGGGGACCCGCGGGAACGGTCAGTGGAAGGCGGAATGGCCGCATCGAGCAGCCGGGGCAGCATCGAGGTGGAGAGTTCTTCGTCAATCGAGGCCAGCGCGGTGGAATCGCCGGCCAGCGTGCGCATGGCCTGAGGCGTGGCCAGGTGCTGCTCCATGCGGCCCTGGTGAGTCTTCAACTGGTTCAGCTTCTGCTCCAGGGCCTGCAGACGGCGGCGGCCTTCGGCCAGCCAGCGCGGATCGCGCTCGAAACGGAGATAGCGGTTCCAGGTCTCAACGGCATTCATCACCTGGCCGCGATCTTCCATGGCCACGGCTTCATTGAACAGCACCACCGGGTCGCCGGGCTCCAGTTCGTCTGCGCGGCGCAGGGATTCTAAAGCGCTGTTGCGGTCGTTCTCGCTGCCTGTTGCTCCGCCGCGCTGGAAGTAGGCGGAGGCATCGTCGAGGAGCAGGCTGGAGGTGACCGGTCCGGCGGCGATCAGGCGGTCGAGAATATCGATGGCCGGATCGAATTTCTCTTCCAGTATCTCCGCCCGCGCCTCCAACTGCAGCCAGTGGGCATCTTCAGGAGCGTTCTCCAGTTGGCGCTCGATGCGGGCGCGCGCTTCAAGCAGGCTGGCGGACTCGCGGACTGTGGAACCGCCGCGCAGATGGGTCTCCGGGGTGACCTCGGCAAAGCCCGCGCCGGGCATGCGCAGGTCGAAGATGCGCTGTTGCGTGTATGCCTCGGCCAGCAGGTGCTCGGGATTGTTCGCCAGGCGCCACCAGGAGAGCAGCCCGACGGAGATGAGCAGCGAAGCAGCCAGACCGGCTCCCATCCAGAGGTAGAAACGGGTGATGGGTTTGCCCGGCGTTTGATGTGCGGTTCGCGCCAGTTCGGCAGCCAGCGTGCGCTGCGTCTCTGGGGATGCGCAGGCCAGACCGGCAAGAACGGCGCTCTCTTCCGACGTCACATCGGCGTTCAGGGCGCGGAGACGTTCGGCGCAAACGGAACAGGCTGCCGCGTGGGCCAGCAGCGCATTTACCTTACCCAGCTGAGGCGGGCGCGGCTCGCCGGCGAAAAGCAGGGCCCACTCGCCGGGCTCAGGACAAGCGCCTGCCGCGGCGTCCGCTTCCGTGCTCTCCTGCCCTGCAAAGGGCTGGGGCGGATTGCCGGAACGGGAGATTCGGCCCTCGATCAGGTCCTCGAGGGCATCGGACAGCGCTGCGCCGGAGCTGTCTTGAGGATCTTCTGAAACGGGGCCCTTGTTGATTTCTTCATTCATATCTGCACTCTATTTAACGGGGTTGCGCGGAACATTCCTTTTGCGAAATCGTTTACGGAGCTAACCGGAATCCAGGGTTCGGATGGATTTTGGACGGCCAATTTCGCCGCGCAGCCAGGTTGTTACCCGCCGCAGCGCGCTCTCAACACCCTTTGCAGTGAGGCCCACGGTGGGCAGGCGGGCGATCTCCTCGGCCGTAAATCCTTGTAAATAGTAGAGCCAGAAGAGCGCACGATCCCGCTCGCTGATGACCTCCGGCGCGGAGAGCAGCTTCTGGTCCAACTGCGCCAGTAGCGCGGAGTGTTCGATGCGCACGGCAGGCCGCCTGCCGACCAAGTGCGACTGCGATTCGTCGTCGCTGAGCGCCATGGTTACCACTTTGCCACCCCGCTTGGTGGAGTAGAGACGGCGGAAGTAGTCGTTGGCCACCGAAGCCGCAACAATGCGCAACAGGCCGAAGAAGGAATCTTCGCCACGGGGCTCGAATTCGCGCAGGATGCGGCGCTGCTGCTCGCACAGCTTGAGAAAAACTTCCTGGACAATATCGTCCACCGTGGCAGGGGATGGAGCGCTGACCCACATGCGGCTGATGCGCAGGGCAACCAGCGAGGCAAGGGGCACCAGTCGGCGCACGAACTCATCCCATTCCACGGCATCGTCGGAGTGGGCGCAGGCCTTTGCCAGATCGTTGACCGAAGTACGAGATTCGTTCATCGCGCGGAAAACCAGTTTACCGCACACTCGCTGCCAAGGTTATTTGTTTGCAAATATGGGTGGACTCTCCGGTAACTGGCGCACGGCATAGGCTTTTCAACCTGTGCTAGTATCCGGCCAAGCGCTACCAAGCCATTTGCCAGGGAGCCCGCATGGAAACCAACCTTCGCCCCATGAGTCTCGGCGAGATTCTGGACCGCACTGCCCAGCTTTACCGCACCCACTTCCTGCTATTCGCGGGCATCGCGTCGGTCTACGCCGGGGTGATGCTGGTGCTCAACCTGGCGCAGATCGGTATTCAGCAGCTGCTGGTGCACCTTCACATGAGCGCGCAACTGCCGTGGGTTACGCTGGGCTTCCTCATCCTCATTGTGCCGCTCATCTTCATCGGCGCCGGAGCGGCCGTGGCGGCCAACAACCGCGCCGTAGCCTGGGTGAACCTGGATCAGCCGGCCACCATGCGCGGCGCCTACAGCAGCATTCTGCCGCGCCTGGGCCGCTACCTGTGGCTGATGACCATTGCCGCGTTTGTCATCTACATTCCCTTCATCATTCTGTTCACCGGTTACTTTGTGTTCCTGTTTGCTTATGCGCGTCCCAAGGGGCTGTTTGTGCAGGGAGGCGCCAACAGCGATGTTCACGCCGCGATCGTGCTCGGCTTGGTCACGCTTGGCTTCGCGCTGCTCTGCCTGGGCGCGCTGGTCTATTCCATCCTGATGGCGCTTCGCTATTCGCTGGCCGTTCCCGCCTCCGTGGTGGAAGACCTGCCCGCCCGCAAGGCCCTGCGCCGCAGCGTGGAACTGAGCATGGGTTCCCGGGGGCGCATCTTCGTGCTGGGCCTGCTCATCTCTGCGATCCAACTGGGTCTGGTAACAGTAACGCAGATCTTCTTTATCGCGGCCGCCTGGGTCGCGGTCAAGCATCACGCCGAGGTGCCGGTGTGGATCCAGATTGCGCAGCAACTGGTCGGATTCCTCACCAACAGCTTTATCGGCCCCATGTACGCCACCGGTCTCACGCTCTTCTACTACGACCAGCGCATCCGCAAAGAGGGCTATGACATTGAATGGATGATGGAGGCCGCGGGGATGACCGTGCCCGCTGCGGCCGCCAGCGCTGGGCCCATTCTGCCCTGGCCGGAGCCGCCGGCAGAGGCCTTGCAGCCTGAAGCGCAGCCGAGCGCCGTTGCAGCGGCCGAGTCCACGCAAGAGGGTGAATCGGCGCCGCCGGAAAGTCCGCATGGATGAGCCTCTCCACCCTTCGAGCCTGAGCGAGATTCTCGACCGCACGGCACAGATTTATCGCGAGCGGTTCCTGGTGTTTCTGGGCATCGCGGTGGTGCCGACGGCGGTGCTGCTGGCCGGGGCGGGGGTGGTGATCCTCGCCGCTCTGCGCCTGGGACCAAATGGCGCTGCACCGGCTTCAACGGTGAAGGCGGCGATTCTGGGAGTGACGCTGGTGGCCGGGCTGCTTCTGGTGGCGCTGCCCGCCCTGCTGGGAGCCACATCGCTGGCCACGGCGGCCGTGAGCCACGCAGCGGCACGAACTTTCTTCGGCCAATCCATTACCATCCGCGACTCCTACAAGGCTGTGTGGCGGCGCGGCTGGCGATACGTGGGGCTCTTTGTCTTCGAGATCCTGGTCATCTGGGTGGTTCCGTTTGGCGCCTGGTTTGTGGCAATCCTGCTCTCCGCGGGCCTGGGAGCGGTGTTGCAAAGCTCGGGCATGGGCGACGCAGGCGCACTCCTGTTCCTGGCCGGGCTGCTGGTGGTTGCCGCGCTGGTGACGTACGGTTTCTGGATGGCTCTGCGGCTCTCGCTCGCCTTCCCTGCGTGCGTGGTGGAGCAGATCGGTGCCTGGGACGCCGTCCGGCGCAGCTCCACCTTGACCAGGGGAACCAGGGGCCGCATCCTGCTGCTTTATCTGCTGGGTGTTGCGCTGAGTTGGCTGCTCTCCCTGGCCATCACGATTCCGCTGGCCATCCTCATTGCGCTGCTGACGGGGCCAAACACTCCGCAGCATGCCCAGACCACGGGAATGATTACCATCTTTGTGATTTACGGGGCGGGGTTTGCGGTGCAGGCGCTCACGCGTCCGGTCTATGGCATCGCGCTCATCCTCTTCTACTATGACCAGCGCATCCGCCAGGAGGGCTTCGATATCGAGTGGATGATGCTGCGCGCCGGGCTGGTGGTTCCGCAGGCGCCGCAGCCGGAAACGGCCTGGCAGCCTGTTGCGGCGACCGCCTCCGAGCCGCCTGAAACTCCACCAGAAACTCCGGCTGAGCCCGCCGGCGATGCCGCGCCGGAATCCACCAACCCCGGCCACGCGGAACAAACCCCTGCATCCGACACAACTGATTTGGGAGAAACCTCATGAACGACGCAAATCTCTCCGCTCCGCCGTACCCGCCCGCACCGCCAGTTCCGCCCTACGGCGTTCCGTTTCCCATGAACTTCGGGCAGATTCTCGAACGCATCTTCCACCTCATGCGCGCGCACATCCGGCCGTTCGCGGCCATCGGATTGGTGCCCATCGGGGCTCTGTTTGTTTTGGAAGCGGCGATCTTCGGTGGGCTGTTTGTTGCCGGCGTCTTCAAGCAGCCGCCCGCCCAGCCCAACGTGGCCGCCATGCTGTGGATTGTGTTTCCAGCGGCTTTGCTCATCCTTCCTGTCGCCCTGTTTACGTACGGCATTTATTACGGAGCCGCGAACTATGCCGCCTTGCAGGCCGACAACGGGCTCAAGGTCACCACCGGTGAGGCGCTGCGCCACGCGTGGAGCAAGCTCGGCCGCTACACCTGGCTTCTGGTGCTGCGCAGCCTGATCATCGCCATCCCCATGCTGGTGCTGTTCTTTCTCGTCGGCGTGGGCGGGCTGATCCTGGGTCTGGTTCCGAATGGGAACGCCAATGCGGCCCTGCTCTTTCTTCTGATTCCACTTGCAGCCCTGGCCTACCTGGGCGGGATTGTCTACGCCATCCTCATGAGTCTGCGCCTCTCTCTGGCTTTTCCAGCCTGCGTGCACGAGGGGCTCACCGCCGGCCAGGCGCTGCGGCGCAGCGGAGTGCTGACGCAGGGCGCCAAGGGCCGCATCTTTCTGGCGCTGCTGGTGATCTACGCCATCGGCTACGCGGCATTCATGATTCTTTACGCAGTCTGCTTATTCATTGTCGC
Source organism: uncultured Acidobacteriaceae bacterium (assembly GCA_963776535.1). Classification (GTDB taxonomy): domain Bacteria; phylum Acidobacteriota; class Terriglobia; order Terriglobales; family Acidobacteriaceae; genus Telmatobacter. Next base: position 230,245 of record CAVZNB010000012.1, on the reverse strand, counting down.
CATTGGCGCTTTTGCCGGATTGGGAAACATCCATGCCAACACGCCCCTGGGATACGTCGCCATCGGCGTGGCGATCGTATTCGGCGCGGCGATTGTGCTGCTGTGGACAGTCCTGTTCATGGCCGCTTACTCCACGGCCTTCGCGGTCTTCTATCGCGACCAGTGCCTGCGCAAACAGGGCCCTCCGCCTGCGCCCGCACCAGCCGCCATTGGGTCGGAGATTTGAGGTGCGCATATCTACTATGATCAGCGCATACGCAAGGAAGGCTATGACATCGAGAGGATGATGGACGCTGCGGGACTGAATGCGACTCAAACCCCGCCCACAGACGAGCTGCCGATGGCGGACAACGCTGCCGGGGAGGGCCGGGCTTGACCATGCGAGTGGGAGGTGCGGGCATCGCCGTGGCTGCTCTGCTAGCCCTTGCGCAGGCGCGCGCCGCCGCGCAGGTGGTGGTGCCTCCCGGAGTTCCGCAGACCAGCCAGCCGCAGGCCGCCTCGCGCGACCAGTATCGCGCCCACTTGATGGCTCTGACCACACTGGTGCAGGCTTGCGCCCAGGCGCGGGACGTGAAGACCTGCGACCCGGCGCAGGTGGGTCCGGACGACCAGGTTCCGTTGACGGCTGCTCCCAACGGCGAGCGGCGGCTGGTGCGCTACGGCTGGCTGCGCGTCCTGCTTTCCAAGGCGCAGGACAAGGATGCTCCCCCACCCAAGGCGAAGCCCGAGCCTGCGGACGAGAGCGGGCAATCGTGGGAGAACGTGCGGCCCGCGCCGCCCACCACCACGGAACTGCTCAAGAGCGCCGAGACGCGGCTGGCCAGCGACCTGGCGCAGGCCGATGCCGCAGGCGTGCCCGCTGCCGATCATAGCCAGGAACGCGCGGTGATGAAGCAGGTGCTGGAGGGCCGCGAGTTTCGCGACCTGGAACAGACCACTCCGAAAGATTCCGCCCTGGAGAAGGCGGGCGACTGGCTGAACCATGTACTGGAAAGCGCAGTGAAGCTCAGCTCCCGCTCGCCCTGGCTGGGCCGGGTACTGGTGTGGGGATTCATTCTGGCCATCAGCGTGGGCCTGGTGTGGGGGCTGCTGCAACTGGAGCGCCGCTGGCGCGTGCGGCTGGTTCCCGAGGACCACGGACCGGCTGCGGGCTCTGCTTCGGCCATTCCCTGGCAGGTCTGGCTGGAAGATGCGCGCCGCGCCGCCGCGGCGGGCCTTTGGCGCGAGGCCATTCATTTTCTCTACTGGGCGGCCATCTCGCGCCTGGAGTCAAAACGCCTTTGGTCCGCCGACCGTGCCCGCACCCCACGCGAATACCTGGCGCTGGTGGGGCCGGAAGACCCGCGCCGGCCGGGACTGGCCACGCTGACAGGCAGCTTTGAGCGGGTCTGGTACGGCGGCCGACCGGCTGGCGAAAGCGACTACCAGCGGGCGGAGCAGATTGCGTCTGCCCTGATTGGAAGCGGTAGCGCTTCATCGGCCAGGAGCGGAGGAGGAACACAGCCATGACCTTCCTCTCCTCGCTCGACCAGAAGGACCGCCGCCTGCTGCTCTGGTCCCTTGGGATCGCGGTCGTCCTGGCCGTCACAGTTGGCTTTCTGCTGCCCGGCGCCAACAGCAACAGCAACCCGCTGCCGTCCAGCTATCTCTCCGGCCAGCATGGCGCGCGCGCGGCGTATGAAACGCTGCTGCGTTCCAATTATCAAGTTGAGCGCTGGGAGCGTCCGCTCAGCGAACTGGCAGCCACGGCGGGTCCGGATACAGTGGTGATCTTTGCCGAGCCGCTCACCCGCGAGCCAGACAATCTCAAGGCGGTGCGGCAGATTCTGGAGCGCGGCGGGCGGGTGCTGGCCACCGGCTTCTGGGGCGCCTTCATCTTGCCCGGCGAGGCCGGCGACACGCCGGATGAGTTTACCTTTGCGGCCTGCAAGCTCGAGTCCCGAGGGGCTTGATCCGCTGGCCGGTACCGGCGAAGTGTGGATGGTGCCTGAGGCAACGTGGAAGGCCGGCAACCCGGCCCATCGCGTGGACTATAGCTGCGCGGGCGAGCCGGCGGTGGTCGAGTACGACTGGGGCAAGGGGCACGCGGTCTGGTGGGCCAGCTCAACGCCGCTGGAGAACGGATCGCTGGCGCGGGCCAACGATCTTGACCTGTTGCTGAACTCGCTGGGACCGCGAGAGGGACACCACTTCTACTGGGACGAGTCGCTGCACGGGGAGATCCGCTCCACCTGGAGCTACGCCAGCGGGCCGGCCTGGACCATGCTTTGGTCCGGCCTGGCCGTGCTGGCGCTGCTGGTGGTGCTGAGCTTCAGCCGTCGAACCGGGCCGGTGCGCGAGTTGCCCGCCGCGGTGCGCACCACCCCCATCGAGTTTCTTGAAGCGCTGGGATCGCTCTACCGCAACGCCGGGGCTGCGTCCGCCACGGTGGCCATCGCGCTGGAGCGGTTCCGGCGGCATGCCTTGCGCCAGTGCGGGCTGCGCGGCAAACAGATGGGCGCGGCCGAACTGGCTCAAGTGCTGCGGAGGCGCTTTCCGGCTACGGACGAGGCGCTTGAGGCGGATCTCAAGGCTTGCGAGGAGGCCTCGTGGGGCGAGACGGTGACTCCGCGCGAGGCTCTCCGGCTGATCCAGAAACTGCACGGGCACGAGGAAAGATTGCGCGCCGCCGCCAAACCGGGCGCGGCAACAAGAACCTTGGACATTGATTCCAATAAGCAGGAAAGGGCTTCATGAGCGAGGAAAACCAGCAAGACCCGAACCAGGACTTGGACCAAAACGCCAAAAGTGCGGAGCACCTGCGGGCGACCAGCCAGCTGATTGCGCACTCCCGGCAGGAGTTGGGGCGCGTAATCGCCGGACAGAACGAGGTGATCGAAGAGGTGCTGATCGCCGTGTCTGTGCCAGGGGCATGCGCTGCTGGAAGGCGTGCCGGGCATTGCCAAAACGCTGATTGTAAAGGCGCTGGGCAAGCTGCTGGGGCTGGGCTTCCAGCGCGTGCAGGCCACGCCCGACCTGATGCCGGCCGACATTCTGGGCACCACCATCCTGCGGCCGGGTTCAGACACGTTCACCTTCCACGCCGGGCCCGTCTTTACTGACCTGTTGCTGGTGGACGAGATCAACCGCATGCCGCCGCGCACCCAGGCCGCGCTGCTGGAATGCATGGAAGAGCGCCAGGTGACCAGCGATGGCGTCCGCCGCCCCCTGCCGGGTTGGTTCACTGTCTTTGCCACGCAGAATCCGGTGGATTTCGAAGGCACCTATCCGCTTGCCGGAGGCGCAGCTGGACCGGTTTCTGCTGAAGATTCGCGTCGCCTACCCCAGCGAGCAGGAAGAGTTGCAGATCCTCGAGCGCCACCACGGGGGCAGCGGCGCGGGTCTGCTGGAAGACGCAAGCCTGACGCCTATTCCTGCGGAACTGCTGGCGGCTTCGCGCGCCGAGGTCCGCTCCATCCGCATCGAGCCGGAGCTCTACAGCTACATTCTTTCGCTCACGCGCCGGACCCGCGAGTGGCCGACACTGCTGCTGGGCGCCAGCCCCCGCGCGGCGCTGAGCCTGATGCGCGTGGCCCAGGCCTCGGCGGCATTTGACGGCCGCGACTACCTGGTTCCCGACGACGTGAAGCGCGCCGTGCAGCCGGTGCTGCGCCATCGCGTGATGCTCAAACCGGAGGCGGAACTGGAGGGCTTCGATGCCGACCGCGTGCTCAGCGACGTGATCGCCGCCGTGCCGGTGCCGCGGAAATGATTGCTCCCTCGCTCCATCCCGGACCAGTACGCGCAGCCTTTGAGCCGCGCAGCCGGTGGGCCTTCGGCCTGACGCCGCGCAGCGTTCTGCTGCTAACCGTGGGCTTCCTCGGACTGATTCCCGGCTTCTGGGAGCCGCGCCTGGCTTACTCCATGCTGGCCTGGGACTTCCTGGTGCTGCTATTTGCTTTTCTTGACTGGCTGCGACTGCCCGCCGCCCGGGAGCTGGCCGGCTCGCGCACCTGGTCCAACGCGCCGGCGCTCGACTCCGCCACCGAGATCGAACTGACAATTGAGAACAACAGCAAGTTGATTGTCGAGTGCCGTCTGGTGGACGATCTGCCGGCCGCCCTCGTCGCACATCCCGCTACGCAACGCCTGACTGCCTTCCCGCGCGTCCCGGCCAGACTCCGGTACAAAGTGGAACCGCGGGAGCGCGGCGACTGGGAGACCGGCTGGCTCTATCTGCGCTACCGCTCCGGACTGGGGCTGGCGGAGTGCTGGGCCCGCGCTCCGCTCACCCAGACCGTGCGCGTTTACCCGGCTCTGCGCACCGGCGAGGAGCAGCAGATTTTCCTGGCGCGGAGCCGGCAGATCGACCTGCAACTGCGCCAGGCGCGGCTGCGCGGGCTGGGCCGGGACTTCGAAAGCCTGCGCGACTACCGCGAGGGCGACGACCTGCGCGACATCTGCTGGACGGCAACCGCGCGGCGTGGCGGCCTGATTACCCGCCAGTATCAGACCGAGCGCAGCCAGGCCGTCTGGATTGTGCTCGACTGCGGCCGCCTGATGCGGTCGCGCGTGGCGCTGGCCCAACCGCCGCTCCAAATGTCAGGCCATTCGCCCAGCCCTCCCCACTCCAAGCTGGACTACGCCTGCACCACCGCCGTGGCGCTCGCGCAGCTCGCTCTCTTCTCCGGCGACCGCGTTGGCTTGCTTGCCTATGGTCAAAACATTCAGCAGCGCGTGCTGCCCGGACGCGGCGCCGCCCATCTGCGTCAGCTGATCGAGTCGCTCGCGCTGGTGCATGCCGAATCCGGCGAGGCAGACCACCTGCGCGCCACCGCCACGCTCAACCGGTTGCAACCGCGGCGGTCGCTGATTCTGTGGATCACTGACTTGGCCGAGACAGCCATGCGGCCCGAGGTGATCGATGGCGCGGTGCAACTGCTCCGGCGGCATGTGCTGCTGTTCGTCGCCATGGCCCAGCCGGAGATTGAGTCCATCGCCCAGGCCCGGCCAAAGAACATTGAGCAGATGTTCCGCGCCGCCGCCGCGCAGGAGATGGCCGCCCGCCGCGAGCTGCTGCTCGCCCGCCTGCACGAGCACGGCGCCCTGACCCTGGACCTGAATCCGGAAGCCCTGACCTCGACCGTCCTCAATAACTACCTCACCGTGAAAGAGCGGGCAATGGTGTAGCCCCCGGCTGGATCTGCCGTTTGCGTGAAATTGCAAGGAGAAAGAATTGGACGCGGATAGTCAAGGGCTTCAGTCCGAACCTCAAGCTGGGAAACACGGAGTGTGGAGAGCATACGCTTCGATTATCTCGATTGAGGTGGTAGTTATCGCTCTGCTGTGGGCACTGCACGTGCCGTGGGCAGTCTTGAATGTACTCATCGTCCTGGCTTGCATAGCCGCTCTGTTTGGCAAGCAGCTTACAGGTCCCACTGAACATGTACAAATCTCTTCTCCCGCATTTGAACTTAAGATTCAAAATCGGTATCGCTCTGAATCCAGCCAACTGTCAAATTTGGGATTTACGCCCTTATTCTTCTATGGCGAAGCCTTCCCTTTAATCCGCCTTCTTCTGATTTACCCGGCTTTTCTTTTCTTGATTATGTGGCTCAATCGAGAGGTGGTAACAATACTTGATGGATCGAAACTTCTCTTTGGATATCCCGTTTTCATATCGAGTGATAGGACCGCCTATGCCCACCCGATGCAACTTGGTATGAAGTACTTCACAGGCTTTCAGGATGGCACGATTCTGTTGACGAAGAACTTCGGTGGCAAAACAGCGTATGGATCAACGGTTGTGGTTCATATATCGAGAGGCGCCAGCATATGCGACACATGGGGCGAGCATCAGAAGCGGGTTCAGGCACTGGAAGCGGTCGGCAAGCGCATCGACAGTGAGATCTGTTTCCAGTCCTTCTCCGATATATCGCGTATGGCGTAGCGAATCGACGCCTGGCCGCACCCGCATTTGCGCTCCAGACGAACCGCCGGCCTGCACGCCTGCGCAGGCCGCTTACCCATCCACCGCTACACCAGCAGAAAAACTTGCCGCACCGTAGCATTCAAACCCAAAACTGGGGTACTATTTAAAAACCCGCCGACCTCGGCCACGGAGGACAACCATGTTCATGTCTGTCGCCGTACGACCTACCCGCTGAACATTGCCTCGGGCCTGAGAACGCGCCAGCCGCTCCTCGAAGCGGCATCCCGAGGATGCTCAAACCCCGGGTACCAACACTGCACATCTTGATCTGATCGCAGCGTGCCCCTCGCTGATGCCTTCGCTTTGCGAATGCATGGTGGAGTTCCTCATGTCTGTTCTTGAATTCATCGCGCCGCAGCCGGCCGACGGCAGCGCTCGCGGCCTATGGTCCTCTGTGCGCGAGGCCCTGCGCGGCTCGCACCAGGACTACACCACCGGCAATCTCAACCGTGCCATTCTGCTGCTGGCCATCCCCATGGTGCTGGAGATGGTGCTGGAATCGCTGTTTGCCGTCGTCGACGTCTTCTGGGTCGGCCGCCTGGGCGCTAATGCCGTGGCCACGGTGGGCATCACCGAGTCCATGCTGGCCCTGGTCTTCGCCATCGGGCTGGGCGTCTCCATGTCCACCGGCGCCATGGTCGCGCGACGCATCGGCGAGAAGGACCCCGACGATGCGGCCATCGCAGGAGTGCAGGCCATCGTGCTGGGCCTGTTCATCTCGCTTGGCATCGGCATACCGGCCGGCATCTTTGCGCCGCAACTGCTTCACCTGATGGGCGCGTCGCCAGCCATCGTAGCCGGCGGCTCAGGCTACGCGCGCATCGCGCTGGGCGGATGCGGGGCCATCATCATGCTGTTCCTCAACAACGCCATCTTTCGCGGCGCGGGAGATGCGGCCATCGCCATGCGCCTCTTGTGGGTCTCGAACATCATCAACCTGATCCTCGATCCCTGCCTGATCTTTGGCCTTGGGCCCTTCCCGCACATGGGCGTGACGGGAGCCGCGCTGGCCACCTTCACCGGGCGCAGCATCGGGGTTCTCTACCAGTTTTACCGGCTGCTCAAGGGCACGGAGCGCATCCATGTGCTGGTGCGCCATCTGCGCCTCAATTGGCGCGTCATGGTCCGGCTGCTGCGCGTCTCGTTTACAGGGATGCTCCAGTTCGCCATCGCCAACGCAAGCTGGATCGGCCTGGTGCGCATCATCTCTTTCTTCGGCTCCGCGGCGGTTGCCGGCTACACGGTCTCCATCCGCATCGTGGTCTTCTTCATCCTGCCCGCATGGGGACTGAGCAATGCCGCCGCCACCTTGGTCGGCCAGAATCTGGGCGCCAAACGCCCCGGCCGCGCCGCGCAGGCGGTCTGGCGAACAGGCCTCTACAACATGCTCTTCCTGGGGACCATCGGCATCTTCTTCATCGCCTTTGCCACCCCTGTCGTCCGGATCTTTGTGGACGACCCGGCGGTCATTCCCATCGCCGCCATGGCGTTGCGCACCATCAGCTGTGGCAACATCGGCTACGCCTACGGCATGGTCATGCTGCAGGCCTTCAACGGCGCGGGCGACACCCTCACCCCGACCATCGTCAACTTCTTCGGCTTCTGGATATTGGAACTGCCGCTTGCCTGGGTGCTGGCGGTCGTCCTGCATCTTCACTCCCAGGGCGCGTTCCTCTCCATCGTGATCGCTGAATGCTCGATTGCGGCGGCGAGCATCCTGCTTTTCCGGCGGGGACGCTGGATGCAGCAAAAAATCTAGCGAATGGGGGCTGCCTGCCGCTGCGGCAGCCCCAGCCGCCAAGTTTTTCGCCCCATCCCGGAATCCCAAACACCCGCTGCTTCATCTGTAGAATGATGGCAGTGGATCGAGAGCAACAATTTCACCGTCGGCGCGTGACTGTGCCGGTGCTCGCGGCAGTTCTGGGCCTTGCCGCCATCTCGCTTGGCGCGCAGCAGCCCAATCCGAGTTCGGCCGGCAATCCGTTTTACGGCAGCGTGACGCTGCATGCAGCCACCGACGAGACCCTAAAGCTCTCGCTGGATGAGGCTATCGGCCTGGGCCTCAAAAACAACCTGGGATTAAAAGAAGCTGAAAACAACGAGAAAGTGCTGCAAGGAGAAAAGAACGAGGCACTGCAGGAGTTTTTGCCGACGATCATTCTTACGGGAGCGACAGGCGTTTACCAGCACAACCTGGCCGCGCTCGGCTTCGGCCCCGCCGTAATCGGCGATTTCGCTTCCCTGTTTCCCGGCGGCAAGCTCCCCACCGGCATCTCTTACATCACCAAGGACACCCTCACGCAGGGCCAGGTGCTTTTCAGCGAGACGCTGTTTTCCGGTCCGGTGATCGCCGCCTACAAGGGAGCTGGCGCTGCGGAGCGGGCGGCGCACTTCGCCAAAATGTCGGCCCGCGGCGAGGTGGTGCAGCAGGTGGCCACGGCCTATCTGCACGCCATTGCCGCCGCCAGCGAAGTGGATAACGCCAAGGCATTGGAAGCCGAAGACCAGGTGCTGCTGAACCATGCCCACGACGCCCACGTGGCCGGAACCGCCGCCAACCTGGACGAGTTGCGCGCCCGTGTGCAGTTGCAGGCCCAGCAGCAGTCGCGCATCCTGGCCGAAAACGACCTGGAGAAGGACCTGATCCTGCTCAAGCGGGAGATTGGCGTGGCTCCGGGACAGAAGATCACCCTCACCGACCCCGCACCGTATAGCGAATTGGCGGCCGAGACTCCGGAAGAGGTTCGCGCGGTGGCATACAAGAACCGCCAGGACTACCAGAACCTGCAGAACCAGGCCGAGGAGTACAAGGCCATCCACAGCGCCTATCGCAGCCAGCGCCTGCCCACCCTCAGCTTCAATGGCTACTACGGCACCGACACCGTGACCGGCGTCGAATACCCACGGCAACTTTGTGGCCCAGGGCACCCTGAGCGTCCCGCTGTTCCGCGAAGCCAAGCTGCGCGGCGATGTGGAAGCCTCCGCCGCCCAGATGGACGCCATCAACGATCAACTCGCCGACCTGCGCGGCCACATCGACCAGCAGGTGCGCTCGGCACTGCTGGACGTAGACGCTTCCGCCAAGCTGGTCCAGGTGGCTCGCTCCAACCTTGACCTGGCCACCCGCGCCCTGAGCGACGAGACCGACCGCGTGAACGCAGGCGTGGATGACAACCTGCCACTGGTGACCGCCCAGGCCACGCTGGCCTCCGCCCAGAGCAACCTGGTGGAAAGCCTGTACCAGTACAACCTCTCCAAGCTGGCCCTGGCCCGCGCCGCAGGCGTGCTGGAGACGCAGTATCGTGAGTACATCGGCCGCTAGGTGCTCTTTGTTCAAGAAAGCGCTCGCGAAACCATGAGCTTCATACGGAGTGGAAGCCATTCGGCTGCTCTGACCAGACGATTCACACCCTTCAATCTGCGTTCGACTTGGCTGTCAACTCCCGCGGCAGTTGTTGAAAATAAGTGAACAAACCCGCTCCGCACAGCAACTTCCGTTCTTTTCGCGTAACGTAGAGAGTAGAGGGACAGATGCGCACGGGTAGAGTGTTGAAGATCAAATACTACGTGGAACCGGACCCGGCGGCACTTGCGGCGCGGTCGGCTCAGTACTTGCTGGAAATGGTCCGCGAAGCCGTAGAAGCGCGCGGCCGGGCACGGATCGCCATCAGCGGAGGCTCCACTCCCAAGGCAACCTTTGCCCTTTTGGCCGATCCCAGCCAGCCCTGGCGAATGCACATGCCGTGGGACAACCTGGAACTCTACTGGGTGGACGAGCGCTCGGTGCCTCCGGACTCGAACGACAGCAACTACCGCATGACCCGCGAAGCCCTGCTGGACCACGTGCCGCTGCGCGCGGATCAGATTCACCGCATTGAAGGCGAGCTGGACCCCGAAGTAGCTGCCGCCCGCTACGAGTCGGAGCTGCGCAACAGCTTTCGCCTGGAAGGCGCGGAGAGCCCGCGCTTCGACCTCATCGCCCTGGGCATGGGCGACGACGGCCACACCGCCTCGCTGTTTCCGCATACTGAGGCCATCCACGAATTGGGCCGGCTGGTGACGGCCAACCACGTGCCGCAGAAAAACACCTGGCGCATCACCCTCACCTGGCCGGTCATCAATCACGCCCGCTCCGTCTTCTTTCTCATTGCCGGCGCCGACAAGGCCCAGGTTTTGAACGAAGTTTTAACCGGCCCGCGCGATCCGGAGAAGCTGCCCAGTCAACTGATCTGGCCTTCGAGCGGTATACTTACGCTGATTCTGGATAAGGCGGCAGCCGCGCTCTTGCCCGCAACTGACGGGGAAGGCTGCGGATTTTTGGAGAGAGATAGATGATTCTGGCAGGAGACGTAGGCGGCACCAAGGTCGACCTGGCGCTGTATGACTTTATCAATGGCAAGCTTCAGTACACACGCGACAAGGTCTACCGGGCCAAGGATTACCCCGGCCTCGAAGTCATCGTCAAGGAGTTTCTGGGCGGGGACAAGGTCACCGCTGCCTGTTTCGGCGTGCCCGGACCGGTGCGCAACGGACGCCTGCGGCTCACCAACCTGCCCTGGACGCTGGACAGCCGCGAACTCTCTGCCGGCCTGGAAATCCAGCACGTCTTCCTGATCAACGATATTGAGGCCAACGGCTACGGCGTGGCCGAGCTCTCCGCAGAGCAGATCTACACCCTCTCCGAGGGCGACCCCAGCCAGACCGGCAACCGTGCCCTCATCGCCGCCGGAACCGGCCTGGGCGAAGGCCTGCTTATCTGGAACGGCCACGGCCACACTCCTTTCCCCAGCGAGGGCGGCCACGTCGACTATGCGCCCCGCAATGAAGACGAGATCGACCTGCTCCGCTTCCTCAAGCAGAAGTACAACGGCCGCGTCAGCTTTGAGCGCGTAGTGGCCGGCATGGGTATGACCAACATCTATGAGTTTCTGCGTGAGGTGCGCGGCATCGACGAGCCGGCCTGGTTGGCCGAGCGCTTTGCCAACGAGGACCCTAACGCGGTAATCACCGAACTGGCGCTCTCCGCCAAGAGCGAAATCTGCGAGAAGGCGCTGGACATGTTTGTCTCCGCCTACGGCGCGGAGGCCGGCAACCTGGCCCTCAAGGTCCTCGCCGTCGGCGGCCTCTACGTGGGCGGCGGCATCGCCCCGCGCATCATCGAGAAGCTCAAGGACGGCACCTTCATGAAGTCCTTCACTGACAAGGGCCGCATGAGCCAGTTGCTCATCAACATGCCGGTGCGCATCATCCTCGAAAGCCGCGCCGCGCTGCTGGGCGCCGCAGCCTACGCCGAAGAGCGCGCCGCGGAGATCAGCGGCATCTCCGCGCGCGCCGCCTCCATCAAGCACTGAAGCGTCCATCACCTGGGAAATGGAAAGGCCAGCCTCCTCCGGCTGGCCTTTCCATTTGGACGGGCTGTACAACAGTTTCAAAGCTACTTATGCGGGCCTCCCTTGCTCGGCTCATCCAGACCTGTGAGAATTGTCCGAATCGACTTTTGTCCGGCACTTCATTGCCAGGAGGACAACTTCAATGAAGCGGATGTTCACGCTGCTCGCCTTCCCGGCAACTCTTCTTGCCTCCTGCCTGTGCCACGCGCAGACGCTCTCACCCGATCTCGCCACGCAGGTCGACAAGGTCTTTGCGCAGTGGAACCGTACCGACTCGCCGGGCTGCGCGCTGGGCGTCTACAAGGACGGCCAAATCGTCTACAAGCACGGCTACGGCATGGCCAACCTCAACGACGACGTCACCATCACGCCGGAGACGGTCTTCCATGTCGCATCCATGTCCAAGCAGTTCACGGCGTTCTCCATTCTGCTGCTGCAGCAGCAGGGCAAGCTCTCCATCGACGACGATGTGCACAAGTACATTCCCGAGTTGCAGGACTTCGGCGTGCCGGTCACCCTCCGCCAGATGATGCACCACACCAGCGGCCTGCGCGATCAGTGGTCGCTGCTTGAGCTGGCCGGATGGCGTTACTCGCAGGACCTCATTACCGACGACGACGTCATGAGTGTCGTGGTCCGTCAGAAAGCGCTCAACTTCAAGCCCGGCGAAAAGTACATGTACTCCAACACCGGCTTCACGCTGCTGGCCATTATTGTGAAGCGCGTCAGCGGCATGTCGTTCCGCGAGTTCACTGACAAGAACATCTTCGCGCCCCTGGGCATGACCCACACCCACTTCCGCGATGACCACGAAGAGGTCATCAAGCACGACGCCCTCGGCTACGAGCACGACGACAAGACCCGCGCCTATCGCATGAGCCTCACCAACTTCGACACCGCCGGCGCCACCAGCCTGCACACCACCGTCGAAGACCTCCAACTCTGGGATGAAAACTTCTACCATCCGCGCGTGGGCGGCCCGGCGCTGATTGAGCAAATGCTTCATCGCGACAAGCTGAACTCCGGCGAGCTGCAGGACTACGCTTCGGGCCTGGCGATTGGCAAGTACAAGGGTTTGCCTACTGTGGGCCACGGCGGCGCAGACGCCGGCTATCGCTCCGACATTACACGCTTCCCGGACCAGCATTTCGGTGTTTCTGTGCTGTGCAACCTGGCGGAGACGAATCCCGGCTCGCTGGTTAACCAGGTGGCGGACATCCTGCTGGCCAAGGACTTCAAGGAACCAGCTGCGACCCCAGCGAAAGAGCCGGCAAAGGCAGCCGCGTCGCCGCAGCCCCCGGCGCCGCTGACCTCCGCGCAGATGGCCGCCGTGGCGGGACTCTATTGGGGTAAGGAACAGGATGATTTCACAAAAGTGCTGGTAAAGGACGGCAAGCTGCAGATGGAATTCGGCCGGGACGAATTCCACGAGCTCAAGCCGTTTGCGCCGGATCACTTTCACGTTGCCGATGTTCCCTGGGGCAACGATGTCGACCTGCACTTCGTCCCAGGGGACGCGGGCAAGCCGCGCCGCATGGAATCGTCGTCCGGTGAAGACAAACCGGATGTTTATGAAGCCGTCGCGCCTTTCGTTCCCACCGCCGCGGAGTTGACCGACTATGCAGGCGCCTACGTGAGCGAAGAGATCGACCCCGTCTACCGCATCGCGGTTGAAGATGGGAAGCTGACTCTGAACCGCCTCAAACACAAGCCCGACGACCTCCAGCCCGCAACTCGCGACGTCTTCACCGGCGACATCGGCACGCTGCGCTTTACCCGCGACGCCAGCCAGCATATCTCCGGCTTCATCCTCGACGCTGGGCGCATTCAGAACTTCCGCTTCACGAAGAAAGTGAATTGAGACCGTGCCGGCAGCACCCGCTTTGCGGCGCCAGGGCTGCAACCCAGATCTTCAAAGTGGTTCCAACGTTGCTGCCTGTGCCGCCCCGGCGCTGGCCGGGAACCCGTTTCTCTTCATCCACAGCGAAACCTGCACCAGCAGAATCAGCGCCGGCACCTCCACCAGCGGCCCAATCACTGCCGCAAAAGCCGCGCCGGAGTTCAGCCCGAAAACCGCAACCGCAACCGCTATCGCAAGTTCAAAGTTATTGCTTGCCGCCGTGAAGCTCAGCGTAGCAGTCTTCGCGTAATCGGCTCCCGCCTTATGCCCCATCCAGAAACTCACGAAAAACATCACCACAAAATAGATGAGCAGCGGCACAGCAATGCGCAGCACATCCAGCGGAAGCTGAACGATCAGGTTGCCCTTCAGGCTGAACATCACCACGATGGTAAACAACAGCGCGACCAGCGTCAGCGGGCTGATGGCGGGCACAAAGCTCGCCTGATACCATGAGCGTCCCTTGGATCTGATGAGAATAAACCGCGTAAGCATCCCACCGAGAAAGGGAATGCCGAGGTAGATAAAGACGCTCTCCGCAATCTGGCTCATGCGGATGTCCACCACCACGCTCTTCAGTCCCACCAGCGGCGCCAGAACGGCCAGAAAAAACCACGCATACACGCTGTAGAACAGGACCTGGAAGACGCTGTTGAAAGCTACCAGCCCGGCGGCGTAGTCGGCATCTCCGCGCGCCAGTTCGTTCCACACAATCACCATCGCAATGCAGCGCGCCAGTCCGATCAAAATCAACCCGGTTCGGTATTCCGGATACCCACGCAGAAAAATCACCGCCAGCGCAAACATCAGCACCGGCCCAATCACCCAGTTCTGCAGCAGAGAAAGTCCCAACACCCTGCGATTGCGGAATACATCGCCCAGGCGCTCATACTGCACCTTAGCCAGCGGCGGATACATCATCAGGATCAAGCCGACGGCGATGGGGATGTTGGTTGTGCCGGCCTGGAAGCGCTGCAGCAATGCGGGCACCGTGGGCATAAAGCGCCCCAGCACCACGCCGGTTGCCATGGCCAGAAGAATCCATAGCGTCAGAAACCGGTCAATGAACGAAAGATGTGGATTTCCCGGCACCGGGACCGGGCAGCAAAGTTCTGAAGTCGTCTGCATTCAATCTCCCCCTGCGCCCCCGCAGCGCAGTTAAAGCGGTTCCCGTCCAATCGCCTTCATCCGGCTCTCGATCGCCATGCGGTCCAGCGTCTCCAGCGGCAGGCTGAGGAACAGTTGCACACGGTTGCGAATCTGCCGCAGCGTCTGCGCGAACGCGGCGCGCTTTTGCTCGTCGCTGCCTTTAACAGCGGCCGGATCGGGAAAGCCCCAGTGCGCGGTCACCGGCTGCCCCGGCCACAACGGGCACACCTCACCAGCCGCGTTGTCGCAGACTGTAACGATGAAGTCCATCTGCGGCGAATCGGTCTGGGCAAACTCATTCCAGCTCTTGCTGCGCAGACCTTCAATTGGATAACCAAGCGCCTGCACCTGTTCAATAGCGAATGGATTGACGCGGCCGGTGGGATGACTGCCGGCGCTGTGGGCTTTAAAGCGCCCCGCGCCCATCGTGTTGAACAGCGCCTCGGCCAGAATGCTCCGCGCCGAGTTGCCCGTGCAAAGCACAAGGATGTTATACGGCCTCTGCATGACGATCGACCCCCCTAGTTTCCGCAGCAGCCCGGCGCGCAGCAGCCGCCTGCGGGCTTGGTTGCGCGGATAAACGCACTCATGAACTTGCCCTCGACCAGCGGGGCAAGCCTGTCTACCTCGATGCCGGCTTCGACCAGGAAGTGGCGTGCATCTTCGATGGAGTAAACGCGCGTGGGTTCAATGGATATCCTGCTGAAACCAGCCTGCACCAGCTTCTCGCCGTACTCGCGCTCTTCCATGGCGCCTGCAATGCAGCCCACCCAAAGCAGCATGCTCTGCCGCACCTCTTCGTCCACCTCGCCGCGTACCACGACGTCGGAGACGGCAAAACGCCCGCCCGGCTTGAGCACTCGGAACGCTTCCCGCAGCACGCGGCCCTTGTCGGCAGAGAGATTGATGACGCAGTTCGAGATGATCACGTCCACCGATGCATCGGGCAGCGGGATGTTTTCAATTTCACCTTTGAGGAATTCAACGTTCTCCACCCCCGCCTCGCGCTGGTTCGCGCGCGCCAGGGCCAGCATGTCGTCGGTCATGTCCAGCCCGTAGGCCTTGCCCGTTGGTCCCACCCGTTTGGCGGAGAGCAGCACGTCAATGCCGCCGCCCGAGCCCAGATCGAGTACCGTCTCGCCCGGCTTCAATTCAATAAGCGCCGTGGGATTGCCGCAGCCCAGCGAGGCCAGTACGGCGCTGGCGGGAAGTCCGCTCTTCTGCGCTTCGTCGTAGAGATTGGTTGTGATCGGGTCGCAACAGCTCAGCTCCGGATCGCAGCACGCCACGCTGCCGCTGTCCCGCACCTGCCGCGCCGCCGCTCCATACTTCTCCTGTACCGCCGTTTTTGTGTACATTGTACTGCGCCTCACATTCGCTTAAGCAAATGTATTCGGATTAGAGATATTTGTCAACGCGTATATAATATTCCTGTGGCTCACTCCCCCAAACCCGTTGCCCTGGCCAGCCTTTTTGCGGCATTGGCAGACACCACGCGCCTGCGCCTGCTCAACCTGATGGCCGGCCGGGAGGTGTGCGTCTGCTACTTTGTTGAGATTCTGCGCCAGGGGCAGCCAAAGATCTCGCGGCACCTCGCGTACCTGCGCCGGGCGGGCATTGTGGCCGCGCGCCGCGAGGGCAAGTGGATGCATTACCGCATCTCGCCCCCGGCAGACACCGCAGCCGCTTCGGTCCTGGCGGCCACACTGGCTTCGTTCAGAGAAGACAAACAGATGCAGGCCGACCTCGCCAAGCTGGACCGCGCCTGCTGCGCACCGCAAAAGCTGGTTGCGCTGGAAGGCGCACCGCGCCCGGCCTTGCTGACACCGCATTCCTGAAAAATTGCCATCAGCCCGAATGCAATATCGTGTAGAAACTGGATACACGACGAGGAATTCAGATAGGCTGATCTGGATCGCATGTCCTTTGCCCACAATATCGGAAGCACGCGCTACACCTTCGCCGATCTGCGCACCCTGCTGGCCAAGGCCACGCCGCTGCGCAGCGGAGACGTGCTCGCCGGCCTGGTCGCGGAGTCGGCTGAGGAGCGCGTGGCGGCGCAGTGTGCGCTGGCCGATCTGCCGCTCACGCGCTTTTTGGAAGAAACCGTCGTGCCCTATGAAGAAGACGAAGTCACGCGGCTGATTGTGGACACGCATGATGCGGAAGCCTTCGCTCCCATTCGCTCGTTCACGGTGGGCGAACTGCGCAATTGGCTTCTCTCGGACGAAGCCACCCCGGCCCGCATCGCCAGCCTCGCGCCCGGAATCACGCCGGAGATGGCCGCTGCAGTGAGCAAGCTGATGCGCGTGCAGGACCTGATTGCCGCCGCACGCAAGATCCGCGTGGTCACACGCTTCCGCACCACCGTTGGCCTGCCGGGACGCCTGAGCGCGCGGCTCCAGCCCAACCACCCTACCGACGACCCAGCGGGCATTGCCGCAGCCATTCTGGATGGGCTTCTTCTCGGCTCCGGAGATGCGGTCATCGGTATCAATCCCGCGGGCGACAATGCAGCCGTGACCGCGCGCCTGCTGCGCATGATCGACGCCCTGCGCCAGCGCTTCGCGATTCCCGTGCAGAGCTGCGTGCTGGCGCACATCACCACCCAGATGGACGCGCTCAATGCTGGCGCGCCGGTCGACCTGATCTTTCAATCGATTGCCGGAACCGAAGCTGCAAACCGCAGCTTTGGAGTCTCGCTTGCCTTGCTCGACGAGGCCCACCAGGCCGGGCAGGCGCTGCATCGCGGCGGCGCCTGCGCCGATGGCGAAACCGGCGACAACATTATGTACTTCGAAACCGGCCAGGGCTCGGCGCTCTCCGCCAACGCACACCACGGTGTGGATCAGCAGACTCTGGAAGCTCGTGCCTACGCCGTGGCCCGGCACTTCCGGCCCATGCTGGTAAACACCGTGGTGGGGTTCATTGGGCCGGAGTATTTGTACGACGGCAAGCAGATTGCCCGCGCCGGTCTGGAAGACCACTTCTGCGGCAAGTTGCTGGGCCTGCCCATGGGTTGCGACGTCTGCTACACCAACCACGCCGAGGCCGACCAGGACGACATGGACGCCCTGCTCACGCTGCTGGGCGTGGCGGGCGTGAATTACATCATGGGCGTACCCGGAGCGGACGACGTAATGCTCAACTACCAGAGCACAAGCTTCCACGATGCGCTCTACGTGCGCCGCGTGCTAGGCCTCAGAGCCGCTCCGGAGTTTGAAGCGTGGCTCGCGGGTGAGAGCTTCCAGCGCCTCGCGCTTGAAGCGAACCACCCCGAAAGGCTGCTGACCGCATGAGCGACGGCCCCAGGAACGACGGACCAGGGAGCGGCTCCACGCAGCCCAATTCCCCACTCGCCCCGGCACTGGCCGCAAAGCTCCGTGCGCTGACTCCGGCGCGCGTGGGATTGGCGCGGACCGGCGTGAGCCAGGAGACCCACGACCTGCTCGACTTTCAGCGCTGCCATGCCCAGGCGCGCGATGCGGTGCACAGCCGCCTGGAAGGCGCGGCGCTGGCCGCCACGCTGGCCGGGATCACGCAGGCGGAGGTAGTGCGGCTGCACTCCGCCGCGCCGGACCGCACAACCTATTTGCAGCGCCCTGACCTGGGCCGCAAGCTCGACGAGGCCAGCCGGACTCTGCTCGAACAGTTCGCCTCTGACGAGGCCGCCGGCAGCCCGCCGGCCGAAGGCCCGAAGCTGGCGCTCATTGTTGCCGATGGATTGTCGGCACTGGCCGTCGAGCGCCATGCTGCGCCGCTCATCCAGGAACTGCTGCCCCGGCTCGACGGCTGGGCCCTGGCGCCGTTGTGCGTGGTGGAGCAGGCGCGCGTCGCCATTGGCGATGAGATCGGCCTGGCTCTCGGCGCGCAACTTTCCGTGGTCCTCATCGGCGAGCGGCCGGGGCTCAGTTCGCCGGACTCTCTGGGCGCTTACATCACCTGGGCTCCGCGGCCTGGCCGCACTGACGCCGAGCGCAACTGCATCTCCAACATTCGCGCCGAGGGGCTCAGCTATGCCCAGGCCGCGGCCCAACTGGTCTACTATCTCACTGAGGCCCGCGCCCGGCAGTTGACCGGCGTCAAGCTCAAGGAAGAAGCTCGAAGTCTGAAAGAGGGTTGAGTGGGGATGGGGCGGTGGTTGCGGCGCGCGGTGCTGGTGCTGGTGGCGGCCTTTGTCGCCATCTACGGCGGCGATTGGGTCGTCTTCAAGCTGCGCGGCTCGCCCTCGTCCACGGTCACCGTCAACCGCTTCCTCAGCGTTCCCCTCAAGGGAAACAAGATCGAGTACGACTACCTGGGCACAGCAGACGTGGCCTGCTCCGTCTCGCTGTTTCCCCAGGGCGGCCAAAGCCCCTGCTGGAGCCTGAGGCGGAATCCAAACCAGAACACCAATCTCTGACCACTTCCCCTCGGTCCAAACCGTCCCACACTGCGGTCACATGGCAAAGTGATGTGAATCACGACCAGGAAACGATAGACCCGCTAGCATCGTTAAATCTCACGGAGCCGCGAGTCGCGATGTATAACCGCACCCAGAACGAAAATGGCAGCTACAACACCCGTTGCCTCGACTGCTTCATGACCATTGCCTTTTCCGTGGAAACAGAGCAAGAGCTGGATCATCTGGAAGCGCACCACATTTGCCCGGAGCGGGCGCTGGCCGAGTTGCTCTCGCAGGAAAAGGCAATCGAGGCCCGAGCTCATCTGAATTAGAGCCGGCTGATTGCCTGCTATCACCGCCCTATTGCATGCGCGCCTGGTCGCGCAACTGCCGCGCCGTTGCCTCTAGAAATGTCTCCACGCTCGTGTCCTCAGGCACCTCCAGCCCCGACTTTGCCTGGATCGCGGCGGCAATCCGTGCAGCCAGCGCCTTTCGCGTTCCCATGCTCATGTCCAGCCGGCGGGAAAAGAATCCTTCCAGCACCTCCAGGTCAGCCGAGGAAAGCTTGGCGATGCCCGTCGCCGGCAGCGTGACCGCCGTATGCGGCTCGGGGATGGGAGCATTCTGCTTGAAAATCTGCGCCGTGAACGTGCGCGAGCCGGTATCGCCCCACAGCGGCGTCTCGGGCTCGCGGTCCCGCACCACCAGCGTGCCCGCGGCCAGGTCGCCCAGCCGCTGATGCTGCTTGGTCACAAACATGGCGATCACGCCCACTGCGTAGAAGAACGGAACCTGGTCCACATAGCGGACCAGGTTGCGCGCCATCGATTCAAACAGCCCGATCGGCCGGCCCGACCGCTGAATCACGCGGATCTTGGCCACGCGCTTGCCCGGCGTGCGCCCGTTCCAGAACGCCTCAAACAGCGTGAAGTAGCCCCAGTTGAGCAGGAAAAACGATAAAGATGACGATAGCCTCGGCCCACTGCGCCGAGATCTTGTTGAATGCGTGCAGGGCGGTAAGAGAAGAAAGACAATCAGGACCAGCACAGCAACATGCCCGCGCCCCAGATCAGGTAATCCACCAGCAGCGCAATGAAGCGGCTGCCGATGCCGGCCAGCGGCATCTCAATCGCTACCAGCTCCGGGGTGTCGATGCTAAGCTGGTCTGAACTCAGGTCCATGGCGCAAATCCTCTCCAACCAGTGGATCGCGAAGCGCCGGCCCCATTGGGACCGGCTGGCTTCTCTCCTGGCTCAATCCGATGCAGAGCGGACTCGGGCAGCTTTCCCGCGCCGAGTTGCAGGAGATGGCCCTGCTCTACCGCCAGGTCGCGGCCGATCTTTCCGTCCTGCGCCAGGACTCCACCGCCCGCACCTACGCGGTCCACGTAAATCAATTGCTGGCTCGCGCTCACCATATCATTTATTCCGGCCGGAAGACGAATCTGCGTACCCTTTTCCTGTTTCTGCGCGATGAGTACCCGGCAGTCTTCCAGCGCCAGATCGGCTTTGTGCTCGTCTCGCTGGCCGTCTCGGCGGCGTTCGGCGTGCTGGGCGCGGTGCTTACCACCGCGCGGCCGGAGTTCATGCGCCACTTTGTCGGCCCGGAGATGATCGCCACCATGGAGCGGCACCAGATGTGGACCGAGTCCATTGTGAGCGTGGCGCCCATGGAAACCAGCCACATCATGACCAACAACCTCTCGGTCAGCTTCGCCAGCTTCGCCGGGGGCATCACCTTCGGGCTGGGGACGTTCTACTCTCTCTTCGTCAACGGCATGATGCTCGGCGTCATCGGCGCGGCCTGCCACCAGTACGGCATGTCGCTTTCCCTGTGGAGCTTTGTGGCGGCCCACGGCTCGCTGGAGCTGCCCTCCATCATCATTGCCGGGGCGGCGGGCTTTCGCCTGGGCTACTGCCATGCTTTTCCCCGGCACGCTGCTTTGGAAAGATTCGGTCGCCCAGGGCGGCACTGGAAGCCACCCGGTTGGTCTCCGGCATCATTCCGCTGCTGATCATCGCCGGCTGCCTCGAAGGCTTCTTCTCGCCCTCGCAGGCGCCAATCTGGCTCAAATTCACAGTCGGCGGCCTTCTATTTACTCTTTTGAATCTGTGGCTCTTCCGGACGCCTCGGGTGAAGCAGACGGCCCCTGACGGGCAGGAACCTTCCGCCCGTTAACGGCAAACTAAGGTCGGGTAGACTGCGCAGAGACTACAGATAACTCACCAGGAGTGTTTGCTCCCCTCCCGATTCACCACCTTTTCTTCCCCATTTGCACCCGCAACCCCATACACTGCAACTCTCAGGCAAACAGGAGAACCCATGCCCCTGCACAACACCCGGGAACTGAAATCCGCGCCGGCCAGCCCAATCGAATCCGAAGCCCTGAACAGCACAACCGGCAGCTGCAAATTCCCCGCCGCGAAGCTCGACCCGCAGGCCGTCTACCAGACCATTCACGATCAACTCATCCTCGACGGCAACTCGCAGCAGAATCTCGCCACCTTCTGCACCACATGGATCGAACCCGAAGTCCAGCGCCTTATGGACGAATCCGCAGACAAGAACATGATCGACAAAGATGAGTACCCGCAGACCGCGGCCATCGAGGAGCGCTGCGTGCACATGCTCGCCGACCTGTGGAACTCGCCGGAGGCAGCCACCACCATCGGCTGCTCCACCACCGGTTCCAGCGAGGCGGCCATGCTGGGCGGCCTGGCCCTCAAGTGGAACTGGCGCAAACGCCGGCGCGCCCAGGGCAAATCCACCGAGAGGCCGAACCTCATCATGGGCCCCGTGCAAGTCTGCTGGCACAAGTTCTGCCGCTACTTCGACGTGGAGATCCGCGAAGTCCCCATGGAAGGCGACCGCCTGCTGCTCACCCCGGAAGAAGTGCTCAAGCGCTGCGACGAAAACACCATCGGCGTCATCGTCACCCTGGGCGTCACCTTCACCCTGCAGTTCGAGCCTGTGCACGCCATCAGCCTCGCGCTCGACAAGCTCGAAGCCGACACCGGCCTCGACATCCCCATTCATGTGGACGGCGCCAGCGGCGCATTTCTCGCGCCGTTCCTCCAGCCGGAACTGCTCTGGGACTTCCGCCTGCCGCGTGTCAAATCCATCAACGCCTCCGGCCACAAGTTCGGCCTGGCGCCGCTCGGCGTCGGCTGGGCCCTGTGGCGCGAGAAGCACGACCTGCCCGAAGAGCTCATCTTCGACGTCAACTACCTGGGCGGCAACATGCCCACCTTCGCGCTCAACTTCTCCCGCCCCGGCGGCGAAATCATCTGCCAGTATTACAACTTCCTGCGCCTGGGCAAGGAGGGCTATCGCGCCATTCAAAATGAGTGCGCCGAACTCGGCCGCTATCTCGCCAGACAAATCGGCGCGCTGGGGCCGTTCCGCATCGTCTACGACGGCCAGGGCGGAATCCCCGGCCTCTGCTGGGAGCTGAAAGACCCCGCATCTTCAAGCTTCACTCTGTACGATCTGGCCGATCTGCTGCGCCAGCGCGGCTGGCTGGTGCCCGCTTACTCCATGCCGCCCAATCGCGAGGATCTCGTCATCCAGCGCATCCTCATCCGCCACGGCTTCACCCGCGCCATGGCGGATGAGTTGCTCGTGGAGATGCATCATGCGCTCGATCACCTTCGCCACCAACCAGCCTCAGCGCGCAGACGAACCGGCGAGCCTTTAAAGTCGCACGACCACTCCGGCCGCCAAGCCACGCAGCGCTGAATTGCTTGAAAACAGGAGCCCGCCCGTCACACCTTCACAAAAATCTTCTTGCGATACATGATCCAGACAGGGATGTAGCAGTAGGCCAGCGTGAAGAATGAGAAAGCAAACGCCGCCCAGCCGGGCGTGGGCATGTGGATGAAGACGTGATCGGCAAGCCATGAAGGGGGATTGGTCTGCTTTCCGCCGGCCATGAAGTGAATGCGCTCCAGAAGCCCCGGCACAATTTCACTGAACATGTATGCCGTAATGGCATTGGAGCCCAGCACCAGCCATGGATAGACGAGCCACTTGCTCGACCCGCGGCCCCAGTTCCACACGTCCATCACCCAGTAAGAGAGCGTCAGCACCGTAAGCGACCATCCCGCTGCCACCAGCACAAACGAACTCGTCCACAGGTTCTTGTTCAGCGGGAACTCCAGCGACCAGAGATAGCCAAGAGCCAGGCAAGTGACAGCCGCAACGGCCAGGCCGTATGCAGTCGACTTGGGTGTGCGCTTACCGCGCAGCCACAGGCCCGCCAGCAGCCCCAGCAGAGCCGTGCCAATCGCGGGCAGATCGCTCAACAGGCCCTCCGGATCCCGCAGGTTATGCGGATCGGGCCCGTTCCACTCCAGGTAAAGATGATGCGGCATCAGCAGGCGGTCGAGCCAAGAGGTCAGGTTCATCGCCTTGTCCATGAAGGGAATGTCGCGCCCCGGCATACCCGCTCCCGGTACCGGAACCCAGCGCAGCAGCACCCAGTATCCAACGATGCAGAACACCAGCGCCGCTACCTTCGTCCACACGCGCTGGTCCCAGATATAAAACAGACCCACCACCAGGTAGCAAACGGCGATCCGCTGCAACACGCCGTAGAAGCGCAGGTGATCGAGCGCAAAGAACGGAAACCCGTTCACCACAATCCCCAGCAGGAACAGGATGACCGCGCGCTGCACCGTATGAACGGCCAGTTGCGCTCTCGTGGCGCCGCGCTTGATGCGCGCGTGAAAGGCGAAGACGATGGACGCGCCCACCACAAACACAAATGTGGGAAAAACCAGGTCAGTGGGCGTGAGGCCGTTCCATTGCGCATGGTTCATGAAACCCCACGAGCCGGAGCCTCCGTTGTTGTTGACCATGATCATGAACGCGATGGTGACGCCGCGCAACACATCGAGCGAGAGGAGGCGCTGGACGGGGTTGGGTGCGAGTGCCGGATTGGTCATGCCTGTTTGCTTCTCCGTGGGGATCAATTGCAGGATGTCCACTACCCTACGCGCTGAGGGGCCGGTTCGCCAACCCCGGCAATCGCAGCTGCTTCGAATTCACGAGTTTTTCCCGGCGCCGCCGCGGATTGGGTGCATAATCGCAGAACAACTTCGTTTCTAACTGGCGTCAGCATACCTTTTTTTCTATCCCCAAAAAGGAGCCGCGCATGATCGACCTCACGGAAGTTGGAGCGTTCCCTTCGCTCACCGCTCCGGCGTTGTTCAGTGTCCGCTTTGGCCTTTATCTTCCCGGCATTCAATCCACAGACGGCTTCGAAGTCCTGGCCCGCGTCATTCACGCCGGCGACCGGTTCGACCCCGCCATTCCCTCCGCCACTTACTCCCTTGCATGGCAGCAGGGCAGCGCCCTCGACCTATGGACGGCGACCGTGACTCTGACGCCGGTCCCCGGCCAGCACCTTGGACTGCCCGGACTGCATCTCTACCGCTTCGAGCTCTGGTGGACCGCGCCCGGCGGAACCCGGCAGTGCGTCTGCTCGTGGATCACCGATCCCTTTGCGCGCGAAGCCGAGATCGGCCGCATGTCGGCCTTCGTCCTGGATCCCGCCGCCGTTCCCTTTGCCTGGACCGATGCCACGTACACGACGCCTGAGCTCGACGACCTGGTGGTCTACGAATTACAGGTGGAGGAGTTCAACGACACCTTCGATGGCGTCGTGGACAGGTTAACCTATTTCCAAAGCCTTGGCGTCAACTGCATCGAGCTGATGCCGGTCACCAGCATGCAGCTCGACTTCGACTGGGGTTACGGCCCGCTGCACTACTTTGCTCCAGGCTGGCGCTGGGGCGGAGGCGCAGGGCTCAAGCGGCTGGTCGACGCAGCCCACGCCGCGGGAATCGCGGTCATCCTCGATGTGGTATACGAGCACGTGGATCCCATGTTCCCTTACAACGCCGTCTACAGCAGCCTGGCCGGCGTCGCTGGCGCACCCAACCCCACTAATCCCATGATGGATGGCCAGAATATCTACGGCTTCGGCCCCAAGCCCGACTTCACTCTCGCCTTTACCCTGGACTACTTTCAGAACGCCAACAACCACTGGCTCGACGAATATCATATCGACGGTTTTCGATACGACGAAGTAACCGACCTCTACGTTCCTCCCATGGACGCCGGCTACCGAACGCTGGTCCAGCAGACTTACCTGCACTCCCTCACGATCCCGCGCTTCCAGGGTTCCACGGGGAGTTACAGCCGCATCGTGCAGTGCGCGGAAGCTCTGAGCAAAGCACAGACCGTGCTTGCGCAGAGTTATACCAACGCCGCCTGGCAGGATGGCCTTCTGGATCTGGCGGAAGCCGTGGCCGGCGGCGACGCGCCGCAGGATAGTTATGCCCATCAGCTGGATCCGAGCTTCATGGGCTACCCTTCGACCACCTCTGTGGTCGACACTTCGGGCAATCCCGTCCAGATGCCGGTCGCGCCGTTCCAGTATCTCGAATCGCACGATCACAGCCAGCTGATCTGCTTCACCGATCCAAATTACGACGAGGGCGACCCCATCCCCGAGGGCGATCGCAGCCAGTTCTTCAAACTCCAGCCGCATGCCATTGCGCTCTACACGCTGCAAGGCGTTCCCATGCTCTGGCAGGGACAGGAGTTCGCCGATAACTACACCCTTCCCAACACTGGCCTGGCCCGCATTCACCTCGAGCGCGATACGCACTGGGAGTACTTCTACGACTCCAACGGCCAACCGCTCATCAGCCTTTACCGCCGGCTCGGCGGCCTGCGCCGCAGTGTGCGCTCGCTGCGCAGTCGCGCCTCGTACTACTACTACCAGCAGTCGCTGCAGGGGACACAGGTGCTCATCTACTCGCGCCACGCGCTGGCCGACGCAACCGATGACGAGTCGTGGGCGCTGGTCACGCTCAACTTCTCCAACAGCGACACAGCCGTCAACGCCCCGTTCCCCGTTGCGGGCACCTGGCGCGAAATGCTCGACGACTCCCTGCGCTCCACGCCGCTGGAGGTCCTTGTGCCAGCAGACGGCGCGACCGCCGCCGTGGACGTGCCCTCGAATTACGGGCAGATTTGGGTGAAAGTCTCCTGAGAATGCCCTGAGTTCCCGGAGGGACCGGTCGAAAATAACCCAGGGCCGGGGTCCCCACGGACGGGCCTTCGTCCGAGGGGTGGGAGGGCGAGCGCAGCGCTGCCCCGGGAAACAGGCAATAGCTTCCATCCCGCCCCCGGCGGGGCGCTGTGAAACGCGCCTCCGCGCCAAAACACCCTCATGCAATCGCTCTGGCTTGGGCACCCTCCCTGTCATTCCCCCCGCCCGCGCTGCTACACTCCCCCTTCAGGCAAATGGAAGCAAATCTGCCTGCGCCTGTCTGGAGGCTCCATGTCCGACTTTCAGCCTTTTGTCTCTCCCGGCGAGAACCGCGCCGAGTTCACCTTCCGCGCCATTCTGCTCGGCTCGCTCTTCGGCATCATCTTCGGCGCAGTCACGGTCTACGTCGGCCTGCGCGCCGGCCTCACCGTGGCCGCCTCCATTCCCATCGCCGTGCTCTCCATCAGCATCCTGCGCGCCTTTGGCCGCGCCTCCATCCTCGAAAACAACATCGTCCAGACCACCGGCAACGCCGGCCAGTCCATCGCCTCCGGAGTCATCTTCACCCTGCCCGCGCTGATCTTTCTCGGCTTCGATCTCGAATACTCGCGCATCTTCATGCTCGCGCTCATCGGCGGCTGGCTCGGCGTCCTCTTCATGATTCCCCTGCGCCGCCAGCTCATCGTCGAGGAGCACGGCAACCTGAAGTACCCCGAAGGCACGGCCTGCGCCGACGTGCTCATCGCCGGCGAAAGGGGCGGCTCGCTTCGCCAGCCGCGTCTTCCTCGGCCTCGGCACTCGGCGGCGCTCTACACCCTCTTCCAGAATGAGAACCTCTTCAAAGCCTGGCCCGGCACACCGGAGTTCCAGCCCGACTTCGGCCCGCAGCACATCCTCAAAGGCGCATCCATCAAGGCCGACGCCACACCGGAGTATCTCGGCGTGGGCTACATCATCGGCCCACGCATCGCCGGCGTCATCTTTGCCGGCGGCGTCTTCTCCTGGCTGGTCCTCATGCCGCTCATTTACTTCTTCGGCAAGGAGCTGCCCGGGCCCGTTTATCCCGGCACCATCCCCATCGCGGCCATGGGCCCCAGCCAGCTCTGGTCCACCTACATCCGCCCCATGGGCGCGGGCGCAGTGGCCGCCGCCGGACTCATCACGCTCATCAACACGCTGCCCACCATCGTCAGCGCGCTCAGCCGCCGGCTTCAAAAACCTCAAGCCGGGCTCTGCCGCCTCCAAGGCCAAGCCCATCCGCACCGAAGACGACCTCTCCATGCGCGTGGTCGTCCTCGGCTCGCTCGCTCATCGTCGCCTGCATGTTCTTCTTCCTCCAGTTCAAGCCCGTTCCCGGCGCGCTATGTCGGATGGGCCGCCAACCTCGCCGCCTCGCTGCTCGTCGTCGTCTTCGGATTCCTCTTTGTCACCGTCAGCTCGCGCATCGTCGGCCTCATCGGCAGCTCGGCCAACCCCATCGTCCGGCATGACCATCGCCACGCTCATGGCCACCTCGCGCCATCTTCCTCGTCAAGGGCTGGACCGCCCCGGCCTTCGGCGCGCTCGCCATCACCATCGGCGGCGTCGTCTGCATCGCCGCCGCCAACGCCGGCGACACCTCGCAGGACCTCAAGACCGGCTACCTCGTCGGCTCCACGCCGCGCCTGCAGCAGATCGCGCTCATGATCGGCGTCGTCGTCTCCACCGTCGCCATCGGCCTCACGCTCAACCTCATGAACACCGGCCTGCAGGAGTTCCACGCCGCCGCCGCAGCCCTGGGACATCAACGCCTCCCACCCCGGCGTCGCCGTGCAGACCGACGCCAAGCGCCTGCCCGACAGATTCCGCGTTCTCGGCGCCAGACAAGTCCTCCACCACCCACCACAAAGCCGAGTACATCATCCTCAACGCCCTCGGCTCGCCGGAACTGGCCGACGGCAAATACCTCTACTCGCCCGCCACCCACCAAATCGAAGTCCAGTGGATCCAGGGCATCGGCACGGAGAAGGCCGCCGCGCCGCAAGCCCGCCTCATGGCCACCGTCATCAACGGCATCCTCAGCCGCAAGCTCCCCTGGGGACTGGTCCTGCTCGGCGTCTTCCTGGTCATCGCCGTCGAGCTGCTCGGGCATCCGCTCGCTCACCTTCGCCGTCGGCGCCTATCTCTCCATCGGCACCACGCTGGCCATCTTTGTCGGCGGCATGGTCCGCTGGTTCGTCGATGCAGCCGTCAAGAAAGCCGGCGGCGACTCCGCCGACACCGAAAGCGAAATCTCTCCCGGCTCGCTCTTCGCCTCCGGACTCATCGCCGCCGGCGGCATCGTCGGCCTGATCGGCGTAGCGCTCAAAGGCTACGAAGCCACCTTCGACAAAGGCGACATTCTCAACTTCCCCCACACCTTCCTCGATAACAACTACGTCAGTGTCCTGGCCTTCGCCGCGCTAGCCTTCTCCCTCTACTACTTCGCAAGGAAGCCGCTGAAGAAGTAAGCGCCTTCACTGATAACCCTGAATGATCGAATAGGGATCTTCCACCACGCCCTCATCAATACGTTTAAAGGAGGCATTTACCAACTTGAGGAGTTCGCCCTCCTCACTGCTCAGATCACCGGTCAGGCAGGTGGAGATTCTCTCCCGTAGCTCATCCAACTTAATGAGACTCCCAAGACTAGAGAGAATGAAATATCGCTTTCTCCCTCCGGTGCCGTTGCTCGTAGAAACGACTGACTCAAGAAAATGCACAACATTGGCCCGTGTCCGAAGATAGGTCAAAAGCCAAGCCGACGCCGAGTCCGCGTCCCAAGAAGCCCAGTCTCTAAGAAAGCCAAGGTCCAAGTTTGGGGAAAATGAAGAGGCTCGTTCTGTTACACGTCTAATCGCGGTCAGGCATGCTTGCTTTAGGTCATCACGTGCTTCCTCGGATGCAAAAAATGGCTGCATTAAACCCTTGGGTTCGCTCATCCTGACGAATAGACCAGCGACATTGATTGCATTTCCAATACCATCGGTCTTGGTAAGCGCCGCTTTGAGGGTATCAACCCGCCCCATTTCGTCCATCCGATGAAGATACCAATAGGTGAATCCGACCAGCCTGTCCTTTGGAGGAATTTCGAACAAGTCGTACTCCCGTTCTTCAAACTCAAGTTCAAAAAGGGCCGCGAGAAATGTCGGTGCGTGATCTAACGGAAGCGCTTCCGACAAGGACTGAAGCCTCTGGAACATCGTTTCCAACAAGCCTCGCCTCGTCAGACCTGCAAAGATCCCCTGCAGTGATTCCTTATTGGACATTTTCCCTATAAGCTCATCAATATCGGCTTGAGAAACATTGCCCTCCGGGGTCGCCAACTGAAAATACCTATCAAAAGCCTTGTATGAACAGACGCGTAGTTCTTTAAACCAACGATTTTCCTGTTCGTCACTTGCAGAAAAATGACCTCGCAGGAGACCGGATGGGGGAAACAACTCCGCGATCAATTTTGACACCGAATCCTTCCGCTCATCTGAGGCTAAGATAAGCAGATCATCTATACGTCTTTTGTCCTCATCCCGCTTTTTGTCCCGGAACCCGCGCGATTCGAGGGTCAACACCTCCTTTTCTTGCGGAAGCCTGCGATACACGTTTGGCTCGAAGACCCGAAGAACCTCAAGCCCAATCAGGTCGACCGGATTAACCTCAAATGTTTCGCCATTCCGAAAGACCTCGATGTGGAACGCCAAGGAGCCGAGGAAGCGGTTTAGGTCACGAAGATTCCGGAATAGAGGAAAAATCGCGGGAAAGAGAGAGCCCCAATGCGCATTATCAAATCTTGCTGAAAGGCTATCCCCAGTCAGTAGCTTATTAAGCCCTTCAAATAGAAAGCTTTGAAGTTGCTTCCTGTTCATGACCGGCACGTCAAAACCTACCTGAACAATCTTTTCGAGAAAGGTTTCCCCGTTATCAGGCGCAATCTCGTCGAGCGCCTTCACTACAGTGTCCTTCTGTGCCAGCAGAAGATAAATCATGTTAGGAAAATCCGCATTGGCCTTGACCAACTGGAGCACCAATCGGATTTCTTCCTTGGTAAGCCTATCGATATCGTCGAGGACCACCAAGATCGGGGTCGTCAAGCCCGCCAGGTCATCTGAGATGCTCGCCTTCAACTCAGACAAAGAAGGCGTCTCCAGCGTTGCCTCAGACTCAATCCCCTCGGCACCCGATTTGACGATCGCTGCACTCGCATCGAGCGTCGTCGAAGTAGCCTCAGAAAGCAGCGCGAGATTTGGTGTCAACACCGGATTCGTTGCAGCCTTCCAGGCGCGCGCCAAAGTTGCTGCGACGGACAGAGCGCTTGAGTAGAGCTTCCATCGAGCTACGCGCTTTTTTCGGGTGCCTTCGTCTGCCCCAACCGCCCTGCCTAGCACCGCGCCAATCTCGCGGAAGAAAAACTCGGATAGGATTTCCTGCCCGGAGACTTGCCACGGGCTGAACTCGACCACGGGAATCCGCTCCTCACCGTTCTCGCTGAGCGCTTCGACAACCAGATTCTTGATAGACGATTTTCCACTGCCCCAATCGCCGAAGAGGCCAATCACAAGGCTTGGCTTGTTTCGCCATTGAGCGATCACCTTCGCAATCGCCCCTGCGAAACCGGTCCGATTTAGGCGATCTTCCGACTTCCTCGTGATCGGGCGATCGGCGGAGATATGCGGCTGTAGCGAGGATTCAGGGATGTTTTCGCTATCCATCGTGTCCCCCGAACCTATGGCCGATTCCCAGGTCCGGGGCCAGCGGTTCCACAATATCCTACGCCACCACCTGCAACCGCACCCCTTCATGCTCCTGCAAGCAAGCACTGATATTGAACAGATTCGCCGCCGTCGGATCTCCTTCGGGCCGAACATCCAGTGCAGCGTATTCCCAGGATTCCCGGTCTTCTCCGCCTGCCCGCCCCGCCCCGCCAAAAGCCCAATTTAGCAGCACCAGAAAACCCCAGCCTCTGCTTTCGCAACTGTACTATGCAGGAGGAACGAAAGAGATGAGAAGCATCCTTGCAACCGTTTGTTGTTTGGCTCTCTGCTGCCTGACCGCCTCGGCGCAGAAGGAACACGCCGCCAAAGGTGCGCCCATGAGCGACCAGAAGTTCGTGGACATGGCCGCGCAAACTGACATGCTGGAAGCCCACCTGGGCCAAATGGCCGCGGACCAGGCCGCGCGTCAGGATGTCAAGGACTATGCGCAGACGCTTGTGGCCGATCACACCGGGGACTATCAACAGCTGTCCGTCCTGGCGGCGAAAGACGGCTTCACGGTTCCCAAGGGACTGGATGCCGCCCATGACCGAATGATCGCTCCGTTTGAAAAGCTGAAGGGAGCTGCCTTCGACTCACACTACATTCAAACGATGATTGCGGGCCACACGGAGGCGATTGGAGTCTATACGAAAGAAGCCGCCGATGCGCAAAGCGCGGACTTGAAGGCCTACGCCAGTGCGACGCTGCCCACGCTGCACAAGCACCTGGACGGCGCGAAAGATCTTGCTAAGAATCCGTCTAAGAAGTGAAGTGCGCTGCCGGGTGACCCGGAGCTTGGTACCCCACCCTTCGGTCGCCGCGGCCGCCGAAGGGCGGGAGCCAATCTTGCCTGCGCCGCCACCTGCATCCGCGCCCCCTCGCGCGCCTGCAGGCCAGCGAAAATGTTGAGCAGATTCGCCGTCCCGGTTCTCCTCGTCTACTATTCCTTGTGGAGACTGGTATGCATCGATTGCTGTGTTCCATTTGCCTGATCGTTCTGATAGCCGCCACATCCCCGGCAACAGCGCAAGTGCAACCAGCGCCCCCTGCAACACCAGTTCCAGTTGCTCCGCCGCGCCCTCCCCGCCCCGCACCGCCCACGCGCGACCCCCACACCCCCGGCTATGTCGAAGCCAGGGAACTCCCCGACGGCGTCAACGCCCCGGCCGATAAAGACGGCAACTTCATCCTCGGCCCCACGCACGCTCCTGCGCCGGAGGCAATAGCACTCCCCGGGGTGCCGCAGGGAACGGTAATCGAATTCACCATGAACTCCGCGGACAGCAAAATCTATCCCGGCATCGCCCGCGACCCCGGCACCTTCGGCACGCCCGACCCCACCGATCCCGCCAAGCTCATCGTCACCACCAGCCATCCCGCGCCCTACACGCGCCACGTCGCCGTTTACGTTCCAAAACAATACGTCCCGGGCACAGCAGCGCCATTCATCGTGGGCGCCGATGGCCCCGACCGCCTGCTGTTCACGGTGCTCGATAACCTGATCGCCGAGCACAAAGTTCCCGCCATGATCGCCATCTCCATCGGCAACGGCAGCGGCGACGCCCAGGGCAGCGAGCGCGGCCTGGAATACGACACCCTGTCAGGCCGCTACGCCGAGTTCGTTGAGACCGAAGTGCTGCCGCGCGTGGAAGCCGAGGCACACGTCAAGCTGACACACGATCCCGATGGCCGCGCCACCATGGGCGGCAGCTCCGGCGGATCCTGCGCGCTGATCATGGCCTGGTACCATCCCGAGCTCTACCACCGCGTGCTCACCTACTCGGGCACCTATGTGAACCAGCAGTGGCCCTCCAATCCGCAAACCCCGCACGGCGCATGGGAGTTCCACGAGCACCTCATCCCCAGTACCCCGCGCAAGCCCCTGCGCATCTGGATGGAAGTAGGCGACCGCGACCTGTTCAATCCCAACGTGATGAACGACCAGATGCACGACTGGGTGCTGGCCAACGAGCGCATGGCCCGCGTGCTTGCGGAAAAACATTATCACTATCAGTTTGTCTTTGCGCGCAACGCCGGCCACGTGGACCGCGCCGTGCGCCAGCAAACCTTGCCTGAAGCCCTGGAGTATGTGTGGCGCGGGTATCGCGCCGAAGAAGAGAAGAAGTAACGCGGAAAGACGGTCTGCGCTTAAACGGACGGAGCGCCCTCAAGCGCAGGAAACAGCGCGGGAAAGTCTCGGCAGCTTAAATGCCCAGCCGCTCAGCAAAGCTCTGCTCAGCACCCGTCTAGCGAATAAAATGCGCAGCGTGCCAGACGCCATAGGCGACAAGGCCGGCCATGAACTCAATGCCCAACGCAACCATGAGGCCCCTGGGGCAGTTTTCTTCCTCTACCCTGGCTTCCCAGGCATAGTCCATGTCATTGGGCAACTCGCGGGCATCCGTTCCAAATGGCGCCCAGGCCGCGCCGGGAAGAATATCGCGCAGATAGAAGGACTCGGATGTATCAATCTCGAGTTCGTTGAGAGTTTGGCTCGCCACGTAGATTCCTTTCTCGTGAGACATTGCGATCGGCATCACGCCGAAGTCGATGATCAGGGCCCGAAAACTGCGTACCGAGCTAAGGTCGATTCCATTTTGCGGTGCGTGGGCATCGAAATCTGTGTCCCAAATCACAATTTCACGAGAAATTTTTCCAGGATGTATCCCGTTCCTTACACTGTCAGAAGTTGGCGTCTTTTTCGGCTTGGCGTGGCTCTCACGCGTCACGGAATCACTGGCCCTCCGGGCTGCGTAAGTGTTGACCCGCAGACGCCTTGGAGAGCTTCACAACCTAATGGAGAAGGAACCCATGAATCTCACGGGCAACACCATTTTGATCACCGGCGGCGGCTCCGGCATTGGCCGTGGCCTGGCGGAAGAACTGCACAAACTTGGCAACCAGGTGATCATCGCCGGACGGCGCTTGCACGCCCTGGAAGAAACCACTGCCGCTAATCCAGGCATGCAGGCCGTGCAACTCGACGTCGAGAGCCCCGCCGCGATCCGCGCCTTCGCCGCCGAGGTCACAAAGCGCTTTCCGGCGTTCAATGTGCTCATCAACAATGCGGGCATCATGCGCGCGGAGAATCTGCTGGCGCAGCAGGACGATCTTGCCGACGCGGAAGCCATTGTGACCACCAACCTGCTCGGCCCCATCCGCCTGACTGCCGCGCTGCTGCCGCACCTGAAGCTTCAGCGCAATGCCGCAATCATGAATGTCTCTTCAGGCCTGGCCTTTGTGCCCCTCGTCTTCACGCCCACCTATTGCGCCACCAAGGCCGCCATCCACTCCTACTCTGAATCGCTCCGCTACCAGTTGAAATCCACCCATATCGAAGTGCTCGAGCTGATCCCGCCCTACGTGCAAACGCGCCTCATGGATGGAGCAGCGGACCCGCGCGCCATGCCACTCGCCGCCTTTATTGCCGAGGTGATGGAGATTCTGAAGACCGTGCCGACCCCGGAGGAAATCTGCGTGAAGAACGTCAGCCACCTGCGCCGCGCCACGGAAGAGGGCCGCTATTCTGCCACCTTCAACGGCCTCAATGGCGCCATGGCGAGCAGGTTCTAGCGTCCTGGGTCTGAAATCAACAACATAATTGGCGATGTCATTCTGCGTGAACGGGGCCCCAAGCGTCGTTCAGTTCCGGGGTGGTGAGCCGAAGAATCTGCATCTTGCCTTCCCTGGCTTCTTTGCAGGACTTCAAACTCACCACACCGGCCGAACTGCACTCTACTTGCAGGCAACTCCGTTCACGCTGAAGCTTGCCGGCACGGAGTTGGTTCCGCTGTAGCTGGCAATGAACCCCAATCCCTGCACGCTGCCGCCAGCAGCAACGGTTCCGTTGTAGCTCTCGTTGGAGACAGTCACCGATTCACCGCTCTGCGTTTCCGCGCCCACCCACAAGTCGGTAATCGACTGGTTGTTGGGAAAGGCCCACGCAAGCGTCCAGCTGCTCCAACTGGTTGTCCCCGTATTCTCGATCACGATACCCGCTTGAAAGCCAGTGCCCCAGCTGCCCGTGACGGTGTACACCACGTGGCACGCCGAGGTCTGCTTGGGCGCCGCCGGCGTGGTTGCGCTTGCCTGCGCGGAAGCCGCGGAGCTACCGTGCGCATCCACGGCTTCCACCGCGTAGTAGTAAGTCGAGGAGGCCGTCAGGCCGGTGCTCGCATACGCCGCGCTCGTCAATCCGCTCGCCACCTGGTTGCTCGCGGCAGGCGTAAAGCCCTTGCTCGTGGCGCGATACACAGAGTAGCTGACTGAGCAGTTTGCCGGAGCTGCAACTGCCGTCCAGCTCAGGTTGATGGAGGAGTCCGACGTGCTCGAGGCCGCAAGACCGGACGGCTTGGCCGGCGACGCGCCGCAGACAGGAATCGCTTTCGTAGTTGCCGTGACCTGCGCGGAAGCCGCGGAGCTGCCGTGCGCATCCACGGCTTCCACTGCGTAGTAGTACGGTGTAGATGCCGCCAAACCGTTGTCGGCATAGCTTGCAGCCGTCAGGCTCGCGGCGACCTGGCTCGCCGAGGAAGGTGTGAATCCCTTGGTGGTCGAGCGATAGACCGTGTAGCTCACTGAGCAATTCGCCGGCGCTGCAACTGCTGTCCAGGCCAGGTTGATGGAGGAGTCCGACGTGCTCGAGGCCGCAAAACCGCCGGGCCTGGCAGGAGACGCGCCGCAGACAGGAATCGCTGCCGTCGTTGCCGTGGCCTGCGCGGAGGCCGCGGAGCTGCCGTGCGCATCCACAGCTTCCACCGCGTAGTAGTACGGTGTGGATGCCGCCAAACCGCTGTCGGCATAGCTTGCAGCCGTCAGGCTCACGGCGACCTGGTTCGCTGATGAAGGCGTGAATCCCTTGGTCGTCGCGCGGTAGACCGTGTAGCTCACTGAGCAATTCGCCGGCGCCGCGACTGCGCCCCACGTCAAAGTGATTGAAGAGACCGATGTGCTCTTCGCGGCAAGGCTCGCAGGCGTCACAGGTGCAGCCGCGCAGGCGGGGCTGTTGGCGCTGAGCCCGGTCAGCGGGAACTGGATGGACGCAAGTTCCTGCTGCTTTAGCGCGCTTGCCGGCGCAGCGTCGTAGTCGCTGTCCAGCAGCGCAAAGCTGTCTTCGCCGTTCAGCGCCCAATAGGTCCAGTTGATGCCCGGCTGATTCTCGAGGAAGCCCACCAGCGAGGAAAACCACTGTCCCTGGCTGCCGGCGGCGCTGTTCTCAATATCGGTGCTTACATTGGTGGTGCCAAATTCGCCCACCCACACCGGGGCCGTCCCATCCAGGCTCAGGTATGCCCAGTTCTTGGTCCACACCGCCTGCAGGCTGGCGCTGGTGGTGCTCCCATTGAACCAGGGTTGGCCGTAGAGGTCCGGACCGTAATCGTGCGCCGAGTAAACCAGCCGGTTGGCCACCGGCAGTGTCACCGGGTACTGGCCCGCGCCTGAAAGGTTTCCTCCCTGCCAGTCGCAGCTGCCGCTGTAGCAGTCAACGCCCTCCACAAAAATCAGCAGGTTTGGATTGATGGCCAGGATCGCCGTCGCCGCGCGTGTCGCGGCCGCGGGCCAGTTGTTTGTTGTGTTTGTCGTCGGGCAGCCGCCGGTCGTGGTGTCGCCCGTCCAGCAAGAGCCGCTGGGGCTGCCGCCCACCATGGTGTACGGCTCATTGCGCACATCCACGCCAATCACAATCGGGTTCCCGTTCCCGTCTTTGAAGCTCGAGTAGCGCGTCACCAGCGTCCGCCAGTCGGCAATCCAGTTGCTCTCGGGATAGGCGCTGGTGTACCACAAACCGTTCCACTCGTTGCTGTTCCCAGCCTCCGAGCGGTGGTTGTCCAGGATGACCTTCAGACCATCGGCTCCCGCAGCGGTAATGATCTTGTCCATAATCTGGAGCGAGTTCAACCCTGCCAGGTCGGTGTTGATAGCGCCCGTGGCGTTGCTGGTCGCAATGTCGGACGGAATGATCGGGCTCTCCGCCATCTGGTTCGAGAACGGCAGTCGGATGGTGTTGTATCCCTCCGCCTTGATGGTGTTCAGAATCTCGTGGTAGTCCTGGGACGTCAGCCCGTGAGCAACCTCGTCGGTTGTCTCAAAGCCGTACCAGTTGATTCCCGCAATCCGGACAATGTCGCCGTTCGCATCCACAATCTGGCTGCCACTGGTGTGCCAGTAACCAGCTCCCTGTGCGTGCAGTAAAGGCTGAATTGGAAGAAAGACAAGGCCGAGAATTAAAAGGCTGGCCGACTTCAGAAGCGGCTGGATACAGTTGGAGCGGGAGGGAGCAGTCAACGGATTCTCCTTGCGAATCAAAGACTTCAGGTGCGCCACAAACAGCTTTAGCGTTCTTCCAAATCTATGGGGGAGAACCTGTAATGTGAATTGCACTTTCGCTCCATGCACTGTGCTACGCACGGGCAATTCATCGGACCTTAGTTACTTACACAGGTAACTTCCAATAATGAGAGGACACTTACGCGAGAGCCTAAAAAGAATTACTGCGGTGCAGGGGGTTGCGGGGCTCAAGTGCGTCGATTTGCGATGGGGATCTACAGGCCGGCGCTCCCGCTGTGCTTGCGGAAGACCACCTTCAGCGCGCGCCGCCAGTGCTCGCTCACGGCAATCAGTTCCCACTCAATCTGCGCCGAAAGGTAGCGCAGAACCGGCTCGTTGGCCGGATGTATGCGCAGCGCCGGCCCCACCAGCAACAGCCGTGGCGGCAACTCGGAAACCTCCGCGCCTCCAAAGTATCCTTGCCGCTCGAAGGCCGAAAGCGCGCGCCCGCCGCCATTGCCCGCGCTCGGCCGCCGGTCGGCATTCAGAGCACGCACACGGATCCAGTAGTCCAGCGCCTGCAGCGGCAAATGCAGATCCTCGTCGGCCTTAAGCTCAATCACCGTCAGACGGTTGTCGCGGTCCAGCGTCAGCAGGTCCAGCATTCCCCGGTCCCCGGTGGAGAGAGCCGGCACCTGCGTGTAGATCAGGTCCTGCCTCAAGCCGGGCAGCAGTTCGCAAATCCCCGCGCGGAGCTCCGCCTCAAGCCACCGTTCCGGCTGCATCCGGAACAGCGGGTCGGTGTGCGCCCCATCCGGACGCCGGCCTCGAAACAGCCGCGCCAGCAATTCGCGGCACATCGCTTCGCTTTCCTCGGTGAGCGGCGTCTCGTTGGCGCCCGCGCCAAAGGTAATCTCGTCTTCACGCGTAAAGCTGTTGGCCGCAAACCCATGCCGCACCCGCGCAAACTCCAGCCCATGCAGATGCAGGCCCACCTCGCTGGCTGAAGTCGCGCGCACCTCTACCCGCTCGCGAGCCAGGTCGGGGACCAGCTCCATCAGCCTGTCGATTCCTGCCCGGCATCGTTCCACAGTCGCTGCCGCGGAAAAGGCATGCACCAGCCGCGCGTCCAGATTCCCAGTGTCGCGAAAATCCACCGCCTCCAGCTCTTCGCTGCGCTCGTCCAGCGTAAACAGCTGGAACTCCGCCGCCGCGTGATTCAGCCAGGCCATCCTCTCCGCCGTGGTCCTCCAGGCCCCAGCCGGCACAACCACCTTGAGCCCACCAAAATGCCGTCGCCCATCGCCTTTCTGCCTGCAATGGTCAAGCCATAGAATGCCCAATGTCAGAATGCCGTCCACCATCGCCCCGGACTCGGCCTCGCTCACGCCGATCACCGCTTCCGCCGCCGTGCCTTTCAGCAGACGTCCGCGCACGTAGGCCGGACCAAAGCTATGTTCCAGATCCATGGCCGAACGCAGTCCATCCACCTTCGCGCCAAGGAACCTGCGCGTCAGCACCCGCTCCAGCAGCCTTTGATAGTTGCGCCGCGCCGCCTCGCGAGCCGTCGGCGTGCGCCGGTCGCTGGTCGGCGCCAGTTCCAGCGCCTGCGGCTTGGCTGCGCCCATGCGCCGCGTCACCACGCGCAGGCACTGCGCGCGCTCTTTGAGCTCAACCACAGTGCGCACCAGGTTGCGTTCTTCGCTCCACAACTGCAGCAGGCAGCGCCCATGCTGTTCGCTCACCGCGTACCGCGCCGTGCGCATGTCGAACAGCACGCGCCCATCCTCCAGCACCGCCGCCGTCGGGTGATCGGCAAGATACTCTTCAATGCTCTGCGCAAGCTGCTCTGCGGAGGGACCTGCTTCCCCGTCGGCCATGCGCCTTACCAGCCCTGCCGCGCACGCAGGCTGGTAATGTGCGCCGTGTGGTGGCGCGAGTGCCAGTCATAGAGCGCCAGCGACTTGGCCAGATTCTGCCGGCCCATCTGCGGATGCTCGAAGCCCTTTTGGAAGTCTTCGTCGGAAAGCGACTCCAGCAGACCCACCCAGCGCCCATGCAGAGCCTCAATCAGGTTGAGCGAAATCTCCACTGGAAGCCAGCGGCTGTCCGCCAGATTCGCCCAGGCGGCTTCATCGTACGGCTTGATGGTGGGCCAGTCTTCGGTAAGGGCGAGCTTAAAGCGGACGTAGCTGTTGGCGTGGCTGTCTGCCACATGGTGCACCACCTGGCGCACGGTCCAGCCGCCATCGCGATAGGGGGTATCCAGCTGCGCGTCGCTCAAGCCGCTCACCGCAGCGCGCAGCCGCTCAGGCAGCAACCGCAGTGTTTGAATATGCGCGGCGCGTGTGCCCGGCAGGCTGCTGGCCGGCGGAGCAAAGCGCCCGATTGGATAGCGGAGATCGTCCAATTCCATCATGGCTCGAACTCTACCAGCTTTTAGGCTGTCGGTCCGTGCCGGCATGCAATAAAAAGTGCGGCCCGGTTCCGCGCGGGTGCGGCGGTGGAACCGGGGTTCGACTTAGGCGTGTGCGTGGTGATGATGGTGGTGGTGATGATGGTGATGGCCGGCCGCGAACACAGGGCTGGCGAACACCAACAGTAGCAGGGCTGCTGCAAGCATCTTTTTCATGGCACGAATGTAGCATGGGCGCCGCGCCCGGGAAAGAGCATTCCCGCATACGCATCAAGAAAAGCACTAGCCGGGGAACTCCGTTTCAACGTGGGAAAGGCGCAGCGGCTTGAGCGCTGCCCCGAACCGCGGCCGCCAGCGTAAACTGAAAATACGATGACCACATCCGGCCGCCTTCCCCCGGTCACCGGCCACAAGCGTTACTTCTTTGAGAAATTCGGCATCACCGAGCGCCTCCTCGAGCGCTGCCTGGGCGAGGCCCTCGCCGCCGGCGGCGACTACGCCGACCTCTACTTCGAGTCGGTCACGGCCACCTCGCTCGGCGTCGACGAGCAGATCGTCAAATCCGCCTCGCCAGGGCACCAGCGCCGGCTGCGGCATCCGCGTTCTCTCCGGCGAGCGCACCGGCTACGCCTACACTGACAATCTCAGCCCCGAGCGCCTGCTCCACGCCGCCCGCACCGCCGCCCTCA
The DNA here is from genome assembly GCA_963776535.1 of uncultured Acidobacteriaceae bacterium. Lineage (GTDB taxonomy): Bacteria > Acidobacteriota > Terriglobia > Terriglobales > Acidobacteriaceae > Telmatobacter. The sequence goes on along the minus strand of CAVZNB010000012.1, from coordinate 190,247 downwards.
TCGCCTCCGGCCCCGCCAAACAGACCGTGCAGGGCTTCGTCGAAGCCCCCGTCGCCGACCTCTATCCCGTCCCACTCGGCGGCTTCGATCTCGACCTCGCCGCGCGCCTTGAGCTCATCCTCCGCGCCGATCGCGCCGCCCGCGCCTATGACAACCGCATCGTCCAGGTCCGCGCCGGCTACTCTGAAGAACTCCGCCGCATCCTCATCGCCGCCATCCGACGGCGCATTCGCCAGCGACACCCAGCCCCTCTGCCGCCTCAACGTCTTCGTCATCGCCAAGGAAGGCGCCATCACCACCAAGGGCGCTGCCGGCGGCGGCGGCCGCGCGGGCCTCGATCAATTCACCGGGTCCAAAAGCCCGGAGGGCCTGGCCCGCGAAGCCGCCCGCGGAGCCATCCTCCAGCTCGGCGCAGTTCCCGCCCCCGCCGGCGAGATGCAAGTCGTCCTCGGCCCCGGCTGGCCCGGCATCCTGCTGCATGAAGCCGTAGGCCACGGCCTCGAAGCCGACTTCAACCGCAAAAAGACCTCCGCCTTCACCGGCCTCATCGGCCAATCCGTCGCCAGCTCCAAAGTCACCGTGGTCGACAACGGCACCATGGCCGGCCGCCGCGGCTCCCTCAACGTCGACGACGAGGGCTCCGCCACCCAGGAGACCACGCTCATTGAAGGCGGCATCCTGCGCGGCTACCTCACTGACAAGCTCTCCGCGCGCCTCACCGGCGCTGCCAACACCGGCTCCGGCCGCCGCGAAAGCTACCAGTCCATCCCCATGCCGCGCATGACCAACACCTACATGCTGGCCGGCGACGACGACCCCGAAGACATCCTCCGCTCCGTCAAGCGCGGCCTCTACGCCGTCAACTTCGGCGGCGGCCAGGTCGACATCACCAACGGCAAATTCGTCTTCTCCGCCTCCGAAGCCTACCTGATCGAAGACGGCAAAATCACCGCCCCCGTCCGCGACGCCACGCTCATCGGCAACGGCCCCGAAGCCCTCAAATACGTCTCCATGGTCGGCCACGATCTGAAGCTGGACGAAGGCATCGGCACCTGCGGCAAAGACGGCCAGAGCGTCCCCGTCGGCGTAGGCATGCCCACCATCAAGCTGGACAAAATGACCGTCGGCGGAACTGGAAGATAGCGAGTAGAGACCACCTGATGGGCCTGGGCGAGACCAATTAGAATCCCGTCCGTTTTCACCTGTTTTTCGCGTCGCGTCGGAGGTTCCGGTTAGCCTGTAATCCAGGCATCACCCCGCATACGATCAACGAGAAAACGCGTTGAGAATGCTGGGTCCGAACCACACAACAACAAACCCGATGAGAACTAAGATGGCCAAAACGGCCCAGACTCCCAATTTCCATGTCCGAGCCAATTTTGATTGGAGCACGCCAGGCAGGTAGTATTCGGCGGGTTTATTGGGGTTGAATCGTATCTTGACCGTGTCCCCGTCTGTTAGTTGATAGAGCGGGGACTCTTCGAATCCTTCAAATTCTGCCGTATGTTGGATGCAATGCCGATCCTCCCGCACGATCTTGCACACCGGCTGCCACCCAATCGTCTGTCCACTCGCATCTCTCCCCGGCCTGACATTCCCGAATCTGACAGGGGTGAGCTTTGAAGATTGAACCGTTGCCACGGCCGCCGTCCAGTTGTTGAACCCGCGCAAGCGTTCCCAAATCTCAATCAGCATCGTGGGTTCAGTCTGCCACAAAAGCATTTGCAAGGGTTTGGGGAATGCGTTTGAGGTGTTCCGGCCGGTTTGTCGCCTACTCGTCCCTAACGCGATCTGGCTCACGTTGCTTCCGGGTTGCCGATCATCCAGGCATAACGCGTCGGAGAGGGCACAATCGTTGCATCGCTGCGGCGGTCGTCCCTGACTTGCCAAACAAAGCAAAGACAGTCTATTGGTGTGCCGCGGTCACGGAGAGGAAAAGATCGACGTTGCTCCTGTCCACCAACGTTGTGCCTGTGTCGATAAACACGGGATAAGGCGAGTAAAAGTCCGACCGAAAGTCCTTGTTGAGCTGCGGAGGCGGAGCGTGGAACACCTCGTAAAGCAATTTCAGCCCAAAATAGCCCATCGTGTATGGCTTCTGCGCGATGGTAGCGTCGATGGTTCCGTCCTTGATTGCGTCCAGGGTCCCCGGCTCCGCATCCCAGGTGATGAGTTCCCGGTCGTGGAGTTTTGCCCGCCTGATGGCGTCGGCAACCGGCTTTCCCGAAACCGCTTCCAGGCACACAAAGGCATCGATCTTCTGAGGGCCGGTGAGGGCCATATAGCGCTGGGCCTTGTCAAAGGCGGTGCTGGCATCGCCTTTGATGTCCGCAATATCCGCAATCTTGATACCCGGCGCGGTGTCCAGAACTTCTTTGAAGCCCCTCAGCCGCTCCTCTATGTTTGGCTGGCCCGGAATGCTGAAGAAGACCACGTTGCCTTTGTTGCCGAGCTTTTCGACCAGGCGTCTTCCGCCAAGCTGTCCAGCTTCCAGGTTATTGGTTCCGATGAAGTAAAGCCTGCGGCTGCCAGATGCGTCGGAATCGATGGTGATGACCGGAATGCCCTCTTGAACGGCCAGGTCGATCTCCCGCTGCAGGGTGGACACATCGGAAACTGAGATCAGAATCCCCGCAGGTTTGGCCAGGACCGCCTGTTGCAGAGCATCCAGTTCGGCCACCGGGTCGTAACTCTGCGGCCCGACAACCTTGGCCGTCACTTTGTATTCCGCTGCCGCCTTGTTGAATCCATTTGCTGCCGTCTGCCAGTAGGGCAGCGTCACGTTAGTAGCGATCAGGTAATAAACGCTTTTCTGCGGCTCGGTGTTACATCCGGAAGTAAAAGCAACTGCCAGCGCCAGCATGGTTAAGGCAATCCGTTTCATGGTTTTCTCCTTCCGACTCGGTCAAGTTGGCTTTCGTTGACACATTCCGAACTGCATTCGCCCTATCTCTCTACGAGTCCAGGCATAAAATGATTTGTCAGAATGCAGAGCTTTTGGGGATTGTGCAGCAAAAACAGCAGAGCCCGAAAAGCCCTGGGTTCGACCGGCACTACCTCGCTCGCCTTGATGAAACCGAACTCAAACCTCTCGAACATTTACAACCGTGAGACGAGAGACAGATTTCTGAGTGCCCAACATAATGCAACCAGCAATCCTCTGAAGCTGACCTTCAGAGTGCTTTCAAGCGCGTCCCGGAAGGGCCGATTCTTGCTGGCAAAAGTCTAGCACCGTTTGTGTCGATGAATCTGTGATGGCCCGGCACTATTTCCGGGTGACGGTCGGTTTGTCGGCAAACCGTCTCTAACCCCGATTTTCCCTGCTGGCGACTCCTCTGGAGGCCGAAAATCGAGCAAACTCCGGTTAGCCGGTGATTCGGGAACAACACCAATTTTGGAATCGGCGTGACGTCTACCACCAGGGAACCATCGTGCTGGACGAATGACGGAGCATTGGCAATACTCCTGCCGATAAGCCCCGCTCTACTCACTTTTCTCTCGATGAATTTAGGTAAACTATGGTGCCGGGCGGCACACCGATTCGCGGGATCCTGTATCCGGACTCAACGCGCGATCGCGATCAACACCCTGGGGCGAGACCGGCTTTCTGTCTGTCTACCTGATCAAGTGCCAGGCCTGCCACACGACGCACAGCAGCAGCGAGGCTCCAGCCTCCAGGCTCAATGCAACAATCATGCCTTTCGCGCAGCTTCCGTCCCGCTCGTCTGTTTCGTCCATGCGGTCCGTTTGTTTTGAGGAAGCCGGAACCGCTCCCACCGAATGCGCTGATCGGGGGCTGCGATAAACGTCCGGAAGTTTACAGACCGTCGCGTGCATGGGCTTGTCTCCTTGTGCGGCCCGTTGATGCATGTCCGCATCTCCATCGTTGACCGCAATTCACTGGATTGGAATACAACTTCGACTTCTCCCGGTGAGAAGTCCGTGCTACCAGGTTGACCCTAAAGTGGGAGCCATTGGAGCGGATCCAGAACCTTAAGGATCTATGTCTCATGGAGACTATCAATGGGTAGGAATCAGGCTGCCCTACGTCGATGGCGAGGATGCATGGAGGCGGTGGTAAGGACTTGTGAGAATCGCGTCTGCGTTAATCCAGAAACGCCATCCGCTGCGCATGCCGCGCAAAGCGCCCCCGGTTCATGGAAACACGATGCCAGCCAGATCAATCGTCTTGTGATCGTTATGCCTGGCCTCGCCGCGCGCAGAGACCGGCCACAGGCGCGGCGGTCGATGCTTGTTCTACTTCGCCCGCTCCTCCATCCACTTCTTCACCCGCAGCTGCGCCGCGGCCAATTGCTCCGGGGTCAGCCGGACGCCCAACGCATCCCTGGCCTTCGCAGCCTGCTCGTGCTGTTCCCCGCTCCAGCTCTCCGCGGCCACGCCTAGCCAGAAATACGCTTCCGCCTGGTCGCGGCCCACGCCCTGTCCCATGGCGTACATCGAGCCCAGATTGTACGCGGCGCGCGCCAGCCCCTGTTCGGCGGCCTTGCGATACCACTCTGCCGCCTGCGCCGGGTCCTGCGCCACCCCCTGGCCGTAGTCATAAAGAATCCCCAGATTGAATTGCGCCGCGGCAAGCCCCTGATCGGCGGCCTTGCGATAGTACTCGGCGGCCAGCGCCGGGTCCTTTGCCCCCCCGCGCCCTGCCTCCAGCAAGACTCCCAGGCTGAACTGCGCTTCACGGAATCCCTGATCGGCGGCCTTGCGATACCAGAGCGCCGCCGCGGAGTCGTCCTTTTCCACGCCCAAACCCTGTTCGTACATCTCTCCGACGTTGAATGCCGCCTCCGGCAAACCCTGCTGCGCCGCCTTCTCAAACCAGGCCCTCGCCATTGTGTAGTTCTGCGCCATGCCCTGCCCGGTCAGGCACGCCAGCCCCATATGGAACTGCGCGCGAGCGTCGCCTGCCTGTGCCTGCACCATCGTCGGCAGATCGGCGCCCTGTTGCTGCGCCCACGCCATCCCTGCCGCCAGCACCGTCGCTCCCAGCAGAATTCCCTTGCCCAGCCGCATCATGCCACCCCTCAAATCGCTCCCCTCACCATAGCAAATCCTCCGCCCGCCTTCAGTGACGGAGGCGACGGCCCCGCGCCCAGGCCCCGCGCCGTCCGTCCGCCTCTTTTGTTACTGTTGACCCATGCCCCAATCCGTCCCCGCCCTCGACCAGACCACGCTCGACCTCGAATCCCTCACCGCCGACGTCGTCGCCCTGGCCGTCAAAGCCGGCGCCTCCGACGCCGAAGCGGTGGTCCGCGAGGGCGATGAGTTCAGCGTCAACGTCCGCATGGGCGAGGTGGAAACCCTCAAGGAGTCCGGCTCCCGCGGCCTGGGCTTGCGCGTCTTTCTCGGCACCCGCTCCGCCTCGACCTCCACCAGCGATCTGACCCCCGACGGCATCCGCCAGCTGGTCGAAGGCGCCATGGCCCTGGCCAAAGTCACCGAAGAAGACCCCTTCACCGGCCTGCCGGAAACCGCCGAGTTCGGCTCCGTTCCCGGCGACCTGCACCTCTACTTCGACGACGTCTACTCGCTCTCCGGACCGGAGCGCATCGAGTGGGCCCGCCGCTGCGAAGCCGCCGCCCTGGCCGCCGATCCGCGCATCACCAACTCCGACGGCGGCAGCTTCGACGCCGCCACCGGCCGCAAGGTCATGGCCAACTCCCGCGGCTTTGTCGGCGGCTACCGCACCAGCTACGCCGGCGTCTCCGCCGCGCCCCTGGCCATGGACGCCAACGGCAAGATGCAGCGCGACGGCTGGTGGTCCGGCGCTCGCCGCCTGGCCGATCTCGAATCGCCGGAAGCCATCGGCAAGGAAGCCGCCCGCCGCGCCCTTCGCCGCCTGGGCGCGCGCAAAGTCCCCACCCAGCGCGTCCCCATCGTCTTCGCCCCTGAGGTGGCCCGCTCGCTCATCGGCTCCCTCTTTGAAGCCGCCTCGGGCGACTCCATCTGGCGTCACGCGTCGTTTCTCGCCGGCAAGCTCGGCAACGCAGATCGCCGCACCCGCCCTCACCATCGTCGACGACAACGCCATGCTGCTCCCCAACGGCGCCGGCGGCTTCGGCAGCTCGCCCTTCGACGGCGAAGGCCTGCCCTCGCTGCGCACCGTCGTCGTCGAAAACGGCGTCCTGCAAACCTACCTGCTCAACACCTACTCCGCCCGCAAGCTGGGCCTGAAATCCACCCACAACGCCTCGCGCGGCCTCGCCGGAACGCCCGGCATCGGCTGCGGCAACCTCTATCTCGAGCCTGGCAGCTGATTCACCCGATCAAATCATCGCAAAATGCGCAGACCGGCCTCTACGTCACCAGCCTCATGGGCTTCGGCACCAACATCGTTACCGGCGACTACTCCCGCGGCGCCACCGGCCTGTGGATCGAGAACGGCCAGCTCACCCACGCCGTGGAAGAAGTCACCATCGCCGGCAACCTGGCGGATATGCTCATGAACGTCACCGCCATCGGCAACGACCTCGTCTTCCGCGGCTCCGTCGCCTCGCCCACCCTCCGCATCGACGGCATGACCATCGCCGGAGCCTGACCCGTGCCCGGCGACGCCCTCACCCAATCGCTGCCCTTTGACCCGGCCGACCCCAGGGCCGCGCTAGTCGAACTGCCCTCACGTCCGCCGCCGTCTTCGCCCTCTATGGCGCGGAAGCCCACGCCGAACCCTACATCGGCCGCACTCCCAACCTCCGCGCCCGCCTCGAACGCCTACTGCAACCCAGCCCCAAACATCCCCGCCGCCTGCAACTCGCCGGCCGCGTCCGCCGCATCGAGTTCCGCCTCACCGGCTCCGACTTTGAGTCCCTCCTTCTCCAATTCGAGCTTCTCCAAACCGTCTACGGCCCAAAGTCTCTCGAACGCATGCATCTCGGCGCGCCCGCCTTCATCCGCTACCTCGGCTCCAACGCCTACCCGCGCATCACCGTCACCAACCGCCCCAGCCAGCGCGAAGCCGACTGGGCTTACGGCCCCTTCCAGTCCCGCGCCGCCGCCGAGCGCTTCGCCGACGAGGCGCTCAAGCTCTTCCTCCTCCGCCGCTGCACGTTTGATCTCGATCCCGACCCCAGCCTATCCCGGCTGCGTCTACTCCGAGATGAAGATGTGCCTCGCGCCTTGCTACAAAGGCTGCACCGACGAGCGCTACCAGGAAGAATCCTCAGCTGTCGAGCGCTTCCTCGCCACCCGCGGCGAGAGCCGCCTCGTCACCCTCCGCACCCAGCGCGATGAAGCCTCCGCCAACCTGGAATTCGAAGCCGCCGCAGCCCTCCACGCCCAGGTACAGCGCGTCGAAGGTGTCCGCGCCCTCGCGCCCGAGCTCGTCCGCCCCATGAGCCAGTTGCGCGCCGTCATCCTCCAGGCCTCCGCCAACCCCGATGAAGTCGCCGTCTTCCTCTTCGATAACGCCCGCCTCCGCGGCCCCGTCGCCTTCTCCACCCTCGGCATGCGCATCCAGAACGAGCAATCCGGCTCCACCTCCCTCTTCGCCCAGCCCCTCGCCATCGAACCCATCCCGGAAGCTCCCGGGCAGCCTTCGCGACCTTCCTATCAGGATGTTGCAGAGCAAGCGACCTTGAAGGGTACGGGCTTCAGCCCGTACATGCCGCCGGCAGAATCAGCCGGGGCTTTAGCCCCCGAGGGAGATCTTCCCGGCGATCCGCAGGAACCCGCAAGCAAAGCATCCAAACTCCCCCGCGGCCTGCTCGAATCCCGCCTCGAATCCGTCCTCGACAAGCTCATCGTCCCGGCGGGTCCGCCCAACGCAGTTGTCCGCCAGGGCCACCTGGCCCTGCTCAAGCGCTGGTATTACCGCCCGGAGGTCCGCCGCACCGGCGAAATCTTCTTCCCTGACGCAGAAGGCCATTGGCCCATCAAAGCCATACTGCGCGGAGTCGGCCGCGTCGCCGCCAAATCGCTCTCCGCACCCCGTATCTGACGACAGCTCCCCCGCTCCCGCATTAGCATGAAGGCGGAATCCCGTTCCATGCCCAAAGCCCCGCCACTCCGCTCGCTTCTCGCTGAAGGCAGGCACCCGCTCTCTGCCGGCCGCGTCGTCGAAATCGTAGAGCTCATCAAAACTCAACCCCAGCTCGCCCGCCGCCTGATCGAGCACCTCTGGGACGACGACCCCGGCGTATCCCAGCGAGCCGCCGACGTGCTGGAGCGCATCTCCCACACGCCTTCCCTGCATCTTGCGCGCATCTTGGCCGATTCAAAAGAGGCGCTCCTCGGTCTTCTGCCGGAGACCGTGCTGAAGAAGACCCGCTGGAACCTGGCCCTCACCATCGGACGCCTGCCCCTCACCGCGACCGAGGCCCGCCGCGCCGCCGCAACCCTTCAGGGCTGGTTCATCGACCCGTCCTCCATCGTCAAAACCGCCGCTTTGCAGGGCCTCGCCGATCTCACCCGCCACGACCCCGCGTTGCTCCCCACCGTTCTCGACCTGCTCCGCATTCAGGGCCGCAGTGGAACCCCCGCCATGCGCGCCCGCAGCCGCATCCTGCTCAAGCGGTTGGAGAAAAACCGCGAAGGCCTGTAACGAATGAGCCGCCAGTCCAATCCAATCAACCAGAAGGCCCGGCCGGAGGCGTATTCCCTAACCAGCATTCAAGCTGATTTCACGCTCTCCAGCCCGTGGATGGTCCCCAATGACTCGATCCAGCATGATCGAAACCGCCCTGGTTCGCGTGAGTGCGAATTATCTCCTGCCAGCCTTGTTGCTCCCATGCGCGTCGCTGATGGGCCAATCGCAGAGCGCCGCCTCGCCGCATTCCCCCACGCCCGTTTTCATCGAGCTGTTTACCTCGGAGGGCTGCTCCAGCTGCCCCCCGGCAGATGCCTTCCTGGAAAAACTGGACCTCTTGCAACCCATTCCCGGTGGACAGGCAATCGTGCTCAGCGAGCACGTGGACTACTGGAACTACGAGGGCTGGACCGACCCCTATTCCTCCGGTTCGTTCAGCAACCGGCAGGCCGCCTATGTTCGCGCATTGGCAGGCGACTCCCCCTACACGCCGCAGTTCATTGTCAATGGCACCACGGAATTCGATCTCTACAAGCCGGAGCAGGTGTCTCAGATCTTGCTGAAGGCGGCCAAAGCGCAGCAACTTCCTGTCAGCATCGGCGATTTGCACATTGAAAGCGATTCACCCTCCGTCCTCCACGCCCACATCGACGCCGACGGAGCCCTGGCCAGGCACAATGCCGATGTCTACGCGGTCATCGCTCTCGACCACGCGGAGTCAAAGGTCCTGCATGGTGAAAACGGCGGCCGCCGCCTCACCCACGCCGCCGTTGCGCTCAATCTCGTGCGTGTGGGAAGACTCGAAAAAGGAAAACCTTTCAGCAGTGACTTTCAGGCCAAACTCAAACCGGGCCTGGATCCCAGGAATCTCCGGCTGGTTGTTTTCGTGCAGGAACCGGGCCCGGGCGCGGTCATTGGCGCGGCCCTTCGCGAAGTCAGTCCGCCCGCCAAATAAGCAATCCCGTTCCCATCGGACTTGATCCACTCCAACCTGGGTGCAAGAGGACATTCGCACCGCACATTCAAGCGGAAAATCGAATTCGTCCCGATGCCGCTGCCCAACAGACGGCCGCCTACCCCCGCTGATACACTTGTCCAGGCAGGGAGTTTTGCCCAAAGCAACCCCCTGAAACCACCATGGTTGAGCTGCTTCCCTCCATCCTGTCGGCCGACTTCGCCCACCTGGCGGATCAGGTGGCCGCGGCCGAGCGCGGCGGCGGCACCGTCATCCACGTCGACATCATGGATGGCCATTTCGTGCCCAACATCACCATCGGCCCACCCGTGGTCAAGAGCCTGCGCAAGGCCACAAGCCTGCCCCTCGACTGCCACCTGATGATCGAGAATGCCAACGACTTCATCCCCGCCTTCGCCGATGCCGGGGCAAACTGGGTCAGCGTCCACTACGAAGCCTGCACCCACCTGCACCGCACCCTGCAACTCATTGCCCACCACGGCATGAAGCCGGGAGTCGTGCTCAATCCCGCCACACCGCGTCGATCTCCTTGTGGAAATCCTGCCCATGGTCCACCACGTGCTGATCATGAGCGTCAATCCCGGCTTCGGCGGCCAGGAATTCATCCCATTCAGCCTGAAAAAGATCCGCCAGTCTGGCGGAATTGCGCAGGCAGCTGGGGCTGGCATTTAGAATCGAAGTGGACGGCGGCGTGGCTCACGATACCGTGGCGCAGGTCGTCCAAGCAGGAGCGGAGCTGTTGGTGGCCGGAAACGCCGTCTTCGGCGCAGGCCGCCCGGAGCAGGATGCGCGGGAACTGCTGGCTGCGGCCCGCCAGGCAGCCGGCGAATGACCCCGCCGGAAGGCAGCGGGTAAGATTCTAGAGTATTCGGAAACAGGTGCAGGGCCACTCCACGCCCGGCGCCGCTATGAGGGCTTATGAACCGGTTGTCCAACAAGATTGCCGCGGTTGCGCTTTCGTTTCTCGTCCTGACCGCGGTCGCGGCTCATGCCGACAAGAAACCCAAGAAGAAAAAGAACCAGGACCTGAGCGCGAACCCGCTGGCAGGCGTTAACTCCAAGCAGCCTGACAAGGAGCTCTACGACAAGGCCATGCTCGCCTTGAAGAAGGGCCGCTTCGACGTTGCCCGCCTTGACCTGCAGACCATGCTCAACACCTATCCCGAATCCGAGTACCGGATGCGCGCCAAGCTGGCCGTGGGCGATAGCTGGTTCAAGGAAGGCGGCACCGCTGCCCTCACCCAGGCCGAAGCCGAGTACAAGGACTTCATTACCTTCTTCCCCAACGCCCCTGAAGCTGCCGAAGCACAGATGAAGGTGGCCGACATCTACTACGAGCAGATGGAGAAGCCCGACCGCGACCCCAACAACGCCGAGCGGGCTGAGCTCGAATACCGGAACATGATCAATATGTTCCCTGACTCCACGCTGGTTCCCCGCGCCAAGCAGAAGCTGCGCGATGTGCAGGAAGTGCTGGCCGAGCGCGAGTCCGAGATTGGGCTCTACTACGAGAGCCGCGAGAACTTTGGCGCCGCCATCGCCCGCCTTGAGACCGTAACCGACACCTATCCGCTCTTCTCCAAAAGCGACCAGGCGCTGCTCGGCATCGGCGATGCCTATGCCGGCGAGGCGCACCGCATTCGGTTGCAGCCCAACTTGCCTGGCGCGCTCAAAGAGCGGCTGACCGCGATCTATATGGATAGGGCAGCAAAGGCCTACGCCAGGGTCATTACCCGCTACCCCATGGCGCCCCACGTGGAAGACGCCCGCGACCGTCTGGTGGCCATGAATCGCCCTGTTCCCGAACCCACCCAGGAATCGGTTGCCGAGAACGACGCCGAGGAACGCAGCCGCCAGCCCGTACGCATCACCAACAAGACCCTCGACATCTTCAAGCACGGGCCCACCGTGGTAGAAGCTGTCCACGTCGGCGAGCCGTCGCTGGAAGACCCCAAGCGCACGCTGGCCCCGGACATCACCAGGGAAAACGTGGCCCTGTTCACCGAGGCTATGAACGCCGGCAAACCTCCTGCTCCGGCAGGTGCCGCTGCATCCCCGGCCAGCCCCAACGAGCCGCCGCGCAGCGATCAACCCTCCTCCGCGCCCTTGCAGCTTGCTCCTCCCGCGGGCGGCAGTGGCGTAAGTGCTGAAATCGTCTCCGCACCTTCCGGCGCCGCACCCTCCACACCGGCTGCCGACCCCAACGCCGTCCTCCAGCCCGTCGGCCCGGTCAACACTGCCCTGCCCGCTGCGGAGAAGCCGGCCGCTGCCCCCGACCAGGTCAACGAAGTCAAGAGCAGCGGCGCAACTGCAACGGCCAACAACGGCAAGACCAAGAAACCCAAGGTCGACTCCGCTGAGGAGTCCTCCAGCAAGAAGAAAAAGAAGAAGGGCCTGGCCAAGTTGAATCCGTTTTAGCCTCCCGTTTCCTCTTCATCGCAAAGGCCGCTCCCCATCCGGGCGCGGCCTTTGTTTTGTGCGCGGGTGTCCGCCTCCGGCAATGTCGGCACGCAGAGAACGCTGTTTTGCTATAAATTCTCCTGCACGGGTGATGTACCGCTCGCGCGCAGCCGATTACAATCAAGTCAGCTTCCCCATCGGGTCGAACCTCTCGCGGACCCACACCTGATTTACAGCGACAACCAGAGTTTCAGGCATAATCGGATATCAGTTCATGAGTCGAATTCGAGAAAGCAAAACGTCTCTAACCGACTGGATGTCTTTGCTCCCGCGCTTGCGATAATGCCGGGAAGTTTCGGAGCTCGAACCGTGCCGGAGATCTCTCCCAATTCGTCGTCTGCAGCGATGCAGCAGCCCATCGCCGCAATGGGGGTGTTTTCTGCGGACTGGGCCTCCGGCTGGCGCCGCGCCGTGCGCATCCTGACGCTCTCCCTCTGCGTCACCCTCATCGCCTATGGCAGCCTGGACTTGTACGCCGGCCTGCCCGATCAGGGAATCTGGCCGGCAAACGGTGTGCTGCTGGCCATCCTCCTGGTCAATCCGCGCCGCGATTGGTCCTGGTTCCTGGGTCTCAATCTGCTCCTGAATACAGCCATCCACGCAGTCGATTTCCTGGCGCCGAGAGGCATGCACATCAGCATGCTCTCATCACTTTCTTACTCCCTGCTGAACGTCATCGAAGTCAGCCTGGCCGCGGTGCTCATCGCCTGGAAGACCAAGGGACGTCCGGACATTGCGCACCTGTCCACGCTGGGCTGGATCGCTCTCTTCGGCCCCGTTCTTGCCTGCGCCGTTTCCACGCTGCTGGCTGCGGCCATCGCCCCGGCCATGGACGCCTCCACCCGGCACAGCTTTGAAGGAAAATGGTTTTTCTCTGACTCGCTGGGCATGGCCATCATGACCCCGCTCGGCCTGGCCGTCCGCGTAGAAGAACTCCGCTCCATCGCGGCCAGAAAAATGGTGCTGGAGACCATCGCCCTGCTTACCATGGTGGGCGCAACTGCGTTTCTCGTATTCCGGCAAAACGAGTTACCCATCTCGTTCCTTCTCTTCCCCGCTCTCTCGCTGGTCATGTTCCGCCTGGGAACCTCCGGCTCCGCGGCCGCCGTCTTTCTGGTCACCATTCCCGCTGTCTACTACACGCTGAACGGACGCGGGCCCTTTACCCTGGTCCGCAGCGGCACTCTTTCCGAGCGCGTCGTCGTCCTCTACGGCTTCATCTTCGTCCTCGTGGGCATGGTCTATGCCGTTGGGGCTGCCCTGGCCGGCCGGCGCAGGCTGGAGATCGAACTCCGCCAAAGCGAGGCAAACTTCCGCGTCCTCGCCGAGCATTCCCAGGACATCATCGTCCGCACCGGCCTCGACGGTTTCGCCCGCTATCTCTCCCCTTCCGTCCTGGAAATTACCGGCTGGACTCCAGCGGAACTCACCGGCAATCCCCTCAGGGCGCTGGTTCATCCCGAACACAAAGAGGGCTTCGACGAGATGTGGCAGAGCCTGGCCGTTCATCCGTCACAGCAGGTAACCACCTACCCCTTTTTGCTCAAGTCAGGCAGCTATCTTTGGGTTGAATCCAACGCCCGGCTGGTGCGCGACCCAGCCACCGGACAGGCCCGCGAGGTGGTCAGCGTCATCCGCGATGTCTCAAAGCGTGTTGCCGACCACCAGCAATTGATGCACGCCTACCGCGAAGCAGAAGCCCTGGCCACCACCGAGCCGCTCACCGGATTGATCAACCGCCGGGGGTTTGAGGAAACCCTGCAAACCCATTGGCGTAATGCCGCCAATGACCGCTCCCGCATCTCCCTCTTGATGGTGGATGTCGATTACCTCAAAACCTACAACGACCTCTATGGCCACCCGGCTGGCGACGAATGCCTGAAGGCGATTGCCAGAATCCTGAAACGCTCCTTGTTCCGGCCGTCCGATCTTGCGGTGCGCCTGGGCGGAGACGAATTCGCGGTTCTGCTTCCCAATACCCACCTGGAGGGCGCCCACGAGATCGCCGAACGGATCCGAACCGCGGTGGCTGCGCTGGAATTGGAGCTTGAGCCCGGCCGGATAGCACGAACCTCAGTCAGCGTTGGATGCGCCTGCCTGTCCCCCGCCCCCGACACGGATTCCCGCCTCCTGGTTGCCGCCGCCGACGAAGCTCTCTACGTCGCCAAGCGTTCCCGCCGCGAAGACGCCTGAAGGAACACTCATCAGCGTCGCTGTTCGAATTCCAGGCCGGCCCCTGCCCCCGATCCCTGCCAACCTCCCGCCCTCCCGAAAAGTCGCCGCACACTTTTCCGGCAGCCCTCCCTTTGTGCTGATAGGATTGTTCCGCCAGTACACAAACGTTTTAGCGAGGGTTCTATGAAACATCTTCCAGTGCGCGGCGGGTTCTTCATCGCAGCCTTCACGCTCCTCTCTCTCTCCCTGTTGCAACTCCCTGCTCTTTCCCAGCGCCGCCAGCAGCCGCCCAAACCCACCGGCCCATGGATGAACTTGAGCCTCTCTCCGGACGAGCGTGCCGACCTGGTGCTTAAGGAGATGACGCTGGATGAGAAGATCGCCGTGCTGCATGGCGTGGGCATGCCCACTGAAGACCCGCTGACTCAGGAAAACATGCCCTCCAACCGCGGCGTCGGCTATGAAGTCGGCGTCCCCCGCCTGGGCATTCCTGGCATCGACATGAGCGATGCGGCCTATGGCGTGCGCTCCAGCGGCGCCAACGGCCGCTACTCCACCGCTCTGCCTGCCAACGTGGCCGCCGCCGCTAGCTGGGACACCGATGCCGCCTACGAATATGGCAAGCTGATCGGCACAGAGCTGCGCGCCCAGGGTTACAACATGACGCTCGGCGGCGGAGTCAACCTGACCCGCGAACCCCGCAACGGCCGCACCTTTGAGTATTTAGGGGAAGACCCCATCCTGGCCGGAACCCTCGTCGCCCGCCTCATTGAAGGAACCCGCTCGCAGCACGTCATCGGCGACATCAAGCACTACGCCTTCAACGACCAGGAGAGCGGCCGCAACTCCGTCAACATCACCATCTCCCACCGCGCTGCCCGCGAGTCTGACCTGCTGGCCTTTGAAATCGGCGTCGACCCATGGCCATCCCGACGCCGTCATGTGCTCCTACAACCGCGTCAACGGCGACTTCGCCTGCGAAAACAAGTGGCTTCTCACCGACGTGCTCAAAAAGGACTTCCACTTCCCCGGCTTCGTTCTCTCTGACTGGGGCGGCACGCACTCCACTGAAAAAGCCTCCGCCGCAGGCCTCGACAACGAGGAACCCGGCCGCACCTTCTATGAAGCCAAATACAAGGCCGCGGTTGAAGCCGGAACCATCCCCCAGTCCGAGCTCGACGAGCACGTGCACCGCATCCTGCGCTCCATGTTTGCCGCCGGCGTCATCGACTTTCCCCGCCAGCGCGGCGTCGTCGACCCCTTCACCGGCCTGGAAGTGGCCCGCAAAATTGAAGAGGGCGGCATTGTCCTGCTCAAGAACAAGGCCGCGGTCCTGCCGCTCGTTCCCGCCCGCCTCCACACCATCGCCGTCATCGGCGCGCATTCTGACGTGGGCATGATCTCCGGCGGAGGCTCGGCGCAGGTCGACCCGCCCGGAGGCAACGCCATCGCCAAGCCGGGCGAGGGCGCCACCCACTGGCAGGAACAGGTCTGGTTCCCCACCTCCCCGCTCAAAGCCATCGTCGCCCGTGCGCCCCAGTCCACCGTCAAGTTTGACTCCGGTGACGATCCCGCCGCCGCCGCCGCTTTGGCCAAAACCGCCGACGTGGCCGTCGTCTTCGCCTACCAGTGGGAGAGCGAAGGCATGGACCTGCCCTCGCTCTCGCTGCCCAACAACCAGGACGCGCTCATCGCCGCCGTTGCCGCCGCCAATCCCCACACCGTCGTGGTCATCGAGTCCGGCTCGCCCGTCACCATGCCCTGGGTCGACGCCCCCGCCGCCATCCTTGAAGCCTGGTACGCCGGCTCCGACGGCGCCAACGCCCTCGCCAATGTCCTCTTCGGCTCCGTCAACCCCTCTGGCAAGCTGCCCAACACTTTTCCCAAATCCGAAGCTGACCTGCCCCACCCCACCGTCACCCAGCCCCCACCGAGATCCGCGGGCATTGCCCCCGGCATCGGCGCTGCGGAGGATTGGTCCCGGGCTCTGCCGCCCTTCCAGGTTGTCTATGACGAAGGCGTAAAAGTCGGCTACAAGTGGTACGACGCGGAGAACAAGCCCGTCCTCTTCCCCTTCGGCTACGGCCTCTCCTACACCACCTTCCACTACGCCGGCCTCACCGTCACCCGCGACCAGGCCACCGGCAAGGTCAAGGCCTCCTTCACCCTCAGCAACACCGGGACGCGTGAAGGCGCGGAGATCGCCGAAGTCTACGCCGCCCTCCCGGCCAGCGCCCAGGAGCCGCCCAAACGCCTCGTCGGCTTCACCAAAGTCACCCTCAAACCCGGTGAAAAGAAGACCGTCGAAGTCGAAATCGACCCCAAGTACCTGTCCATCTTCGACGAAGACAAGGACGGGTGGACCCTCGTCCCCGGCGACTACACCATCATGGCCGGCGGCTCATCCGACAAGCTCCCACTGAAAGCCGCCATCAGCCTCAAGTAACTTCTCGTTCCACGGCCAATCCCATGTGCCCCACCCATCCTGAGCGAAACGAAGTGGAGTCGAAGAACCTGCATTTCGCAAACTCATCGTGATATGGGTGGGATACCACGAATCCCGCGCACTGGCTCTAAACCTCAAATCTGCTAAAGTGAGGGGTGGTCCCCTCGCAAATAACCCTCTCCTGAAGACGGTTCCGCGTAGACCGGGGGCTCGCCGGATAACCCCCATGCCTCACGACCTGCCCAAAGCCTACGACCCCACCGCCATTGAAGATCACTGGGCCGAATACTGGGTCCGCGAAAACCTCTTCGCCCAACCCACGCCCAACCCGGAATCTCCGGCAGCCGGCGACCCATTTACGATTCTGCTCCCGCCCCCCAACGTCACCGGCCGCCTCCACATGGGCCACATGCTCAACCAGACGGAGATGGACATCCTCACCCGCTGGCGTCGCATGTCCGGCCGCCGCGCCCTCTGGCTCCCCGGCACCGACCACGCGGGCATCGCCACCCAGATGATGGTCGAGCGCCAGCTTACCGAGGAAGGCACCAGCCGCCAGCAGCTCGGCCGCGAAGCCTTCGTCGAGCGCGTGTGGGAGTGGAAACGCCACTATGGCGGCGCCATCCTCAGCCAGATGAAGCGCCTCGGCGCCTCCGTCGACTGGCAGCGCGAATACTTCACCATGGACGACAATCTCTCCGTCGCCGTCCGTGAAGCCTTCGTCCGCCTCTATGAGCAGGGCCTCATTTACCGCGGCGCCTACATCGTCAACTGGTGTCCCCGCTGCCAAACCGCCATCAGCGACCTCGAAGTCGTCTTCGACGAGCACAAAGGCCACCTCTGGGAGATCCGCTACCCGGTCATAGACGACGCCGGAAATGACACCGGCGAATTCATCACCGTAGCCACCACCCGCCCCGAAACCATGCTCGGCGACACTGCCGTAGCCATCCATCCCGAAGACGAGCGCTACCTCCATCTCCACGGCAAAAAGCTTCGGCTGCCCTTGCTCGGCCGCGAAATCCCCATCGTCCTCGACGAGTGGGTCACCCGCGACTTCGGCACCGGCGCGGTCAAAGTCACCCCCGCCCACGACCCCAACGACTTCGCTCTCGGCCAGCGCCACAACCTCCCCTCCATCAACGTGATGGACGATACCGGCCACATCAACGCCGAAGGCGGCGCGTACCAGGGACTCGACCGCTACGTCGCCCGCAAGCGCATCGTCCACGATCTCGAAGCGCAAGGGCTTTTAGCCGGCATCAAAGACCATACCCACAACGTCGGCCACTGCGACCGCTGCAAAACCGTCGTCGAGCCGCGCCTCTCCACCCAGTGGTTCATCAAAATCCAGCCCCTCGCCGACAAGGCCATCGCCGCCGTCAAGCCCGGCCCCGACGGCAAAAAGGCCATTAACTTCACCCCCGAGCAGTACGAGAAAACCTATCTCAACTGGATGGAAAACATCCACGACTGGTGCATCAGCCGCCAGCTCTGGTGGGGCCATCGCATCCCCGCCTGGCACTGCTCCGTCTGCCACCAGATCACCGTCCCCGCGCCCAACTCCACTGCCGACCCAACCGCCTGCTCCCACTGCGGCTCAGACAGGATCACCCAGGAAACCGACGTCCTCGACACCTGGTTCTCCTCCGGCCTGCTCCCCGTCTCCGTCTTCGGCTGGCCAAATTTCACTCCTTGTCATCCTGAGCGAGCGCAGCGAGTCGAAGGACCTGCATCTTGCAGTCCCGCCGTCGGTCCCGCCGACCACCGCGACTTCAACACCTTCTACCCCACCAGCCTCCTCGTCACCGGCTTCGACATCCTCTTCTTCTGGGTCGCCCGCATGATCATGCTCGGCATCTGGTTCGCCCAGGAAGTCCCCGAAGAAGACGGCAGCCCCCGCTCTCTCGCGAACTCGGTCCCCTTCAAAGAGGTCTACATCCACGCCCTCGTTCGCGACGCCAACCGCGAAAAGATGTCCAAAACCAAGGGCAACGTCATCGACCCCATCGAGATCGTCAAGCAATACGGCACCGATGCGGTGCGCTTCACGCTGGCGTCCATGGCCTCGCCCGGCACCGACATCGCCTTCAACGTAGCCAGCACCGAAGGCTACCGCGCCTTCGCCAACAAAATCTGGAACGCCGCCCGCTTCCTCTTCCAGAACGTCGACCGCGCCGCCGAACTCGGCATCACCGTCGATCCCGCCGCTCTCGGCTCCATGCCCACCGCCGCCGCAGACGCCCCGCTCGAAGCCCGCTGGATCGTCGCCGAACTGCACGCGACCGCCGCAAAGGTCAACGCAGGCCTCGAAAACTATCGCTTCGACGACGCCGCCAACCTGATCTATCAGTTTTTCTGGGGCAGCTTCTGCGACTGGTACCTGGAATCGTCAAGCTCCGCCTTGACTTCTCCGAAACCGACTACAAAGCAGCGGCCCTGGCGCTCTGACCACGCTGGTTCAGGTCTTTGAAGCCGCCTTGCGCCTGCTCTCGCCCTTCATGCCCTTTTTCACTGAAGAATCTGGCACGCGGTGTACGACGGAAATCCGCCAGCCAAGTCGATCGCACTGACGCGTTATCCGCGAGCGACGAGCCGATATGAATCGCAGCCAGATCAGCGATCGGATGCTGCTTCTCCAAAACTCATCGCCGGGATTCGTGCTTGCGCAAAGATCTCGGCGTTCGAAAGAAGTCCATCGTTCCCGTCGAGATTCGCATGGAGCTGGAATCTGCAGTACAGACAGCTGAAGCCAATCGCGACATCGTCGAGACGTCTCGCGCCGCAGTCCTCGAATTTCGCTTCGTCGACGACTTGACCGCCAGGGTTATCTGCAGCATTGGACGCCGGCCTTCGACGTGGCCGTCGATCTACGAAAAGCAAATCGACGTCCCAGCCGAGCGCGACCGCCTCACCAAAGGACATCGCCAAATACGAAAAAGGCCTCGCCTCCGCCGAGCGCCAACTCGGCAACGAAAGCCTTCCTGCCAAAAAGCCCCACCGCATGTCGTCGAAGGCCTCAAAAAGCAGGAAGCCGAAACCCGCCTCCTGCTCGAAAAAGCCCGCGCCGCCCTGGCCGCCCTGCCCAAGGAACCCTGAGCGAATGCCCTGCGTCTGCACCCAATGCCTTCAGCACGCGCGAACGCTTGGTCTGCCCGACGCAAACCAGACAAAAGAAGACCTCCAGAAAGCCTATCGCGAAGCCGCCCGGCGCTGGCACCCTGACCGTTTTGAGAGCGACCCCGCCCAGCGCCCCGATGCCGAAGAGCGCTTCAAGCGCATCCAGGTTGCCTATCGCGAGTTCACGGAGCACCACGACCACCCCGTCGATCTGCCTCCGCCCACCCTTTTCACCAAACCCATCGACCCGCCGCCCATCACCTTCGGCAACGCCCCCGGCTGCTTCACCGCGCCGCACTTCCCCGCCTACGTTGACCAAATCATCCGCGACCACCTCGGCCCCCAGCACACCCCGCTCGCCATCGTCGACCTGCCCCGCCCCGGATCGCCGCCCGGCTACTTCTCGTCGTTCCTGCTTCTCGCCAGCCACGCCATCATCGTCCGCAACCCCCTCAACATCGTCTCGCTCCTCTGGTACACCGCGCTCGGCGACGTCACCCTGACCGACCGCCGCACCGATGGCAAGCTCACCTTCTGGCAGCAACTCGCCGACAAGCTGCAAGGCCCCCGCCCCAACTACAAACTCCAGATCCACCGCCGCGACGGAACCATCTTTTACACCCTCGCCGCCGAGGTAGATGACAGCGTCAAGAAGGTCATTTATAACTTTCTATTGCGCAGGAAGCACCAACCGCACGCCTGACTCCCCGAAAGAAGAATCATGGACTGGAAGAGCCACCGCATCGACGCATTGCTGGAACAGGCCCTGGTTGAAGACCAGGCCGCCAAGGACGCAACCACCAACCTCACCATTGATCCTGACCTGCGCGCCCATGCGTCCATCGTTGCGCATCAGGACCTGGTGGTGGCCGGCCTGGGCGCGGTGCCGCGCATGCTTGAGATCTTTACCCGCCTTGACCCCCGCCCACCCGCGCAAACCCGTTTTGAGGTCATCAGCCATCCTGAAATGTTCGACGGCGTCCGGGCCCGCCAGGGCCAGGTGCTCGCCATCATTCGCGGCAACGCCCGCATGCTGCTCAGCTGCGAGCGCGTCATCCTCAACCTGCTCCAGCACCTCAGCGGCGTCGCCACCCTCACCCGCAAATTTGTCGACGCCATTGAAGGCACTCACGCCCGCGTCCTCGATACCCGCAAGACCGTCCCCGGCCTGCGCGCCGTGGAGAAATATGCCGTCCTCTGCGGCGGAGGCACCAACCACCGTATCGACCTCGCCTCCGGCATCCTCATCAAGAGCAACCACGTCGCCCTCGGTGGCGGCCTGCGCGCCGCCCTCACCCGCGCCCGCGAGCGCCGCAAGCTCGGCCAGCGCATCCAGGTGGAAGTCCACTCCCTCACGGAACTGGAAGAGGCTCTTGAATTCGGCGCGGAAGCCATCCTCCTCGATCACATGACACCCGACCAGGTGCATCGCGCCGTCGTGCTCATCCAGCAGGCCATCGCCGCCAACCCCGGACCCGGACCCGATCCCCGTCGCATCCCCACCGAGGCCTCCGGCGGCATCGTCCTTGAATCCATCCGCGCCTACGCCGAAACCGGCGTCGACTTCATCTCGGTCGGCGCCCTCACCAACTCCGCCAAAGCCGCCAACATCTCCATGACCATCCTCGCCGAGTAAACCGCATGTTTTCCCGCGGATTTTTCCGTCTTGAAAGGGCACGACTTCAATAGCTTGCCCAAGAACTCAGTAGAAGCCTCTGTTTTGAAAGGGCACGACTTCAATAGCTTGCCCAAGAACTCAGTAGAAGCCTCTGTTTTGAAAGAGCACGACTTCAATAGCTTGCCCGAGAACTCAGAAGAAGCCTCTGTTTTGAAAGGGCACGACTTCAATAGCTTGCCCAAGAACTCACCAGAAGCCTCTGTTTTGAAAGGGCACGACTTCAATAGCTTGCCCAAGAACTCAGTAGAAGCCTCTGTTTTGAAAGAGCACGACTTCAATAGCTTGCCCAAGAACTCAGTAGAAGCCTCTGTTTTGAAAGGGCATGACTTCAATAGCTTGCCCAAGAACTCAGTAGAAGCCTCTGTTTTGAAAGGGCACGACTTCAATAGCTTGCCCAAGAACTCAGTAGAAGCCTCTGTTTTGAAAGGGCACGACTTCAGTCGTGCCGCAGACGCAGCCAATTCATTGTGGCTTTAGCCACTGAGGGACGGTTTTCGAGGCCTCTTAGCCAAGAGATTGCTTTTTCCGCAAGCTGTTCAGTCGTGCCGCAAATGCCGCAAAAAATGACCCGGGGCTCTATCACCCGAGGCAATACATCCGACACATCGCTCCTGTTCTGAAGATCCCGATGCCCTTCGATCTCCCCCAACTCGAATCCGCCCTCGCCGGCACCATCTTTGCCGGCCAGCTCCACTTCGCCCCCGTCACTCGCTCCACCAATACCGACGCCCTCCAGGCCGCCCGCACCGGAGCCCCCCACGGCTCCGTCTACTTAGCCGATGAGCAACTCGCCGGCCGCGGCCGCGACAACCACGCCTGGCACTCCGCCGCCGGGGAAGGCCTCTACGTCAGCGTCCTGCTCCGCCTCAACCTTCCCGCCGCCCGTCTCCCGCTGTTCCCCCTCGCCGCCGGACTCGCCGCAGCACACGCCATCGCCGCCACCTCAAACCTCACAGTCGACCTCCGCTGGCCCAACGACCTCCTCATCGGCCCCCGCAAAGTCGGCGGCATCCTCGTAGAGTCGCGAACCTCGCCCGAAGGTCTGCCCCACGCAGTGGTGGTCGGCATCGGCATCAACGTCCACCAGCGCGCTTTCGCCCCCGATCTCGCCACCCCCGCCACCTCCCTCGACCTCGAAACCAAGTCCACCAACCCCCGCCAGCCCCTCCTCGTCGCCCTGCTCAAATCCCTGGAACGCGAGGCGCTTGGCCTCCTCGATCCCGCGGCCATCCACTCCATTCCAAGCCGCGTCCAGCAAGCGTCCACCTGGGTCCACGGCCGCCCGGTCCACGTGCACGGCCCGCAAGCCTGCACCGGCGTCACCGCCGGCCTCGACCCCAACGGCTTCCTGCTCGTCCAAACTGAAAGCGGTCCCGTCACCGTCCACACCGGAGGCCTGCGCGCCGCCGGCTCATCGGATTTAAGCTAGGAACACCATGCTTCTCGCCCTCGATGTCGGCAACACCAACACCAAGCTCGGCCTCTACTCGCTCGCCGCGGAGCCGCCCACCCTCGCCGCCAACTGGCGTCTCACCACCCACCGCACCCAAACCACCGACGAGTACGGCGCGCTCTTCATCAATCTCTTCCACATGAAGGGCATTGACCCCGCCCAGGTCAAGCACATCATCATCTCTTCGGTTGTCCCGCCCATTGACTCCACCCTGCGCCAGATGTGCCAGACCTACTTCCACATCGAGCCGCTCTTCGTCGAGCCCGGCATCAAGTCCGGCATGCCCGTCCTCGTCGATAACCCCACCGAGCTTGGCGCAGACCGCCTCTGTGACTCTGTCGCCGCCTTCGCCAAGTACGGTGGCCCCTGCATCGTCGTCGACTTCGGCACCGCCACGAAATTTGAGGTCATCTCCGCCCGCGGCGAGTACCTCGGCGGCATCATCGCTCCCGGCCTCGGCCTCAGCGCGGAAGCCCTCTTCTCCCGCGCCGCCCGCCTCAGCCGCGTCGACATCAAGCGCCCCGCCAAGGTCATCGGCACCAACACCGTCGGACACCTCCAGAGCGGCCTCTACTACGGCTACATCGGCCTCGTCGATGGAATTCTGGACCGCATCGTCGCCGAGCTCGCCGAAACTCAACCCGGCCAAAGGCCACGCGTCATCGCCTCCGGCGGCCTCGCCCACATGATCGCCCCCGACTCCCGCTACATTGCCGAAATCGACGACATGCTCACCCTCGACGGCCTCCGCATCCTCTTCGACCGCAACCGCACTCCGCGCCCCCGCGCCCCTAGAAAAACAAGCTCCAGTTCGCAATAAAGTTCAGCGCATTCGCAACCCGCGGCGTGATCGCCGGCCCCTCCACGTAGCTCAACCCTAGGCTCACATAGTCGCCCCGCGAGGCGCGCAGCGAGTAGCTGCCCGTCACCGTTGTTCCCGACCGCCATACCGTCTTGCCTTCTTTCACAAGATTGTCGGTAAACACCTTGCTGTACCCCGTGTGCGACAGGACGAAAGAGGCCACATCCCCCGGCCGTGCCCGCACCGGCGCCTCCTTGTAGAACCGCGCCTCGTCGTAGCGGGCGTAGGAGTTCAGTGTGTCCGGCACCGTCATGAACGATCCACCGGCATAGAGCCCATGCGCCGGATGCTCCCGGTCCGTCCTGGTCAGCTGCCCATCCATCAGCACATAGGCACAGTAGTTGCCGCTCTGCTGCTGCCCCGTGCTCCCATTCGTATAGAGCGTGGTGTTGTAGATCGCCCCGGCGCGAAACCATGCCTCGTGCGCATCCTTGCTGGCCTCGCGCAGATAACCGCCTTCATTGATCAGCACCAGCCTGTCGCCGTGCGGATCGAATCGGAACCCGGTGTGATTGCGCGCAACTTCCGTCGGCCCTCCGTCCGGATCCATGCTCCTCTGCGCGGCGGTCTTGACATAGATATTTTCCGGCCCGCGAATCCGCACGTTGAACGAAGGCGCCGTCAGCGGAAAGTACGACATGCCCGCCTCGTACGGCAGCACCGCATACACGCCCGGCGCGCCCGTCGCCGTCGATCCGCCCACAAACAGACCCACAAAGTTCATGTTGTTGGCAATGTACCCCGCCTTTACTTCCACCCGGTCCTTGCCGAGTTCCTTGTAGAAATAAAGCGCCCACAGCTGCAGCGCCTTCGGGCCCGCCGGATTCCAGCTCGCCCAGTTCCACACCGCACCCATATACAGCTGCGCATGCTCCAGGTGCAGTTGACGAAGGTCGGACGAAAGAATCGGCTGCACATAGATGCTCCCGAATTCCCGCTGCCCCACATACACTTGGCTCTCCGCGGCCACCGGCCCTGCCAGCATGTTCTCCGTGTATTGCGGCCCCGTAATCACGCGGAACGCAAGCCCCCTGCGCAACATAGCCTGGCGAAATCCTGAATTGATGTCGATCAGGCTGTCGGCAAACGGCGGCATCGCCGCATCCCCACCCTTGTAATTCAGATCCTCGATCGACCGCCCGGCAGGCGTTGGCGAATCGGGAAGCCCCGCACTCGCGTCCTTGCTCTGCGCACTGCTCAGGATGCCGCCGCACAGCAACAGCGCCGCCAGCATCCTTCCCATCCATCGCCCATTCCGCGTTCCCAATCCACCCACGCCTTCAGTCCCTCCCCTGGTCATACGGCCTTTTTTCGCACCGCAAAAAATCTCGCAACAAGCTCAGATTGACCATACACTGCGCCCCCGCCGTGCACGATCACGATCGAGCCGCGTTTCCATCCCTGCCCGAACAAATGCCATCAAGAATCCCCGCGCTCGAACCCGAAACCCGAACGCTCGCCGGGCAATGGCAAAACTCCCCGCAGTTTCCGGTATCCTCAACGTTGGCGCATTCACTCGCCAACCAGGGCAACCGTGCTCAACTACTTCAACTACTTCACCGAGATCGAAGAGCGATTCCAGCAGCGCCGCGGCGCGCTCCTGCTGCTCTCCACGCTTGACTGGGCTCTGATCGAGACATGGCGCGAAGCCGGCATCCCCCTCGAAGCCGCCCTGCGCGGCATTGACGCCGCGTTTGATAAGCACGACGCCAGGCAAAGGAAAGGGCGCCCACGGCGCATCAACGGCCTCGCGTGGTGCGCGCAGGCCGTCATGGAAGCCGCCGAGGAACTCCGCGAAGCCGCCATCGGCACCGCCGCGCCCAGCCCGGAAACCACCCCTCGCGAGTCCGGCTTCGAGCACGACCGCGTCGCCGCCCATCTTGAAGCCGCCGCAACCGCTCTCGACGCTGCCACCGTCGCCCCAGAGGCCTGTACCGCAACCGCCACCCGCCTCCGCCAGCTCGCCGCCGCCGTCCGCGCCGACACCACCAGCGCTGCATCCAGCGATAGCGCCGCAACAAGCGACACCGCCGCAGCCCAGGACCTGGAATCCCTCGAGCGCATCCTCACCGTCCTCGAAGAAAAGCTCTACGCCGCCCTCACCGCCGCGGCTCCTGAAGATTTGCTCGTCCGCCTCAAAGAGCACGCCGCCCGTGAGCTTGCCCCCTACCGCGCCCGCATGGGCGCCGTCCAACTCCGCCAGGTCGAGCACCAGTTCGTGCAAAAACAGCTCCTGGTCCACTACAACCTGCCCCGCCTCAGTCTCTTCTACATGAGCCAGCAATGAAGCGCCGCAAGCCTCAACCCGCGTCTTTGCCTGGACAACCCAAAAACCTGGGTGCCCCATCCTGTCGCGTGCCTTCCGGCGCAAGGGTGGGAGACCACGGAACCCTCCCGGCCCACTCGCAAATCGTGGAAATAACCAAACCCATCTACGGCGGCCAGTTCCTCGCCCGCGTCGAAGGCAAGGCCATCTTCGTCCCCCTCACCCTCCCCGGCGAGCAGGCCCGCATCCGCATCACTCAGAACAAATCCGGCTACTCCACCGCCGAAGCCGTTGAAATCCTCAACGCCTCGCCCCAGCGCATCCCGCCCGCGTGTCCCCATTTTGGCGCGTGCGGCGGCTGCAACTACCAGCACACCGGCTACCAGAACCAGCTCGCCTTCAAGCAGTCCATCCTCCGCGAAACCCTGGAGCGCGGCGGCGTCACCCCCCCGGACCAAATCCACGTCCTCGCCGCCAATCCCTGGTCCTACCGCAACCGCATCCGCCTGGCCTTCGATTCCTCCGGCCGCCCCGGCTACCGCGGCCGCAAATCCCACGCCGTCATCCCCATCGCCCAGTGCCCCATTGCCGCGCCCTTGCTGCTCGCCGCCGCCCAGGCCGCGGCAGAAATCCTGGAACGCGTCCCGCCCAATCTCCGGCCCGCCGAATCCCTGCTCTTCTGCGATCCCGCCGAGTCCGCCCTGCTCGCTACCTTCTTCGCGCCAGCCACCGCCGGAATCCACCTCGAACCGCTTGCCCGCGCTCTCCATGGGCGCATCCCCGCCCTCATCGGCGCACAACTCGCCTCCGACGGCCGCCCCGGCCATCCTGCACGCACTCTTGCTCAATGGGGCAGCGCGTCCCTCGCCTACCCCGCCGCCGGCTTCAACTATCGCGTCGATCAGGGCGCATTCTTCCAGGTCAACCGCTGGCTCGTCGACGGCCTGGTCCAGCAAGTCACCGCCAACCAAAGCGGAGCCCTCGCCTGGGACCTCTTCGCCGGCGTCGGCCTCTTCGCCCGCAAGCTCACTGAAAGGTTCGAACGCGTCGTCGCCGTCGAATCCGCCCCATCGGCCGTCGAAGCCCTCGCCGCCAACCTTCAGGGAACCAGCGGCACAGCCGTGCCCACCCCCACGCTCGACTTCCTCCGCGCCAGCATCGCCTCCGGGCGTCCCGGCCTCATCGTCCCCGATCTGATCATCGTAGACCCGCCCCGCACCGGCCTCGGCGCGGAGATCACGGCACTGCTGGCCCAAATCGCCGCCCCCGCGCTCGTCTACGTCTCCTGCGACCCCGCAACCCTCGCCCGCGACCTCCGCGCCCTCATCGCCTCAGGCTACGCCGTCCAGTCCGTCACCCTCGCCGACCTCTTCCCGCAGACCTTCCACCTGGAAACCATCGTCCATCTCCGCCGCGCCTGACCCGCTCACCTGCCGCACTCTCTCAAGCGTTAAGGTCCAGTTCGATCGCATCGATCAGCGGCACCAGCCACTTCAGCAGCGCCTGGTGCATCGGATGCAGCACATACGCGTCCAGCGCCGCCTTGTCCTTGAACCGCATAATCCCGCCGAAGGTATAGCCCTTGCCGCGCGGCGAAATGTTCGCGCCCACATGCGTCTCCTCGAGCCCCGGAATCTTTCCTTGGAACGCCCGGATCGCCGTCTCCGCCTTTGCCTTCAGTTCGTCCGTCGCCTCCGGCTTCCACTGGAACGCAAACACGTGAAACACGCCGCCCGCATCGCCCTCACCCAAAGCCGCCTCCGGAAGCGCGCCAGCCATGAGTCCCGCGGCCGACGCCGCCATACCGCCCTTCCTCATCAGTGTGCGTCGTGTCATCATTGGCATCATTTTCCCCTTTCCGGTCACCGCGTCTGGCGGGCCATCGCGCAAAAAACGTCAACACCAGCTTACCGGACGCTGGAGCAAAACGATCTGAACAATCCGCCCGCTCTCCGTGTCAACGTTCGCCACAACCCACGCACAATCCCTCTCGCCCGTGATCCCTTTCCTATCGCCAATCGAAAAAATGCAGTACGCTTGTCGCCCATAGAATCCTTTTGAATTTTTGCCGCGATGCAAGCCCAGTCCCCCAGCTTCGGGCCAAGCCTCGATCGTCCTGCGCTCCGCGGACCGTCCGCCATCCCTCTGTTCCACGCCGCCTGGCTCTTTGCCCTCGGAATCACCGCCGTCCACTGGCTCTGGCTGCGCCCCAGCGTGCTGCTCATCGCGCTCATCCTCGCGGCCGTTCTCTGCGCCCTGGCCGCATTCCGCGCGCAGCGCATCGCCTGGCTGCCGCTGGCCCTGCTCTGGTGCCTGCTCGGCGCATGGTGCGCGCAAATGGAGCCCCAACCCGCAGCTGCTCCGCAAATCGCCGCCCTC
The DNA here is from genome assembly GCA_963776535.1 of uncultured Acidobacteriaceae bacterium. Classification (GTDB taxonomy): domain Bacteria; phylum Acidobacteriota; class Terriglobia; order Terriglobales; family Acidobacteriaceae; genus Telmatobacter. The sequence goes on along the minus strand of CAVZNB010000012.1, from coordinate 161,890 downwards.
TCTGACGGCCTCCTCCGCACCGTCGAAGGTACCATCGTCGATGCCGGCCCGCTCCGCTCGGAAATCGAAGAGAATCTCGACGAACCCGCGCAACCCCAACGCCCCTCCCAGCGCATCGACCTGCGCGTCTTCAGTCTCGAACTCGTCACCGACGACACCGACACACAAGCTCCAGCCCCAGGCGCCATCCGTCTCACCGTGCGCTGGCCGTTAAACGCCGCCACATCCACTCAGCCCGCCGCCCAGCCTCTCCAATGCGGCGACCGCATCCGCGCTGTCGTTCGCCTGCTCCAGCCGGAGACCTACCGCGACCCCGGCGTCTGGAGCCGACAGGATTTCCTCCTCGACTTGGGGCTAACCTCCACCGCCACCGTCAGTTTTGATCAATTGCAGCGCCTCGGCCCCACATCCACGCCGTTCCTGTCCTGCCGCCTCAGCGCCTGGCAGCACAGCGCCACCGCGCGCCTGCTGGCCCTCCCCGCCGCCATGCATCGCCTGCCCGCGCCGCTGCGCCTCAGCCCCGACGACGCCGTCATGCTCGCCGCCATGGTCGCCGGCGACCGCACCTACCTCACCCACTCCCTCCGCGTCGGCTTCGAGCGCACCGGCTCCTTCCACATGCTGGTCGTCTCCGGCTTCCACCTCGCCATTGTGGCCGCATGCATCTTCTGGCTCACCCGCCGCCTGCGCTTGCCCCGCGTCCCGGCCACGCTCCTCACCATCGCCGCATCGCTCGCCTACGCCCTCTTCACCGGCTTCGCCACGCCCGTGCAACGCTCCCTCTGGATGGTCACCCTCTACCTGCTTGCCCGACTCGTCTACCGCGAGCGCAGCCCTCTCAACACCATCGGCTTCGCCTCCCTTTGCCTGCTCGTCTTCAGCCCCCGCAGCCTCTTTGACGCCAGCCTGCAAATGACCCTTCTCGCCGTCGTCGCCATCGCCGGCATCGCCGCGCCCCTGCTGCTCGGCACCATCCACCCCTGGCTCATCGCCACCCGGGACCTCGGCCTCACCGCCCTCGACGTCAAGCTCCCTCCCCGGCTCGCCCAGTTCCGCGAAACCCTGCGCATCTTCTCCGCAGCCTGCGAATCCACCTCCTTCGACCACCCCTGGCGCCGCGGCTTTCCCGCCGCAGTTCGCTTCCTGCTCCGCGTCTCCGAACTCCTCGTCGTCTCCTGCGTCGTCGAACTCGCCATGACCCTCCCCATGGCCCTCTACTTCCACCGCATCACCATCTTTGCCCTGCCCGTCAATCTCTTCATCCTGCCACTGCTCCTTCTTCTCATGCCCGCCGCGCTGATTACTTTGCTCTTTGCTTCGATTGGTCCGGCCTACGCAGTAGTCCCGGCCATCTTCGTCGCTCTCCCGCTTCACTTCGGCGTCTGGCTGGTGCATCTCTTCGGCTCTTTCGCTCTCGGCGACTTCCGCATCCCCGCGCCCCTGCTCGCTCAATCCATCGCCTTCTGCGCCCTGCTCGCCGCCGCCATGCTGCTCGCCCGCGGCCCACGCGGTCAGCGCCGCGCCGCCTGGGCTGCCCTGTTACTGGCCGCCATCGCCGCCATCGCCCCGCGCCCCGTTGACCACCCCCGCAACGCGCTTCTCATGGAAGCCATCGACGTCGGCCAGGGCGACTCGCTCCTCCTCATCACCCCCGAGGGCAAAACCCTCCTCATCGATGGCGGCGGCTTCGGCGGCGGCCCGCACCAGGCCCCGCAGGACTTCGACATCGGCGAAGAAGTCGTCTCACCCGCCCTCTGGGCCCGCGGCATCCGTCACCTCGACGCCGTCGCCCTCACCCACGCCCACTCCGATCACATGGGCGGCCTGCCCGCCGTCCTGCGCAACTTCCACCCCACCGAGCTCTGGGTCGGGAACAACCCCCGCTTCGGCGCCTACAACGCTCTGCTCACTGAAGCTTCTGTGCTCCATGTCCGCGTCCGCTCCCTGCGCGCCGGCGACGCACTCTCCCTCGGCAGCACCCAGATCGCCGTCCTCGCACCTTTCTCCAACTACCAGCCCGGCCCCGAGCCCACCAACAACGACTCGCTCGTCCTCCACGTCGCCTACGGCGCAACCTCCGTCCTCCTCGAAGGCGACGCCGAAGCTCCCATCGAAGATGAAATGCTTGGCCAGGCCATGCTGCCCGGCCACGGCCTCCAAAGCACCCTGCTCAAAGTCGGCCACCACGGCAGCATCACCTCCACGCGCCCCGAGTTCCTCGCCCGCGTCGCCCCGCAGTGGGCCGTCATCTCCTGCGGACTCCACAACCGCTACGGCCATCCCCGCCAGGAAGTCCTCGCAAGCCCTCCAATCCGCCAAAGTCCGCACCTTCCGCACCGACATCGACGGCGCCACCTGCTTCCGCCTCAACGGCAAAACCGTCACCCCCGACCCCGCCTGCGCCTCGTCACAGTCCCCCTGACCACGCGCCGGCACGCCCTTCGCCGCTTCGGGGGGAGCAATTTGAAGCGTATCCAGCTTCAGCTTGAAGCGTACGGGCTTCACAGGCTGCGGAAAAACTCGCGCGCTGTTGCTTTCAAAGGGCACGGCTTCACAGGCTGCGGAAAAACTCAATCGAGGTACCGTTTTGAAAGGGCACGGCTTCACAGGCTGCGGGAAAAACTCAATCGAGGTACCGTTTTGAAAGGGCACGGCTTCACAGGCTGCGGAAAAACTCAATCGAGGTACCGTTTTGAAAGGGCACGGCTTCAGCCGTGCCGATAAGGCCAATAGAATGACCAGGGCTTTAGCCCTTGAGGGAAGGTTTGTCTGGGGTTTTGGCATCTTTTTGGCCTTTTTCCGCAAGCTGTTCAGCCGTGCCGCAACTCGCCCAAAATTGACGAGGGCTTTAGCCCCCGAGGGAATCATCCCTCACACGGTCGCTCCACCCCGAGCGTTACAATGCGAGGGGAACCCGCCAACGCCAGGAGTGTGCCCGTGACGTCCATCCCGTCTCCACTCCCCGCCCCATCCCCCCATCTCCGCCAACTCAGCTATCTCTGCTGGGCTCTCCTGTTCCTCTGTTTCGTCCTGCCCTTCAGCGCCATCGTCATCGCCAGCCACCGCCCTCCCGACGGCGACTTCGCCGGCTTCTACGCCCTCGGCCGCATCCTCAACACCCACCCCATGGCCGACCTCTACAACTACGAGTTGCAAAAAGAAGTCTGCAGCCAGGTCCACGCCCGCGCCGGCGGTTATGGCCTGTTGCCCTACCCGCCTTTTGTCGGCATGTTCTTTCAGCCCTTCGCGCTGTTGCCCTATCCAGCCGCCTACATCCTCTGGCTCATCCTCACACTCGCCCTCTACGCCGCCTCCCTTAAGCTCCTCATCGACCGTTTCCTGCCCCTCGATCCAGCTCGCCGCTCTCTGCTCTTCTGCTTTGCCTTCGCCTACTCCCCGTTCCTCATTGACACCGCCGCCAGTGGCCAGCTCTCCGCCGTCGCCTTCTTTGTCCTCACCATCGCCCTTTGCCAGGACCAGGCAGACCACCCCTTCCGCAGCGGACTCGCCCTGTCCCTCTGCCTCTACAAGCCAACCCTCCTCATCCTGCTCCTGCCCATGCTCCTGGTTACGCGCCGTTTCCGGTCCCTGCTTGGCTTCGCCGCCGGAGCCATCGTCCTCGCCGCCCTGCCCACCGCCGCCGGCGGCGTCGCCATCTGGCCCGTCTTTCTCCGCACCCTCTTCTCCTTCGGGAAAGTCGCCACCGCGCAGGCCGGCGCCACGCTCTACCTCGTCAAGTACGTCGACCTCACCACCTTCTCTGCCTTCGTCCGCGGCGGCCGTTCCTGGCCCGGCCTCGCCATCCTCTTCCTCTGTGCCGCCGCCGCCCTGCTCTTTCTCCTGCGCAACTGGTTGCGATCGCCCCGCTGCGCCAAGCCCTTCAACACGCTCCTCTGGGCCGTCACCATCACCTGGACCCTGCTGCTCAACGTCTACGTGCCCATCTACGACTCAACCCTCATCGTGCTCGCCCTCATCGTCACCGCCGCCGCCCTGCGATCCATCCCCGCCCATCCCTGGCTGCGCGCCTTCCGCCTGCTCTGGATCACCATCCTCGCCGGCTCCTGGTTCTCCGGTTGGCTCGATGGCCGTACCGGCGTGCAGCTGCTCACCCTGCTCTTCGCCGCTCTCGGCGTGCTCCAGTTTGCGGCCCTCCGCCGCTTGGCGCAGAGCGAAACCAGAGTGAGCGTGCCCTCTTGAGTTCTGTGCAAGGTCGCCGTTCCCTGCTGGTCGCGTCGACCTGAGTGATATCGCTTCGCGGTAGAGTCACTCTGGTTTCGCGATAGCCGCTGCCTGGCCCTGCGTATCCAGCTCCATAATCAACTGCGCCAGGTCCTCCCGCTTGCGCCGGCTCATCTCCGTAAACCCAATCTCCACCAGCCGATCCTCGTGCGTCTCCCGCGTCGTCCCAGGCAGCCGGAACGGCAGTCCCCGCAGATGGAAATCCACCTCCGCCTGCGCCTTCAACCGCACCTCGGTCGCCCGTGTCAGCCGCATCAGGCATCCATCCTGGCTCACGTCCAGCACGCTCCCCCCAAGCGTCACCCCCTCCGCCACCAGGTACAGCACCGCGGGCGAGTCGCCTTCCTCCAGCCTCAGCACCCTGTGCTCGCTGCGCAACTCCGGCCGCTTTTTCGGTGGCGGCGGAGGCGGAGGCAGTTGAAACTCCTCCTCCTCGGCAACCTCCGCAACCTCCGGCTCAGGCTCCACCGCCAGCGGATGTTCCAGCGCAATAATCGGGCTCCCCGCCTCCCGCGACGCCGCCGCAACCGCCCGCTTCACCACCTCGGCCGCGCTCTCGTCCAACAGACACGTCAACAGCCCCGCCAGCTGGTTTCTGGTCCTTCCCGTGGGATGAATAAAGCGAACCCCCACCACCCTGTCCCAGCTGGTCCACTGCGTAATCCCCCAGATGCTCAGCACCATCCCCTGGATGGTCATCACCACCTTCACTGACTCCAGCGCGCCCGCCGTAAACGGCCGCAGCGTCCGCAACCGGCAGCCGCTCAGGCTCACGTCCAGCATCTCGCAGGGCAGGCTCTCGCCCCTGTGCAGCAGCACCCCCGGCGCACGCTCCATGTCGAAGCGCTCGTCCACACGACGGTCCCGCCCGCCCGCATCTCTGCCCTCGGCTCTGCTCCGCTCGCTGTTGGCTAAGCCCCTCGTAGCCGCGTCCCACCCCTCCGGAAGCAAGGACCCACTCCCATGCATACCCCTTCGGCCAAACCCGGCAGGACGTTAGGCCCCGGGGCCAGTCTAAAAAGCTCCCATCAAAAACTGATTTGTCATCCCGAGCGAGCCCCGAACACCGATTTGTCATCCCGAGCAAGCGCCGAATACTGATTGTCATCCTGAGCAAGCGCCGAACACTGATTGTCATCCTGAGCGAGCGCAGCGAGTCGAAGGACCCGCATTTGCTCTTGCTCTTGCTGTTGCTTTTGCTTTCCTTGCTCTTGCATCTTATAAATACTTGTCATCCTGAGCGAGCGCAGCGAGTCGAAGGACCTGCATTTGCCCTTGCTCTTGCCCTTGCTCTTGCTCTTGCTCTTGCTCTTGCTCTTGCTCTTGCTCTTGCTCTTGCTCTTGCTCTTGCTCTTGCTCTTGCTCTTGCTCTTGCTCTTGCTCTTGCTCTTGCTCTTGCTCTTGCCCTTGCCCTTGCATTTGCATTTGCTCTTGCTCTCGCCTTTGCTTTTGCCTTTTATAAATATTTGTCATCCTGATCGAGCGCAGCGAGTCGAAGGACCCGCATTTGCCCTTGCCCTTGCCCTTGCCCTTGCTCTTGCTCTTGCTCTTGCTCTTGCATTTGCCCTTGCCCTTGCATTTGCTCTTGCTCTCGCTTTTGCTTTTGCTTTTGCCTTTTATAAATACTTGTCATCCTGAGCGAGCGCAGCGAGTCGAAGGACCCGCATTTCGCAAGCCCTCCCCCCCAGCCGTTCTCAACAGATGCTGCAAATCCCTGCAACACTCGGACAGATCCACCCGTCTACCAGCTCTCGTAAGGCCCCGGCAGCGGCCCGGTAAACTTCGAGCAGCACGGCTCCCTCACCGGCGCAAACTCCATAAACTCGGCCCGCGTCCCATCCGGGTCATACAGGTCCAGCTGCCACTTCCCGTCCAACCCCAGCAGCGGCGGCTTCTCCTCGGCTGTAGGCGTCCAGCCCTTGTCCTTCAGCCGCTTGTCCAGCGCCGCCACGCTCACCACCCCCGGCGAGAAATGGTACGCGCCGCCCAGTTGCGCCCGCGTCGCGTCCGGCTTCAGATACAGCATGTACTCCAGCCAGTCCGTCCCCTCCGGAACCTGCATCATCACCCAGTCCGTGTGTCCCGGCCCCGAACCGCCCTCCCAGTAGAGATGAAACCCCAGCAGATCCTTGTAAAACCGGTCCAGCGCCGCCCGGTCGTGCGCCACAAATCCGCCGTGGATAATGTGCGTGCTCACCCGCGTCGTCGCCGCCTGCAACCCGCGCGGCTGGTGCTCGCCCTCCTGCACAAACTCCACCCGGTTGCCTTCCGGATCTAGCACGTCGAAAACCCGCGCCCCCACTGCGTCCACGCTCGTCGCCGCCGGAACCCGAACCCCATGCGAGCCCAGAAACCGCCTCAGTCCCTCCGCATCGCCGGTCGAAAACCCAATCGCCACAAACCGTTTCGCCAGCCCCGCGCTCGGCGCCGGCTCCAGCTCAATATACTGCGTATGATTGGCGTAGAACCGCACCCCAGCAGCAGCCTTCCCCGCCGGAACCTGCTCCCACCCCAGCAACCCCGCATAGAACGCCTGCGACTTTTTGAGATCGTCCGCATAAAACGTCATGTGCGAGAGGCCGGTAATCGCCGGCCGTTTCGGCATCGCCTCCTGCCCCAACGCCCCACCCAGCAAACCCAGCACGCAAACCAGAACCCCGCATCGGCCCATACGCTTCATTTCCCCTCCCGCCTCACCCGCCTTGGCCGCTCAAGTATAAGCCCGGATGCCACACCCCCAATCTCTCGCCTGCCGAGGCGCCGACAGCAAGCACAAGCCTCCGCGCAGAGGAGCCCCGTTCGGAAGACAGAACTCCGGAGCCCCTTGCGCTCCGTGAGTGAATTGGGATGTACGGAAATCGAAGGAATCGAAGTGTGACCTCCGGATTGGCGAGCTTCCAACCGGAACTCGCGTACTTGGGTGGTCATGGTTGGGTCTTTGCAAGTTGTTCGGCCTTCATCCACGTCCTTGCTCCCCGATACGAGAATGACATCCAGGGTCGATGGTGTTCTGTCCAATTGTGCGGTATGCTTCAATGGTCCGAGGTGAAAGCAGATGAAAGCTCTCGTATCCTTGCTCATCCTGTCCTCCATCGGCCTCGCTCAGGAACCTTCAAAGGTAAAGATCATTACCTTCAGTCAAACCGACAAGGAACATTGCAAGGTCGTCTTGAACGACGGCAAACCAATGCTCCAAACCACCTACGACGGTACGAGCGTGGCCGTGGGACTGCCTGAAAAGAACAGCCATGGATTCGCGGTGTTCGTCCGCGTCACCCTTGAAGGCAAAGGCAAAGTGGAAGTCGTGCCGGAGAAGGTTACGGCCATCTACTCTGACCCGGACCATACACGCTTTCAGTTTGTTGACTTGACTCGCGAATGGGAGAAATCGCACAAGGACGAACTGGTATCGCAGAAATCCCCACCCAGTTCCAGCGCGATCCCGGCAGCGTCGTCCCAGGACAGTAGCAAGCTGCCTGGCACGCCGCCTACAAATGAAGTCAGGGCCACTATGGCTAACGGGACCACGTGGTCCTCTAACCCAACCCAAAAGGTAGACGATGGCGCACGCCGCTGGACCAGCGAGGGTGGCACACCACATCCTCCTCCGACGAGTTCCCCACACACGAGTCCATTCTTGCGTCGTACTGTATTGCATCAATTCCCTTTGAACGAGGCAGAGGGCGTTGTATGTCTCCAGAAACCTAAGGCATCCAACGTCGAAGTTTCGCCCACCGGCATGCTCAATGAGATCGACATACCCATTGGGGATGTTACTTTTCGCTTCTAGCACTTCAATTTCTCCCCCTGCCACACGCTGCTAGGAGCAATTGCGGACAGCTTCTTGGCAATGAGCCCTCAGAACCTCATTCTGACGCCGACCTGGATCTGCCGCTCGCGGTAGAAGTTGGTCGCGTTCATGTTCAGCGGCTGGCCGAAGGCCGACCGCGGCGGCGTCCCGGTCAGAGCCGGCTGGGTGGTAAAGCTGTTGAGGAAGTTCAGTGTCGGCGGAGAGCGTCGTAGGTGCCGGATTCGATGTAATAGCCGGTCGTCTCCAGCTCGGTCACGTTCTGGTGGTTGAACAGGTTGAAGCTCTCCACCAGCAGTTCCAGTTCGCGCATCGCGCCCAGGTCGAACTTCTTGCCCAGTCGCAGGTCCGCCTTCCACGTGGCCGGATAGCGGATACGGTGTTGCGGCCACGATACCCGCTAGACGCGGTTGTCGCCGCCGGAGCCGTTCATGCCCGGCCCCAGGCCACAATGGCCGTGCCCGTGTCCGTGAATCTCCTCCGCCAGCGAGCCGGAAGTGCGCATGGTGTAAGGCATGCCGCTGTGGAACTGCCCGATGCCGGAGACCATCCAGCCGTTGGCCAGCCGTCCCGCCGCGCCGCGCAGCTTCCACGGCGCCTCCATAGACCACCATCACGCGGCCGAGTGGCGCACGTCCAGGTTGCTGGTTCCATACTCCTGGCTGAAGTCCGCCGGGTCCAGCACGTCGCTGCCGGCCACCGTGGTGCTCTCGTTGGGGTTCCAGTCCATGGCGTGGGCGTAGGTGTAGTGGGCGTGCAGGCTCAGCCCGCGGCGGCCATAGCGGACGACCTTCAGCATCGCCGCCTCATAGGTCGAGTTGGCGCGGCTCATGATCTGCGGAATCTGCTGGTAGTCCGGGTTCAGCCGCCCCGCAAATCCGGTCGGCGAGGTGGCTGAGGGCCACGAAGCGTAGAACGGAACCGTAATCTGCGGCGTCTTGATCGGCCCGCCGCCGCTGCAGGTCACCGTAGCCCCCTTGAGGTCGCCGGGCAGTCCACCACGGCGTAGGTGATGGTTCCCGGATTCACGGCGGGGTCGAAGTTGGTGTCGATGGAGACAGGCAGCCGCCGGCCCAGGCTCAGCATCGCGCTGGCCGTCACCTCCACATGCCCCGGCAGCGCTCTCTTCCACCGCCGCCACGGCCTGGTGCACCTCGGGATTGTGGAAGTTGGGCGCAAACTCCACCGCTCCCGGCTTCACCACGCTGCCCGGCTCGCCGCGCAGCACGTACGGAAACGGCGGCGCGCCGCCGCGCGTTCAGATTGTCCGTGGGCCGCATGAAGAAGTTCAAATCGCCGTTCAGCTGCCCGTCTGGGTCAGCGCCGTTTCCAGCGTGGCGTTCTCGGTGCGCCCAAAGTACATGCCGTAACCCAGGCGCAGAACCGGCCAGTGGCTCTCCGCGCTACCCAGGCCAGGCTCAGCCGCGGCCCCCAGTCGTTGCCCAGGCTCGGGCATCTTCCCCGTCAGCGGCAGTTCCGGGTTGGCCAGCGTCGGCCAGCGGCGGCGGCAACTGCTCCCGCTCCCAGCGCAGCCCGCGCGGAAACCACCAGCAGCTTCCGCGCCTGCCACTGGACCGTCGCAAAGCCGGCCCAGTCGTTGGTGCTCAGGTGCCAGTTCGTAGGCCCCATCATCTGCGAGTAGTAGGAGTAGCAGGGCAGCGCGCCCAGCCCGCGCAGGTTGCCCGCCGAGTCCCGCCACACCTTGCCCGTCTGGTCGCAGTTGTGCTGGTCGTCGGGGTTCAGCTGCCCGCCTAGCCCGAAGGCGGCGAACACCAGCGCGTCGGAGGCGAAGTTCTCCACGCTGGAGTAGGAATACGTGCCCGTCTGGTTGCGCAGCAGGCTGGTCGCATCCGCGTTGTGGCTCAGCGCCGAACCCGCTCTTCACCAGCAGGCTGCCGCGCACCCAGTCCACCGCCTCCTGCGCCCTGGTAGAGGCGCTCGTCCGGATAGCTGCCCAGCGCCGAAGCGCGACGGGTTGCCGATGGTGAACCCGTAGCGCGAGTCCACCACGATCTGCGGCAACTGGCCCCACGCGTTCCCGGCCAGAAATGTCTGCTCGTAGGCCGACGGCGTCTCCGTGTGCGCGCTCAGAATGGTTCGTCCCCGCCGACCCCTGGTAACACGCTCAGCAGATTGGGAGTAAGGAATGCCTCCCAACGCCCCAGCAGCCACTCCTCGCTGGCCCTGCTCGCCCCAAAGCTGTTTGTTCCGTAAGCCTCTGAAACCCGCGTCAGCCCACCGCCCGGCGAGTTCCACCGCGCCCCAATCCCCTCCAGCGTAAACCGGTGCCGCTCCGCCGCCTGCCAATCCATCCGCCCAAAGCCCACCCACTGCGCCGCCGTCCGCGGAGCCGGCCCCAGCAGCCCGTCCAGCGTCGACAACATCTGCGAGTACGCTCCAACCCCTCGGCCACGGGATTCGTGCTGCCCAACCCCAGCCGGGCGCTCAGCACCTGCATCTGGTCGTTCGAGGGCTGCGCAAAAAACTCGACGGGCTGCTTCACCATAGCCAGGCCCGGGTCGTTGCGTTGGTAGCTGTCGAGCGCGGCAAACCAGAACAGCTTGTCCCGCCGGATCTGGCTGCCCAGTCCCGCCCCCCAAACCATCTCGTGGTCCGGCGGCGTATACGGCTCCGCGGTAAACACGGGCGTTGTGGTCAGCGTGGGCAGCCCTGTCTGCTTCACCCACTGCGTAAACGGGTTCTGCGCTCCCCACGTGTTCTGCCGGTCGAAGAGGAACCCCTGCCCATGCAGCCCGTTGCTGCCGCGCGCCGTCTCCACGTTCACGCGCCCGCCAGCCGTACGCATCCCTTCCGCCTCGGCGCTTCCCGCCGCCGTCTGCACCTCGCGAATGGCTGCCTCCGCCACCCGCGACCCTTGCCCAGCGGCCCACGCCTGCCCCATCCCGTTCTGGCTGCTGCTTCCCTGTCCGTTCGCCCCCGTCCCTTGCGATCCCTGCCCCGACCCGCCTTCCCCGCCAAAGGCCATCCGTGTACTCGCACCGTCCACGCTGGTCTCCGCCGGCTCTTGTCCCCCTCCTCCAGCTATCGTCGAAGAACTTGACGTATCGGGCACAAAATCCTGCCAGCGGCGTCCTGCAGCCGGTAGCGTTTGCAGCTCTCTTCCCGAAACCGTGGTGGCCACCGCCGGTGTCGCGGGATCAACCTCCCGCGTGGCTGCCTCGATCCTTGCCCCCGCAGGTTGGCCAAACTCAATGCCCATCTGCACGGCAGAAACCATGGCGGCGCGTACCGCAGGCCCGCCGCCCCCGGTCAGCCCTTTGATCGATGCGGCTACGGCTGCGCCGGTCCATCCCATTTCCCTCATCTGATGGCTTCGAAGACCCAGCAAAAGCACGGGCTCACTCGCCACCTCGGAGCCCAACACAACTGCTGTGGTTTCCGGCATCACCCGCGCCTCGCCCGGCAATGCCAGCGCCCGCAGCAGCATCGCCCGGGGCGTTTCAACAGTCAAAGGTGCAGCCGCTTCGATTATCGAAGTTGTTCGTATAGGTTCTGGCTGTTCGGCCGCGAGCCGAGCGAGATTTGGTGTCGACGACGGATTGACCGCTGACGGCGTCTTGTCCGCCGCTGCCATCACGAGACCCGGCGCTGATGCAGCAAGAGGGCCGGCAAGCATGACCGGCTGCCTTTCAAGCAGGGGCGCAGCAGCCTTTCCCGGCATCATCAGGGTGGTTCCCGGCGCCTGTAGCGGAGCTCTCGCCCCCGATGCAATCTCCACCGGCTGAGCCGCCACAGGCTCGAATGTCATGGCCGCCTGCACTCGCGCCTCATGTCCGCCGGAGACGTAGATTCCCTCCAGGCGGCCATGGCCGAGCTGAGGAATCTCCGCATCCAGGGTGTACTCCCCGGCCGCCAGCCCGGCAAAGCGATAGCTGCCGTTCTTTGCCGTGGTGGTGCGCGCTTCAGCGCGAGTTGCCTCATTGCGCACAACTACGCTGGCGCCCGCCAGGGGCACCGAATGCAGGTCGGTCAAACGGCCTGTGATTGACCCCATCGGCCCGCTTGTTGCATTTGCTTGATTTGCCGCGTTGGCGGCGGCCAACAGAGCGGTTTGCGCCCCACACACGGCTGCCGCGCCCAACAGCAGCGCCGCCAGCAGTACCGGCCTTTCCCAACTCCGCCCTGCACCTGCCCAAGCCATTGCGCAACTCGCTCGCGGCAGATCCGGTGAATAAGCGCAATCCCTTCACTCACCGTCCCGCTCTTTGTGGCAGGTCCAGACGGGACACGATCCCGCGACCGGAGAATCCCCCGATTCAAGCGCGAAAATGGCCCAAAAGTGATGTTGTGAACGATTGTAGGCCTGATTCGGTAAACTGAAAAGACGGCATCAAGGATTTAGCCCCGCCTGTAAACCTCGCCGTGCTAGTCCCTGGTCCCTTAGTTCTTCGTTCCTCAGGTGTCCATGTTCATTGATGAAGCAAAAATTCGCGTCAAAGCCGGCGACGGCGGCAACGGATGCATGGCCTTCCGGCGCGAGAAGTTCGTGCCCCGCGGCGGTCCTTCCGGCGGCGACGGCGGACGCGGCGGCGATGTGGTCATGGTCAGCTCGCAGCGCCACAACACGCTCATTCATTTCCGCTACAACCCGGAACACAAGGGACAGCGCGGCCAGCACGGCATGGGCTCCAACTGCACCGGCCTCGACGGTGACTCCGTCGTCCTGCAAGTTCCCGTCGGCACAACTCTCTACGATCAGGACACAGGCGAACTGGTCCACGACTTCGAGCAGCCCGACGAGCGCGTCGTCATCGCTAAAGGCGGGCGCGGCGGCCGCGGCAACCAGCATTTTGCCACTTCCGTGCACCAGGCCCCCCGCGAACATGAGTTGGGTCGCCCCGGCGAGGAGCGCAACTACCGCCTGGTCCTCAAGCTTCTGGCCGACGTCGGCCTGGTTGGCTATCCCAATGCCGGCAAGTCCACGCTCATCTCCCGCATCTCCGCCGCCAGGCCCAAAATCGCCGACTACCCGTTCACCACTCTCGAACCCAACCTCGGCGTCGTCACCGTTGGCGAGGAGCCCGACCAGGAGTCCTACGTGGTCGCCGATATGCCCGGCCTCATCGAAGGCGCGCATCTGGGCTCCGGCCTCGGCACCCAGTTCCTCCGCCACATCGAGCGCACCCGCCTGCTCGCTCCACCTGGTCGATGTGAGCGACGCCAGCGGTCGCCCCGACCCCGTGGAAGACTTCAAAGTCATCAACAAAGAGCTAGCCAGCTTCTCCGTACCACCCCCGAGCAGACCCATGGACGACAGCCCCAGTCCACGCGTCGAACACCCGCTGGCCGACAAGACCATGATCGTCTGCGCCACCAAGATCGACTCCGCCAACCCCGATAAGCTGAAGAAGCTGGCGGCTCATGTAAAGCGGAGCAAGCTCGAGTTTCACGCCATCTCCGCCGTAACCGGCCAAGGAATCGAAGAGCTGAAATGGTCCCTGGCTCGCCAATTACGGTCGGCAGAGTTAGTCAGGGAGGAGTAAGTTAGGCCGAAAGGAACTCTCTCGCCTAACCACGGTCGACTCCCGCGTGTCTAATGCAGCAATGGCAGCCGGCGCTAAACTGAATGCGGCTCTCTAAGAGTTCGTTGAAAAACTGCCCTAGCCGGCTATGTTTTGAAAGGGCACGGATTTATCCGTGCCGCAAGCGCCGCGAAATCAAGAGGGCTTTAGCCCCTGAGGGATCGGTTTCTGAGCCCTTCGGCCAACCTCGAAGCAGTTTTTCAACAGGTACCTAAAGCCTCTGCCGTCGCGGGACAAGGTTAGGACATGAGATCGCGCAAGTCGATTCCTGCAATCTTCGGTATAGGTATCATCGGCATCCTCGCTGGCTGTGGGCCCGGCAGCATTACGCCCATTACACCACCAGTGCAACCAATCTCGGTTCTCTTTCTCGAAGCGCCGCCTGCTTCCATGGCCGTCAACGCATCGGTAACCATCGATGCAGCGGTTGAGAATAGTCCCTCCAACAACCTGGTTACGTATTCCATGAGTTGCGGCAGCACAAATGCCTGCGGCACATTCAGCGCCAGCGATGAGGGCGGAGCAGTCGTCTATACCGCACCGGCGAACATTCCTTCCGGAAGCACGGTAACACTGACGGCAACGGCCGCCGCCGATACCAGCAAATCTGTTTCCGCAACCATCAAGATCGTCCCTCCCATTCCAATTGTGGTCTCGTTCCCTCCGGCCATGCCTGCGTCGCTTGAGGTGAATTCTGCAGTGACTTTGAACGCGATGATTACAAATGACACTTCGGCCAATCCCCAGGTGAAGTGGACAGTAACCTGCGGCGGATCGGAGTGCGGCTCCTTCAGCCCCGCAACCACCACAAACGAGGCTGTAACCACATACACAGCTCCGTCCACGATTCCTCCCGGCAATACGGTAGAACTGACAGCAACCTCGGTCACCGATCCCACCAAGTCGGCGTCGGCCACTGTCACCATCACCGCGCTTAGCCCCACGCTTGCCAACGGCACTTATGTCTTCCAGTTATCCGGACCCGCCGGGCTCAATGCCAGCTTTGTTACCGGCGTCCTTGTTGCGCAGAATGGTGCCATCACCGCCGGCGAGCAGGACACCGCCTTGTATTATCAGGACTCCGATAGTGGGTCGTATTCTTCAACTCAATTCAGCACCATCACGGGAGGAAGTTACACCACAACCCCGGATGGCAACCTTCAAATCAACTATCAATCGAACTATGCCACTTACACGCTCAACGGCGTGCTCGCTTCCGCTTCACAAGGATTCGTTGCCCAGCTCTACGGCACGCTGGGCAGCGGAACTCTCGATGTGCAAACAGGCACTGCTGCGCCTACCGGAGGTTATGCAATCTCTGTGTACGGCGGCGATCCCGATAGTGATCCGGCATGGATGGGCGGGATACTCAATATCGACAGCGCCGGAGGAATCTCGGGGAGCGGTAGCGTTCTGGACATCGTTGCCTCCGGAAACAGCAGCGCGTACAGCGGAGAGCAGACTCTCGGCGCCAGCACAGTCGGTCCGCCCGACCAGTACGGCCGGGTGCAGATTCAGTTGAATCCCGGCGGTTCTTCGAGCTTTCCCATCCTGTATCTCATCGGATACATCGTAGACTCGACCCACATTCGACTCGTCGAAACAGGCGACGACCAAGGCAACAACAGTTTCCAGGGAGTCCTGGGCGGCCTGGCTCTCGGGCAAGGGGCCGGCACAGGACAGTTCACCGCAAGTTCACTCGCCGGCGCCAGCTATGTCTTTGGCGCCTCGGGCGAAGACGCGAATGGAATGCTGGATGTGGCCGGAGTCGTGACAGCCGCCACAGGCGGGAATGTAAACGGCACGCTCAATTGGAACGACCTCAGCGGGACCGGCACGCAGGCGCCGCTCGCGTTCACGGGGACATACACCGTGGAACCCACCGGCCGGGTGACCCTGTCAAATCTCACTGACGGTTCCTCCTTCAACTACACCCTCCACCTGTATCTGGGTGCGGATGGCAATGCCTTGCTGCTCTCCGGCGACACCAACGACACCTTTGCCGGTCAAGCATTCCAGCAGCAATCCGGCGCCTTCAGCGCGTCCTCGCTGAGCGGAAGTTATGGTTTGAACCTGGGCCAGACCGATCCCGGCGCAGTGTTTGGATCTGCCACCGTCGTCGGCGCCGTCACCGCCACTACGAACAATGGAAGCGACACGCTCACGGGATTTGCCGATGCAGGCAATGGGGCAGCGAACTTCGCGGTCTCAGGCACTCTCTCGCCCAATGCCGGCGGCGTCTTCACCGGAACCCTCACCGGCCTGGATGCCGCAGCACGCACAACGGCGAAAAGCATGACCCTCTATCTGGTTGACAACACCCGCGCGGTGGCGATTGAGACGGATAACTCGCAAGTGACACTTGGCTATCTTCAGCAACAGCAGTGAGTGGGCGCAGCGTGGGCTACCACTTGGAATTGGTTACGAACGCGAACCTCTGCGCCGCCTTCGCACCCGCTCGGGGTATAGTGATGTGTAAACGGGAGAGCGACCCGGCCCCCTGATGAACGCATTCCCCGTCAGCCAATGAGGAGCCACCTTGCGCCACGCCACCACCTGCCTGTCCGCACTTTGCCTGCTTGCCACACTCTCCGCCCAGCAACCGAAGGAAGTCTCTTTGCTCGGATTCACACCGGCCAGCGCCAGGGCCGAGCTCGATCTCGAGAAGCGCTTCCAGGCCATTCCCGATCCTGAGCGCATGCGGGCCAACATGAAGCTGCTGGCCGCGCGGCCGCACCACGTCGGCTCGCCCTACGACAAGCAAAATGCCGAGTGGCTCCTTGCGCAGTACAGGCAATGGGGCTGGGATGCGCACATCGAAACCTTCGATGTCCTGTTCCCCACGCCCAAGACGCGCCTGCTGGAAATGGGCAGCTTTCGCGCCAAGCTCGAAGAGCCTGCGGTTGCTGAAGACCCCACCAGCAACCAGAAAGACGAGCAACTCCCCAGCTACAACGCCTACTCGCCCGACGGCGACGTCACCGCCCCGCTCATCTATGTGAACTACGGCGTGGTTGAAGACTACGAGCAGCTTGCCCGCTACGGCATCTCGGTGAAGGGCGCCATCGTCCTCGCCCGCTACGGCCACTCCTGGCGCGGCATCAAACCCAAGCTTGCAGCCGAGCACGGCGCCATCGGCTGCATCATCTACTCCGATCCAGCCGACGACGGTTACGCTGAGGAAGCCGTCTTCCCCAATGGCCCGATGCGCCCGCCAGACGGAGTGCAGCGCGGCAGCGTTCTGGATGCGCCGCTTTATCCCGGCGATCCGCTCACCCCCGGCGTGGGCGCCACCAAAGACGCGAAGCGGCTGAAGCGCGAAGACGCTGCTTCGATCGCGAAAATCCCCACACTGCCCATCTCCTACGCTGATGCGCAACCGCTGCTGGCCGCCCTTCAGGGTCCGGTAGCTCCTGACAACTGGCACGGCGCGCTTCCATTGACATACCGCATCGGTCCCACCGCAACGAGCGTTCACCTGCAGCTCGCCTTCAACTGGGACCTCAAGCCGGTGAACGATGTCATTGCCACCATGCGTGGCTCTGAAGAACCGGACGTTTGGGTGCTGCGCGCCAATCACTACGATGGCTGGGTCAACGGCGCGGAAGATCCCATCTCCGGCCAGGTGGCCATGCTGGAGGAGGCACGCGCCATTGGCCAGCTTGCGCAGACCGGCTGGAAGCCGAAGCGCACCATCATCTATATGTCTTGGGACGGCGAAGAGCCCATGCTGCTGGGCTCAACCGAGTGGGCCGAGCAGCACGCCGAGGAGCTGCGCAAGCACGCGGCCATCTACATCAACAGCGACACCAACGACCGCGGCTATCTGGCCGCTCAGGGCTCTCACACCCTGGAACCGCTCGTCAACCAGGTAGCGCGCAGCATTCAGGATCCTGAAACACACTCCTCCGTCTGGCAGCGCTGGCAGGCCGCCACCCTTCTCTTCGGCGAGCCCCAGGACCGCAAGGACGCAACCACCCGCCCCGATCTGCGCATCGGCGCCCTCGGCTCCGGTTCTGACTTCTCCACCTTCATCGACCATCTTGGCATCGCCTCGCTCAACGTGAGCTACGAGGGAGAAGACCCCAGCGGCATCTACCACTCCATCTACGACGACTTCTACTGGTACACGCACTTCAGTGACACCACCTTCGCCTACGGCCGCGCCATGGCGCAGACCGACGGCACACTGGTCCTGCGCATGGCCCAGGCCGACCTGCTGCCCTACGACTTTGCCGCGCTCGCCGATACCCTCCACGTCTACACAGGTGAACTGAAGACCCTCCTCGAAGCGCGCCGCACGGAAGCCGCCGAACGCAAGGCCGAACTCGCCCTGAATGCCTTCAACCTCACCAACGATCCCAAGCGTCCCATGGTCGCTCCGCCTGCATTGGAGACGCCGCCGTTCCTCAACTTCGCCCCACTCGACAATGCATTGGCCGCGCTCGACAAAGCGTCGGCTCACTACAGCAAAGCGCGCGACGAAGCCGCCGGAAAAGCGCTGCCCGCTGGAACCCTCAAGACTCTCAATGAAGAGCTTGCCGTGGCCGAGCGCAAGCTGAATAATCCCCAGGGCCTTCCCCGGCGTCCCTGGATGCAGAACCTGGTTTACGCGCCCGGCTGGTACACCGGTTACGACGCCAAAACCCTGCCCGGCCCGCGCGAGGCCATTGAGGAACGCCGCTACGTCGACGCCGACCCCCAGATTGCGCTGGTCGCGCACGCCATCGAAGACGAGGCCGCTTATGTTGAGCATCTGGCCGCTGAACTCGACGACGCGTGCAAGTCAGCGCCAGCATCCACTTCGCTCGGGAACTAGGTACCCCCACCCCCGAAAAAGTTAATGTTTTGAAAGGGCATGACTTTAGTCGTGCCGTAAATGGCGCAAAATCAATCTGGGCTTTAGCCCCTGAGGGAATGCCCGGCGCAGACTTGGACTTGATCAAGGATTCACTAACAAAGCAAGGCTCCATGCCCCACCCTTTCCGCACCTTTTTGCGGATAGGGTCGGAAGCACTACGCCCGTGCGAGCCTCCCGCGAGCTACTACAGCACCGCAGGTGCCCAGATGTCTTTCAACACCCGCGCCCAGTTTCCACCAATCACCAGGCGGATCTGCTCGTCGGTATAGCCGCGCCTGACCAGCGCCGCGGTCAATTCATACATGCGCGTCGGCCCCTGCATCCCTTTCACAATCTCGTTTCCCCCATGAACGTGATACCGCTTATCAGCCTTGTTCAGCATATCCTTCGCTGCGTCCGACCCGAGATCGTTGCTCTCAATCCCCGCGTCCGAGCCCACCCCCACGTGCTCAATCCCCACCAGGTCGCGCACGTGATCGAAGTGATCCACCACATCCTCCACCGTCACCGGATCAGTCGCCTTCACCATGAAAGCGATGTCCGTGATGCCCATGACGCCGCCCTTGGCTGCCAGCTTGCGAATCGCCTCGTCCGTGCTCGCACGCAGCCCATTCGGAATCAGCGCACGACAATTCCCATGCGACAGAATCACAGGCTTCTTTGATATCTCCAGCGCGTCCAGCTTGGTCTTGTCGCTTGCGTGCCCCAGGTCCACCACCATACCCACCGTGTTCATCCGCTCAATCACTTTGCCGCCGTACTCGCTCACCCCGCCGTCAAACGGCTCAAAGGCCCCATCGGCAATCTTGCTTCTGAAGTTATAGCTCAGCTGCGAGATGCGCTGGCCGAATCCAAAGCAGCGGTTCACATCGTCAATGTGCTCGAACTGGTCACTGGTTTGCAGGCCGTAGAGAATGCCCAGCTTGCCCTGCTCCTTGGCTCTCATCGGATCGGCGGCCCCGTTGATCCGCATCAGCCATTGCGGATACTGCGCCATGAAGCTGTTCCACTTGGCGAAGAGCAGTTCAGCATCGGCAAAGTTGTCTGCGCCATCGCCAAAGTTGATGACCGAAACGCCCGAACTCTTGAACTTAAGAAAATCCGCCTCGGTGAACGCACCCGGCACCGTTAGCCACTTGTCTTTCAGGTCCTTCTGATCGATGCGGTACAGAAACTGGTTCAGCATGTCGATCACCAGCGACTCGCGCATCAGCCGTACCACGCGCTCCGGATACTCCTGCGTAGTCTGGGCAAAGACCCGATAGCTGTGGCGAAGAAATATGGGCGCGGCGGCCACGCTCCCTGCCTGCCTCAAAAAAGTACGTCGCGATAGAGATCCCACGGGTAGCTCCTGGTTGAATTTGCTTGATTCCGATCCTACCGGATGGAACCCACGCAAGGACAATATCCGTCACAACCCCCAGTTACCGTCCCGTAGATTCTCTGTTTGAATACAAGCATTTCTGCGGAGCCGAGATTGGATTTTCGACGCATTGGGACGAGGTGAGAATAGCCCCGGACCGGGGCCCCCACGCACAGGCGGGTACCCTCTGGGTGGTCCGTGGGGTGGGGGTAAGAGAAGCGCACCCGGGCTATCGCGCCCGTTCTGACGTTCGCGTTCTGAAGGGACGCGGCGAAGTTGATAAAGTTCTTTATGGCCAAAAAAACGCCGATGCCAAAATTCTGCCACCACATCGCCAACCTGATCTGCTCCCTGTCTTTTCTCCTCGTGCTCGCCGCTCATGCCGCGCCGGCATCCGCGCAGCCGGCCCCACCCATCGTCTATCAGGGCGCCACGCTCATCGACGGAAACAACAACGTCCCGCAACCGAATATGTCCATCCTCGTCAGCGGTGAGCGCATTGAAGCCGTCGCACCTTCCTCGCAGTTCGTTCCTCCTGCCGGCGCCAATCTCGTCGACGTGGCCGGGCTCTTCGTGTTGCCGGGGCTCATCAACACGCATGTTCACATTGCAACCAGCTCAACCCGCGAACAGGCGCTTTCCCTCATGCGGCGCGATCTCTTCAGCGGCATCACGGCCGAGCGCGACATGGCGGGAGATACGCGCCAGCTCGCCGAGCTTGCCCGCGCTTCCCTTTTGAATGAAGCTCCGGGCCCGGACATCTACTACGCTGCGCTGATGGCCGGCCCCAGTTTCTTCAAAGATCCACGTACCCATGCCGCGGCTCGCGGAGCCGTAGCCGGAGCCGTGCCCTGGATGAAGGCTGTCACTCCGCAGACCGATCTGCACCTCGCCGTTGCTGAGGCCAAAGGCACGGGAGCCACTGCGATCAAGATTTACGCCGACCTGCCCGCCGATCTCGTCTCCGCAATTACGCGGGAAGCGCACAGTCAGGGCCTGCTGGTGTGGGCCCATGCCACGGTCTATCCCGCCACGGCATCAGAGGTTGTGGATGCGGGCGTTGACAGCGTTTCCCACGCGCCCATGCTGGCCATCGCGCACCCCACCAACACCTACGCGGACGCGCATCTGCATCCGGCCGCCGAACAGCTGTACACCGATGGCTTCGGCCCGCAATTCACCAGCCTGCTGAGCGAAATGAAGAGCCACAATACCATCCTCGACGCGACCCTACTGGTCTTTCAGGAAGGGGATGCAGCCCACGCCAAACATCCTCGGCCAGATGCGGTGAGCACTCTGGCCATAGGCGAACGGGCCACCCACGCGGCATACCAGGCAGGGATCCCCATCTCCACCGGGACCGACACAGAAGACGAAGACAATCATGCATGGTCGCCTCTGCGCGATGAGTTGGTGCTGCTGCAGGATGGAGCCGGCATGCGGCCTGCGGACATAATTCGCGCGGCGACCGCGGTCGGGGCGCGCACCCTCGGCCAGGAAAAGGAAATGGGCGCCGTCGAACCCGGCAAGCTGGCCAACCTGGTCTTTCTCTCCCAGAATCCGCTAGACGGCGTAAAGGCCTTCAGCTCAGTCGTGCTGACAGTAAAGCGCGGCCACCAATTCTGGCGCAAGGACTTCCAGCCCGCCCCGATTTCCGAGAAGTCAAAGCCAAAGGGACTGGCAAGCGCCATCCGTGCTGACGGCAGACACATTCCCTGACGTCGACCCGGACGGATTGCCCGTTCAAACCCGCCGCATCAAACCCGCGTGGAAATAATCTCCCGTTTCCGCAAAATTTCTCCCCTGGATTTGCCGATTAATTCGCCCCGCACGCGCACAATTGGATTTGTGAGGATCAATCCCAAATCGCCGGCTCAAAATGTCAGCCATGTCCCCGGTCCGTACCGTTTGAAGGCACCCCACCCCCCCTGCAATCCCGTGAGACAGTGAAAATGTGAAACTGTGAGCGACTATCCGCCGCTATCCCCACAGGAGCAATCGTCCTGGAAAACCAGACCAGGCACTCACCTGCAGTAAAGCTCATGCGATTTTGCCAAAAGAGACGGGCTCCGTTGGTGCAAAATCGCGCCTATTCTTGCACCAAATGAGCCCGTTCTTCGTGTTCAGCCGTGTGCCCCTGCGAGCCTCCCGCGAGCGTCTGCCGCACCGCAGGTGCCGTCTGCCGCGCCGCAGGTGCTTATTCTTCCTCTTCTTCCACCGGCCGCTTGGCGTTGGCCAGAATCTTTTCCGCCACCAGTTGCGGCACGATGTCGTAGTGGTCCATCTCCATCCGGTAGCTGCCCTTGCCCTGTGTCATTGAGGTCAGAATCGTGCCATAAGTAAGCATTTCCGACATCGGAACCTGGGCGTTGATCACCGTGGTGCGGCCCTTGGACTCCATGCCGCCCACGCGGCCACGGCGGCTGTTCAAGTCGCCCATCAGCGCTCCGGCAAACTCGTCCGGAGCCTCAATCTCCACCTTCATGATCGGCTCAAGCAGGCAGGGCTTGCAGGATTCCATCGCCTTGCGGAAGGCCAGGCGTCCCGCCATCTTGAACGACATTTCGTTGGAGTCCACGTCGTGGTAGCTGCCGTCGTACACGGTCGCTTTGAAGTCCACCACTGGGTACCCGGCCAGGTAACCGCGCGCGGCCGACTCGACGATGCCCTTTTCGATGGCAGGAATGAAGTTGCGCGGTACGGCGCCGCCGAAGACTTCGTTGCCGAATTCGAATCCGCCGCCGCGTGGCAAGGGCTCCATGCGAATCTTGCAATCGCCGAACTGCCCGTGGCCGCCGGTCTGCTTCTTGTGCCGGCCCTGCGCCTCCGCCTTGCCGCGGATCGTCTCGCGGTAAGGCACCTTGGGCGCCTTCAGCGTGACCTCAGCGTGATAGCGCTTCTTGAGCCGGCTCACGATGGCCTCAATATGCGGCTGGCCCGCCCCGGCAATCAGGAACTCGTTGGTCATCGGATCGCGGAAGAAGCGGATCAGCAGATCCTCTTCCATCAGCTTGTGAATGGCGGGAGCCAGCTTGTCTTCGTCGGCGCGGCTCTTCGGCTCAATGGCGTAGGTCATGGCCGGCTCAGGCAGCGGATACAGATCGACCTGGATCTCTGCCCCTTTGGCGCCGAGCGTGTCGCCGGTAAGCGTCTCGCGCAACTTGGCCACCGCGCCCAGGTCGCCTGCATGCAGTTCCGACCACTTCCACCGCCTTTCGCCCCTGCATCACGGAGAGGTGAGAGAGCCGTTCCTGGCCGCGTCGGGTGTAGTTCTCTACGGTCACGTCGTTGCTTGATAACGCCGCTGATGACCTTGAAGAAGGTAATGCGCCCGGAGAAGGGATCGGTCATCGTCTTGAAGACGACCATGCGCAGCCGGTTCGCTGTCGGCCACTTTGCGCAAGGCGAGAGCCGCGTCATCTGTCTCTGCGCCGGCCTCTGCGGACGCCGCCACTGCCGTTGGCGTCCGCACACTGAACGGAGCGCGCTCCAAGGGCGAAGGACAGTAAACCTTGATGAAGTCCAGCAGGTGATCCAAAGCCACGTTCGCCAGGCCGCTCGCGAACAGGACCGGGAAGATCCGGTCTTCGCGAATCGCCTCATGCAGCGCGGTGATCAGGTGCTCTTCGGGAATCGTGCCCTTCTCGAAATACTCTTCCATCAGCTCGTCTTTGCCCTCGGCCACCAGTTCCACCAGCGCCTCGTGGCGCGCCTTGGCGTCGGCCGCCAGGCTGGCCGGAATCTCACCCGTCACCTTGCCGCGGCCATCGCCGCCGGGCGTGTAATAGAAGGCCTCCATCGTCACCAGGTCCACAACGCCGTGAAATCCATCGGCGCCGGAGATGGGCAACTGGACGGGAACACAGTTGCGGCCCCAGCGGTCCACCAGGTCATCCACCAGGGCGCTCAGATCCACCCCCGCCACCCGCCTTGGGGTGGTCCATCTGGTTGACCACAACCACGCGCGGGACATTCGCTTCTTCGGCATACCTCCACACCCGCTCGGTAACCGCCTCCACGCCATTCTGCGCGTTCACCAGCACAACGGCGGCCTCCACGGGGAGCAAGGCGGCGCGGGCTTCGTGCGAGAACATGTGAAACCCCGGCGTATCAACGAGGTTGATCTTCACGCCCTGCCATTCGGCAAAAGCAACGGCGTTCTGCATGGTTGCGCCACGGGCAATCTCTTCCTCGTCATATGCGGTAACAGCGGTGCCATCGGCCACGCGGCCCTGGGTGGGAGTCATCTTCGCGGCATGCAGCAGAGCGGCAACAAAGGTGGTCTTGCCGCTGTGCGCATGCCCCATTACAGCTACGTTGCGGATCTCACTTCCCTGGTACGTTTTCATTGGTTTCTCCTCGTCACTTGCGCCGGGCCCAGCTGCCTGCGGCCCTCTGCTGTGGATTTGCTTTTGTGTAAATGAACTTTCAGAGGAAGGGTAAAGCGGCCTGGGCACAAGAAAAGACTCGGGGCGTCCTGAGGGGCGTCCAGGTGGCCGAATTGGAGGGCCACGTGTCCCGGTCTGCCGTCTACCTCATCCATTTAGAGGTCCGGACCGGCGCCTGGGAGGAATCAGAAGGCGATTCTGCCAGGCGTCTATCGCTAAGAAGCGGATGCTATCACACGCGGAGTGTGAACGTCCTGTGACTGGGCTCACAAAGTGGACTTCAGGTTCGGCCGGAGCCCGTACGCCGCCGGTATGGTAGATTTTGCTTACACCCGGCGGGTCCGCCGTTCCCCAGGATACAAAGCAAACCTGATCGCCACTGAGGTGAGCCGCTTATGCAGGAATGGAGCGAGATACTGGCCGTTCCGCATCCAACAGAAGAACAGTTGGCTGCCATTGGCCGTTCCGCGCAGCGGAAGGCCGGCCTGCGGCTCATCCCAGTCATCGGAATCGGCTACGGGCTGGCTTACATTGACCGCCTCAACCTGAGCTTCGCCTCGCTGCAGATGAATCGGGATCTGCACTTCAGCGCTTCGGTGTATGGGCTGGGCGCGGGGCTGTTCTTCATCGGTTACGCGCTCTGCGAGGTGCCTTCCAACCTGCTGATGCTCCGCTACGGCGCGCGCCGCTGGCTGTCGCGGATCATGTTTACCTGGGGTTTGCTGGCGGCGGCCACCATGTTTGTCCGGACGCCGCTCGAATTCAACGTCGTGCGGTTTCTGCTGGGCGTGGCCGAGGCAGGGTTCTTCCCCGGAGTCATCTACTACCTCACCCTTTGGTTCCCAGTTCGCATGCGCGCCCGCGCCGTCAGCCGCTTTTATATTGCTCTGCCGCTCAGTTCGGTCGTGATGGGGTCGCTCGCAGGGTGGCTGATGGGGCTGGGCGGCAAGCTGGGACTGGCCGGCTGGCAATGGCTATTCCTGCTCGAAGGCCTGCCCGCCGCAGCCTTCAGCCTGGTCATTCTAAAGCTGCTTCCGGACGGCCCCGCGAAAGCTTCCTGGCTCACGGAGCAGGAAAAAGCTTGGCTCGATAATCAGCTGAAGGCCGACGGCGCACACGCCCACCTCGGCCACGAGGCAGGCGTGATGCAGGCGCTGTTTTCGCCGAAGGTGTGGATGATCGGCATGTTCTTTTTCTGCGCGCTTACTACCAGCTACGCCTACGGCTTTTCCGCGCCGGCAATCCTCCAGGGCGCGACGGGGTGGGGTGTTGCCGATGTGGGTTACCTGGTCGCCTGCGTCGGACTGGCGGGAGCAGCGGGGATGCTGCTGAATGGGGCGCACTCCGACCACACCGGCGAACGTGCACTCCACTGCATCGTCCCCTGCATGGTAATGGCGGTGGGGTTTATCGTGGCCAGTTATGCGCACACGGCCTGGGTGGTGGTCGCGTCACTTGCCGCCAGCTTCATCTGCTTCCAGGCCATGCAAGGCCCGGCGCTGGCGATTCCTACGCAGTTTCTCGCCGGACGGGCAGCCGCGGCGGGCATCGCCGCCATGAACACCATCACCATGTTCAGTGGCTTTGTGGGCCCCTACTGGATGGGCCTGATGAAAGACGCAACCGGCAGTTACCAGGCAGGCCTGCGCGGGCTGGCATTGCCCGCTCTTGGCGCAGCGGCAGTGATGTTTACACTGACGCAGACGTTGAAAAGGCGCGTCCGACTGCCGCTGGGCACCGTGGGAGAGATGGCTGGATAATTCAAGCCGCCTTCTCTTCAATCTGAATTGAATATTGGGCTGCTCAGCGCTTGTCACTGATACCTCGGCCCTTGCGTGGTAGATTCGGCTTGACTCTATCTTTTTTTCATACCGAGAAAAGGTCCACCTATGCTAATGTGCCGGGATATGCGTGAATGAGCAACTTGACCAATGCCACCACAGCGACTGCAGGCACGGACAAGGAGGCGATCGGACAGTCAGCCCAGCACAAGGCAGGTCTGCGATTGCTTCCACTGCTGGCGCTTGGCTATGGCGTTGCCTACGTGGATCGCGTCAACGTGGGGTTCGCGTCGCTGCAGATGAACCGCGATCTGCACTTCAGCGCAACGGCATACGGGCTTGGCGCGGGGCTGTTCTTTATTGGCTATGCCCTCTGCGAGGTGCCGTCGAACTTGCTCCTGCTGCGCTTCGGAGCCAGGCGCTGGCTGGCGCGCATCATGTTTACCTGGGGCCTGCTTTCGGCGGCAACCATGTTTGTCCGAACCCCGCTCCAGTTCAACTGCCTCCGGATGCTGCTGGGCATGGCTGAGGCTGGCTTCTTCCCCGGTGTGGTCTACTATCTGACGCTGTGGTTTCCTCGGCGAATGCGGGCACGCGCGGTGAGCCGCTTCTACGTGGCGCTGCCCCTCAGTTCCGTTGTGATGGGCGGCCTAGCCGGCGCCTTGCTCGGCCTGAACGGCAGACTGGGGCTGTCCGGTTGGCAATGGCTCTTTTTGTTGGAGGGCCTGCCGGCGCTGGGCTTCAGCCTGGTCATCTTCAAGCTGCTGCCGGACGGCCCGGAGAAGGCAAAGTGGCTGACTTCCGAGGAAAAGACGTGGCTCAAAGACCAACTGAAGGCCGAGAGCGCAAGTGCGCATCTTGGACACGGGTCGGGCGCCTTGCAGGCTCTGGCTTCACCCAAAGTGTGGATGACGGGCGGGTTTCTGTTTTGCGCTCTCACCATCGGTCATGCATACGCCTTCTGTGCACCGGCCATTCTGAAGGGCGCAACCGGATGGGATGTAACGCGCGTCGGGTTCCTGGTGGCGGGTATTGGCTTCGCCGCCGCCGCATCGATGCTTCTGAACAGCAGGCACTCCGACCGCACCGGCGAGCGGCCGCTGCACTTCGTTGTTCCCTGCCTGGTAATGGCGGCGGGCTTGGCCGTCGCGGGAACCACGCGCCATGGGTGGCCGCTCGTGGCATCACTGACGGTGTGCTTTCTGGCCTATAACGCACTGCTGGGCCCGGCATTCGCGGTGCCCATGCAGTTTCTGGCTGGGCGGGCGGCGGCAGCTGGAATTGCCGCTGCCAATACTATGGCCATGCTCAGCGGATTTGCGGCTCCCTATTATATGGGCGTCATGCGTGATGCGACGGGGAGTTACCAGCCAGGCTTGCTAGGATTGGTTGTGCCCTGTCTGGGCGGCGTGGTGTTGATGGCTGTCTTAACGCGGAGTCTGAAGCGGGGTGATAGGTTGGCCTCGGTTTGAGTAACTTCCTCCTTCGAATTAAAGGTGACCGGGCGATCAGCACATAGGCGTCGATAAGTCCATCGCACCTTACCCCTACCACCGAATGAGCGGCAAGAGGCTGGAGTAATCGTCCGTCCAGAGCCGGGCCTTCGAGTTCGGATCAGATTCGTGGATGTGGGGCGCTACCTCCGGCTGCGTGAAGAGCGCCGGGTTCGCCGTGAGCAGCATCCATGTCGCGGTAAACTCCCCGCGCGGCTGGTTTTCAAGGCTCGATACGCGCCGGACATCCATGCCGCCCGCCCTCGCAAGCAAAACGATTTCCGGCTCCAGATCTACATGTTGATTGGAAATGTGAAATGCGAGAATGCCGCCGGGCGCGAGGTTGCGTTTGTAGAGATCGAGAGCCTGTGTAGTGAGCAAATGAAGCGGAATGGCGTCGCCGGAGAATGCATCAACAACCAGAACGTCGAATTCTTGCGGTTGCTCCTGAGATAGAGAAGCACGTGCATCCCCTTCCACAATGCTGTTCTGCGCGCCTGATTCCCGGAGATACGTGAAGACATTCTGCGCAATTGGCGTCACGGCAGGATTGATCTCATAGAAGAGGATTCGATCCCCAGCCTGGCCATACGCAGCGATCGTCCCCACGCCCAGGCCGATGACGCCGACCTTGCGCGCCCGGCCCTGGCAACAGAACCGCAATGCGAGGCCAACGCCAGAGTCCTCTGCGTAGTAAGTGGTTGGCGTCTTGCGCATCACCTGCGAGAAAATCTGCGTTCCGTGCTGAATTGAGCCGTTGGTCAGTGTCCGCATGGTGGCTCCCGGGTAAGCCGAGAGCGATTCCCGCACCCGCAGGCTGCCGTAGAAGTTGCGCACGGCGACAGGCGTGTTGCGCTGATAAGCCACGTGCAGCATAACCACCAGCACCAGCAGAAGAATGCTGGCAGTAGCCCACAACATCCGCTGCTGCCACCCACCGGACCAGGTGACTGCGAAGGCCAGCAGCGCCGTGACAAAAAAGGTAAGCGCCAGGTCGTAATTAAAGGAGAAGATCAGCGGTGATGCGATGCCGATGAGGAAGGACCCGAGAGCTCCGCCGGCGGCAAACAGCAGATAGAAGAGAGTGGACTCGGAGGATCGCAGCGGCCGCAGTGTGTAGGCCTCGGTGTGCAGGAACAGGCAGGCGATAAAGACCTCAATCAGAAAGAACGAGAGACCGACGCGCAGCGGCACCGAGACGTCAACCTGCGAAAGCATATACCCGAGCCCGGCTAACATCACCACCAGGAGGCGCACGATGATGCCACGGGGCAGAAAGCGCGGAAACTGGAAAGCAAGAATCAGGGTGATGAGATAGACGGCGAGCGGAAGAATCCAGAGCAAGGGTATCGCAGCGATGTTCTGAGTTAGGTAGCTTGTAACTGCCGATAACTGCATGCAGGCGCCCATGGGAAGCAGAACCCACAGCAACTTATGAGCAATTGGCGCCGGCGCCAATGTCGATTCATCTGCGACATTCGTCTGTGAGGAAGAAATCGCTGCAGAGCGGGTTCGCCAGGTCAGCATTGCTGAGATGAGAGCGAAACACACAAACCCGCAGCACCACACCATGCGCTGCGCTCGCAAAGTGAAGTACGGCTCGATAAGCGTCGGATAGAGCGCCAGAGCAAGCAGAGATGCCAGGTTCGAAAGCGCAAACAGCCGGTAAGGAATGCCGCTGATTTCAAGTCGTGCCAGCCACACTTGGAGCAGCGGGCTGGTTGCCCCGAGCACCAGGAACGGCAAGCCGATGGAAAGGCCAAGAGACGCGAAGATGGCGGAGACGGGATGCTGCGAAGCGCTGCCGTAGTTGATGGTCTGAGCAGCCCACGCAATTGCAGAAATGGCCGCCACAAACAGCAGTGCGAAGTGCAGCATCCAGCGCGAACGATGCGCCAGCCAATGCGCGTAAAGATATGCAACCAGCAACGCCGTCTGGAAGAACACAAGACAGGTGATCCAGACCGCTGCCGATCCACCAAAGACCGGTAGAAGCTGCTTCGCCGCCATCGGTTCGACAAGGAACAAAAGAAACGACGCAAGAAAAACAGCGCCGCCAAAAAGCGCTCGCAACTGGGTCATGCACATCCTCGGGCATCCCTGCACTCAGGGTGGAATCAGCACTGATTCTAATTCCCAACCTGCGCCCGCCGGGAGGCGAAGTCAGATGGTTGCCGCCGCAGGGAGAATCTCATCCACATCTACCCATTGCGTGGGATAGTTGCCGGTGTAACAGGCCGTGCAATAGCCCGTCTTCGCCACGGTCTCGCAGCTTTTGAGCAGACCATCGAGAGATAAGTATGCCAGTGAGTCGGCCTCAATAAACTGGCGTATCTCTTCAATGGATTTATTTGCCGCGATCAGGTCGCGCTTGCTGGGCGTATCCACACCATAGAAGCAAGGCGAAATGGTTGGCGGACAGCTGATGCGTAGATGCACTTCCTTTGCTCCCGCGCCGCGGACCATGCGCACAATCTTTCTGCTTGTCGTCCCGCGGATGATCGAGTCGTCGATCAAGACCACGCGCTTGCCTTCGAGCAGATTATGAACAGGGTTGAGCTTGAGTCGGACGCCGAAGTCGCGCACGCGCTGCTCCGGCTCAATAAACGTGCGGCCTACGTAGTGGTTGCGAATGAGACCCATGCGGAATGGCAAACCGGCCTCTTCCGCGTAACCCAACGCTGCAGTTACTCCGGAATCGGGTACCGGCACCACGACATCGGCAGCCACACCGGAATCGCGGGCAAGCTGGCGTCCCATCTGATCGCGCGACTCCTGTACCCAGCGGCCATAAATCCTGCTGTCGGGCCGCGCAAAATACACATGCTCGAAGATGCAACTGGTCTCCGGAACGCCGCTCGAGTACTGCCTGCTGGTCATCCCATCTTCGGTCACCATAACAAGTTCGCCCGGAAGCACATCGCGAATATACTCAGCACGCAGCAAATCGAAGGCGCACGTTTCCGAGGCAAAGACGATGGTGTCGGGGCCCTCCGGATTCTTCATGCGACCAATGGAGAGCGGCCGGAACCCGCGTGGATCGCGCGCAGCGAATATGCGGTCGCGCGTCATCATCACAATCGAAAACGCGCCATCCACTCGGCCCAGCGAGTCCGCAATCGCGTCAACCAGCGTGCCTGCCTTGGAGTGCGCGATAAGCTGGACGATGATCTCAGAATCGGACGTGGTCTGGAAGTAAGCACCGTCCCGCTCCAAACTCGCACGGATGTTGCCCAGGTTCACCAGGTTTCCGTTATGGGCGATTGCGATCAGGCCCTTGGTCGAGTCCACACGAATCGGCTGCGCATTCAGCAGCGCGGAGTCTCCGGTAGTAGAGTAACGCGTGTGTCCAATGGCCATGGAGCCGGGGAGCTTGGCAAGAACGTCGTCTGTGAAGATTTCCGATACCAGACCCATGCCCTTGATGTTCGCCAGCCGCTGGCCGTCAGCGGATGCAATGCCGGCCGACTCCTGGCCGCGATGCTGCAAGGCATACAGCCCCAGATAAACCTGCCGCGCCGCGTCTGCGTGCCCATGCACCGCAACCACACCGCACTCTTCGCGCAGCTTGGGATCTTCCGCTGAACACCTCAGGAAACGAGCCGGGAGCTCAGAACCGAGGCTTGGAGTTTCAAGGCCTGCTTCATCGATCTCGCCTTCGACCCCCTGGTAGAGGCGCTGGATCATGCTGGGACCTCGTCGTGGAGAGTGGCTTGCAGAGATTCAGCCCAGGGCTTGCGAAGGGCGGGAAGCGGCGAAGAGATGAAGGTTTCGCGATCCACGGAGATTTCAAGACGCGTGCCACCGGTGGTCCCGATCCGCGCAACGAAGATGCCACTCCGCCCGGCTAGAGTCTCAATCTCCACGAGGTTGTCGGGATGAGCAGTAGCCAGGACCGTTGACGCCGGCTCCGCGAATAGCCCGAAGAGAGGATGCGCAAGCAATGACGGGTCCTGCTCCACCGTGGCGCCGATCGAGAGTGGAAATGCTGCCTGGGCCAGCGCAACTGCAATGCCCCCGTCCGCGATGTCGCGTGCGGAATAAAGCAGCTTGCCATCGGCCAGCGAAACCAGCAGCGTCTGCAGCCGGGCTTCCGCCTCCAGGTCAAGCGCAGGTGGACCGCCCCAGACGCCGCCCAGTACAACCTTGGCAAACTCCGAAGAACCGAAAGCAGTCAATGCCGCTCCCGCCGCAGCTTCGCTCGCGTCTGCCTCCGGAGAGCCGGCGGGCTTCGCCTCATATACAGGCAGAACATACTGGCTGATCGGCGGAGGATCGAGAGGAACCTCCAGCTTAGGATCTGGCTCCTCGCCTCGCGGAATAGGCCACAGCAGCAGAATGGCGTCGCCCGCCTGCTGGAAGTGCGCTGGGACGGCCTTGGTCACATCGTCAAGAATGCCGACAATCCCCAAAACCGGTGTGGGATAGATGCCTTCGCCGCGCGTTTCGTTGTAAAGCGAGACGTTGCCACCGGTAATGGGAGTCGAAAGCGCGGTACATGCCTCACTGATACCGTCAATCGCGGCTGACAACTGGGCCATAATCTCCGGTTTCTCGGGATTGCCGAAGTTGAGGCAGTTGGTTGCGGCCACCGGTGTGGCACCGCTCATGGCCACCTTGCGCGCAGACTCGGCCACGGCGTGCATCGTGCCCAACCTGGGATCGAGATAGGCCCAGCGGCCGTTCCCGTCCAAAGCCATCGCTAGACCACGCTCGTGTCCCGGCGTTCCCGTACCCTTGATGCGCATCACGCCCGCTTCTCCGCCCGGGCCAATCACGGTGTTGGTTTGCACCATGGTGTCGTACTGCTCATGAACCCAGCGCTTGGAGCAGACATTGGCGCTTGCCAGCAGTTTCTTCAGGTCGCCAGTGTAGTCCCGATCCTCCGCGAGCTGAGCCAGAACTTCCTCTGGCGGGTCCGTCGGCAGCGGGCACTTCCACGTGCCCACGGGGCGTCGGTAAAGCGGGGCGTCGTCAGTGAGCGACTGATTCGGAATGTCCGCGACCAGTTCGCCATGATGGCGGATGCGCAATCGCGGTTCAGGCTGCACCGTCCCCACAATCACCGCATCAAGACCCCACTTGGCGAAGACGCTCAGCACTTCGCCTTCCCGGCCGCTCTCAGCCACCAGCAGCATCCGCTCCTGGCTTTCTGAAAGCATGATCTCGTAGGCAGTCATGCCGGTCTCGCGCTGCGGAACACAGTCAAGTTCCACATCAAGACCCACGCTACCCCGTGCACCCATCTCGCAGGTTGAACAGGTTAACCCCGCCGCGCCCATGTCCTGGATACCGACGATCGCCCCCGTCTGCATCGCTTCAAGACAGGCTTCGAGCAGCAGCTTCTCCATGAATGGGTCGCCCACCTGCACGTTGGGCCGCTTGGCCTCGGTGCCCTCGTGAAACTCTTCGCTAGCCATGGTGGCGCCGTGGATGCCGTCGCGCCCGGTCTTTGCTCCCACATAAATCACCGGGTTGCCCGGGCCGCTCGCCTTCCCGTAAAAGATCTCGTCCTTGCGCACCAGCCCCAGGGCAAACGCATTCACCAGCGGATTCCCGCTGTAACACGGCTCAAATTTCGTTTCGCCGCCCAGGTTGGGCACCCCGAAACAGTTGCCGTAACCGGCGATACCGCTGACCACGCCTTCCACAATCGAGTGGTTCCTGGCCACCAGCTTTCGCTCGTCCTCGCTTTCGCCTGCGGTGTCGGAGATAGGCCCGAAGCGCAGCGAATCCATCACCGCCAGCGGCCGCGCACCCATGGTGAAGATATCGCGCAGAATCCCGCCCACACCGGTGGCCGCGCCTTGAAACGGCTCAATGTAGCTGGGGTGGTTGTGAGACTCGATCTTGAAGGCGCAGGCCCAGCCGTCTCCCACGTCAATAATTCCGGCATTCTCACCCGGCCCCTGCACCACGCGGTCGCTCTTGGTCGGCAGGCGCTTCAGATGCACGCGGCTCGACTTGTACGAGCAGTGCTCGGACCACATCACGGAATAAATGCCCAGTTCGGTGATCGAAGGAACGCGGCCAAGGGCTGCCAGAATACGGTCATACTCGTCCGCGGTAATGCTGTGCGCGGCGAGCAACTGCGGTGTGACCGCAACCGGTGAAGGAACAGTTGCAGAGGAGGCGGGGTTCATCACGGTTGCCTCCATTGTCGCATGTTAACTGCGCCCCCACAGCCGCGTTTGCCGCGTCAGTGCAGGAAAAATGGCGGCGCCACCGTGGAAAGCCGGTGGGTGATCGGAATAACTGCCCGCGGCTCAGGCAAAAGCCCTCCATCGCCGCTGCGCGGACAGCCCATCGAAAAGCGAAGCGGCAACGGATCACCTCGCCCGCCCGACCCGGCCAAAAGGTAGCGCTGCCAGCAAACCCTGTGCGATACTTTGAAAGCACCGTCCCACCCCGGCGCCGGGATGGCGGAACTGGCAGACGCAGCGGACTCAAAATCCGTCGGAGGCAACTCCATGGGGGTTCAACTCCCCCTCCCGGCACCATATAAGGTCGTCGTTACTCCCCTCATTTTAAGAGGCTTATGAGTCGTGATGATTATTTCGCAAACCGACTTCGTCATTTTGGTATGGCAACACGGGTACAAAAACAGGTACAGTGCGCATCCTATTTATTGTCTGTAACTTACGGAATATGAGTCTCGGGAACACCGGTGGTTTAGTCCTGGTTTGCATCAATTACGGTCAATTTCGGTGTGCATAGCGGATTCCCGGGGCACCTTATGAATTACTTGTCGGGCTCGCCAATCTGACACGCTGAAGAGCTGAAGACTCACAACCCCGCACATGCCGACGACGCCACCTTCCGTTAATTTAGGATGAAAATCCCAATTGTGAACGGTCATCCGCATAGGCTGGCATTCTCAAACAAAACGATAACCCTCTACAATCATCACACTGAGGGGCTCGGGATGGGTAGCCAGCCAATTCGCATCTTGAGCGTCGAAGACCATCCCGTTTTCCGGGAAGGCCTGAGCACGATCATTGCTTCTCAGACTGACATGATTCTCGTTTCACAGGCAACCGATGCCGCTGAAGCGTTGTCGGAGTTCCGCCGTCTGCGCCCCGATATCACTCTCATGGATCTTCGACTTCCTGGCACGAATGGTATAGACGTTCTGGTCGCGATTCGCGGAGAATACCCGCAGGCGCGTATTGTCATGCTGACCACGTCTGACGGTGATGGCGAGATCCAGAGGGCTATGCGTGCCGGGGCGTCTGGTTACATTCTCAAGAGCATGCCGAAGAACGAATTGCTCGGGGTGATCCGCACGGTCCACGCAGGTCGGCGGTATCTGCCCCCGGAGGTTGCGGCGCGCCTCTCGGAGCATTTCGGCGAAGACGATCTCACCGACCGGGAACTGCAGGTGCTCCGGCTCATCCGAGACGGCCATCGAAATAAGCAAATTGCCGATCAACTCGCCATCGCCGAGACTACGGTCAATTTCCACATCAAAAACCTTGTGGACAAATTGCAGGCAAACGACAGAACTCATGCTGTCACCATTGCAGTGCGACGGGGCTTACTCGAAATCTGATTGTGCGCTGCAGAAAACTACAGCCCTCTGGCAGCAGATTATGATATTCCGCAAATGCCTGGAATGCGCTATCGTGAAACGCTGAAGTGAGTGTTAGTTGATGCGAATGCCAGGGATTCCCTTGATGGATGCAGGTGCTTCCCCGCAACGACATAAGATTTGTCCGCAGGAATCGGTTCAGCCCTGTAGGTTAACTCAGGAGTAGTGCGCTTAGAATCGCCAAGGTGGCCAAGTTGAAGACCTCGCATTTGCTCCGACTATGTCTTTTTTTGCTCTGGGCAACCTGCACCGCCCGGGCGGTCGATCCCAGCCGGCAGATGTCGCAGTATGGCCATTCTGTCTGGAGGTTGCAGGATGGATTCCTCAATGGTCGTCCCTACGCAATCGCGCAGACAACGGATGGGTACCTGTGGATCGGAACGCAGAACGGACTCGTGCGTTTTGATGGTGTGAGGTTCGTTCCGTGGGTGCCGAGGCCAGGAGATCAGCCCCCCTCCCTCAGGATCCAATCCCTGCTTGGGGCCCGTGATGGGAGTCTCTGGATTGGTACATTTTCCGGACTGGTGCATTGGGTAGATCATAAAATCCTGCAGTATCCGGGCTCGGCTGGTCGCATTGATTCAATCATCGAACGACGCAACGGGGAAGTATGGTTCGTGCGTTCTCAAATGGACGGCGCGAGCGAGGTCGCGTTCTGCCGGGTAGTGGGGCTGGGAACCCAATGCTACGGCCAGGAAGATGGAGTCGCCCTCAAAGGGGGCGCCGTCTTCAAGGAGGATGCGTCCGGTTCCCTTTGGGCCGGGGACAATGCCTCGCTCATGCGATGGCTTCCAGGCTCAACCAGTGTCTTGCGGCTAAAAGGACAGCGAGGGGACGTCACTGATGGCGTGGTGGCAATCGTCGCTGAACCCAATGGTGTAATCCTGGCAGGAATTGCTCGGGGCGGCCCTGGGCTTGGACTCGAACAAGTGGTCCACGGTGTGTTGAAGCCGTTTCTTGCCCCGGATCTAGACGGTAGCTCTTTGGTTGTGACCGCTTTGTTGTTCGATAGGCAGGGCAGCTTGTGGGTTGGCACGGGGGCGGAGGGCATCTACCGAATTCATAATGGCAAAGTAGATCGATTTCGAACTTCTGATGGTCTTTCGGGCGACGAGATCTTGGCGCTCTACGAGGACAATGATGGTGATGTTTGGGTTACGACTACCAAGGGGCTCGATTGCTTCCGTGACCTCCGCGTAACAAGCGTTCCAGGCCTCGGAGGGTTAGGGACGGATGAGGTTGACTCCGTTCTTGCCACACATGATGGAACGATCTGGGCAGGAGGCTCGTTTGCCCTGGGGTTTATACGCAATGGGAAAATCTCTTCCTTGCAAGCTAAGCAGGGCCTGCCCGGCGAGCAGGTGACATCAATTCTTGAAGACGACCGGGGCAGGCTGTGGGTGGGAATCGACAACACTTTGAATATTTACGAGAACGGCAGGTTCCGCCGCATCAACAAGCCCGACGGTTCTTCTCTTGGCTTCGTAGTGGGATTGGCAGAGGATACGACACACACTGTTTGGGCTGAGATCAGCGGTACTCCGCGAAGGCTCGTTCGGATTAAGAACGATACTGTACAACAGGAATTTCCTGTACCGCAGATGCCGGCTGCACGCAAAGTTGCGGCTACGCCCGACGGCGCTCTCTGGTTAGGCCTAATAAGCGGCGACCTTGGAAGATACGCCGACGGCAAATTAGACGTTTTTCATTTCAGGCACAGTGAAAGTTTTAGCGATGTCTCGTACGTTAAACAACTTTCCGTTGGATCAGATGGTTCCGTCATGGGGGCTACCTCCTCCGGAGTCATCGCGTGGAAGAACGGGAAGCAGCAGACAATGACCGTGCAGAACGGTCTTCCCTGTGACGATATCCAGGCCTTGATTACGGATGATCGTGGTGACCTATGGTTGTACGCGCAGTGCGGCCTCATAGATATTCCACGGATTGAGCTGGAAGAATGGTGGGCTAAGCCTGACAGTAAACTGCAGTTTCGACTATTGGATGCCCTGGACGGCGCGCAGACTGGTTATGCTCCCTTCAACGGAGCTGCCAAGTCTCTGGACGGACGGCTTTGGTTTGCGAACGGAGCTGTATTACAGAGTGTCGATCCAGCGAAGAGGATGAGTGATGTGGTGCCGCCGGTGCATGTCGAGGACGTGGTTGTAGACCGGCAGGCTTATGCAATCGAGAATGACCTGCGTCTTCCTTCAATCAAGAGCGAACTGGAAGTCGACTACACCGCACCCAGCTTCGCTATGCCACAAAAGATACATTTTCGATATATGTTGCATGGATGGGAGAATGTCTGGCACGACGCTGGCTCGCGGCGGCAGGCGTTCTACGACAATCTTCCGCCGGGTAAATACACGTTTCAAGTGATCGCCTGCAACAGTGATGGGGTGTGGAACACCCAGGGTGCGAGCTTGAATTTTGAAGTCCTTCCCTCTTGGTACCAAACCCGTACTTTCTTGGCCGCATGCATGGCCGCAGCGATTGTTTTCATCTGGGCGGTCTATCACCTTCGAGTGCGGCAGGTAGCAAGGGCCATTGGAGCGCGCTTCGACGAGCGGCTCTCCGAGCGCACGCGCATGGCAAGAGAACTCCACGATACGTTTCTTCAGACGATTCAAGGCAGCAAATTCGTCGTCGACGACGGCCTTGAGGAGCCACTGAATCCGGAGAAGATGCACCGTGCATTGGGTCAGGTCTCTGGTTGGCTCGAACAGGCGATTGCGGAAGGCCGCGCGGCTCTTAATTCGCTGCGGTCCTCGACAACATTGAAAAACGACCTCGGGCCGGCGCTGCGGCGGGCAGCCGAAGGTGGAGTTGTCCCCGATGGAATGACAGTGTCGGTGTCGGTGATTGGAGATGCAAGAGAGTTGCATCCGATCGTTCGCGACGAACTGTATCGGATCGGACACGAAGCGATTCAGAATGCAAAGGCGCACTCTCACGGAAGTCTCCTGGGTATCGACTTGGCCTATGGTCACGATCTCGTGCTGCATGTAAGAGACAATGGGGTCGGCATTGATCCAGGCTATGCCATAAGTGGAAAGGAGGGCCATCATGGGCTGCAGGGCATGCGTGAGCGTGCTGCCCGCATTCAGGGAAGATTGACTATAGTCAGTTCCGCAGATTCTGGAACTGATGTTTCCGTGATTGTGCCCGGCACCGTGAGCTTCTTGCATCCCGACGGGGGCATAATCTCCAGGGTTCGCAGTCTCTATCATCGCGCCATTCGAAATCGTGACCCGTTCTAGGTTTTCTCGTATTTTCTATCAAAATGGTCAAATCACACCTACAGAAAATGGCAGGGTATTTTCTATAGTTCCGAGTGTGTTGCGCGTCCTGGGATATCTCTATCGTGTAGGTAGAGTGGCAGTGGTAAAGCACGCGCCCCCTAAAGCATAGCAAATGGTGAATCTTCGGCACTATCTCCCCGCGGTGAAGAATTGAGGACCATATGCGTCATCGGGAATCGAAGCGGAACCGACAACAACTGGAAGAGATCGCACCTTTTGATGCAAACCTGATCATCCTGGCGGAACGCGAATTGGCGGCTTTTGCCAAAGCGGTCAGGGAGTCGTTTGGCTCGGAACAGGCAAGCCTGTCCTCCGTGGAGTGGATTGAAGAGCTGGGGTCTCTGAACTGGCCAGCAAGACCAGGAGTTTCAGACTTTCGTCGTATTACGACTGCAGCATCGGCCAGGCTCGCTCATCGACAACTATCCCCATGTCTCATTCAATACAAGGTGGAGGCCTCACACACATGAATACAGCAAACCAAGTCCCCACAGTCTGGAATCAACTCGCCGAGGCCATGTATCTCAAGGATTCGCTCACAGCTCAGGTCACCTTATCCGAACACGCCTCGTCCCCGTTTGCGAGGGTTCAAAGCAGCAAAGCTCTGCCGGAAATTGCACGTCCGATCGTTAAAGAGGAGGGTTTTATAGTTGCCTTGCAACTCAGAGCCATACCTTTTATTGAGCAATTCTTCGGAAGGACGAAGGTATCGAGTGGTTCTTATCCTATCGGTGGAGTTAGTGCAATCGACTTACGGGAAGAGCCCGCAGTTCTGCTCCCGCACCCATTCGATGCATTGGTGCTGTATGTCACTCAGGCTTCCCTGGACGAAGTTGCCTATGCTCATGGGGCGCGACGCGTGGAGCAATTGGCTTGGCCGCTTGGGCATTTCGACCCCGTCGTTTACCATCTTGGAAAGACCCTTCTCTCCTCGCTTGAGCAACCCCATCACACTTCAAAGCTTGTCGTCGACCATGTTTTGCATGCCTTGAACTGTCATTTTGTCTGCACTTATGGCGGTGTGAAAATGTTGGGCCCGCAATTTCGTGGTGGGCTTTCTTCCTTTCAGAAGCGAAGAGCAACAGAACTATTGGAGGCCAATCTGGATGGCAAGATAGCCCTCCAGCAGGTTGCAGAAGCGTGTGACTTGTCGGTAGGTCACTTTGCCCGGGCCTTCAGGCAGACCTTTCGCAAGCCGCCTTACAAGTGGTTAACTGAACGGCGCGTGGATAGAGCCAGAGATCTCATGACGAATTCTCGCCTACCCCTTGCCGACATCGCCATTCAGTCCGGATTCGCGGATCAATCTGCACTCAACCGCACATTTAAACGACTCCACGGCGTAGCACCGGGAATATGGCGACGGACGACGACTCGCGGCTCCCTCGGTTCAGGCAATTCAACTGGCGGAGACGCTGGGCCATACCAACAATTGCATGCATGACCGGCGCACAGAGTGTTCTTATGCAGCAGGAATGGCCAACTACTGATGGCTTTCGCCTAGATGCCCCACTCATCCAGAACTAGGCTCAGATGTAACGGGAATCCCACTGGCCAAGCAAACCGGCACCCGAATTGAAGATCACGAGACGAGAGGACAATTTATGAGAACAGGAACAACTATCCAAGCAGTCTTGAGTGTCGGACTTCTGCTGATGGCAGGATTCCGTAGCGTTGGGCATGCCCAACAATTCCCAGAATCCTCGCGCGACAACTCCAATCGCAGCATCAGGAATATCGTTCTAGTTCACGGAGCCTGGGCCGATGGCTCGAGCTGGTCCGGCGTGATTCCTCAGCTGGAGGCCGATGGATACCATGTTGTCGCGGTGCAACTTCCACTTACTTCTTTAACAGACGATGACGCCGTAACGGAGCGTGCGATCACGCGCATCACAACGGCATATCCGGGGCCCGTACTGCTCGTCGGCCACTCCTATGGAGGCGTTGTGATCGGAGATACGCCCGGCAATGATCCAAATGTCGCAGGCTTGGTTTATGTTGCCGCGTTTGCTCCCGACAGCGGTGAATCCGCGCTCTCACTGCTGGGGACGCTTAAAACCCCTTCTCCAATCACGCCGTTTCTTGTATTCGACGCGGCCGGGCAATTCGTAACAATCTCTCCGCAGGGTGTGGCCGAGGCCTTCGCTCAAGACCTATCGAAGCGTGAGCAGGTGCAACTGACGGCTACGCAAGGTCCTGCGTCCGTGGCTGTCCTCGCGGCGACGCCTACAGTCATACCCGCTTGGCGAACGAAGCCTTCATGGTTCATCGTCGCCTCTCAAGATAAGGCGATCACTGGAGGTCTTGAAGAGTGGATGGCAGAGAGAATTGGGGCCACAACGATCACATTGCCAACCTGCCATCTCGCAATGCTTCAGGAGCCACACAAAGTTGCAGAGTTTATCGAGCAAGCCGCGACATCGGCCGGAAGCCGGTAATAACCTGGATTGAAACGGGAATTCGTGCAATGCAAATGGACACGAATCTGTGTCCATTTGCATTGCGGGCTTTTGGTCTCTGCCTGAACTACCCGCTCTAACGGTCTCCCCTTGGGAAGCATCAATCCTGACTGCTAGAGGGCCAAATCGGTCAAGCCTGGATGTTCATCGGGGCGTCGTCCGAGGGGCCAATGGAACTTTCGTTGGTCCTCAGTTATCCGAAGTTCATTGATGCTTGCGTGTCTCGTATGCATCAGCCCTTCAGAGTCGAATTCCCAGTTTTCATTGCCATAGGCCCGAAACC
This sequence comes from uncultured Acidobacteriaceae bacterium, assembly GCA_963776535.1. Classification (GTDB taxonomy): domain Bacteria; phylum Acidobacteriota; class Terriglobia; order Terriglobales; family Acidobacteriaceae; genus Telmatobacter. The sequence goes on along the minus strand of CAVZNB010000012.1, from coordinate 120,776 downwards.
AATTGCCGGAGTCATCGTGATACTCATACGCAAACCGGACGGCAATCCGGTTGTCCAGAAATGCCCAGAGTTCCTTGACAAGTCTGTAGTCCAGCTCTCGGATCCACTTCCGCGTGAGCAACGCGACGATCTCTTGACGCCCGTTGGCGAACTCGGCTCGATTTCTCCAGCGCGAATCAACGGTGTATGCAAGGGACACTTTTGCCGGGTCTCGGCTGTTCCAGCCGTCTTCTGCCAATCGAACTTTTTGGATAGCGGTTTCCAAGGTAAAGGGAGGTAATGGGGGACGAGGGGCCACGAGAATATCCTTTCAGTTAATTGTTCAATTGGATTCAAGGGAAGGCACCGGTCCCAGTCCAAGGTCGACGGCGTCCAACCGGTGCTCGCGTGTCTTGCTGGAACGCAGTAGCCTGCAAACTACTCCAGCCGCTTCAGTTCACCAAACACTGTGGGAATCAGCTCGGCGATTGTCGGATGAATGTGTACCGAGTGCTGCAGGAGCGATACCGGCTTGCGGGCATACATTGCTGTGAGGATGCAGTGAATAGCCTCGTCGCCGCCCGTGCCCAGGATCGTCGCGCCAAGTATCTCCTTCGTTTCGGCATCGACCAACACTTTCATGAATCCATCCGTCTCGCCCTTCTCGACAGCACGCCCGACCTTGGTCATGGGACGAATCCCTATCAGCGCGGGGCGACCACGCTCACGCACTTCACGTTCGTTCATGCCCACCTGTGCCAACGGAGGATCGATATAAACAGCATGGCACGGGATGCGGTCGTCGACGCTGCGTGTGCCGCCGTCAAGCAGGTTCGCCGCAACGATCTCAAAGTCGTTGTAGGAGGTGTGCGTAAATGCGCCGCGCCCGTTGCAGTCGCCAATCGCCCACACGCCAGGTAGGGCTGTCTCCAGCCGCGCATTTACAGGGACGTATCCGTTCTTATCGCGCGCGATACCCGCCGCTTCAAGTCCAAGGTCATCCGTGTTGGGAGTTCGGCCTGTCGCCAGCAGCACATGGCTCGCTACGATCTCTGGGGCATTTTCCTGACAGTCCACATGGACCACCGGCAGCGAATCGCGCATTCCCAACCGAATGCACTCTGCCTGCGTGCGGATGTGTATGCCTTCCTTCTCAAGGATAGCGCGCACAGCATCCGAAACATCGGCATCTTCGTGGCTCAGCAATTTGGACTGCCGTTCTACAATCGTGATATCCGAACCGAAGCGCCGGAATATCTGCGCGAACTCCAGCCCTACGTAGCTGCCGCCAACGACCACCAGGTGCGATGGAAGAACATTGAGCTTGAGTATTGTGGAGTTGGTCATGTACGGGACCTCGTCGATGCCTCCAAGTTTTGGAATCGCCGCCCTCGTACCCACATTGAGAAAGATCTGCTTCGCCTGCAGCACATCTCCGCTGACGGTAACGGAGTCCGGCCCAACAAAGCGTGCTTCGCCATGGATGACCATGCAATGCTTCATTCCGCTCAGCCAATTCTCAAGACCCTGGCGCGACTTCGCTACGATCGCATCCTTCCTTCTCTGAATCGCAGCGAGGTCAATGCCGGAGAGGTTTTGTCGTGGCAAACCCATATCCTCTGCAAGACGAATCGTCTGCGCCGCCTTGGCGCTCGCCACCAGCGCTTTGGTAGGCGTACAGCCCGTGTTCACACACGTGCCGCCGAGAAGGTCTCGCTCAATCAGCGCCACGGTCTTTCCTGCATCGTTGAGCCGGCCCGCCAGCGAGGGCCCTGCCTGGCCGGCGCCAATGATGATTGCGTCAAACGTCTTGTTCATTCAAACCTCGCCCCTCCCGCATCATGAATAAGCACATCGATAAGGCTCACATTATCGCTCATGCATCATCACTGCTAAAGCTAGTCTTAGGTGAGGGAACATTATTAGCAGAAAACAACACAATTTGGCTATCCATGATGGATACGTCGAAAAATGCAGGTTATCTCAAAGTATCGAGAACCTGGAAGAGAATTCAGAATCCATAATGGATATACTTTGGTCCGCGAGCCGGCCCCCATTTGCATGGCGTGCGGGTAAAGGCATGTTGGAGTAACCATGCTACATCGTGTGCACGCCATGAAAACTCAACGACATGAATCGATCACGCAAGACTCTAACAAGAGATGGCAAGGGGAATAAACTGGCGGCCACTCACAGAAAGGCTTACGCATATGATCAAACCCACTGAGTCCATTGCGTTGATCGTCGCAGTAGTCGGCGGCCTCATAGGCACTCCAACCGGTTCGAACGCACTAGCCGATGCGCATCGCGTTCACAATATCGTCTTGGTTCACGGCGCGTGGGCAGATGGCTCTGGCTGGAAGGGCGTCTACGACCTTCTAACTAAGGATGGATACAAAGTGAGCATAGTTCAGGAGCCAGAGACATCTTTTAAAGATGACGTGGCGGCGACCAAACGTATCCTCGCACTCCAGGACGGGCCGAGCCTTCTTGTCGCTCACAGTTATGGCGGCGCTGTCATTACAGAGGCTGGCACAGAACCGTCCGTCGCAGGCCTGGTATATGTTGCAGCGCATATGCCGGATGCCGGCGAAGACGAGGCTGACGATGGCAAGCGCTTTCCGAGCGACTTGAGCAGGTCGACGGCAATCAAGAGAACTCCAGATGGCTTCACATACCTTGATCCCACACAATTCCGTGAATACTTCGCCGCGGATTTGCCAACTGCGCAGGCCGAATCAATGGCGCATTCACAGGTCATGAATTTTGCGGAGAACTTCAAGGCGGTTATCACCATACCCGCCTGGCGCAGTAAGCCGAGTTGGATGATCGTGGCAACCAAGGACAGGACGATCAATCCCGACTTGGAGCGATGGTACGCGGCGCGCGCCAAAAGTCACACTACAGAGATCGCAGGTGCCAGCCATTCGGTGTACGCCTCCCGTCCGAAGGAGGTTGCTGCTGTCATCGAAGAGGCTGCGACGCACGTTCAGTAGTAGACCTCGTGGTTCGTGCCTTGCGCAGTATTGGAGTATTTGAATCTGGGTACCCTGTGGAGAGCAACAATTGGCTTAGGAATGGAAAGAAGAGCCTCACAGTTCCAATCGCGAAGGAGAGTGCTTGTCATGACGACAATGCGGCCCAAATCGTCACTGAACGCAATTCAGTTTGTCACGTTGCTCTGCCTCTGCAATCATCCCAGCCTTAACGCCCAACTGACGGGACAAGCATACGATGGCATCGTTCTTCCAACACTTCCGGAGGTGCGCAAGCCCTTTATTCTAGTTGCTGTGAATGATCCGACAAATGGGAAAGGTGCGTTCTCCTTTGAAGGCCGCGAAGTTCCTCCGGTCATTCGTACAGAGCCAGGCGGAATGATTCGCGTGGAGTACGTCAATCACATGTCAAAAGAATCCAAGGAATCATGTGTCGACGGGCCTTGCATGAATATGACGAACCTGCATTTCCATGGGCTTCGCGTCTCTCCGAAATCTCCTCAGGACAACGTTCTTTCCATGATGGCAATGCCTGGCCAAATGCTGCAATACGTAGTTGACATTCCCAAGGATCAACCGCCCGGATTGTATTGGTACCATACACACCCTCACGGGGAGAGCTATCAGCAAGATCTCGATGGAATGTCGGGAGCGATTGTCATCGACGGCATCGACCGGTATGTTCCCGAAGTGCGCTCAATGAGGGAGAGAATTCTAATTCTTCGCGATGCGGAATTGCGGGAGCACGATGCGGAGTCATCCCTTCTGAAGGAACAGGTTGAACTCTCTTCGACGGCGTGCGGCGCGGCCACTGGCGAGCCCCAACGGATCTTCACTGTGAACGGTGTTGTCCGACCACAGATAGCCATTGCAGCAGGTGAGAAGCAGTTCTGGCGCATCGTCAATGCATCGCCCGATCTATATGCAGACCTTGAATTGGACACGGAGCAATTGACGGTAATAGCGCTGGACGGGATGCCGCTAGCCTATCACGACCCCAATCGCCGAACTGAGTCATTGCAGCATGTTCTGCTCGCACCTGCCGGACGTGTTGAGGCAATTGTCACCGGGCCGAAGGCAGGCGTGTACGCGTCGCTCCGCACACGCTGCGTCGATACAGGGGCGGATGGGGACCCAAATCCTGCGATGGTCCTCGCAGATATCGACGCATCGAAAGCGGCGCCGACGCGCTTTATTCCGGGAACCCCACGCACACAAAAAGCCGTATACAAGACCCTTTCTCCGGCCAAAGTGCACCGGCTGGAAAGTAGCACGCCAAAGTTCACAGTAAAGTTCACCGAGGATGTCCACGGATTCTATGTGAACGACAAGAAGTACTCTCCAACCGATGGCCCCATGCTCACTGTGAAAATTGGGCATTACGTTCATTGGCGGGTAGCCAACGAATCCCACGAGATCCACCCGTTTCATATTCATCAGGTACATTTTCTTGTTTACGAAGAGAACGGGAAGAAGGCGGCTCAGCCTGAATGGCTGGACACAGTGAACGTCGCGCCCGAGGGTTCAGTCGATTTGATTATGGACTTTACCGACCCGATTATCCGCGGAATGTCCGTGTTTCATTGCCACTTGCTCAAACATGAAGACAAGGGAATGATGGCCAAGATTCTCTTTCAATGATTCGCTTGGAGTACCGGAATTGAGACAAGTCCCCTATCCGGACGAAGTGCCGGTAAAGAACTGTTGAAGCACCGATGGGAGCTAGTTAAGGAGCAAAACGCGATGAGCGAGGAACGGGCAATACAGCAAGTGCTTGCGAAGTATGTGCGCGGAGCGGATACGAGAGATGGAGCCGCAGTGGCAGCGGTGTTCACCGAATCGGGCCGCGTGGAGATTTTTTATAACAACTCGGGGAGATCGGAGCCCGTTGGCGAATTGGTTGGAAAGGAAGCGATCGCTGCGGCCGTATCGCAGATGATGCGACCACACCCCGCGCACGGTTGGAGCCACCATACAACCCATGACCACATCATTGAAGTGGATGGCGACATTGCAACGATCGATGCTCAATTTGTAGTCTTTGAGGTTCGTGGCAAAGAGCGGCCTGCTACGGGATGGCCCGAAGATGCGTTTGGAGTTCAGGGCACCGTGACTCCAATCGAAGCAGGCTACTATCGGCCAATCTTGCGAAGGGTGGATGGCATATGGAAGATCGATACGCTCCGCATCGTTATGAATCTTCCGTTAGCCTTTCCCGGGCAATAAGGAGCTAACCGTGAGAGCGATTATTTACCGGCAGTATGGTGGGCCTGAGGTGCTTGAACTTGTGAATGTGCCCAACCCAAAGCTGGCACAGAACAGCGTGCTTATCAGGGTAAAGGCGGCGGCACTCAACCCAGCGGACCTTGCACTGCAGGCAGGTCTCGGTCACTCGATCATGGACGCATGGTTTCCTGTGATCCCAGGCTGGGATGTTGCGGGCATAGTCGAACGTGTTGGAGCAGGAGTGACGGAGTTCACCGCGGGAGATGAAGTGATCGGCTTTGTGCGTGAGGAGATTCTTCATCACGGCACGTACGCCGAAATGGTCTCTGCCCCAGCTTCTACCCTGGTTCGCAAGCCGCGCAATGCGACGTGGGCGCAAGCAACTGGGCTGCCGTTGGCAGGGCTCACGGCATACCAGGCAATCGTTCACACGCTCAAGCTGACGAAGGGCGAGACTGTTCTAATTCACGGAGCTTCAGGTGGTGTGGGCTCCTTGGCCGCGCAGATTGCGGTCAAAAACGGGGCGCGCGCTATAGGTTCGGGGTCAACCGCCAATCACAGCTACTTGCGTTCGATCGCCGTGGAACCTGTCCTCTACGGTGATCATCTAGTTCGCGACGTGCGCGCAATAATTCCAGAAGGTGTGGATGCCATACTCGACTGTGCTGGGCGTGGGGTCCTTGCGCTCAATCCTCAGTTGGGCCGCGCTGGATACCGTTCCTGCTCGATCGCCGACAGCGCCGCTGGTGTCACAACGGTGTTTGCACGCATGAACCAGGCAGATCTACTGAGGCTTGTTGAACTTGTCGAAGCGGGGAGCCTGACAGTCGAGGTTGCGGCAACCTATCCGCTCGAAGATGCGGCAAGGGCGCAGTTGGCATTGCGCGACGGCGGCAAGAAACCTGGGAAAATCGTGCTGGATGTGGGCTGAGCCGGTACGGTAGACCGGTTGTCTTCGACGGGACAAAGTGAATTCGCGAACGGATCAATGATCGAAGAAGGAGAGCCCGCATATGACTGGCATTGAAATACCCGCAACAAAGGTATGGCTCATCACTGGAAGCACGCGCGGATTGGGACGGGCACTCGCGGAAGCGGTCCTCGCCGCCGGGCACAAACTTGTGGCGACTGGACGTGATCAGGGAAAACTCATGGACCTGGAGGCGCGCTATGGCGATCAGGTTCGCGCTATAAGCCTCGATGTGACAAGCGAGCATGCCGCGACTAATGCAGTTGCTGAAGCAATCAAGGCCTTCGGGCGCTTGGATGTGGTTGCCAACAATGCCGGCTATGGTGACGTCTGCCCAATTGAGGACATGAGCATGGACGGGTTTCGAGCGCAAATTGAAACAAACCTGTTCGGTGTCGTTCATGTCACGAAAGCGGCAATTCCGTTTATGCGGGAGCAAGGAAGCGGCCACATTCTCCAATTCTCCTCGGTCGGCGGTCGCATAGGCCCAATTGGACGTGCAGCCTACGCTGCCGCGAAATGGGGAGTGGAAGGGTTCTCGGAAGTTCTATCGAAAGAAGTCGGTCCCCTAGGTGTAAAAGTAACGATCATTGAGCCAGGGGGCTTTCGTACCGACTTTGCAGGCTCGTCCACTTCAATCCGAGAAGGGCGTCCTGAGTATGACGCGACAGTAGGGAAGACTGCGCGGTTTCAACGCGACTTCAACGGAAAGCAGCCGGGAGATCCGGCAAAAGCCGCCGCTGCCGTGCTCCGCATTACCGGCATCGACAACCCTCCGCTTAGATTGATTCTCGGCAGCGATGCCTTCCAGGCTATAGAACAGAACGACCTCGCGAAATTGAATTTCGACAGACAGTGGAAGGAGCTGAGTATTTCAACCGACTTCGTTCTGGAGTAATTGCCCTTGGGGGCATCTCGCACTAATTCAATAGGCTAAACAAATCGCAGGGAGCTGCGGAGCGTTCAATGACTCGGAAAGGCAACGAACCTCGGCGCATTTCAAGCACGTACCTTTGGTGTGCTTCCGACTAGCACATATGAAGTCGCCACGCGGTCACAGGACTGCAAAATCCCGGCCGCCCTTCAGACATATAGTTCGCGCAACGCTCGTCTCGCTCTGGATAGCCTAGACTTCACTGCCGGTACGGAAAGATTGGCTAGTAAAGCGATCTCAGTATGCGAGGATTCATGTCTTTGCTGCATCTCGACGACGGTGCGCAGACTAGGATTGAGACGACTGATCGCCACATTCATCCAGTCGATCACTTCTGACTTTATAAGGTCGGCTTCGATATCAATGGCTTTATCCGGAATCTCCCAATGCCGCTGGGAGTCGCCATTATTCAGGCCATCGAAGGATGCTTCAGGGCGAGATCGCCTTCTGCGCAGTTCGCCAAGCGCTGCGTTGATACCAATGCGCACAAGCCATGTCGAAAACTTTGAAGTGCCATTGAAGCTTTGCAGGTGGTCGAACGCCTTGAGGAATGTCTCCTGAGCGAGATCTTCAGCGTCCTCACGGTTCTTCACAATTCGATACGCCGCGCGGAAGACCGTCGATGAGTGGCGACGCCATAGCTCGACAAACGCGGCATTATTGCCGGACCTTGCGGACTGTACCAGTTTTTCGTCGCTGTCCAGAGCGCCGCAAAATCCGGCGACTGGTTCGTGGATGTGGGGCGCCTCACTCATTTCGTCGTCCTTTCCGATTGATTCTGTCTATGCGGCGCCCTGATAGGCTTGGAACCATCATTGTGCGACAGCCTTTCAGCAGCCTGCTAGGTCTTCAAAAATGCGAGTAGCTCTGCATTTACCTGGTCCGCATGGGTAGTGCAAAGACCGTGAGGCGCACCCGGGATCACCTTCAGAACTGAACCTTTGACGAGCCTCGCGGAGAGGATCGAAGCATCGTCTATCGGCACAATCTGGTCGGCATCCCCTTGCAGGATCAATGTAGGGAAGTTCATTTTCTTGAGGTCTTCTGTAAAGTCAGTCTCCGAAAACGCCTCAATGCAGTCGTACGACGCGAGGATAGAAGACTGCATTCCCTGCTGCCAGAATGAGTCCCGAACTCCTTCAGACGCCTCTGCATCCGGTTTGTTATACCCGTAAAAGGAGAGGCTCAGGTCCCTGAAGAACTGCGCACGATTGTTGCTGACTCCGGCGCGAATGTCATTAAACACTGATTTTGGCAAACCGCCAGGATTGCTCTCGGTCTTTACCATGATCGGCGGCACAGACGCGATCAGAACCGCTTTGGACACCCGCTCGGATCCGTGCCGCCCAATGTATCGTGCGACTTCACCTCCGCCTGTCGAGTGGCCCACCATGGCGATCTCCTTCAGGTCGAGTTTCTCCACAAGCTCGGCAAGATCGTCAGCATAGGTGTCCATGTTGTTGCCGGTCCAAGTCTGGCTTGAGCGACCATGTCCTCGTCTGTCATGTGCAATGACCCTGTATCCTCTCTGGACGAGGTACAGCATTTGAGCATCCCAGGCATCGGCGCTAAGCGGCCAACCATGTGAAAACGTAACAGCAGGTCCGGTTCCCCAGTCCTTGAAGTAAATCGATGTCCCATCCGTGGTCGTGAAGCTATTCATTGTGCTTGCTCCCTATATGTCACCGCATAAAGCGGTCGTGTTTAAGTGTGATGTAAGAGTGCGCACGTAGTTCGGAATGCGTTGTGGGTCGTCTCTTACAAATCACTTGCAGGTTTTGAGTCAGTATTGCGTCCCATTCAACGGACGTTGGCAAGCTCATTCGTTCTCACGTTAATCTCATTGGGATCGACATTCTTTGCGAGAAGCAACGCGACTTGGCTATTTCTGATCAAGCTGTGGAGTTCTCTGTTTTTGGGATCCATTTGCTGCTTTGGTTGGCCCTTTATTGTGGTGATTGCCGTGCTCTGCTTACCGCCGTCGCGGCTCGATTGGCGCGCCCCGCGCCGTAAGGGGTGAACGAATGTCGGCTCATTCTCCCGAGCGTTGGCGTTCCTGGAATCGGCCAATTTTGCAAAAAGCAATGAGACTTGGCAATTCCTGATGGATTAACGAGCTTGGCAGCGACGGGAAACTCGCAATGGTATCTGATATTAGGAAAGGCTCGATCACAAGGGCTCTTGAACATCTACAGCGTTTGAATTGAAGTTATCTGGTTCAAGCCATTTGTTGCTTGGTCACCACCCAACGCTATTCACCTCGATTGGATAGCTAAACCTCATCGGCAATCGCCCTCAACCTGGCGATTCGAAGAATCGCATTTCCATGGAGAATGATATGTCTGTCGTAATCTCTGCCTTGGTGTTGGGTATTGTGTGCGGTCTCCGCTCCATGGTTGGTCTTGCCGCTGCGAGTTGGGCGGCTAACCGACAACAGATTCCGCTTGAGGGGACCTGGCTCTCATTCCTCGGATTTCGCTTCACCCCTTACATCACAAGCCTGCTGGCGATCGGTGAAGTGATTAACGACAAGTTGCCCAAGACTCCCAGCCGCCTTGTGCCTCCGCAATTCGGCGGTCGAGTAGCGATGGGCGCGCTCACGGGGTCAGCTATCGGACTCTCCCAAGGGCACCTCATCATCGGTGCTCTGTCGGGAATCATCGGCAGTGTCGTCGGAACTCTTGCAGGTGCCAAAGCAAGAGCCTTTGTCGCGAAACTGTTCGGACGCGATTTGCCCGCTGCCTTGCTCGAAGACATTCTCGCAGTCGCCCTGGCGGTCGTTGCCATCGTGATACTTCGATAAAGGAATAAACGGGTTCTGTTGGAGCGAGTTCGCGGGCTGTCTCAATCACGGAAACGATGAAAGAATGGATCAAACTATGAAAGCTTTTCTACTTGGAGCGGTCGCTTTGTTGTACCCCTTGAGCAGCGAGCACGCACCCGCTCCTTTAAAGCCGCCTGTCATTGAGTCGCTCTCGCAGAGAGCCCCACTTTTCGAATACCGAAGCCTGAATGGAAACGTGCATCGACTGAGCGAACTGAAGGGAAAGGTCGTGGTGATCGACTTCTGGGGAACGTGGTGTCCCGGTTGCGTTGAGGAGATGCCCACCCTCCAACGACTTTACGAGGTATACCGCTCGAATCCCCGAGTGGCGTTCGTGATCGTCTCCCAAAACGACACTCCGGCAAAGGTCAAAGCGTTTGTCGAGAAGAACCACTTGACCATGCCGATCTACTACATCGAATCGAATCAACCGCCAAAGCCATTAGCGCCTTCGGCATGGCCGGCGACGTATTTCGTGTCCCCAGACGGGATGCTGCGCGGGGTGCACCTGGGAGGAGCCGACTGGTCCGATCTCTCCGTGCAGAAATATATCGAACACTTAGAGCAGGAAAACCCTGTTCCACGATCCAAGTAGGACAATCGTGCACTGGGACCGACGGGGGCCGCGCACGGCCAAAAGCTGCGAACCTCGCGCGAAGTCAGGCAGCCGAAGTGAAGATTCGAGTGAGATTTCTGGTTACCTCACAGCCGTCAGACCTCCGGGGTTCGACAATTCAAACATGAGATTGTCGGGTACAAGTTCGGGTACAGACATCAGTTTGGCTCGATTACGGATAATTACGCTAAGTTGCTGATGGGCAGTCACTTGTGGATATCCGACATTACGCTCGATTTCGCTTATTTATCATAGACTTACGGTATTCTTGAGAGACTCAAAATCCGTCGGAGGCAACTCCATGGGGGTTCAACTCCCCCTCCCGGCACCAAGGAATAAAGAGATAAACCCTACAAAATGAGATGTATAGGCGCAATTCTCGGAATGGTGGGCTTGTTCTCCTTGCATCACCGCAGTGGCTCAGTCCCCTCATTGAGGATGTCCAGGTATCGCCGGTAGACAAAGAGCCTGTGCCGCTCGCGCCCAGTGATCTCTTCGAGGATGCCGAGGTCGATCATGTGGCCCAGTGACTTGGCAACGGTCGGAGCTGAGATGCCAACGGGAGGCTCCAGCTCACCCTACCTCTGCAAACATGTCAATGCCCTTAAGCGGCAGTGGATCCGTGGCGTCGCGCTCCAGCGGGGATCGTACCTGCCGGTTGAGTGAATTCCCTTCAATCCATCTTTCCTCGCCGCCTTGTCAGAAGTCTCCGAGTTCGTCACCGATTCGCTGTCGCAGATCAGGTCTTTCTGCGGCGACCCCTAGCGGCGCAGTTTGCACAGCAACTGTGTTTCCTGTGCTTACAGACTTCCGTATAAACATGAGCAAGAGGCTTGCCGAAACAAAAAACGCGGTGAGCGGGAGGATGGTCAGGAGGTGTCCCTGCAAGCCGTCTGGCACAACCAGAATTGTCTCCCCGTACTTCGTCCTGTAGTAAGTGATGATCTCGTCTTCGCTCTTGCCGGAAGCCACAAAAGCAGTCACCTCGTTGCGCATATCCACGGCGACCTGGCTGTCGTGGTCGCGGATGGTTTGTGTATAGCAACATGGGGCCATCAGGCGGCCTTCGATCTTTCGGATCTTTGCAGTCTGATCGGCTGTAAGCGATGCCGGAGCCGACTGACCACTACCGGGGGACACGGCAATTCCAAGCAACAGGATCGCAATGACCACTGGAATCTTGGCGCGAGCACCCAATTTACGAGCTTTGCGCTTGCGCCACCAGATCACAACTCCTGTATAGGAGATAACGGCAAGGAAGACCCCGAAGAATCCAATCAGGATGCGATAGGGCAGCCAGTCCCGCAAATCCCCATAATGAATCCCCCACAGCAAAGTCGAAATTGTATTTCCAAGATGCTGCCCGCGTGGCAGATCCAGTTCGCGCAACTGCCCCGTATTGCCATCAATCAGCACCGTCGTATCCCAGCCGTGTCCGCGCAAATCGAGACTCGAACGCACAGCATAGGTATATGCCCCGTACTCAGGAATGTAAGCCAGACCATAAGGACGCTCGACAGTGAAGTGGTGCGCAGACGCGGCATCCACCATCATCTTTGCGCCGATGGTTTCGACCTCGCGCCAGTGAAGCTTCGGATTTTCGAGCGGCACGGGGATCACGTTCTTCGCCATAAAGTCGTTGTCGTTGGAAAAATCGAAGACAGCGGACATTACAGGGTCATAGACTTCGCGCAGGCCGAGCATGACGCTGGACCATGCAAAGATGAACAGCAGTGGCCAAAGCCATAACCCGCCTGCACGGTGAAGATCGAAGTTGACGCGCGTGAAACTCGCTCGCCACTTGATAACCCATGCCTGACCCCAGCGCTGCCAGAACTGTCCCTTGGTGCGAGGGAGTGTAAGGACGATAGCGACAAAGCAATCAATCGTCCAAATGAGTGCAACGACGCCGACAAACTTCCAGCCCCAATCAGTGCGGGTGGTGAGCGAAGTGTGGAGGTCGTAGATGAAGCCCATCACATCGTGGCAGGGACGGTTCGGATTGGAGGCGGGGCCGCAATGAAGGAGCTCGCCAGTGTATGGGTTCAGTGCGACATGGAGTTCGGTATCGGTGTATGGTTTGCCTGTGGCGGGGTTGGTGCGCGCCACCAAGTGAAAACCGACCGCATCCTCTTCAACGGAGAAAAAGCCGAGGCGAGCGTGAGGGAGTTGATCCTCAGCACGCTCGGCGAGGATGGCCAAGGGTAGTGGCTGCTGACCGTGGCCGCGCTTTACGTGCATGCCGGGGTTGAAGAGCGCATCAATCTGGCCGCGAAAGGCAAGCAAGGTGCCGGTGAGCCCTACGATGATGAGAAATAGCGCAATCGCCAAGCCCGTCCAGCGGTGGACCACGCCCATGATATTGCGAATTCGTTGAGTGACTGACATACTCTCGCCCTCTCTATTTGGCTGGCTTTCAGGCTGCGGTCGTTGATTGCGCAAGGTGTGCGCCCGTCTTGCGGTGGGCGGCTCTTTTCTTCCACCAGATCAGGACACCTGTGATGGAAAGCAGCGCCAGGAAGATGCCGAAGAACCCGATGAAGAAACGAAAGGCAAACCAATCGCGCAGGTCGGCATAGTGGATACCCCACAAGAAAGTGCCGATTGTGTCGCCAGCACCTTCACCGGTTGGCAGGAACAGATGCCGAAATGAGCCATTGTTTCCGTCCACCAAAACGCCTGTATCCCATCCGTGTCCGCGTATGTCCCGGCTGGTGCGAACACAATAGGAGTAGCCACCCAGTTCGCCCACGTATGCCATCCCGTAAGGCCGTGTAACGGTGAAGTGGTGAAGTACTCCCTGCTCAGCTATCAGCTTTTCTCCGGCTGCTTGCGCTTGCCGCCAGTTCAACTTGGGATGGACCAGCGGCGGATCGACTATCAGCGGTTGAATGCCCTCTTCCAGGGAGGGTTTGTTGAAGACTGCGTGCATCACCGGCTCATAGACCTGGGGCAGGCCGAACATCACGCTCGACCATCCGAAGACAAACAGCAGTGGCCAGAGCCACAGCGCTCCTGCACGGTGAAGATCGAAGTTGACCCGTGTAAGGTTAGCCCTCCACTTGATCCCCCATGCCTGCTGCCAGCGTCGCCAAAACGGGCCGACGCCGCGCGGGAACGTCAACCAGATTGCGATTAGAGAATCAACCGTCCAGACAAGAGCGACATAGCCCATGAACTGCCAGCCTGCCCCTGAGCGTGTCCCCAACGCAGTGTGAACTCCATAGACGATGTTCATGACGTTTGGCCGCCAGTTGCTCCAGTCCTCCATCATGTAATGGCCCAATTCCTTGCCGGTGTACGGGTCAAGAATCAATTGATCGAAGTCGATGGCCATCGGCTTGTTGTTTACGGGGTCAAGGCGCGGGAAGACGTGAAAGAGCGCCTGATGCCGCTCGCTCGTAAACATCCAGATGTTCATCTGCGGCTCTTGCGCTTCAGCCCGCTCGGCCAAACTGGCCAGGTCAAGCGGCTGACGTCCGTCTGCATCCACATAGAAAGTTGGGTTGAAGATGCGGTTAATCGGCTCACGAAACGCAAGCAGCGTTCCAGTTAGCCCGACAATGATGAGAAATACGGCCATCGCTAGGCCAGCCAAGCGATGCACCACCAGGACCACATCGCGCACATTCCATTTTTTCTTCATGCGTGTTCTCCTCTCGCTCGGCGTCAGAACTTGAACTCGAGCTGCGGCATCATCTGAAAAGGCGTGTTCGGCAATGCGCCTTCGTAGCCCAGGCTTGAGAACGAGTAGTTGTTGAGCAGGTTGCGAATGTTCATTTGCGCCGACAATTGCTTTCTTCCCCAGTTATGGCGATAAGCAGCCATCAGATTCACCTGCGTTGCGTTGGGGACGCGGTCATCCTCGAAACCCGATGTGCATTGCGTAGGGTCCGTCGGGTACGCCTGGCACGCAGTTGGGTTGCTTGTGAAGACAGGCAGCGATGTGAACTGGAAGTAGTGCTCGGCCGAGTGTCCGTTGAGGCCGCCGCCAACCGTTAAGCCGCGCAGCGCTCCCTGATGCGGCTGCCAGGTCGCCCAGAGGCTTCCGGTCACGTGCGCAATTCCATCAAAGGGAAGTCCCTGCTGGGAGGGGATGCCGCTGCAATTTGAGTTGCTCGGGTCATTGCAATTTGTGTCTCTGGTAACCAGATCCTGCAGGTTCGAGTAGCTGGCAATAACCCGCAGGTCGGGAGTCAGCTGGCCCGCGATATCAAGCTCGACACCTTCCGTGCGCGCGGTGCCAATGGCAATGGTGACTAGCGGATTGAGTGGATCAGGCGCTGGGACGTTGTGCTTGATGATTCGGTAAACTGCGGCCGAGGCCGTGAGCTTTTTATCCAGCCATTCGCTCTTGACGCCAAACTCCACCTGATCGGCCGACTGCGGAGGAAGGAACTTTTGGGCGCCAACGGTTACCGCAGGCCCGGAATCGCCGTAATTCGAGGAGTAGTTGCTGTACAGGCTAATGTTCTCAATCGGCTGCCACAGCAGTCCCGCACGAGGATTCGCCGGACGGTCGTGAACCGCTGTGTCGTTTGCGGGAGCGTTTGGTGCGAAGTAATTCTCAAAGCTCACAGCCCAGTTCTGGCGCACTCCCGCCATAGCGAACAGATGGTGCGGCAAAGTTATAAAGTCCTGGAAATAAGCTCCGTAGGCAAGATAGCCAAGTGTGTTCCAGCCGTAGCCATAGAGGAAGCAGTTCGGGCTATAGTCAATCGGCTGGTTGTAAACCGGCGCGTAGATGTTGATGGTTTGCGGGCAACCTCCGTTGTAATCGTAAGCGCCGTAATCCTTGCTGAAATCGAAACCGACCAGCATCTTATTCTCGACGCCGGCAAGCTTGAAACTAACTGGCACATCCGAGGTCACCTGGTCGGTGCGGTGGTGGAAATAGGTCTCAGTGAAACCAAAGCGGTTGAGCGATCCATCCGGGGTTCCCGGTACGCTCGCATCGCCAAAGTAGGTCTCAGTGGTCGGCGGGTTTGGATTTGCCGTCGTATAGAAATGCTTGTACTGGATGCGGAGATCAGTTCCCTCGGTGAGATGGATTTTCAGCTCCGGCCGGATATCGTATTGCCATCCGGTTCCGTTGTTTACGCCGTAGTCAATGAAGTTGCTGCTAATCGGGACCTTGGCCGGGCCGGTGATGGCGATGATGCGTTGGTTCAACGCTCCGGTCTGGGGCGATTGGAAGGGAATGCCGGGATCGAGGAGCAGACCGCCGCGCTCATACGAGGTGCGCAAGACCAGCTCTACGCGGTGCGAGAGATTCCATGCCAGCGAGGGATAGGCATTGAGCTCCCGCGTAAATCCGAAGTTTCGGAAGGAGTGTGCGTCGGTCCAGTCCAGCACAAGGCGACCCAAGAGTTTATCCCCAATCAGCGGGAGGTTGGTGTCGCTAACAGAACGGTAAAATCTGTGCAAACCGAACTGCTGCGAAAACGTGGTGAACTTGTCTGTACCGGGCTTCTTGGTAATTACATTTACGAGGCCGCCCGGCTCGCCCTGACCGAAAAGAACGGACTCCGGCCCCTTGACCACCTCCACTGACTCCACGTTCGCCATGTCTTGTGGAATGCCTGAGTCAGAGTACTCATCCAAACGTGCGCCGTCCTGGTATACGAGGGCCGCTCCGTCGAATCCGCGGACCGAGAAGCTGTCACTCGTCCCGAAACTGTCGTTGGTCGGCGTGACTCCACTGATGTTCACAAGGGCGTCGATGAGACTGACGGTTTGCTGATCGTCGAGCACCTGGCGACCGATGACCTGGATTCCGATTGGAGTTTCCATCAGCGGCAAATCCATCTTTGTCCCGGTTTCGGCACTGACCGCGGCGTAGCCGGTTGGCGCGGAGACAGTGACAGTCTGCTGCACGCCGGCAACGCCTAGCTTGAGCGAGAGATTTTGCAGGGCAGCAGAAACCGTAAGCTGCCGATTCAAAACCTCAAATCCAGGAGCCTCCACCGTGAGCGTGTATGTGCCGAATGGAACTGCTGAGAATGTGAAAAGGCCCTCTGCATTTGTGGTTGCGGTTGCAACTGAGGCTGCTCCTGGTTTGTGCAGGTGAACCCTGGCTCCAACGATGAAGCCACCTGATGGGTCCTGGACCGTTCCGCTCACGGCAACACGGGTCTGTTGAGCCCACAGTACAAGCGGAAATAGAAAGAAAGCAATCGCTGCGACAATCAGCGCTGCCGGGCGAATACGTGCAAATGTCATGACCAGAATCTCTTCTCTGCGCTGGAACGTGCCGATGCTAAAGTCGTGCAACGCGAAGGCGCGGCTATCAGACCGGAATACATTCGTCAGGCCACTGCCCAAGCCGGGAATTCAACCCCAGCAGGCGGACCCGAAGGCAGGCCTGCGTCCAGACTGATGGGGAATTCAGTGAAGTTGACGAGATTGAAAGCTAGGAGAGAAGAGATGCGGGAGGGCCGCGCTTACGCCAAGCTCGATCGAGGGCAATACGGGCACGCGCTTCAGTCTGGGCGTGGATGACTGGATGTGCGTTGATCTCAGTAGAATGCGTGAGTGTGGAATTCAGACCAAGTTGAAAATGCACCGCGGCAGGCACCGTGCTAGGGCAATCCGGGCAAGGAACCGGTGTTGCCATCAACTTTGTTCCCGGCAAGCGCGATGCGAGATAAGCCATCATCATCGCGCAATGGCAACGCTTACCGCCGTGCCGTCGGCAGCACATAGGCAGATTCGCGTTCTCGTTTTGACCCAATGCTGTCAGTGGCAAAAGCACCGGCAGCATCATCAGGAAGACCAGCGAGATGGCGCTTATTCGTCGCATCGGGAATGTCGAATTCATAGTAGTGCCTTGCGTTTCGTCGTGAGTCAGAGCTCAGAACCGATATGTGAGTTGGATGGCCCCACGGGGAACTGTCATTTGGCGGCGAAGTTTTCCGGGGAGCTATCGAAGATTTGCTTGTGATCTTTGACGCAGAAGTAATAGGTCTTTCCCTTGTACCTGGACGACAGGGAGCGATCGATTGGCATGCCGCAAACAGCGCAGACAGGATGATCCGCCGACTGCTTGATGGGACCGGCGAACTCGGAGTTGGAATTCGGGTTCAGCCAGCCCTGGCCCTGATATTCGAGCAGAGTAGCTGTCTGGGCTTGCTACATCGCGACCAAAGTAGCGCTCGACCACCCGAAAGGCTAGATCCATTCCAGAAGTGAGGCCCCCGGCGCTGGCCAAATTGCCTGATTCCACAAAGCGAGCTCCACGCTGAACATGAATGTCCGGATACTGCATTGCAAAGTCGACGTAAGCGCCGTGATGCGTGGTGGCAGACTTGCCGGAGAGCAGACCGGTACTCGCAAGCACAAAGGCGCCGGTGCAAACCGACATCGTCACGTCGGTGCTCTTTGTCGCATTGCGAATCCATGCTTTGGCGGCCTCGCTGGCGTCACTTTGTGCGGGGATAACAATGACCTTGGGTGCGGGCGCATTGGCGATGGTATAGTTCGGCGTGATCTTCAATCCACCGCCCGCAGTGATGGGAGCGGCAGTCTCCGCCACCGTATACAGACTGAAGGCATCATGCTTCCGGTCTGGAAAGTAGACTCTTTCGAAAACTTCCCATGGGCCGCAGAAATCAATAACGACGGCACCTTCTGAGATGAGGAACGCGACCGGAATGGACGCGTTGGCTGGAGGGGTGAGCGGATTGGGCGCGGCGCTTTGTGCTGCTGCATCGAGTGTTGCGGCGGCCGCGACAGGTAGAGTCAACGAGCCGGCGGCGGTAAGGCCGAGGGCTGCGGAACGCTTAAGGAGTTCTCTGCGATTCATTGTGATGACCTCTCCAATCGGATTGCTGCGAGCGGTTTGTGTGTCAATTAGGATGCTTCGGATGTCTCGGATGCCTTGCGGCGGTTGATGTCGGACAGATTGTCTTGTCTCCTGAAAAATGAGCTCTCAGCGTGACGTGGGTTGAGCGTGGTTGAACCAATCGATAATCATGCGATTGCGATCGTCGCGATTCAGCGGTAAGGGATGCCCGTCGCGTTCGTAAATGTGAAGGGCGTACACCTTATTCCTTTCCTGAAGTGCTTCTGCCATTCGGAGAGCTTGGATGACCGGGACCATTCTGTCGGTCCGGCTATGGAGGATGAGGACAGGCACATTGATCTGGTCGGCCCAATAGACAGCTGACCGCGCTCGATATTCTTCCTCGGCACGGCGCTCGTAGTCCGGCCAAATCTTGGCGAAGCCATCGATGTATTCATTCCCATTGACAATGCCCATCTCGGGCCTCGCGTCCACCCAGGCTTTCACGTCTGTGACTCCGCCGATGACGGCGGCGGCCTTGATGGGAATGCCTCGTTTGATCGCAAGATAGGCCATCGTGCCGCCGCGCGACAGACCGAGCATGTAGAGCCGGTCGGAGTCAACGAAGTCGAGCGACTTCAGTGCGGGCACGAGATTGAGAACATCGTCGACTTCGACTCCGCCCCATTGATCGCGTTTTACTGTGGCGCCCTTGGTAGCGGTAGTCGGACGCGATGACCACAAAGCCCGCCTTGGCGAACTGGTAAAGATCGGCAACGTCAAGGCACGATGTGTTCATACCCACGCAAGGCAGACCGTTGTCCATGAGGCTTCCCAATTGGCCGTTGCCTCCGCGGTTGAAGATGATCGCCGGCCATTTTTTAGCGCCCGGCGCTTTCGGCCTGATTAACACTCCACGCACAGCTTGTCCGTCACTTGCGTAGGTAATTTCGAGAATGTCGAAGCCGGTTTGAGCCCGCGCCTCATCGTAGACCGCACGCGGAAAATAGCCTCGACCGAATTCATCCAGGGATTCGTAACTCGGCAGGGGCGCCCTGGGCTTCGTGCTCTGAATGTGTCCGTCCGATTGCTGCGCGGCCACAGACCATGCCGACGCACCCACCAGTAACTGGATGAGCAGAAAGAACGAGCCCGCCATTGCGGTCTTTCGCATCGTGTTCTCCGTGTCATTTCCTAGGAGTGCTGACAGGCATTGGCGCATCCGTACAATGAACGCGCAGTGCCGGACAGAAAAGTGTCATCCCGAAAACCGGTAATCCGAATTCTCGTGGTCGGCGAGAGACAAAGACACGCTCCTCGCCGTATCGGCATTTAAGAGCGCAACTGCTCTTGCCGAATCGGTCGTTGGGGCCTAATGAGAAGCGGGGACTATAGAAGGGAGTGAGTAGGAGGGCCGCGCTTGCGCCAGGCGCGATCAAGAGCAATGCGGGCGCGTGCTTCAGTCTGGGCATGGATGGCCGGATGGGCGCTGACATCGGTAAAGTGCGCGGGGGCGGAACTCAAACCGAGTTGGAAATGTACTGCGGCAGGCGCCGTGCTCGGGCAATCCGGGCAAGGAACTGGTGTTGCCATCAACTTTTTTCCCGGCAAGCGTGATGCCAGGTAAGCCATCATCATCGCGCAATGGTGGCTTTTGCCACCATGCCGGCGGCAGCATACTGGCAGGTTCGCGTCCTCGTCCTGTCCCAAAGCCGTCAGCGGCATAAGCACCGGCAGCATCATGAAGAGAACAAGCGAGATGGCGCTCAAGCGACGCATAGGGAATTCAGAGATCATATCAGCTTGCCGCTTTCTTACGGAGTCCCGGAGCCGAGTATAGGAATTGACTGGGAGGCTGAAAGTCCCCGGCCCACCCTACGCCGCCGGCTCAATCCTGTGGTTTTCGACTCTATATTTTCTCGACATTCTGCAATGCACTCGCCAATAGAATGGGTACAAGTTCGGGTACAGACATCAGTTTGGATTGAATACGGATAATTACGCTAAGTTGCTGATGGGCTGTCACTTGAGGATATCAGACATTACGCTCAATTTCGCTTATTTATCATAGACTTACGGTATTCTTGAGAGACTCAAAATCCGCCGACCCTTGCGGTCATGGGGGTTCGACCCCCCCTCCCGGCACCAAATAACTCCTTTACAATAATGCATTTACTGGACTGCCAATTTTCCAGCCCTGCCGGTGTTCTGACCGTCGGGGGCTATTTCGGGGCTATACGATAGCATTGGGGGCTGTAATGGCCTCCATCGCACTGCGCATTGCCTCTGGATCGGTGATGGTGTAGCGGTCGAACATGCTGCGCGTCTTCCAGCCGCCGATGTCCATAATCAGCTTCTTGTGAATACTGCTCTCACGAAGCCGCTTCGCCGCACTGCGCCGCATGTCGTGAACCAGCAAGCCGATGTATCGATGCTCGCCGCCGCATTTCCGCTCGTAGCCGTCCGAATCCTTGGTCTTCACCGAACATATTCTGGTTCCCGCATCCATTGGCGCGCCGCACTTCCTGCACTCGAAGCGCCTAATCGTCCCATCGGGACAAGGTACAGCCGCTAACCGCAGGCGTCGGCACCTGATTAAGAAACGTTGTCAAAGCGTAAGTCTCTGTTGGGTAGTGAGGACGTTTCGATCGCGCTGGCGAGAGCGATTCCATTCAGTGGATCAAGTCCCCTGGCAGCTTCGGCTCAGGATTTCGACTCCGAGCTCAAGCGTCTGCAAAACGGCGAAACGTTCAATTCCTCGCTCCCCGGCCGTTTCCTCTTTCTCTTCAACTTCAACACGAATCGAGACCATGCTTCCACTCAGTTTCCTTTTACCGGTATCGAACTTCAAGAACAGTTTTCCGGCGATGTTTCCCTCAGTTCCGGTCAGACGGGGTCTCCAGTGAAGAACGCGTGTAGAGGGGGATCCCGCTGCCGAGGATCGAGAGAAGGAACGGCGAGCGGGCGTGGGCAGCGCTTGCCACTTCTTCCGGCGTGGCGATAACGACGTCGACGCGAGGGAAGCAATCGGAGGCCAGTTGTCTGGCGCGGCGCTGGTGGAGAGCAGGGTCGCCCTCAACCTTAGCGATGACGAGAAGATCGATGTCGCTTGAGGCTCTCTCCATGCCCTTGGCTCGGGAGCCGAAGAGCAGGACGCGCTCCGGTGCGAAGGCGCGAATGAGGCGCTGCAGGGTGCGCTCCACCAAAGGCGGGAGGGCGGGCCGTGTACGGGATGGTGGCATGGGATCAGCTTGCATCATAGCTCAACATTAGTATGACGTCCCCAATGAGGTCCTTGGTGAGCGAGTGGAAGTCGGCGGCAGAGGCTTGCTTGATTTTGAAGCTCCACCAGCCGAGCTTGACGCCGGGTGGGAACGGGATAGTGGCCGAACAAACGTTGGGAACGGATGAGCCTGCGACGGGCGTCATGTTGATGTTGACGCCGGCCGAGGGCAGCGGGGCCTGCGTCTGGATGACGAAGTCTCCGGGCTCCCACGAAACGGTGAGTACGGTGAGCGACGTGATGGTGATGGTCTTGCCGCGTGTCCATGTTGGGAACTTGGAGGCCAGAATCTGGACGGTAAGTTCCTGGTCGTTGGTGGTCGCCGGATTAAGGAATATCTCATAACGTGGAGTGCCGTCGTTTGCGATCTCCGTAATCTCCATGAGGGTTTTCTGGTTGGCGACGAATTGTTGCCATGGAGTCAACGGGGTTGGCATGTCGGGCGTGGCGGCGACAGCGGGGAAGTCGTTCTGCGCGCTGAACACCTTAATACCGGAAGTAGGCAGGTTGTTGGAGTTCGAGTTTTCGACCGCAGTTTGGAACTGCGAGCCTCCATCGAGGGCGGTGTAGTGGAGATGCAGGATGACATCGCCGACCTGAGAGAGGTCGGTTTCATTGCTGATCTGCGGCATATCCAGACTCCATGAGCTGATGACGCCAGCATTTTCAAAGGGCAGATAGCGGGGATCGGCGATGTTGTTGGCAATGTTGGTGAGGAACAGGCCCGGATCGTCCTGGCCGCTGCCGAGGGCAATTTTTTGGGGAACCGCGCCGTAGTTGTAGATGAAGCGGGGGTCGGAGCCGGGAGGAGTCTCCAAGTAGTCGGAGCCGTCGGAAGCCGCCTGTGTAGAGACTCGAACCTGGTTCGAGATCATCGTGAGAGTGGCCTTAATATTGTCGAACTTGCCGGGGCTGGGATAGACGACGCTGACGCTGACGCGAGTGAGGCGACGGTTGTAATGGCCGGGATAATCGGTATCGAAAAGAGACTCGGGGAGAGTGAAGTTGCACGAGCCATTGACCAGCAGGTTCTGGAGAATGCCTGGAACACCGGGCGTGCCGGGATCGAGCGTGGAGAGAGAGACAAAGCGGCTGATCTCATAACGCCGGACATTCTGCTGGAGGTATGAGGACTCCATGCGGCGGAGATCGTGGTTGAGAGTCTCGCCTGCGAGCAGACCTTTGTAGAGGCTGTCCCAGTAACCGAATTGGATGAATGATGTGTTCTGTATGCCTAACTCGTACTGGTAGCAACGCTCGACCTGCTGGCACATCTGGTATGCAAGTTGGTAGGCCTGGAAATAAGTGCCGGAGAGCGAGCTGACCATCCAGTCGTAAAGGCTGTTCGAAGTGAATTTGTTGTTGAGGAAGTCGATTTGCTTCTGGATGTTGTCGATTTGCTCCTGATGAAGGGTCTGATTTTGCTGGGCAATTTGGAGCGCGAGGTTCGCAGTGTCCAATTGCGCGTTGGCCTGGGTGATCTGGATTTGAGCTTCGGTGGCGGCTTCCGTCCAATTATCCATGCGGTGCTGGTAAGAGCCCATTTTATCGGCGAGGTTTGCGGCGATTTGCAGAGCCTTGGCCGTGGATTTTCCAGCAGCGGCGGCATTGCTGCCCGCCTTCGCAACCTTGGTGCCGCCATCTTTGCCAGTTGCGGTGGGCGTGCCGCCGAAACCCGCCGCACCCAACTGAAAGTCGGGTATCAGGACGGTAACGCCCGCCAGACCTTCAATGAATGCAGCAACGACGTAATTGACCATGAGAGCGGCGTTGATGGAGGCGCCCGTGATTTCATAGGCATTCATCAGGCTCTGGCTGTTGTTGAAGTTGTATTTCTGTTGGGCCAGAGCGATGGTCTGTTGGATGGCGGAGATGTTGCTCTGCGCCTGTTGGACTTGCCAGTCGAAAATCTGATTAGAGTCGGTGAGCAGCTGCTGCTGGAGGGTCTGCTGCAGGAGAGCAAGGGAGTTGGCGTCGCTCTTTTCCAAAGCGGCCTGCAACGCTGCGCCATAAGCCCGAACGGCGTTGACGAAGTCGAGAGCAACCGGGTAGAGCGCGGTGAAACGGTAGTTGGGTAGAGGTGCACCGAGATTGGCGAGGACACTGGAGAGATCGACTCCGGCAGCTTGTGCGGCGATCAGCAGGCCGGGATCGATCGGGGCGTCGAAGAGGGCGAGTTGGAGGGGCGCGCCGGAAAGGCTCTGGCAGTGACGGAGCTTGTAAAGGCGGTCGGCGACGGTAGACCAATAGCCGAGCAGAGTTGGGTTGGAGGGGATCTTGAAATAGAACGTCTGCGGGTTGGGGATGCCCTGGCCTCCGTTGCCGCCACCAGTGCCGCTGGAGCCGGAACCGCCGATGGAGTTTTCAATTTCGACCATGGCGTTGGCAAATGCGTCGAGGTCCGGTTCGAGCTGGGCGAAGGACGCGTCGGCGGTCGGCGGCGGGGTGACGGCGACGGGCGTGGGCCCGAGGATTTCGTTGGCGATGACGTAGAGGAGCGTGGCTTCGCTCAATGCTTCGCGCGATTCGGTGGAGAAGAGGTTGTCACCCCAGGCGATAAGGTTGTCGAGGTACGACATGATGGTGCTCTTCATGTACGGCACGCCAAGGCGGAGGTCGGCGAGGAGGAAGGGATTGAAGGAGTTCTGACGCCAGTTCTCGACCTCGTTCACTGCTGTGGGGTTGCCCTGGTTGACGGCGAGCAGAAGGTTGTTGATCGACTGCGAGAGAATGCCAGCGCCGGTGAGATTGCGCAAGGGTTTGGGAATCCAGTAACACTGCGGGGATGGGTACGCCTTGGATGGCCGCAGAGTGGGATTGAAGATGTACTGAAACCAGGTCTGTGCGTCTTCAAACTGCTGGTTCTGGCTGAGAAGCTGCGCGATGTACAGGGGGATGTGGTAGAAAAGCTCCCAATTGTAGACCGAAAAGGTTGAGCTGTAGGTAAAGTCGAGATACTGGCGGTCCTGGCCCGTGACGTCATCGTGATCCCACCACACGCGGGATGTGACGGGCTGGTACCAGTTGCCAAAGCTGAAAACATCGGCGCCGCTGGGGTCGATCTGATCGGGGTTCTCCTGCAGGTTTGGATCGTAGAGAAGATCAAAGCCCCCGGCAGAAAGCTGGCTCCAGAAGAGGCGCGTGAAGGGGTGGTAAAAGGGGTGGAAGACGTACTTGACCTGATATGAGGCGGAGGATGGGTCAGACGGCACAACTGGAGACCACATGCTTCCTGTCCAATAGTATTTCTGGCTCTCGACCCAATAGCAGCGGCGGGTGTCCTGGAAAAAGAAGTCGGAAGTGGGGTCGAAGTTGAGATCGGTATCCGGGCCGACGACGCGGAAGGGAACCATGGCCGCGTTGAGCAGGACGCCTGGGTTCGTTTCAAGAGCGGAAGCTGAGGTGAACTCGAGTTGATCGGTCTGGTAGTAGCCCTTCGGCACATCTGCTGGCCCGGTGATAAGTGCGCCAGCCTGCGGAGTGAGGTTGGGCTCGCCTGTGAGATTGGGATCGGGCGCGGAGAGCGGCAGAAGAGGTTGAGCATCTGGGCCGTAAGTTTGCTGGGCCCAGGTGAGGAGGTTCTCCTCGGCGCCATAGATGGCGATGCCAAGGTTGTTCAATTCGAGATCGCTGAAGCGGCCGTCGAAAGTGACGCGGCCAACATGGACGGCAGTGGGTTTCGTTGCCTGAGACAACAGGCTTGCGGCGAAGTTTTCGAATGCCTGGGCGAAGGCCTGGTCGATCGCAAGCTGTGATCCAGTGTCTTTGCCTTCGGCCTGGATAAAGGTCCCGGCGATGATCTCCTCATCCTCGGAGAGCGCGACGAGGGTTGCATCGTAGTCGCCGAAGCGGAAGACGTCGAGCCAAACGCCGGCGCCGTAGCCTGGCGTTACGGGGGCCGGTTGGACTTTGAGGGTGTAAAGGGCGGCGACGGCGAGGCTGTTCGAGACGGATTGGCTGCTGAGAAGGGGCTTGTCAAACAACTTGCCCTTGGTTGATTGCGCAGGCGCCCAACTATCGTTGCGATAGATAGAGAAACTGAGGCTGATGGTGACGTAGTGCTCGATTTCCTGACTGGGCGGATTGCTGGTGGCCTGGACGCCGGGAAGGTTCTGATGGGGTTCGCTTGAAACCTTTACATCCATCCAGAAAAGGCAGATGCGGCCGCGGTAGAGATACGGAACAACCTGGTGGGACTTGATGTCGAGGGGGATTTTTTCCCATCCGGTCCACGCGCCGTTGGCATAGGTGCGGAGATAGTAGACTGGCGGATCGCCAATGGCGCGGGCAACGACGTAAATAGTCCCGGAGGCCGGGTCCTGGCAGGTGCCGGTAACGTGGAGATGGGCAAGGCCGTCGAGGCGATCAATATAGTTGAGGACAACGGTCTCAAGGTAGTCGCTAGTGCTTTCACCCTGGCGGACCTCTTGCTCAAAGGTCTGGTAGGTCTCTGTGCGGTTAGGCCGCTGGGACTCGATGAGCCAGTTTTCGGGATACAGGAAGACTTCCCGGTTGGCCTCCCAAATGCGGTAGCGGCTCATCCACTCCCATTGGCTCCAGGTGTCATCCGTTGTGAGATCGACGACCACTCCGGGCGCCTCCATGTTCATGAAGCAGCGCTCGACGAAGATTTGCACGGCAATGTAGGCCTGCACAACGCGCGAGGTCTGCATGCATGGACTCATCTGTACGTCGATGAGGAAGTAGTTGAAGAGGCTGTCGGAGTCAGGGTAGAGGAGGTTGCCGCCTGGGCCGCGCTGGGCGGTGAGATACGCCTGCAGAGCATTGGAGCGGTTCTGGCGGATGGGGTTCATCAACGTGGGCGCGAGGCTGAGCCATGCGGTTTCGGAGGTCTGCTGGGCTTTGAGCGCGCCGAGGGCGCTGGCGGCAAGCGATTCGGCGGTGACTTCGTCTGTGGGGACTGCGGCCCAGCTCACAATCTGCGAAGCGAGGGTCTGCGTTACCGTTGCGCCGGGGTTCGCGATGGCGGCGGCAGTGCCCTCCTGAGCGCGGACGACTTGCCAAACGGTGTTGTCTGCGCCTCCAACGCCAATAACCTGCAGAATCTCAGTGCCGATGGAGATGTAGAAGATGGGAGCGAGGAAGCCGATGTCGCTGGCAACGGTGATCGATGTGTCGCCGAGCCCGATTCCATTGACCAGAGTCGTGGAAGGATTGGCAAGGCCCGCACCACTCGCGGTAACCGCGCTCGACATGGCCTCCAGGGTGCGCATGGCATTGTAGGTGGCGGGCTGCAGATAGCTGGCTGGAAATGTGAGCGCCAGCGCGGCGGAGAACGCTTCGATATCGGCCAGCGGCCAGCCAGTGATCACGGCGAGCGCGGATTGCGCGGAAGATGCCGACGAAAATGCTCCGGTGCTCACCTGGCCGACAATGTCGTAGAGAGTCTGGATGGGCGATGCGGGCGGAGCAGCGGTCCACAGGCGCGCGAGTTGAACCATGAGCAACGTGGTGAGGAGCGGCGAGAGATTGAGCGCAGGTTGCGCTGTTGTGACCGGCAACTGGGTGAAATCCAGACCGCCGTAAACCGTCGCATTTGTTACCAGCCAGGTGAGATCCGCAACTACAAATTTGAGGCTGCGCACCAAAACGCCGACTTTGTCGAAGAGTTGGATTGCGAGGAACTGGTTGGGGAAGTTTGTCGCGGTTACCGGCAGGGTTGAGCTGGTGAAGGCAGGGTCAGTGAGCATCGTCAGCAGGGTGTTCGCGGTCCCGAGCACTTCAAATGTATTCAGGATGAAGCCGCTGACGTCGTTGGCAAGGGCCACGCCAGTAGAGGTGTGGGCATTCGCAGCAACAGCGGAGACAACGACGCCGTTCAAATCCGCGCCCGTAGGTTTAACGGAAGCGCCGTTTGCCGCCGGGGCAGCGGCGGTGCCCTGCTGTTTGCGGACGACCGTCCACGAGGTGTTGCCCATGCCGCTGACGGCAGTAACAAGCAGGATTTCGGAGCCGATGGCGACAGTGAACGGCAGAGCGGGAAAGCCGGAGCCGTTCATAACCGTGATTGAGGTTTGCACGGCGTCAATGGGCGCGGTGAGTGTAGTGGAGGCGGCGAGAAGGCCCGTGGCGGCGGCTTGAACGGCTGTGAGCGAAGAGGCGATATTCGCCGGGGTCATTTGCGTTGTCGTGGACCAGCCGCCGGCGACTGCGGCGGAGGGCGGCGTCAGCAGGTAGGTAAGGGCATCGAGGGTGAGGCCGGATTTCTGGATGACAGCGGCCTGCGAGAGGAACGCGAGCGTGGCCGCGGGGTTGGAGAACAGAGGCCCAATTGCCGCGGTTGGGTTGGCGGCGGTGGGCGCAAGCAAGCCAGCGACGGCGAGGAGATTGGAGATGGAGAGTTTAGACGCGAGAGCCAATGCGGAGACGCGATAGATGAAGCTGAGATTGTCGAGTGTGAGCTGATTGTTGGTGAGAGCGAACAGCGTGGCGGCATCGGCTGCGGAGACGCCGAGGGCGGGCTGAATGGCCTTGAGGTGGTCGCTAAGGACGGGGTCGCCGACCGGCGCGCCGGTTGCGACCGAGGCCATATCGGGGTCAGGCGCAATCCAGGTGACGGTGGGGTTGAGGAAGATCTGGGAGTAAAGCGAGATGGTGGTGGTGCCGTCGGGATCACGATGGGTCGCGGTATCGATGTCCTGATACCAGGTGAGGAGTTGATCTACGGAGAGTTTGGTTGCGTCAAGCAGTTGCTGGAACGAAAGCAAAGCAATCAGCGTGGACTGGTTGAGCGCACCGGCGCCGACCACAGAGGCGTTCAGGACCAGATCCAACTCCCACATCTTGTAGCCGGTGGCCAGCCAGAGACGCAGGAAGCGATGAGCGCGATCAAGAAATCCCGCATCGAGCGGGCTGGGAGAGAGTGTTTGTGTGCTCGTGGTGCAGGTGTCGTCGATGCCCTGAATGGCGATGTTGAGGCCGTCCTGCACCCAGGTAACCTGAAGCAATTCAATAAGCTGCTCGTAGGTGATGTTTGCGGCCTGAAGGAAGCTAGGAACAGAGACCAGGTCGGTGGCCGGCGCGGCGGTGTTCCAGGCGACAGTTGCAGGAACGAAGTCGGCATTCGAGACCAGGTTGAGCGCCTGCCAGTTCATCTGAAAGCGCTCAGCGGCCACGTTGGCCTGCTGCGCTGAAGTAACACCATTGAGCGGCAGAAGGGCCTGGCGCAGCTGCCAGAGAGGGAGATTCCACTGCAGGAGGTAGGTGCGAAGGCCGTCCAGACCGGTGCTGTATGGCAAAGACTGCGGGTAGCTGGCGTTTGCCAACGTGACAAATGCAGGCTGATTGAAGTACTCGGGCGCGGCGCTGAGCTGGTCGCTGGTGATACTGTCGGAGGTCTGCTTCCAAATGGGATTGACAGTCGAGTTGGGATCGGTGGGCGGGCTCACCGTGTCGGCAAGCAGCTCGATGACGAGATCGATGTAGGGGAGTTCGGTGTCGCTGTTAGGGCAATTGAGCAGCAGATTGCGAATGTCGGGACGGCGTCCGTCTAGAACATCGAGGGCAGTCTGCCCGCCCTGCGGATGGTTGCGCAGCCAAAGGAGCAGATCGCAGAGATAGGCGGCAGGACTGAGGACTGAGGTGCAGTCGTCGGTTTCGCAGTAGTCCTGTGATCCGAAGAGCGTGGCAAGTGTTGGATCGGTGGCGACGGCTTGCTGGATGGGGCCGTCAAGCGCGCCGATGTCCCCCATGCCTTGTGGCCAGAGACCAAGCGAGCCACGGTTCAACTGCATATAGGTGGAGACGACGGTGCCGTAGCGCTGCGCAGCGGCCAGGAAGGCTTTGTTTGCTTCCGTCTTAGCGAGGCCCGCGGCGGTGGCTTTGAGGTAGAACTGCTGACTGCCCATGGCCGCGATCTGGGTGGCCGAAGTGAGGCCCATGCCGAGGATGGCTTGCGCAACATCTGGATCGGTGGAGACGCGAAGGACGCGCTGGAAGCTGCGGGCATTGGCGACGACGGCTGCCTGCAGGTCGGCGCTGATGCCGGCGAAGGCCTTTTCGCCCTGGGCAGCGATATAAACAGGAATATTGTTCTTGATCAGTTCGAGGTCGGGGTTGTTCTGAAAAAACTGAACGAGCGGTTGCTGTTGGGCCTGGGGGACGAGATTTGCAGTTAGGATTCGGGCGCTGAGGGCGGCCGTGGGATAAGCGCGGGTGACGCGGGCATAGACGACGGAGGCGAAAACCTGGGCAGGGCTGGCGTTTCCGGCGCCATCTATGCTGGGCGGTGTGCCGGCGGCTGTGACGAGGCTCTCCCAATCAGCGAGGCTGAGGCGGGCCAGATCAGGGAGAGTCTTGTAGGTGCCGGCGCTGAAGCCCTGCAGAAGATTCTGCATGAGCGGAGTGAAGTTCTTGACGAAGGCTCCGATGGAGAGAGTGCGTTCAATGGTGGAGGCATCCTGGGCGGTGAGGCCCGACTGACCGTTGCCGAGATTGCGCCAGAAGTTGCGCATCGATTGGTTGTTGGTAGCGAGGGCCTGAGCGAAGGCCTGCTGTTTGGCCGCGGAGATCGAGGCGACGTCGAGGAGTTGGCCGAGCGTAGTACTGCCCACCAGATAGGGCTGGTTAAGGAGGTCGGTGGTGTAATGGGCCTGGAGTTCGCTGACAATCTGCGCAATCTGCGGTGTGTACTGCTGGCCAATATAGTCGAGGGCGATGGCGGAAGTGAGAGTCTGGGTCTGTGTCGCAGACGAGAGGCCAAAGATTAGAGAACCGATGCTCTGGACGAGCGGATCGATGAGAGTGAAGTTCTGGCTTGCATCGAGCAAGGGCGTTGGCAGCGCGGAGGGAATCTGCTGGCGCAGGAAGGCGTAAAAGGCTGGAGCGGGAATCTGAAAGGAGGCTTCAAGCCGCGCGGAGACGGCGACGCGCATGATGACTTCAGCGTTGGTGTTGAGCTCCTGTGCGAGGAAGGAAAGATCCTGATGAGTGCTGTTTTCAACCAGCTCGCTGAGCTTGACGCCTTCCAACTGGGGCTGGATGGCGCGCACGAGTTTGGTCCACTCGGATTGATCTGGGGCTTCAAAGCTGAG
The DNA here is from genome assembly GCA_963776535.1 of uncultured Acidobacteriaceae bacterium. Lineage (GTDB taxonomy): Bacteria > Acidobacteriota > Terriglobia > Terriglobales > Acidobacteriaceae > Telmatobacter. Next base: position 90,112 of record CAVZNB010000012.1, on the reverse strand, counting down.
GTTGACGACCAGCTTTTGTTGGGCTGGTGTGAGGGGCGAGAGGAGCGGCGCGTCTAGGTGTTCAGAAATCGCTTCAACGAGAAGAAGCAAGGGCTGCGGCGCGTTCTCTGGGACCTCGAACCGAAGGGAATATTTGCCGCTTTCCGAAGTTGCGCCTGCGGCCAGTTCCCGGCGGTCGCGCATGTGCTGCCACCAGATGACAACACGGGCTTCATGCAGGGGAAGGCCCTCACGGCCAGTGACCGTGCCGCTGACTGCATAGATGTTCTTTTGCTTTTCCATGATTGCTCCTCTGTCAGAACGAATGACCTCGCGCAGTTACAGGGAAAGGGCGCGAGTGTGCTCGATCGTGAGAATCCAAAGGATGTGAGGGCCGGGATGGCTCGGGGAAACCTGGGGAGTTGGGGATGCGCCGTCTACCGGACCGGTTTGGTGGCCCTTGCTTCGAGGGTTACAACTCGTGCGTTTGTTGGATGCCGTGCACCAAGGCGTCAAGGGTGGCCTGTCTGCTTGAGCCCTTGTAAACCTTCTTTGCGATGGTCGGGATTGTGCCTTAGACCGCGCCGCTTTGTCAACGAAAATAACGTACAGAAATTCCGCTGGCTGTTCAAGCCCGACAGGGTGAGCTTTTCGAGTGAGACCGAGACATGTTTGCAGTTGTCTGGGCTTCGACAGACTCAGATTGATTTTGCGTTCGCCCCCGGCCCAATAAGCGTCGCGAGGTGAACTCAGGTCCGTTGTCGGATCGAACACTTTCCGGCCGTCCACGTTCTTCGATCACCAGATCCAGTGCCCGCGTTATCCGGGCGCTGCCCACACCTGTGTCGGCGTCCAAGCGCAAAACATTCATGCCCCATTTGCGAATCTTATGAGCCGGGCAAGTCATAGCCGTTTGGTTCCGGCCAAGGTTCGCTGCATGCCTGCGCGCGCGATGAGAAACCTGCGGAATTGAAGGGCCAGTCCCTGCGGCTCTGGGCCGGATCCATATGCGACAAGAAACTGGCGCTTGATACACAACCCTTCGACCTCGACAATCTTGAAGTTGTTACCGAGTCTCAGGTCTTTCGCAATTGCCCAGCGGGAGACGAATCCGACCCCCAGCCCAGCTTCCACGGCGGATTTGATGGCTTCCGTCGAATCGAGTTCCATCACGATCTGCAACGAATTTCGCTTGACGCCTTGCCGCTCCAGCGCCAATTCAATCACATGCCGCGTGCCTGATCCGCGCTCCCGCATGAGCAGGGGAATTGAGGCAATTTCAGGGCAGCGGACCGAAGTGCGCTCGGCCCACTCATGCCCAGATGACGCGATCAGCACCAGTTCATCCTCAAGAAATGGCTCTGTCTTGACCTCCCGGCTGCGGGCCGGGCCCTCGATGAACCCCAGCGAAATCTTCTGCTTCTCCACGGCTTCTACAATATGCTCGGTGTTGCCGCTGACCAGGGTGGGGTGAACACGAGGATACTCCCGGCAAAACTCCCCCAAGAGCCGAGGTAATACATACTGCGCAATGGTGGTCGAAGCGCCCAGCGCCAGCTGTCCAACAAGTTCTCCGCTCAAGGCGGCAATCTCGTGCTCAGCCTGGACGAGGAGCGCATTCACCTGGGCCCCATAATAAAGGAGTACCCGACCAGCTGGGGTCACCGTGATGTGGGCGCCAGATCGGTCAAATAGTTGAACGCCAATATCCTCTTCCAACGCCTTGATCTGGAGGCTCACAGCCGGCTGTGTGAGATACAGCTCTTCAGCGGCCTTGCGGAAGCTGAGTTGTTCCGCAACTGTGCGGAAGACCACGAGACGAAAATTCTCAAGACTCGCCATTCGATGATTAAAACACTGACGCGCGCCGATCTGTGCGAGCAGGTTTCCTGAATCCGTTTGAATCAGCGTGGATGTCAGCTATGGGCAATGGGCGGTTCGGTTATTGCCAGTGCGATCTTGATCTCCGGTGGCAACGAAAGCCCACGACCAGCACGCAGATGAGGTCGCAGGCAGCAGAGTGACGTGAAGCAGGTCTGTGTCTACACATGGTTAGCCCGGGCGCGCAGGAATATCAATACATAGAATTTTGCAAAAAGGACATACAAAGTGCTATATCTTGGCGGCGGCAGTTTGATGGACTCGACTCTAGCTGAGCAGGGCGAGGCATCTACGGGTGCGATGCGCGAGGGAGTAACGACGATGAGTGGGTTGCGACGGATGTGGCGCTTGCGTGGCGGGATACAACTGGCTGCGGCAGCGATGGCCATTGCAGGGATGAGCGCCGCAGTACGCGGACAGCAGACGCCTCAACTGACCGTGCATTGGGATAAGACTACGGTGGTTTCAAAGTCGACGCCGACGCTGCAGGTGGTGGTAAATCCGCCACTGCGGCATGGGGAGCCGTTGGGCGTGGCCGCTTACAAGGCGGTGAAAGAACTGGGTGCGGACTATGTGCGCTATGTGCCGTGGCTGCCGTATCCGCGGCTGGCAGTGGCGGAACTGGAACCGCCGACAGCGGAGAAGACTTCGTGGGACTTCAAGCTGATTGACCCGATGACGAAGGACTTTCTGGCGGCGACAGAGGGGCACTCGACGATTCTGAACTTCAGCACGATTCCGACTTGGCTGTTCAAGACGGACAAGCCGGTGACGTATCCGGACGACCCGTACAAAGTTGTATGGGACTACACGCAGGGGACGGAGCTGCGCGACCCGAGCGGCAAGGAGCTGGGCGACTACTACGCGCGGCTGGTGAGCTGGTATGTGAACGGCGGATTCACGGACGAGAACGGGGTTCAGCACGAGTCTGGGTACCACTACAAGCTGCCGTACTGGGAGGTGCTGAACGAGATTGACTTTGAGCACAACATGACGCCGGAGCAGTACACGGCGCGCTACGACGCGATTGTGAGCGCGATTCATGCGGTTTCGCCGGAGACGAAGTTTGTGGGGCTGGCGCTGGCGATGCCGAGCCAGAATCCGAAGTATTTCGAATATTTTCTGGACCATAACAACCATCGGCCGGGGATTCCGCTGGACATGATCTCGTATCACTTCTACGCTTCGCCGAGCAAAGGGCAGACGCTGGACAACTGGCAGTACACGTTCTTTGACGAGGCGGACGGATTCTTGAATTCGGTGCGGTATATCGAGGCGATCCGCAAGAGGCTTTCGCCGGAGACACGGACGACGACGGATGAGCTCGGTGTAATTCTGCCCACGGACAACACGGCCGAGGACAAGACGCCACCGCCGGCGGCCTACTGGAACGCGGCTGGATCGCTGTATGCGTATCTCTACATCCAACTGTCTCGGCTGCAGATCGATGTGATCGGCGAGTCGCAACTGGTGGGGTATCCGACGCAGTTTCCCAGCGTGAGCATGATGAACTGGGAGAACAACAAGCCGAATGCGCGCTACTGGGTGCTGAAGCTGATCAAGGACTCGTTCCACGCAGGGGATGCGCTGGTGGAGACGAGCGTGGCCGACGCTGAGGGCGTGACGGCGCAGGGCTTTGTGACGGCGGCTGGACGCAAGGTGCTGCTGGTGAACAAGCGAAACCACGCGGTGGAGATTCAGTTGCCCGATGCGGACAAGGCGAGTGCGGTGACGGTGGACGTGGCAAGCGGGGATGGGCCGGCGCGCAGCGTGAAGCCGGTGGGCGGCAAGATTACGCTGGAGCCGTTTGCGGTGACGGTGGTGAGCTGGTGAGCGAAACGAAGGAACCAACTCTGCGCGTGGGACTTTGCGGCATTGGACTGGATGCGTATTGGCCGCAGTTTGCGGGGTTGAAGGAGCGGCTTGAGGGATACGTGAGGCAGATGGGCGCACGGCTGGAACGGCCCGGCGTGGAGGTGGTGAATCTGGGCCTGGTGGATGCTCCGGAGCGGTCGCGCGAGGCCGGGCGCAGGTGCAGGCGTGAAGACATCGATGTGCTGTTTCTGTACGTGACGACATATGCGTTGTCGAACACGGTGTTGCCGCTGGTGCAGCGGGCGGGCGTGCCCGTGGTGGTGCTGAGTTTGCAGCCCGAGGCAGCGATTGATTACGCGGCGTTCAACCGGCTTGGAGACCGCACGGCGATGACCGGCGAATGGCTTGCCTTCTGCTCGGCATGCCCGGCGCCGGAGATTGCGAATGTGCTGGTACGAGCGAGGATTCCGTTCCACCAGGTGACGGGCGTGCTGGATGAGCCGCAGACCTGGATGGAGATTGAGGAGTGGCTGGCGGCGGCGTGGGTGCGGGCCACGCTGGCCAACGCGCGGCTGGGACTGATGGGTCACTACTACAGCGGCATGCTGGACATTATGACCGATGTGACGCTGGTGTCGATTGTTTTTGGAACGCATGTTGAGATTGTGGAAGTGGATGAGCTGAGCGCGCTGGCTGCGGCGGCGAGCGAGGAATCAGTTGCGCAGAGGGTTCAAGAGTTTCACTCGGCGTTCGCTGTGCAGGCGGATTGTCCGGAAGAAGAATTAAAGCGGGCGGCGCGAACGTCGGTGGCGCTGGATGCGTTTGTTGCCGAGCACAGGCTGGATGCGCTGGCTTACTACTACAAGGGATCGGGGAATGCGGCGAACGAAGAGACGATGAGCTCGATCATTCTGGGAACGTCACTGCTGACTGCGCGGCATATTCCGGTGGCAGGTGAGTACGAGGTGAAGAATGCGCTGGCGATGAAGATGATGGATGCGCTGGGCGCGGGCGGATCGTTCACGGAGTACTACGCGGTAGACTTCAACGACGACCTGGTGCTGATGGGACACGATGGGCCGGGACATATCGCGATTGCGGAGGGCAAGACGAAGGTGCGGCCGCTGACGGTGTACCACGGCAAGGTGGGGCGTGGATTGAGCGTGGAGATGAGCGTGAAGCATGGGCCGGTTACGCTGCTCTCGGTGGTGGAGGATGCGGCTGAGCGGTTCAAGCTGGTGGTTGCCGAAGGCGAATGTGTGCCGGGAGAGATTCTGGAGATTGGCAATACCAACAGCCGCTATCGATTCGCCCCGGGAGCGCGCGGGTTTGTGAACGCGTGGAATGCGCAGGCGCCCGCGCACCACTGCGCGGTGGGGGTGGGACATGTGGCGGCGACGCTGCGGAAGGCCGCGGCGCTGATGGGGATTGGGTTTGAGCAGGTTTGCTGACGGTTCTTCTTCGCGGCTGTAGCGCCGAAGGGCGGTTTGGTGGAGGAGCGCAGTTGCACTAGAAATGGTGCAATAATGGCATTTTTTGCGTGTAACATTATTGTTTTCAAAGAGATCGAAGAGAATCCGTAGTTTGATATGTTTTGCAATGAAGGAAAAGCGAAAACGGAGACCGTCTAAGAGTGCGGCTGTTCTTCATGGCTGATCTCCTCTATTTGTATTGTGCGCGTTTGTGGGGAAATTATATGCAACGATTTTGCGGGGCATCTGCGGTGCTACAGACCGCGCTTGCGCGCCATGTGGGATCGTGGCTTTCCACTCTCTTCGCCAAAGGCGCGGAGAGGATGGGGTACTAATGGCCGGGCACTGACTCGATGAGTGTGACGGGGCCGAGGATGCCGGAGGGAAGCGGCTGCAGATTCTGCATGTCCTGCGGCTCGAAGAGCTTTCCGTAGCGATCCCAAAGGAGGCGGTAATCGGGCAGCTGCTGGCCGGCCATGGCGTTGATGGCGGTGTTGCCGACGACGATGCGCAGGCTGTTGCTGCCGGCGTGGAGTTGGGCAGTGATGTCGATGCGATAGGGCGGATGCCAGACGACGCCGGCGAGCTTGCCATTGACATAAACTGCGGCAGCGTCGCGAACGGGTGCGTCAAGATAGGCCCACATGTTGTTGTTGCCGGGCGGCGATGGGAGAGGAAGCGGTGTCCCGGAGCCGAAGTCGAGGAGAAACCTTGCCGCTTGCGCGTGGGTGTCGAGAGGCAGGTCGAAGGACTTTTCGTAGGTTGCGAGGCCGGAGTAGTACGTGGTCCGCGGGTCGCCGGTCCAGGATGCGAGAGTATTCAATTCCCTGCTGACTCCTGTGTCACCGAAGGTGATCTTCCAATCGTGCGAGAGATCGGCTTTGACGGTCTCATGGCGCGTGGGCTCCAGGGTCGCAGGTGTTGCATCGCTGGAAAAATAGATGAGGCGGGAACTGTAAGCTGCGAGATCGAGGTTGATGTTCCCGGGGTCGGAGAGGCCTGCAACATCGCCCGAGAACGCATCCCAGGTTTCCGCGTGTCCAGCGGCGCTGCGGAAGTGTGCGCTGACATGCCTGGCCTGGTTGGCTGTGTTGGCAACGAAGTAGAGGTCGCCGTGAGGCAGCTTGCGATGGATGAAGCCGATCGCCGGAGTTGGCGGGGTGAGCCGCATGTCGGGCGTGAGACTATTTGCCAGTTCCGCGCCGAGGGCGGTTTCATCGGTTACGAAGTGTGCGGTCGTGATTCCGGAGTGGAAGAGCGTTTGGGAGAGTTGGGCGAGGCGGGCGGAGTCCTGTTCTGCATTCATCAGGCCGGGCGCGGTGGACGGCGGGCGGCCAGTGGCGATGACGATGCCGCCATGCTGTGCAAAGGCGAGGATTTTCTCGTAAGTCGCAACGGGGAGACGGTCGACGGCGGGAAGAACGAGCACGCGATAGGGGATGCCTACGCTGTCGATGGTGTCTGCGTCGATGAAGTCGAGGTTGAAGCCGGCGTCGAGGACCTGGGCGATAACCTGCTTGCCAAGGAACTTATCCATCTGCTCATCGATGGTGATGTTTGAGCCTGATTCGTCGAAGCCGAGGGGCGACGTGGGCGAGGGCCGCTTCTGAAATCCGGCGGAAAAGGAAGCCCAGACATCGTCATTGGGCAGGAGCAGGGCTACATCGTTAGCGGGTTCGCCCTGACGGAGTGCGAAGCTGACCCGCTGCAGATAGCGGGTGAGATCGGGCATGACGATGAACCAGGGGTTGTGTGCGTTGAGCGCCCCAGCTGCGTACATGCGCCAGCCGGGCTCGGGGGCGCTGGGCGGTGAATAAGGCCAGCCGTGACCGACAAGCTGGTTGATGCCTTGCAGGAAATGCAGATCGGCTTCGGCCTTCAAGTCGAGCGGCGTGGCGCGGAATGCGGGCGAATGGAGCCAGGTCCAGGTTTCCGAAGAGATGACGGGGTGATGGAAGAGATGGCCGGCGGAAGCTGCCCAGCGGGTGTCAGAGAACTCTCTCCACATCTGGAAGGTGGCTTTGCCTTCGCCTTCAGGGAGGTCGGCGAGGCGGTTGCTGAAGAGGGTGACGGGGGGAAAGCCATAGGTTTGGGAGCGGAACTGGGTGTGGCGCCCGGCGGCCCATGCGCGGATGGGAGCGAGAAAGTTTTCGTCCGCGAGTTCGGTGAGGGTGCGGCCCCAGTCATGGCGAATGGCGGGGGTTTCCGGACCGACGTCCATGATGAGGGCGAGCAGATGGGGGCGAAGGTCGTAGCCGTGGCGGCGCTGGAACTCGGTGAGGAGAGCGGGAGTCCAGTCAGAGGCATAGTCTTCAAGACTGTCGCTGAAGACGGCGTACGGGGGCTGATCGGCGAAAGCAGAGAGCAGACGATCGCCGACGGCGTGGAGATGTTCTTCCGTGGCGGCGCGATCGTAGTGATCGAGAACGAAGCCGGCGGCTCCATCGGCCGGGCGCTTGACCATCATCCCGGTGCGGCTGGAGATGAACCAGACGAGGGTGCGCGGCTCGGGAGCAGCGGCGAAGGTGTAACGGCCGGCGACGGGCGGAGCGAGCGGGACCGCACCGGCGGCCTGACTGGGAGACGCGGACTCAGGCAAAAGAAATGAGGAAAGCAACTCTTCGCCGGCGTCGATGAACGGGGCGGTTGCAGAGGTTTGGCCTGAATCGATTGGGCGCGACTCGACGCGCAGCTTGCCCGCAGCTTCAGTGACGGGAATCTCTGGGCCGCCGAGCGGCCAGCCGCTGCCCAGGGTGATGTCGACTCGGAGGCCAAGGCGGCGGGCTTCCTGGACGGCAAAATGGAGAGCCTCGAGGTGGGCTTCGGAGAGAAACGGCGTGTTGCGGAAGCCGGTTTTGGGGTCGTCGAGGGCAAGCGGATAGAGGTGGGTGATTTCCACGCCGCCGATTCCAGCAGCTTTCATCTGCTCGAGCTCGCGGGTGATCTCCGGGCGTGTGGCGGCTGGACCGAACCACCACCAGCGCATCATGATACGGCTTGAGTCCGGCGGATTGTGGAAGGAGCTATGGAGCTGTTCGATGTTAGTATCCGGCTGAGCCTGGGCCAGGCGGAACGGGGTCAGCGCGCAGAAGAGGAGAAGGACTGACGACCATCGCGCGAGGGGAGCAACGCTGAGGCTTGGTGACTTAAGGCTGAACATTGGCGGAGATGCCTCCCAGGGTATCGACGGTGGGCTTACGGAGCCGGTCAGGGTGAATTCCACCGGCGGGTCCTTGATAACAGAAGGGCAGAGAATCTGCAAAGATAAGTCTCCAGCCGGCTGGGGCGAGCGAGGAGGGCCACGGGAGCAGGCAATCAAGTGCCAGGGGAATTCACTGGTGGCAGACTTACCAAATGCGCGACGTAACCTGCAGAGGCACTTACAGTAACCACTAATAGACAGTACCAACGGCCCTTGCCGTTACAACAAAGAGACATTGGCATCGCTCTATTGTTTCCTTAAGATGATTCAAGTATTATCTGAGTTTCCCAAAAGCATGTATTCTAGATTCCACATTGAAGCAAACCCTTCGTTTGGTGGGGCAACAAATGCTCAATGGTGACTCGGGTGCGCTTCTCAGACGTTGGTGACGCCTCGATTCCAAAGGTTCGGGGAACGGCTTGATGATCGCTCCAGTGGAATGGTCGAGGCGTTGGGTCTGAGACTAGAGTTGACGGCCGGCTATTCGATTTTCCTGATGGCCGGGACCGTGAGTTATTCATCATCCTGGGCCAGCAGTAACTGCGTATTTTGCGATAGACCGGAAATGATTTCCCTTGCTTCTCATCCCATTGCTTTGGAAGGTGACAAATGAGCACAATCAACTTGGCTCCGCAGATTCAGGACGAATCTCTCGTGGCTTCGATTCAGCAGCAGATCACAACCATCATCGACGATCTGATCGCGCAACTCCCCAACCCGGAAAGCCTCACTCCGGAGCAACGCCGCGGCATCATTGCCCGTTACAGCGCAGTGCTGGAAGGCAATTTCATTTATTGGATGACCGCTGCTTATATCGCCGTGAAGTGCGACGAAGTGCGGCCGATTCTGGCAGAGAACCTTTTTGAAGAAGTTCGCGACTCTCATCCGGCGATGCTGCGCAGGTTCACTGTGGCTGCGCATGCGTACCCCTCCGCCAAAGACGCACTGGCGACCGACAAAGAAGTGACCAATGTCCGGCTGTTCCTGGGCAAGCTGCAGGCAGTGCAGTCGGTACTGACGATGGCCTTCTTCGAGGGCTGGATTCAACGGTTCATGGCCTACCTGGCCGACCTGGCAGGAGCGCAAGGATCCTCGGAGCTCGAATACACTGATGTGCACGGGGTCTGCGACATCACGCATACGGCCGAGCTGTTCCGTGCGCTGTCATTGGAAATGGCGGTGAACCCGATCAGTCCGGATGCGGATCTTTTTGAGGGTGTCGACCTGCTACGCACGCTGATCATCGCAATTGTTCAGGGACCGGCTCCAGACTCTGCAGCATAACCGACTCGGCGGGGTGTTGCATTGCAAAATCAGCTCCATTCAAACAGGCAGTTCAAGGAACGCGCCGGCTACCTTTCTGTGTCCGGCGCGCACCTTTACACGGTCTTGCATGAAGCGCCGGATCCTCAAGCGCGCGTTCTGCTGGCAGGTCCATTTGCTTCAGAACGCCATAACTCCTATCTGCCCTGGGTTCGATGGGCACGATCGCTTGCGGCGAGGAACATTGAGGTTCTGCGCTACGACTATCGCGGAATAGGCGAGAGCACGGGCACATTCGAGGAGATGACCTTCGCCGACTGGAGCGAGGACCTGCGGCTTCTTGCCGCATGGCTGGAAGAGCGGACGCCGCATGTGCCGATGGTGCTGCATGGGCTGGGGCTGGGTGCGATTCTAGTGGGAAAGGCGTTTGACGAGGGGATTGGCCAGGGGCTGCTGCTTTGGTCTCCGCCGGCGAATGCCAACCAGGCGCTGCGAGCTACACTGATGCGCTGGGTGGGCCTGGAACAGGTCTTCAAGTTTGGCGACGATCAGAAGTCTGCTTCGGACTATATCCGACAGCTTGAAAATGGCTCCGCACTGGAAGTAGATGGCTATTGCTGGTCAGGCAGGCTGTGGCGAGAGTCTTTCCACTTTGCCCTGCCTGCGGCTCTGGAGAGCGAGCAAAGCGCAGCGCTTGCTTACAAGCGGCCGGTAAAAATCGTGAAGCTGACGCGAGAGGCTGCCCCTCTGACGAAGGGCGGGCTGGTGGGCTACGACGACCTGAAGGATTTCAACTGGCTGTTTGCTCCCAATAGAGACTGGATTGCCGAAGTTGCGGTGAAAGCCGGCATGGGTGTCGCCTATGCATGAGGCCATTGAAACGCGTGAGCTGATCGTTCTGGATGGTCTGGGAGATCGTCTTCAGGCGACGCTGCATCGACCGGCTGACCGCGGTGCGAGCTTGTACCAGGGACCTGCCGGGCAGGGCCGGCCAGGCGTTCTGTTCTTGAATTCGCTTTCGCTGCCGAGGGCTGCAAGCGGCGACTCGGCCGTGCACTGGGCCAGTTCGATTGCAGAACAAGGTTATCCGGCGTTTCGCATCGATCTGCCGGGCCTGGGTGACTCCGAGGGCGAGGCTTCTCCGGCACTGCTGGAGTCGATCAATGCCGGCGACCTGGCACCTGCCGCGGAGGCTGCGATCCGGAAGCTGGTGGAGCGCTTTGGGCTGTCCGGCGTGGTGCTTTTTGGGCATTGCGCCGGCGCTGTGTCCGCGGCTTATGCGGCGGCGGGCAGCAGAGATTGCAAGGGGCTGATCCTGCTGGATCCCTACTTTCATCTGCCGCAGGCGAAGAGGCCCAAGCTAAGGCGGGAACTGAGCGACTGGGCGCGGCGCAGCACACTCGGCAGGCTGCTGAGCCTCCTGTACGACTACGGGCGGAACTTCCTTCTGCTTCTCGCTGGCAGCCAGCCGCCCGGCAACGCGAATCTGAATTTACTGGCACGCTGGAAGCAACTGGCAGCCACGAGAGTGCCCATCCTGCTTCTCAAGGCCCCGGGGATCAAGGCGCAGGGTTCGAAGCCAAGAGTGGGTGAATTCGACTACATCGCCCATGTGGTGAAGCTGGCGGGGCGCAAGAGCCGTGTGGTCACCGAATTTGTGGAGAGCGCCGACCACTCGTTCGCGAATCGCGAGGGGCGCGAGGCCGTTGAGAGACATATTGCACACTGGCTTGCGGTGAATTTCCCGCTGGCAAACTTCACTTTGAGCGCTCGAAGTGCTTCACCTGTACGCACCGCCAACAGCCGGTGCGAAGCAGAAAAATCGAAAGCGGCGCCTGCCGATTTGGGCTGTGCGCTGGAAGGTAGATAAACGGATTATGGATACCAGATCGGAAGTGGTTGCACAATTTTCACGGGTAGCTCAGGATCAGGACAAGCGGCTTGCGCCCTTGACTGACGACCTTCCTCTGCTCGATTCAGGATTGGATTCGCTGTGCTTTGCCATCGTCGTGGCGAGGCTGGAGAGCTCGCTTGGAGTGGACCCTTTCAGCGACGACGAAGATGCGCGCTTTCCAGTGACGTTTGGCGACTTCATTCGATTTTATGAAAATGCCGCAAAATAATCCGGCGTCACTCTGGTCGTCGGTCATTGCCGCCGGCAACCTATCGTCGCGCATCCTGGTGGGTGTTGACGCGAAGGCGACCTGGGATGAAGTGGTGCATGGATCGATTCTGGAGGACCACCGGAGTGATCTTCACGGCCAGTCCGTGGTGATTGCGACTCTTGATCAGTTTCGCGCTGCCGCGGCGCTGATTGAGCTGGACGGAATTGCACGCCGCATGGTGCTCTATCCCCCTGACCTCTCTCTGGAGCATCTGCCTTATGTGGCGAAGACCGCGGAGGCCGACGTGCTGGTGACAGACCAGGTGGAGATTGCATCGATGCATCACGGCATCGGGCGCGTGATTTTGTGCGGCCGCAATGTGACTCCTGTTCATGCGGAGCGCAGCGCTCAGATGGAGACCGAGTGGGTTCTGCTCACCTCGGGAACCACGGGGCTTCCCAAGCTGGCAGTGCACACGCTGGCAAGCCTTGCTGGCTCGGCGCGGCACACCGACCCCGCATCGGCTTCGCTGGTGTGGAGCACGTTTTACGATATGCGGCGGTATGGGGGGCTGCACATTTTTCTGCACGCGGCGCTGACCGGCACGTCGCTGGTGGTATCGAGCGCGCAGGAATCGACGGCGCAGTTTCTGGAGCGGGCAGGCGCACATGGAGTGACAAATATCTCGGGCACACCTTCGCACTGGCGCCGTGCGCTGATGAGCCCGTGCGCCGATCGCATAGCGCCCGAGTACATTCGCATGTCGGGAGAGATTGTGGACCAGGCAATCCTGAACCAGGTGAAGGCACAGTACCCGCATGCCAGGGTTGCGCACACGTTTGCTTCGACAGAGGCGGGCGTTGGCTTCAATGTTGACGATGGGCTGATGGGTTTTCCTGCCGAGATACTCACAAGAAATCCCCTGATCGAAATGACGGTAAAGGACGGCACGCTGCGCATCCGCTCAACCCGCACAGCCACCCGCTACCTGGGTGCTGACAGTCCAACGCTGAAGGATGAAGAGGGCTTTGTGGACACCGGCGACACGCTGGAGTTGCGAAATGGACGCTACTACTTTACGGGCCGACGCGACGGGATCATCAATGTGGGCGGATTCAAGGTGCACCCCGAGGAAGTGGAGGCGGTGATCAATCGCCATCCGCAGGTTGCCATGTCGCTGGTAAAGGCAAAGAAGAATCCGATCACGGGCGCTCTGGTTGTGGCCGACGTGGTGGGAAAGACGCTGCCGCAGGCAAGCGACTTGCATGCCCTGGAGCGTGACATTCTGCGCTATTGCCGTGGACAACTTGCGCCGCACATGGTTCCCGCGGCCATCAACATTGTTCCCATGCTGGCAATCGGCGAATCAGGAAAGCTGGTGCGCCGCCATGCGTAACGTCATCGTCACCGGAGGAAGCCGCGGACTGGGCCTGGGCATTGCCCGGAAGCTCGTTTCATCAGGATTTCACGTAACTGCAATTGCTCGCAAGGAGAGCGAAGAGCTGACTGCGGCGATGTACGAGGCGCAGCAAACCGATCCGGAGTCGCTGCGTTTTGTGCCATTCGACCTGGGCCAGATTGAAGGGATTCCCGAACTGGTGAAGAAGCTGCGCAGGGATTTCGGACCCATCTACGGCCTGGTGAACAACGCAGGCATAAGCACCGATGGGGTTCTTGCGCTGACGCCTACGCACGACATTGAGCAGCTAGTGCGGCTGAACACCATTTCTCCGATGGTGCTTACCAAATATGTGGTTCGCCTTATGATGGCCGATGGAGGCGGGCGGATTGTGAATATCTCTTCGATCATCGCTTTTACCGGATATAGCGGGCTCTCAGTGTATGCCGCGACCAAGGCGTCGCTGCTGGGCTTTACGCGTTCGCTGGCTCGCGAGGTTGGGCGCGCCGGCGTGAATGTAAATGCAGTGGCCCCGGGATTTGTAAACACCGAAATGACGAAGAGCATGAAGGAAGAAGACCGGCAGCGGGTGGAACGGCGCAGCGCGCTGAAACGGCTGGTGGATGTTGAAGATGTGGCCAATGCAGTTGACTTTCTTCTAAGCGATGCATCCAGGAACATGACGGGAACGGTGATGACCGTCGACGCGGGGAACACCGCATGATGACAGCGGAAAACACAGGTGCCGTTCAGGCCATCGCATCGCCGGCGAAGGCATGGCTGCGTGCGCTGGAAATGACCGCGCCGATTACGAGCAATCGAAATCGCATTCTACCGACGGTGATTGCGGAGGTAGCGGAGCGCATGGGCGACGCGCCGGCCCTGCTTTCTGACCGGGAGAGCCTGACTTATCGCGGACTTGCCGAACGGGCAAACCAGTATGCGCGCTGGGCCCTGGACCAGGGGATGACAAAGGGCGATGTGGTGTGCCTGCTGATGACCAGCCGGCCGGAGTACTTTGCCATTTGGCTTGGCATCACCAGTGTGGGCGTGGTGGTTTCACTGCTGAATACGAACCTGATTGGCCCCTCGCTGGCTCACTGCATCCGCATCGTTTCGCCAAAGCACATCATTGTGTGCGAGGAGCTTGCCGGGACGCTGACAGCGGCGCTGACACTCGGGAAGATTTCTACGACGATCTGGACTCATGGAGTTGGAGATGCCCAGTTTCCGCGGATCGACACTGCGATTCAGAACCATTCAGGCGAGCCGCTGAACCTCGCCAAGGGGCACACGCCCGCAATTGAAGATCTGGCTCTCTATATCTACACATCCGGGACAACGGGACTGCCCAAAGCTGCGCGTATAAGCCATGGCCGCGCCATGCAATGGAGCCACTGGTTTGCCGGCATGATGGACGTACAGCCAACCGACTGCATGTACAACTGCCTGCCGATGTACCACAGCGTGGGCGGAGTGCAAACGCCGGGGGCCACGCTGGTGGCCGGCGGCAGCATTGTGATTCGTGAGAAATTCTCGGCGCGTCAGTTCTGGGACGATATTGTGCGCTGGGATTGCACGCTGTTTGAATATATTGGCGAACTTTGCCGTTATCTGCTGCACACCGAACCCTCGGCGCGAGAGAAAGAGCATCACGTTCGCCTGGCCTGCGGCAATGGATTGTCGGGTGAGATTTGGGACAGCTTTAAAGATCGGTTTCGGATTCCGCAGATACTGGAATTCTATGCAGCCACCGAGGGCAGCGTGTCTCTGTTTAACGTGCAAGGAAAGCGCGGGGCCATCGGCCACATTCCCTCCTACCTGAAGCATCGATTTTCGCCGGCACTGGTTTCGATTGACATTGAGACGGGCGAGCCGGTGCGCAACGAAATGGGATTCTGCATTTCGTGCGCAACGAACGTGCCGGGGAAGCTCTGGGCACGGTGGCGGGCGATCCTTCAAACCTGGGAAGCCGCTTTGAGGGCTATACATCAGCCGAAGCCTCGGAGAAAAAGATCCTGCGCGATGTGTTCGTGAAGGGCGACGCGTGGTTCCGCACCGGCGACCTGATGCGGAAAGATGAGAAGGGTTATTACTACTTTGTCGATCGGATCGGCGATACCTTTCGCAGGAAGGGCGAGAATGTGGCGACAACCGAGGTGGCAGAAGCAATCTGCGCGTTTCCCGGAATTCTGCATGCGAATGTCTATGGGGTCGCGGTTCCCGGCACAGAGGGACGCGTGGGAATGGCTGCGCTGGTGTCCGAATGCGAATTGGATTTGTCTGGGCTGCGCGCACATCTGGCTACTTGCCTGCCTGCCTATGCGAGGCCTGTTTTTCTGCGCATTCGGAACAAGGTTGACCTGACTGGGACATTCAAGTATTCGAAGACAGAAATGGTACGCCAGGGTTACGACCCCGAAGCAAGCGGCGACGCGCTCTATTTTGAGAGCGCAGAGGACGCGGCCTTTGTTCCTTTGGGAAAGAATTTGTACACGCGCATCCAGAGTGGAGAGTTTCGATTGTAGTTTATTCACGAGCGCGCAGTTGGCAGGGGTTGCCTACGGAGTTTGAAGGAAGAACGCAAATGCAGATCGATCAAATCCGGAATGAATTCAGAAATGCGGAGTCGTCGATTGCCGATGGACCCATTGTTCCGAATGTGACAGCGGGAGAGATTCGCGCCTACCTCGGGTCGCGCTTCGACTTTACGAAGGCGATGCCGCTGGAAGATGTGGTTGCGGACGTAGAGAAGATGCTGCGCGCGTGGCAGGTGCAGGTGACGCACCCTCGCTACTTCGGCCTTTTCAACCCAAGCGTTACGCTGGCTTCCGTGGTGGCGGACACGCTGGCGGCAATGTACAACTCGCAGCTGGCCAACTGGCGGACAGCTCCCGGGGCGAATGAAATGGAGCGGCACACGCTCGCCTGGCTCGCCGAAAGATTCGGCTTTCCTGCAGACACGATCGGGACGTTCGCGAGCGGCGGATCGGAGGCGAATTTCTCTGCGGTTGTGGTGGCGCTGACGTGGGCCTTCCCAGAATATGGCGAGCATGGACTCCGGCATCTTGACGGCGAGCCGGCGATCTACCTGACGGAAGAGGCGCACCAGGGCTTCAACAAGATCGCCCATATGGCCGGCCTGGGACGGCGAAATCTGCGCATTGTTGCGACCGACGCAAACCTGAAGATGAATGTCGACGACCTGAGAAGGTGCGTGGCCGCAGATCGCAGGGAGGGGCGGTTGCCTTTCATGGTGATCGGCACTGGCGGCACAACGACCGCAGGCGTCATCGATCCCCTTTCGGAGATTGGGCAAATCGCGAAGGAGCAGGGACTCTGGTTTCATGCGGATGCGGCATATGGAGGGTCTGCTGTTGTTTCTCCGCGTCTCCGGCCTCATCTGGCGGGCATCGAACTAGCAGACTCGATTACATGCGATGCACACAAGTGGCTTTCGGTTCCCATGGGATGTGGCATCTTCCTGTGCAGGCATCGCGACAGTGTGGCGCAGGCGTTTCGGGCGGATGTTACATACTTGTCGCTGAATCCGGATGCCGAGGATGCAACCATCACGTTCAACCCGCTCACGCATTCACCGCAGTGGTCGCGGCGGTTCATCGGGCTGAAACTGTTTATGGCGCTGGCTGAGCGCGGCGAGGCCGGATACGCGGCGATGCTGGAACACCAGGTGGAGATGGGCGATATGATGCGCGCGATGCTCACGGCCAGTGGATGGCGGATCATGAATTCCACGCCGCTTCCGGTAATTTGTTTCGCGCGCGATGGGCTGGATGCCCCGAGACTGATCGCGGAACTGCGGGAAAAGCAGATTGCGTGGATGTCGGATGTGGTCATCGGAGACGTTCCGACAGTACGGGCGTGCATTACAAGTTTCAAAACCACCGAGCGAGAGATTGGATGGGTGGTTGGCGAGATGAACAGGCTTGTGTCCGATGTGCCTCGTCGCAAGACGGCATGAAGAAGACTGCTGACCGCGCAACAGCGTGCGGCAACGTTGAAGCAAAGGATTGAAGGGCGAATGGAGCTATGAAACCGGAAACGATGGCAATCCACAGCGGCTACGACGTCGATCCGACGACGAAGGCCGTGGCTGTGCCGATCTACCAGACGGTCGCCTACGCCTTCGACAGCGCCGACCATGCAGCGGCACTCTTCAATCTTGAGGTTCCTGGATTTCGTTACACGCGGATCCAGAATCCTACGACTGCCGTGCTGGAGCGGCGCGTGGCGGCGCTCGAGGGCGGGCTGGAGGCCATGTGCGTGAGCAGCGGCCAGGCGGCTGTAAATTACGCAGTCCAGAATATGGCGGAGCTGGGCTGCAACATTGTTTCGGTGCCGCAACTGTATGGAACAACACACACGCTGTTTGCGCACATCCTGCCGCGGCAGGGTGTGACCGTCCGTTTTGCGGAGAGCGACAGGCCGGAGAGTATTGCCAAACTGATCGACGGACAAACACGAGCAGTGTTCTGTGAGAGTGTGGGGAATCCCGCGGGCAACATCTGCGATCTTGAGGGACTGGCGCGCGTGGCGCACCAGCACGGCGTCCCGCTCATTGTGGATAACACGGTGGCTTCGCCGATCTTGCTTAGGCCGATCGATTACGGAGCTGACATCGTGGTGAATTCGCTGACGAAGTTTCTTGGTGGCCACGGCACCACGCTGGGCGGCGTGATTGTGGACAGCGGGAACTTTGATTGGACGCAGCATTCTGCGCGGTTTCCATTCTTCACACAGCCGGATGAGTCGTATCACGGCCTGGTCTACAGCGATCATTTTGGAAGGGCAGCATATATCGCGCGTTGCCGCAGTGTTTACTTGCGGACGGGAGGTGCTGTACTGGCGCCGCTGAGCGCATTTCTGCTGTTGCAGGGGATTGAAACGGTGGCGCTGCGTGTGGAGCGGCACGTAGAGAACGGGCGCAAAGCTGCTGAGTTTCTGCGCGCGGATCCGAGGGTGGAGTGGGTCAAGTATGCTGGATTTCCAGAGAGCCCGTATCATTCTCTGGCGCAGAAATACCTCGGTGGACGCGCCTGTTCGCTGATGTCGGTAGGCATCAAGGGCGGATATGCAGCCGCGGTCAAGTTCCACGATGCACTGAAACTGGTGACGCGGCTGGTGAATCTGGGCGATGCCAAGTCGCTGGCATGCCACCCGGCTTCAACGACGCATCGACAGATGTCACACGAGGAGCAAAGCCGGGCGGGGGTACTGCCGGAGATGATTCGATTGAGCATCGGAATCGAACACATTGACGACATCATCGAAGATCTGGACCAGGCGTTGAACGCGGCGTCGTGACCGGGCCGGGAATGCAGTGGGTGGGCGTGAATCCTGAGAAGGGGAGAGAAGCAGATGGTCGTCAACATTGATGCAAGCCGATTCAGCAGCGACCAGCCGGCAGGCAGTGCGCGAACGCTACGACGCACGACCAGGCCGCGCGCGGAACGGACAGAGCAATGTGTGACGATTGGCCTGTTAAACAACATGGCCGGCGCGGCGTTCCAGGCAACGGAGCGCCAGTTTGTCTCTCTGCTCCACTCTGCATCGGAGGGGATTCCGATCCAAATTTCGTTTTACACATTGCCCGGACTTTCGCAGGCCGAGTCGGGGGGATCGCATTTCGCAAGTCACTACGAAGATATTGAGTCGCTGCTGGGCAAGCACCTGGATGGACTCATTGTGACGGGCAGAGAACCAAAGATGGCGGATCTACGCGATGAGCCCTACTGGAAGAGCTTTACCCAGGTTCTGGAGTGGGCGCGCAATAATACCTCTTCGACGGTATGGTCCTGCCTGGCGGCGCACGCGGCAATTCTGCATATGGACGGCATTGGCCGGCGCAAAAGTGAGAAAAAGAACTTTGGTGTCTTTGAGTGCATGCAAGTTTCGGAGCATCCCTTGACTGCGGGGACCCCGAAACGCTTCCATGTTCCGCACTCGCGGTGGAATGGAGTGGCGCACGAAGACCTGACAGATCACGGCTACAAGGTTCTTTCACGCATTTCCGGCGACGCCGTAGACTCGTTCATCAAAGAGGACCGGAGCCTCTTTGCCTTTTTTCAAGGGCATCTGGAGTATGAAGCGGATACGCTGATGCGCGAGTACCGCAGAGATGTGGGACGGTATGTGAGAGGCGAGACGGACATTTATCCTCCGTTGCCTCATGGATACTTCCCGGATGCGACGAAGCAGGCACTGATGCTGCTGAGTGAGAAGTCCTCTACGTGCCGGAACACGGCTCTGCTGGCCAGCGTAGTGGCGGCAATGGACAGTGTAAAAATTGAAAAGACGTGGCAGCGTCCGGCAGCGTGCATCTATCGCAACTGGCTGAAGAACATTCACGCGCGCAAATGCGCGGACAAGACAAAAGTAGCGCCGGACACCGCCAGCCAACTCCAGGCCGCCGCGCAACGCCCGTGAACTCCTAGCGCGCGAACTCACACGATCGTCATCTGGGAGGCGCACGCGTGCGAGGCTCATGCACAGATGCGCGCACAGTATTGCAATTGTATTCTGAGCGGGTGATTGGTCGCGGTGTTCCTGGCGTGTGCGATACGCTGTTTGCGGTGGGTACCGCGGGCCAGTGACCGGCCCGATACCCTGTTCAGACGGCTTCGTCCGCGCATGCACCGGTTCTTGTGATTGGAGGAATCGGCAGGGGCATCGTGCCGATCAACGGCGCCTGGCAGTTTCACCTGGGTGATGACTTGAGCTGGGCTCAACCGGAGATGGATGACTCCACCTGGGAGTCCATTCGGTTCAATGATCCGTGGAGCGCGCAGAACCACCTTTCGTAAGCCCGGTTTGCCTGGTACCGTCGCCACGTGGGCGTCATTCCCACCTCGGGCGAGACCGGCCAGTAGCGGTTGCTATCCCGCATGCCGAGGATGCATACGAAGTGTATTGGAACGGAAAGCTGATTGGGCAATTCTTCAAGGTGCCGCCTCATCCTTCCTGGTACTACAGCTACTATCCGCACTCGCTTCCGTTGATTGGCTCGGCGGTTGGCGTGCTCGCAGACCGGGTGTTGGAGGTGCCGCTGGATACTTGCTCGCAGGCAGAATCGGGCGGCCTTTACGATTCGCCCCTGGTTCACGAACAGATACGGTTGCGTTGCGCGAGACCGCAATCGACTGGGACTACGTGTGGGAAGAGCTCTTTGACTACCCTTTGATTCTGCTGCGCGGTTTTATCGCGGTTTTCTGTTTGGCTCTGAGGAGCCGCAACCGCCGCGAACAGTTGTTCATCCGGGTGGGGATGTTCACGACCGCGCCGGCGGCGGTGGGGCTGGTTCCGGATGTGTACTCCAGCGTGTAGAGATTGCAGGCAAGTTGGGCAACCGGTGCTCCCAAAGGGCCACCCAGTTCGCCTGACTGAATCAGGTACTCATAGGATGGAAACGGGGTATTGGCAACAGAATTGCCCAGGAGAGTGGCCGGGTTGCGGGAAGATCCGCAACCTGAGACTTGGAGTCACCCGAGTTAGATGTGAACGTGTTCTGGACGACGCTTAGGCCGTAATAGGAACCGATCTGATCCGTGGCGGCGGGATTAAAGGTGAAAGTTTGTCTCAGCTGTTGCGGGGTAGGAGTTGAATCGTTTTTCTTGCCGGTTATCAGGGGGGCCGTTGATGCCCCCGAGCGTGGAGTTCGTTTGAAGATACAAGGTGGAGCTTGTGTAATAGCCGCCTTCGTCGTCTAAACCGATGCTACGCGTCTGGGCACCGGAGGTAAGTAACGAGCTCATGTTGATGGGCGGAACATCGTCGCCGTAACTTCCAACCAGCGCGTCATGTCCAATTGCACTTAACTGCCCCGCTTCTGCCGTCTCTGGTAGTTGGGAGTGAAGCAGTCGTGCTCGAAGACGCCCTATCCCGCTCCGAGTCAACGCCACCAATGCAGGCATTCACAGGAGTGCTCGCCGCGGAGCCCGCAGAAGTAATGGGTACAAGGATGTTATTGTCCACACGGTTAAAGAACTACTGCAGAGCGCGACGCTTATCTGGTCAGCACACTCCGCCTCAATCATGTCAACCGAAGAGTCAAATCCAAAATGCTAATTTATACCCCGCGCAACACTTGCCGAGTCAACTTTTGCCTCGAGTAGGATTCCGCAGAGCAGAGACATTTCGTTTGCTCGAAGCATAGGAACCGCGTATGGTAATTGAAACAGCTGATGACTTCGACTTAGACTGGCACTTAGTCAGTGAATGGAGCAATCAGCTGCATTCACGAGGGGGTTTTATGGCACTTGCAGAGATTCTGGCGAGCATTGATCGCGAGATTGGCCAACTGCAGAAGGCACGTGATGTGCTGAGCGGCAGAGACACGGCGGCTGCAAAGAAAAATGCGGGCAGGCCGCGGAAGACCGTGGTTGAGGCAGTACCCGCTGCGACGCCTGTAAAGAAGAAGAAGAGAAATCTCTCTCCAGAAGGCCGGAAGCGCATTGCGGAAGCAGTAAGGCGTCGCTGGGCGGCTCAGAAAAAGGCTGCGGCGGCCGCCACGAAATGAACTGCACGGGCGATTCATCGTTGTTCTTGAAGGAGACTCTGCGTACAGCAATCCTCCCCTGCTGAGATTTTGCCCTGTCACGACTTCCAGTTACAGTGGTGGCACTTCACTGATTTCGCAGCGTATCGTTCTCCTCCTGACTTGAATAGATTGCCCCTCGGACCCGATAGCTCTGCTTAGGGCGCCAGTCTCGTATGCTCCCTACCCGTACGGCCAGTCATTGGGGTTTATAGTTGCCGCAATTTAGAAGTCAAACCTAATGACATCCCAGTGTTGACCGTTGTATATTCAGCCATGCTTTCGAAGAGAATTGCGCTTTTTACCGTGTTCCACCTTGTCCTGTCAGTCTTCTGTTCTGCTCAGGCAAAAGATGGTGTAGCTGACTCCGAGAAAGTCGCGGCCAAGTCCGCCTGGCTCACCATAACTGCGGAGCAAAGAGCTGAGACGCTGGCATTTGCAGAACCCTTCAAGGAGTACCTGCGACACGCAAAGTCCGCAGCTCTGTCTGAAGCTGAGTTGATTCGCCTTGGCCGGGCAGCGGGCTTTGAGGAGTTCAGTTCGCCGTCGCAGGTAAAGCCCGGGGCGCGTCTCATACTAAGCAATCGCGGGCGTGCGGTCCTGTTCGCTGTGATTGGCGCTGACCCGATTGAGAGTGGCAGCCGCATGGTGGCAGCGCATCAGGATTCGCCTCACATCAACCTGAAGGCGCGGCCCGTGGTGAATGCGCCGGGCTCGGTTGCCCTGCTCAAAACGATTCCCTACGGCGGAATCAAGCGCTACCAGTGGGCCAATCTGCCCATGGCGCTGGTGGGCCGCATTGATACCGTCGACGGCCGGCACATCGATGTGAACATCGGGTTCGCGCCGGGCGATCCGGTCTTCGTGATTCCCGATGCGGCTCCGCACTCGGATCGTCTGTTGCGCACGCGCACGTACACAGAGGTTTTTTCCGGCGAGGAGATGAATCCGGTGATCGGCAGTATTCCCGGCCCCAGTTCAACCGTGGCCGATGAAGTGATGGCGGCTCTGCGCCAACGCTTCAAGATTCATGATGAGGACTTGGTCGCTGCCGAGTTGGAACTGGTTCCCGCCACGCAACCAGCGGATGTTGGCATCGACGGCGGCCTGATCGGGTCGTGGGGCCAGGACGACAAGCTCTCAGCCTATACCAGCGCGCGGTCGCTCTTCGATTTGAAGGGTACCCCCCGCAAGACGGCATTTTCTTACATCACCAACTTTGAAGAAGTGGGCTCCGTGAACGACACCGGAGCGGGCTCGCAGTTTCTCGACTCGGCCTTCACTGCGCTCATCGATGCCCAGGCCAAACCCGCAACCGCCCTCGCTGTGCGCAACGCTCTGGCCCATGCTGAGGTGCTTTCCGCCGACACCAACGACGGCGTCAACCCGATTTTTCCGCAGAACTCAGAGAACTCCAATGCAGCCATCGTTGGCTATGGAGTGGCCATCAAGCGATACGGCGCGGGATTCGACCCGAATTCAGAATTCACCGCACGCGTGCTGCATGTGCTCGATGCCAATCACATAGCGTGGCAGACACAGACACCGAAGGTTGATGTCGGGGGAGGAGGCACAATCGGCGGCTTTCTCTCCATGCGCAATATGGAAGTGCTCGATGTAGGGATTCCCCTGCTATCGATGCACTCCACGTACGAGATGTCTTCAAAGGTCGACCTCTGGTCGTACTACCGTTTCATGCTCGCCTTTTACAACATGGAATAGCTATTCTTTCGCATAGGATGCCAAGATTGGCGCAGCGCACGGAACTTCGGTTCCGCTAACTCAGGTGTTTCCTGAGAAAGCTTAGCGAGCGCTCCCTCGCCTGCTGCGCTGCTTCCGCGTTGAAGCTGCCGCGCGCATCGCAGTTAAAACCGTGGCCGGCGTCATACCAGTAAATTTCGACCTGAGGGTGCGAGGCATGAATTCTCTCAACATTCGATGCTGGAATGTGCGCATCCTGTCTGCCGAAGTGAAGCATCACCGGCGCGGCGGGCGCTTCGTTCAGATAGTTGGCAATGTGTCCGCCGTAGTAGCCAACAGCGGCTGAGGGATGCAACCGGGCAGCAGCCAGCCATGCCATGGTTCCCCCGTAGCAGTACCCGATTACGCCGGCCTTCCTTTGCGTCGCGATTGCCGCAAACTCAAGCGCGGCGGCCAGGTCAGCCAGCGCCTTCTCTTCGTCCAGCTTAGGAATGAAACTCAAGGCCCGCTGCATATCCGGGCCTTCGTAGGCCAGTTCAACGCCGCGCTCGATGCGATCGAAGAGCGCTGGGGCGACGGCCAGGAATCCGTCCTTTGCGTAGCCGTCCGCCACCGAACGGATGTGCGCATTTACCCCGAAGATCTCTTGTACCACGACAAGTCCTGCCAAAGGCTCGCCCGATGGGCGCGCCACATAAGCGCTCAGTTCATGACCGTCCTCTGCCTTCAAAGCCGTATACTCACCCATTCCAGGTTCTCCTCATCCCTGAGTATCTACCTCCCATACTGCAGCCCTCAAGGACGCATGCGGATTGGATTCAGTTCAATCAAAGGACCATATCCCCCCATTTCCTGGCTGAATTGGGACGGAAATTGAAGGCTCAAGGCGGGAACTCTGGCGGGTGACTCAGTGCTTTCCGCCGGATCGTATGCAAGGCGGATACTCCGGCGGCCGCAATGGGCAAAGCCACTGGGTCTCTTGCACTAGAATTGGCTTGACGGGTGCATGACTTGAAGATGGCTCTCAGGCCGGGCAGAGGCAAGGATGAAGGTCTTAGGCATCAGCGGACTGGAAGGGGCCGTACCGTTCAAGCAGGCCGCTTTCCCGGGTCTTGATGAGCGCGAGTACCGCATCGCCCAAGGCATGGATGCCGCAGCCGCGCTGCTGGTGGATGGCAACCTGGTGGCCGCGGCGGAGGAGGAGCGCTTCAACGGGAAGAAACATACCGGAGACTTCCCCATCAATGCCCTTCGATATTGTCTTGCTGAAGGGGACATTTCCATCGCCGATGTGGATGAGATTGCGCACGGATTCAACTACGAACCTTATCGCGATCTATACCTGAGAGATGAGGTGTCTGCGCAACTCTACGGCAGCGTGTTATCGCGCGATGCACTTCTGTCGCAGGTGAACCGCGCACTTCCTGGATTTGCGCAAAGCAAGGTTTTTTCAGTGGGCCACCATCTGGCTCACGCAGCCAGTGCTGCTTACACCTCTGGTTGGGACGAGTGCCTGGTTGTGGTCAATGACGCAATGGGAGAAATAGAGAGCCTGAGTGTTTACGATTTTCATGAAGGTGCATTCGAGAAGATTTCCACCATTGGCGCCAACGACTCTATTGGGATTCTCTATTCACTTGTCACGCTCCACCTTGGCTTTGACTTCAACTCGGATGAGTACAAGATTATGGGGCTGGCGCCCTACGGCGATGCGTCGCGCTTCCGTCCGTTCTTTGAGCAGGCAGTGCAGCTGCAGGATGACGGCACCATTCGGATTCCAATTCTGAAGCTCAATCACTCTCGCACCGAGCGCGACTTCTACTCCGCAACGCGCGCATATCTTGACGAGAACCTGATTCCACGAAGGCTGCCCGGCGACCCTGTCTCACACATCCATGAGGACGTCTCCGCTGCTCTGCAGGAATGCCTGGAAAGGGTGGTGCTGCATGTCTGCGGCCACTTTGCGAATAGGACGGGACTGCGGCGTATCGCACTCGCCGGAGGGGTGGCGCTTAACTGCACGGTAAATGGCAAGCTCATGCGTTCAGGCTTGTTCGATGAAGTCTATATTCAGCCCGTGGCCGGTGACGATGGCACGGCGCTGGGAGCGGCACTTTATCGCGCTTCACTCGCCGGAGACACAAGGAATGTCCGCATGCCCGCTCCTCTGCTTGGACCACGCTATTCTGCGGACGAGATCGAAGCCGCGCTGCGCCGATTCAATCAGAAAATCCAATGGCGCCGTCTTGATTCCCTCGCCGCCACCTGCACGTGTGCGGCGCAGTTGATTGCGGATGGCCGCGTGATTGCCTGGGACCGTGGGCGTATGGAATACGGGCCGCGCGCGCTGGGGAATCGCAGTATCCTGGCAGATCCCGGCCACCCGGAGATGCGCGACCGCATCAATGCAATGGTGAAGAAGCGCGAAGCGTTTCGACCCTTTGCGCCCGCATGCTCCCTGGAAGAAGCATCACGCTGGTTCAAATTGCCTGCCGGCGAGCAACACCCATACATGATCAGCGTGGTCGATGTGCGTGCGGAGGCGCAAGCCCTGCTGCCGGCCATTACCCATGTCAATGGATCAGCAAGGTTGCAGACCGTGAGCGAGAAGGACAACCCTGACTTTCATGCGCTGCTCGTGGCTGTGGGAGAAACAACAGGGCGCCAGATGGTGCTCAACACAAGCTTCAATGTCAAAGGCCAGCCGATTGTCAACACTCCCGATGAAGCCATCGAGACGTTCCTCGGGACTGGAATCGAGTATCTTTTCCTGGAGAATTACCATGTCAGCCGATCAACTGCCTGAGTGGAATCGAACAAAGGCCGACGATCCGCGCGGCAGCACGATTGCGGAGGCGTTCAAGCAGCAGGCCGCCTTGACTCCGAACGCGATAGCGGTGGTCGCAGGAGAACGACGGTTGAGTTATCGGGAGTTCGATGAGCACTCCAATCGCCTTGCCAACCACTTGCAATTCCTTGGAGTTGGGCCCGAGACGCTGGTTGGAATCTTTCTCGGACGCACCGAGCATCTCATCATCGGCATCCTGGCGATCCTCAAAGCTGGCGGCGCCTATGTACCGCTGGAACCGGCCCATCCCAGCGCGCGCCTCTCCCTGGTCATTAAAGATTCGGAGATGAAGATTCTGCTCACATCGCATGAGATCCGTGACCGTCTCCCAATGGACCTGGGTCCGTTGAGAGTGCTCGATGTGGATGATGCGGCCATTGCTGAAACGAGTTCACGAGCGATAAGTCCATCTTCAAGCGGCATGAATCTGGCCTATGTGATGTACACCTCCGGCTCCACGGGCAAGCCGAAGGGAGTCATGGTCGAGCACCGCAACGTCATCAACTTCTTTACGGGAATGGATTCGGTGATCGGTCTTGACCGCGGCGTGTGGCTCGCAGTCACCAGTGCTGCATTCGACATATCTGTGCTGGAGCTTCTGTGGACGTTGACTCGCGGTTTCACGGTTGTCCTTCATGGCGATGAAGGAGCAGCAACAATGGGCGATGAGATCAGCCGTCACGGAGTTACACATTTGCAGATGACGCCCTCCCTGGCACAAATGCTAACGCTCGACGACAGTGTGTTCTCGAAACTCGCCATGCTCAAGCACATTCTGCTGGGAGGAGAGACGCTGCCTGCTTCACTGATTCGCCGTCTGCGCCAGGTGTTTGACGGCGCCATTCATAACATGTATGGTCCTACCGAGACAACCATCTGGTCTACATCTTATTCAGTACGCGAGCTATCAGTTACAGTTCCCATAGGGCTCCCCATCGCGAATACGCAGGTTTATCTTCTTGACCAGGACTTTCAACCTGTAGCTCCAGGTGAAGCAGGCGAGATCTTCATCGGCGGAGACGGTGTTGCACGCGGCTACTGGAACCAACCGCAATTGACTGCCGAGCGGTTTGTCGCCATTCCTGCACTCTCCGCTGATCGCGTCTACCGGACGGGCGATCTTGCGCGCGTTCTTGCGGATGGAAATCTCGAGTTTCTCGGCCGGGTCGATTATCAGATCAAAGTGCGCGGCCACCGCATTGAACCGGGCGAGATTGAAGCCGCGCTTGAGCAGTGCACTGGGATAAGGCAGGCTGTGATCGTGGCTCGCGAGGACAGGGAGGGCGACAAGCGCCTTGTGGCATATCTGGTTGCGGATGTGGAGGGAAGGGATGCGGCCAATGCACTGCGACATGCACTCAGCACGAAGCTCCCCGAAGCCATGGTGCCCTCAGCCTTTGTCTTTCTTCCCGCATTGCCACTTACTGGGAACGGTAAGATCGACCGCGAGGCATTGCTCAAGCTTCCCCCGCCGGCCATTACAATAACTTCGACTGTAAGTGGATCTGTGAGCCGGCATGCAAATGAAATGGAACGAGTGGTGGCGCAGGCCTGGCAGGAGGCGCTGGGAGTTTCCGAGATTGGATTGACCGATAACTTCTTCGATCTTGGCGCCCATTCACTCACGGTTGCCGAGGTGCAGGTGAAATTGCAGCATGCGCTGGGCCGTGAAATCTCCCTTGTCGACCTGTTTCAGTTTCCAACGGTGAGTTCGCTTGCCCGCCACCTTCCAGGGACGGAGCAGGTTGTCATCGCAACGGATATATCAGAGCGCGCTCAGCGCCGCCGGTTGGCCAGGGGGCGATGAAAAGGACATGATGAAGCCATCCACAATCGCGATCGTCGGCATGGCAGCGCGCCTTCCTGGCGCTCATAACGTTCATGAATTCTGGCGGAATCTGCACGCAGGTGTGGAATCGATTCGTACGCTGTCTGACGCTGAATTGCTGTCTGCAGGAGTGCGTCCGGAAGAACTGGCACGGCCCGGATACGTGAAGAGAGCCGCCGTACTCGACGATGTGCCGATGTTCGATGCAGCCTTCTTCGGACTGAGCCCGCGAGATGCAGCCATCATGGATCCCCAGCACCGGCACTTCCTCGAGTGCGCCTGGGAAGCTCTTGAAGATGCGAGTCACACGCCGCAGACATTCAAAGGCTCAATCGGCGTCTTTGCTGGGTCAGGCATGAACACATATCTGATTCACAACCTGCTCGGCAACTGCGAGCTATTGGAGTCCGCAGGACTATTTCAACTCAAGCAGACAGGCAACGACAAGGATGTTCTGGCGACACGAGTGTCTTACCAGTTCGACCTGCGCGGACCCAGCATCAATGTGCAAACCGCATGCTCCACCTCGCTGGTTGCTGTACACCTCGCGTGCCAAAGCTTGTTGAATTTCGAATGCGATATGGCATTGGCCGGTGGAGTGACAATCGAGATTCCGCACGGGCAAGGCTATAACTATCGCGAAGGTGAAATCCTCTCGCGCGATGGATTTTGCAGGCCCTTCGATGCGGCATCGACCGGCACTGTGTTTGGAAGCGGGGCGGGCGTTGTGGTGCTGCGCCGCCTGGAAGACGCCATCGACGATCACGATTCGGTTCGCGCCGTGATTCTTGGATCGGCGATCAACAACGATGGTGCTCGTAAAGTCGGCTACTTTGCACCGAGTGTTGACGGCCAGTCTGAAGTGATTGCAGAGGCGCTCGAGTTTGCCGGAGTGAGCGCAGACGATATCTCCTACGTTGAGGCCCATGGAACCGGCACCGTCGTCGGCGATCCGATCGAGGTGAGAGCTCTTACGCAGGCCTTTCGTAAAACCGCGACCCGGAATCACTATTGCGGCATAGGGTCACTCAAAGGCAACGTCGGGCACCTGGATGCAGCAGCCGGTGTAGCTGCGCTCATTAAGACTGTTCTCGCGCTGGAACATGCGCAAGTGCCTGCGAGCCTCCATTTCAATAATCCGAATCCGCACATCGAGTTTGAAGATAGTCCGTTTGTCGTGAACAACAAGCTGACCGAGTGGCCTTCAACCGGATCGCCGCGGCGTGCCGGAGTGACGTCGCTTGGAATCGGTGGGACAAACGCCCACGCTGTGCTGGAGGAAGCGCCACGGCTTCCAATGACGCGTGAGGCAAGGCCCTTTCAGCTATTGACTATCGCAGCAAAAACCGAGGAAGCGCTGGAGCGTTCGACGGACAATCTGATCCAATGCCTCGACAAACATCCTGAGATCAGCCTGGCGGATGCAGCGTTCACATGCCAGGTGGGCCGCCATGGTTTCGCGCATCGGCGCGCCTTGGTTGTCAGCGACGACCGAGCCGAGATTCGTACACTTGCAGGTGGAGAGCGAGGACACCTCCCTTCCGGGCTGGTTAGGAGCCCTGCACCGCAAGTTGTGTTCATGTTTTCGGGCCAGGGGTCTCAGTATGTCAACATGGGCCGCGATCTCTATGAGCATGAAAATGTCTTCCGCGAATCGATGGATGCCTGCGCGGAGCATCTGCTCACCCCACTTGGGCTGGATCTGCGTGAGTCGCTTTATCCGTCAGAAGCGGACAAGATTGCTGCGGCAAAACAACTGAATGAAACCTGGCTCACGCAGCCAGCGCTCTTCGCTCTTGAATACTCGCTCGCGCGATGGTGGATGTCACTAGGCGTTGGACCTTCGGCCATGGTGGGCCATAGCATTGGGGAATACGTGGCGGCCTGCATTGCCGGAGTCTTTTCGCTTGAAGATGCGCTCACAATCACTTGCCTTCGCGGGCGTTTGATGTATGGGTTGCCGCCGGGAGCAATGCTTGCGGTGCCGCTTCCCGCTTCGGCTGTTCCCCTCAATGGCAGCCTCTGCCTCGCCGCCATCAACAGCCCAGGGCAATGCGTTGTATCTGGACCGAGTTCTGAAATCGCCGCACTGGAGCAGGATCTTGCCATGCAATCCCTGCACTGCCGCCAGCTTGCTACCTCGCATGCATTTCATTCTGCGATGGTGGACCCCATTCTTGGCGCTTTCGAGGAAGGGTTGCGGAAGATCACTCTTCAGCCGCCGCGCCTTCCTTATCTCTCCAACGTCACCGGCACCTGGATCAGGCCTGAAGAAGCAACCGATCCAGAGTACTGGGCAAACCAGCTTCGAGAAACTGTCCGCTTTTCTGAATGCATCGCGGAGCTTTTGCCAAAGCCTGAATGCGTTTTTCTCGAAGTGGGTCCAGGAAATGTACTTACTTCGTTGACCCGGCAACAGGGCGGATCAGCAGCATACGCGTTGCAGTCGCTGCCGCACCCTCGCGAGACGACTGGCGCTTTGCGTTCGGCACTGCACGCGCTTGGCCAGCTTTGGACTCTGGGAACAGAAGTGGATTGGTCCAGGCTGCACGCTCCCAACTCCGTGCGACGCATTCCGCTGCCGACTTATCCCTTTGAGCACAAGAAGTATTGGATCGAGGCAGATCGTGTTCGGCATGCCGCATCGCAGACGCCCGCACCTGCACCGATGGAAAGCGATCTGCTGCTTTACAGTAGGACATGGAAGCGAGCGCCATCTAAATCTGCTGGCGCTAACGATAGAGATTGCTGGCTTATCTTTAACGATGTGATTGGTCTGGGCGAACGAATCGCCGCTCAGCTCGATGAGAAGAAGCAAGATGTAATCCTTGTTGATGCAGGGCCGGGTTACAGCAGGCGGAACGAAGGGATCTACACAGTCAGGCCTGGAGTTCGCAGCGATTACGATGCGCTGGTCAAAGATATCGTCAAGAGCGGCCACTCGCCAAGTAAGATAGTTCACCTATGGTCCGTGCTGCTTGAGAATCAAGAACGTCCGCTTGACGAAACGATGCAACTTAGCTTCTTCAGCCTTCTGTATCTAGCACAGGCATTGGCCAGCGAGGACCTGACAGACGTTGACATCGCACTGGTCTCCAACCGCTTGCAGCAGATCTCCGATGAGTCGACCCACAATCCGGCTCGAGCGTTGCTCCTCGGCCCGGCAAGAGTATTCCGCAAAGAACTCCCAGGGATGAATTGCCGGAGCATCGATGTGGACTGTGAAGGTGGCGATGCCGCGCAAAGCGCTTCGCAGGTATTGGGTGAAATGGCCACTGTGCATGAAGCTGCATCTGTGGCTTTTCGCGGCGGGGAACGGTTTGTTGAGACTGTGGAGCAATTCAAGTTATCTGAAGTTCCAAGAAATCACCGGCTGGAACCGCACGGGACATATCTCATCACGGGTGGTTTGGGCGGCCTAGGTTTGGTTGTGGCAGAACATCTGGCGCGTGAATACAAGGCGCGCCTGGTTCTTGCAGGCCGATCCAGGTTGCCCTCTGAAGATGAGTGGGAAG
Source organism: uncultured Acidobacteriaceae bacterium (assembly GCA_963776535.1). Taxonomy (GTDB): domain Bacteria; phylum Acidobacteriota; class Terriglobia; order Terriglobales; family Acidobacteriaceae; genus Telmatobacter. Next base: position 58,550 of record CAVZNB010000012.1, on the reverse strand, counting down.
CCAGCGTGAACAACACCCAATTGAACGATGCAGAAAGGACAGTGATTGCGAAGCTGATTGAGATTCGATCCATCGCCGGAGGCCTTCTGGTTGCTCACGGCGATGTTACGAATTTGGAGGAGATGCGAAATATCGTTTCCCTGGCCAGGAAACATTTCGGAAGAATCGACGGCGTGTTTCATGCGGCGGGAATTCTTGACGACGGACCGTTGATGACCAAGACCACGCAAGAAGCTATGCGCGTACTCGATGCAAAGGTGCGCGGAACTCTTGTCCTTGAGGAGGCTGTTCGCGAGGAACCACTAAGGTGCTTTGTCCTTTTCTCCTCGGTAAGTTCCATTTACCCCGCGCCAGGGCAGGTGGATTATGCGGCTGCGAATGCATTTCTCGATGCATTTGCACAGAACCGGGGAGGAACTGTAACCGCGATCGATTGGGGAGCGTGGCGAGAGGTTGGAATGGCCGCGCGCGGCCGAACTTCGCATCCGCTGCTGGAAGAGCGTTTGCTGAATATGCCGAATGAGATTGTCTATTCAAGTCGATTCTCCGAGGCAAGGCAGTGGGTCCTCGCCGAACACAAACTGAATGCAGGCCTGGGGAGCGCGGCGCTATTACCGGGGACAGGTTACATGGAAATGGCTGCAGCCGCATTTCCGCGAGGTCAAAAACATGGCGCTATTGAATTCAGAGATGTGTTCTTCCTTGCGCCATTGCAGTTGGGACCTGGGGAATCGAGAGAGGTGCGCGTCCAGCTCAGGCGTGAGCAGGAGGGCGGGGCGCAAAAGGACGCATTCCAATTCTCAGTGTTTTCCAAGCCGAGTGAGTGGGTCGAGCATTCGACAGGGACGATTGAGACTTGCCTTTCGCAACCGGCGGGACAAATCGATCGTACAGAGATTGCGGCGCGGTGCCGGGGCCGTGCTGTGTACTTCGACGAGACGCATCGGACGCGACAGGAGAGGCAACTGGTTTTTGGACCGCGTTGGCGCTCTTTGAAACGACTGTTGATCGGCAAGCAGGAGGCGCTGGCAGAAATTACATTGGATGAGAAATTCCTGGAGGATACATCGATATATCGGCTTCATCCCGCACTACTCGACCTGGCAACAGGCGCGGCGTTCTATCTTACTGAGAATTACGACGATTCCAACGACCTATTCCTACCCTTCTCTTACAAGAGAATGTGCGTCTACCATCCGCTGCCTGCAAGGTTGTTTAGCCATATCCGCTCGCGCCATGAGCAGCCCCGTCGCAGCGAGATGGAAACATTCGATGTCACTCTCTTTGATGCAAACGGCGGAGTGCTGGCAGAGATCGAAGGATTTGGTGCGCGCCGCATTGCCAACGCCGCGCAGGCTCTCCAGGAAGGCGTGGGAGTGCTTCGCCACTCTCAGGGCAGCGAGCAGCAGCCAGTTGAGATTCCCGACCCTTCCGGGATCAAGCCAATCGAGGGCGCGCGCGCACTGGTAAACATCTTATCGGTCGCAGGACCGCGCAATGTCATCGTGGTTGCAGAGCCACTTCGCGAATTGAATGAGATCAAACCTGCTCTTTCATCGCAGGCGGCCCAGACTCCAACGGTCAAGACGGTTCGCGAGGATGGGACCATCGAGGGCGTCCTTGCTGGATGGTGGCGTGACCTTCTTGGAGTTGATCAAGTGGGACTTGATGACGATTTCTTCACTCTTGGCGGGCACTCGTTAGTGGGTGTCCGGCTGCTGGCGAAAGTAAAGAAAGTTTACAAAGTGGACTTGGATTTTACTGTTCTGTTTGAAGCGCGCACTGTGAGCAATCTGGCCGATGTAATCCGCACATCAAAGAAGCATGTCAGTGGAGCAGGCCATTAAGATACGTGGCACCTTTAATGGCGATATTTTCGGGAGAAACATTCAGGTCGCCCCAGAGTTCGCCCAAGGAGTTCTTCTCATCGGGCGAATAACCAAAGCCCTCGATCATCAGATAGCCGTCGAATCCAATTGATTTGAGAGCCGCGACGATGCCGGGAAAATCCACGTGGCCGGAGCCGACCAGGCCGCGGTCATTCTCACTGATGTGCAGATGCTTGAGCCGTGGGCCGCAAGATTGCACGGCGGCAGCAACATTCTTCTCCTCGATATTGGCATGGAAGGTGTCAATGAGCACGCCAATGCGGGGGTTAGCGACAGCTTCGCAGAACGCAACGGCCTCAGCTGCGGTGTTGAGGAAGAACGTCTCCGAGCGGTTGACCGGCTCAATACCGAGGTGGATGTCGTTGCGATCGAGCACTTCGGCAAACGCCTGAAAACACTCGACTGCCCATGTCCACTCTTCCTGGTTGCGGCGCCGTCCGGGAAGATAGCCGATGGGTGCGTAGAGCGGCCCGCCGATGCGATGCGCGCCGATCTCCGCGGCGGTTTCGACACATTGCACGATGTGCGCCAGAGCCTTCTTGCGCTCCGCCGCATCCGCGCTGATGGGATTGATCCCAGGCGGCAGGATAGCGCAGACAGTGCACTCCATGTTGCTGCTTTCGAAGGCATGGCGCAACTGCCGAGCGTCGAGATCGGAGGGGTCGAACATGGGGATTTCGAAGCCCTCGATGCCGTGCTCGCGGAGATACGGCAGCAGATTCAAATGTGTCTGATTGAGTTTCGTGGTCCATGCAAATGCGCTTACACCGATTTTCATCTGCCACTCCCGGAGGCCGATTTGTCTTCCTGAATTCACTGCAGATACCTCTCCGTAGCGTAACGTACCAGGCCCGTCTCAATCCCGGCAGCCGAAAGAGGTTAGCGGGAAAAGCCGCGCCAAGTGCGAGGTTGAAAATAGACGGCGCGCACACTCCGGTGCGCGACAAACGGTATAATCTGGCCCATGGCAGCGAGTACCCAGACCAATCGCCCGGAGAGGGAACCATCGCGGGACCTCTCTTTTTCAGGCGCGGCGGAGACAGCTATGCGGCTGAGTGCTCTTGAGGCGCGTCTTGCCGGGTTGGGTAGCCTGATGGTGGCTTACTCGGGAGGCGTGGATTCCGCTTTTCTGGCGGCGACAGCACACAGGGTGCTGGGAGACCGCATGCTGGCCGTGCTGGCCGATTCGCCCAGCCTGGCCCGCCGCGATATGGAGCAGGCATGCGCGTTTGCGCAGTCAATCCAGATGCCGCTGCAAGTGGTGGCTACAGACGAACTGGACCGGCCCGAGTATCAGCGCAATGACGCCAATCGTTGCTTTCACTGCAAGGATGAACTGTTTGTGGTGATGGAGTCTCTGGGCGCGAAGCTGGGATTTACGCACATCGCCTACGGGATGAATGCGGACGATACGCGGGATTTCCGCCCGGGTCAGCGCGCCGCAGAGCAGCATGCGGTACTAGCTCCGCTGGCTGAGGCTGGACTGACCAAGCAGGAGGTTCGCGCGCTGGCCAAGGCTGCCGGGTATTCGCTTTGGGATCGGCCCGCTGCACCGTGCCTGGCCTCGCGGGTGGAATACGGCCGCTTGGTGACGCGCGAGGTGCTCGACCAGGTGGAACGCGCCGAAGAGGGTCTGCGCGTGCTTGGTTTTCGCGAGTTCCGCGTACGCCATCATGGCGATTTGGCGCGCGTTGAAATTGCACGCACCGAACTACCCCGCGCTCTGTCGATGGAGATGCTTGACGGGATCACCGCGGCGCTGAAGCAGGCCGGCTACCAGTACGTGACGCTGGATTGCACCGGTTTCCGCACCGGCTCAATGAACGCGATTCTGCCCGCCGATATCCTGGCCCGGCGCGGAGCCTAGCGGACGGTTTAGAATCACTGTCGATGCGTATTGGATATCTGGAATGTTTTTCCGGCATAAGCGGCGATATGCTGCTGGGCGCGCTGGTTGACGCGGGTGTGCCCTTCGCTCATCTGGAGCAGACGGCTGCGGCGCTGGATGTGGGCGCGCGGCTGGAGATGCGCAAGGTGATGCGCGGCGGAATTGCGGCGACCAAAGTGGACGTGATTACGCCGGATCACCCGGCGCACGAGGCGGACCACGCGCACGCTCATGGAGAGCATACGCATGAGGCTCATTCCCATTGCGGGCACTCACACGAAACCTCCAGCCACGAGCAGCACGCGCGTTCGGGCCACACACGCGCGCCGCACCGGTCCCTGTCGGCGATTTTTGCCATCATCCGCGCTGCTCCTCTGACTGAAGCGGTGAAAGACCGCGCCATCCGGGCCTTCCAACTACTTGGCGAAGCCGAGGCGTCAATTCACGCCGTCCCGATTGAGGCGGTGCACTTCCATGAAGTGGGTGCGGTGGACACCATTGTGGATCTTGTGTGTGCAGCGGCCGGATGTGAAGCGCTGGGCGTGGATCGCTGGCTGGCGTCGACCTTGAACGTAGGCAGCGGAACCGTTGTTTGCCAACATGGAACGCTGCCTGTGCCAGCCCCGGCAACGCTGGCCCTGCTGGGCGATGCTCCCGTCTACTCCGCTGGCCCGGCAATGGAGCGTGTTACGCCTACGGGCGCGGCTGTGCTGCGGATGCTGGATGTGAGCTACGGTCCACTTCCCGCGATGCGAATCAAGTCTTCGGGGTACGGAGCCGGCGGCCGCGATACGCCAGGGCAACCAAATCTGCTGCGTCTGCTTGTGGGTGAAGGCGAAGAGGCAACGGCCGGGCAATCCGAATCCATTGCCATCATCGAAACGGTGATCGACGATTCGAGCCCGCAGCTGCTGGGCTATGTGAGCGAGCTGCTCCTGACTGCCGGAGCGTGGGATGTATTTCGCGCAGCGGTGCAGATGAAGAAGGGGCGCACAGGCGTGCAGCTCACGGTGCTGTGCCGGCCGGATCTTGTATCGGCACTGCGTGACCTCATCTTTCGCGAAACCACAACCATCGGTCTTCACTGGCGGATCGAAAGCAAGGTTGCACTGGCACGCGAGTTTCGCGCGGTTGATACTCCGTGGGGCAAAGTGCAAATCAAGATTGCGCGCTGGCCTTCAGGCGCTGTGGCCAACGCCTCGCCGGAGTATGAGGATTGCCGCCGTATTGCTGCCCAATTTGCGCTTCCGCTCAAGCATGTGATGCAGGAAGCGACGCGCATTTACGCAGCAGGCGAAGGGGCAAAGGAGAGCTGATGGATCGCATGCAGATTGAAGCGCTGCTCAACGAAGTACGCGACGGCCGTACCGCAGTCAATGACGCGCTCGACCGGCTGCGCGATCTGCCTTTTGAGGACATCGGCTTTGCCAAGGTGGATCACCATCGCGCGCTGCGCACGGGGATGCCCGAAGTGATTTTTTCCTCCGGCAAGACGCCTGCCCAGGTGGCGGAGATTTTTGCGCGCATGGCCGGGCACGGCGGAAACGTGCTGGCTACACGGGCCTCGGCAGATATGTTCCGTGCCGTGCGAGAAGCGGTGCCGCGCGCGGAGTTTCACGAGACGGCGCGCTGCATCACTTTGACACAGGCTCCAGCGCCTGAAGCCAAGGGCACCATCGCGGTGGTTTGCGCCGGAACCAGCGACCTGCCCGTGGCTGAGGAAGCGGTGGTTACAGCGCTGCTGATGGGCAACAAGGTTGAGCTCATTGCCGATGTGGGCGTGGCGGGAATCCATCGCCTGCTGGCGCAGAGAACATCCCTGCAATCGGCCCGCGTGCTGATTGTCTGCGCAGGGATGGAGGGAGCGCTGCCCACCGTGGTGGCTGGCCTGGTGAATGCGCCCGTGCTTGCGGTCCCAACCAGCGTGGGCTACGGCGCGTCCTTTGGAGGGGTAGCGGCTCTGCTGGGCATGCTGAACACCTGCTCGCCCAATGTTTCTGTGGTCAACATCGACAACGGATTTGGAGCCGCCTGCATTGCCTCTTTGATCAACCGCCTGTGAGTTGCTTGAAGTGCGCTTTGCCGGGCTGTAAATAGATGAAATATCAATAGAACGCCCATTCCGTGATGCCGGTCACCGCTCGGAGACCCATCGGAAGCGAATGATTTCAAGTACAAACAAAAGCACCGCATGAAGCCTGCGTGGAGGGTTCTCTTGTCCCGTTCCAGGTTGCCACTGATGCGCCGAATCTCGCAAATCTTCTTTCTGCTCCTGTTTCTGGCGCTGCTGATCTTTACATCGCTGCGCCCCAGTGCTGGCGCAGGCAGCGACATTCATCTGCGCGCGCCGGTGCGGCTGTTCTTTGAACTCGACCCTTTGGTGGCAGTGGTCAATGCCCTGGCCGGCCATGCGCTCTACCGCGGGCTGCTCCTCAGCCTCGTCATCCTTATTCCGACGCTGTTTCTGGGACGCTTTTTCTGCGGATGGATCTGCCCGATGGGCACGCTGCAACATCTGGTTGGCAACATGCCGTCAGAGGCCAAGCGAGGCAAGCAGCGCATTGATTCCAACCGCTACAAACGCTGGCAGACGGGCAAATATGTTGTGCTGATCGCGGGGCTGGTGGCGGCATGCTTTGGCTCGGCAGCCATTGGGTGGCTTGACCCGTTCAGTTTGCTGGTGCGTTCGTTTGGGCTGTCGCTGTTGCCGGCGTTTAATGCCGCGGTACGCGCGGTGCTGCTCCCGCTGGAGCGCAGCCACATTGCGGCACTGAGGGCGACGGGCGAAACGCTGCACACCATTCTGCAATACACGGTGCTCGACTTCCGCCAGCCGCACTTTGCGCAGGGGCTGGTGCTGGGCGTGCTGTTTATCGCAATCCTTGCGGCGAGCCTGCGCGTGACGCGCCTGTGGTGCCGCGGACTTTGCCCACTGGGAGCGCTGCTCGGCGCGGTGTCGAGATGGTCTGTGCTGGGGTTGCACAAGGATCCGGCTGCCTGCGACAAGTGCAATCGCTGCCTGCTGAGTTGCCAGGGTGGGGACGACCCGATTGGCGGCGTGCCGTGGCGGAAGTCCGAGTGCCTGATGTGCATGAACTGCGTAGGCTCCTGCCCGCACGACAGTCTGCAGTTCAAGTTCTTCCGCAATGAAAAGGAAGTAGCCAGCCCTGACCTTGGGCGGCGGCGGGCGCTTACCGGCCTGGCAGCGGGTGCGGCGGTGGTGCCGCTGATGCGGGCCAACACCGGGCTGGGCAAAAGCCGCCATGAGCGGCTGCTGCGGCCGCCGGGATCGCTGGATGAGGAGGCATTCCTCTCCCGCTGCATCCGCTGCGGCGAGTGCATGAAGGTTTGCCCCAATACGGCGATCCATCCGACCCTGGAACAGGCTGGCCTGGAAGGCCTTTGGACCCCAACGCTGGTGCCGCGCATCGGCTACTGCGAACCAAGTTGCGTGCTCTGCTCCGAGGTTTGCCCGACTGGCGCAATCTGGCAGATTACGCCACGGGAAAAGGGCTGGGTGGTGGGTGCCGGGACAACAGAAAGCGCAACTGGCGCGGCCAGCCAGCCGATCCGGCTGGGGACTGCTTTCTACGACCGTGGACGGTGCCTGCCGTGGGCGATGGCCACCGACTGCATTGTCTGCGAAGAGTGGTGCCCGGTTTCACCCAAGGCTATTTACGTGCAGGAAGCGCAGGTGGTGGATGCGGCGGGCAACATCAAAACGCTGAAGCAGCCGCACGTCGATCCAAGCCGCTGCGTGGGCTGTGGCGCGTGCGAGTATGCGTGTCCGCTGCAGGAGCACCCTGCCGTTTATGTCACCAGCATCGGTGAAAGCCGTTCGCCAGCCAGCCAGATTTTGCTGAATCGCAGATAGAGGAGACCGGGCCATGATGTTCCGTTCAACGCATTGGATGTTTCGTACGGCAGTAATGGGGATGGTTGCCGTTGCCGCTCTCTCGGGGTGCAAGAAGAAGTCGGTCGACCCCTTCCCTGTCTCCGGAGCCGTCGCCGGCTGGGAAAAGACGGGCGAGACGCGCACCTTCGACGCCAAGAATCTCTACCAGTACATTGACGGCGACGCAGAACAGTACATCTCCGCCGGCGTGGTTACCACTTCGACCGCGGACTACAAGTACCAGGGCTCTCTGGAAGCCGTGGTGGACGTGCACACCATGAGCGGCGCCGATGGCGCGCGGAAGATCTTCGAGACGGGGCAGACCAGGGATGTGAAGACTGTTCAGCTCGGAGACGCGGGCATCGCGTACGCGCAGAGCGTGATCTTCCGCAAGGGGCCTTACCTGGTGCGCATTGTTGCCTATGATTCCACGCCGCAGACGCCGCAGGCGCTGCTGGCACTGGCGCGTGGCGTGGAAGCGAAACTCTGAGTTCCCAGGCCGGTACGCCGGCACAACAGAAAAGCGAGGATTGCCATGAAAGACCGCCGTGATTTTCTCAAGACCGCTTTGACCGGCGCTGTGCTGCTCAGTTCGCACAGCAAGCTGGGGTTGGCGAGTGTGCCAGACGTTCCAGGAGTTGCCGGTCATCAGGACCAGTCGAGCGGCCACTTTCAACCCGGAAAATCGAGGGTCGTGGTTGCGCGCGATGCCGCGCTGCACGGACCAAATGGGCAACTGGATGAAAAGCGCGTGCGCGATTTGCTGGACCGCGCGATAGCTGCCTACACCGGACGGGACAAGCCGGTCGACGCCTGGAAGCGCATCCTGCCGCAAGGGCCGGACAAGGTCATCGGTCTCAAGACCAACGGCCTGGGCGGCAAGGGCATCTCCAGCCACGCGGTCCTGGCAATGGCCGTTGCTGAGCGGCTGCAACAGGCCGGCATCAAGCCCGGCAACATCATCATCTGGGACCGAAATGCGCGTGACCTTGAGGCGTGCGGGTTCACCATCTCCACCGATCCAGGCCGCGTTCGCTGCTTCGGATCGGACGTGGCCGGTTTCGAGGATGAGCCGGTGGCCTGCGGATCGGGGATTACCATCAAGCTCTCGAAGATTCTCACCCGCCAATGCGACATGGTGATCGGCCTGCCGATTCTCAAGGACCACAGCGGGGCGGGAGTTACCTTCGCCATGAAGAACATGTACGGCGTGTTGAGCCGCCCGCAGGATCTTCATGCCGATGGTTGCAATCCGGGCGTGGCGGACATCAACGCGATTCCGGTTGTTCGCGAGAAGGTGCGCTTCACCGTCGGCGATGCCATGACGTCCGTCTATGACGGGGGGCCCGGCTTCCATCCGGAGCGCCTGTGGCAGCCCAACGCGCTCATCATCGGCGAGGACCGGGTGGCACTCGATCACACCGCGTGGCAGATGATTGAGCGCAAGCGGGCCGAGGTGGGTATGCCAACTCTTGAGGCAGTGGGCCGGCCGCCGCGCTACATTGCCACTGCGGCCGACGCCAGCCACAGGCTCGGCGTGAACAATCCCGAACACATAACCCTGGTCGAAATCTGACCGGAAGGACAACGATGGCCGGGCAAACCGATTCCGACAAGCAATCGCTGGCTGCGCCACTGACGCGGCGGGAAGCGATGCTGCAACTGCTGCGCGTGGGCGGGGTGGCTGCGGGCGCCGGGGCTGCTGCCGTGTGGCTAAGCAAGCACAGCTTTCGCCCTGTGCCTTCGCAGGCGGAACAGGCGCGGCGCGACCACCGCACGGCCGCGGACCCGCAGCTTCCTCACCTGGTTGTGGTGCAGGGCGGAGAGCCGAGGGCGCTGGTGCAGCGCGCGCTCGCCGACCTGGGCGGCATGCAGCGCTTCGTCAGCCACCAGGATGTGGTGGTGATCAAGCCGAACATTGCCTGGGACCGGACCCCGGAGCAGGCTGCAAATACCAATCCCGAGGTTGTGGCCGAGGTGGTGCGCCAGTGCTGGCAGGCCGGAGCCAAGCGCGTGATTGTGACCGACGTCAGTTGCAACGAACCGCGACGCTGTTTTCACCGTTCCGGCATTGAGGCGGCAGCGCGCGCCGAAGGGGCTGAGGTGATTCTGCCCGATCCGGAGATGTACCGCGAGGTGGATCTGGGCGGCGTGGTGCTTAAGAGCTGGCCCGTCTTCACGCCGTTCCTTGAGGCCGACAAGCTGATCAACCTGCCCATCGCCAAGCACCACAGCCTGGTGGGCGTGACGCTGGGCATGAAGAACTGGTACGGCATCCTGGGCGGGCAACGAAACCGGCTGCACCAGCAGATCCACCAGAGCCTGGCCGACCTGGCAAACTTCATGCTGCCAACCGTCACCTTGCTGGATGGCTACCGCATCCTGCTGCGCAACGGGCCGACTGGCGGCAGCCTGGAAGACGTGGCGCTGAAAAAGACGATGGTGGCGGGGACCGATCCTGTAGCCCTTGACGCCTATGTGGCGAAGGCGTGGTGGAACCTGGACCCGGAGCAACTGCCCTATTTGCACCTGGCAGCGGCGCGCGGGCTGGGCACGGTGGACTACGACAAGCTGCCGGTAAAGTTCAGCCAGTTGGGTTAGCAGCCTGTGGTGAATCCAAATCCCTGAAAAACATCCCTCAGGGGCTAAAGCCCGCCGTTTATTGTCAGTTTGCGGCACGACTGAAGTCGTGCCCTTTCAAAGCCTGACTTTCACCACGGGCTGTTAAGGCCGATCATAGAAGCGGAAGAAGAGAGACGGCTTTGACACGGGCTCAGCTTTGGCCACAAGTTCCGTCGCCTGGCTATCGCTGAGCGGCGTGAACTCACGCGCAAGGTGGACGTTCTCTTCCAGCTGCGCGACAGTGTCGCAGCCGATGATGACCGTGCTTACCGGGCGCGACAGCGTGTAGTACATGGCTTCGCGCATGGTGAGCGTGCCGGGTGTGGGCGCGGGGACCATGCCTTCCCAGGAGTGTTTCTGTGCCTCCAGCGACGGCGGCGTCCACGACTGGAGAGCAGGCGGCTGCGGCCGGGGATCTTCATGCCGATGATGCCCATCTGGCGCTCGACGGCCAGCGGCAGCAACTCCTGGTTGAAGCTGTAGTGGTGCGGGTCCGCGGCGTTCATGGCCATGAGGATGGTGTCGAAGGGATAGCGCTTGATGCCTTCCATGAGCGCGTCGGGGCGGTAGTGGCCGGTGAGGCCCAGGTGCCGCACCACCTTCTGCTCCTTCATCTCGATCAGGGCTTCCATGGCGCCGCCTTTGGCGAAGACCTGGTTGATGTCGAAGAGGGTGCCGATATCGTGGAGCTGCCATAGGTCGACGTGGTCGGTTTGCAGCAGTTCGAGGGACTTCTCGATCATGCGCATGGAGCCGTCGCGGGTGCGTTCCTTGGTCTTGGTGGCGAGGAAGGCCTGGTTGCGGCGGTGGGCCATAACCTTGCCGACGTACTGCTCGCTCCAGCGGTCCGGACCTCCATAGATGGACGAGGTATCGATGTAGTTGACGCCCATGTCGAGGGCGCGCTCGATGATGGGAACGGCAACATCGAAATTGTTGGGCTTCTCCAGGCTGGCCTGGCCGCCCAGGGAGAAGATGCCGACCTTGTAGCCGGTCTTGCCCAAGTTGCGCGTGGGCATGGAGGCCTGCGTAACCGGGTTCGAGGGCAGCGCGGGCATGGTTTTGGGTGTGTCTGCCCGGAGCGCTGTGGGCGCCAGGAGCGCTGCTGTTACCGCTCCACCAGCCTTGAGGAACTCACGTCGTCCCTGCCTGCGCAATTCGATTCCCTGCTCTTGACTCATAAGCCTCCTCGCGTGCCTCCGAACTCTGGAAATCATCATAGTCCAAGGCAATTGCGGACGGGAGACGAAGACGGTTCGGCGGACTTCCCGGGATTTGGGCTGGCGTGCAAGTCCTTTAGAAAGGGGTCGATTTGTGCCTTTTGTGCTTGCAACCCGATTGTTTTCATGGGGCTGGAAGCAATGTGGCGGGGGGGTGCCATTTTTGCCCCGGAATAGGAGAAGCAACGGCGAAGATAGAAGCGCGCTTGCAGTTGCTGGTCTCCATGGCTGATCTCCTCTATGCGTATTGTGCTCGTCTGGGCCGTAATGATCTGCAACGATTTTGCGGCACCTGGCGTGCGGCAGACGGCGCTGGCGCGCCATGAGGATCGTGGCCTCCCACCCTTGCCCCAAAAGCACGGAAAGGACGGGGCACGAAACACCTGCGGCCGGCTGCGATGCGCCAGAGGGGCCGCGGTTACTGCGGCGCCGGGGCTGCCGTTTCCTGGGTGAGGCGCTCCATGAGGACCGCGTTGCGTTTGGCCTGGGGCGCGAGGGAGTCGAGGTAGCCCTTTTCGCCTTCGGCGTGGGCGCCTTCGCCCAGCAGGCCGACGCCGACCAGGCCGGGGATGAAAGGCGCGACAAAGGCGATGTCGCCGGCGCCGCGGGTCATGACTCCAGCCTCGGCCACCGGGCCCAGGCCGAGAGCGACGCTAATGCCGCTCCATTGCTCCATCAGGTGGCGGCCCGCGGGCGTGGCGGCCATGGCCGGGTAGCCTTCGTCGAAGTTGATCTTTGCGTCAGTCTGCGGCAGGTGCGCGGCGACGATGGCGCGCATCTTGTCCTCAGTGCGCTGGGTCTGCTCGTTATTGAGGGTGCGAATGTCGCCGGTGGCGATGGCGGCGGCGGCGATGACGTTGGGCTTGCCGGTTGCGGAGCCGCCGGTGGAGTCGGCGTTGGACTCGGCCGTAGCGCCGCCGAGGACGAGGCCGGGGCTGTAGGTGAGGCCTTCTTCGGGCAGCTCGCGGCGAAAGGCGTCGAGGATGCGGGCGATCTCGTAGATGGCGCCGTAGCCGAGGTGGGAGCCGAAGATTTGCGAGGAGTGGCCGCTGAGGCCGGTTGCCTGAAGACGCCAGGTGGTGGAGCTGCGGCGGCCGATGCTGACCGAGTCCTGCCCGTTGAGGCGGCCGGTGGGCTCGTACTCGAGGGCCACATCGCTGTGCTTGGCCGCTTCAATCATGTCGTGGCGGGCGGCTTCGACGGGCGAGCCGACACGCTCTTCATCGCCGCTGAGCACGACGCGAATTTCGGCATGGTTGAGGACGCCGGTATCCTTCAGGGCGCGGAGGGCGGCGAGCATGACGACCAGGCCGCCTTTCATGTCAGAGACGGCGGGGCCGGTGGCCACTTTGCCGTCAGTGCCGGGAACGATGGAGTACTTTTGGAAGGAGCTGGAGGGCTCGAAGACCGTGTCCATGTGGCCGATGAGCAAAAGGCGCTTGCCGCAGCGGCCCGGGCCCTGGGGACAGGGATGCTCTGCCACCAGGTCGCCGGCGCGGTGGGTGACGGACTGCATGGGCGCCCAGTGGACTTGAAAGCCGAGAGCTTCAAAGCGAGGGACGAGCACGTCTTTGACGGCCACCACGCCGGCGGGATTCATGGTGCCGCTGTTGATGTCGACGAGCTGCTCGAGGAACTGCTGGTCTTCGGCGATGTGGGCGTCGATGACGGCGGCGATCTTCTGCTCAGCCGGCGTGAGGGGCTGGGCGTTTGGCGGGGCTTGCGCGTGGGCCAGAGCGAAGGCGAGGGTGGGAAGCAGAGCCAGCTTAGGCAGGGAGCGGCAGCAGCGGGAAAGAAGCGGCGCGGAGGACATGGGGGAATTCTAATGGATAACCAGCTGGGACAGGACAGACACCTTCGACTCGGTGGGTTGGGGATATGCCCTGTTATGGCCGGTTCTCTCGTGTTCTCGCAATCATGCGTTGAAAACACTCTCCCAAACTGCTCTAATGATGGGCATGGGGACGGTTCTGCGCAAATACACGAGCTTCGATGAGATGAAGGCGGACGAGTACCGCTACTGGCAGAGCCGGCCCGTGCATGAGCGGATGGACGCGGTTGAAGAGATGATCAAGGAAGCTTACGCACTGAAGGGTTGGGAGCTGGAGCCGGATGTACCAAGACTACAAAGACCTTTTGTCCGCATTCCATGCCCATGGCGTTAGATACCTTATCGTGGGGGGATACGCGGTTATCTATCACGCTCAGCCCCGCTTCACGAAGGATATTGACCTCTTTATCCAGGCAGACCCTGCGAACTCACAAGCAGTTTACGGCGCGCTTGCCTCATTCGGCGCACCGCTTCAAGGGATTCGGCCGGAGGACTTCGCAGAGCGCGGAAATTTCTTTCGTTTTGGGAGCGACCCGCACGGTTTCGATATTCTTCCCGACATTCCAGGTGCGGATTTTGAGGGCGCATGGGAGCGGCGCGTGGAGGGTGTGATTGACCCGAAGAGCGGGCTCAAGGCTTTCTTCATCTCCGCTCCTGACTTAATTGCTTCCAAGCTGGCCGCCGGCAGACCGCAAGACATCGCGGACGCTGAGGCGGTTCGCAAGGCTGCCGAGGCGAAAGGGCGTTGAGCTGATGAGGATTGTCGAGGTTCGTGCCCACCCTTGAATCAAAAAGCGATTTGAGAATGGGCAGCCGGTCTCGTCAATCGTGTTCCGGGAGTTCGTCGGGCCATGCGATTACGACGAATCGGCCATCGGGCTCAAGTTCGAGCTGGGGCGCATAGAGGCCCAACAAGCTGCGCCTCCACCAGTTGCCTGTGCGCCGCTTCTCATCCATGGAGGTGAACCAATACTGCCAGAGCACTGCCCGCACATAGCGGGGAGGCGCCTGCGGAAAGGGATTCCGCTTGAAGAGAGCGAGGACGGCCGGATCGTTCTCCAGAAGGCGTTCCTCGGTGAGGGGGACAAGATTGTTTGCCTGCCAGTTGCCGAGCGAGGCAAACCAGAGGTTCCACTCGAAGCGCGGCTGGTAGGGGGCGTAGATGCCGGGAGCTTTGTCGAGCGATTGGGGCTTGTAGCGGAAGGGATAGGGCGTCCAGTTCTGGCCGTCGCTGGAGCCCTGGAACTCAATTTCGTAACGCCCGCGGGTCATGACGGCGAAGAGACCGTACTGGTTGGCGATGCGGAAGGGTTCCAGCACTGTGACCGGCATGGAGGGCAGCGGCAGGCTTGGGGACAGCATGAGCACCATCTCCGCTGTGGTTGCGTAGGCAATCCAGACGAGCAGGACTGCCGACAGGCCAAGGCAAAGAGCGTGAAAGTAGCGGAGGTGTCGGCGGGCTGGGCGGTGAATGGCGGCGGGAGTTTCTTCGCGGTCCTCGGAGGGAGAATTCAGAATGGAGAGCGACTCCGCGTCGCGTGGCTCCGGCTCCGCTGGTGCATGCTCTGGCGTTGTTGCCGGCAACAGGCGGCAAAGGCGGCCCGGCAGCAGCCAGCGCACGCTGCGATCGTCGAGCAGAAGAAAGCCGAGAGCGAGCACGAGGTAATTGAGGAAGGTGTAGTTGGCGGTGAGAATGACGCCGATCTCCCAGGGTGTGACGATGCAGAAGCAGATGAAGCGCACACGCCTGGGGAGGAAGAGCATCCAGACGATGGCGAGTTCGATGCCCAGAGTGCCGGCGACGGTGGCGGCGTGAAACCAGTGCGGCAGATGCGCGACATACCAGCCGATCCAGGTGGGCAAGGGGCCGTTCTGGTAGTAGTCGTCCATGGCGGTGAAGTTGCGCCACTCAGGATCGCCGCTGAGGAGCTTGACCAGGCCGGATTCGAAGTAGATGCGGAACCACTCCCATTGCAGGAGAAAGAGGCTGGCGCGCGCGGGCGGGCTGGCGGCGCCCCACTCCGGCAGCAGGCCGCGGGGCACGAAAAACAGGACCAGGAAGCCCGCCTCAAGCAGCATGCTGTCAGACTGATAGCTGGAAAACGCCTGGGCCGCGGTGACGAAGGAGAGGAAGCAGACGAAGCAGATGAAAAAGCTGAGGCGCGGCCAGAGATTGCAGAACGCAGCGAGAGAAGCGGCGAGGCCGAGCCAGACCACCACCATGATGCTGTGCGAGCCGGAAGAGAGCCAGAAGAGCGTGGGTGCATACCAGTAGCCGAATGCCCCGGCCTGGGCGCGCAGCGCCAGAAGATAATGCTGGACGGGCAAAACGCCGCGGGGCCCGTTGAGGCCCTCGATCTGGAAGAGCAGGGGGAAGAATGCCGAGAAATAAATGGCCGCAAGGGCGCGGAGAAAGATCCAGCGCGCTACGAGGCGGTTGCGCGGCCCGGCTTCAGGGTCGAAGAGCCAGCGCAGCGGTGCACCAGTGAAGCGCGGTGACCGGGTGGGGTGCGCGAGAGTGCGCGGAGGGAGTTCCATGACTTTGGGTCTGCAAAATCCGGACCGTCCTTTACGAGGTAGATTATCAGCCACCTGCGGTGGGGCAGACGCTCGCCGTTCGCTCGCAGGGGTGGCTGGTGGTCTCCCGCCCTTGAATTGAAGAGCGATTCAAGGATACATCCCCAGCCAAAAGCAAATGCAGGTTCTTCGACTCCTCCCCTTCACTCTGCTCAGGGCCCAGTCGCTCAGAATAACTACACAACAGCACAAAGGCCGTTCCCGAGGGGAACGGCCTTTGTTGGTTGAGAACCAGGGCTGAAGTTGGAGTGCGCCGAAGGCGCGGCTGCCGCATGCAATGCTAGTCGCCGGCGACGGGCTCGGCTTCCTTCTGGGCAACTGGCTTGGCGGGGGCGATGGAGTCTAACCGAACCAGGCCTTCGACGGGCTTTTCGCCGAGGACGTGCTCGCGGTAGAGCTTGGCCATGCGGGCATTTTCGGCTTCTGTCTTGACCTTGTCGGCGGTGGTGACGGCGCGGGCGCGGAGCTTTTCTTCGCGGGCGTTCTTGGCGATGCCGAGCTCGTCCAGCGTGTGATTGGCTTCGGCGTTGACGTGCTCCATGTTGAGGTTGAGCTCGTGGCCGACGTGGGTCATGCCGACCTTCTTGCCACCGGCGAAGATCTCGTGGCGGCCGTGCTCCTCGTACCACTTGGTGAGGGTGGCCGTCATGTGCATCTTCTCGATGATGTTGCGCCAGCCCACGCCCGTGTTGTAGGCGCAGAAGCTGATTTCGCCTTCCTGGGTGGCGTAGGGGATGATGCACTGCTCGGTGCGGCGGAAGTCGTAGTTGAACAGATCCTGGAACCACATGCCGGCGATGAACAGGAAGTTCCAGCGGTCGGCGCGGCGCTTCTTGATGTCGTCCATGGTGCGGTCGCCCTTGACGCTGCCGTAGTCTTTGCCGGTGGCGTTGAAGGTCTTGTCCATCTTCTTCATCATGTCAGTGATCTTGAAGTGGGTGGGCGACTGGAAGGGATCGTAGTTGCGCATGAGCGAGAGGCCGAGGCCGAGGATGGAGAGGAACTTGCCGCGGGCGGCGTCGTTGACCTTGGCGAGATCCTTGGCCACCTGGCCCATGTCGAGGAAGGCGGTGACGGGAGCGGACTCCTTGGTTTCCTTGTCGATCATCAGCGCCATGCCGATGCCGCAGTTGGGATGGCAGCCGCAGGAGAGCTGGCCCCACTCGGCGCCGGGCCCGTGAATGAGATCGGCCCAGTCAGAGAAGGTGCTCATGAAGCTGATGGGGAACCAGTCGCGCTCCGGCTCGCCGATGCCGACCTGCTTCTTGACGTCGTGGGCCATGTGCGAGAGGGTGTAGCGCTGGGCCTGGCGGCGCTCGTCGGTGATGTCTTCGTCGCGGCCGGTGAAGCTGACGGGCTGGAAGCTGAGGAAGCTGATCTTCTTGGGGTTGTCGAGCGCGAACTGGATGATGTGGCCAACCTGCTCGTTGTTGATGCCGTTGATGATGGTGGTGACCGGAACGATGTCCACGCCGGCTTCGTGCAGGTTGTTGATGGCCTGGAGCTTGACGTCGAACAGGTTGCCGACCTTGCGGTGCGAGTTGGCGGCGTTGCCGATGCCGTCGAACTGGAGGTAGACGTAACGGAGGCCGGCTTCGGCAGCGGCGCGGCAGAGCTCCTTGCTCTTGGCGAACTCGATGCCGTTGGAGGCGGCCTGGACGCTGTTGTAGCCGACCTTGCGGGCGTAGGCCACGGCGTCAAGGAAGTAAGGCGACAGCGTGGGCTCGCCGCCGGAGAACTGCACGCTCATCTGCCGCTTGGGCTTGATGGTGATGGCGTTGTCGAGCATGGTCTTGATCTCGTCCCAGGTGAGCTCGTGGACGAAGCCGACCTGGTTGGCGTCCATGAAGCAGGGATCGCACATCATGTTGCAGCGGTTGGTGAGGTCGATGGTGAGCACCGAGCCGCGGCCGTGGGTGACGGTGGAGGTGCCGTGGTTGTGCAGCTTGTCCGCGGTCTCGCCGTGGGCGCGGATGTCGCGGCCGGGGAAGCTCTCTTCCAGATGCTTGAAGAACTTGGTGTCGATGGACATCACGTCTTCAAAATGGCCGTGCTTGGGGCAGTCCTTGACCATCAGGATCTTGCCGTCGCGCTCGATGATCTGGGCCTTGATTTCGCCCACCTTCTCATTGAGCAGGACTTCGTGGGGCAGCTTGCCGTCGAGGATCTGCTTGCGGATCTCGGGCACGCACTTGGGACAGAGCGAGTCGGTGGTGCGGGGCCAGCCGAGGGGCGGCTTCTCCTTCTGCCAGCTCTTCTGCAGGGGCTTGTCGCTCCACTTGGGCGTAAACGCGGGATTGGGGCTGATGCGGTTGAGCCGCTCATAGACCACCCACGCGCCTTTGGCTGCGTAGACGGCTGCTTTTTCAACGTACTTGATCGCTTTGGGCATTTGTTGCGGTCTCCTCGGAAGATGAATGGCGCCGGCTCGCATCGCTCGGCCCTGCTTTCCTGGTTGGCGGACGTAAATGCCTGACCTGAAAAGGCAAGAGTAGGGTAACCGGGCAGGCCGGTCAACCCAACTCAGGTGCAGCGAATGGCGGAATGGGTGGGTGAATGGCGATTTGAGTGCGGTGAATGGTTGGGGCCGGCGGGGGCTGTTGCGCCGGCCTGGGACGGGAACGGTCAGTTCACCGTCAGGGAGAAGGTGGTGGTGTGCGACAGCGTGCCGGAGGTTGCGGTTACGGTGATGGTGGAGGTGACGGGCGAGGAGCCGCCACCACCGCTGCCCGAGGAATTGGTGCTGCACCCGTTGAGCAGGCTCGATGCCCGCCACGCTTACCGCGAGGAGCAAAGCACTGCAGGCTGCGCCGCTTCCTGCGGACGATGCAGCACAAGCAGAGAGCCAACACCGTTCCTGGAAACAGTGGGCCGGAGATGCGCCGAAGGGTTGCATTGGTTGCGGATGTGGATGTGGCCACAGTAAGTGTGGTCGTGGAGGCGGTTGTGCCCGAAGGCGTGACGGTTGCGGGAGCAAAGGTGCAGGACGCGCCCGAGGGCAGCCCTGAGCAGGCGAAGGAGACCGACGAATTGAAGCCGTTCACGGGCATGACGGAGACTGTGGTCGTCGTGCTGTTCCCCGCGAATACGCTCATCGATTGCGGAGAGTCCGCGATGGAGAAGTCTGGCGGGGACAGGTTGATGGTGTAGGTTGCGCTGGCGACGGGGCTGGCAGTGTATCCGCTGGCTGTGGCGATCGCCTGAAGCGTTTCGGTTGCCGAAACGGTGATCGCGCCGCTGTACACGGTCGAGTTTGCGGTGGGCGTGGTTCCGTCGGTGGTGTAGTAGATGGTTGCACCGATCGTTGCATCGCTGATTGTCACTGTCTGCGGCGCGGTATAGGTTCCGGTGGCAACGGTAAAGGTTGGGGCGGCGGCAATTGCAAGCTGATACTTCCAAAGGTCATTGAGAAAGCTATTTGCTCCGTTGGAGCCGCCAAAAAGCCAGAGATTGCCGTTCTTATCGGTCCAGCCCAGAGCGGTTACGCGGCTTCCGGGGGTGGCTCCGGGAGCGGCAGTTCCCGACGAGGCGTAGGGTACGGAACCGGCGGGGCGTGTTTCCAATGCGCCGTAGACTCCGTTGCTGCCGGCTGTATTGCTGCCGCTCATCCATGTCCATTGGTTCGTGGAAGGACTGTATTCCCACAAGTCGTTGAGATCGCCCATGTTTCCGTTGCCATCGAAGCCGTGACCACCAAAGAGCCAGAAATTGCCGCTGCTATCGGTCCAGCTTGAGGCGTATTCCCGGGCTCCCGGGATGTTTCCGGCGGCAGCCGTTCCCAGGGTGCCGTAGACGCCCGGCGCGCCCCCATATGTGTACAGCGTGTCACTTCCTCCCACCCAGGTCCATTCATTTGTGGACGGACTGAACTGCCACAGGTCGTTGAGATAGTTGCCGCCGCCGGCAACCATGCCCTGACCGCCAAAGAGCCAGAGATTACCGCTGCTGTCGCTCCAGGTGGCGCCGAACTCGCGAGCTCCGGGTATGTTTGCGACTGAAGGCGTTCCCAACGTGCCGTAGACGCCGGAAGCACCGCTGCATGCAACGCCCAATGGGCAGGGCGTGGCGCTGTTTCCTCCCATCCAGATCCATTCGTTGGCGGATGGATTGAACTGCCACAGGTCGTTGAGATAGGTATCAACACCGGCCTCAACCATGGTCATGCCGCCGAGGAGCCAGAACATGCCTTTGCTGTCGGTCCAGCCCATGGCGCCAAAGCGGCCTGTGGGGACGTTTCCGGCAACATACGTTCCCGGTGTGCCGTTGTACACCCCAGGGGCGCCACAGTAATCGCCGAATCCCGGCGAACCGCAAGTTACCGTGCTGCTCCCGCTCATCCAGGCCCATTCATTTGTGGAAGGGGTGTATTCCCAAAGGTCATTCAGCCAGCCATTATCAGCGGTTCCGTTGGCGTCGGCGCCGTCCCCGCCAAAGAGCCAGAGATTGCCGTTGAGGTCGGTCCAACTGGTAGCGGCAATTCGGGACCCGGGGGCGTTTCCGGCGGCAGGCATTCCCAACGTGCCGTAAGTGCCGGGATACATCCCACATTGTCCAAACGACGTGCAGGGCAGCGTGCTGTTTCCGCCCATCCAGGTCCATTCACTGGTGGAGGGATTGAACATCCAAAAATCGTTCAGGGCATTCTCCTGACCGAGGGAATCGTACCCATCACCCCCAAAAAGCCAGAGGTTGCCATTGCTGTCGGTCCATTGCGAAGCGTACCAGCGGCTGCCGGGGACGTTTCCGGCGGCAGGAGTTCCCAATGTGCCGTAGACTCCAGCCTGGTTGGTTGTACTGCTTCCGCCCACCCAGGTCCATTCGTTGGGGGCGGTTGTCTGCGCGGCGGCGGGCAACGAAATAGAGGAAAACGCTATCAATGAGGCACACAGCGAGGATAGGAGAAGATGAAGCCTTCTTGCGGGCATGGGAGTTTCCCCTGGATGCGGACTGCATCGGATTGTAGCTTGGACCGGCCGACTTATCTGTGACGTCGGATCTTCCCAGTGGGCATTGCCGGCATTGAAGGCAGGCTGCTGCTACGGTCCGGTTGTGGAGGGGCCTGTTCTAGCTACCTGGTTGATGATGCGCTGGATGAGGACGACACGGACGTGGATTTTGCGGGCGATGTCGGGGAGGAACTCGGTGACAAAGTTCTCGATGGGCGCGGTGGCAAAGTCGGTGCCATAGCGGACGGAGCTGGCGGTGAGGCGGGTTTGCTGGCCGGGAACATAAAGGTTACCGATCTCGTCTTCAATGGCGAAGCCGGCGATATTGGCGTAGTTCAGCATCTCGCGGCCATTGTCGCCCTGGGTCCAGACGACCTGGAAGAGGCAGTGAGCGACTCTGCGCTTGAAGCTGGCATGGGGCCAGCGATGGTAGTGCGGGTCCTGGTGGACGAGCGAGGGGATGAGAAAGGTGCCGATGAACTCGCCGGTGAGGTCCTGGGAATAGCTGACGCCGACGTAGCGGCCGAAGCCGGGCATTCCGGGGCCGTAGTCAGAGTGGGAGTTGGCGGCCACGGCGATGGCGGAGCTGCCCAGGATGGTGATGGCGTTGAAGGGGTCGGCCACGTTGCGGACGGCGAGCCAGGCTTTCTGTTTCGGCGTCATGGCCTTGACCTGGGGGCCGTCAAGAAAGCGGGCGTACCAGTCGACGATGGGCAACAAGGGGCAGGGGAGCTGCGCGGGGGCGGATGGGATGCGAGCGTCGGGCAAGGGCTCGGTGAGGCCTCCGGCTGCCGCGGCGGCGGTGGGCCGGGGGAGGGTGGCGGCGGCTTCGGCCGCGACGGTCCATGCCTGCGTGATGCTGTCGCGGTGGACCTGGCAGGCACTGGGCGGCGATGCGGGGTGGGCTGCGACTTGCGGGGTTGGAGAATCGGGCGGCGCGGCGGCGGGCTGCGTGGATTGGGCGCGGCAGGCGAGACCGACAAAGCAGAAGACGGACGCGCAGAGCAATCCCTGCCGGACTTGCGCCAACGATTGCCGCCATCGAGTTGGATTGGCCGACCCAGAGGGTGCCTGGGCGAGAGGATGGGGCACCGCGGCCTGGTGTGTAACCGGAATGGAGGTCATTGCTCTCCTAACGCACCGTGGCGGGCCTGGAGGCATGCAAGAAAGATATCAACTCTGCGAGTCGGACGCGCCTTCTTAACCATGGTCACATGCGGGGAAGAGAAATGGGCCGAAATGCGGCGCGTGCCGGGAACTTCCACAATGCGGAGATATTGACCATTGCGGCACATCCCACGATTGCATCATTGACGGTTCCCTTGACTGCATCCATTCTGAACGTGGGATTACTTGGAATTACCTTTCGGAGGTTACTGATCATGAGCACTTATCCACCTCCCGGCCCCGGCGTGGGCGGCGTAGGGCAGCGGATTGAAGAGGCCATTGAGCTGATCGAGATGGAGCTGCGCCACGCTGCAGCTTACGTGAACGATGCAGTCATTCCGCAGGTGCGCAAGGAGTCCATCACGGCGCTGCGCAATGTGGCCAGCTCGCTTCGTAATTTTGCTGACCGGCTGGACCGTCAGCAGGGCGGGCAGCCCAACGCGGCTCCGCCAGGCCAGGCAAAGGATCCACGCCCGTGACAAGCGCAACCTTAGAAACGCGGATGGCCGCGGGCACTGCAAGGTGGAGCAAAGCTTCGCTGCTGGCGATGCTCTTCTCCTTGACCCTTGTGCTTGCGACGGGCTGCGGCCATCACCGCAACCATGTGCAGGTGACGGCGCAGCAGACCGCTCCGCCAGCGCCCACGCAGCAGACGGAAACTACGGAGCAGCAGCAGGCGCAAACGAACGAGGAACAGCAGACGCCGCCGTCGGGGCGGATTCCAATTACGCCGGTGCCGCCGGGCGGAGTGAGCGATGCGGATCTGGACTATGTGAACACGCATCGGCCCATCCTTTCAGAACAGGGGCTGGCCACGTGGTATACGGCGCCGTACAAGGGGCGCAAGGCGGCGAATGGACAGGTGTTCAGCGACTACGCATTCACGGCGGCTCACCGAACGTTGCCCATGGGTTCGCTGATCACGGTGACGAATTTGAAGACCGGGCAGTCTGCGGCGATGCGGATTACCGATCGCGGGCCATTTGTTGACGGACGGATTCTGGACCTGACCATTGCCTCGGCCAAGGCAACGGGGATTTACCGCATGGGCACGGCGGAGGTGCGGCTGGATGTGTACCAGACGCCCAAGCCGATTGAGCGCGGCGGCCGGTGGTGCGTGCAGATTGGGGCGTTCAAGTCAGAGCGCAAGGCAGAAAAGCTGAAGAACGAACTGCTGCGCAGGTATCCCGACTCGAACGTGATTGAATTTCCGGGCCAGGACAGCTACTGGGTGCGGATTCGGCCGGTCGGCGACAACCGCGAACGGGCGGAGTCGATTGCGCGGCATCTGCGGCCAAGCGATGCCGAGGCTGAGGCGTTCCTTACCCGGCTGGACTAGCTGCCTTTCCGCAAGACTCTCCTGACAACCCGTCCGGAAGGCGACGCACGCACGGGTGGACTACCCGTGGATGTGCTATTCCGATTGCGATTCGCCGGCAATCTTTTGTTCTTGCGCGAGCATGTGGCAGCGGTGTAGCTTGAGGCGATTCAATTCCCAGGAGGAGCGCCCCAGTCATGTCAGACAACAGCGCCAAAGTGCGCCAGTTTCTTGAAGAAACCATCAACCAGGGCCAGATCGACACCGCCGCCGAGTACTTCTGGGAAGATATGGTCGAGCAGGTTCCATTTCCCGGCCAGGGTCCCGGCGTAGAAGGGCTGAAGGATGTGCTGCGCGGGCTGCGAGCTGCGTTTCCTGACCTGCACTGGGCAGTCGAAGAGCAGATTGCCGAGGGAGACAAAGTGGTCACCCGCTTCGAGTGGACCGGCACGCATCGCGGCAACTTCCTTGGCGTGCCCGCCACCGGACGGCCAGTCAAGGTCTGGGGCATGGTGATTGACCGCTTTGAGGAAGGCAGGATCAAAGACACTCGCATTCTGATGGACACACTCGGCCTGATGATTCAGCTTGGCGTTATCTCTCCGCCGGGGGCATAGTTTTCTGATTCGGCATTCAACCTGAGAGGAGGCTCTGAATGGAAGTCCACACCCTGCCAACATCGCCCACGCAACCGAGGGTGCGCCAGAATTACCTGGCCATCGTCATCGCCGCCATCGCGTGCTTCCTTCTTGAAGCGGGCTGGTACTCCTACTTCATGCAGCCGTGGCTGGACGGCATTGGACGCACGCGCGAGTGGCTGATGAGCGCGGCCGGCTACAATCCGGCGCTTCAATACGGCACGGCTCTGGTGTGCGCCGCGCTGCTTGCGACAGCCATCTCCTGCGTCACGCAGCTCACGGGCCCGCAGACGGCGCTGCGCGGGATCAGAGTCGCAGTGCTGCTTTGGCTGGGCTTTGTATTCACCACATGGGCCACCGAGTATGTGTTCGAGGTGCGGCCGCTGAGTCTGTTTGCCATCAATGCCGGTTTCTGGCTGGTCGGCATGATCGTGATGGGCGCGATTGTGGGCGCGTGGAAGAAGAAATAGGTTGGCGATCGCGAAGTTCGCGAGCTGGCCGACGACTGCCGGGCGCCTGATCAGTGCGCGGCTCCCACGGAGACGGCTGGGGCGAACAGCTTCATGAGGGAAATGTAGACAATGCCCGAGATGAAGAACCCGACGAACCAGGCGTAATCGTAGAGGAAGTTGAGCGGGGCGTAGGCCAGGCCGATGAGGGCGATGGTGACGCCCAGCACCAGCGCGACGATGGCGCGCGGGTTGATGCCTTTGGTGTAGTGATAGGCGCCCTCGCGATGGTAGAGCGAGTTGACGTCGAGCTCAGTGCCGCGGAGGAAGAAGTAGTCGGCGATCATGATGCCGGCGACGGGGCCGAGCAGGCCGGAGTAGCCGACCAGCCAGCCGAAGATGTAGGCGTCGGGCGTGGCGAGCAGCTTCCAGGGACACATGGCGAGGCCGAGAAAGCCGGTGATGAGGCCGCCGGTGCGGAAGCTGATGAGGCGCGGATAGAGGTTGGAGAAGTCGTTGGAGGGGGAGACGACGTTGGCGCCGATGTTGACGTTGAGCGTGGCGATGAGGATGGCGATGAGCGCGACGAAGGCGACGACGGGCTGGTGGAATGCGCCGATGAGCAGGATGGGATTCCAAATGGGATGGCCGAAGAGCACGGCTGAGGCGGACGTGACGGAGATGCCGACGAAGGTGTAGAGCGTCATGGCGACGGGCAAGCCAAAGGCCTGGCCCCAGGCTTGCGCGGTTTGCGATTTGGAGTAGCGGGTGAAGTCGGGGATGTTGAGCGCAAGCGTGGCCCAGTAGCCGACCATGGCAGTGAGCGAGGGGAAAAAGACGGCGAGAAACGCGCCGGTGGAGTGGAACTGGCTGGGCGTGGAGAGCATGGAACCGAAGCTGCCGGCCTTGATGCGGACCCAGATGAGCAGCGCCGCGGCCATGACAAACATGAAGGGCGCGCCAAAGGCCTGCAGGTGGCGAATGGATTCGACGCCGCGCCAGACGACGACCATATTCAAGAGCCAGAAGCCGAGGAAGCAGGCCCAGACCACGCCGTCTTTGGCGGCAACGGAGGGCAAGATAACGGCGAGCATGGAGTGGATGGCGGTTCCGCCGATCCAGGATTGAATGCCGAACCAGCCGCAGGCGACGATGGCGCGGAGGATGGCGGGAAGGTTTGCGCCGCGCACGCCAAACGGGGCGCGAATGAAGACGGGAAATGGAATTCCATATTTGGCGCCGGCGTGGGCGTTGAGCAGCATGGGAACGAGGACGATGAGGTTGCCGAGCAGCACCGTGCCGACGGCCTGCTTCCAGTCCATGCCCTTGGCGATGAGCGAGGAGGCGAGCTGGTAGGTGGTGATCTCCATGGACATGGAGAACCAGAGGGCGATGTAGTTGTAAGTGCCCCAGGTGCGCTGGGCGGGGGTGGTGGGGGCCAGGTCGCGATTCGAGAGTGACGGGTCGTTGCTGCTCACGGCTCCTCCTCTTTGCTGAATTAAGAACGCATCGATACGGATAGAGATAGATATGCGCCTCCGGCGGCAGGGCCGGGAGGCAGACGTCGTTGTGCTGAAGATACAGGATAGCCAACCGCGGCGGGCGAACGCCTTCGGCGGGACCGGGCGATTGCATGAGGGTGTTTTGGGACGAAGGCGCGTTTCACAGCGCCCGCTGGGGCGCGGAGGTTTTTTGGGGCGCTTTCCCCGGGTTGCGCTGCGCTTGCCACGGGGCTATTCCCACCCCGTCCCTCCGGGACGGTCACCTGCGGGGCTGACGGAACTGGGGCGATCGGAGTTCGTGGTTTCCCACCCATTTCGCGATGAGGCTGCGAAATGGATGGGGCACAGATGGGTGTCACGGTTGGACGTGCAGAGTCGTGAAGAGAACTGCCGGGTCAGCCCGTCTTCTTGGCTGTGGATTTTGCGGTGGGGGCTGGCGCAGGGGCGCTGGGAGCGGATGCCGGCGGCCTGGCCGAGGCGGGCAGGGCTACGTCGGTGGCCGGCTGCACGCTCACCTTGATGGTGGCATAGGTGACATTGGGAATGGCGCTCTGGGCCACCACCGTGGGGTCAGCGTTGTCTGCGATGGTCTTGGGGACCAGGTAGCCGTTGAGCATTTTGAGGTTGGCCATCTGGGCGCTGATGGCTTCAGTGGAGCTGGCGGGGACGATCAGGTATTCGCCGTTAAGCAGCTTGAGAGCGTCGGCGTGCATGTTGCCGGAGTCGACGGCAGTGTAGGAGGCGACCACATCCTTGAGCGGGCTGTTGATGATGAAGCCCGCATTCTGCACCAGGATGTTGTAAAAGCTGGTGAAGGCCTTGATGGCCGGAACGCTGATGGCGGGCAGGGAGACAAGTGGAGCAGCCGCGGTGAGGCCCTGCAGTCCGTAGGAGATGACCTTGTGGAGGAGCGAGTGCCTGTCGGGGAGGGTGAGATTGAGCGCCATCTTGCCTTCCGCGCCGGGGAGCAGGATGCGGTTGTTGCCGGAGGTGCCGGTGGAACCGCTCTCGTCGACAAAGTTGAGCTGATCCACGGTGGGCAGCTTGGTGGCTTGCTTGCCGCCGAAGACGGTGGCAAGTGAGGCCCAGGCCAGCGGCGCAATGTATTGGGCCAGGGGCGTGGTCTGGGTGGCATGGAGCTGCAACTGGGCAGAAGTAGCGTCACCGATTTTCTTGGAGTCGGCTTCGCTGGGACGGAAGCCGCTGACGCTCATGCTGACCACCGCGGCGCCGTCCATTTTGGGCAGCTCGCTGCGGTCGATGTTCTCGGCAAAGCGGAGCAGGCTCCTGGTGCTGTCGTAGTGGAAGAAGCGGGGCAGCTTGGAGTCTTCAAGATGCGTGGGAATCGGCTGGGCCATGGGCGCTCCGCCGGGACCGCGGGTAGAGGTGGCATGGGGCCTGGTAGGGTCCACGTCGTCGAAGAAGCCGTTCCAGAACAGCTGGTGAGCGCTGTCAGGCGTATCGGCTGCTTCTTCCACAGCGGCCATCAGTTCCCTGGGAGAGATGACCTCGTGCAGTAGTCCGGAACAGGCCGCGGCGGCCATCACATTTGAGAAAAAGCTTCTACGATCCATACTCTTCTCCTTATCGAGTTCAACGGCGTTTCCGGGTGTGCTGCTCTGGGGAATTCCGGGTGACCGGGGTTGATGTTGCGGTCAGGGACGGCTGGGGATTACGACCTGCTGGACCTGCCAGGTGGTGACAGAGGGTGATGCGCCGCGGCTTCCGGCATCGTTGAGATCGACCATGAGTTCATCGAGGCCGGAGCCTCGGCTTTTGCTCTCGATGACTCCGTCAAAGGTGAGCAGACTGAGATTGTTGATCTTCTCCCTGGTGGCGAGAAGGAACAGGGTGTCTGCGCCGTAAGGCTCTGTCACGCTCTCAGACATGAGCGAGTAGGTTGTCGGGAAATTTCCATCGGCTTGAAGCGGAGGTCCCTGCGCGATGCCGTTGGTTTCATCGGTGGGATAGACCTGGTAGGGGTTGGCGGCGCAATCGAACCCGAAGAGGTAAATGTATTTGGGAGCAACGGCCCGTTTGGAGAGCGCGTCGGCGGTGGTTTCCAGGCGCACTTCGTAGGCTTCGTTGGGATGGAGCGGGTCAGTTGCGGATGCGTTGGCGCGGGCGATGGCGAGGTGGTAAGGCCAGTCGGTGACGCCGGTGACCATGGAGGGAATCTGCTGCCAGACGCGCAGCTTGCCCAGGCGCAGGATGCGGCGGGCGAGGATGGGGGCGATGCTGTCTTCGGTGGCGGCTGCCGTCCCATCGTGCAGCCACGCTGTGCGAACGGGGAAGGACATATCGTTGCGGCAGACGACCTCAGGATTCTGGCCGCCGTTCAGATCGGCTTCGGTGGGATCGTTTTCGTTGCTGCGGACGTAGGCATCCGGCTTGTGCGGGGCAAGCAAACGAGGATCGAAGAGGGTGTATTCGGGCTTGCCGTCGGCGCGGACGCGCATGGCGAGGACGTAACTGGCCGCGGCGGGCGAGTCAGTGAACTGGAAGGCGTTGCGTTTGAAAGGCTCGGTGAGGCGGATGCGGTCGACGACCGACTGCGGCGGCCCGAGGAGCAGAAACGCGGCGCCTTTGGGAACGCGGCCGGGCTTGAGGGCGCGGCCATCCTGCCCGTAGGCGACCCAGCCGCCAGTTCCCTCGGTCACAAGGTAGTCGACCGGTTCGAGGGCGGGGTCGTCGACCCAGGTAAGCGTGGGGAAGAGCGATTTGGTGTTGGCGATGGCCGCGGCGGTGGGAACGGGGCCGGGCCTGGGAAGAAAGACAACCAGGCGCGCGGCCTGCGGATAGACCATGCTGGAGAGCTCGAAGATTGCGCCGGAAGTTACATGCGTGTCGCCGCTTTTGACGGTAGCGGTGGAGGCGGTGGGGCCGTCGATGGAGGAGACCGTGAGAACAATCCTGGCGCCATCGTCGCCGGGTGTGAGGCTGGTGAACTCGGTGCCCACGTCGAAGCCGGCGGCGCTGCCCATGTCGAGGGTGATCTTGCCGTAGCTGACCTTGGCGACGCGAACGTGGAGCTGGTGCGAGGCGACGGGATCGCCGAAGAGGCTCTCCTGCACGCGGCCTTCAACGGAGGGCTGCTGGAAGTCCAGCGGATCGGCGTGCAACATGCTGGAGACGGCGGAGACCACATCTTCCGCGCTGAGCGCCTGGGTGTTCTGGCGCAGAACGCGAATGAGCGCGCGGGTGAATGCGCCGTGCACCTGGCCGTCTTCAGGGTAACGGGCTTCGACGGCGGACTGGGTGGGGCCGGCGGCGGCGAGGATGATGGCGTCGCCGTCCTGCGGCTTGCGCTTGAGGTCAGACTCGAGCACGGCGCCCGGCTCTTTGGCCACGTCGTCATCATCGTAGGGCAGGGTGCGCTGCACGCTTTCTGTAATGCCGCGCGCCATGGTGCCGCTGTTGCAGCTGTCGTAGATGGCGGTGAGACGGGCCTGCTTGTCAAAGACGATCTTGTCGAAGAGCAGGGCGAGTTCCTTGTCGCGAATGTCTTTGACGCCCTTCCACGCATCGACAGGAACGATGGTCTGATCGCGCTGATCCTTCGACGATTTTGTATCGAGACGCTGGGAGCCGTGGCCGGAGTAGTAAATGACCACGCGATCGCCTTTCTGGGTGTCGGCGATGAGCTTGTTGATGGCGTCGAGAATGCCCTGGCGCGTGGCATCCAGATCGGTGAGCTCGCGAATGTCGGTGAAGCCGTAGGTCTGCTCCAGCAGCACGTGCATGGCGGCAACGTCAGTTAACGGGCCTTGCAGGCTGTGCCAGCTTGCGCCGGGAGCAAAACGGCTGTCGAGGGCGTGGCCGGCGGCGGTGGCTGGGGGGGTGCTGGTATCGGATGGGGCGTAGTGATCGATGCCGATGAGCAAGGCGTGGCTGGTGGGGCGGGCTTGCGCGGGGAGCAGCGCCGGCATGGCAACGGCGAACACGAAAACGCAAATTGCGAGCGCCCTTCCGCAGCAGCCAGGTCGATCATCGTTGCGCTGGAACATGGGACAACCGCCTTGTTGGACGGAGAGAGAACCAGAATAGCCTACGCACTGGCTGCGGGGAAGTGATTTTTCTTTCGACTTATCAATCCACGGCTCACACTTTCTGGCGCACAAGTAACCTGTTACTGGTAATTACCCGTCAATATAAATGGCGCCCAGTAATAGGGATGCGTGTAACCCGGCATTGACGCGGGTTTCGCGGTACTTGCAGCGGTTGCAAAGCCGCGGTCTGCGGGTGGCGATTGCGTGGAGCCGGTTGCGCCGCGAAGCAACGCTAACTGCGCCTGGCGCAAGGCTTCGGCTTTGCCGGCGGCGGGACTTTTTACCCAGCGAAGATAGAAGTCACTCATGAGCTTGCTGGTGCTCAGATCGTTCACATCCCACAAAGTGGCGAGAACTGCCTCCGCATCTTTCTGCTGCGCGATCATGCCCAGGCTATCCACTTCAAGACCGTTGGCGGCGGTGTCTCCCTTGGCAGTGCTGCAGGCGGAGAGTGTAAGCAGGCGTATGCCGTGAAAGTTGATGACGGAGTTCTTCATCTTCGACAGCGTGAGCGGGTAGCCTTCCGCGTCGCCGCTACTCTCGCCGCCGAGCATGAGATAGGGCTCTTGGCCGCCGCCGGTTTGCTCCACAAAGTGGCTGGCGATATGGACGATGGCAAAGCGGCGGCCTGCGCCTAGCTGGGTCTTCATGGCGTCGAGCGTGAACTCTTCGTTGGAGAGCATACGGCCTTCCAGCGGGCCGTGAGAATCGGCAACGGCCGGATCGCTCACCACGGCTTCCAGCTCCGGCAGTACGCCGGGGAGGGCGGGAAGGCCGCCATAACTGCGTGAAAGGCCCATGGCCAGCACGTGCGGCACAGTGCCGCCTGCATCGGGCGCAGCGGCCATGTGCCGGTAACTCTCCGGCGTGATGAGTACGTTGTTGAAGCGCTCGGCGAGATACTTGCTGCCGTCGTACATGGCTGCCATGGGCAGGTAGCGCATGACGCCGTCGAGCGACCAGAGGAGCGTGGGCGCGCGACTCTGCGCGGCGGAGTTACGCTCCAGGTCGTTGAGCTCCTGCTGCAAAGGAGCAACGACGATGGTGTAGAGATCCTGCAGGGACTTGCGTGGATCGCTTGCGGGAGAGCGCAGTTGCTCGCGCACGGCGAGGACCTTCTCGCGCAGCGCATCCGGCTTGACGGCCAGCTCGAATTTCTTTTGCGCTCGCGCGGTAACAACGATTTCGTACGCATGCTCATCGCCGAGCAGCAGACGAATGCCCATTACATCGGGACCGAGCGAGAGCAGCGCGTCCTGAAGGCCGCTGACGCGCGACTCCTCACCGCTCAACACATCGTTGGCATGTGTGCCGGTGCGCGCCAGCTCCGGATAGAGAGTCTTTTCAAAGAACGACTGAATCTCCGCGTTCCCGGCTTCGATCTGCGCATCGAGAGCTTTCATGCGCGCCTGTTCCGCGGCGGTGGGCGCATCTTTGGCGAGGAGCGCCGCGTATTCCATGCTGATGCTGGTGAGCCCCGCGGCGGTCTTTTCCGGAGCGGCGAGCGAGTCCTGTGCCTTCTGCTGCGCTGCGGTCAACGGCAGCGATTGCTGTTTGGCTGCGGCATCGCTGGCAGCGCCGCGCACCACTTCCTTGAGCTCTTCTTCCTTGAGCAGGTCGAGGATGTGTTCCGCTTCGTCCAGCTGGTCAGTCTGGAGCAGCAGCTCGGCAAGGATGCGATAGGTTGCGGATCTGGACTGCACAAAGCCGGACTGCAGATCCTTGTCGAGGCCGGAGAGATTTCTGCGCATCTGCTGATACGAGTTGACGGCGTCTTTGCCGAAGAAGATGGCTTCCTGGGGGCGATGCTGATTGCGGAAGCCGACCATGAGGTTGGTATCGATGGCGCCCTGCATGTCAGGATCGCCGGCGGCTTGGACGAGAGACAGGGCTGCGAGTGCGCGGGGCAGCGCCTGTTCCGGCTTGCCGAGATTGAAATACACGCGGCTGATGCTGCTCAGTTCCAGTGCTTCGCCGCGCGGCTCTTTCACCTCGCGCCAGATGGGCAGCGCCTGATTATCGGTTTCGAGAGCCTTCTGCATGTTTCCCAACTGGAACCATGCCCGGCCCAGGTTGCTGAGGGTGGTGGCCTCGCCGCGGCGGTTGCCGGCCTGACGCCAGAGCGCGAGAGCCTGCGCGTAGTCGTCGAGCGCCTGCTTGAGCTGGCCCAGATCGGCGTGGGTGCGGCCGGTATCGTTCAGGGCGAGCGCCTGGCCGGAGAGGTTGCCCACTTCGCGCCAGATGGGCAGCGCCTGCGTGTAGAGCTCCAGCGCGCGCTGCGGCTGGCCCAGTTCGTTGTATACGCGGCCAAGATTGTTGAGCGTGCTGGCTTCGCCCTGGCGATGGCCAAGTGCACGCCAGAGAGCGAGGGCCTGGGTGTAGGCCTCAATCGACTTCTGCTGCTGGCCCATGTCGGCGTAGGTTCGGCCCATGTTGTTGAGCGTGAGCGCTTCGCCGCCGCGCTCTGCCAACTCACGCCAGATGGATAACGACTGGCTGAGAAAGTCGAGCGCCTGCGCACCCTGGCTCATATCGCAATAAACTTTGCCCAGGCTGTCGAGCGTCATGGCCTCGCCCATGCGCGCGCCGTTCTGGCGAAAGATGGGCAGAGCCCGGTTGAGAGCCTCGAGCGCCTTGTCTTCCTGGGCCAGGTTGGAGTAGGCCATGCCCGTGTAAGCCAGGGCCAGCGCTTCGCCGCGCTGGTTACCCAGAGAGCGCCAGGCTTGCAATGACTGATTCAGAAGATCGAGCGCCTTCTGCTCCTGGCCAAGATCGATATAGACGCGCGCGATGTTGGTTTGGGTGAGCGCGGCAGCGCTTTGATTGCCAGCGCCCTGCTCCATGTCGAGAGCCTGGTTGTATTCTTCGAGCGCCTTCTGCGGCTTGCCGGACTGGCGGTAAAGAGAGCCGAGAACGTTGAGTTCAACCGACGCTTCCTTGGTGTGGCTGGCTGCACGCGCATCGGCGAGGCTCTGCTCGTGGCGGACGATCTGCTCTTGAAACGTCGAATTAGGATTCTGCGCGGCAGCGGAAAAGGGAACGCACACAGCAACGAGCGCGGTGGAGGCGAGCCGAATGCTGAAGAGCCAGCGCGCGGCGTTGCGGAGCGGAGGGTTACCGGCTTGGATTTGTGCCATCTTCTGCACCCGGCGCATCGAGCGTCATGACCAGCATGCGCGTTTAACTGCCTGTGGTGAAAGTCCAGATCGGTAGAAAAACATCCCCCAGGGGCTAAAGCCCGTCGTCTTTTTTCGGCCGTTTTCGGCACGACTAAAGTCGTGCCCTTTCAAAACCTGACTTTCACCACAGGCTGTCAAGTCTTTGGAGTGGGGCTGTCCGCATCCACCTTTTTCAGCTTGATCACGATGGTTCCGGTGGCATCGGTGACCTGCGTGGAAACGGCGCCGGCATGGTTCTTTCTGGTTGCGACCATCGTATACCTATCTGCCCCGATGTCTACCTGGCACTCGCCGTCGGCGTTGGTAAAGCAGGTGGCGGCGACGCTGCCGTTGGCGTTTTTGACCACCACATGCGCGCCCTCGGCCGGCTGCCCTTTACGCAGCACGCGCACGGTGTGGGTGGACCCGTTGCCGCGCACGCCGGCGGTGGTATCTGGATCGATAGGCTCCTCGGGCGGCTTTTTCGCCTTGGCGGGCGGGTTTTGCGATTGGGAGTTCGGGGGCGATGCTGCAGGGCTTTGCCCGGACTGGGCGCGCGATACGACGGGCTTGAGCGCCAAGACAACAAGCAGAGCAAATATTGTTGCGCGCAGTGCCTTCATTCCTGACCTCCTGCGGGTATCGGGGCTGGTTTGTGCTTCGCGTTGCGCTGCAGGTGATGGAGTTCATGCACCATCTTCATGGCTTCTTCCACGATGGCATGCACGACAATCATGAGCATGGGGATGAGGAAGTCAAGGAAAAGGCCAAGATTCTGCAACAGCGTGTAGGTGAATAGAATGCTGAGGACGATGCCGATGGCGAAGGCGGCCCACTTCCACGCGGAGTGAATTTCAAGCACGCCGATCATAGCCAGCAACAGCGCAAGGAAGATTTCAATGATCTCGGCTGCGGAGTCGGAGAGGGGTATAAAAGTGCCGCTGCGGTCGAGGATGGCCTCGACGTAGTTGGCATGGAGCATGACGCCCGGTTCCATGCCGCCCGGCGAGTTGAACGTGTCGACAAGCGGGCCGGCGCCGTAGGCATTGGCGTGCCACCGGGCCCCGACAAAGACCAGCTTGTCGGCCAGCTGGTTGCGCAGCGCGTTGATATCGTTGTGGATCAGATCCTGCCCGCTGAAGACGAAGGTGCGGCCATTTTTGGGAGCAAAGTCGGCTTCGGTCAGATATTCGGCGAAGCGGAAGCCGTGGCCGTTGTCCGCTTCTGCCGCGGCGTGGGCGGTGGGGTCGGCGATGCCGGTGACGGCAAGCGCAAGCGAATCGAGCGTGCCGCCGTCAACAAGGTCGAGCTGGCCGGGAATGCGGCGCATATCGAAAGGGAGCTGGATGTAGCCTCTCTTCACGCAGGGCAATTGCTTGAGCGCGTCTGTATAGATAGACGGCATTTCAACGTATCCGTCGGGGGTAAAGCCGATGGAGGAGGCGAGGACGACATGGCGGCCGGCCTGGCACATGCGGCCGATGGCGGCAATGAGCAATGCGTCTTCCGCCTTGTAGTCGTCAAACTCGAAGCCGGGCTGTTTGGGGATGGGTGAGCGCAGGTCCACGTCGAGGGCGACGGTGTTGGCGCCGACTTCCCGCAGCCTGTCGATCAGGTTGGCAAGCTGGCCGCGTTTGAGGGGAGAGCGGGCCTGAAAGGTATCGCTCCAGTAGTCGTCGTCGTTGAGCAGAACCAGGGCGGTGCGCTGGGGATAGAGCCGGGAACGGTCGCGCATCAGCAATTGGCGATGGTAGATCCAGTAACGGAACGGGGTGAGCCACCTGCTGGTGCTGAGCAGGTGGCCGGCGAATCCTGCGGCGGTGAGCAGCAGGGCGAAGCGCAACCAATGCCCCCAGCCTTTTCGCGTAAAGGGCCGAATCATCTGCAAAAGGCGGGAAGCTTTCGACATGAATCTCCCGAATCCGCGTGGTTTGACGACTGGATAAGCCTGAGGCTAAGCGATACGGGATGGTTTTTCAACCGGATTGTTGGCCAGGGAAAACGATGTCTTGCCAGCGAGAGAAGCCGTCGCGACGGACCCGATCATGGAAGAGATAATCGGAGCGCAGAGCGTTGAGGCAGGGATAGGACGGACAAATGGTTGCCGGAATAGCAGGCTTGCTCTCAGGGCTGAGGGCAAGCCTGCTTACCTTTGCGGTGTCTTGGGGGGTGCGCTATCCGGCTGCGGTGTTGCTGCGGGCGGGGCGCTTGCGGCAGGTGTAGCCGCCGGGGTTGACGCCGGGGCCGCGGCGGGCGCTTTGGAACCAGCCGGGGCGTCAGGCGCCTTCTGCGGAGATACTGTCGCGGGTGTGGCCGAAGGGGCCGCAGCGGCAGCTTTTCTTCGCTCCGCGGCAGCTTTCTCCAGCTCTTCATCGTGCTTGGCTTTTTCGGTTGCGGCTTCAGCGTCGGTGACGTAACGGAATTCCTGCATCCGGCCGGGGTACTGTTCGGTGGTGAAGACCCGGTTTTGCTTGTCGATTGCGACTCCCACCAGCGCTCTGAACTGGCCGGGGAGGTCCCCATGCCCGAGACCCACATAGGTCAGCACCTGGCCTTCCCGATTGAAGACCTGAAGCCGGTCCTGCACTTCGTCGGCCACCCAGATGTGTCCGTCGGAATCGATGGCAATGCCTTTGGGACGGGCAAAGGTTCCGGGGCCGTCTCCGTTCTTGCCGAAGGCGCTGATGAAATTTCCGTCGGCGTCGAAGATTTCCACGCGATCGTTGAGAGTGTCGGTCACATAGACATTGCCGTCGTTATCCACGGCCACGCCCTGGGGCGCGGCAAAGTCGCCGGGGCTGGTGAGGTAGTGGTTCTTGCCGCCGGTGCCGATGCGGCGCAGCAGCTTGAGCGTGTCCGCGTCGTAGACAATGACCTGGTCCTGTGTGAGATCCACAACATAGAGGAAGCGGTTCGTTGTATCCAGAGCGATGCCAACGGGGTTCGTCAGGCCCTCGGTAATCTGACCCTCCACTTCGTGCTTGGGATTGAAGATGAGTATGCGGTGCAGTTTGCCGTCGGAGACAAACAGCCGGTCGTCGTCGTCGATGGCGAGGCCGTTGATCCAGCCGAAGTGTGCTTCGTACCCATTGCGAATGAGCTGGGTATCGTGGTTTGTCGTGTTGAAGATGAACACGGCGCCGACTTTTTGATCGGCCACGTAGACCAGGCCCTTGGAATCAATGGCAATGCCATAGGGCCCGACTAACTGGAAGGGGAAGGTCTTGGGATTTACCTTTTCAGCCTGGGACTGCCCACCCGCGAGCCGGTCCATCCAGGTTTGCTTGGGCTTTTGAGTGGTTACAGGAGTGTAGTCGATCTTTTCCCCGGCAAAATAATCGACCCAATGGACGCGCGCCAGGTTGGGCGGGCTTGGCCACACCAGCGTGGTGGGGTCAAAGTTGAATTTGCGCGGACCGGCTACGGGCGCGGGGGCAGCGTCCGTGTTTTTCTTTTTCTTGTCGGCGCGGGCAGACAAGGACAGCGCCAGGCCCACCACGAGCAGAAGGAGCAGCGCGAGTGGTTTCCGGATACGCGTTGGATTGAAGAGGAAGCGGTACATCATGATCTCCGTTTACTTGGCGGGGACAATCGTCTCCATCATGTTGAGTCTGTTCTTGTGGCAGTTGTCGCAGAATGCCATGCCGTTGGCCTGGTCCTTGACCAGCAGATCGGCCTGCGTCGATGCGTGCGGCTGATGGCAGGAGAGGCAACTGAGGGGCGTTTTGACCTTGCTTACGTTGGCCGGGTCCATCACATCGGAGACGGGGTGATTGTCCACCGGGTGTCCCACGCCAAAGCGCAAAGGCAGAATGACAACCTTGTTCTTCTTGAAGTAGTCCTCGGGAAGCCGGATCGACCCGTTGAAGATGGTGAAAAGGTGCGCGGTTGAATCGAGCTTCGGGGCGGATCCGGGACCGTGGCACTCCAGGCACAGCGCATTGCCCTTGGCGCGCAGCAGATGATCCATGTCACCGCCGTGCGGCGTGTGGCATGTGGCGCAGCCCAGCACAAAGGCGGGCTGGTGGTGCACTGCCTTCTTTTCAAGGTCGCCGATGTCGGTGTGGCATCCCAGGCAGATGCTCACGGAGTCAGTCTTGGGCAAGCCGGGCTGGCGGCTGGCGTGGGGGCTGTGGCAATCGGTGCAATCGCCTGCCGCGCCCGGGTGCGGCACTTTGGCCGAGTCGATAAACTTGGCCTTGTCGTCGTGGCAGGTGACGCACAAGCTCTTGGCGTCGGGCTGCGTCAGCACCACTTTTCCGTCCTTCATGGGTGCGTGGCAGGTATCGCAGCTCTTGGCCTCGAACGGTGCATGCATGAACTTGGCCATCAGCTTGGGTGCGGCCGACTGGTGCGGATCGTGGCACTCCGTGCAGTTGGCCGTGGCGAACGGCTGGTTCTGGTGCGCCTTTTGCAGGTCTGCATCCTTGGCGTCGTGGCAATCCAGGCAGAGCGCCGGGGCTGACTTGGCGAGATGGAACCGGTTCTCCTCCGTAGGCTCCGGGCCGGTTTTGTGC
This sequence comes from uncultured Acidobacteriaceae bacterium, assembly GCA_963776535.1. Taxonomy (GTDB): domain Bacteria; phylum Acidobacteriota; class Terriglobia; order Terriglobales; family Acidobacteriaceae; genus Telmatobacter. The sequence continues at coordinate 20,884 of CAVZNB010000012.1, read as the reverse complement.
GTGACGTGGCAAATGTCGCAGCCCATATCGAGCGCGGCGTGACGGCTCCCGTTCGGCGGCGTGTCCATGCCGGTCTTGTGGCAGCTGAGGCAGAGGTTTTCCTTCGCATCGCCGGAGAGCGGCTTGAGAAGCTGATTCTTGTTGTCGCTGGAATGGGGATCGTGGCAGGTAAGGCAGTCGCGCACCGCGGGGGGATGCACGGTGCCCTTGATGTTGGCTGCCTTCTTGTCGTCGTGACAGGTGACGCACAACGCCACCGGCGTGGCGGTGATGAGCTTGACGTGGGTAACGTCTTTGTTGACGCGCACCTCGTGGCAGCTCAAACAGCCAGTCGCCATGGCGGAATGAACGGACTTGCCCTTCGCTTTGTCCTCGTGGCACTCCAGGCACTTGGCGGAATCCACCTTCGGATCAAGCGGGACGGGATGAACCGCAGCCCTGGCGCGCGCCCCTGCCAACGCAAACAAGACGATGCAAATCCATAGGGATAGACCAAGCCGGCCAGCTCTGTGAGGAGAAGCCGTTTTGGACAACCAGACGCGATGTGGAACCGAATTCATACAGACTCCGAGGAAGCATCTTGCACGCGGGTTGCCGTTAAGCGAGAAGAAGGCAGCGAGGTGCAACGCGGGTGCAAGCGACTGACCAAAAACAAGTTCTCAGGAGGTATTAGATAATGCTACCGAACCTCGTCGCGGTGATTTGAATCACACAATCGGGATCTGACCCAGTCTAGGCGGTGAAATGCCCCACTCGGTTGCCGGGGCAGCTTTGTTGAACCGGGAAGGCGATGGCAAGCCCGGTTCCTCCATTTCCGCATTGGACTGCGACGATGGCGCCTTTCTCCGGGGGTTCCCTTCCCGGCAAGTTGGGGGCAGTTCGCGGGCGCGGCGAATGAGTGAAATTTCGGCTCAGGCCGATTCTGCTGCGCGATTTGGCCCAGAGGGGCCCCCGGGGGGCCTTCTGCCTTACCGGGTAAGTCAATTCATCTCTGCTGTTTCCACGCAAACGCCCATGTGGAGCGCAACTTGCATATGAGGCAGTGGAACATGGGAGACGACATGGGTTTCGATATGCGCTCCATTGTCCGGGAAGCGGCGCAGCACTTGCTCGATTGAAATTTGCACCCGCTCTCTGTTGCGCCTTACCTGTTCGTTTTTCTCCGGAAGCGCCTGCCTGTTTCGATCCAGTTTCGCCCTGGAATGCGCGCTGGGCAAGGAACTGCGAGAGTCGACTCGTGGCGTAGAATCGACGCAATCCATCTGCGCATTTGCTCCCAGGAAGCGGTTGAGGCTCCTGTGGAGAAGATTCAGGGTGCCGGCTCCCGCGCTGCAGCCGGCGGAGGATTGCCCAGTGAGCAAAGTCCGTGTCCATTGGCAGATCAAAGCGCTCCTGCCAGTCGCATTTGTCCTGGTGGTAGGGCTGCTGCTGTTCACGGTAGCCACCGTTACGATTGAGGGCCCGGAACGCCATCTGGTGATCATGCTTGCCGTGGACGGAGCGGTGATCGTGTGTGGCGTTTCCATTGGCGTGGTGGCCTATCTGATTCAGGGCCCCATGGTCGAGTTGCAGGAAAAAGTTGCCCTCGTCAGCCAGGGCGACCTGAATGTTGCGGTGAGCTTCTCCCAGCGAAACGACGAAATCGGGGACCTGGGCCGCAACTTCAATCACATGACACAGCAGTTACGCGAGAGCCGTAAGGAGATTGAGACCATGCATCGCACACAGATGTCTCGAGCCGAACACCTGGCGACGCTGGGTGAGTTGGCCACCGGCCTGGCCCACGAAATCCGTAACCCCCTTGCCGGAATCGCCGGCGTGATTGAGATTATCGGCCGCGACCTTCCCGCCACCAGCCCGGCGCGGGACATGGTGAAGGACGTGCGCCTGGAGATCAACCAGATCAACCGCATCCTGACCGATCTGCTGGAGACCGCCCGCCCGCATCCGCCCATGATGATGCGCAGCAACCTGAACACAACCGTGGAACACGCGGTGATGCTGGCGCGCCAGCAGGTGCTCTCGCAACCCATCACGATTGAACTGCACAAGGCGCCGGATCTGCCGGAAGTGGAGCACGACAGCGATCAGATTCACCAGGTGCTGCTGAACCTTCTTCTCAATGCGGTACAGGCCATGGAGGGCGCGGGCACGGTGCGGGTGGAGATTGGCTCGCTGGACGATTGCGCCCGCGTGACCGTCCGCGACACCGGCCGCGGCATTCCCGAACAGCAGCTTTCGCAGATCTTCCGGCCTTTCTACACCACCAGGGGCAACGGCACCGGGCTGGGCCTTTCGCTGGCGCGGCGCATTGTGGAAGAGCATCATGGCCGCATCAGCGTCACCAGCGAGGTGGGTAAAGGCAGCCAGTTCGAGGTGCTGATTCCCTTCAACGCGCCGCCCGCGCAGAGCGAGGCCTAGACGCGGTCAGCCCGTTGGGGCCATCGTCCGGGTGGCATGTCACGCTGTGTTTTGAACATACATACAAAGAATCTCAGCAAGGTCAGAAGGTAACCGCACCGCTCTTACTCCTGAGCGGGGATTGAGACGCCGGGCCGAGCCAACCGTTTGCCTTGCGTAGTAAATTAAAAACCTATGCCCGCAGAAAAAATCATGATTGTGGACGACGAGCGCCTGGTGCGCTGGTCGCTTCGCCAGAAATGCGAGGAATGGGGCTACCTCGTCATCGAGGCGGATGCGGGAGAACCGGCACTGCGGCTGGCGCAGCGGGAGTCGCCCGACCTGGCGCTGCTGGACGTGCGCATGCCCGACATGAGCGGCATTGAAGTGCTGGATCAGTTGAAGAAGAGCGGCGACGCCCGCGCCATGATCATGATTACCGCGGATCCCCAGCTGGACGACGTAAAGGCCGCGCTGAAGCTGGGCGCGTATGACTTTGTAGGCAAGCCGATCGACTTCGATGAACTGCACGTCGCCATCAGAAACGCGCTGGAGGCCACCAACCTGCGCAGCGAGGTGCAGACGCTGCGCGGCGAAGTGCGGCGCGGCGTGGGCTACGACAGCGTGGTCAGCGTTTCTCCCAAGATGACGGAGCTGATGAACTTTGTGCGCAAGGTTGCTTCCTCCGAGGCCACCACGATCCTGATCCAGGGCGAGAGCGGCACCGGCAAAGATCTGATCGCCAAGGCGATCCACTACGAAAGCTCGCGCCGCGAGAAGCCGTTTGTAGCCATCAACTGCTCCGCCATTCCCGAGACGCTGATGGAAGCGGAACTGTTCGGACACGAGAAGGGCGCATTCACCGACGCCAAGCAGATGAAGAAAGGCCTGTTCGAGGCCGCCGACGGCGGAACGCTGTTTCTGGACGAGATCGGCGAGCTTTCTCCTCTGCTGCAGGCCAAGCTGCTGCGCGTGCTTGAAGACCAGGTGATCCGCCGCGTGGGCGGCATTCGCGACATGCAGGTGGATGTGCGCGTGATTGCCGCCTCCAATCGCGACCTGGAGAAGGCGGTGCGCGAGAGCCAGCTTCCGCCAGGACCTGTATTACCGGCTGGCCATTATTGCCATCTTCATTCCGCCGCTGCGCGACCGCAAGGAAGACATCCTTCCCCTGGTAGACTTCTTCATCGACCGCTACAACCGCAGGTTCAGGAAATCGATTCGCGGCATTACCGACGAGACGCGAGCCCTGATTCTCAGCCATAACTGGCCGGGCAATGTGCGCGAACTGCGGAACACCATTGAGCGGGGAATGATTCTGGAAGAGGAGCCGCTGCTGCGCCCGGTTTATCTGCCCTTTTCCGTGGGCGAGTCGGGAGGGCGGACGCTGTTCGAGCGCACCTCGCCGGCCAACGGAGGCCGGTCCCTCCCCAATGGACGAACCCTGCCGCGCCTCTACATTCCAGAAGGGGGAACGTCTCTGGAAGAGGTGGAGCACTCGATGGTGGAGCTGGCCATGAACCAGGCCAACGGCAACCAGACCAACGCCGCAAAGCTGCTGGACATCAGCCGCGACGCGCTGCGCTACAAGCTGAAGAAGTTCGGCCTTGCCCGCGGCGACGAGGAAAGCTAGAACGCATCTGCCGCCGGGCGCCCTGCGTGGCTGCTCCCACCCATCCGTGCCCTCCGATCCTCCGGACTCTTCGCCGGCGATCGGCTTCCTCATCTGCCAGCTGGTTATTGTGCCGCGCGCATGCGTGTGCTCTTGGCGCTTCCGGTTCGAGCCAAATCGCCACAGTTCGAAGCGGATCATGCGCGCCCCATGAGCTTTCTCCGCTTTCAGGCGAGAGCGCTCTCATTACATTGGTCATCAGCAAAAGCACAACCTTCGCAATTCTTCCGGAAGCGATCGATTTCTGTGCACCCTGCCAACTTTCTAAGTACCGCAGCGTTGGCAAAACGGGTGCTGACGCTCCCGATTGGGAGAAACTCAGCCGATTCATGGGATGTACGCACAAGGAGGTTCCATTCCATGAAAAAGCTAATGCTGGTCACGCTGATGATGCTGGCGGGCGCGGCCTTCGCCTCGGCTCAGGCTGCATTTACTTCCAGTGACGTTCTGGGCGCTCATCTCAACTACGGCCGCGGCTGCTCGGCGTGCCATTCATCGCATAGCGGCGCATTTGGCAACGGGGCAGCTAAGACCCCCGACGCCGGTTCAGGCAGTGAGATGCTCTGGGGCCAGGACGTGAGCAACCTGTATGGCAAGACCATAACGACAGGCGGGGGCAAATACACTGAAGTGCTGCCGACCAGCCTATCGGCCACGACGCCGGACGTGAGCGGCATGCTGACCTGCCTGAGCTGCCACGATGGCAACTACGCTTCCAATTCGATGATGAAGAACAAAGTGTATGAGAGCCTGCCCACGAGCTACGGAACAGCAACGCCGTTCCGACTCTGCTGGGCAAGGGCGTCTCCGGAGCCAGCAGCTACCTGAGCGAGCACCCTTCGGGGCTGAGCGCCAAGGTGAGTTGCGGAGGAGCCAATAATTGGGATTGCACCATCAGCAACGCAGGCGTCGTGAAGATGACGGGGCCTCACTCCAAGCAGTTTGTGACGAATTATGGATTCTTTGTCGAGCCAGGCGCGTACAACAATTCCCCGGTGGTGGTTTGCACCACCTGCCACGACCAGCACGTGATGAACGTGGTGACGGTCAACAGCAATTCGACATCGGGCCTGCCGCCGGGCAACTACACCACGATGTTCTTCCTGCGCGCTCCCTACAATCCGAACGATTCCAATCCGCGCTCGAACCAGACAGCGCAATTCTGCCGGCAGTGCCATGCCGGGCAGTCGAATGAAATGAACGGCAGCACGGCGGGGACTGTGTTCTAGATCGTCGACGGCTATTTTCTCAGGATGAGGCTCTTGCGCATGCTGCTCTGCGAAACGGATCCGTCGGCGTTGTGCGCGGTGTTGTGGCAGGCCAGCACGCAGGTATTGGCGGCGCGATTGTAGGAGATGGGAAGATTGCCATTCGGGCCCACCACGTTCACGTCGAAATTGACCAGGCGCTCGCCGCTGATGGTTCCGCTGCTGGCTCCCATGCCGTGGGCGGTGTGGCAGGTGGAACAGGTGAAGCCGGCGTTGATGTGGCTGCTGTGCTGGCTCCAGCTGGTGTTGATGCATGATCTGGTTGGTCAGATCATGGCACTTGGCGCACAGGCCGTAGGGTCCATTCACGCTCAGGTCGGGATTGGGAAAGAGATTGGTGATCAGTTGGCCCGGGCCTGACGGCCTGGCTGAATTCATAGCGGCGCTCCAGGATGTGGGTCCACTTGGATCCGTGGGGACCGTTCGGGCCGGTGCCGCCGAATTCGCGATTGTCGTCGCTGTTGTGGCAATCGGTGCAGAGAATCTGGGTGCCCATGGCGCGGCCCTGGGTGACTGCCGTCCAGGTTCAGCATGTTGGTCAGCAGGCTGGGTTGCGGGAGCGCGCTGCTGCTGGTATGCATGACGGGATGGCTGGAGGTGGCCGTGACGGCAAACTGCGGGATCAGGTTCAGCGGATCGCCCGCCGAAACCGCGCGCACCGGGAAGTATCCATAAATCGGCTGCACCTGCTTGCCCGAGCTGGTGCCGTGGCAGCGCAGGCAGTTCTCATATTGATTGATGGCGGGCGTAAGCACGGTGATTCCGTCGGTGGCGCTGATGCCCGCGACGTCCTTCTGCGAGATGCGGATCAGCGGCGGAGGAGGAAATGCCGTCCGACCGCCTGGGATCCATGCGCATTGTGGCAGTCCACGCAGGTGGCATGACGGTTGTTGTTGAGCAATGTGGCTCTCGGCGGCATCGTGCGGATTGGTCGAGGTGGGAAATGGATGCCCGACCTTGGGCGTGGCGTACTCCGGAAACACGTTGGCGTAGGGCGCCATCGGAGAGACGTTTGACGCCGTTGTGGCAGGCGATGCAATCCTGCTCATTCTGGCCGCGCAACAGCGCGCGCCGTCGCCGCTGGCGTTGTGCGGCGCATGGCAGGAGATGCAGGCAGTCGGCAGCCACGGTTGCGTAGCTGCCCAGCTTGTGCCGTGGGCGAGATCTTGTCCGTGGACAAGGCATGCGCGCTAGTGGCCCAATCGGCCAGCGGGTTGACCTGGCCGCCGATTTGCCGGGTTGGATCGTGGCAGGCCAGGCACAACTGACCGCTGGAGCTGTCCTTGACCAGAAAATTCTGCGATACCAGGTCCTTGGCCTGCACGTGCGGATTGTGGCACGAGGTGCACTCGACGTTTCCATTGATCAGCTTCACCGCTCCGGTGGTGTCGGCGGTCTGTGACCATCGCCACCAATCGAGGCGGCCAGATCGACATTGTCCTTCAACGGCGCACCAGGCTGAATGGGTGCGAGAGCTGCATGTTGCTTGCCAAAGACGTCGGTCGAGGTCATCGATCCGCGCATGGTGACCTGGCCATACGCCACGGTATCCCCAACCGCCACGGTGCCGTCATGGCAGCTCAGGCATTGATTGCTGTCGGAGCCGAGCATGGGCTGCCTGCCACGGTTCTTTCGGTGTTGCTGGTGTAGGTGGTGTAGGTTTGCGTGGTGAGCTTCTGGTTCCACAGGCCGGTGTTCAGTCCGGAGTGCGGCGCGTGGCAGTAGGCGCAGGAGTCGGGACGGGCGCCGGTGATCGGCGATTTGCTGCCCGGCCCCAGATTGTGCATGCCCATCACGTCGCCTGGCAACTTGAGCAGGACAGGGCAGTCCCGCTCAGCAGAATTGCCAGCTCCGGCCAGCAAATTCTGCAAGCTTCACTTCGTCGCCTCCCCGGCCGGCTGTTTCAAGCCGGCGTACTGGAAAACCTGGACGCGGCGATTGAACGAGTCCACCACAAAAACCTGGTCGTCATGATCAATGTACAACCCTGACGGCAGCTGGAACTCGCCGGCATGCATGCCCGGCGAACCGAAGTAATAGAGCAGTTGCCCCTGGCGGTTGAAGACCTGCACCATGCCCCACAAGACCATCCACCAGGTAGAGATCTCCTTCCGAGTCGACGCCCAGCCCCTTGGGCCGGAAGACCGCGCCGGCACTGTCGCCGATCTTCCCAACGGCGTACTGAAACGCTCCCGAGCGGTCAAACACCTGCACCCGGAAGTTCATGGCGTCCACGACCATCAGGTTGGGCCCATCCAGCCGCAGTTCGGTGGGAAGATTGAACTCGCCGTCGGCCTCGCCGGTCTTGCCGATGGTCTGGAGCACGTTGCCCTGCATGTCGAGGACGAAGACCTCGTCGCGCAGCGTATCAGTTACGTAAATGCGCTGCGCAACCGAGTCCACGGCAATCCCCGTGGGCCGTTTGAAATATCCCTCGCCGCCCTTCAGGCTTCCGATGACGCGGAGAAATTTTCCGCTTGGCATCGAAGACAAAAATCACGCCCGCATCCGAATCGGTTACATAGATGTTGTCCTGGGCATCGACCGCGACGCATTGCGGCGCCAGCATGGCGTCCTTGGATCTTCCCTGGCGCTGAATGAACTTGTACTTGTGCTGCGTGAAGTCGAAGATGTGCACGCCCAGCCGCGCCCGGATCGGTGACCATGATGCGTCCGCGCGAATCGGTGGCAACGCTGTAAGGACGCACCAGGGAGCGGTAATCGGGCGCGCCGGCGATCACATCGATGAGCTTGTTCCAGAAGCCGCGGTTGGGCTTGACTTCAGACTCCGAACTGAAGCTGTGCTCCCAGGAGAGCGTGCGCCCGCCTTCCAGCGACATCTGCCATAGCTCCGGCGCAGCCGGCTGAGACTTTGATCCCTGACGCCGCCCAGGCCGGCGTGAGCAGCAGCGCTGCGCCAGCCAGAAGGATCAGGCTGCGCCGGGGCATTGCCGCTGCCTTCGAATTAGAAGAAGTTGAACCAACGCGATACCCCGATGTAAAAGGATGAAATAACCTCCGCCGGCGTGCCCGAACCGCTGAAGCCCTGCCCCAGGCGCGAGTATCCGCTGGTGAAGTTCAACTTGCGGACCTGATACTGGATGAGGGCATTGTATTCGTCGGTATCGTTCAAGGATGTGGCCGCGGCACTGGAAAGTATTGCTGGTCGATTTGGAATAGGAGGCGTGACATAAGCAGACCTCTGGCGGGAGAGCTGGAGATCGCAAATGAATAACCATTTCCGCCGTACAGGCTCACCAGGGTCGATGCCGGAATAGGCCCGGTCACAGGCACCAGCCCCGCCCCGGTCGCCAACGCCTGGCCGCTCGATTTGGAGTAGCTGCCGGAAGCTGTGAAGCAAGGGGCCGAAGCCCACGCTGCCGTTGTAACTCTCGCTGCTGTTCGAAGTGCCGGCCTGCTCGGTTAACGCAGTCTTCGAGGCTCCCGCGCCCGCGCTGACGTTAAAGTTCCCCCAGCGCCGCCGTGACGTTGCCGGAGTAGTTATAAACATCGAGTTCATGTCGGTGACCAGCAGGGTCTCCACGTTTTGCGCGTAGCCGAACGACCCGTTGACCTTCCATCCCCGAATCTCGTGGAGTAAGTTCTCGGTGGTCGAAAGGCCCAAGTTGTCCGAGCCGTCCTGATCTGCGACATTGCCGGTGATAAACAACGCGGCGTTGAAATTCCCCGTCGAAGAGCTTGTGCGCATAGTTGGCGCCGCCGCCGTAGGAGGTCTACTCCATAATTCTCTCCCTGGAAGTCCTGAATGCGGCGCTCGACGAAGGCCGAAGTTTGAGGTTCGCTTCGAGGGCGTAACTGGCAACTGCCATCAGGTCGAGGGAATTCGACGACTCGTTCGTGTTGATCCCCGGTAACCACGCCACCGACGGCGATGATCGACTGGATCCAGTTGTCCGCTCAGATTGTCAGAGTAATTCGCGCTCGCCTGTATGTTCAGCTTGCTGGTCGGGTGCACTGCCGCGAGAGTATCGACCAGTGTCAATGGTCCCGCTGGTGCTTGTGCCCTGGTATTCGTTGTCCAAAATTGGATCGGTTAGCGGCGGCCGAGAACGAGCCATTCAACGGCAGCCGGTGCGAGACATTGAACCCATAGCCGCTGTCGTCCGAGTGCGTTTCTGTTCCTGCTTCCCCGGACACCACCTCCGGAATCAGCGAGTGCCCCCCTCCCGATGAATAAAAGGCGGCCATGTTGAAGCCCGTCAGTCGATAGTTCGAGTGGAGGTTGAGCGAATGAAACGCGGTTTCCCCGTCATCGTTCGACCCGTAGACCGAATACTGGCTGCCGCCTACCTGAAAACTGGCTGAGAGGCTGGGCAAATCAGGAAGGCTTTCGCTCCAACTGATGCCGAACGCATCGCTATTGCCATGAGTCACGTAATTGGTGACGCCCGGAACGTCATAGCTCCCTTCGCTGTTGTATGCCTTGGAATAGCTGATCGAGCCCGGAAAATGGCTGCCGCCGAAGACCGTGGCGTTTGCGATAACGCCGCTGGTGTTGGAGATGGACTGAAAGTCGGAGTTTGCCCGCGATTGGTTCAGGTAGAGACTGGCAGAATAGGATAGAAAATTGGGGCTGTAAAAGGAGCCGGAGGCAGAGGCGTCGCCTCCCACCGTCCAACTGTGGTCAGAGCTGGTCTGATTCCCGTAGTCGGCGGTATATCCCGTGGTGACGATGCCGCTCAGGCTTGTGCTGAAGTCGCCCGTCTTGATTTGCGCAGCCGCCGGTAGAGCCAACACCAGAAGCCCTGCCTGCACCAGCCACGCAACTCGCCATTTCCTGCCCACTGTGTACCCACCTTGACTTCTCAGCTCTCGAACCTGCCGCAGGAAATCTCGATTTCGTGCATTTATCGATTTTGACCTGCTGTCATTCCTGCGAATCCTGCCGCAACTTCCGCTGCGAAACTTCCCATCCAGAGGCTGTTTTCACAGCCTCTCAGAGCATTTCGATCTTTGCTTGCTCGCGCAGCTTCTTGTCCAGCGCAGAGCGAAGCTGGTTCTTCCTGCTTTGTGGCAGTTCCTTTTCCAGCAGCGCTTTCACAGTCTTCGAATTTCGTCTTGCCTGCCGGCGTGTGGTCGTTCAGGTAGACGATGGTGTACGCCTGGTCCAGCTGAATCAGTTCGCTGACATCGCCCGGCTTCATGGCCTGGAGCGCCTTCAGAACCGGGGGCAAGAGTTGGTCAACGGTGACCGGCTTGTGCTGGCCCATCATCACCCGGTAATCGTCGTCGGAGAGCTTCTCCGCCAGCATGCCGAACTGTTCAGAACTCTTGGCTCCTTTTGCCTGGCGCAGAGCCTCCTCGGCGCGCTTGCGCCCTTCCTTCAACTGGTCAGCGGTCGCCTTGGCCGGGGGAAGCACGGAGATGGTCTGAAAGGTATACGATTCCGGATGGTCAAAGCGGGCCGAGTTGTTATCGTAGTAGGCCCTGACCTCGGCCTCGGAGACTGTGCTCTTGTTCTCTACCTCGATCTTCAGGAGAGCGTCAATCAACAGGGAGCGCCGGATCTTCTCCCGCAGCAACTGCTCGGAGCCGTGGAACTCGCTCTGCATAAACGCATTGAAGTCTTCCGGCGTGGCAAATGTCTTTTGAAAATCCACTTCAGCCTGCCGCATCTTCGCCGCTGGCACCGTCATCTTGCGCCGCAGCGCTTCCTGGTAAACCAGCTCTTCAAAGACGATCATCTTCAGGGCCCCGGCGCGAATGTCCGGCTCCAGCTCCTTGGGAATCCCGTTGTGAAGGCGGCCGTACGGAAAGATCGCGTATTCCTCGCGCAGCAGGTCGGCGTCGGTCAAAACCGTGCCGTTGACCCGCACCACCGGTTTGGCCGCGGGGGCCGAAGCCGTTGCGGCCGGCTGTGATAGAACGGTTGGCTTGTGAGAAGCCACCTGGGCGGCGACAGTAAGACTGGCCGGCAGTAGAAGCAGGGCGATGGGGAATTTGTACTTCATGGAAATCATCCTGATAAACAAAAATGGGGAATGAGAGCTTCAAGAAAGAAAGGGGAGGGGAATGAACGTCCCCCTCCCCGTTCAAGCAAACGGACTAGAACGTAGTTCCAGCGGTTCCGCCGTTCATTTCGTTCGACTCGCCACCATGGCACTGACGGCAGAATTGCGCCGTCTGGTTGCTGCCTGCGCTGCCGGTGCCGGAGTTCGCATAGCCATTGGCCGGGTTGTAGGGAGCGCGAATAAAGAACATCGTCGCGTAGTTGCCAGCCGGAAGACCGGAGGTGCCTGTAGAAACGACCGCGCCCGAGGAGCCCGGAGTGGTTTCAAGCCCGGCCTTGTTGGTAACGGCGACAACGTTCATCAGGTGCTGGTTGTGGCAGGTGGTGCAAACCACAACCGGGGTGCCGGCATAGTTGCCCAGGCTGACGAAGAAGCCGTAGTTCTGGATGAACTGCTGCATGTTCGGCCCAGCGGTCAACGTGAAGCTTGCGGCGCCAGTAGATGTGGTCGTGGGGGTGATGACGCAATCCCAGTTGTGACCAGACTCGATGTAGCCGGTTTGGGTCTTGCTGGTGTTGCAACCAAATACGGCGCCGAGTCCCGCCGGGTGATCGTTGATGTAGTCTCCCGCGGCGTGACCATTGCTGGCGTTTGAGAACAGGGTAGGAATCACGTTCTTGGTGCCGTAGGTGGGAGGCAGGCTCTCATAGACCGCGTTCCTCATCATGGCGCCGGTGGCATAGCTGCCGTCGTGGCAGCTCAGGCAGGTGAGCAAGCCAGACACATCAGGCGTCGTAGCCGCCATGGTGGGCAGGGTCTCTGAGACGCCGCCCGCGGTTGTGAAGGTCTTGCCGGACAGGCTGGCGACATCCTCACCCCAGAGAGCGACCGCTCCAGAGGTAGGGTCGGCAGTAGCGGCGTTGCCGTTTCCGTATGCGCCGCTGTGTGGCGCGTGACAGGCCGCGCAGCCGCGGCCATAGTTCAGGTGTGCGCCGAGTACGTCGGTCGTCGGCACATATCCATTCTGGGCGACCGCGAAGCCCGCGGTTGCCACAAACATCATTCCAATTAAAAGATTGCGCTTCATTGGTAAAGCCTCCTATTGCACTTTCCTGCTGTTCGACTGAACGGTAAATTCGACCGTGCTGGTGTTTTCCGGATCAGTCTTCAGGCAGAACGTGTGCACGACTGATGCCGTTACTGCGGAATGCGTCGATTTTTGGACCGCATCCTGCAAGTGGTTGCTGAGAAAGAAGGTTGAACCTGTTCCGTAAGGCTGGGTTGAGGGTTCCGTTTGCATCTGCCGCTCGACGGTGGGCGTTCTGGCACAGTGCCATTGGTGAAATGACCCAAAGTACTCTATTGCCAAGTGTCTCGTTTTCATACGTGAGAGCCGTCACTCTCTGAAAGCTGGTTTGAGCCTCTGTAAGACATCTGCAGGAGCTCTGAACTATGCCTGCATGGTTGCACGTGACCAATGTCACGTAATGTGACTCGAATCACACCACCTGACCGAATTCACGCGTCGAGTGATCTCCATCACACTCCGGGACGAGTTGGATTGGTCTACTAACACTGTCTTCACGAGCACTGGCGACGCCAGCAAGGTGCAGTTGCGGCGTTGCGCGGTGGGCTCAGGTGCCGCCGGTGGGCGGGAATTAGGCAACCGCAGCCGCCCGCGCCCCCATGTTGACGAAGAAACGAGTCGGATTCGCGAGCAATTCCGGCCAGGGAGAGTAGGGCATGGCAAACGGAACAAACCCGGCATCCGCTGCGGGCGCCACTTTGCGGGCGGCGCAGGTCTATGCGATGGCAGGGATCTGTCTCGCGGCGGGCCTGGGGATCGGATACCTGTTGCGGGATTCGCGGCCAGGCGCATCTCCGGCGCCGGCGGCTGCGAGCGCCACAACGGCCCCGGGAGCAGCGGGCGCCACGGGAGCGCAGCCGATGCCCAGCATGGCTGAGATGCAGCAGATGGCCGCCAGACAGGGGCAGGGCGCCGGCAGTGCCATGCCGGCGGGCCATCCCGGCGGCGCGAAGGGCGGCCAGCGCGTGCCAACCATGGCCGACATGAAGCAGATTGCCGATAAGCAGGCAGCGCCGCTGCTGGAGAAGCTGAAGAGCGATCCCAACAACAGCGCGGTGCTGGCGCAGGTGGGCGGCATCTACCACTCCACCCACCAGTTCAAGGAAGCAGTTGCCTATTACGACAAGGCGGTGCAGCTCGACCCGAAGAATGTTGCCCTCCGCACCAAGCTGGCCACCAGCCTGTTCCGCAACGGCGACGTGGATGGAGCAATTGCCCAGTTGAACAAGGCGCTGACCGATAACCCCGGCGACGCCAACGCGCTATTCGACCTGGGCATGATCCGCCTGCAGGGAAAGCAGGACGGCAAAGGCGCCGTGGCGGCCTGGCAGCAACTGCTGAAGTTGAATCCGCAGTTGAGCGAAGACCGCAAAGCGCAGGTGCAAAAACTCATGGCCGACGTGCTGACCACGCTCGGCGATCAACACCAGACTGAAGGGGCCCGCAGCAAATGACGGACACGAAGCGAACTCCCATTGTGCAATGGACAAAGGCCCAGGCCGCGATTCTGGCGGCCATCTGCCTGCTGGCGGGAATCGCCGGGGGCTGGACGATTCGCGCCGTGCAAACTCCGGCGGGCGCCGGCTCGGCTCAGGTTACGGGCACACCGGCGCCGGCGGGACCGGCAACTTCCGCGCCCAGCCCCGCACAGTTAAAGGCAATGGCCGATGCGCAGGCGGCCCCGTTGCTGGAAAAGCTGAAAGCGAACGGCAATGACGCCGGCCTGCTGACCGATATCGGCAACCTTTATTACGACGCACACCAGTATCCGGATGCTGTGGACTACTACGGGCGCGCCCTCAAAATCGCTCCAGGAGACGCCGCCGTACGCACCGACAGGGGAACCGCTTACTGGTACATGGGCAACGCCGATGCGGCGATCGCAGAGTTTGACAAGGCTCTCAGCGACGCACCCAACAATCCCAACACGCTCTTCAACCGCGGCCTGGTGCGGTGGAAGGGCAAGGCGGACAGCGCGGGCGCCATCGCGGATTGGGAGAAGCTGCTGGCCACCGACCCGAACTACGAGGAGAAGGATAACGTACAGCAGATGATGGCCGAAGCGAAGCAACATGCATCGGCCAGCCAGGCAGCGCCGGCAAAGTAGCGCGCGGAGGGGTTGCTATTCCAAATATCGAGGCGCGCATTCCTAGTCTTCCCGCAACGCCTGCATGGGCTCAATGGAAGCTGCCCTGTGGGCCGGCAGCAGCGATGCCGTCAATCCAATCGCCGCCAGCGCCACAACCACACCGCCGTAAGTCAGCATGTCCACCGGCTGCACCCCGTAGAGGAAGCTTTTCACCAGCCGCCCCGCGGCAAAGGCCAGTACCAGCCCTATCGCCAGCCCGCCGCCCACCAGCACCGATCCCTGCCGCAGCACCAGTTGCGCCACGCTCTGCCGCGTCGCTCCCAGAGCCATGCGCACGCCAATCTCGCGACGCCGGTAGCTCACCAGCTGCGACAGCACGCCGTAGAGCCCGGCAAACACCATGGCCACCGCGAGCCCCGCAAACGAGCCCACTAAGTAGAGCCCCAGCCTCTGGCTGAAAGTGTTCTTCTCCACCGCTTCCTGCATGGTTTGGAAATCGTCCAGCGCAAAGCCCGGCGCGTTCTGCTTGAACAGCGCGCGCATCTCCGCCGCCACCGGAACATCGCCGCGCGTCTTCACCAGAAAGGTCACCACCGTCTTCAACAGCGCCTGGTAGTAAAGCGACGTGCTCGGAATCTGTTCCTGCGGCACCAGGATTAACGGCTGGGACGCTGCGCCCACACTGCGGTCCACATGGTCTCCCAGGATGCCCACAATCGTGAAGGGCTTCAGCATCCCTGTATCCTTTCCGCCCAGGGTGATCTGCTTGCCCAGCGGGTCCGTGCCTGCAAAGTACTTCTTCGCAAGCGTTTCGTTGATCGTGACCGAAAAGGGCGTCGACAGCGCATCTCCGTCGCCCACCATGCGTCCACGGACGACGGGCGTGCCCAGGGTGCGGGCATAATCTCCACCCACCGCCGTTACGTTGGCCTGCGGGATGTTGGACGGATCCTTCGCCTGGCCCACGATTTCGAAGCTCGAACCGATTCCCATTCCAGACAAAGGCGGCGAAGTGGCCAGCGCCGCGCTCTCCACGCCGGGCAACTGGCGGATACGTTCCAATACCGGCGCATAGGTCAATGTGGCCACGGAAACCGGCGAATTGGCCGTGTCTTCCGAGACTGCCATGGCTGAAAATCCCGCGGCATCGGCCGGCATGGCCGTAAAAGTGGTCACATGCGCCGTATCAAATCCCAGCCGCGACTGCTCCAGGTTCCACAGCGTGTGGAACAGCAATCCCGTCCCCACCAGCAGTACCGTCGACAGCGCCACCTCGCCCGCGACCAGCCAGCCGCTCAGCTTCCCGCTTACCGTGCGCGCGCCCAAACCGCGGCTGGCGGCCTGCAGCGCCGCCTGGGGATTGGACCGCGCCACCAGCAGCGCCGGCAACAGCGATGAAAGCACCGTGGTTACAATGGCGATTCCCGCCAGTACCAGGACCACGGTCCAGTGAATCGCAATCGCATCGGCGCGCGGAATGGTCCCATCCGGCAGTTTGCGAATCGCAAGCATCGCAAACTCCGCCAAGCCCACGCCGGCGGCGCAGCCCAGCAGGCTCAGAGCCATGCCTTCGGCCAGCATCTGCCGCACCAGCCGCATCCGGCTCGCCCCCAGCGCCGCCCGCACCGCGAACTCCTGCTGCCGCCCCAGGCAGCGCGCAATCAGCAGGTTCGACACGTTGGCGCAGGCAATCAGCAGCACCAGCGCCAGCGCCCCAAACAGTCCATACAGCACCGGCCGCACCGGCCCGGTCAAAATCTCCTGGTAGAGTCCCCCCTGGAACGTCACCGCCCGGCCGCCATTGGTGCGTGGAATATGCGCCGCAATCGCGTCCAGTTCTCGCTGCGCCTGCGCCGCGCTCACCCCCGGCCGCAACGCGCCCACGATGCTGAAGAAATCAAAGCCCCGGTCCTTCAGCATCTCGGCCGTCGGTTGCAGCGGCAGCCAAATCCCCTTCTGGATATCCGCACCCATCGACTCGGGAAAATGAAACGATGCCGGCATCACTCCCACCACCGTGCGCGCCACCCCGCCAATCTTCACCACCCGGCCCACAATCTGCGCATCGGCCTGAAAGCTGCCCCGCCACACCGCTTCGGAAAGAAGCACCGCCTGCGGTCCGCCCGTCTGGCCCTCCGCTTCGGTAAACGTGCGCCCCAGCAGCGGCTGCGCCCCCAGCATTGAAAACAGGTTGGTGGTCACCCGCGGCGCCGCCACGCTCAGTGACCCATCCGGCCCCTCAATCACGCTGCCGTCCTCCGAGTAGCCGGCCACGGCAGCCAGCGACTTCGATTGCGCCTGGATATCCCGGTAGCTCAGCCACGAGGTCGATCCAAAGCCAGGCTTCTCACCTCCGGGTCCGATGTAAAGCAGCCTGTCCGCGTGCGCGTAAGGCAGAGGCCGCAGCAGTACGCTCTCAATCACCGTGAAGATTGCCGTGTTGGCCCCCACCCCCAGCGCCAGCGTCAAAATGGCCAGCAGCGCCGGCCCCGGCGTCTTGCCCAGTTGCCGAATTGCAAAACGCAGGTCGTGAAGTAAAGTCTGCATAAAAGTCTCCAGCCGCACTTTTTGCCGGAAAGACCTGCACGTTTCCAGCCAAAGAGACTCCTCCGCCAACTCCAATCCCTGCAAGCAACCCGAGCAGTCTGAAGCACAAACCAGTTCGCTCCATCTGTTCAGAATCGCAAGCAACTGTCCGCAAATGAACAGGAGATCAGCCACCCAGGCAAAACCGTCTCAGGTCTTAGAATCCTCCAGTTCCTATCCCCTGAACAGACCTCCAATCTCTGATCCCTGACCCCTGCGTCCTGACGTAAACTACTTCTTCAAGGAGAAGAGCCAATGCCCTACCCGGAGAACTACCGCTATACCCGCGAACACGAGTGGATTTCGCTTGACGGCAACATCGGCTCCGTCGGCATCACTGACTACGCGCAGAACTCCCTTGGTGACATCGTCTACGTCGACGTGCCCAAGATCGGCGACCCGGTCACCGCCAACGCCGTCTTCGGGTCGGTGGAGAGCGTCAAGGCGGTCAGCGATCTCTATTCGCCCGTCACCGGCACCGTCACGGCCACCAACGACGAGCTCAAGTCCTCACCCGACAAGATCAACGAAGCGCCGCACTCCGCCTGGATCATCAAGGTCGAACTCGCCGATCCCGCAGAATTCGAGAAGCTCCTCACCGCCGCCGCCTACGAGGCTTTCATCGCGGAAGAAACGGGAAGCTGAGATGCAGAGATCAGGGGTCAGGGATCAGAGATCAGTCTCGGATCTCAAGCCGGCCACCAAGTACTGGTTGGCCCCGAACTCCAAATCGCTTCAACCCTCGGCATTCATATCCTCGCGGGAAGGCTGTATGATCTTCACCCGGCAACGAAAAACTGATCTCTGATCCCTGACCCCTGATCTCTGGTCCAAAGGACCCGCCATGCGCTACTTGCCAAAATGCCCCGCCGAACGCCAAAAGATGCTCGCCGACATCGGCGCCAGCTCCATCGACGATCTCTTCTCCGTCATCCCCGCCGAGTACCGCCTGGAACGCGACCTCGACGTCCCCCGCCAGCACGGCGGAGAGCGAGATCATCGACTACTTCAAGTCCGCCGCGCTGCACAACATTTACCACCGCTTCCCCAGCTTTCTCGGCGCCGGCGCCTATCGCCACTACCGCCCGGTGATTATCGACTCGCTGGTGCAGCGCGGCGAGTTCCTCACCAGCTACACGCCCTACCAGGCGGAGATCACGCAAGGCACGCTGCAGGCCATCTTCGAGTTCCAGACCATGATCGCCGAGCTCACCGGCATGGACGTGGCCAACGCCAGCATGTATGACGGCTCCACCGGCGCGGCCGAGGCCGTGATGATGGCCGTCCGCGTCACCGGCCGCCACAAGGCCGTCGTCGCCCGCACCGTCCATCCCGAGTACCGCGAAGTCATGGCCACCTACGCCAAACACCAGGGCCTGCCCGCCACGCTCGTCGGCTACGACCGCGAAACCGGCCGCGTCGATCTGGCCGCGCTGGAAGCCGCAGGTCACGGAAGAAACCGCCGCCGTCCTCGTGCAGAGCCCCAACTTCTTCGGCATCATTGAAGACATTCCCGCCATCGCCGCCATCGCCCACGCCAAAGGCGCGCTGCTCATCGTGTCCATCGCCGAGGCCATCTCTCTCGGCGTCGTCCGCCCGCCGCTTGAGGCCGACATCGTCAGCATGGAAGCCCAGTCCTTCGGCGTCGCGCTCAGCTATGGCGGACCCTACTGCGGCGTCATCGCGGCCAAGGAGCAGTACCTGCGCCAGATGCCCGGCCGCCTTGTCGGCCAGACCGTCGACTCCACCGGCTACCGCGGCTTCGTCCTAACCCTCTCCACGCGCGAGCAGCACATCCGCCGCGAGAAGGCCACCTCCAACATCTGCACCAATCAGGCACTGGTCGCGCTCATGGCCACCATCTTCCTCACCGTCTACGGCAAGGAAGGCATCCGCGAGCTGGCCGAGCACAACCTCGCCAAAGCCGACTACGCCGCCAAAGCCTTCGCTGCCCAGCCGGGCGCAAAGCTGCTGTTCAACGGCGCGCCCCGCTTCCACGAGTTCGTCCTCGAAACCCCGGAGTCCACTGACGCCCTGATCCATCGCCTCCTCGACGGCAAGATCGTCGGCGGCGTCGCCCTCGGCCGCTGGTATCCCGAACTCCCCAACGCCACCCTCTGGTGCGCCACCGAAATCATCACCAAAGAACAGATCGACACCGCCGCCAACATCCTCGCCGCCGCACCCGTGGAGGCATAAATGGAAACCACCCCCCGCACCACTCTCGGCAAAGTCCGCCCCCACCAGACCCAGAACGAGGCGCTGGTCTTCGAGAAATCCTCGCCCGGCAAGCGCGCCTACAAGCTGCCCCCGCTCGACGTCCCCGCTGTGATCGCCGAAGAACTGCTGGGCGTCCGCCCACCGCAAGGTGCCCGGCGAGCTGCCCGAGCTCAGCGAGATCGAAATCATCCGCCACTTCACCCGCCTCTCCACCTGGAACTACGCCATCGATCTCGGCATGTACCCGCTCGGCTCCTGCACCATGAAGTACAACCCGCGCGTCAACGAGCTCGTCGCCCGCATCGAAGGCCTGGCCGAGGCCCACCCTTACCGCGCCGACGCCCGCGCCCAGGGCATGCTGGAAATCATCGACCTCCTGCAGCGCTGCCTCATCGAAATCACCGGCATGGACGCCATCACCCTCCAGCCCGCCGCCGGCGCCCACGGCGAGTTCACCGGCATCCTGCTCGTCCGCGCCTGGCACGAGTCGCAGGGAAACCCGCGCAAGAAGATCCTCATCCCCGACTCCGCCCACGGCACCAACCCCGCCACCGCCGCCATCTGCGGCTACGCGGTCGAGAACCTCAAGTCCAACGCCGAAGGCGGCATCGATCTTGAGGCGCTCACCCGCCAGGTGGACGAAGAAACCGCCGCGCTGATGCTTACCAACCCCTCCACCATTGGCGTGTTTGAGAGCCAGATCGCCGAGATCGCCAACATCCTCCACGCCAAGGGCGCGCTGCTCTACATGGACGGCGCCAACATGAACGCCCTGGTCGGCAAAGCCCGCCCCGGCGACTTCGGCGTCGACGTCATGCACCTCAACCTGCACAAGACCTTTTCCACCCCCCACGGCGGCGGCGGCCCCGGCTCCGGCCCCGTAGCCTGCAAAGCCTTCCTCGAGCCGTTCCTCCCCACGCCCGTCCTGGTCCGCAAGAAAAATGATCGTCATCCTGAGCGGAGTTTCGCAGCTTCATCGCCAGGCGGAGTCGACGGATCTGCGTCTCCGGGGACGCAGGGTGCCCCACCCGCTCCGCGGTTTTTCAAGGAGAAAAAGGCGGAAACGGTGGGAGACCACGAATCGCAGCTTGCCGGCCAGCTCGCCTGGGACTACAACCGCCCCAACTCCATCGGCCGCGTCCGCGCCTTCTACGGCAACACCGGCATGTTCATCCGCGCCCTGGCCTACATCCTCGCCAACGGCCCCGACGGCCTGCGCCAAACCACCGAAGACGCCGTCCTCAACGCCAACTACATCCGCGCCAGGCTCGAAGACCTCTACGAGCTCCCCTACAAAACCCCCTCCATGCACGAGGTCGTCTTCAGCGACAAGCGCCAGGCCGCCAAAGGCGTCAAAACCGGCGACATCGCCAAGCGCCTCATCGACTACGGCTTCCACCCCTACACCGTCAGCTTCCCGCTCATCGTCCACGGCGCGCTGATGATCGAGCCCACCGAGAGCGAATCGCTGGAAGAGCTCGACCTGTTCATCGACGCCATGCGCTCCATCGCCAGGGAAGTCGACGAAGACCCCGAGCTGGTTAAATCCGCCCCCCACTCCACCCGCGTCGGCCGCCTCGACGGCTTTGT